>CBDCGP010000041.1:0-22430 GCA_965216655.1 Acidimicrobiales bacterium
TGCCCCTGAGGTCGTCGATGCGGTCGATGGCGACGAGGCGGTCCGGGAGCGGGGCCTTGCCCTGGCGGTGGCCGACGACGAGATCCGTGCCACCGGCCACCACTTTCGCTCCGTCGGCCATGAGGGTCGTGGCCTCCTCGACGGACGAGGCGATGGTGAACGTGCTCATGCGGCACCGTCCTCGTCGGAGGCCGCCGGGTCGTTGGATGGTTCGTGCATCGTCCTCCAGACTCGTTCCGACGTCATGGGCAGCTCGCGGACCGGACGGCCGACGAGCTTGGTCACGGCGTTGGCGATGGCGGCCGCGGTGGCGACGTTCGGCGCCTCGGCCAAACCCTTCGCCCCCTTCGGCCCCTGGCCGGGGGTGCCGGTCTCGATGAAGTCGACCGTGATGTTCGGCCCGTCGGCTGCGGTTTGCAGCTTGTACTCGAGCAGCATCGGATTGCGCTGGCGGCCCTCGTCGTCATAGACCGTTCCCTCGGTCAGGGCCTGCCCGATCCCCATCATGATCCCACCGTGGATCTGCCCGAGAGCACCCATCGGGTTGATGATCGTGCCCGAGTCGTGGGCCGCGGCAACGTCGAGAACCCGGACGACGCCGGTGTCGGGGTCGAGGCGGATCCGGACGGCGTGGCACGAGAACTGGGGTGAGGCCCAGGCGGCAACCCCATGATCGCCGACGCAGGTGGCGCCCACCAGCTCCGGATATTCGCCTGGGGTGCCCGAGCCGTGTCCGAGCAGGAGCTCTCCGCCGGCTGCTTCGGCCGCCAGCTCGGCGATCGGCACGGATGCCGTCGGGCTGCCGGCCACCGAGGCCGTACCGTCGGCGAGGACGATGTCGCCCACCGCAGCCTCCAGCCGTTCGGCCGCCAGCGCCTTGACCTGCTCGGCCACCTGCTGGGAGGCCTCGACGACGGCTCGACCGTTGTTGAGCAGGGTCTGGGATCCGGTGGCGCCGGTGTCGTAGGGGGCGGCCGCGGTGTCCTGGTAGACGATCTCGAAGTCGGTCGGATCCATGCCGAGCTCGTCGGCGGCCAGTTGCCGCAACGTCATGACGGCGCCGGTTCCGCATTCCTGGGCGCCGGTGACGATCTGGCCCTTGCCGTCGTCGTCGATGCGCACATAGGCGCCCGAGGCCGCGGGAAAGCTGGGCCACCAGCCAACCGCCACGCCGATCGCCTCGTCGTCGGTTGTGCCGCCGCGGTCCGACTCGTAGCCGATGAGGTCGACCGCCGTCTCCAGGCAGTCGGCCAGACCGATGTCGTCGTAGGTCTGTCCGGCGGCCCCGACCGAACCGCTGGTCACGATGGTGCGGCGCCGGAACTCGACCGGATCGACCCCGATGGCTCGGGCCAGTTCGTCGGTGTGGGACTCGAGGGCCCAGCAGGCCTGGGGGGCCGTCGGGGCCCGCACCGAACCGGACGGCTGATGGTTGGTGTAGACAAGGCGGGCCTCGATGTCGAGATTGGGGACCTGGTAGGGCCCGGCCACGTGCATGGCCGCCAGCTGGGGGAAGAAGGCGGCATCGGCAATGTAGGCCCCGTTGTCGATGATCAGGCCGCCGGTTCGGGCCACGATGCGGCCGTCGGCGTCGAGCCCGGTGGTGATGTCGACGACCATGCCCTCGCGGCGTCGATCGGGGGCCAGGAACTCCTCCCGCCGGCTGAACACCAGCTTGACCGGCCGTCGGGCGGACCGGGCCAGGGCGGCGATGTGGGCCTCGTAGTGGAATCCGCACTTGCCGCCGAAGCCGCCGCCGAGGTGAGGCACGATGATCCGGACCCGGTTGGAGGGGAGGCCCAGGGTCTGACAGACACCGGCTCGGGCGTTGTAGGGAACCTGGGTGGAGCTGTGGATCGTGACCCGCTCGCCTTCCCACTGGGCCACGATCGCCCGCGGTTCTATCGGGACGGCGTGGCTGGCGTCGGCCACGTAGCGACTGGACACCACGGTGTGGGCGTCGGCCATGGCCGCCTCGGCGTCACCCCGGGAGATCGACGAGAACGAACCGACGTTGCGGTCTCTCACCGTTTCGGGGTCGGCGTCGTAGCTCTCCCATTCCGGGTGGACGAGCGGACTGTCGGGCTCGAGTGCGGCCTCGACGTCGACCACCGGGGTCAATGCTTCGTAGCCGACCTGGATCGCGTCGACCGCGGCCTGCGCGATCTCGGCCGAAGTCGCGGCCACGGCGGCCACGACCTCGCCCTCGAACCGCACGACGTCCTGGGCGAACAGACGCCGGTCGGCGACACCGGCCGAGTAGCGCACGTCGGGCACGTCCTCCGCGGTCAGCACGGCCAGCACACCGGCCATGGCCCGGGCCTCGCTGGTGTCGACCGAGGTGATTCGGGCGTGCGGGTGATCGGCGTAGCGGAACTTGGCCCACAGCATGCCGGGCAGCACCAGGTCGGCGGCGTAGCGCCCGGTGCCGGTGACCTTGTCGGGCCCGTCGGCCCGCACGAATCGAGGGATGTCAACGGCTGTCATGGGCTGATCATAGGACCGCCCATCGGTCGCGCGCTAGGCGAGCCTGTCGAGGGATGGGCCTGCACGCCCGATCCCAAACCCGGGGATTTGCGGCTCTCCGACGGGTGAAAACAACGCAGATTCCGCAACCGTTGCAATCACCCGCGAACTGCGCTCAGCCGCCGGTACCGGCTTCGCGGGCCCGCCGTTTCTGGATGTTGGCCCATTCGTCGCGCAGACCCACGGTGCGGTGGAAGACCGACGTGTCATCGGGGTCGACGGCGAAGTAGCCAAGACGCTCGAATTGGACGACCTGACCCGGCTCGACGTCGGCCAAGGCCGGTTCGAGTTTGGCATCGGTGAGTGTCTCACGCGAGTTGGGGTTGAGGCTGTCGAGGGGGTCGTTGTCGCCTTCACCGGGATGAGGATCGGTGAACAGGCGGTCGTACAGATTGACGGTTGCCCCGACCGCGTGGGCGGCCGACACCCAGTGGATCGTCGCCTTGACCTTGCGGCCGTCGGGGGTCGAGCCGCCTTCACTCTCCGGGTCGTAGGTGCAGTACACGGTGGTCACGTTGCCGTCGTCGTCGGTCTCGACGTCGGTGGCGGTGATGTAGAACCCGGCTCGCAGCCTCACCTCCCGCCCGATCGAGAGCCGGTAGTACTTGGGCGGCGGCTCCAGCTTGAAGTCGTCCTGTTCGATCCACAGTTCGCCGGTGAACGGCACCTTGCGGGTACCGGCAGCGGGATTCTCCGGGTTGTTGATCGCTTCCAGCTCGACCTGCTGACCGTCCGGCCAGTTGGTGATCACGACCCGCAGGGGACGCAACACGGCCATACGGCGCAACGCCGTCTGGTTCAGCTCGGTGCGGACGAACGACTCCAGCAGCTCGATCTCACTGGTCGAGTTGGTCCTGGCGATGCCGATCCGATCGACGAATCCCCGAATGGCCGACGCCGGATAGCCTCGCTTGCGCATTCCCCGCACGGTGGGCATCCGGGGATCGTCCCACCCGTCGACGATGCCATCGGTGACCAGATCGGCCAAATGCCGTTTCGACATCAGTGTGTGGGTCAGGCCGAGGCGGGCGAACTCGGTCTGCTCCGGCTTGTCGCCCGGGAGGTCGAGGTGCTCGAGGAACCAGTCGTAGACCGGCCGGTGGTCGGTGAACTCGAGTGTGCACAACGAGTGCGTCACGCCTTCGATGGCGTCGCCCTGACCGTGGGCCCAGTCGTACGAAGGGAAGACGATCCACTTGTCTCCCGCCCGGTAGTGGGTCTCACGCCGGATCCGGTACATGACAGGGTCGCGCAGCTGCATGTTGTCGGCCTGCATGTCGATCTTCGCCCGCAACACCTTGGAGCCGTCGGGATGGGCGCCGTCACGCATCCCTCGGAACAGCTCGAGATTCTCCTCGACGCTGCGATTGCGATGGGGGCTCTCGACACCGGGCTGCCCGAAGCCGCCCCGCTGCTCGGAGATGGTGTTGGAGTCCTGGTCGTCGACGTAGGCCAAGCCGGCCCGGATGAGATCCTCGGCCCACTCGTAGAGCTGCTCGAAGTAGTCGGACGCGTAGTAGACGCCGTCAGGCGTGTAACCCAGCCAGTCAAGATCGCTCAGGATGCCGTCGACGTACTCCTGTTTCTCGGTCTCCGGATTGGTGTCGTCGAAGCGCACGTTGCAGGTACCGCCGAAGTCGGCGGCGACCCCGAAGTTGAGGCCGATCGATTTGGCGTGGCCGATGTGGAGATAGCCGTTGGGCTCGGGTGGGAAACGGGTCTGGACCCGGCCGTCGAATCGGCCTGTCTGGTTGTCCTCGATCACCTTGGCCCTGACGAAATCGGCGGCCGGAGCCCGGTCGTCGGCTGGGTCGGTGTTCGCAGCGTCGGTGGTCACAATCGCAGAGTACCGGCCGCGCCCGTGCGGTCGGCCCGAATTCCACCAGGATTGTTCCGTGCGCCCTGGGCCTCGGTTCCAGTGGCGAGGGCGCACGGATGGCGCGGGGGTTCGGTTCAAGGTCCACCGGCTAGGATCATGCGATGTCCGACATCTTCGAGCTCAGTGACGAGGCCACCACCCGGGCGGCGGCCATGGATCCGCAGAATGCGACCATGCTCGGGGTGGCCGGTCATGACCACGAATGGTCCGATCTGTCCCCGGAAGGGTACGAGCGGCGGGTCGACATGTGGGCCGAGATCAAGCGTCGGGCAGAAGCCTGTCAGATCGCGGATGACCGCGACCGTCTGGCCCGTGACGTCCTCGTCGAGCACTGTACGGCGATGATGGCGCCCATCGAGGCGGGGGAGCATCTGCGAGATCTCAACAACATCGTCTCGCCGCACCAGGACATGCGGATGATCTTCTTCTCCCAGGACACCTCAACCGCGGAGGGGTGGGAGGCCGCCATCACCCGGCTCGAAACCCTGCCCGACGCACTCGACGGGTACCGCCGGAGTCTCGAGGAGGGACGCAGAAGGGGGCTGACGGTGGCCCGACGTCAGGTCGAAACGGTGATCGAGCAGGGACGGATCGCCACCGGAGAAGACTCGAGCTTCAATCAGCTCGCAGTTACCCTCGCCGAGTGGGACGGCCCGTCCGCCACGTTCGCCGACCGACTCGATCAGGCGGTCACCGGGGCCAAAGCGGCGTACGCCGGCCTCAACGACTACCTGGAGAACATCTATGGCCCGGACGCAGTCGAACCCGACGGCGTCGGTCGGGAGCGGTACGCCAACCTGGCCCGCCTGTTCCTCGGAACGACCCTCGATTGGGAGGCCACCTACGCCTGGGGTTGGGAGGAGGTCGAGCGCCTGTGGGCCGAGATCCAGGTCGTTGCCGCCGAGATCGACTCGACGCGCCCGCCCGCCGAGGTCTTCGACATGCTGATGAACGACCCCGCGTACGCCATGACGTCCACGGACGATTTCGTGGCGTTCATGAAGGAGCGCCAGCAGCAGGCACTCGAACAGCTCGACGGTTCACACTTCGACGTGCCCGAGCCGATCAAGACGATCGACGTCCAGATCGAACCGCCCGGCGGCGCTTCAGCCGCCCACTACGTCGGACCGTCCGAGGACTTCACCCGTGCGGGGTCGGTCTGGTATCCGATCGAGGGCAAGACCTTCCTGCCCACGTTCCAGGAGGTCACGACGGCATACCATGAGGGTTTCCCCGGCCATCACCTCCAGGTCGGTGTGCAGCTGTGCCAGGGTGACCGGCTGTCCCGCTTCCACCGGGTCTGGGTCTGGTACCCGGGGTCGGGGGAGGGGTGGGCCCTGTACGCGGAGCGCTTCATGGACGAGATGGGCTATCTGGAGCGGCCGGAGTACCGGGTCGGGCTGCTGGCCAGCCAGCTGCTCCGTTCGTGCCGGATCGCCATCGACATCGGCGTCCACCTCGGTCTCCCGATCCCCGACGACGTCAGCTTCCATCCCGGCGAGACCTGGACGTTCGACCTTGCCCACGAGTTGTTGCGGACCCGCGCCCTGCTCGACGACGGCGACGCCCGATCCGAGGTGATCCGCTACTTCGGCTGGCCCGGTCAGGCGATCTCCTACAAGGTGGGGGAGCAGGCGATTCTGGATCTGCGGGACGAGCACTCGAAACGACCGGACTTCGACCTCAAGCAGTTCCACGCCGACCTGCTCGCGGTCGGTTCAGTCGGTCTCGATGTGCTCCGGGACCACATGGGCTGATCACGTTCAGCGCTCCGCCAGACGACGAACCTCGGTGAAGTGCTCTACTACCTCGGGTAGCTGACAGCGGGCGTTGAGGCCGCTGGTGCTCGGCATCACGTAGACCGGCCGTCCGGCCAGCTCGGTCTCCTGGAGGCCCGCCACGGATCGGCGGTCGACGGCGGCCCGCCAGCCGGAGAGACCGACGAAGCAGACGACCCGAGGCTGCAACCACGCCACCAGGCGCTCGACCCGGGCCAAACCGTCGAGGTATTCCGGAGCGTCGAGCTCGTCGGCCCGGCGGGTGGCCCGTTTGACGAGATCGGTCATACCGACGCCGTTCCGTTTGAGGGCGGCCACCGGATCTCGGTCGACGGTGACCAGGCCTGCCGCCTGTGCGCCGGACCAGAATCGATTGCTGGCGGTGACGAACCCGACCCCGGCCTCGGCGGCGTGTATCGACGGGTTGAGCCCGCAGACCAGAACCGCCATGTCGGTACCCACCGTGTCGGGCAGGGTGAGGCGTCGGCGAGCCTGGATCCCGCACACCCCGGGAGACGTGCGATCCTCGGATTCGACAACGAAACCCGCGCCCTCGAGAAGATCACGCAGTCTGTCGACGCTCTCGGTATCGCCGCCCACCAAGAAGTCGAAGCTCACCAGCGCGTCGGTCACGAGACACCGGTGCAGGTCGGCGAGCGCCAACGGATGGTCGACAGCCGCCAGCTGGGAGAACATTCGGCCGCTCACCGCCGCTCCCAGTGATCCCCGGACAAAGGGCAGGTTCCCGACCGAGGCCCGCACCAGCGGCGCGTCGACCCGCCCCGTGGCGATCCGGAGCATCACCCATCGCTCGGCCGGGACCACGTGGGCCTCTACGGTCGGCCGGTCGACGGGGTTCACCGGCTCAGACCCAGTGGGTGAACTCTTCCAGCGGAAGCCGCTCCGACCGAAGTTCGTTGACCGGGTGGTCGTGGTCCTTGTGGCCGATCGCCATGCCGCAGAACAGCATCAGCTCGTCGGGCGCTCCGACGAACTCGGTCACCGCCTGCGAGCGGTTGGTCCAGATCTCCTGGGGGCAGGTCGCCAACCCGGCCTCCTCGCACAGCAGCATCAGCGTCTGCAGGAACATGCCGCAGTCCGACCACTGTGGCGGGAGCATCCGTCGATCGAGGAAGCAGAAAATGGCGGCCGGAGCGCCGAAGAACCGGTAGTTGTCCATCATGCGTTCGATCCGGCCGGCCTTGTCTTCCCGCTCGATCCCCAGGAGGGCGTACATCTGCTCGCCGAGCTGATACCGGGTCGTGCGGTGAGGCTCCCACAGCTTCGGCGGGTAGATGTCGTACCCCGGCTTCTCGATGTCGCGCTCGGCGAGGTGGGCCTGGAAGCGGTCCATCGACTCCCCGTTGACGACGTAGATCTTCCAGGGCTGCACGTTGCCGCCCGACGGCGCCCGCGCCGCCTTGGTCAACAGCTCGGCCAGCAACTCATCCGACACCGGGGTGTCGAGGAAGGCCCGACACGACATTCGTTGATCGACCGCTTTGGAGACATCCACGTCGGCCAGGATGGCCGGTCGTGTCGTCGATCACAAACCGCACCCGTTGATCGAGCGGAGGGTCAGGTCAGGAGGAGGCGGTTCAGACGCCGGCGGGCGAGCCAGCCGAAGCCCAGGCCGATGGCGACCAGATACGCGACGTGCACGACGTCGGCCCACCCGGCCGTGCCCAGGGCCAACGACCGGGTCAGGTCGACGGCGTGGAACAGGGGAGTGGCCCACACGATCGGCTGGGCCCACTCCGGGAATACCGCCAGGGGGAAGAAGGCCGTCGAGGCCAGGAACATGGGTTGGACGACGAGGTCCATCATGTCGAAGTCGGTCCAGGCCCTGGCGTAGCTGGTGAGGGTGGCGCCGACGGCGCCGAAGGCCCAACCGGTCAGCAACGTGGCGGGCCAGGCGGCCAGCGCATCCAGCGGCTCGGCGAGATCGAGGCCGATGAGCGTGAGCACGAAGAATCCCGAGTAGATAGCTCCTCGGGCCACCGCCCACAGCAGTTCGCCGCCGATCAAACCGCCCATCGTCAACGGCGTGACCAGCAGCCCGTCGAACTGGCGGGTCTCCCGCAGTTTGAAGTAGAAGTTGTAGGTCGTGTCGAACAGAGCGCCGTTCATGGCGGACGAGGCCATCAGGCCGGGGGCGATGAACGCCGCATAGGTCACCAACCGATTCCGGAACTCCAGGTCGCCGATGATGGCGCCCATGCCGTATCCCATGCCCAGCAGGTACATGAGCGGTTCGATGACGCCGGAGGCGAGGGTGACCCACATCCGCCGGTAGGCGATGAGATTGTGTTCGAACCGACGGCTTATCCCGGCCAGGAGTCCGGGAATCGGCCGGGACCGACCAGGTGAGACCGAGGGGCGGGTGGCGGTCGTCTGTGTCATCAGGCGTCCGCCAGTGCCCGCTGGAAACCGGTCACGGTGGCCGCCGCGCCGGCGGCGATCACCGCGACGAGGTAGACGACGTGGACCGCCGACGAGGTACCAACCGCCCCTTGTGCCAGGTCACGACACAGCTCCACGCCGTGCCAACCTGGGGTGAGCCGGGTCAGCCAGGCGACCGCCGCCGGCATCTCCGACAACGGAAAGAAGGCTCCCGAGAACAGAAACATCGGAACCGCACCCAATCGCATGATCATGGCGAACGAGTCCTCGTTGTGCTGGCGTACGGTCCAGGCGCAGATCATGGACGACAGGGCGAGGGTGGTGGCCCCGGCGGCGATCGGGGCGAAGACGGCCCACCAGCTCACCACCGCACCGGCGACGGCGAGCACCAGGGTGAACAGCACGGCGGCCGCGGTGAACCGGATGGCGATCCAGGCGATGTGAGCCAGCCCGATTTCGGCCGTACTCACCGGCGTGACCGACGTGAGCACGTACGTGCGGTCCCACCTGATCTCACCCGCCGTCGGCCACAGGCTCTGCCCGAAGGCCCAGAAGACCGCCGAGATGGCCAGCAGTCCGGGGCCGATGAACTCGAGGTAGCTGCCCGTGCCCAGCGTTGACACCGTGGACCCGCCCTGCCTGTCGTCGACCAGTGAACCCAGGCCGAGACCGAGCAGCCCGAGGAAGAACAGCGGGCTCACCAGACCGGCGACGAGCGCGGAGCGGAACTTGGCCGGAGTGCGGATGTAGAGGTGCTCGAGTATGCGTTTGAGCCCTGAAGCGGTGACAGGACCGACTCGGCCGCCGGACGCCGTCGGGCGCTCGATCATGGTGTCACTCAACCAACGACCTCCCGGTGAGTTTGAGGAACACGTCCTCGAGCGTGGCCCGACGAATCAGGGTGGTGTCGGCGTCGACCTGGTGATCGGCCAGGGCGGCCAGCGCCTTGTCGCCGTCGTCGGCGTAGACCAGCGTCCGATCCGAGAGCTGCTCGATCCGTAGATCGAGACGCCGGGCCACCGACTCCATCGCCGCCGGAGAACCGTTGGAGTGGTCGGTTCCGAGATCACCGTCGGAGAATCGCAGCTCGACGACATCACGCCGGCAGTGGGTCTCGATCAGGCCCTTGGGGGTTCCCTCGGTCACGATCCGGCCCTGATCCATGATCACGAGACGGTCGGCCAGCTGCTCGGCCTCGTCCATGTAGTGGGTGGTCAGCAGAAGGGTGACCCCCTGCCGTTTGAGCTGGTAGAGGCGCTCCCAGAGTAGATGGCGGGCCTGCGGGTCGAGCCCGGTGGTCGGCTCGTCGAGGAGGATGAGCTCCGGCTCGTTGACCATCGACCGCGCGATCGACAGGCGGCGTTTCATACCACCGGAGAGCGGTCGGATCTGGTCGTCGGCCCGTTCGTCGAGTTGCACGAATTCGAGCAGCTCGCCGGCTCGACGGTCGGACTCGGCCCGACTCAAGCCGAAGTACCGGCCGTAGACGGCCACATTCTGGCGCACCGTGAGGGCCTGGTCGAGGATGTCCTCCTGCGGGACCACCCCGAGCCGGGATCTGATCTCCCGACCATCCGAGTGTGGGTCGAGACCGAGCACCGTCAACTCCCCGTCGGTGACCGGGCTGACCGTGGAGATCATCTTCATCGTCGTCGACTTCCCGGCGCCGTTCGGGCCGAGCATGGCGAACGTCTCCCCGGGCTCGATGTCGAAGTCGATCCCGTCGACCGCTCGATGGTCGCCGAACTGCTTGACGAGGTTGCGGGCACGGACCGTGGACATCCCAGTCACGGTAGCCGCCCAAGCGAAAACGGTGGTTCGAATACGGTCCGTCGGAGTCACGGATGCGATAATCGGGCCGTGAACCAGTCAAACGTTCGGCCCCTCGATGGAGTACGGGTCATCGAGATGGCCAGCTTCGTGGCCGCGCCGAGCGCCGGTGTGATCATGGCCGACCTCGGCGCCGACGTGATCAAGATCGAGCCGCCGGCCGGCGACACCTACCGGGGCTTGATGCGCCAACCCAAGGTCGATGGCCATCGCGTCGACTTCGACGCGGCGTTCGCCGTGGACAACCGAGGCAAACGATCGCTCGCCCTCGACGTGACGAGCGACGACGGTCAGTCGATCATGCACCGCCTCGTCGCCACTGCCCAGGTGTTCGTCTGCAACATGTTGCCGAGCCGACAGCAGCGGTACCGGTTCGATCCGGACAGCCTGAAGGCGGTCAATCCGAGCCTCGTCCACGCCACGCTCACGGGGTACGGCACGAAGGGAGAGGAGGCCGACCGTCCCGGGTTCGACGTCACCGCCTACTTCGCCCGGGGCGGGTTCGCCGATCTGAGCAGTGATCCCGACACCGGGCAACCGTCACGTTTCCCCCAGGCCGCGGGCGATCACGCCAGCGGGCTCGCCCTCCTCGGCGGCGTGCTGGCGGCACTGCGGTTGGCGGAGCACACCGGCGAGTTCCAGGTGGTGGAGACCAGCCTGTTGTCCAACTCGATGTGGGCCATCGCCGGCGACATCTCGACCGCCCTGATCGACGGCCGCCGACCGACCGCCCGCAGCCGTCACGAGGCCCTCAACGCCGCGGTCAACACCTACCGGTGCGGCGACGGAACGTGGATCATCGTCAACATGCCGGTGCCGGCCGCGTTTCCGGCGTTCAGCCGCCAGCTGGGGATCGAATGGGTGCTCGACGACGAGCGGTTCGCCACGCCGCGGGACCGGTATCGGAACATGGCCGAATTGGTCGACATCATCGACGAACGGCTCCTCACCCGATCGGCGGCCGATTGGGGTCGACTGCTCGACGATGAGAACATCGTGTGGGCTCCGATCCAACCGCTCGACGAGGTCGTCAAGGACAAGCAGATCAGAGCCAACAACTACGTGGTGCCACTCGTCCACAATCTCGACACCGCCGGCGAGGCTCCGGAGGTCACCGACGATGACAGAGGCGTTCCGATCGAGACGGTGGCCGTCCCGATCAAGATGGCGGGCGTCGACATCGGGCCCAGCGGCCCGGTGCCGTCGGTCGGGGCGGACAGTCGAGCGATTCTCGACGAACTGGGTCTCGACGACACCGAGATCGACGCATTGCGTTCTTCCGGGATCGTGACGGTCGACTGACGCGTCAGCCACGGAGCCGGGGAAGAAATCGGCCGGTCGTCGCCGCATAGGCGTCATAGTCGTCGTACCGCTCCCGCAGCCGGTCCTCCTCCCAGCGGGCCTTTGCGGCGAAGAAGACGAACGCCACTACGCCGACGGCGGCGATGAGCAGGTTCGCCGAGCGGATGACGATCCCGACGACGATGGCCAGCACACCGGTGTAGATCGGATGTCGGCTGAACCGGTAGAGCCCGGTCGTGGTGAGCCGGCCTCGTTCGGTCGGCACAGGAGTGGGTGTGAGGCTTGGGCCGAGCCGTAGCCCCGCCACGACCACCAGCACGCCGCCGAGGGCCACCAGCGCGAAACCGAGCACGTGTAGCCAGCCGGGAACCGACCAGTGGTCGGAGCGGGGAAGGATCACCAGCGCCAGCAGCAGGACCAGCTGGGCCGTCACGAACGCCCATCCGATGATGCGCCGCCTTCCTGCTTCCGCACCGCGACGGGTCATTGTTGTTCTCCCACCAGGTTGGAGTCGGCCAGGCGGAAAAGGTACACGAGCGGGGGGACGACGAGCAGCGCCGCGGCGGCTGAGGCGACCAGCAGGCCGATCAAGGCGGCTCGGCTACCCGCCCCCTCGGCGAGGGTGGTGTGATCAACGAGTAGCCACGGGTACTGGGCGACACCCCAACCGGCAACCACCGATCCGACGGCGATGACGCCGGTGATCCGGGCGTGATGGATCCGGCCCCGGTGCAGCAGCCACAGCGTGGCCGCCCCGCTCAGTCCCGAGGTCACCATCAGCGGCGCGGCGCGGCCGGTCAGCCCGTCGGCCAGCGTCGGGGCGTCGACCGAGAGCGGTACCACGGCGATCATGGCCGCAGCCCCGGTCACGATGCCGACCACGAGGCTCCGCCGCCGCAGGTCCTCAGCGAGATCATGTTGGCCGAGGCGTTCGGCCTCGGCGGTCAGGAACAGCCCGGCCAGGAACGTGCAGGTGAGCACGGCCAGCACGCCGCCGACGATCGACGTGAGGGTGAGGGGCGAGACGCCGCGGGTCGTTTCGGTCGGGTCGACCCGGCCGGAGGCCACGGCGCCGGCGATACTGCCGAGGAAGAAGGGCGTGACCAGCGACGAGAGGGCGAACGTGGCGCCCGCCACTCGGGCTGCGGTGAACGACGGCGCGTACTTGCGGAGCGCGAATCCGGCGGCCCGCATGATGATCCCGAGGCCGGCGAGCCAGAAGGGCACGGACAGCTCACGCATCAGCGCGCCGAACGGTCGGGGGAAGGCCGTCCAGAGGAACACCAACACGAAGATGAGCCACACATGGTTGGCCTCCCACACCGGGCCGATGGCGTGGTCGATGAGCTTTCGGGTCCGGGCACCCCGGGGGCCCCGGCCGGCGAGCAGATCCCAGACGCCGCTGCCGAAATCGGCGCCGCCGAAGATGGCGTAGACGATGATCGCCGCGAACATCACGGCGGCGACGGCGTCGACGACGGTCATGGTCGAACTTCGACGGGTTCGGGTGACGGCTCGTCGTCGGACCGCATCGGCCCGTACGGAGAAGCGAGATTCGTCTCCCCGTCGGCCCAGCGCTGCGCCATCGAGCGGAGCAGGGCGATTCCGGCCACCCCGACCAGCGTGTAGACGATCACCACGCCGCCGAACGTGGCCCAGATGTAGCCGGAGTCGGTGACGGCGTCGGTTGTCCGCATCAGTTGATCGACCACCCATGGTTGACGCCCGACCTCGGTCGTCACCCAACCGGTTTCGAGCGCAACGATGGCGGCGGGTCCCGAGGCGGCCAGTGCGAGCAGAAACGGTCGGCTGTCGATGAAGTGGTCACGGTTGCGCCACCAGCGAAGTGCGGCCCACACGGCGAGCGCGGCGAGCGCCGTGCCCAGCGCCACCATGATCTGGAAGGACAGCCGGACGATTCCGACCGGTGGCCGGTCCTCGGGTGGAACGGAGTCGAGCCCGACGATCTCGGCGTCGAAGTCGTTCTGGGCCAGAAACGAGGCGAGGCCCTCGACCGGAAGGGTGATGCCGCCCCGCAGCTCGCCGTCGAGATACAGCCCGCCGACCACGAGAGGGGCGGACGATTCGGTGGTGTTCAATCCCTCCATGGCCGCGAGCTTCACGGGTTGACGGTCGGCGACCCGCTGGCCCGCGAAATGGCCGATCGCCGGCTGCATCATGGCCGCCACTGCGGCGAAGGCCAGCGGAACGGTGATTCCCATGTGCGAGTAGCGTGTTCGGTTGCCGCGGAGGATCCCGGTGGCGTGGACCGAGGCGACCATGAACCCGGTGACCATGTACGCGGCGACGAACATGTGGAGGAACATCACGAACGCCGAGTCGTTGAAGATGGCGGCAACCGGATCGACGTCGACGACACGATCGCCCTCGAGCGCGAACCCGGTCGGGTCGTTCATCCAGGCGTTGACGGAAACGACGAAGAACGATCCGACCACCCCGGCGGCCACGATCGGCAGGAGCATGAACGAATGGAGGCGGCCGGGAAGCCGATCCCATCCGTAGAGGTAGAGGCCGAGGAAGATGGCCTCGGTGAAGAACGAGATGCCTTCCAATGCAAAAGCCAGGCCGATGACGTCGCCGTAACGTTCCATCAGCCCGGGCCACAGCAGCCCCATCTCGAACGAGAGAATCGTGCCGGAGGCGGCGCCTATGGCGAACAGGACACCGGCCACCTTCGACCAGCGGCGGGCCAACTCGAGCGCATCACCGTCTCCCCGCAGCCCACGACGGTGAAGCACGAAAATCATCGCCGGGAGCGCCATGCCGAAGCACGCGAGCACGATATGGGTGCCAAGAGTCAGCGCCATCTGGTAGCGGGCGGGAAGGAGAGGGTCGCTCCAGATGGTGTCGGCGGCGACGGTCGAGAGGGTGGCTAGTGTGGAGGTGGACGGCACGGTCAACGAGGTCTCGCTGTTCGTAGCGGCTGGTCTGTTCGACTCCCACTGTATCGGCCGGACGTCGAGATTGTCCGGACAATTATCGGGCCGGTTGGTCTTGATTCGGTGGCTCTGCGATACCGGACATATGCTGTGTTAGCGTTGTAAGTCCGGATATCAGGAACTCTGATGGTCCGCACTCCAATCGTGTCTGTACCGATCGACGATCAAGGGCGGGTGGCTGCACATGACGATCAAATCCCTCGACCGAGACTCGCCGATGCCGCTGTGGGCGCAACTCGAGGTGGAACTGCGGCGTCGCCTCGAGTCGGGCGAGTTCGAGGACGGATTCCCCACCGATCTGCAGCTCACCGAAGCTTATGCGGTCAGTCGCCACACCGTTCGAGAGGCGGTGCGCCACCTGAACAAGACCGGTCTGCTCAAACGTGAGCGGGGGAGGGGTACGGTCGTCAACCGGTCGGAGTTCGAGCAGTCCCTCGGCACGCTCTACAGCCTGTTCCAATCGGTGGAATCCACCGGCGTCGCGCAGACAAGCCGTGTGTTGAGGCTCGAAACGGTGACCGACACGATCGCCGCGAGTCAGCTCGACCTGCCCGACGATTCGAAGTTCGTGTTGCTCGAGCGGGTGCGTCTGGCGGGCGGCGCACCACTGGCCGTCGATCGGGCCTGGCTGCCGGCGAGCATGGCCGAGGAGCTGCTGGAGGTCGACTTCGGCCACACGGCGCTCTACAACGAGTTGGGCAAGTTGGGCAAGCCGGTGCCCAATCAGGGTTGGGAACGTCTCACGCCCATCCTCCCCAGCGCCGGCGATCGAAAGCTCCTCGGCCTGACCAAGTCCGATGCCGCCTTCTTCCTGGAGCGTCGGGGCTGCCGCGATGGCGTGCCGATCGAGTGGCGTACCACGGTGATCCGCGGTGACCGCTACCGGTTCGTCACCGACTGGTCGGCGGGATCTCGAACCGAACTGCGCCCCAGCGCCAGCGGTGACGACTCCTGAGGCCTGACCGGTGACGCTCGGGCGCAGTTGACCGGCTGTCCGAAAGAACGTACATTAGGAACCAGGGCCCTCGAGCGCACCGTGCATGCGTGGGGACCCGCCGAACGGTCGTACATCTGAGGGGATACAGCCATGGCCACCACATCTCACTACCGAGTCGTCATCGTCGGGGGCGGCTCCGCCGGCATCTCCGTCGCCGCCCGCCTGGCGGGCAGGGTCGACAGCATCGCCGTGATCGAGCCGTCGGACAAGCACTACTACCAGCCGCTGTGGACCCTGGTCGGCGGAGGTTGTGCCAAGCGTGAGACCAGCATGCGTTCCGAGGCGTCGGTCATGCCGAAGGAGGCGACGTGGGTTCGCGACGCCGCCGCCGAATTCGACCCCGAAAACAACACGGTTCTGACCGATGGGGGCAAGACGATCGGCTACGACGTGCTCATCGTGTGCCCCGGCATTCAGCTCGACTGGGACCGGATACCCGGTGTCACCGAAACGCTGGGCGCCAACGGCGTATCGTCGAACTACACCTACGATCTGGCGCCCAAGACCTGGCAGTTCATCAAAGACACCCGATCCGGCACCGCGGTGTTCACCATGCCGTCGGGTCCGATCAAGTGCGCCGGTGCGCCCCAGAAGATCGCCTACCTGGCCTGCGACTACTGGAAGCAGCAGGGCGTCCTGGGCGACATCGACGTCCACCTCGTGGTGCCCACCCCTCGGATCTTCGGCGTCAAGGTCTTCGCCGACGCCCTCGACAAGGTGATCGACACCTACGGGATCAACCTCCACACCGAGGCCGAGCTCGAGTCGGTCGACGTGGCCGGTCGCAAGGCCGCGTTCATGCCGATGAACGAGGGCGGCACGAACTTCACGCTGTCCTACGACATGATGCACGTGGTGCCCCATCAGTCGGCTCCCGACTGGATCAAGTCGAGTCCGCTGTCGACCGATCAGCCGACGGGGTACGTTGACGTCGACAAGCACACCCACCAGCATGTGCGCTACCCGAACATCTTCTCGTTGGGCGACGCCGGCTCCACTCCCAACTCCAAGACCGGGGCGGCCATTCGCAAACAGGCGCCGGTGGTGGCGGCCAACGTGATACGTCAGCTGGAGGGCAAGGATTCGACCGAGCGCTACGAGGGCTACGCCTCCTGCCCGCTCACCACCTCACGTTCGGAGATGTTGCTGGCCGAGTTCGACTACTCGACCGAGCCGGCCCCTTCATTCCCGGTCATCGACACCACGAAGCCACGTCGTGACATGTGGTACCTGAAGAAGTACGGCCTGCCGTTCATGTATTGGAACCTCATGCTGAAGGGTCGAGCCTAGCGACTCGCCGCCCCGGTGTTCCGGTCGAATCCGCAGCAGAACCGCGCGATATCGCGCGGTTCTGCTGCCTTTTTGGCCGACCTTTTGGCGGCGTCGGGTGGAGGGTTGGGATCGTCAGGTTGACGAATCGGCTAAATGTACGTATATTCGGACTATGCAGTTGACTTCGATCATTCCAGCCGTTGGATGGGCGAAGTCCTACGACCGTGGCTGGCTGCGCAGCGATCTGGCCGCCGGTCTGACCGTAGGGGCTATGCTCGTTCCTCAGGCGATGGCCTACGCGCTTCTCGCCGGGCTGCCGCCCGAGGTCGGACTCTACGCGTCGACGGTGTCGATCATCGCCTATGCATTGTTCGGCACCTCGCGGCAGTTGGCCGTTGGCCCGGTTGCCATCGTGTCGTTGCTGACCGCGGCTGCTCTTGCCCCGATCGTCGAGGAGGGAACCGCCGGTTACGTCACGGCTGCCGCGCTCTTGGCCGTCCTCGTCGGTGTCGTCCATCTCGTCATGGGACTGGGACGGCTCGGTTTCCTCGTCAACCTACTGTCGCACTCGGTACTGGTTGGCTTCACCGCTGCCGCGGCCGTGATCATCGGCTTCTCGCAGGTGAAACATCTGCTCGGTATTTCACCGCCGCGGACGGAGAGCTTCTTCGGAACGGTCGAGGGCGTCGCCGCCAACCTGAGCGCGACCAATGCCACGACCTTGGCCGTTGGCGTCGCCTCCGTGGTGACACTCCTCGCCCTCAAGCGCTGGGCCCGGCCGGTGCCGGGGGCGCTCGTCGTGGTGATCGGCTCTGTACTGGCCGTGGAACTTCTCGATCTGGAGCGGCACGGCGTAGACGTCGTCGGCGACATCCCCGATTCGCTCCCCGCGTTCGGTATCCCCACTCTCGACGGCTCACTGATCGGCACCCTGCTGCCGACCGCCGTCGTCATCACCATCGTCGGGTTCATGGAGTCGATCGCCGTGGCCAAGGTCTACGCGCGACGACATCGCCAGGAGCTCGAGGCCAATCAGGAGCTGGTCGCGCTGGGTGCGGCCAACGTGGCGTCGGGACTGTTCGGCGGCTATCCCGTGACCGGCGGACTCTCCCGTACCGCGGTCAACGAGACCGCCGGTGCCCGCACGCCGCTTGCGTCGCTCGTGACCGCCGCCGTGATACTGGCCACGATCGTCTTCTTCACCCCGCTGTTCCGGTCGCTACCCAATGCCGCCCTCGGGGCCGTCATCATCACCGCCGTCATCGGCCTCGTCGACATCGCCGAAATACGCCATATAGCGGCGGTCAAGAAGACCGATCTCGTCGGCCTCGTCACCGCCTTCGGGGCCACCCTGGTTCTCGGTATCGAGATCGGGATCGCGGTGGCGGTCGTGGCGTCCATGCTCGTCGTCTTCGCCCGGATGTCGAAGCCGCACACCGCAGTGCTCGGTCACGTACCCGACACCACCACCTACCGGAACATCGCCCGGTTCGACGATGTGGAACTGGTCGACGGGGTGCGCATCATCCGGATCGACGCCGCCCTGTCGTTCGTCAACGCCGACCAGGTCAAGAAGCTGATGGCGGCACACGGAACGCAGGCGTTGTCCTCCCCACCGGGCGTGCTGATCCTCGACGCCTCCGGAATCAACGACATCGACGCCACCGGGGCGGAGACGATGGGTGAGATCGTCGAGGACCTGGACCGGCGAGGCGTGTCTCTCCATCTCTCGGGGGTCAAGGGGCCCGTCCGCGACGTGCTCCGGCGTTGCCGACTGTGGGATCAGCTCGTCGATCGGATCCATGCGTCGACCCATGACGCAGTCGTCGCCATCACGGCCGGATTGTCGGCGCCCGACGACCTGGTGGCATCCGGTATCGACGAACGACCTCGGAACCTGCAAGGAGTCCAGTGACATGAACCGTGAATCAATCCATAGTGATCACCCGATCACCGACTATCAGGCCGTTCTGATCGGCAACGCGCAGCTCGTCGACGTGCGGGAACCGGACGAGCTGGCCACCGGCACCCTGCCCGGCGCCGTGAACATACCTCTCGGTGAGCTGCCGAACCGGATCGGGGAGTTGGCCACCGACCGGCGAGTGGTCGTGTTCTGCCGGTCGGGCGGCCGCAGCACCAGCGCCGCCGAGTACCTGACCGCGAACGGATTCGGCGATGTCGTCAACCTCTCCGGCGGCATGTTGGCCCATCACAACGGCTCCTGAACCCGAGATCGAAACCGGACGAACCGCAAGAAACGCCACCACGAGTACACGCAAAGGAATCATCATGATCTTCAACCAGTACTACCTCGATTGCCTCTCGCAAGCCTCCTATCTCATCGGCGACGAAACCAGTGGCCGCGCCGTCGTCGTCGATCCTCGACGTGACATCAACGAGTACGTCGACGATGCCGCTGCGGCCGGCCTCGCCATCGAGTTGGTCCTCGAGACCCACTTCCACGCCGACTTCCTCTCCGGCCATCTCGAGCTGGCGGAGGCGACGGGAGCGGAGATCGCCTACTCGTCGGTGGCGGAGACAGAGTTCCCGTCTCGACCGTTGGATGACGGCGAGAAGATCTCCCTCGGTGAGGTGACGCTCGAGATCCTCCACACGCCCGGTCACACGCCCGAGTCGATCAGCATCGTCGTGTGGGAGCACGCCGACGACCAGATCCCCTACGGCGTTCTCACCGGCGACACCTTGTTCATCGGTGACGTCGGGCGCCCCGACCTGCTGTCGTCGATCGGATTCAGCCGCGATGAGCTGGCCGAGCAGCTCTACGAGAGCCTCCACACCAAGCTGATGCCGTTGCCGGACGCCACCCGTGTCTATCCGGCCCACGGCGCCGGATCCGCCTGCGGCAAGAACCTGTCAACCGACACCTGGTCGACGATGGGGGAGCAGAAGGCCACCAACTACGCCCTGCTCGCCCCCGACAAGAAGACCTTCGTGGATCTCGTGACCGAAGGCCAGCCGCCGGCTCCCGACTACTTCATCTACGACGCCGTGCTCAACCGCCAAGCCCGGGACCTGCTCGACGAGAACGCCATGCCGGCCGAATTGTCACTGGACGATCTCGACCGAGAGGTGGCCGGCGGCGCGATGATCATCGACGGTCGGGATCCGGAGGAGTTCGCCCATGGCCACTTGGCCGGTTCGGTGAACGTAGGACTCAACGGCCGCTACGCCGAGTTCGCCGGTTCGGTCGTTCCCTCCGACGTCGACATCGTGCTGGTCGTCGACGACGGTTTCGAGCTCGAGGCCAAGAACCGATTGGCCCGGATCGGCTTTGATCGGGTCGTCGGCCATCTCGCATCGCCGTTGGCGGTCATGGAAGCCAACCCCGATCGGGTGAGGCGGGCGTCGAGGCTCACCGCGGCCGAATTCGACGACCGGCGGGCTGACATCGACGATCTCCAGCTTGTCGACGTCCGAAACCAGGGGGAGTTCGAACTCGGCACCATCCCCGGCGCCGTCAACGTACCGGTCAGTCAGATCCCCAGTCGGATCGATGAGCTCGATCCCGACAAGACGACGGTGGTGTTCTGCGCCGGCGGCTACCGATCATCGGTGGCTGCCAGCGCCTTGCGCCGGGCCGGCTTGCGCGACGTCTCCGACATCCTCGGCGGCTACGGGGCCTGGAATCGGCCCGAGGTGGCCGCCTGACGGCCTGAGTCGCCCGATTCCGCCGCCAGCCCATGAGGGTTTTGCGGGTCTACGACCCGTTAACGGGTCGTAGACCCGCAAAAGTTGGATGATTGCGGTTCGACCACCGCCGGGCCCGGTACCGGGATGAGCCGTGTCGGTGGGATAAAATCGGGCACCCATGGATAGGCCGGTCTGTTGAGCGACGGCGACACTGTAATGGTCGCCGACAAGCCCTCCGACTCCGACGTGCGTCCCGCCGGATTGTGGCGGGAGTTGACGGCGGTGCCGGAGCTGGCGATGTTCCCCGTTGCCGCCGTGACGGTGGCGTTGTCGACCACCAGGGCCGAATCCCGGCCGGTTCTCGTCCTACCCGGATTCATAGGGACCGATCAGTCGACGTTGCCGTTGCGGACGTTCCTGTGGAGCCAGGGTCATCGACCCTATGGATGGGGAATTGGCCGCAACATCGGTCCGGCCGATCATGTTCTCGCCGGTGTCGACCGGCTGCTCGTCCAGCTCCACGCACGGCACCAGCGGCCGATCGACATCGTCGGCTGGAGCCTGGGCGGCGTGTTCGGTCGCATGCTGGCGCTCAATCGCCCGGAGATGGTGCGTCAGGTCATTACCCTCGGTTCTCCTGTCAAGATCGACCGCGACCAGTCGAACGTGCGGTTCCTGTTCGACCTCATGGGCACGATCTGGAAGTTCGCGTTCCGGTCGCAACGCCTTGACGTCGATCGGATCCCCGTGCCGTCAACCACGATCTGGACCCGCAATGACGGGATCGTGCCCGGCCTCGCCTGCCGTCAGACTCCGGGGCCCGAAGCGGAGGCCATAGAAGTGAGAGGCAGCCATTTCGGGCTCGGCTACAACGGGGCCGTGCTGAGGGTGGTGGCCGACCGCCTCGCCCTTCCCGACGGTGAGTGGCGGCCGTTCGAGGTCACCACGATCACCCGTCCGCTCTATCCCAGCAACGAAGGCGGTTGATGCGTCAGCTGACCGCCCGCGAGGCTGCATTGCTGCGCTCGGAGACGCCCACCAATTTGGGCCACACGTCGGTCTACACCGTGGTCGACCCGGCTGACGCGCCGGAGTTCGATTTCGAGCACCTCTGCGCAGTCGTGGAGGACCGGCTCGACGCCGTTCCCGAGCTTCGATTCCGGTTGCGCGAGGTCCCCTTGCGTTTGGACAGGCCGTGGTGGCAGCGGGATGAGCGGTTCGATCTGAGCTTCCACCTCCGCCACATCGGTGTGCCGTCGTCGGGTGGGGGCGACAAGGAGGCGGCGCTGATCGCCCGGCTTCACGAACGGCCGCTGAACCGTGAACGCCCGCTCTGGGAGCTCTATCTCATCGACCGCCCCGACGGAACCGCAGGGATCTACGTCAAGGTTCACCACGTCCTGATCGACGGAGTCACCGGCCTCGATCTCGTCACGCCCCTCATGGCCGACGAGACGCCGAGTGACAGCAATCCTCCCCTTCGCCCGGCCGCGCCCGAGGCATTGACCGACCAACAGCTGTTGACCCAGGCGGCGGTGTCACAACTTCGGTCCCCGGTTCGATGGGGCCGGTTCGGCGTGTCGCTGGCCCGCAACATCCCCGTGGTCGGTCCTCAGATCCTGCCGTCGCTGGCCGCGCAGTGGGCCGCCCCGCTCGGTGACGTCGAGGTCGAGGTCGGCGATCTGACCGCACCAAGGCTGCCGTTCAATCGGGCGCTCGGCGCGTCCCGGAAGGTGTCGCTCACGTCGTTGCCCATCGGTCCGCTGCGAGACATCCGCAAACGGCAGGGGGCTCGTTTCAACGATGTGGTTCTGGCTGCGGTCGGCGGCGGG
>CBDCGP010000042.1:0-5688 GCA_965216655.1 Acidimicrobiales bacterium
GTAGCGCCCCCTCGTTTCACAAATGCACAAAGTCGGTGGCAGCGCTGTTGCCGGAGTCGATGTCACTGCGGCGACGGCTACGATTCGGGCATCGAAACCACGCCGCCAACTCCGAACAACGTTCCTCAGGGGCCGCCGGGGTCGTCGGCAACCGCCCGTCGCCACCTTCTCGTGTTGGAGACCGACCTCAACCGGGTGTTCAACCAGTCGTTGGGTCCGGTGGCGGCCGCCGAGCTGGTCGGGGTGACCGGGGCCCTCCTCGAACCGGGTCAACGGCCGGCCGAGGTGACCATCACCGAGTTCGGTCGGGCCTCGGCCCTGTCGTTCTCATCGACGGCCGACCCGGGCATGCTCGACCCGCTGATCGGGCAGCTGTCGTGTGCGCTGGCGCTGTTCGAGGAGGAGTCCGACGACGGACGCACGCTGCTCCCCCGACCGCTCGCCGAGACACTGGTCTATGAAACGGACCTTGTGTCGGTGCAGCGCTACCGGGGCAAGACGAACGAACGGCTGACCCGGGCGATGCTCAACCTGGCACTGGCCCACGCCGGGATCAACCTCCGCGGCCCGTGGCCGCGGACACCGACCGTGCTCGATCCGATGTGTGGACGGGGCACCACGCTCAACTGGGCGCTCTGCTACGGACTCAACGCGGTCGGGATCGAGCCCGACGTCGGCGCGCTCCGTCACCACGACGGATTCCTGCGGACCTGGGCCAAGCAGCACCGTCTGCCCCACCGGCACCGGGCGTATCGCGTCAACAACGCCGAGCAACGGCACGCGACGCTCGATGTCGCCCCGACTCGGGCCGCCCAGAAGGCCGGCGAGGGTCAGCGGATCGAGACGTTCAACGCCGACGGCGGCGACCGGTCGCTGCCGATCAAGCGGGGTTCGATCGATGCGATCGTGACCGATCTGCCGTACGGCGTCCAGCATCGGGCCGACAAGGCGAAGCTCGATCCGGCCGACACGATCGAGCTGGTGTCGCGGGTGGCGCCGACGTGGCGGCGCTGGCTCCGGAAGGGCGGTTCGGTGTGTGTCGCCTGGAACGTCAAGCGGGCGCCGAGGGTCGACGTGGCCGTCGCGCTGGCCGAGGCCGGGCTCGTGGAGCACGTGTCGGTCGAGGGCGACGGTAGCGACCACGGCGCGGCCGTCCACTCGATGGAGCACGTCGTCGATTCGAGCATCACCCGCGACGTCCTGGTGGCCGTCGCCGATTGAACTTCTGATCGACTCTGCTAGTCGCCGGCGCTGTCGGGCCCCTGCTCCCGCAGGTTCTGGAGGTCCGTCATCGCCGCCCGAAGCTTGTCGATCCACTCGGATTCGTTGTCGGCGACCAGGCGCACGCACCAGGCCAGGGCCTCACTTCGGGACCGGGCGACTCCGGCTTCGATCAGCGTGTCGAGCACAGCTCGGTCGTCCATCCCCAAGCGGGTCATCACGGGGATGCTGGCCGTGGTGAACGCCGCGCTCTTGTCGCCGCAGGTGACGGCCCAGGACACGTGACGCAGATACAGGCCCTGGGCCCGGTCGGCGATCGACATGCGATGTTCCCGGGTGTCCTCGCGGAAAGCGGCGATGCGAGCGTGGGCGGCGATCGCCCGGTCGTCGCCGTCGGCGACCTCGGGCATCGCCAGGGCGCCCGTCACCAGGATCTCGTCGCGGTCGAATTGGATGGTGGCCGGCTCGGTGAACCAGTCGTCGGGGAGGTTCCCGGCGAACCAGGCTCCCAGTTCTTCTCTCGACACCTCGGGCGGCTCCATGCCGCGGCGGCCGCGGCCCCGCGATCCTCGCCCCCGACCGTGTCCTCGTCGTTTGGTAGTCATGGGTTTGTCCTTCATTGGAGATTTGTAATGATGTAATTAACCTTACACGACTACATCGAATTGCGCAACGGTCAAGGAGGTGTGCGCGTTCGTGCGTGCCCATCACCCAGAACCGCGCAAACCCTCGGTGGGGACGGTCCGAATCAGCTCCGGCCTGTATCGGTTGGGCGCCTGCCCGGCGGGCGACCGCCGGTCTCGCGGGCGACGCCGAGCGCGCCGAGCCGCTCGAAGGCCCGACGGCCGAGGCGATTGGCCTCTTCAATCGGAGGCTCTTCGGGGGCCCTGGTCCGAGCCCACTCCACGAGCACCTCCGCCAGTTCATCGAGGTCGAGCATCACCATCAACAACGGAATCGCCTCACGCTCGGCCGGATCGAGGTCGCCGGCGGCCTCGGCCCCGTAGGCCTCGACCACGGCGTCGAGCGCGGACTCGGTGTCGCCGCAGGCCCGGACGGCTCGGGCGATGTCAGCCGACCGGATGTCGGGCAGCGGATCGGCGATCGGCGCCAGCCCGCCGTCGGATGCAATCGACAACCCCCGATCGGTGACGGCACCGTGACGCATCAGGTTGCGGGACAACGGATCGAGCGCCGCCTGGGAACGACGGACGGACTCGAGGAGCGCCCCCGACAACTCGGGTTGCACCTGGGCGAATCGCACGAGCGCCGACCGCAGCGTCCAGTCGCCGGCTCGGGGCGATTCGGCCACCTGTAGCAGCGTCAGGCTCTCGTCGATGCCGTCGACGACCTGGCCCTCATCCGATCCACCTCCGTGACGGACCGCCAGTTCACGCCCCAACCGGGTCGGATCGGGTGACGACGACATGGCGGATCCCTAGGGTCCGACGAGCAACTGGTTGCGGCGGAGTTTGCCGGTGGGGCCGAGCGGGAGCTGCTCGGCGATCACGAACCGGTGGGGAATCTTGTAGCGGGCGAGGCGTTCACCGCAATGGGCCCACAGCTCGGAATCGTCGAGGGTTACACCGGCCTCGGGCACGACGAACGCCACCACGGCCTCGCCGGTGGCGTCGAGCGGTTCACCCACCACGCCGACCTGGGCGATGCCGGGGTGGGTGAGCAGCGCCGCCTCGACCTCGGCCGGGTAGACATTGAACCCGGACACGATGATCAGATCCTTGCCCCGACCCACGATGGCCAGATAGCCGTGGTCGTCGACCACCGCAACATCGCCGGTGCGGAGCCAGCCGTCGTCGGAACGCGACTCGTGCCGGCCCTCGTCGCCCCAGTAGCCGGGCGAGATCATCGGACCTCGGAGCCAGAGCTCACCGGGGTCGCCGGTGAGGCACTCCCCACCGTCGGTGTCGACGATGCGGGCCTCCACGCCGGGCATCAACAGGCCGACCGAACCGAGCGGAGGGTCGACCACACCGAGCGTGGACGCGGCCACCGCGCTGGACTCGGTGAGACCGTAGCCGTCGTGCAGGACGAGACCGAGCTGATCGTCGACCTGAACCGCGAGCTTCGGCGGCAGCGCCGCGGCTCCTGACACGGCGAGCTTGACCGAGCTGAAGTCGACGGCCTGACCGCCCTGGGCCGTCATCCGCTGCCACAAAGCCGGAGGACCGGCCACCACGGTGGGCCGGTGGGTGCGGATGAGATCGAGCATGTGCTGGGCGTTGCCGTACTCATCGAGGATCACGCTCCCCCCGGAGATTAGCGCCAGATGTATGACCATGTGCACGCCGAACACGTGGAACAGCGGGATCACTGCGAGGTAACACTGTGGTTCTGCGATCAGGTCGATCGGTAGGGACAGCACCGACTGGAGACTCGACACCAGATTGTCGTGGGTGAGGATTGCCGGCTTCGGCGTGCCCGCCGTGCCGCTCGTGAAGATCAACAGAGCCGGGTCGGATCCGGAGACGGCGGCCACGGCCTGGGCCGGTTCGCTCCCGGATTCGCCGTCGGACCCGGTGTCTTCCGTGGCTTCGGCATCGGCCTGTCTGGTCGGGAACGGAGAGCCGGCGGTCGGCGAACGGCGGCGGGATCTGCGACCAGACGGGTTCTCCCCGTGGTCCGACGTGCACAACCGTGGGGTCGACGGCTTCGAGTTGCGGGATGAGTTCGGCCGGGGGCGAATCGCAGTTGAGCGGCACGCTGATGGCGCCGAGCCCGATGGTCGCCACATGAGCCAGCACGAAGTCGACGCTGTTGCCGGTGAGGATGGCCACCCGGTCGCCACGGCCGACCCCGGCCCCGACCAGCAGCGAACGCCAACGGGCCACGTCGGCCTTCAAGGCGCCGTAGGTGACGGTGGCTTCCGGTGTGATGAGCGCGACCCCGTCGGCACGGTGGCGCTCGAAGTAGAACGCGAGGTTCTGTTCCACGGTCTGTGGCCCGGAACCGGGGCCCTGGTTGCCGGAGTCGGTATCTGCCTGGTTCATGCTCGGTTACCCGTGCCGCCACCACTGGGAGCAACGGGTGCAGACAGACTAGCCAACCCCGATAATCGAGGCTCATCCAACCGGCGAAATTGGCACCGCGACACACTGGCTGAACCGCCGATGTCGATTCGGCCGTGACGCGGGCTCGATTTGGCGCTAGAAAATAGGGTGGGGAAGCCGAGGCCGGGACGTGACATCACATCACCGCTTTGGATTGGTGGACCGATAAGCCGTCGGAATCCACCCGTCAGTATCGTTGGGACGCCCGAGCACTTGTTTAGGAGGAGCCGGATGGCGGAGAGTCAGGATGTGGTCGAGCGTGACGATGAACGTGACGCCGAGGAGTCGGAGACGGACACCGATGCGGTCGATGCCGCGGAGGGCGACGACGACTCGTCGACGACGGCCACGACCACCACGGCAATGATCCTCGACCGCAGTCGCTGCCAGCTGAGGCTTCCGGCCAACCTCGTAACCGAGAGCCTGCGTTTCGCTCACGCCCTGAAGTACAGCCGCAGCGGTATCGAGGGAACCGGTGCCGCCGATTCCGAACTCGTCAATCAACTACGGGCCGCCGACATCATCGTCGACGACGAACTCGATCCCCTTGCCGCCGACCTGCTGCGGGTGGCCAATCAGGCGAGCCTGATCATCAGCGTCGAGCTTCGCTACGGGAACGACGCCAGTTCCTCGACCGTGTGGGCCACGCCGCGTCAGGCGGTCGTGTCGTCGTCCCTCGATCCGGACTTCGCCGAGTTCCGGCCGGTCGACGTGATGCAGTTGCCGTTCGTGCTGAGCGAGTTGATGGTGTCGCGTCCGCCGCTCAGCGTCGGCGAAGCCCCGATCTCGGTCGCCACCCAGGCCGTGGCCGACGCCGAGGCCGTTCTCGACCAACCCGACAAGGCGGCGGAGATTCTCGTCGAGGCCGGGCTGTCGGCCGATCAGGCGCAGAAGGTGCTCGACTTCCAGGACGCCGACGTTCGCCGATGGCGGGTCGATTCGACGTGGTCGACCGACGACGGTCAGGACTCGTCCGAGCTGAGGGGTATCGACGCCGGCGAGAACGGCCAGTGGCTGGTGGCGATGACCGGCAGCCGCGAGGATCGTGGTCAGCTGACGTTCACCCCCCAAGGCCATGGCGACGTGATGCGGGCGCTGCGGTCGATCCTGCCGCGAAGCTGGGTCGGGACGCCGCTCAAAAACCCGGGCGGATGAGCCGGGATCCCGGCGGCCCGGATCGTTGTCAGGTCATCACGAAGAACTGCACGACGCCCGCCGCCAGGATGGCCAGCATCAACAAGCCGAGTGTGATGACGATCGACGGCCGCATGTTTGTCAGTTTACGTGCCGAAGTCGTCGTCGGGGCGGGTCCGGGTCGGCTTGGCGCTCA
Organism: Acidimicrobiales bacterium; assembly: GCA_965216655.1. GTDB lineage: Bacteria > Actinomycetota > Acidimicrobiia > Acidimicrobiales > SZUA-35 > JAHELU01. The sequence continues at coordinate 5,620 of CBDCGP010000042.1, forward strand.
GCGTGACGGGTGAGGTCTGACCGGCCGGTCGCCCTCCGTCGTCGACGGGTCGAAGCGTCAGCTCGTCAC
>CBDCGP010000043.1:0-36795 GCA_965216655.1 Acidimicrobiales bacterium
GGCGATCTTCACCGCCGTTCTCAGCAGGATCTTCCTGCCGGGCGACGAGCGCCTGACGCTCTCGTTGATCCTCAACGTGCTGATCGTCTTCGCCGGCATCTCGGTGATCGCAATCGGCTAGCGCAGCGGCCGGGACCGCCTGAGGTTCCTACGCGCTGGCCATCTCGTCGATCGCCTGGAGCAGTGTGTTCCAACTGAGGGTGGCGCACTTGATCCGCACCGGGAACTTGACAACGCCCCGAAGCGCCTCAAGATCGCCGAGTGGCAGCTCGGAGTCGACGCTGCTCGGCTCGGCACCGTCGACTTCCGACTCGCTGCCGTCGCCGCCGATCTCGGTCTCGTGGATCGACATCATCGCCTTGAACCGCGACGTCAGCGCCCTGGCCTCATCGACCGACTTGCCCATGACCGCCGCCGACATCATCGACGCCGCCGACTGGGAGATCGAACAACCCTGACCCCCGATCTTGATGTCGCTGATCGTTCCCGAATCGTCCACATTGACGAAGACGACGACCTCGTCACCGCACAGCGGATTGAAACCTTCGCTGCGATGAGCCGGCGGCGATTCGAGTTCGCCCCGGTTGCGGGGGTTGCGGTAGTGATCGAGGATGATTTCGCGATAGAGGTCTTCGAGACCGGACATGAACGTTGTGCCTTTCTACATGCGAAGCTAGAGGGCGAAGAAATCCCGGGCCGTCTTCAGGGCCTCGGCCAGTGCGTCGACGTCGTCGGGGCCGTTGTAGACGTACAGGCTGGCCCGGGCCGTTGCCGGCACCCCCAGCTGCTTCATCAACGGCTTGGCGCAGTGGTGGCCGGGTCGGATGCAGACGGCCTGCTCGTCGAGCACCTGGCTGACGTCGTGGGCGTGGACGCCGTCGAGTTCGATCGAGAGCACCCCGCCACGGGCCGCCGGCTCGGCCGGGCCGTGGATGGTGACGTCGTCGCCCAGCTCGGTGGTGAGTTTGCGGAGCGCGTAGGCCGTGAGCGACACCTCGTGTTCCCGAACGGCCTCCATCCCGAGCGCCTCGAGATAGTCGATGGCGGCCGCCAATCCGACCGCCTCGGCGATTGGAGGGGTTCCGGCCTCGAACTTGCCCGGGGGCTTGTCGGGGAGAAAGCCGTCGGTGGTGACGTTCAGGATCATTCCCCCGCCACCGAGGAACGGCGGCATGGCCTCCAGCAGTTCGCGGCGCCCCCAGAGGACGCCGATCCCGGTCGGGCCGAGCATCTTGTGGCCACTGAAGGCGACAAAATCGGCGCCGAGCTCGGCGACGTTGGTGGGCATGTGTGGCACCCACTGGCAGGCGTCGACCACGGTGATCGCACCGGCCGCCGAGGCCGCATCGACGATCTGTCTGGTCGGAGTGAGCGCCCCGGTCACGTTCGACATGGCGGTGAAGGCGACCAGTTTGGCCCCATCCATGAGCGTGTCGAGCGTGCTGAGATCGAGGCGGCCGTCGTCGGTCACCGGGATCCAACGGATCTCGAACCCCTTTTCGGCCGCCAGCATCTGCCACGGCACGATGTTGGCGTGGTGCTCGAGGAGCGTCAGGACGATGGCGTCACCGGGCCCGAGATTGGCTCGACCCCAGCTACCGGCCACCAGGTTGATCGCCTCGGTGGCGTTCTTGGTGAAGACGACCTCAGACGGATCCGACGCACCGATGAACTGGGCCGTTCGCCGCCGGGCCTGCTCGAACGCGTTGGTCGACCGCTCGGCCAGCTGGTAGACGCCGCGGTGCACGTTGGCGTAGCTGGTGTTGTAGAAGTCGGCCATGGCCTCGATCACCTGGATGGGCCGCTGCGACGACGCCGCCGAGTCGAGGAACACGAGACGCCGACCGTTCTGCTCCTGGTCGAGGATCGGAAAGTCTTTGCGAATGGTGGCGACGTCGAGCTTGGTGTGGTTCGAGGAGGAGGATGAGCTCATTTGAAGCTGTCGTATCCTTCCGACTCCAGCCGGACGGCGAGCTCCATGCCGCCGGAGGCGACGATACGACCGTCGATCAACACGTGGACGACGTCGGGCTCGAGGTGGTCGAGCAGGCGTTGGTAGTGGGTGATGGCGAGTGTGCCGAGCTCCGGTCGCTCGTTCTTGATGGCCCGAACACCCTCGGCGACCGTTTTGAGGGCGTCGATGTCGAGACCGGAGTCGGTCTCGTCGAGGACGGCGACCTCCGGTTCGAGAACGGCCATCTGGAGGATCTCGTTGCGCTTCTTCTCACCGCCCGAGAATCCCTCGTTGACATAGCGCTCCATGAACGAGGTGTCCATCGACAGCCTCTCCATCCACTCCATGAGCGACAGACGCAGCTCCAACACACTCATCTCGATGCCCTTCCGGGCGCTGAGCGCCTGGCGAAGGAAGTTGAGGACCGAGACGCCACTGATCTCCTGGGGATACTGGAAGGCGAGGAACAAACCGGCCTTGCCTCGCACGTCGGTGTCCCAGTCGGTGATGTCGTCTCCACGGAACAGAATCCGGCCGGAGGTGACTTCGTATTCCGGTGAGCCGAGAAGCGCCGCGGCCAGCGTCGACTTGCCGGACCCGTTCGGACCCATCAGGGCGTGGATCTCACCGGGATTGATGGTGAGCGACACCCCTTTCAGGATTTCGACGCCAGGCTCCGTGCCGGTGTCGGTTTCCGTCTTGGGGGTGGAAACGTGGAGGTCGTCGATCTCGAACAGCGGGCTGTCGGCCATGCCCCCAGTCTATGGGTCGCCCCTAATTCCACCATCGCCATAGTGTAAATGTCGATGGCGAACCCTCTCCCGCCTTCCGTGCGCTCTGGCCACCGGTTGTGGTGGCTGGGGCGCACGGTTGGCTACCAGCCCCGATCGACCCACTCCTGCAGATGTGGGCGCTCGGTGCCGATCGTGGTGTCGTCACCGTGACCGGGCAACACGATCGTGTCGGGTGGGAGCGTGAAGAGGCGATTGTCGATCGACTCGATGATCGTCGGGAAATCGCCGCCCTCGTACTTGGTGGCTCCCGGTCCGCCCGGAAACAGGGTGTCACCGCTGAACAGCAGCGGTTTGTCGACCACCTTGAAACAGATCGACCCCGGTGTGTGGCCGGGCGTGGTGATCGTGTGCAGCTTGGTGCGACCGACCTCGATGATCGTGTCGTCTTCCAGCAGGTAGTCGTACGACGGCAGCATCGCCGCGTCGGCGGCGGTCACCCCCACCTCGTAGCCGGCGTCGCGCACCTCGGGAACCGCTTGGATGTGGTCCCAGTGCCCGTGGGTTTCGAGTACGGTCCGGACTCCGAGACCACGGCAGAGGTCGAGCAGCTTTTCGTGCTCGTTGGCCGCGTCGAGGAGCACGGCGTCGCCGGTGTGGCGGCAGCGGATCACGAAGACGTTGTTGTCGACGGGCCCGACCACGACCTTGTGGACCTCGAGATCGGTGTCGGACCAGTGAAGTGTCTGGGGCGTCTCATCCATGCCATCCAACCTAGATTGGATTTCGCCGACAGACGAGGTGGAGCCATGATCCTACCGAAGGTGCGCGACCCGCGTTTCGTCACGATCCGACGCGGCGGCACGCTCGCCGATGACGACCACCGGCTCCTGGCACTGTGGGCCGCGACCTGCGCCGAGCACGTGCTGCCACTTTTCGAGTCGCAGCGGCCAACCGATGGGCGGCCTCGTCAGGGCATCGAAGCCATACGTGCCTGGACCCGCGGTGAGTTGAGGATGATGGAGGCCCGGGCCGCCGGCGGAGGGGCCATGAGCGCGGCGCGACCACTGAGCGGGGCCGCTCGACATGCCGCCTACGCTGCCGGCCAAGCCGGAGCCGTTGCCCACGTGGCGGCCCACGAACTCGGCGCTGCCGCCTATGCGATCAAGGCGGTCCGGGCGGCCGCACCCGCAGGCGAGGAGATCGAAGCGGGTCGGCGGGAATGCCGGTGGCAGCGGGCACAGCTCCCGGATGAGATCCGAGAGCTCGTCCTCGACGATCAGCGCCTCCGCAACGAGATCTGCTGGTCGGTGTTCGATCCGTAGCGCCTCGCGCCCCGGACGCGGCATCGGGACGGGTCGAAGGCATCAGATGAGAAGGAGAGATCACCTATCAAGGTGGTGGGTCCGGGGTCGGCCGACGAACCGCAGGTGTGCTCTGTCGCCGGCGTCGGCGAGTGCGTACGTTGGGCGCCAGGACGTTCATCCATCACGACGAGGAGGGTCGATGGCCACATCAAGAACTCAAAGCCCCGCCGGTTCCGTACTCTCCGGCCTTGGTTTGGTGGCAGCGCTCTGCCTCGGTGCCGTCTGGACGGCGATGGCGGTGGTGGACGGCAACATGGCGGCGACGGTCGCCCGATTTCTCGTGGCGACAGGCGCCGGACTGTTCTATCTCGTTCTCTTTCGGTTCGCCCGCCGTCCGTCCTGACGGACGAACCCGATGGTGGCGAGGGGCCGATCCATCTGGTGTACTTGACCGGGTGAGTTCGGAGCTCCGAGAGCTGGCCCTCGAGCGTGGCCGCCGTCGGTCGTCGATGACGATGTATCGCACGTTCAGAGGATTCCTGCGGCGGGTGGTCGCGCCGTTCCTGCGCTTGCGGTCGGAGAACGCCTCGGTTCTCGAGTTGCCCGGGCCCACGATCCTGGCCCCCGTCCACCGTTCCCATCTCGACAGCATCCTGATCGCCACCCTCACGTCCCGCCGGATCCGGGCCTTGGGCAAGGAGTCCCTGTTCACCACCCCGGGGGTCGGCTACGTGTGCGCCGCCCTCGGGGCGATTCCGGTGCGACGGGGAGCCGCCGACAAGGACGCCATGAAGGCCGCCCTCGGCCTGCTGAAGGACGGGGAGTCGATGATCGTGTTCCCTGAGGGCGGGCGCCAGTACGGAAACGAGATCGGCCAGTTGTTCGACGGTGCGGCGTGGCTGGCCAGCCGCACGGGCGCACGGGTCGTGCCGATCGGCATCGCCGGTACCGAAGCCGCGCTGCCTCAGGGGTCAAAGCGGCTCCACCGCTCCACCGTGGCGATCGTGGTCGCCGATCCGATGGAGTTGGTGGGTAACGAGGGTCGCCGGCCGGACCGGCAACAGCTTCAGGCGTTCACCGAGCAGCTCCGGGTGGAGCTGCAGAAGGCCCAGGACCGGGCCGTCGATCTGGCCGGTGCTCGGTAGCGCCGAAGCCCCTAACGGCGGCCGAACAGCGACAGGGCGACGAGCCCGGCGAGCGCCTTGCCGAACGACAGCGGCTCGGCATCGGCGGTGACCTCGTTGACCGGGCGGCGACCGGGGAGCCGGTGCGCCTCGGTGTCGGCTGCCGTCTCCTCCTCGACGATGCCGTTCACCTCCGCGCCGACGATCACCGCAATGGAGGTCAGCTGCAGGAAGATCATCAAAACGGCAACGCTTCCCAGTAGCCCGTACGACGGCGGCAGGCCACCGACGCTGTTGGTGTAGATGCTCAGCGCCAGGGCGAACATGAGGAACAATCCGCCGCCGACGAGTGCTCCGGGATTGACCCACGGTGTGCGAGGCCGCCGACCCGGGCCATAGCGGTAGAGCACCGTCAGCCCGAGAATGAACAGCACCATCGCCACCGGTAGTCGGGCCAGCCCGATCGCCAGTTCGGCTCCTGCCCCGAGATCGATCTGGTCGAGAACCAGCGGCGCGGCGCTGATCAGCGCCAACAACGTCACCACCATCACGATGGCCGCAGCGGTGAACCCGAAGCTCAGGAGCCTGACCCGCCAACCGGGGCGGGTCTCGATGTGCTCGTAGGCCACGTTCACCGCTCCCAGCAGTTTCTGCACCGTGCCGGAGGCCGAGAACAGGGCCAGCAGGATCGAACCGATGATGACGATCGTGGCCGAGCCCTGCATGCTCTCGACGATGTCGGTTATCTGCTCGGTGATCAACTCCCTGGTGCTGCCGTCGAGCGCGGAGGCGGCCTCGGTCACCTGATCCTCGATTTCGGTGGCATCGGAAAAGAGCGCGTAGGTGGCGACCAGTGCAGTCAAGACGGGAATCAGCGTGAGCAGACCATAGAAGGCGATGCCGGCCGAGATGACGACGACATTGTGGGCGCCGATGCGCCGCTGGAGTTCGAGGAGGGTGGATTTCATGATGCGGACCGAAGATACTTGGATCTCGATCCTTCCTACCACCTGACGTGGGCGGTGGAAACCTTAACGAAGGGACCGCGAGCGCCGTGACCGACACCAACGCGAAACCTCTCTGGACGCCCAGCGCCGAGCGTGTGGCCGCGACCGCGATCGATCGCTTCCGCCGCGAGATCCACCCGGAGGCCGTCGACAGCGACGAGTTGATCGCCTGGTCGATCGCCGAGCCGGGCCGGTTCTGGCGGTCGGTGTGGGACTGGTGCGGGCTCGTCGGCGAGCCGGGGGAGCGCGACGTCGAGCACGAGGATCGGTTCCGTGACACCACGTTCCTCCCCGACGCCCGCCTCAACGTCGCCGAGAACCTGTTGGCCGATCGGGAGGGAGCCGCCGACAACGCCATCGTCTCGGTCGAGGAGACCGGCTCCGAGAGCCATCTCAGCTGGGACGACCTGCGGGCTCAGGTCGGGGCGATGACCGAGGCATTGGTGGCCATGGGTGTGGAACCCGGCGATCGGGTGGCCGCCTGGATGCCACACCGATCCGAAACCGTGGTGCTGTTCCTGGCCGCGGCGTCGATTGGGGCGGTGTTCACATCGACGTCGTGCGACTTCGGTGTCGAGGGGGTACTCGACCGCTTCGGTCAGACGGAGCCGAAGGTGTTGCTGGCCGCCGACGGATATCGCTACGGGGGCCGTGAGTTCGATCTTCTGGAGCGGCTGGACGAGATCGCCGGCCGGCTCGAGTCGGTCGAGCACGTCATCGTCGTCGGCAATCTGGTCGAGCGTCCTCCCATCGGTGACCGGCACCGGTACCGGCACTGGCACGAGGTCCTGGCCGAGCACGCGGGAGCCGAACCGTCGTTCACCAGACTGCCGACCAACCATCCCCTCTACATCCTGTATTCGTCGGGCACCACCGGGAAGCCGAAATGCATCGTCCATCGAGCCGGTGGTGTTCTGCTCAAACACGCCAGCGAACAGCAGCTCCACTCCGACATCTCGGCCGGCGACGTCGTCTTCTACTTCACGACGTGTGGCTGGATGATGTGGAACTGGCTCGTGTCATGTCTCGGAACCGGGGCGACGATCGTCCTCTACGACGGCAATCCCGCCCACCCGTCGATCGGCACCCTGTTCGAGATGACGGAGCGACACGGCGTCACCCTGTTCGGCATCTCGGCCAAGTTCATCGACAGCGTGATGAAGTCGGGGTATCGCCCCGGGGAACAACACGACCTGAGCTCGATCAAGACCGTTTGCTCCACGGGATCGCCGCTGAGCCATGAGGGATTCGCGTGGGTGTACGACGCCATCGGATCCGATCTGCATCTGGCGTCGATCTCCGGCGGCACCGATCTGTGCGGCTGCCTGGTGATCGGGGATCCGACCAAGCCGGTGTACGCCGGCCAGATACAGAGCCGAGCGCTCGGGCTCGCCACCGACGTCTACGACGACGACGGTCGACCCGCAGCCCCCGGCGTGAAGGGGGAACTCGTGTGCGCCGCCCCGTTTCCCTCGATGCCGCTCGAGTTCTGGGACGATCCGCACGGCGAACGTTACCACGCCGCCTACTTCGACACCTTCGAGAACGTGTGGGCCCACGGCGACTTCGCGGCGTGGACCGACCAGGGGGGCATGATCATCTTCGGGCGCTCGGACGCAACCCTCAACGCGTCCGGCGTGCGCATCGGCACCGCCGAGATCTACCGCATCGTGGAACAGCGCGAGGAGGTGGCCGAGGCCATCGCCGTGGCCCAGGAGTACGACAACGACACCCGCATCGTGCTGTTCGTGCGAATGTCCGACGGTCACGAGCTGACCGACGATCTGACCGCCTCCCTAAAGGCCGACCTTCGCACCAAGGGCTCACCCCGCCACGTCCCGGCCGTGATCGCCACCGTCGACGACATCCCCCGAACCCGGTCGGGCAAGATCGTGGAGTTGGCCGTGACCGAGACGGTTCACGGCCGACCGGTCAAGAATCGGGAGGCGTTGGCCAACCCCGAAGCCCTCGACCAGTTCACCGGCCGGCCGGAGTTGGCCTGATCGGACGCGGGCGCCGGCCGACCGATACTCTGCCCACGATGGACCAGGCACGAATCGAAGCGGCCGTTCGCGAGATCCTCACCGCGGTCGGCGAGGATCCGAACCGTGACGGGTTACTCGACACACCGGGTCGAGTGGCCCGCTCCTACGGCGAACTGCTGAGTGGCTACGGGAGTGATCCGGCCGATCACCTCGACCGCCAGTTCGAGGTCGATCACGACGAGATGGTGATCGTGCGCGACATCCCGTTCAGCTCGCTGTGCGAACATCACATGCTGCCGTTCATCGGGCGGGCCCACGTGGCCTACCTGCCCGGGGCCGATGGGAAGGTCTGCGGTCTCTCCAAGCTGGCCCGGGTGGTCGACGGCTACGCCAAACGGCTCCAGGTCCAGGAGCGGCTCACCGTGCAGGTGGCCGACGCCATGATGGAGCGACTGGGGGCCCGCGGCGTGCTCGTCACCATCGAGGCCGAACACCTCTGCATGACGATGCGGGGCGTCCAGAAGCCCGGGGCGATGACGACCACCTCGGCGGTTCGCGGCCACCTGAAGACCAACGCCGCCTCCCGGGCCGAGGCGCTGGGCCTGATCCGCGACTGACCACTCCGCCTGATCCCTCAAATGGCGATCGGGGACTTTCCGGCGGCGAATCGTTCGGCCATGACCAGGGTCTTGATGAGGTAGGCGTCGTAGCCGGGCATCAGGTCGTCGTGGCCGATGGTCACGCCTGTCGGCGCCGTTCCGGGCTCCCACTCGACGGCTTCGATCCGATCAGCCGGATGGTCCGGGTCGACGAGGGTCAACAGCGGTTCGACCTCGATCTCGACGAGACCGGAAACCTCGCTCGGGTCGGGTCTGAAGCGGTCGAGGGCAACATCGGATGCCACGAAGAACACGTGCACCTGCTCGCGATTGGTGATCCCGTTGCGGTGGTCGATGATCCGGTGCACGCCGAGCGGGACGAGATCGCCGGCCGTCACCCGCAAGCCGACCTCCTCCTCCAGTTCACGGACGCCGTCGACCGGCAGCTCGCCCGCGGCGAGATGACCGGAGGCGGTGAAGTCGAGCAGTCCCGCGAACGACGATGAGGCGGCCCGGCGCTGGAACACGACGCGCGCCGGCAGATCGGGTCGAACCACCAGCGCGTGGAACGTTCGGTGCCACAGACCCTTCTGGTGCACCTCGCGGCGCGAGGCGGTGCCGAGGATCGACCCGTCGTCGGCGAGAACGTCGAGAAACTCCTCGGTGCTGTTATCGGGCATGGCGATCCGGGCGGCCGCCGGCGGTGTCAGCGAGCGGATCGGGCATCGGACGGTTCCGACGCCTTCTTGACGAGCCAGTCGAATATCAGCTCGTGTTGATTGTGCATCTCCGGATGCCACTGCACACCGACCGCCGGATGGTCGTTCAACTCGATGCCCTCGATGGTGCCGTCCTCGGCTCGTGCGCTGATCACGGTGGACGGACCGACGGTGGCCACCGCTTGATGATGCAGCGAGTTGACGTCGAGCTGTTCCTGGCCGTAGATCTCGCTGAGCAACGTTCCCGATTCGATGTGCACCTGGTGGACCCGAATGTGGGGCTCGACGTCGAACCGGGCGTGCTCGGGAAGGTGCTGGTGAAGTGTGCCGCCGGCGTACACGTTCAGCAGCTGGATACCGCGGCAGATGCCCAGCACCGGCAGATCCCGGGCGATCGCCGCGCCGAGCAGGGTGAACTCGAAATCGTCGCGGATGCGCTCGTATTCGCCGTAGCCGTCGGGCTCGGCCCCGTATCGGTGAGGCTCGATGTCGGAGCCTCCACTGAGAACGATGCCGTCGAGATGCGAGACGAACTCGCTCGGGTTGGCGTCGATCGGCAGATGGACCGGAAGTCCACCGGCCTGCAGAACACTGCGGGAATACGCCGAGAAGTAGACGTCGAGGTCGACGTCTCCCATCGCCTCCGCGGTGCCACTCAGCTCGCTGACCTTCCGTCGACGACCGGGTAGTCCGATCAGCGGTCGGGTCCTGGTGCTGGCAGCCATAGCAGGTCATTCTATGCCGGGGTCGTTGCGACGTTCCGCCGGTTGTCAAACCGCAATGAAGCCATGCCGTCGCCGCTCCGGGTCGACCGGCAAAACCGGGGCCGACACTTTGGTTCGGCCCGCTTCGGGCCGATGGAAGGGATGAAGTCACAGACCGTATCTGGAGGTCGACACGCCCGTGACCGATGCCTATCGTCGCTACCGCATCCTGTGGCCGGACCCCTTCGGCCTCGCCCGCGGCAAATATCTTCCGACGGCTGCGGCCAAACGGGGCACGACGTTCTCGGCCGCCGCGTTCATGCAGGGCTACGATCAGAATCTCTACAACGTCGAGATCGCCGCTCGGCCCGACGGCTTGCCCGATGTCACCGCGTACTGCCCGCTCGCCGAGGCCCGTCCGGGCTGGGAGCCCGACACCGGCATCATCATCGCCGATCTCTTCTACGGTCAGGAGCCGTACCCGATAGCCGCCCGCCAGGCGCTGAAGGACGCGATCGCGATCTGGGGCGACCAGGGCATCCGGGTGCTGGTCGGCATCTCGATCACCGGCTATGTCATGCAGCAGGGAAAGGACGGGTGGGATCCGTTCGACACACCGTCGTCGTACCTCTACGGCACCGGAGCGCTGATCGATCCCAGCGGCCTTCTCTACGAGATCATGACCATGGCCGAGGGCTCGGACATCGCCCTCGAGTCGATGAACGCCGATCTCGATCAGGCACAGTTCGAAATCACGCTTCCCCTCGGCGACGCGCTGCAAACCGTCGACGACGTGTTCCTGGTCCGTGAGCTGGCTCGGGAGCTGGCGGCCGAGAGGGATCTCAAGATCACCTTTCTGCCAAAACCGTTTCCTCAGCGCTCGGGTAGCAGCATGCACGTCAGCCTGGCCTTCGAGGACGCCGGCGGCGAGAATCTGATCTTCGACTCCCAGGCCCCGGATGGGCTCTCATCGCTGGCCCGCACCTCGATAGGCGGCATGCTCCGGCACCATGAGGGGCTGACGGCGTTCTGTGCGCCGACCGTCAACAGTTACAAGCGGCTCATACCGGGTGAGATCATCGGCTTGAAGCCCCACTGGGGTTACGACCACCGGTTCGCCACCGTGCGCGTTCCACCAGCGAGGGGGCCTCAGACCCGATTGCAACACCGCTTGGCCGACGGCGCCGCCAACCCGTACCTGGTTGCGGCGGCCCTGCTGCACGCGGCTCGCATGGGCGACAAGAGCCGGGTCAACCCCGGCAAGTCGCTCAACGACCATCGCGACGACGAGCTCGACGACGGTCGCTCCGCACCGACGAACCTCGCCGAGGCGGTCGATGCCCTGCAGGCCGACGGCGAACTCACCTCGGCGATGGGGCCACGCCTCGTCGACAACTTCTGCGGGCTCAAGGAGATCGAGTGGAACACCTTCGTCGACGCCGAGCCTCGGTGGGCCGACAAGATCGAGGAGTTCTCCCAGTGGGAGACCGATCACTATCTGCCGTTCCACTGACCCACACGCGACGCCTCTGATCGGTGGTCGGGATCGGGCCCGAAAGTTTCCGGGCCGAATCGGTTCGCCTGACGATCCCTTCTACATTTGACGTATGCGCGTGCGTGCACCTGGTTCATCGGCCAATCTCGGCCCGGGCTTCGATGTTCTCGGTCTCGCCGTCGCCCGGTATGTGTGGGCCGACGACGAGGGGCGGGGCGAACCGTGCGGACCCGATCACATCGCCCGTATCGCGTACGAGGCGGCAGGAGGCGAGGATTCGATCTGGTTCGAATTCGAACTCCCGCCTGGTCGTGGTCTGGGATTCTCGGCTGCGGCTCGAGCAGCCGGAGCGATGCTGGCGGCGCTACAGCAGGGCCACTGCACAGAGGCGGCTCAACGGCTCGCCTACCCGGTGGTGGCCCATATCGAGGGTCACGGGGACAACGCGGCCCCGTGTGTGTTCGGCGGCCTCCACGTGATTGCCGACGACGTGCATCACCGGATCTCGCGTCCGATGCCGGGCAATCTCCTGTTCTGGGTACCCGACATGGAGACGTGGACCGATCACTCGCGGGCGGCGCTGGCGGCAACGGTCGACCGGTCCGATGCCGTGTTCAACCTCGGCCGGGTGGGCCTGTTGATCGCGGCCGTCTATGAGCAGCGTCTGGATCTGCTGGCCACCGCCACCCAGGATCGGCTTCACCAGCCCACCCGATTCGTCGACTGTGAGCAGTCGGCCAAGGCCTACGAGATCGCACTGCAGGCCGGTGCGGCGGCCGCCTGGTTGAGCGGTTCGGGGCCGACGGTGGCGGTCGTGGTCGACGACGACGCCAAACCGATCGTGATCGATGCGCTGAGTGAGAGTGGTGAGGTGCTCGACCTGGAGTGCGACGAATCAGGCGCTGTCCCCGTCGACGACTGACCCTTTGTTGCGCTCCGGCTGAGCACCTACGGTTCGCTACGATTCGGCGACCACCCGAGATTCGGCTTCGCGGCATCGGAACGATGTCGCCCCCGACGTCTCGATCTCGTCGATGAAGGCCGCAATCTCGAGGCCGGACACCGCCCAGGTGCGGCGATCGTCGGCGGTCGAAACGGCGAACACCATGCCGACCAGTCGGTCATCGACCGTCCAAAGCCCGGCCCCGCTGTCGCCCCGTTCGGTGGTGGCGGTCAGCCGGTAGCCGTCACGCTCCACCCGGTCCGACCCGCGCACCTCGTCGGTGACGATGACGGTTCGTTCGGCGACGATCCCCAGCGCCGGGTCTGGTGACGCCACGCCGTGGATCCAGACCGACGTGTCGGCAGCCGCCACGGCCGGTTCCAGCTCCCGTGTCATGTCTTCTGCGGTCGCTCCAGTCGAGACGATGGCAAGATCCCGCACGGTGTCCAGGGCGAGAATCGAGGCTTCGTCGGCCTCGCCGAGCAGTGCCCCGGGGGAGAAGGCGGGCCAGGTTCGCTCGGCCGGCAGTGAGGCTGCATCGAGCAGACCGATCACGTCGGCACCGGCGACGACGTGAGCGGCGGTGAGCGCGATGCCGTCGCCGAGAAGCACAGCCGAGCCGATCGTGGCCGGAGCGGCGCCACAGCCTGAGGTCACGACGGCCATGGTCCGGTCGACCGGTGGCACCGGACCCGGTTCCGCGCAGGACCCGGCCGACAACCCGGCCATGATCACCAGGAGGGCCGTCAACCGAGTAGCCGTCATCGCCGTGGCCAGCTGGAAGGCGTCGTCCGCGCGGATCGGGCCCTAGTCTGCAAGTCGTGCGCCGACGTGTGCTGTTTCGATCCGTCCAGCGGCTGCTGCCGACCGACACCGTCCATGCCGCAGCGATGCTGTGGGGACTTCATCCCCATGTGCTTCCCATCACGGTCGCTGCGGTCGTCGGCGTCTCGGCGCTCGGGCTGCTCGCCGGCGCCGATCTGAGCACCACGGTGCTCCTTGCTGCGGCCACAGCGGCGGCCGCGGCCGGGCTCACCCGCGACTACCGGGTGCTGGCGCTGACCGACGACGATTTCGTGTTGCTGCGCGGTTCGCCCATCCGGCTGCAGGCGAGGGAGGTTCTCGAACGCCTGCCACATCGGACGGAACTGCGTAAGGTCGGCGGGAGTCTGCTGACCACCGAGTGGCGCGTGGCCGGACAAACCTACACGGTGCGCCGAGAGTGGGAACGTGCGATGGAGCAGATGGCCTCCCGAAACGCCGCCGGCTAGGCCAACCCCCACCGAACTTTGGGACGCCGACGACCCCCAAAAGGGTCGTGGCGGTCCCAAAGTTCGGTGGGAGGCCGGTGTTGAAAGGGCTAAATCGACGTCTGCTGGGTCAGATAGGATCGCTCGGCCAGGCCGTGCCATTCCGAAATGCCGTCGCGGAACTCACGCCACGGGCCGAGGATCTCGGCGAACTTCGCGTCCTCGGCGGCGATGCCGTCGAGCACCGATTCGGTCTCCGTCTTGAACGCCTCCATCAGCTCGGGCGAGAACTCACGGATCTCGGCGAAGGTCTTGATCTCCTGCAACGACTCCTGATTCAGCACGTCGTAGAGGGCGATGGTCCGCATATTCGCGTGAGCCGCGGCGTTCTGGACCGCCGCCTGGTACTGCTCGGGCAGGTTGTTCCAGTCGTCGAGTCGGAACTGCACCTCGAGCGCCGTGCCCGGTTCCCACCAGCCGGGGTGGTAGTAGTAGAGATCGGAGCCCAACTCGTTGAGGCCCAGGGTCAGGTCGTCGAACGGGCCGACGAACTCGGCGGCATCGATGGCGCCGGTCTCGATGGAGGTCAGAATTTCACCGCCGGCGACGGTGACCTGTTCACCACCAAGGTTGTTGAGTACGGTGCCGGCGAGCCCCGGAATACGCATCTTCAGACCCTGGAGATCGCCAACGGTGTTGATCTCCTTCGAGAACCAGCCGCCCATCTGACAGCCGGTCCCACCTGCCGGGAACGCGATGATGCCGTATTCCTCGGCGTAGAACTCGTTGAGGATATCGATGCCGCCGCCCTCGTAGAGCCAAGCGTTCTGCTGCCGCTGGTTCAAGCCGAACGGCACCGCGGTGCCGAACTGCTGGACGGGACTGAGGTTGACGTAGTAGTACGACGCGGTGTGGCCGCCCTCGGCACCACCGTCGCGTACGGCCGGAAGCACGTCGAGACCGCCCACGATCTCGCCGGCCGGCTTCGGGCTGATGCGGAAGCGACCGCCGGTGAGGCGGGCCAGCTCGTCGGCGAAGATGTTCGCCGACCCGAAGAGGGTCGTCAGCGACGTGGGCCAGCTGGTGGCCATGTTCCACTCGAGCTCCGGACCGTCGGTCTGCACCTCGGTGACGGTCTCGGCCTGAGTGTCGTCGGTGGACTCGGCCGTCTCCTCGGTCGAGGAATCATCCTCGACCGTGTTGCCGGTCTCCTCATCCACCTGCGTGGTCGAGCAGGCGGCCAGGAAGGCGGAACTGGCGGCGAAACCGGCCACGCCGTATCCGGCCCTACTCAGAAACGATCGGCGATCCATGCCCGGTCCCGGGCGAAGATCGTCGGTCTGTGGTTCGACAGTCATGTTGGCAGCCTCCTGTTGGATTGCACAGTTGTGATGGATTGGATTCGATCAGTAGGGCAGCTGGTCGACCGTGAGCACCAGCGGCAGGGCGGCGTCGTCATCGCCGACGTCTTCGAGAATGGCCGATGTCTCGCACAGGTCGGGCGGTGCGTTGGGATTGAAGAAGCAGTAGGAGAAGTTCGTGATGCCGGGAACGAATCCGAGAATGAACAGGGCGAGAATCTGCAGGCCCATGAACGGAAGCGCGCCCTTGTGGATGTCGGCCGTCTTGACCTCGGGTGGGGCAACGCTCTGCAGGTAGAACAGTGAGAACCCGACCGGCGGTGAGATGAACGCCATATTGAGGTTGACCGCCATGAGCACGGCGAACCAGACGATCTCCTGATCGGTGAACTCCAGCAGGGCCATGGCCGGCACGAAGATCGGAACCACGATGAAGGTGATCTCCAGGAACTCGAGATTGATCCCGAGAAGGAACACGGCGATCATCGCCACCACCACGAAACCGAGTTTTCCGCCGGGGATGCTGGAGAGCCACTCGGCGACCTGGGCCGAGCCGCCCAACTCCTGGAACATCAGCCGGAAGAAGAGTGAACAGAACAACAGCGTCATGACCAGGATCGTGATGTTGGCCGTCGACCGGGCCGCCGCCTTGATGGCCGGCCAGTCGAGCTTCCATCCGGCTGTGATGTGTTCGGCGCCGTCGCCGGACAGCAGCCGGTCGAACAGGTGGTTGAGCCCCGACAGGATCAGCGCGCCGAGCACGCCGACGGCCCCGGACTCCGACGGTGTTGCCGTACCCGAGAAGATCGAGATGAGCACACCGGCGATCAGCACGAGGACCGGCACGATCGACACGAGCACCTCGGCCACCAACATGTTGCCGATGATGACGATGATCACCGAGGCGACGAACACCACGGCAGCACCGACCAGTGCCGCCTGAAGGCTGAGCAGAAGGCCGACGAGGAAGACCACGGAGGCGAGCGCGGCCGCGATGATGAACGCCGTGCGGGGAGTCGGGTTGCCGGCCAGCCGGCGATCCTCCTCCGGCATGACCGGGCCAACCTCGGGTCGGACGAGCGAGATGCCGAGCGTGTACAGGATGTACAGCCCACTCAACAGCAGGCCGGGTAGCAATGCGCCTGCGAACAACCCGATGATGCCGACACCGAGTTCGCCGGCCAGGAGGATGAGGACGATGCTCGGTGGCAGCAGCTGGGCCAGCGTGCCCGATGCGGTGATGGCCCCGGTGGCCAGTTTGTGGTCATAGCCGAGTTTGACCATGGCCGGCAGCGACAGCAGGCCCATCACGATCACCGTTGCCGCCACCACGCCGGTGGCGGCGGCAAGCAGCGTGCCGACGACGATCACCGCGGCGGCCACACCGCCTCGAAGCGATCCCATGAGCAGGCCGAACGCGTTGAGCAGCCGTTCGGCCAGCCCGGACCGCTCCAGGATGGCTCCCATCAGCACGAAGAGCGGAACGGCCAGCAATTCCGGACTCTCGATCGATTTCGCCCAATTCGACGGCAGCTGTCCGGCCAGCGTTCCAGGATCGAAGGTGTTGAAGCTGATGGCGTTGGCCATGTCGCCGATGAAGGCGAACGCGAGCGCGGTTGCGGCGAAGCAGAAGGCGACGTTGTAGCCGCTCAGGATGAGCACCATGAACACGACGAACATCAGCAGGGACAGGAAAACCCCGAGGTCGAGTCCGAGTATCTGCACGATCTGAGCAGCCAGCACTGTGTTTCGAATCTCCCTTTTCGTCTACTCGACCCGGACCGGAGCGTCCGAGGTGTCGATCGCGTGGATGTCGGCCAGGTCCTCGCGGCCCACGATCACGAATCCGGTCTTGATCATTTCCGCGAAGACCTGGGCGGCCCAGAGGATGAAGGCCACGAACAGGAACGACCTGATCGGACCGGCCGGCAGCTCGCCGGCATTGACCGAGGTGACCCATGATTCCCAGACCCGCCACCCGGCGGGCCATTCGCCGGCGCCTTCGTTGGCGAACCGGTTGTAGCCGAGGGCGACGGCGGCGTAGGGCTTGAGGATGCGGATGCCCATGATGAGGAACGGGAAGAAGAACACGGTGTGCATGATGAAGTCGAGCCATGCCTTGCGCCGGTTGCTGAAGTCGGCCCACCAGAAGTCGATGCGAGGGTTGATGCCCTCCTTGACGCCGTAGTTGACCCCGAGCAGGAAAAGCATGCCGAAGCTCATCCAGGCCAGGCTGACCGTTTCGGCGAACAGGATGTCGGCCTCGAACCAGTCGTTGGTGTAGCGGGTGACCACGTTGAACAGCTGAAGGAAGAAGATCACCCAGGCGAGAACCATGGCCAGGCGTCCGGTGACGTCGGCAACCGTGTCGATGCCGAGCCGAATGCTGTGGAGCACCGCAGGAGAGGTGGAGGCGGCGATGACGGCGAGGGTCAGTGCCCACAACCACCACGGCATGCGGCCGATCAGTAGATCGGCGCCGACCGCGGTGGCGACCACGGCCGCCAAGGCGAAAATCGCGGCGGCCCATCCGACCGGATGGAGGCGAAAGAGCGGCGAGACAGCCGACGGCTCGGCGGCGTTTTCCGCCGTCGTATCAGCCATCTGTCATGCCGTCGCTTCGCTTCGCCACGATGCCTCCCCCGGAATGCGCTCTCTCGAGTGCGGTTCGCCGCGTGGCGAACCCGTCATGGCGCTATGAGCATACACAAGCTTGACGCGGCGGTCAGAAACCGACGCGGTTATTGGTCGCGATCGCGTTGGACCTCGTCGCTCTGGTCGCTCTCGTCGCTTTCGTCGACACCGACTCCGTCGTCGGTCTGCAGGAGTGGTGTGGACCGGGTGTGGTCCGGCCCCTGCTCGAGCTGAGGCGCCAAAGCCAGGTCGGCCTCGACCTCGACCGGGTCGTCGAGGTGGAGCGCACCGACGACCTGCAGGTAGTCGCTGTGGGCCTGAATCACCGCGGCGACCTCGTCGGGATCCACCTCGAGACCGACCACCTCGCACCGCTCCAACACGTAGGCCAACGGATCGAACTGCTCGAAGATGACCGGGGCCGCATCGACTGACGACGGTGCCCAGTGGTAGGCCTGGATCCACTCCAGATGAAACCGGTGGAGGCGTCGGAGGTCGTCGTAGCTGAGAGAGGCGGTGACGCGGTCAGGCAGCGCCTGGGCGCAGAACTCGATGGCCTCGTGGCCGTCGATCACGATCTGGGCCGGCATCGCTTCGGTCGAGCCGACGGCGTGACCGACGAACACGAATGCGGCGGCGACCACCAGGACGGCCGCCACGACCAGCAACACGATGACCATTGCTCACAAGCTACCGCCGCCTGGTACCTCTCGGTGGACCACCCGCGTGCCGTTCGCGGGTGAAAACAGTCAAAAGTGGTCGTTCTCGCCCGAAAACGACCGGGCGACGGCGGGAGATGGACCGCTAGAGGCCGATGCGTTGGGCCAGGAGTTCCCTGTGATACGACGGATCGCCGAACAACAGCTCGGAGCTCTTGGCCCGCTTGAAGTACAGGTGGGCGGGATGCTCCCAGGTGAAGCCGATGCCGCCGTGGATCTGGATGTTCTCGGCGGCGGCGTGGAAGTACGCCTCCGAGCAGTAGGCCTTGGCCAGGGAGGCGACGGACGGCAGCTCGTCGTTCATCTCGGCCGCACACCACAGTGCGTAGTAGGCGGCCGATTTGGCCGACTCGACCTCGAGCAACATGTCGGCGCACTTGTGCTTGATGGCCTGGAACGAGCCGATCGGCCGGCCGAACTGGACCCGGTCCTTGGCGTACTGCACGGCCATGTCGAGCACGAACTGGGCGCCACCGACCTGCTCGGCGGCCAGGGCGACGGCCGCCAGGTCGAGCACGGTGCTCATGGTGTTCCAGCCGCCACCGTCGGTTCCGACGAGGGTTGCCGGCGTGGAGTCGAACGTGAGGCGGGCCTGCTTGCGGGTCTGGTCCATGGTGGCCAGCGACTCCCGGGTGAGACCGGAGGCGTCGCCGTCCACGGCGAAGAGGCTGACACCGGCGTCGGTGCGGGCCGCCACCAGAACGAGATCGGCCACGTGGCCGTCGATGACGAACGACTTCACGCCCGACAGCGTGTGACCGTCGCCCGACGCCGACGCCTCCATCGTGATGCCGGCCTCGTCCCACTTGCCGCTCTCCTCGGTGAAGGCCAGCGTGGCGATCGTCTCGCCGGAGGCGATGCCGGGCAGGTGGGCCTTCTTGGCCTCGTCGTCTCCCGACTGCAGGAGGGCACAGGTGGCCATGACGCCGGAGAAGAACGGAGCGCACAACAGCACCCGCCCCATCTCCTCGAGAACGACGCCGAGCTCGACGAACGTGTAGCCTTGACCGCCGAACTCCTCGGGGATGATCAGGCTCTGGAGACCCAGCTGTTCGGCCATCTGGGTCCAGACGGCGTCGTCGTAGCCCTTGTCGGTCTCCATGAGTTCGCGCACGGTGGCCTCGGAGGATTTGCCCTCCAGAAACGAGCGAACGAACTGGCGGAGTTGTTCCTGCTCCTCGGAAAAAGCGAAGTTCATAGCGGCCGACCCTAGATCCATCCGGTGCACAGATCCATTCCGTCTGTGTACGCGTGTGTACCTAGTAGTCCAGAGGGTGTAGCCTTTCGGCATGTCCGACGTTGCCACACCGTCCGTGGGCGTTCGCGAATTACGAGCCTCACTGGCAAAACACCTCGCCCGTATCGAGGCCGGTGAGTCGCTGATCGTCACCCGGGGGGCCAGGCCCATCGCCCGTCTGGGTCCACCGACGGACATGTTGACGGCGCGGCCGGCCCTGGAGGACATGGTCAGGCTCGGATTGATCGAACGGCCTCGCCGCGACCGTGAGACCACTGCGCCGTCCGGTTCGACCCGACCTCTCCCGGTCGACGTCCGGGTCGACCGCATCGTCCGCCAGATCCGTGGATGATCCGATGAGGGTCCGCCTTTGCGGCTGATCGTCGATGCCTCCGCCCTGCTGTGTCGGTATCTCCCCGACGCCCGGCAGGACTTCGTCGACCGGATGATGGAATCGGCCGGCCAGGTGGTGGTCACCGACCTCGCCAGGACCGAGGTCGAGCTCGGCATCCATCAGGCGATCGGTTCACCGCAGCCGTTGATGCGGGATCACCCGCTGGCTCGTCTGACGGACGACTGGGATCGGTTCTGGGTGCTCCCGGTCGATCGCCGCTGTCTCCGCCGGGCCGCCGACGTCGGCCGATCCTACGGTCTCAACCTCGTCAACTCGTTGCACATCGCCGCATTCGATGCGGTGCCGAGGCCGGCATCGCTGCTCACGGTCGATGATCGCCAGGCTGCAGCAGCCGCGGATCTGGGCTTCGACCTCATCGACGTGCTGGATCAGGGTTCGGCCCACGGGCTACTGCGGCCCGACTGAGCAGCCCGCTACAGGCTCGGGGCGATGGCGTCACCCGGCAGCGGACCGTCCGGATGGAGCGCCGACTGGAACCGGCGCATGCCGACCAGCCACCGTTCGATGTCGTCGCCCTTGCGGCGAACGTATTCGGCCACCTCGGGGTGGGGGAGCACGTGGAACCGGTTCTCCGCCACCGCCTCGAGGCACAGTCGGGCCACGTCGGCGGCCTCCAGCACGCCGTCGCCGCCGGCCACCCCGGCGTCGAGATCGTCGCCCATGGCCCGGTTGGCGGCGTTGGGGCTGTTGGCGAGGATGTTGGTGCGGACCGCCTGCGGGCACAACACCGACACACCGATGCCTTGATGGTGGTGGGTGATCGCCAGCCATTCGGCCAGGGCCACGGCGGCGTGCTTGGTGACGGTGTAGCCGACCGACCCGATCTGGCTCAGCAGGCCGGCGGCGGAGGCGGTGTTGAGCAGGTGGCCTTCGCCCCGGGCGATCATCGACGGCAGCACCGCCCGGGCCGCGTAGATGTGGGCCATCACATGGACCTCCCACATCCGGTTGAGGATCTCGTTCGACTCCTCGAGACCGGCTGCCGTCACGAAGCCGGCATTCGAGCAGAACAGGTCGATCGGACCGTGGGCCTCCTCGGTCCGGTCCACCAGGGCCACGATGGCCGATTCGTCCGACACGTCGAGGCCGACGCCGGTACCGTCGACCGACCCGGCCACCCGGGCCGCCTCATCGGCGACGAGATCGGCGACGACGACGTGACGGGCCCCGGCCTCATGGGCGGCGATGGCCAGCGCCTCCCCGATACCTGACCCACCGCCGGTGACGACCACTACACGATCCTTCATGTCCATGGGTGGGAACGATAGATGCCACGAGCCCCGGAGGCGAACGGGTAGCCTCCTGTCATGGTGAGTCGCCCATGAACGTCGTTGTCGTCGGCGGCGGAATCGCCGGGGTATCGGCCGCGTTCGCACTGTCGGAGGCGGGCGAGGGCGGGCGGACCGTCGACGTCGTGTTGGTCGAGGCTGAATCGGTGCTGGCCCATCACACCACCGGACGCTCGGCCGCCCAGCTGATCCTCAACTACGGTGTCCGACCAATCCGCGCCCTGACCAGAGCGAGCCTGGACTTCCTTCACCATCCTCCCGAGCCGCTCGTCGACTTCCCGCTGCTCGAACCGCGTGACGTTCTGACCGTCGCCACGGCGGACCAAGACGAGTCCACCGACCGCATGCTCGCCGAGGGGCTGGCCACCAACCCGGCCATCCGCGAGATCTCGGTGGCCGAGGCCCGAACCCATTTTCCGGCCCTCCGGGACGGCTGGGCCAGCCGGGCGATCCTCGAACCGGACTCCTACGACATCGACGTGGCCGGCCTGCACCAGGCCTTCGTCCGCGGCCTCAAGGCCAACGGCGGCCTGGTGAGGTTGACCGCTCCCGTCGTCGCCTTCGAGCGTCGATCGGGCCAGTGGCTCGTGACATTGGCCGGCGGCGACACGCTCGAGGCCGACGTGGTCGTGAACGCCGCGGGGGCCTGGGGTGACGTCGTGGCCGAACGAGCCGGCATCGATGGCGTCGGGCTCCAGCCCATGCGGCGGACCGCGTTCATGACGCCGAGCCGTCACGATGACTCGAGCGGCTGGCCGCTGGTGGCCGACGTCGACCACAACTGGTACGTCAAACCCGACGGCGCCCAGTTCCTGTGCTCACCGGCCGACGAGCAGCCGAGCGAACCGTGCGATGCTCGGCCCGAGGAGATCGACGTCGCGCTCGCCATCGACCGCATCAACGAGGCCACGACGCTCGACATCCGCCACGTCGCCTCGAGTTGGGCCGGGCTGCGAACGTTCACCGCCGACCGGTCGATGGTCATCGGCCCCGAACCGGGCGACCCGTCGTTCGTCTGGTGCGTCGGCCAGGGCGGCACCGGGATCCAGACCGCGCCCGCGGCGGGGCGGCTGGTGGCCGACCTGGTCATCCACGGAGCCCCCGGCAACAGCTTTGCCGACGTCGACCTCGACGTCGGCGCACTGGCGCCCGACCGTCTGCGCTGACGCTCCGACACGCAGTTGCAAACGGCCGCATGGGTACCTCGACCCAACCGGGTCGAAAAAGGCGACAAGCCCTCGACGGATGTGCAACAATCGCGGGTACCAAGAGGAAGGAGGTGGTCCAACTTGCACGGAATACGAATTGGGACCTTGGAGGTGGCTGGCCGCTAATACGGCCTGCTGGACCGTTTGCGAATTGCAACCAGTCCACCGACAACCCGATGAGCCGGCGAGGTCCCCGTCGGCACCCGGTCTCATCGCCCTGTGGCGAAATCGCCCAGCGGTGAACCGGACCACTCGGAGGGTTGATCCAGCACCAAGAAGTGGTTGACACCGGAGGCTCGCGCCTCCGGTGTCGCCGTTTTTCGAACCGACGGTTCACGGTGCGTGATACCGGGTGCGTGGTACCGTGAGTGCCGATGAAACGACCGGGAAAGTTCGAACACGTTCGCTGGGTGGGTGATAAACGGACCCAGATCGTCTACGACGTCGACGCCATGACCGACCCGGCGCCGATCGACGAGTTGATGGAGGCCGGCACCTACATCTGCTTCGGCCCCGACACGCTGGCCGAGGCCCGTAACCGGGGTTATCGGCCGTTCAATGGCACCGGACGCGACTGAGGAGTTCAGCGGGAAGTTGGAGAGCGGAGCTCCTTACCACGATGAACTCAAGGCCCCGGGTAGGCGCGAAGCGTCCACCCGCCCGGGCCCTGAAGTCGAGCCGGAGCCGGTTCTCACCCCGATCACCATCCGATCCAGCGGAGGGACCGAACTCGCCGGCACGATCGCCAAGGCCACCCGTTCCGCGAACCGCCGAGGCGTCAACTCCGTGCTGATCCTGCACGGCTTCCCCAACGCCGACGTCGGCGCGGCAACCGTCGGTATCGACATGCCCGAGCTGTGTCTGCGGATCAACAGCGAACTCGGGTGGAACGCCATGACGATCCGCTTCCGGGGATGCGGTCGATCGACCGGTGAATTCAGCCTCGCC
Source organism: Acidimicrobiales bacterium (assembly GCA_965216655.1). Taxonomy (GTDB): domain Bacteria; phylum Actinomycetota; class Acidimicrobiia; order Acidimicrobiales; family SZUA-35; genus JAHELU01. The sequence goes on from CBDCGP010000043.1 coordinate 23,630, forward strand.
CGCTGGGTCGACGACGCCACCGCCGCCTGCCGCCATCTCCGGGCCGAGACCCAGCCCGACCGGCTGTGGGTGGTCGGGTTCGGCACCGGTGGCTCCGTCGGTCTCGTGGCGGCCGCCGATCTGCCGGACGTGACCGGAGTGGCGACACTCGGATCGCCGGCCGACTTCGACGATTGGGCGGCCAACCCGGATCGGCTGCTCAGCCATTCACGAGAGATCGGGGTGATCAAGTCGTCCGACTTCCCGTCCAACCGGGAGCGCTGGGAGGCGGAGCTGCGAGAGGTCCGAGCCGTCGAGGCGGCCGAGCGGTTCCCACCCCGTCCTCTGCTGGTGCTGCACGGCTACGAGGACGAGGCGGTTCCCCACTTCGACGCGCGGATGCTGGCCGACGCCCACGGATCCGCCGATCTGCGGTTCATCCGCGGTGGAAGCCACCACCTGCGCCACGACCCGCGGGCTGTTTCGATACTCCTCGGTTGGCTCGACCGCCTGTCACTGGCCGAAAACTGACCGACCCACCCGGCCCCCCACGAACTTTGGGACGCCTACGACCCCCTGGGGGGTCGCCAACTGCACAAAGTTCCGGCGGGCGGTCCGATCAGGTGGTCCAGGGTGCCGGACGGTCGGCGTCGAGTTCGTAGTGGGCGATGGCGTCGGTGAGGACGCTGCGCTCGATCTCGCCATCGAGGGCCAGCTCGTGGAGCACCGCCAACACGACGTTCGGAGCATCGGTTTCGAAGAACGACCGCAGGGTGGCCCGATCGTCGGACCGTCCGTAGCCGTCGGTGCCCAGCGCGATGAACCGGGTGGGGACGTAGCGGGCGATCTGCTCGGGGACGATACGCATGTAGTCGCTGACCGCCACGACCGGGCCGGGGCAGTCGGCCAACAGCGATGTGACCAGGGGTACTCGAGGTTCGGTCTCCGGATGCAGGCGATTCCAGCGTTCCACCTCCATCGCCTGTTCCCGCAACCGCTTGTAGTTGGTGGCGCTCCACAGGTCGACGCCGACCCCCCACCGGTCGGCCAGTTCCGATTGAGCCTCGCGGGCGGCGAGGTGTGACGGGCCGGAGAAGACGACGCTGGCCTTGGCCGGGACGCCGTCGGGGCTGGGCGCCCACTGATACAGGCCCTGGAGAATGCCGGTCTCCGATCCGTCGGGTTGCGGTGGCTGGTCGTAGTTCTCGTTGTAGATCGTGAGGTAGTAGAAGACGTCCTCGTTGTCGACGTACATCCGCTTGAGGCCATCCGAGACGATGGCCCCCAGCTCGTACGCGAACGCCGGATCGTAGGCCTGACAGGCCGGCACCGTCGACGCCAGAACGAGGCTGTGGCCGTCCTGATGCTGCAGGCCCTCACCGGCCAGGGTCGTACGACCGGCGGTGGCCCCCATGAGGAAGCCGCGGGCCCGGGAGTCGGCCGCCGACCAGATCAAGTCGCCGACACGCTGGAAGCCGAACATCGAGTAGAACGTGTAGAAGGGCACCATGGGCACGCCGCGGTGGGCGTAACTCGTGGCCGCCGCGATCCAGCTGGCGGTCGAGCCCGCCTCGGTGATTCCCTCCTCCAGGATCTGGCCGTCGGAGTCCTCCGTGTACGAGAGCAGCAGCTCGTGATCGACCGGCTCGTAGAGCTGACCGAACGGGGCGTAGATCTCGAACTCGCGAAACATCGAGTCCATGCCGAAGGTACGGGCCTCGTCGGGAACGATCGGCACGACCCTCTCGCCGAAGCCGTCCTCCCGCATGAGCTCACGCAACAGGTTGGTGAACGCCATCGTGGTCGACACCTCGCGGCCGCCGGATCCCTCCGCAGCAGGCTTGAACGGCGCCTCGCTCGGCAGGTTCAACGGCCGGCGGATGTTGATGACCCGCTGGGGAAGCGGTCCGTCGAGAGCACGCCGCCGGTCGACCATGTACTGGTACTCGACCGAGTCGGGCTCCGGTCGGAAGTAGGGCGGGATGCCGTCCTCCAGCGACGACTCGGGGATCTCGTCGTGCAGGTACAGCCGGTCCCGCAGCTCCATCATCTGGTCGCGCGTCATCTTCTTGATCTGATGGGTGGCGTTGCGGGCTTCGAGCCCCTGCCCGAGCGTCCAGCCCTTGACAGTCTTGGCCAGGATCACCGTTGGCTGACCCTCGTGCTCGGTGGCGGCCTTGTAGGCGGCGTAGACCTTCTGGTAGTCGTGACCGCCGCGGGGCAGGCTGCGCAGGTCGTCGTCGCTCAGATGCTCGACCAGCTTCCGCAGGCGAGGATCGGGGCCGAAGAAGTGTTCGCGGATGTAGGCGCCGTCCTCCACGGCGTAGCGCTGGAACTCGCCGTCGACCGTGGTGTTCATCTTGTTGAGCAGAACCCCGTCGACGTCACGTTGCAGGAGCTCGTCCCAGCGGCCGCCCCAGACGACCTTGATGACGTTCCAGCCGGCCCCCCGGAACACCGCCTCCAGCTCCTGGATGATCTTGCCGTTGCCCCGGACCGGCCCGTCGAGCCGTTGCAGGTTGCAGTTGATCACCCACGTCAAGTTGTCGAGGCCGCTGCGGCCCGCCAGCGAGATCGAACCGAGGGTCTCGGGCTCGTCGCACTCGCCGTCGCCCAGGAAGGCCCACACCTGCGAGTTCTGGGTGTCGTCGATACGGCGGTGTTCGAGATAGTGCAGGAAACGGGCGTGGTAGATGGAGTTGATCGGACCGAGGCCCATCGACACCGTGGGATACTCCCAGAAATCCGGCATGAGGCGCGGGTGGGGATAGCTCGACAGGCCGTGGCCGCCGACCTCGAAACGGAAGTTGTCGAGATGCTGTTCGTCGAGGCGGCCCTCCATGAACGCCCGGGCGTAGACACCGGGGGCGGCGTGGCCCTGGAAGTAGACGGCGTCGCCCGGCAGGCCGTCCTCCTTGCCCCGGAAGAACCAGTTGAATCCGACCTCGTAGAGGGCCGCAGACGAGGCAAAGGTCGACAGGTGACCGCCGATGCCGTCGGACTTCTTGTTGGCCCGGATGACCATCGCCGCGGCGTTCCAGCGGATGAAGGCACGGATCCGCCGCTCGACGTGCTCGTCACCGGGGAAGAACGGTTGCTGCTCGGTGGGGATCGTGTTCAGGTAGTCGGTCGAGACGCCCTCGGCGTTGCCCAACTGGAGCTCCCGAGCGTGCTGGTTCAGCCGTCCGAGCAGATACCGGGCCCGGGTTTTGCCAGCCGCACTGTTGACCGCCTCGAGGGACTCGATCCACTCGGCGGTCTCCTCCGGGTCGATGTCGGGTAGCTGACTGAGAAAACCGTTGCTCATGGGACCATTGTGCACCAGACGGGCGGCCCTCGGCACGTACTACCCTCATTGCGGTGCCAACGTCCGAATCGAGCCCCGCCAACACATCCCCCTCCGGGCAGACGCCCGACCGGACGACGGTCTACACCGACGGCGCGTGCTCGGGCAATCCGGGGCCCGGGGGATGGGCGTGGGCCACCGTCGACGGCCGTTCGGCATCCGGGGGTGATCCCGACACGACCAACCAGAGGATGGAGCTCACAGCGGTGCTGGAGGCGCTCCGGGCCATCGACGGCCAGGTGACCGTGTTCTCGGACTCGACCTACGTGGTGAACTGCTTCAACGACCGGTGGTACGAGGGCTGGCTGGCCCGCAACTGGCGCAACTCGCAGAAGAAGCCGGTCGCCAACCGGGATCTGTGGGAGCCGCTGGTGGCCATCTTCAACGACCGAGGCGACGAGTTGGCCTTCGTCTGGGTCAAGGGCCACTCCGGCGATCCGATGAACGATCTGGTCGACTCGATGGCCGTGGCCGAGGTCGACAAGTTCCGCCCCGAGGCACCGGGTGAACCGACGGAGCCGACCGGACCACCACCTCCCTGGCCGGTCGAACGGGCGGTCGCCGTCACCGGTGCGTCCGAGCCGGCATCCGATGCCGACGAGGCGCTGGCCGATGCCATCGCCGGCCTCGACGCCGGCTACGACATCGTCGTCACCGGCCTTCGCCGCGGTGCCGAGCTGCGAGCCGGCGAGCTGGCTCTCGACCATCGCATCCCGCTGGCCGTCGTGTTGCCGTTCGATGATCCGGCCGTCCGTTGGTCACGGGCCGATCGGACCCGGTTCGAACGATGTGTGGCCGGCGCCGAGTGGACGGTCATCCTCGACGGGGATCCTCGCAAGCCCGGGGCCGCCGTCGCAGCGCGAAACGAATGGCTGTGGTCCTCGGTGGTGGGCGTCATCGTGGTCGACGACACCCCGCTGGTCGATCAGCTCGACGAGTTGGGTCTCGGTGTGGTCGCGATAGAGCCGGACTGAGCGGCGCGGCGGCTGTCAGGCGACGCGACGCACCGACAGGGAGTTGAACGCCTCGTTGACCTCGTGCAGCATCGACAGGGCGAGACCGACGTTGCGGTGGTCTGCGTCGGGACCCGGCGTCAGGTCGGACACCAGGCTGCGATAGGCGCTCTCGACGTCGTCCCAGCTGGCACCGATGTTCAAACCCAGCGCGGCCAGATACTTCCCGGTGGAGGTGGATTCAAACATCGTGTCGTTCGCCATCTTGTCGCCATCGTGGTCGCCGAGCGGTGGTCGCCGATCACAGCAGATGAATCACGAGCCGCTGATCGGCCACTCCAATGTGGCCGGTGAGGCACCCCTTGAAAAGGAAGGGGGCAAGATCACCTATATCGAGGCGGAGGACGACCCCTATTCGACGACCGAAGCGAGCCGCTCGAGGGTCTTCGTCATGTTGATCACGTGGCGGTCCGGGTAGCCGATCCACTCGTAGAGCTGGTGGGGGAGCCACGAGCTGCCCCAGTCGAACGACTCGGTGACGAGCGTGTGCCCGTTGGGGAGCGGCTCGAGTTCGTAGCGCCAGACGTGGTGGCCGAGGTGCCGCCAGGCGATGCGGCGATCGGGCTCGAACTCCACGACCTCGTTGCTGATGCGGTAGGGGACGCCCAGCTTCATGTCCATGCCGAATTTCGACCCGAGCTGGAGCCGGGTCTGGCGCTCGTCCCGAACGCCCTGCACGGAGCCTGATCCGTCGATCAGGCTGTGGTTGGCGGGATCGGCCAGGATCGAGAAGATCGTGGCGGCATCGGCCGCCACTTCACGGGCAACGGAGACGACTCGATCGGACACGGGCTTCAGCCTACCGTCAATCGAGAACGTGGCTCAGCGCCTCCGTCACCGTCTCGTGCTGGAAGCCGAAGCCGGCATCGGTGAGCACCGCCGGCTCGACCCGTTGACCCTCGAACAAGAGGCTGTCGGCCCGATCGGTGCCGAGCAGCAGGCGAGGTCCGAACGCCGGAACCGAGAGAAACGCCGGTCGATTGAGCACGTCGGCCAGCGCCTCGGTGAATTCTGCGTTGGTGACCGGGTTGGGTGCGGTGAGGTTGACCGGGCCGGAGATCGACTCGTCGGCCAGGAGAAATTCGATGGCTGCGATCTCATCGTCGATACTGATCCACGAAAAGTACTGTTCACCCGACCCGAACCGGCCGCCGATGCCGAGTTTGAACAGTGGCAGGAACTTGGGGAGAACACCGCCGTCCGAATCGAGAACGATGCCGGACCGCAGGAAACACGTGCGGATGCCGGCGTCGATCGCCGGTTGCGCGGCTGCCTCCCACGCCTGCACGAGATCCGACAGGAAGCCCTGACCCCGGGTCGAGGACTCGGTCAGCACCTCGTCGCCCCGACTCCCGTAGTAGCCGATCGCGGAGCCTCCCAGGAACACCGAAGGAGGCTTGCCGGCGGCGGCGCAGGCGGACGCCAGCAGCGAGGTCGTGTCGGTTCTGCTCTCGACGAGGGTGCGGCGGTAGTCATCGGTCCACCGGTGGTCGCCGATGCTGGCGCCGGCGAGATTGATGACCGCGTCGACTCCGTCGATCGCGTCGTTGTCGAGCTCACCGGCGGCGGGATCCCACTCGATCTCGTCTTGTCCGGGCCGTGGGGGGCGGCGGACGAGTGCGATCGGTCGATGGCCGTCGGCTGCCAGCGACTCACGAAGGGCGGTTCCGATCAGTCCGCTCGATCCGGCGATTACGATTTCCATGATTGGTGGTTCTCCTGTGGCGAATGTATGCCGGTTATCGTTGCGGCCGTGAGTACCCGAATGCTACTCGTGCTGTCGTTGCTGTGCGGGCTCGCCATCCTGGCCGCCTTCGCATTGCAGGTCGTCATCTCCCGATAGCTCGATCCCGACGCCAGCAAATCCTCAGGAGATCGGTTTTTGCGAAGCCTGCCAGGGGCTTCGGCGGCGGAGCGCCTCGCTTGGAGTTTGCCGTTGGCAAACTCGTGCGTGTTGCCGGGGTGCGCTGGAGATCGGTTTTTGCGAAGCCTGCTAGGATCGGCCAGTGATACCCGACGGAGGTGGTCTTCCTGAGTAGTGAACACTTTGATGTGGCGGTCATAGGGGGCGGTCCGGCCGGTTACGCCTCCGCCCTGTACGGGGCCTCGGCCGGCCTTTCGATCGCACTGGTCGAGCACAACAAGATCGGCGGCACCTGCCTCAATGTCGGATGCATCCCGGCCAAGGAGTTGCTGGAAACGGCCAGCGTGTTCCGCACCGTTTCCCATGCCGCCGATTTCGGCGTCCTGGCCGATTCACCGGGCCTCGAGTGGTCGAAGACGCTGTCGCGGAAACAGGGAATCGTCGATCAGCTCGTCGGCGGTCTGACGAGCCTGCTGAAGGGACGGAAGGTCACCCTGTACGACGGCCGTGGACAGCTCGACGGTGATCATCGGACGGTGTCGATCAGCGGCGGTGAGTCGGGCGATGTCTCGATCACGGCCGACGCCGTCATCCTGGCCGCCGGGTCCGTGACCCGGTCACTCCCCGGATTCCCGATCGACGGGCAGCGCATCGTGACCTCCGACGAACTCCTGTCGATTCCGTCGCTGCCCGCCTCGGCGATCGTGATCGGCGGTGGCGCCATCGGTTGCGAGTTCGCCTCGATGATGAGCGATCTCGGCACCGAGGTCACGATCCTCGAGTACATGCCGAAGATCCTGCCCGGCTGCGACGTCGACGTCACGAAGGTCGTCGAGCGTTCGTTCAAGAAACGGGGCATCGAGATTCGCACCGGGGTGGCCGTGGAGAGCCAGGAGACGTCTGATTCCGGCGTCACGGTCACGTTCGGCGACGGCGAGCAGCTGACAGCCGAGACCGTGGTCATGTCGGTGGGTCGCCAGCCGGCGTCTTCGACCCTGGGTCTCGAGAACACGTCGGTTCAGGTCGACGACCGCGGATTCATCGTCGTCGACGACCGCTGCCGCACCGACGTCGACGGCGTGTGGGCCGTCGGCGACGTGATCGACACCGCGCAGCTGGCCCACATCGGCTTCGCCGAGGGGATGCTGGTCATCCGCGACATCCTCGGCGAGGACGCCGTGCCCGTCGACTACGGCAAGGTTCCGTGGTGTATCTACTGCCACCCCGAGGTGGCCTTCGCCGGACACTCCGAGGAGTCGGCCAAAGAGGCCGGCCACGATGTGGTGGTGTCGAAACACCGCTATGCCGGCAACGGCCGGGCCATGATCGTCGGTGAGACCGAAGGTCTGGTCAAGATCATCGCCGAGAAACAGGCCGACGGCACCGGTGGTCGTATTCTCGGTGTGCACATGGTCGGGCCGTGGGTGACGGAGCAGCTCGGCCAGGGCTATCTGGCCGTGAACTGGGAGGCGACGGTCGATGAGGTCGCCCAGTTCATCCAGCCTCATCCCACCATGAGTGAACTGTTCGGCGAGTCGGTGCTGGCACTGACCGGTCGATCGCTCCACTGACATCGAGGCACCGATGCCGGGATGTCTTCGCCTCGAACCGGTGAGACGTCCTAGTCTGGTGATTCGGATACGTCGCCAGATCGATCCGCCAAACAGAATCTCTTACACGAAACCTTTCACGAACATGAGGAGCTGACGACCAGTGGCCCAAATTGAGATGCCCCAGCTGGGTGAGACCGTCACCGAGGGGACCATCACCCGATGGTTCAAGTCCGTCGGCGACACGGTGAGCCAGGATGAGGTCCTGTTCGAGGTTTCCACTGACAAGGTCGACTCCGAGGTGCCGTCGCCGGCGTCCGGAACCCTCACCGAGATTCTGGTGCCCGAGGGCGAGACAGTCGACGTCGGCACGGTGCTCGCCGTCGTGTCCGACGGCGCCGCAGCGCCGGACGAGGCGCCGGCGGACGCCCCGGCCGAGCCGGCACAGGCCGAGTCCTCCACAGAACCGGATCAACCGGCCGCGGAGCCTGAGCCCGCGCCGCAGCCGGAGCCTGAACCGGCGCCGGCCCCGGCGGCCGCCGAGACACCCCCGTCGCCGCCTGAAGCGACCAGGGCCGCGCCGCCACCCCAACCGGAGCAGGCTGATCCTGACCCTGCGCCGTCGCGGACCGAGGGAAAGGTTCTGTCGCCGGTCGTCCGCCGCCTGATCAACGAGTACGGCATCGACCCGGACCAGATCGAGGGCTCGGGGCTCGGCGGCCGTATCAGCCGCGACGACGTGCAGCGCTACATCGAGGCCAACCAGCTGGCGGCCCAGGATTCACAGCCCGCTCCAGCCGAGGCCCCTCCTGCCCAGACGGCGCAGGCCGAACCGGCACCCGCTCAGCAGCAGGCGCCCGCCGCGGCGGCCCCGGCGCAACCGCCTCAGCCGGCGGCCCAACCGGCTCAGGCCGCCCAGCCGTCGTCGGCCCCGGTGCCTGCCGGCGATGTCCAGGCCGGAATCCGCGACGTGGTCGTGCCGCTGTCCAACATCCGCCTCCGAACCGGCGAACACATGGTGATGTCGAAGTCGGTGGCGCCCCACACTCTCACCGCCATGGAGATCGACTACGAGGGGGTCGAGAAGGTCCGCAAGGCGAACGGGGCCGAGTTCAAATCCCAGGAGGGATTCAGCCTCACCTATCTGCCGTTCATCTCACGGGCCACGATCGACGCGTTGCGCGAGTATCCACATCTCAACGCCTCGGTCGGCGACCGTGAGCTGATCGTCCACAACTACGTGAACCTCGCCGTGGCCGTCGATCTCGACTTCCAGGGTCTGCTGGCGCCGGTCGTACGTGACGCCGACGGCAAACGCATGCGGGCCATCGCCCGAGACATCTCCGACCTGGCCCGACGAGCCCGCTCCAAGCAGCTGTCACCCGACGAGTTGTCCGGAGGAACCTTCACCCTCACCAACGCCGGTGGCTACGGCACGATGATGCAGTTCCCGATCATCAACCAGCCGCAGGTGGCGATCCTGTCGACCGACGCGGTCAAGAGGAAGCCGGTGGTGATCGAGGACGAGTACGGCAACGAGTCGATCGCCATCCATTCGGTCGGCGTGCTCGCTCTCGCATGGGACCATCGGGCGATCGACGGGGCCTACGCCGCGGCCTTCATGGCCCGGATCAAGGAGATAATCGAGACACGGGACTGGTCGACCGAGATCGCCTAGGGTTCACCGGGAAGGCAGGCTTGCCCCACATGAGCACAGCTGAAAACACCCTCAGGGTTCGCTGGCTCGGTCGGGTGCCCTACGCCGAGGCCTGGGACCTCCAGGAACGCCTCCACGCCGGCTCCGACAACCACCTGCTCCTGCTCGAACACCCGCCGGTGTACACGATCGGCCGCAGCGGCCAGGAGTCGAACGTCCTCCTGACCCCCGACGACCGCGATGTCGAGCTGTTACGGGTCAACCGGGGCGGCGACGTCACCTTCCACGGTCCCGGACAGGTCGTCGGTTATCCCATCCTCGACGTGGCCGGGCGGCGCGGAGGGGGTATGGCCGACACCGCCGCCTACGTGGCATCGGTGGAGTCGTACCTGATCGACGTGCTGGCCGAGTTCGGTGTCGATGCCGGCCGAATCACCCGCTACCCGGGGGTCTGGGTCGATGCCGACGGTTCGGCTCCGCGCAAGATCGCCGCCATCGGCGTTCGTCTCACCAGAGGCCGATCGATGCACGGGTTCGCGCTCAACGTCGACGTCGACCTCGATCGGTACTCCGCCATCATCCCCTGCGGCATCACCGAATACGGAGTCACGTCGCTCGCCGCGGAAGGAGTGGACGTCTCCATCGAGGACGTGGTCGGTCTGTTGACCGAACAGTCGACCATGTTGGTCCCGAACGGCGCCACAACCGCCGAGTACGCCGGCATGGTGTTCCGACAGCAGCCGGAGGATCTCTCGGCGTTCAGCCGAGGAGCCGGACCCGGTGTACCGGTTCGGATGGGCCGTCGGCTGGCCGAGGCCGGGGTGGACCCTGACACCGACATCGGCTGGCGCAAACCGTCGTGGATGAAGGTGAAGTTGGAAACCGGCGACAACTACCGGCGGCTGAAGCAGACGTCACGATCACTGGGCCTCACCACTGTCTGCGAAGAGGCCGGGTGTCCCAACATCTTCGAGTGCTGGAACGAAGGCACGGCCACCTTCATGCTCCTCGGCGAACGATGCACCAGGGCCTGCGGCTTCTGTCTCGTCGACACCCGCAAACCGGAGGGTGTCGACCAGGACGAGCCCCGTCGAGTGGCCGAAGCGGTGCGAGACCTGGGTATCGACTTCGCCGTGCTGACGATGGTGGCACGCGACGATCTCGACGACGGGGGCGCCGCCATCGTGGCCCGAACCGTCGACGAGATCCGGGCGCTGGCCCCCGGTGTCGGGGTCGAGGTGCTCATCTCGGATCTCGCCGGATCGGCCGACAGTCTGCGCGTGGTGGCGGAGGCGAAGCCCGACATCTTGAACCACAACATCGAAACCGTGGCCCGCCTGCAGCGGGCTGTCCGCCCGTCCGCCTCCTACGCCCGCAGTCTCACCGTTCTGGCCCGAGGGGCCGACCATGGCCTGATCACCAAATCCGGTCTGATCGTCGGGATGGGGGAGAGTTTCGACGAGGTGGTGGCCACGATGGCCGATCTCGCCGCAGTCGGTGTTCGGATCGTGACGATCGGCCAGTATCTGAGGCCGACGTCGCATCACCTGCCGATCGCCCGCTGGTGGGAACCCAGTGAGTTCGACGAGTTGAAGCAGGTTGGGGAGAACGAACTCGGCCTCGAGCACGTCGAGGCCAGTCCGCTGACCCGGTCCAGCCATCACGCCGGATCGGTGGCCCAGGACGTGGGCTCGGTGGCCCCGACCCCGGTCGAACTCGTCTCGAAACCGACCGGCTAGGTGAGGTGGCCGGCGGTGGCGTGGCGTCGCTCGATCGCCCCGTACCAGAGGCGGGTACCGACCAGCCACACCACGTGGACGAGCGCCATCACGAAGGACGCCCTCGACAGCCAGCCGATCAGGGCGATGAGCACACCGAGTTGATGACCGGCGAACGCGAGACGTTGCTGCCGGGAAACGATGGTCGTCAAACGGAAGGCCAGCGGCAACGCAAGGCTGTAGCCTGCGATGAAGAGGACCGTCGACACCGGATGCACCGGTCCATTCTGCCAGGGGTCACGACGGGTCCGGTCCGTTGCGATCAGTGGAGTTCGATGGCCTCGATCGACGCGGACTGCTCGGGCTGAACCGAACGAGCCGAGGCGTACCGGTCGACACGACGTGTCGCGTCCCCTGCGTGAACCTGGGTGATCATGGCCCGAGCCTGCCTGCCGAGTTCGTTGCGGGCCGATGCGAGGTGGTCACGAAGATCGCTGTGGGCGAGTTCGAAGGCCGAAAGCATCCGATCATCGTGGCTCCACGGTGGCCGGTCCAGGAGCCGCATCTCGGCGGCGCTCACCTCGAGCTCGAATCGACCAACCGGGGTGAACAGCAGCCGACCGGCGGTGGCCATGATCGCGGCCCGTCGGAGGCGGCCCTGCCACCAGGCACCGAGCTCGTTGATCGAGCTGATAGCGGTGGCGGCCCCGACGACGAGTTCGATGCCGGCCATCGCCGTCGCCATGTTCCGCTCGACCGTGGCGGAGGCTGCCTCCGGCCCGCCGTCGGCCGTTCCTCGGTCCTGTTCCGCGATCGAGATCGCATAGTGCTGCAATGCCTTGGTCAATTCCTCCCGCTCGGCGTCGATGACGTTCACGGCCTCGGTCAGGAAGTGGCGAGCCTGACGATGGGCGGTCTGTTCCCAGAAATCGCTCAGTGTGGGAGCGCGGCCTTGGCGCCTGAGATCGGCGATGTTCCTGTGTGTGGCCCAGAGCCGCTTGCGCGTCAGGTCGTGTAGCGAGATGGTCGATTCGAGTCGATGTGCGAGCAATGTTGCGATCGACTGCGCTCGCCGGTCGAATCGGTCGCCGGCGACCGAGCTGTTCTCGAATGGTGGGGATTCAGACGGCATTACCCCTTTCCTGTCGGCGGCCGTCGCCACAGGCACAAGGGGCCGAACGGTCCATTGTTGGTCGGCGTGTGGCCCAACCGGCACGTAGAGCATCGACGACCCTGTGTGCCGGATACGATTTCAGCCATGTTCAGTGAGCGTCTCGATCGGGTTCGTAAGGCGATGGTGGATCAGGGCGTCGACGTCGTCCTGCTGTCGGTCGGCCCGGACCTTCCGTGGCTCGTCGGCTACGAGGCGATGCCGCTCGAGCGGCTGACGATGTTGGTCGTGCCGGCCGACGGTGAGGCCGAGTTGGTGATTCCGGCCCTCGAGGTGGCCCGCGTGGTCGAACGCTCCGACGTCTTCTCGATACGGGGATGGACCGAAACGGAGGATCCGGTTCGACTGGTGGCCGACCGGATCCGAGGTGTCGGCACCGCGGCAATCGGAGACCGCACGTGGAGCCGGTTTCTGGTGGCGTTGCAGCACGAACTGCCCGGAGTCGCCTGGTCGTCGGCCGGGTCGGTCGTCGGACCTCTGCGGGCGGTGAAGACGCAGGCCGAGATCGGTCGGCTGCAGGCCGCGGCCGCCGGGGTCGACCGCGTGGCCGCCGCACTCCAGGGTGGTGAGATCGAGCTGATCGGCCGTACGGAGGCCGACGTGTCGGCCGAACTCGGCCGCCGCATCCTCGCCGAGGGCCACGCCAAGGTCAACTTCGCGATTGTGGCCGCCGGCGAGAACGCGGCGAGCCCTCACCATCACGCCGGAGATCGGGTCATCAGGCCGAACGAGGTCGTGCTGTGCGATTTCGGCGGAACGACCGCCGAGCCGCACGGCGAACCCGGCTACTGCTCGGACATCACCCGTTGCGTCTACACCGGCACCCCGCCGCCCGAGTTCGTCGAACAGTACGATGCGCTGTTCGAGG
>CBDCGP010000044.1:0-107927 GCA_965216655.1 Acidimicrobiales bacterium
GGCCAGCCTTTCCCGCGGACTCGCCGGTGAGCCTGACGTCGCCGCGCCGGCGACTCCGAGCTGATCGAGCCGGGAATCGGGTGGTTCGGGTACCTGCAGAGCTGGCCCGACGAGATCCGCACCGTCTCGCCGAGATCGCCGGGCTCCGCTACGTCGAACCCGACGAGCCGGGATACCGTCGTCGCCGCCGAGGTCGAGGATTCTCCTATCTCGACGGCGACGTCGTGCTAGCCCCGCCGGAACGCGACCGGCTGGTCGCCCTCGTCGTTCCACCGGCGTGGACCGACGTCTGGCTCTGCCGTGACGACGTCGGGCACCTGCAGGCGACGGGCGTCGACGACGCCGGCCGCAAGCAGTACCGCTACCACGAAGAGTTCCGCGCCGCCCGCGATCGGCAGAAGTTCGACCGTCTGCGCTATTTCGCGAGGGCGCTGATCCCCATCCGGCGTCAGGTTTCGATCTGGCTGGACGACGAGGTGGGAACCCGAACGTACGCCACCGGGGCGGTGCTCCGCCTGCTCGACGTGGGGCTGCTGCGGATCGGGAACCGCGACTCGGCCGACGATGGCCACCACGGGGCGACCACGCTCGGCCCCGATCACCTGACCCGTTCCGACGCGCCCGACGACAACTCCGGCTACGTCATGCTCGACTACGTGGCGAAATCCGGCAAGCCTCGTACGGTTCTGATCGAGGACGACGAGCTGGCCGACGTGCTCATGCGTCTGGCCGACCACGATCGGCAGTCGCTGTTCTGGTTCCACGACGACGATGGCAACGACCGCGAGATCACCGCGCTCGACGTGAACAGGGCGCTGGCGGCGATCGTCGGCCCGGCTTTCACGGCCAAGGACTTCCGTCTCTGGGGCGGCTCCCGCCTGGCCTTGGAGGCACGGGTCGACGGGGCGAGCGATATCGAGGCGGTAGACCACAGCGCCGCCGAGCTTGGCAACACCCGGGCCGTGGCCCGGACCTCCTACGTCCATCCCCTGGTGCTCGAGGCGTCGGAATCCGAGATCGACACCGTGTGGCGGCGCTCCCGTCGTTCGACATGGCGTTCCCGATCGGACTCGGCGCTGGCCAAACTGCTCGACGCGTCGGGGTAGTCGGCCTCGGCCGGAGTGGCCCTCTCAGCGGTCGGCGACGTGAAGGCCGAACTCGGCGAGGAGTGTGCGGTCGTCGTCGGACAGACCGCCGCGAGCGGCGAGCAGATCAGGACGCATCTCGGCCGTCTTCGCCAACGCCATCGCCCGGCGCCAACGGGCGACCCGACCGTGATCGCCCGAGCGCAGCACGTCAGGCACGGTCCAGCCCCGAAACTCGGCAGGCCGTGTGTAATGCGGATACTCGAGCAACCCGTCGGAGAACGATTCGTCGTCGGTCGACGCCGCGTTGCCCACGACGCCAGGAACAAGCCGCCCGACCGCTTCGATGACAACGGCGGCCGCCACCTCTCCCCCGGCCAACACGTAGTCGCCGATCGAGATCTCGTCGTCGATCAGGTGGTTCCGGACCCGCTCGTCGATCCCCTCGAACCGGCCGCAGAGCAGGGAGAAGCCGGCGGTGGCGGCCAGCTCCGAGGCGACGGCCTGGGTGAAGGTGCGCCCGGACGGCGCCAGGTAGATGAGCGGCCGGGGCGGGGCGACCTGCTCGACGATATCGAAGATCGGCTCAGGTTTGAGCACCATGCCGGCGCCGCCGCCGAACGGGGCGTCATCGACGGTTCGGTGCACGTCGGTGGTGGTGGTGCGGGGGTCGTGGACCCTGATGTCGAGTGTGCCGGCTTCGCGCGCCTTGCCGATGACGCCCACCGAAACATGGCCCTCGACCATCTCGGGCAGGATGGTGAAGACGTCGATCCGCATGGCAGATGCCGTCGCTACGAGTCGTCGTCGAGCAGGCCGGCGGGCACGTCGACCAGCACCCGGCTGCCGTCGTGGCTCTGATAGAAGGCCAACGGCACGAGCCGCCCGTCGTCCAACTCCAACAGATCCGACGCCGGGTTGGCGATCAGCGACGCAACGGCACCGTGCTCGGTGCCGTGCTGGTCGACGAGCACCTTGCCGACGAGTTCGTGAACGAAGACGTCATCCTCGGCCTCGATCGGTTCCGCCTCGAGATTGACACCTCGAAGCCGATCGGCCGCCGTGCGATCGTGGATTCCGTCGAACCGCACGAGCCACCGGTCCTGGTGGGGACGGGCGGTGGCGATGGTCAGCCACTCGGTTTCGCCGGAGGCCGAACCACTGGTGGCCCGAAAGACCGAGCCGGGGCGGGTGCGCTCGTCGACCATGTTGGTGATCCAGGTGACGACGACCTCGCCCTTCAGGCCGTGGGCCTTGCCGATGCGGCCGACTTCGAGGTACGCCACGAGAACCGAGCGTCGACTACTCGACGAATTCGACCTCGGTGACCACGCCGTCCTTCGCCGCGGCGGCGCCGACCACGGTGCGGATGGCCGAGGCGACACGGCCTCGCCGGCCGATGACCCGGCCCATGTCGTCGGAGTTGACGCTGACGTCGAGGCGGACCCGATCGCCGTTGGCCGTCGTCTCGATCGAGACGTCTTCGGGCTCAGAGACCATGGCCCGACAGAGGTGGAGGAGGACGGCTTCGGCTGTGGGTGCGGGAGAATCGCTCATCGGTGGCCGTGCCTATGCTTCGGCGCCGGCCGTGGCCGGGGCGTCGGCATCGGATTCTTCCGCAGCGGCGGCGGCCTCGGCGGCAGCAGCCGCCTCCAGCTCCTCGACACTGGTTCCGCTCTCGAAGGCCTCCCACGCGCCGGAGACCTTCAGGAGCTTGACCACACGCTCGCTGGGCTGGGCCCCGTTGCGAAGCCAGCGGACGGCTTTTGCGTTGTCGATCTTGATCTCGGAGGGCTCGGTACGGGGGTTGTAGGTACCGACGATCTCGATGAACCGACCGTCACGGGGTGAACGAGCGTCGGCCGCGACGACTCGGTAGGTCGGTTGCTTCTTCTTCCCCATGCGCATGAGGCGCAGTCGAACTGCCACGATGGATTCTCTTCTCTGGTCTCGGTTACGTCCGTGCCAATCGCAAGGCGTGCGCGATTCAGGCAACATACGAGCTTATCGAACCCAGATTCGGGCTCCACGCCTACCGGGTCGCAAATTCGGTGCGGAACGAACCCATACTGGCGGCATGGCAAACCCCGGTTCGACCAAGCAGACGACGATCTTCCACCTCGACGGCAAACGATTTCTCGGGCGGACACCGGATGGCCAGCAGCTGATGATCGACGGCGAGAGCTACGCCAAGACCGGGATGAACCCGATGGAGGTGCTGCTCAACGCCCTCGGGGCCTGCGCCGCCTTCGACGTCGTCGAGATGATCCGCAAGCGCCGCCTCGATCTGGTTTCGTACCGGATCGAGCTCGAAGGCGATCGGTTCGACGGCACGCCGTCGTACTACACCGACATCCGGGCCGTGCACCACATCGACGCCCCGGGGCTCAAGCAGGAGATGGCCGAACGGTTCGTTGACCTGGCGACGAACAAGTACTGCTCGGTGGCGGCCAGCCTGAAGGCCGACATCTCGTTCGAGGTCGTGCTCGAACACGCCGACTAACCGAAATTCGCAGCGGAAGTGACACTGATTGTCACTTGAGCTACTCAGAACGGTGGGACGACCCTAGAGATCGAAGCCTTCGAGCTCCGAGGCCATCTTCTCGAGTTCGGCCTCGTCGAGGCGGTCGAGCCCGGGCAGCATCAGCGGCGCCTTGGTCGATTTCGTGCCCTTCGGCGTGACCCGCCCGCTCTGGTGGCGGCCACCGCCCTTCGGGGTGACCCGGCCCCCGCCCTTGCCCTTCTTGCCGCCCTTCTTCTTCTTGCCCCGGCGATCACGGCGGGTCTTCTTCGTGCCCATCCCCCCGAAACGCTTCATCATCTTGCGCATCTCGGAGAACTGGTTGACGAGGCCGGAGACCTGGGTGGGGTTCGTGCCCGAGCCGTTCGCTATACGGGCCCGACGGGAGGCGTCGATGATGTCGGGGTTCGCCCGCTCTTCGAGCGTCATCGAGCGGATGATGGCCTCGATCTGGTTGACCTGCTTGTCTTCGATCTCGACGTCGCGGATCTCCTTCGGCATGCCCGGCATGAGCCCGATCAGATTGTTGAGCGGGCCCATCTTCTTGAGCTGCTGCATCTGAGCCAGGAAGTCCTCGAGGGTGAACTCGCCCTCCAGGAGCTTGGCGGCGGCGGCCTCGGCCTCCTCCTGCTCGAAGGTCTGCTCGGCCTTCTCGATGAGGGTGAGCATGTCGCCCATGCCGAGGATACGGCTGGCCATGCGATCGGGGTGGAACAGGTCGAACTCGTCGATCTTCTCACCGGTGGCGGCGAACGCGATGGGGCGGCCGACGACCTCCTTGACCGACAGCGCGGCACCGCCCCGAGCATCGCCGTCGAGCTTCGTGAGAATGACGCCGTCGAGGGCCAGCTTCTCGTGGAACGCCTCGGCCACGTTGACGGCGTCCTGACCGGTCATCGCGTCGACGACGAGGAACGTGTAGTCGGGGTCGACGGCGACGGAGATCTGCCGGACCTCCTCCATGAGCACCTCGTCGATGGCGAGACGACCGGCGGTGTCGACGATGACGACGTCGCGCCCCGTGGAGCGGGCCTCGTCGATCGCCTTGGAGGCGACGGTCACCGGATCGGACGCTTCGCTGTAGACGGGAACGTCGATCTGGCGCCCGAGTGTGCGGAGCTGCTCGACGGCAGCCGGGCGCTGCAGGTCGGCGCCGACCATGAGCGGGTTGCGGCCCTGGCTCTTGAACCAGCGGGCGAGCTTGGCCGAGCTGGTCGTCTTGCCCGATCCCTGGAGACCGGCCATCATCACGACGGTGGGCGGCTTGGCGGCGTAGGCGATCTCGATGGTCTCGCCGCCGAGACTGGCCGTGAGCTCCTCGTTGACGATCTTGATGACCTGCTGGGCCGGGTTGAGGGCCTTGTGGACCTCCTCGCCGACCGCCCGCTCCTTGATCCGGTTCCGCAGGCTCTTGACGACGGTCAGGTTCACGTCGGCTTCGAGCAGGGCGACCCGGATCTCCCGCAGCACCTCGTCGACGTCGGCCTCGGTCAGCACTCCCTTGTTGCGGAGGCGACCGAAAATGCCTTCGAATGTGTCGGTCAGTGATTCAAACATGGGCCCTCAAGCCTACCTTCGGCCGAGGCCTATGGTTCCGACCTCTCCGGCGCCACCGGGGCACCGGAATCACTCACCCGGTCTTGGCGGCCGCCTCGAGATCGGCGAGGAAGCCGTTGAACCCCTTGGTCAGCTGGGAGTCGAGGAGCGGCCCCATCAGCCGGCCGACCGGTCCCCACTTGGTGTCGTAGCGGTAGTCGATCTCGGTGGCCGACTCCTCGCCCTCCCCGCTGAGGGTGAACGTGACCTCGCCACGTCGAATCGGCAGTTTGGTGGCCGAGTCGATGCTCACCACCATCCGCTTGTCGGGATCCCATTCCGTGATGGTCTCCTCGAGTGTTCCGGTCGGCGAGAGATCACAGTGCCGCTGGGCACCAACGCCACCGACGGCGTCACTCGTGGCGAAGCTCTTGGCCACCCCGGAGTTCCACCGGGCGATGTTGGGAAAGTCGGCCAGCACCTCCCACACCGCGGAGCGGGGCACGGGCATCGAACGTTGCACGGTGATCTGTCGCATACGGGAGCCAACAGATCCGTGGCGGGATTTGTTCCGGCCCGACTACCGTTGTGACGCCGCCGGACCAACATCGAGCCCTCGACGGAAAGTTCCCATGGATTACAACGACGCCCAGAATCTTGCCCTGCTGCTCCTGCGGGTATCCCTCGGCCTGATGCTGGCCGCCCACGGTTACGGCAAGGTGTTCCGGGGAGGCAGGCTGAAGGGGACCGCCGCCTGGTTCGACTCGATCGGCATGAAACCGGGGCGGCTCCACGCCCCCCTGGCGGCCGGTTCCGAGATCGGATCGGGACTGTTGATGGGCGTCGGTCTGCTCCACAGCTTCGCCGCCATGGCCATGATCGGGGTGATGACGGTGGCAGGCTGGACCGTCCACCGCAACAACGGATTCTTCATCCTTGACGAGGGCTGGGAGTACGTGTTCATCATCGCGGTGGCGGCTGCCGCGCTGGCTGTGCTCGGACCGGGCGAGTGGTCGATCGATCATGCGGTCGGCCTGGCCGACGACCTCGACGGCTGGACGGGCCTGATCCTGGCACTGGCCGGTGTCGTCCTCGCCGCTGTTCAACTGGCGGTCTTCTTCCGCCCGCTGCCTCCCTCAACCACCGACTGACCCAACCGTGCGTCCCGGGCACCCGGTTCCGACGGCCGGGGCGCACGGATGGGGTTGGGGGTTACTCGAACAGGGCGTTCACGAACTCGGTGGGTTCGAAGTCGACCAGGTCGTCGACGCCCTCGCCGAGGCCGACGAGCTTCACCGGCAGCCCGAACTCCGATTCGATGGCGAACACCACACCGCCTTTGGCCGAACCGTCGAGCTTGGTGAGCACCACACCGGTCACGTCGACGGCCTCGGTGAAGACCTTGGCCTGCGATAAGCCGTTCTGACCCGTGGTGGCGTCGAGTACCAGTAGCACCTCGGAGACGTGGCCGGGTTCCTTGGCCGCCACCCGGCGGACCTTCGACAACTCGTCCATGAGGTTGGTCTTGTTCTGCAGACGCCCGGCGGTGTCGGCCAGCACGACGTCACAGCCGCGAGCAGCGGCGGCCTGGACGCCGTCGAAGATAACCGACGACGGATCGCCGCCCTCGTTGCCCCTGACGATCTCGGTGCCGGCCCGTTCCGACCACAGCGTCAGCTGCTCGGCCGCTGCCGCCCGGAATGTGTCACCGGCCGCCATCAGCGGCTTGTGCCCTTCCGCCACCAGCCGTTTGCCCAGCTTTCCGATCGTGGTCGTCTTACCAACACCGTTGACGCCCACGAAGAGCCAGACGTTGGTCTTGTCGTCGTCGAGCTGCAGCGAGCGATCCTTGCCGGCGAGCTCCCGGTGCATCCGGCTCTTGAGGATCTCCAAGACGGCTGCGCCGTCCTCGGCGTCGGCCTCCTCGGCCTCGCTGCGGACATCGGAGATCAGCGCCATCGACGTCTTCACCCCGACGTCGGCCCTGATCAGCGCCTCCTCCAGCTCCTCCCACTCGTCCTCACCCACCTTGGCCAGGCCGACCAGTCCGCCGAGATAGCCGGTGAACGCACTGCGGGCTTTCGAGAGCCGCTCGAAGAACGACGGTTTGACCGCCGGCTCCGGTTCGACGACGACGTCGGCCGGGGCGGCAACGCCGTCATCGACCCTGTCATCGACGAGGACGCTCCCCGGCTGATCCAACGGTGGCTCGTGACCGGTGCGTTCCAGCTCGTCGACGGTGCCCGGTAGTACCCGACGGCGGGATCGGGCGACGACGAACCCGCCGACGCCCAGCACGAGGAGAGCGATGACGGCAATGATCAGAAGGGTTGTAGGATCCATCGCCTCCGATCCTAACAGGATGCGAAAAAATGAATCCCTCCCGCGGCCGTGGCAGTGACGAGCCGTTCAGCCGCCCGGTCAGGCCGCCGTTCGGTTGCTCCGCTCCACGACATCGATCCCGCCGGCGACGAGCTCGACGGCGCGATCCGCCACCTCGGAGGTCGTGCGGAAATTGAGGAACGCCATCCGGATCACGGGGCGGCCGTCGATCGTGGTCCCCGACACGTGGACCTCGCCCGAGTCGTTCACGTGGGCCAATACGTCCCGCGTCGTGCACGGCGTCTCGCCGCAGGTGAAGGCCACGATCGACAGTGTCGGCTCCGCCAACAACGTCACTCCAGGGATGGCACGAAGCCGTCGGGCGGTGCGGGCGGCCAGATCGAGCATCCGATCGAGCTCCGCTCGGAAGCGGGCAACCCCGTGCAACTGCAGCGGCAGCCACAGATCGAGCCCGCGAAACGGCCTCGTCAGCTCCGTCCCCATGGCCGAGAAGTCCGGAACCCCGGCTTGACGGCGTTCGGACGGAAGGTAGGGGCCGTCGCCACCGTGGGCGGCGATCAGGCGCCGACCGTCGGCCACCAGCAGAGCGCCCACCCCGTACGGGATCTGGAGACCCTTGTGGGCGTCGACGGCGATCGAGTCGGCCCATTGAATGCCGTCCAGCAGCCGGCGCCCGCGTGAGGTGAGGGCGAAGAACCCACCGTAGGCGGCATCGACGTGCAGCCAGACATTGTGTTCGGCGGCAAGCTCGGCGCACTCGACGAGCGGGTCGACGGCACCGGTATCGGTGGTGCCCGCAGTCGCCACGATCATCATCGGCCGCAGCCCGGCGCCGATGTCGGAACCGATCACACGGCGCAGCTCGTCGACATCGATTCGATGCTCCGGGTCGGTTCGAACGCCGCGGACTCCGTGACCCGGGATTCCCGCCAGGCGAGCCGCCTTGGCCACCGAGTGGTGAGCCCGCTCGGAGCAGTATACGACGGCGTCGTCGAACCGGTCGCCCATGCGGTGGCGGGCGGTGATCATCGCCTCCAGCGCCGCGGTCGATGCTCCGGACACCAGGATGCCGGCCGCCGCAGGACCGAGATCGAACAGATCGAGCATCCAGTCGATGACGCTCTGCTCCAAGGCGGCGACTCCGGGTTGGACTGATCCGACGCCGACGAACCGGTTGAGGGCAGCCGCCATGAACCGGCCGAGGGCGGCCGAGTAGAGGCCACCGTTCGGTATGTACGACAGCTGGGAGCCGCCTGCGGTGTCGAAGCCGGTGCGGGCGGCGGACGTGATCGTCTCCATGAGGTCGCCGACATCGGATCCGCCGTGCTCCGGCGGCGGTCTACCCAGCTTGCGGATCAGGGCCGGATCCGGTCCCGGGTAGGTTGCCCGAGACTCCCCGAGACCGTCGACGAACTGCTCGACCGCTGCGACGACGGTGGCCGTCAGTTCTGCTCGCCGCCCACCGTCGAGCTGCAGGGGAACGGTTGACATCACGAACCGAGCCCGGAACGAAGCGTGCGGCGCAAAATCTTCCCTCGGGGGTTGCGAGGGATGGCGTCGACGAGATGGATCTCCCGTAGCCGTTTGTAGGGCGCGACACGAGCCGACACCCATTCCGCCAGGTCGTCCGGGTCGACGGCCCGATCCTTCCGGGGAACGACGAACCCGACCGGGCGTTCCTCCTCGTTGACGCCACTCGACGTGACGGCGGCGTCGGCGACGTCGTGGTGGGTCAACAGCACCTGCTCGAGCTCGGCCGGGGCGACCTGAAATCCCTTCACCTTGATCAGGTCCTTCAGGCGGTCGACGACGAACACGTTGCCGTCGCCGTCGATGTGTCCCAGATCGCCGGTGTGCAGCCAGCCGTCGGCGTCGACCGTAGCGGCCGTCGTCTCCGGATCGTCGCGGTAGCCGACCATGATCTGAGGGCCCCTTATCCAGAGCTCCCCGTCCTGGTCGATCGACAGATCCTCGCCGGTGTCAGGGTCGACGACCCGGAGCTCGGTGTTGGGCACGAGGCGCCCCACGGAGCCGACAGGCGACGGATCGTCGAGCCGGGTGACGGCGGCAACGCACGTCAGCTCGGTCAAGCCGTAGCCCTGCCCGACCACCACCTGGGGGAAGCGGCGGGCAAGAACCGCCAGCTGTTCGGGTGAGCTGGGGGCACCCCCGAAGCCCAGCAGACGTATGGAGGCCAACGCCTCGGACGTGGCGGCAGGGTGATCGGCCAGCAGACCGGCGAGCAGGGGCGGCACGATGACCACGGTCGGGCGACGTTCGCTGATGGCGGGTAGGAACCGCTGCGGGTTGAATCTGGGCGTGATGATCAGGGACGCACCCTGGCTCAGGGGCCACACGCCGGTCACGACCATCCCGATGGCATAGGAGAACGGGGCCAGGGCCAGCGCTCGATCCAGATAGTTGATCGGCGTGGCGGCACTGATCTGGCGCATCTGGGTCACGAAGGCGCCGTGGCGGAGTTCGACGCGCTTGGCCAGCCCCGTGGTGCCGCTCGACATCGAGAGCACGGCGATGTGGTCGGGGTCGAGAGAACCGACGTCGGGTGACGCTCCGTTTGAGCTCGTGAGCTCGTGGAACGGCGTGACGACCACGTCGTCGTTCGACGAGACGCAATCCGGGCAGCTCTCGTCGCCGATGACGACGATCTCCGTGATGGAGAGCCGGCGGGCCAGCGACCGGGCCCTCTCGAGGAGTGGCGTGTGGGTGACCAGCAGCGCGGCATCCATCGCCTCCAGGTGGGTGGCCACCTCGGCGTCGGTATGGACCGGGTTGATGCCGGTCACGGTTGCGCCGGCGGCCATGGCCCCGAGGGCCATGGTCATCCACTCGGAATGATTGGGGGCCCAGACGGCGACCGTACGACCGCGTAGGTTCCGGTCCGACAGGGCGGCGCCGACCCGGTCGATTCGGTGCGCCAGTTGGGCGAACGTCGTGCGGCGGCCCGAATCGTCGTCGATCAATGCCACGCCTGCTGAATAGCGGCCGCAGGCATCGAGAATGGCGGCGGGAATGGTACTTCCACCGACGGCAACGGGGGGTAGGTCACTGGTGAACATGATGCGACATCTCCTTGTGGGGATCGATGTCGGCATCATGAGGGCGTCGACTGCTCACCCACCAGACCAGGAACTGTCCACTTGCTGCTCACGCCAGCCCCACGGATGGAGGTCACCGACTCCCGTCGCGTCCGTAGAGTTCCCACTGCCAGAGCTGATCGACGAGCAGATCGATCCCAGTCGCCAGGTGGCGGCGGTAGGTGGAGAACGCCATGTCGAGAACCTCGGCCGCGGCCTCCTGGGTGACCGCGCCCCGCAGATACGTGCGGTCGACCGCCCGGCGGGCCCGGTCGGTTTTCGGATGGTCATCGAGCACAGCGAACGCCTGTCTCACGGTCTCGGTCAGCGCCGGCGGTCCGCCCTCCGAGCCGCATGCGGCCGCGTCTCGAACCACCCGGGAGGCGACAAGCGGATTGGTGGCGAGCTGATCGGGTCGGGTGAAGTCGCGGAGCGTGGCTCGAACCGCGTCGGCGAAGTCCGCCTCGTCGAGGGCGATCAGCTGGGGGGCCGAATCGACGGGTATGTCCGGTGTTCCACCCCGCTCCAGTGCCTCGAACCGCGCCAGCCACTGTGGTCGCGGGCGCTCCCGCCAATCGTGTTCGAACACCACCATCTCCCGGTCGCCGACGACGTGGTGGGCGTCGGGGACCGAGTGAAAGCCGATGTAGTCCATCATCGGTTTGAACGAACCGTCCTTCGGTTTGATGATGTAGTCGAGGCTGAGGGTGGGCGTGGTGAACCAGTAGGCGCCGGCATGTACGGTCACGGCGTTGTAGGTCGGCGAGGGCGGAAGGGTACCGGCGTGCCGGTCGCAGACGAAGCGAAAGAATCCCATCGTTTCGCCGCCCCGCGGGCGACCCCGGACCCGGGCTCGATCCCAGACGGCGGCGAGACTCGGATCAGCCCTCAGATCCTCGTCGGTCGGTTCGTCGATCACGAAGACCGAGGCGAAGCCGACCACCCCGTCGGAGGACCGCAGCACGACGAATCCCTGCGGTTGGCGCATCAGCCAGTGGTCGAGGACCGGAACGGTGGCGGGACCGTAGCAGTCGCCTACCAGCTCGGCCATGACGTCACGATCGTCGGGGTGGAACGGCGTGGCGTCGGTTCGCCCGAACGACGACCAGTCCCAGGCCTGGCGCATCGCCGACTGGAAGCGGTGCATGTACAGGTAGTCGTGGGCCGCTCGGATCGGATCGTCGGCCAACCGTTCGGGCGCGAGCACATGGTTGCGCACTGCTTCGAACGTGGTCCGGTAGCGGTCGGGATCGTTGCTGCGGAGATCGACGTTGATGACGTCCCGGGCCAGATCGTGGGGACACACACCACCGGGTATTCGATCGATCCAGGGCCGGCGGGTCAACCAGTCGTAGATCGCATCGGCGCAGTCGGGCCCGGTGACCTCTCGTATCAGGCCTCGGGTCGTCGCCCGGGCCACCGCGGCCACCTCGACGGCCGACCGATGGGCTTCATCGGGCACGTCGGCCACGAGGTGCGCGAGCATGTTGGCCACGAGATCGGGCGTCTCGTCGAGCGCGTCGGGCACCGTCGAGTCGGATCCATCGCCCACGGCGTCGGCCAGAAGCTGAAGGGCGAGCGGATGGCCGTGGGCCAACTCGGCCAGTTGCGGCGCGACGTCGGACGGCACACCGAACAGCGCGAGCAGCTGCTGGGCGTCGGCCGGTGGGAGCGCACGCACCGGAACCATCTCGAGGATGGCCGACCAGATCGGACTCGACCGCCAGTGCACGCTCGGGGTTTGCCGCGACGCCAGCACCACGACCGTGCCGGACGGCAGGCGGGGCAGAAAGTCGGCCTCCAGCCAGTCCTCGATCGCCTCGACGGAATCGACGGCATCAAGTACGGCGACGACGCGCCCCGGACCGCCACAAGCCACCTCGTCGCCGATGGCGGCCAGCTGACCTCGAGATCCGTCGGTGGAGCGGAGATCGGCGTTTACAACCCGACAACCGGCTTTCTCGGCCTCGCCCGCCAAGACCGAGAGCAGGCGCGACTTACCGATCCCTCCGGGCCCGAATATCCACCAGATTCGCCCGTCCGCGGCGCCAAGGACGTCTCGGAATTGGGAGATCTCGTCACGGCGGCCGACAAAATGGTGGTTGGCCAGGGCGACTGCATCCTCGTACAGGCCCATGATTCGATCATAGGCGACCCCACCAACGGGCTGAAGAGATTAAATTCTCCGGTCAGGGACGGGATCCCAATACGGCGCCGATGTCCATTTCCTCACCGTTGCGGACCACCCGCAGGGTGACCTCGTCGCCGGCCTGACGAGCCAGCACCAGCCCGGCCAGCTCGGTGATCGACGTCACCGGCGCCTCGTCCATGCTGAGTACACGGTCGCCGACCTCGACGCCGGCCATCTCCGCCGCCGATCCCGTCGTGACCTCGGCGATCTCGACGCCGGCCTCGCCCCCGTCGGGAGCCTTGCCGGACACACCGAGGTAGCCCGGTTCGATCGGTTCGCCGGCGACCAGAAGATCGGCGATCCGCACGGCGTCGTCGATCGGAATGGCGAACCCGACACCAGCGTTGGTGCCGCTGAACCCGTCGGTCTGGATGGCGGTGTTGATCCCGATGACACGTCCGTCACGGTCGGCCAGCGCGCCGCCCGAGTTGCCGGGATTGATCGGAGCGTCGGTCTGGATCATGGCCACATACACCTGGGGCGTTCGGCTCGGCACTGGTCGGTTGACGGCCGAGACGATGCCGGCGGTCACGGTCTGCTGCAGGTTGAACGGCGAGCCGATGGCGATCGCCGTCTGCCCCACCCGAACCTCGGTGTCGAGGGCGAGCTGGGCCACCGGCAGGTCACGCTCCCCGACCGACAGGACCGCAAGATCCTTGCTGGCATCGGATCCGACGAGCTCGGCGTCGAAGTTCTCGCCGGTGGACAACTGGACGTTGAGCCTCTCGGCGTCCTCGATCACGTGATTGTTGGTGAGGATGTATCCGTCGCGATAGATCACGCCGGATCCGAGGCCGAAGTCGGTTTCGATCCGAACGACCGACGGCCCGAGGAGTTCGGCGACCAATGAGGCCGGTTCGTCGACCGCCTCAATCGGGTTGTCGGCGTCGCGAACGACGATGGATGTCGGTGTCGGGCCGGTCGCCGGGGCCACGACCTCGGGATCGTTGATCTCGCCGGCGGCGAAACCGGCTGCGGCGATCAGACCACCGGCGAGAAACGCCACGAGTGAACGCCAACCCCAGCGACTGAGGCGGCTTCCCCCTCCGGCTCGCTTGCCCGGACCGTCGGGTGGCTCCGGGGGACGTGACGGCGTGAAACCCTTCTTGACCAGCGACTCGACCGGTACGGGCGGAGGAATCGGTGCCCCCGGGGCCGCATAGTTCGGCACGGTCGGACCACCCCGCGGGGGGCCGGGCTGTGGCGGGCGGGGCGCCGGCGATTCCATCGTGGCGGCCTGAAAGGCGGTTTGCGGGTTGCCTGTGGCCGGCTCCCTATTCGGCGTGTCGACCGGCGGAGGTGGTGCCGGCGCGCTCACCGAGGCGGGAGCGGAGAGTGGTGTGGGTGGCGGAGCGTTCACATCGTCGGCCGTCGTCATCGGGGCGGGCGGCGGGGCGATCGAAGCGTTCGAGTCCCACGATGGACGGGGCATCTCCTCGGTCGGCTGGGGAAGCAACCCTTCGAACATCGGCGTCGTCGGGTCGCTCTCCCCGCTTCGCTCGAATTCGGAACTCACTGCTGGCCTCCTCGTGCCGGCGCCGGCGCCTCCGCATCGGTGGCTGCGCCCGCTTCCTCAACAGTAGTTTCACCGGCCGGCGATGACCCAGACGGGCGGCCGTCGTCGCTGCCACCGATCACGGTCTCGCCGCCGCCTGTCGATGCGGATGCCGGCTGGTCATGGTCGGGATCATGGGATTCCCCATCGACCGAGGTGCGCACAGCTGTAGTCGACCGGGGCAGCCGGATCACGAAGACGGAGCCTTCGTTGGGCTCGGATGTGACTCCGACCGTGCCGCTGTGGCGCTCCACCACCTGTTTGACGATGCTCAGTCCGAGCCCTGAACCGGTACCGGCGTTGCGACCCCGCCAGAACCGGGTGAAGACCTGTCGCTGGTCCTCGCTCGACAAGCCGGGGCCGCGGTCGGCGACCGACAGCTCGACGAAGCCGTCGTCGGTCGAGACCACGGCGATGTCGATGGCGCTGTGGGCGGGGGCGAATCGAAGTGCGTTGGAGACGAGATTGGTGACGGCACGGTTCAGCGACCGCTCGTCACCCCGTACCACGGCGCCATCGACCGTGCGCAACTCGATGGCTATCGATCGCTCCCTGGCCGGGCCGAGGAACTGTTGCCGGACGTCGTCGGCCACCGAGGCCAGATCGACGTCGACCTGCTCGATGTGGGGCACACCGCTGCGGGCCTGGACGAGCAGGTCGTCGACCAGATCGCTCATGCGGCCGGTTGACCGGTGGGCGATCTCAACCGAGCGGCGTAGCTCGTCGGGTCCGGCGTCGGGATTGGAGAGGGCCAGTTCCAGGTTCGTCCGGGCCACCGCCAGGGGATTCCGCAGCTCGTGTGACGCGTCCTGCACGAAGCGCCGCTGGTCCTCGAAGGCGTTCTGGAGCCGGTCGAGCATGGCGTCGAACGTGTCGGCCAGGCGGCGCAGCTCGTCGTCGGCGCCGCCGCGCAGCGCGATCCGGCGCGAAAGGTCGGAGCCGCTGATCTCCTGGGCCACCGCGGTCATACGGTTGATCGGCCGCAGTGTGACGGTGGCCAGGACCCAGCCGATGATGAACGACACGAGCACCAACAACAACAGGCCGACGAGCGAGGCCCGCTTCAGGCTTTCAATCGTGGCCAGGTTCACGTTGAGCTCGAACACCTCGAGCAGGTAGCGCTGGGCCGCGTCGCGCGTCAAACCCGAGATCTCGTAGATCTGACCGGTTCGGTTGTCCCGGATCCACCCCCGCTCGGCCATCAGCTGTGGGTTATCGAGTTGGTTGACCTGCCACAGGTACATGCCACCGATGAGGAGCGAACCGACGGCGTAGACCGTGGCCGCATAGGTGGCGGCCAGCCGGAACTTGATCGATTGCGTGAAGCGCGGCGCATGGACCCGCGAGATGACGGCCGACATGGCTACGGCTCCTCGTCCGGATCGTGGTCCGAACCGGGGGCCACGAACCGATACCCGGAACCGATGACGGTCTCGATGAAGTTCTCGTCGGTTGCGGCGGCAAGTTTCCGGCGCAGGGTGCCGACCGTGACCCTCGCCGTGTTTGTGAACGGATCGAGCATCTCGTCCCAAACATGCTCCAGTAGTCGCTCCTGGGAGAGAACCTCTCCTTGGTGGGACATGAAGTAACGCAAGAGCGAGAATTCCTTCGTCGTCAGTTCGATGAGGCGGCCATTCCAGGAAACGAGCTGGCGGGCCGTATCCAGGGCGAGCTCTCCGGCGAGCAATACGGCATCACCGCCAGTCGTTTCCCTTCTCAACAACGTACGAACCCGAGCCGAAAGCTCCGGTAAAGCAAAAGGTTTGACCAGATAGTCGTCCGCGCCCTCGTCGAGGCCGGTGACCCGGTCGGCCACCGAATCGCGGGCGGTGATCATCAACACCCGGGTGCTGGGGTCGAACATGGCGTCGGTGCGGATGAGCCGGCAGACCTCGATCCCGTCGATATCGGGCAGGGTCAGGTCGAGCAGAACGAGATCGTAGGGATTGACGATGAGGCGATCGAGGGCGTCCTGACCGGTGAGGGCCACATCGACCGCGTATCCTTCCCTACGAAGGGCTTCGGCCACAGCCGTGGCCAGATCCTCCTCGTCATCGACAACCAAGAGACGCATGCCTACACGCTAAGGGTCAAGGGCTGATTCGCCCCCTGCCAACCACCGCCACCACGCCACGGTTTACCTGGGTTTTCAGCCGATTTGAGAATGATGGCGTCCTGGCCGACAGGGATCCCGGGGCAAAGGAACCGCACGAATGACCGACCACGCCGAACCACACGACGAATCCCACCAACCGCCGCCGGTCTCGGCCGGTGACGCGGCGAGGGCGCTCGAAGGGGTCCAGTACGAGATCAAGAAGGTCATCGTCGGGCAGGATCACATGATCGAACGGCTGTTGGTCGCCCTCCTGGCCCGCGGCCACGTGCTGCTGGAGGGCCTCCCGGGCCTGGCCAAGACGCTCGCCGTCTCCACCATGGCCGACACCATCGGCGGCAGCTTCGTGCGTTTGCAGTTCACCCCCGACCTTCTGCCCTCGGATCTGATCGGCACGCGGATCTGGCGTGCCGGCGCCGAGAAGTTCGACATCGAGTGGGGTCCGGTTTTCGCCAACCTCGTGCTCACCGACGAGATCAACCGGGCGCCGGCCAAGGTGCAGTCCGCACTGCTCGAGGTGATGGCGGAACGGCAGGTGTCGATCGGCGGGACCACCCGCCCGCTCCCCTCCCCGTTCCTCGTTCTGGCCACGCAGAATCCAGTCGAGTCCGAGGGGGTCTACACCCTGCCCGAGGCCCAGCGTGACCGCTTCCTGATGAAGGTCGTCGTCGACTATCCGACCCCTGGCGAGGAGATGGAGATCGTTCGCCGGGTCGGAACGACGATGCCCGAGGCCTCACAGGTGATGGATCTGACCGCGCTCGAGGATCTCCAACTCGTGACCGACCGGATCTACGTCGACACATCGGTCAGTCAGTACGCCGTCGACCTGGTCATGGCCACCCGAGAGCCGGGCCTGCGAGGCCTGCCGGAGCTGCAACCGATGATCGAGTTCGGCGTCAGTCCCCGGGCCACGCTCGGGCTTGTGGCCGCCGGCCGGGCGCTCGCCCTGATGCGGGGGCGTGACTACGTGGTGCCCCAGGACGTGTTCGACGTGACCCGCGACGTGTTCCGCCACCGGCTGATGCTCACCTACGAGGCCCTGGCCAAGGGCCTGTCGGCCGACGACGTCGTCAACCGGATCCTCACCGTCGTTCCCGCCGCACCCGTCGGTCCAGAACCTCGACGGACCGACCAGACTCCGCAGTAGACCGGCCCGTGGCGAACCCCATGAACGCCGATCCGCTCACGGTGATCGAACCGTCGACGAGGGAACTCCTGCGCCGCCTCGAACTCGAGGTGACGAGACGGCTCGACGGTCTGCTCCATGGCGACCATCGTGGCCTCGTTCCCGGTCACGGCTCGGAGCTGGGGGAAACCCGCCGCTATGCCCCCGGCGACGACGTACGTCGAATCGACTGGAACGTGACCGCCCGATTGCAGGAGCCCTACATCCGGCAGACGATCGCCGAGCGGGAACTCCAGACCTGGTTGGTCGTCGACCGTTCGTCTCGTATGGACTTCGGCACCGTCAACTGCGAGAAGCGGGATCTCGCACTGGCGGCGGCGGCCGCCGTCGGCTTCCTCACCGCCCGTGACGGCAATCAGCTCGGAGCGGTCCTCGCCGGTCGTGGCGAGCCTACGGTCGTCGGCGCCCGCGGATCCCGAAAGCACCTGCTCCGGATCCTCCACGACCTGGCCTCCACTCCGCATGAGGACAACAGCGGGGTCACCGACCTCGGCGAAGCGCTGGCCCGGCTGGCCGGTGTGGCCCGGCGTCGGGGACTGGTCACCGTCATCTCCGACTTCGCCGTGACCCCGGGTTGGCAGGAGCCGATGGCGATCACCGCCCGACGCCATGATGTGCTGGCGGTCCAGGTCACCGACCCCCGTGAGCTCGAGCTTCCCGACGTCGGTGTGGTCACGGTGAGGGATCCGGCCACCGGCGCGCTCCGGGAACTCGCCACCGACCGGGCGTCGGTTCGTGAGACCTACGCCCGGGCCATCGATTCCCGCCAGCGGCTGCTGGAGGCCTCGTTCACCGAGGCCGGTATCGACCACCTGCGCCTGTCGACCGACCGGGAGTGGCTCGACGACCTGGTCGCCTTCATCCAGAAGCGCCGCATGCTCCTCGCCCACCGGGCCGCTTCCGGAGGCCACCGACGTTGACGTTCCTCTCACCCGAACGGCTCTGGCTTCTCGGTCTCGTCGTGGCCCTGATCGTGGCCTACGTGCTGGTTCAGCGACGACGGAAGGTCTATTCGCTACGGTTCGCGTCGCCGGAGCTGTTCGACTCCCTGGCGTCGGAAGGCCCGGGATTCCGGCGACACGTTCCGCCCATCGTGTTCGTGGCCGCGCTGGTCGTGTTGGTTACCGGATTCGCCCAACCGGCCCGCCAGGTGCGAGTTCCCCGAGAGCGGGCCACCGTGATCGTCGCCATCGACGTGTCGCTGTCGATGCAGGCCACCGACGTTGAACCCGACCGCCTGTCGGCGGCCCAGGTGGCGGCGAGCCGATTCATCGACGAGCTCCCGCCCACACTCAACGTGGGCATCGTGTCGTTCGCCGGGACGGCGTCGGTGCTGGTGAGCCCGACGATCGACCGCCTCCCGGCCCACAATGCGATCAACAACCTGAGGCTGGCCGAGTCCACGGCCATCGGCGAGGCGATTTTCACCTCGCTGGGCGCACTGCTCAACGCTCCCGCCGATGGTGCAGGCGAACCCCCTCCGGCCCGCATCGTGCTGCTGTCCGACGGCCAGACCACCGTCGGTCGTCCCGACTCGGAGGCGGCGGACGCAGCGATCGCTGCCGACGTGCCGGTGTCCACGATCGCGTTCGGTACCAGCCGGGGAACGATCACCTACGACGATCCCGCCACCGCCGTGGTCGAACGCCAGGAGATCCCGGTGCCGGTCATGGAGGACAATCTCCGGGTGATCGCCGATCGCACCAACGGCGCGTTCTTCACGGCATCGTCGCTCGACGAATTGGAGGCCGTCTACAACGACATCGGGTCGGCCATCGGCTACGAGCTGGTCGACCGGGAGATCACCGACTGGTTCGTCGGCTTCGGTATCGCCCTGCTGGCGCTGGCCGCGGCCTTCAGCCTGGTCTGGTTCCAGCGTCTGCCCTGAGTCTGAGGTCTGAACCGTAAGCCGCGCCGAGCGCGCCTTTCGGTTCAGACGTCGGTTGTGGGGGTCACCCGCCAGGCCCAGTAGTCACCGGTGGAATCCATCGTGTACGGGGCGTCGGGCAGATGGGCCAGGACTTCGAGGGTGCCTTCGTCGACCATCGACTGCTGCACGGCGACGAAGTCGGTGCCGGCCTGATAGGCCTGGCGGGTACTGACGACGAGCAGCCCATCGGGTTCGGCCAATTCGGCCACTACGGCCAGCGCTTCCGGCGGCACGTGGCCAACGGTGAACACCCCGCCGACGAGCACGATCGTGGCCTGGCGCTTCAGGTGATCGGGAACGGGGGCCGACAGATCGACACCACCTTCCAGCCGGGTGTAGATGCCCCGCTCCCGGGCCCGTTCGACCATCTCGTGTGACAGGTCGACACCGGCGAGGCGCGTGTAGCCGGCGTCGTGCATCACCTTGCCGACCAGGCCCGTGCCGCAGCCGGCGTCGAGCACGGCGACCGATCGGTCCAGGTAGCTGGCGGCGGCCTGGTCGTGGTCGGCGGCGGCCCGCACTGCGGCCAGCATCATCTCGGGCAGCCCGTAGTCGTGGTCGGCGACGTCGGCATCGTAGTACGACGCCCAATCGGCGTAGAACGCGGTCAACTTGTCGACATCGCCGTCGAGGCTCATGACCTCGCGCATCGATTCGGTCATCGGTTCGGACGGCTCGTTCACGATCCCGAGAGTAACGGCCGGCCAGGCGAGCCATCCAGCCGGCGAGCCTCAGGCGGCGTTGGAGCCCTCGTCGGTCTCCTGCGCTCGGCGGGCCAGGCGGTCGATGTTGCCGTCGTTGACCTTCTCGGTCACCACCTTCGAGGAGCCGCCGGGTTTCATGCTGACGCCGTAGAGCACGTCGGCCGCCTCCATCGTGCGCTTCTGGTGGCTGACGATGATGAGCTGGGCGTCGGACCGGAACTCCTCGACCAGGGCCAGGAACCGCGAGAGGTTGACGTCGTCGAGCGCAGCCTCGACCTCGTCCATCACATAGAACGGCGACGGCCGGCTGCGGAACACCGCGAACAGGAACGCCAGGGCCACGAGCGACCGCTCACCACCCGACAGCAGCGACAGCTTCTTCACGTTCTTGCCCGACGGTTTGGCCTCGATCTCGATACCGCAGTTCAGCAGGTCATCGGCGTTGGTCAGCTTGAGGGCGCCCTTACCGCCAGGGAACAGCGTGGTGATCAGATGCTGGAAGTTTTCGGAGACGTCGGCGAAGGCGGCGGCGAAGACCCCCACGATCTCGTCGTCGATCGATCGGATCAGTTTGTGCAGGTCTCGTCGGGCCGTCTTCACGTCGTTGATCTGCCCGTCGAGGAACTCGTGGCGGGCCTTCAACTCCTCGAACTCCTCGAGCGCCAGCGGGTTGATCGCGCCCATGATCTTCAGCTCGCGTTCGAGTTCCCGCACCCGGGCTTCGGGAGCGACATCACCCTCGATCTCGGGACACGGCGTGGTCATGGCGATCTCGGGGTCGGTGTCGAGTTCACGACGCAACGCCTCGGTCAGCGCCTCCAGCTTCACCCGGTACTCCGTGTCGCTCAGGTCGAGCCTGCCTCGACGCTCGCGAACCTCGACCAGCTCCTTCTCGGCCGCCGATCGATCACCCCGCCGCTGACTCAGCTCGGCCGACACCTGCCGGGCGTGCTCCGACTGGGCCCGCTGCTCGGTGCGCAGCAGATCGAGCCAGCGGTCGAGCACCCGGCGACGTTCGACGAGCTGTTGGTCGAGCGCACCAACGGCCTCGATCGACGCCTCGATCTGCACCCGGCGCACGCGAGCCTGCTCCCGTTCGTTGACGAGCCGAGCCAGGCGCTGCTCGGTCTCCGACTGGCGGCCGACGAGCAGCTCGCGGCGCTCCTCGATGGCGGCGACCCGAACCTCGAGCTCGGTGCGCTTGGTGGCGACCGCTTTCGACCGCTCCTCGAGTGTGGTGCGGGAGTTGGCCAGGGCCTCGGCCCGGCTCCGGTGTTCACTCTCCTCGTTCTCCAGCGCCGGCAGCTCGGTCATCAAGCGGCGCAGCTGGGCGGCGTCGTCCTGTTTGCGGGTGAACACCGCGGACCGCTCCTTGACGATCTGGGCCCGGTCGGCCTCCAGCTGCTCCAGCTCCGCGGCGCTGCGGTCCCGGGCCACGACCGCCCGTTCGATCTCGAAGCGGCAGCGGCCGAGCTCCTCGGACAACTGAGTGTGCTCCCGCTGATGAACGGCCAGTTCGCCACGGGCCGAGACCACCGCTTCGGCCGCGCGGGTCGCCTCCTCAGCGGCGTCCTTCTCCTTCATCCGGGCCTCGTCGAGGGCGGCGCCGGTGGCGCCGGACTGCGCTTGACGCAGGCGCCAGCCGCGGGGACTGAAACGATCGCCGGCCGAGGTGACGAAGGTGTGGTCCGGGTGGTCGAGGATGGTGGTGAGCGCAGGACGCCAGCCCCGATCGAGGATGACGACATCACGCAGCAGCACGTCGAGCAGCGGACCGACGTCTTCTCGCAGGGGCCGGACCATCGGCCGTAGCGCCCGCCCGGGCGGCGGCGGGGAAACCGCCCCGCTCGGCATCGACATCGCTCCTTCGGCGGCGCCACGAACGCTGTCGATCGCCAGAACGCCTCCGGCCAGCTCGTTGTCGTCGAGCAGCGCCAGGGCGGCTTCGGCGTTGCGGCTACCGTCGACGACCACGCCGAGCAGGGCGTCGCCGATCGCCGCCTCGACGGCCAGCTCCCAGCCGGGTTCGATGGCGACGAGGTCGAGCAGTGTGCCGAGCACCCCGTCGGCCTCCCGGAGTGCGTCGGCGCCGGCCCTGATGCGGGCCGAGTCGAGCGCCTGTTCCAGGGCCTCGGCCCGGGCCTGCCAGCGGCCGGCCTCGCCGTCGGCCAGGCGCTGCGCCTCGACGCGCTCGGCCAGCGTCTCCTCGGCCGCTTCCCGCAGCCGGTGGACGTCGGCCAGGCGCTCGACGAGATCGGACACGAGTTGTTCGTTGTGGTCGATGGTTTCGGCGGCCGCCGTGCGAACTCGAGCCGTCTCGTCTCGACGCTGTTCGAGAGCCGTGACCCGCTGGCCAAGGCGGGCCAGCTCCTGTTCGTTGCGATCCGACGCCTGGGTCAGCGAATCGATCTTCGTGCGGACCTCGGCCGCCCGGTTCGGGGCGGGAGACATCGAATCCCCCCATTCGGTGTCGAACGTGAGCTGCTCGTGGGTGAGTTTCTCCTCCGAGACCAGTAGGTCGGCGAACTCGGGTTGCAGGGCGTCGATCTCGGCCGATGCCACCGCGATCTCGGCCGCCAGCCGGGCCGCCTCGGCTTCGAGGTTGGCAACCAGGCCGTCGTCGACCGCGGCCTGCAGTTCGCCGTCGAGCCGCATCCGACGCTCGGCCACCACGTTGCGCTGGCCTTTCACCCGCTCGGCCAGGCTGGAGGCCCGACTGAGCACGTCACCGATGTCGGATGCGCCGAGCGCGGCCAGCTCGGCCTCGCCCGACAGCACCTTGGCGTCGAGGCTCGCCAGATCAGACGTGAGCCTGCTCTCCCGCTCGTCGAACTCCATCCGCATCCGCCGCCCGGTCTCCAGCTGCCCAATCAGCGCCTTGAGCTCCCGGCCGGAGAGATGGATCTTGAGGGTGGTCACCTCCTCGACGAGCGCCCCGTGGCGCCGGGCTGCTTCGGCCTGGCGTTCGAGCGGGCGGATCTGGCGCCGAACTTCGCGCAGGAGGTCCTGCAGCCTGCTGAGGTTCTCGCCGGTTGCGGTCAACCGCCGTTCGGCCCGCTCCCGCCGTTTGCGGTACTTGAGAACACCGGCGGCCTCCTCGATGATGCCTCGCCGGTCCTCGGGACGGGCGTTGAGCACATCGTCGATGCGGCCCTGGGACACGATGATGTGCTGTTGGCGGCCGACACCGGAGTCGGAGAGAAGATCCTGGATGTCGAGCAGTCGGCACGAGACACCGTTGATGGCGTAGTCGGACTCGCCGCTGCGGAACAGGGTGCGGGTGATCATCACCTCGCTGAACTCGATGGGCAAGACGCCGTCCGAGTTGTCGATGACCAAGGAGACCTCGGCCCGGCCCAACGGCTTCTTCGTGGCGGTGCCGGCGAAGATCACGTCCTCCATCTTCTGGGACCGCACCGCCGAGGGGGCCTGGGCCCCGAGCACCCAGGCCATGGCGTCGACCACGTTCGACTTTCCCGAGCCGTTCGGCCCGACGACGACGGTGATGCCCGGCTCGAGCTCGAGGTCGGCCGACTCGGCGAACGACTTGAAGCCCTTGATGGTCAGCGCTTTGAGAAACACACTCCACCTTTCGTGGAACTCGGCACGCGTTGACGACTGCCCGACTCAACGCAAAGGCCCGCTGGAAGATCACAACTCAGCACCGATCCTACATCGGCGACGGTCCTTGGTGGCGGTTGGTGGGTTTCTCTTCGGGCCCGCTCTCCGGGTGGGGTTACGCGCGAGATCGGGCAGAATCGCCCGTCTCCGCGCGTTGTTCGACGTGGAGCGTCGGTGAGGAGAGGAAGAAGCGAGCGACGCCGACTGGGTGGTTGTGCGAAACTTCGGAGATGGCTCGATCCGTTCGGAACGTCGTACTAACCGTCCTGGCGGCGATCCTCGGGGTCGTTGCCGTCTTTCTCATCGGAATGCGGCGGAAGTCACCGCCGGTGATCGACGCGGTCCGGCGCTTCAACAAGGCCGTCTCGAATCCGAAGCAGATGGAGACGGCGGGCACGCCGGGGGTCTACGCCTCGATCATCGAACACGTCGGGCGGAGGTCGGGCACCACGTATCGCACCCCGGTCGGCACCCAGGCGGTGGCCGACGGCTTCCTGATCACGCTCCCCTACGGCACCCGAGCCGACTGGGTGCAGAACGTGCTCGCTGCCGGGCGGGCGGTGATCACCGCGGAGGGAGAGACGGTGGCGGTCGACCGACCCGAGATCCTGACTGCGGCCGAGGTGGCCGACCAGCTCCCGCCGAGCGAGCAGCGTCTCCTCAAGTTGTTCAACGTCGAACAGTTCCTCCGGATCCATCGCGCCTGACCGGTCCAGCCCTTCGGAACCATGTTCCGCTCAATCGAGCGGTGGTGGAACGATCCCACGATCGGCCAACAAGTCCGTTGCCCAGAGCACGTTCTCCCGCAGCATCGCCGTGAGATCGTCGTAGTATCGGACGTCCTCTCCGAGCTGCCACCGGTGCACGTCGGCTTGGACCTCGGCCCAGACCCTCTGGAGTTCGGTTGTCCGCTGGCACTCCACATCGGCCACGGCGACCGCCACCTCATCGGCGGTTGGCGAAGGCAGCCCGTCCTGCACGTCCTCGAACGAGGCGAAGGTGCGGGCCAGGGAGTCCGGCGTCATGCTCTCGGTGTTGGCCGGAAGCGATTCGGCTCTCCGGCTGGCCGTGACTGCATCCACCACGCACCTTCGCCATTCGCTCAGCGACTCGGCCACCCGAGGTTCGGCGAGAACCGTGTCGGACAACAGGAGCGACTCACCACCGATCACCGACTGGTATGCGTAGATCTCGTGGTCTGGGTGCGGGGTGGCTTCACTCACGACGCCCCAGCAGGTTCCGGTCTCGTCCGGCCGACTCACGCCGGTTGGTTGGCCGTCGGGTCCGATGATCTCGATTCCTTGCGAATCGTCGTTGTTGGTGAGCGCATCGACGTACGCCGAGCGCTCCTCCTCGGTCATGTTCCTGAACGCCGCCGCCTGGGCCGCCGTCCCGAGACCACCGACATCACTGAGCTGATAGCCCAGTCGTTCGGCTGCGCCTCGACGCCGGATCCCAAGCACCGGGTGGGGGTTCCACTGTCCGTGGACCGCGATGAGTTCGTCGGTCGTCGGGGCGACATAGTCGAAGCCGGCCTCGCTCATGCACTCACCAAGAATGACGTCAGTCGCCATTGCCAGCGTCAGCTGCTCCTCGGGCATCAGCGCGATCCCCGTCGTCGGCAGATCGTCGGGGAGAGGGGGCACGGCCGCCGCGTCGAACTGGGCCGGCCCCGCTGCCCTGGTCAGCGCAAGAGTGAGGCCGATCGCGACGACCACGGAGGCGGCAACCAGCGCCAGTCGAGATCGGCCCCAGCGACCGACGCTGTCGACCGCGCCATCGGGCGCAGCGACGTTCGCGCCGCCCAGAATCTCGTCGAGCGAGATAGGCGGCGCGGCGGCATCGAGGTGGTCGGCATGGCTCCGCAGCAGGTGTTCAGTTCGGGTCGGCATTGGCAGGCTCCAGCTTTTGGCGAAGGCGGGCCATCGCCCGTTCGCAGTTCTTGTACACCGTTGATGACGCCACTTCGAGGATCTCAGCCGCTTCCCGCAACGTGTAGCCGTAGCCGTGAACGAGAACGACGGCGGACCGCTGAACGTCGCTGAGCGTGTCGAGAGCATCGAGAAGCCCTGGCTCGAACCACTCCCCGTCGACCGTGGAGACATCCGGCGTCAACTCGATGGCCGGACCGGACATCGGCAGATCACGGGGCCGGGCTCGCAATGCCCTGGTCGTCGCCACTCGATAGAGATAACCGGCCGGGTTGTCCATGGCCTGTACTCGATCCCAGTTCTCCCAGGCCCAACTCAGAGCTTCGAGTGCCGACTGACGGCCGAGATCGGGCCCGAAGCCTACGATCATGGCCCGCCGCAACCGAGGCTCCACGTCGGCGACGAACTGCTCGAACTCGGAGTCTGAGGGCATCATTGATCTCTAGAGCATCCAACGGAGGATTTGCGCGATGGCCGCGGCGCCAACGTCAGTCCTGTCCGTGCCGCGAGGTGTCTACCCGGTGTGGGCCTGAGCACAACTGACGGCGTGCTCGACGAGGAGGCGTTGCTGGCGGCCGATGGTCCGGAGCCGATCACCGTTGCGGGCAGTACGGGCGTAGAGAAAACCGCCCTCGATGGCCGCGACGAGTGACACAGCCAGTGCCTCGGCACCCTCGCCGTCGAGGCCGGCGGCGACGAGGCGTTCGGTGGCCGAGCCGATCCAGCCGGTGAACACGGCGTCGGCCGTTCGCCGCAACGTCTCGTCGCTGTTCGCCACCTCCCGAGCCACGCCGCCGATGGGGCAGGGATCGATGAAGTCGGACTCCTCCAGGACCTCGGCCGCGGCGTCGAAGAACGCCTCGATGGCCGACCCGGGGTCGGGTTGGGAGTCCCAGATCAGCTCGAACAGCTGCTGATAGGCGGCCCCCGTGACCGTGAGTACTTGACCGGTCAGCTCGCTCTTTCCGCCGGGAAAGTGGTGGTACAGAGATCCCATCGGTGCGTCGGCCGCCTCGGTCACCTGTTTGAGCGATGTGCCGTTGTAGCCGTAGCGGCGGAACAGCTCGCTCGTGGCGGTGATGAGACGGGTGCGGGTGTCGTCGGCCATCGGGTTGATTCTAGAGCAATCGTTCTACTAGCATCTAGAGCAATCGTTCTAGAGCGAACGCTCTAGCCGCAACGACCGACACTGAGGAGCGCGCGCTCATGCCTACCCGCATCTTTTACTTCGCCTCAGCCTTCTACCTCATCGCCTGGGCCGTTCACACCGGCGACCACCTCCGGCGGGGAATCTTCGCGGTACCGGTCGCCGTCCAAGCGCTCGGGAACCTCCAGATCCTTTTGACCGTCGGCTTCGTCTGGCTGCTCTGGAAACGCCATCCGCTTGCCCCCGTCGCAGCCATCGCCATCGGCGTCCCGGCCACGATCGGCATTGCGGTGGCTCATCTCGCCCCTGATTTCGGTCCGGTCAGCGACTCGCTCTGGGAGCCGGGGATCGATGCCTTCACCTGGTTTGCGGTGATCCTGGAGATCCTGGGCACCGTCGTGTTGACGATCGGAGGCTGGCTGGCGTGGCGAGCCGTCGATTACGCGCCGCCTCGCCTGCTCGAAGCATGATCGACCACACTTGGAGGAGTCGATCGAGAGGATCATGCAGATGGGCGCAGCAACGAAGGTCATTGTTCCCGGGGTGGCCCGATTACCGGCGTTCTGTCACGCCGTGATCGCCGGCGACTTCATTCACGTTTCCGGCATGCTCGGAGCGAAGCCCGATTCCATGGAGTTGGTGGGCGGAGGCATCGGCCCCGAGACCGTTCAGACACTCCGCAACATCGAAACCATCCTCGCGGCGTGTGGCGCGGCGCTCGACGACCTCGTCAAAGCCAACGTCTATCTCCACGACATGGGCGACTTCGCGGCGATGAACGAAGCCTGGATGGACGTGATAGGCGACGACCCACCGGCCCGCATCACGGTCGGCCGGGCCGATCTGGCGCTGGGGGCCGCCGTCGAGATCGACAGCGTCGCCTACAAACCCCGTTCTGAGCAAACCAGGTGACAACCAGTGTCACCTGGTTTGAGAATTTGGGCCGGTCAGGCTGATTTGGGCCGGTCGGGCCGAAGTCCCGGGAGGGGTCAGACCTGGGTGTCGCAGTAGTAGACGACCTGGTGTTTGAAGCTCGTCTTCTTGATCGGGTCCCGTGACCGCGGGCTCAGCTCACCCGTCTTGCCGAACACCGCCAGGTGATCGGCGTACTCCCCCGGTTCGCCGTGGAGATCGAGGAACGGCCGGTCCTCGAGCGAGGTGCCCCGGTACTTGATGGCATCGTGCATGATGCCGACCACCGAGCGGTACAGCCGGCGGATCTCCTGGGTCGACAGGCTCGAACTCGACCGGTCGTGACGGAGGCCGGCGTCGAACAGGATCTCGTTGGAATAGACATCACCGATGCCGACGAAAACCGACGGATCGGTCAACAGCAGCTTGAGCGGGGTGTCATGATTGACCACGAGCCGGCCGAACTCCACCCACGACAGTGGACTCTCCAGCAGGTCGAGCCCGCG
The DNA here is from genome assembly GCA_965216655.1 of Acidimicrobiales bacterium. Taxonomy (GTDB): domain Bacteria; phylum Actinomycetota; class Acidimicrobiia; order Acidimicrobiales; family SZUA-35; genus JAHELU01. Next base: position 28,380 of record CBDCGP010000044.1, read on the forward strand.
TTCGGTCGGCGGGGGAAGTGCGTCCTCGACGCCGTCGTCGTGAACGACGTGGATGGAACTCGAGCCCTTCTTGTCGGCGATGCGGAGGTCGCCGCCCTGGGTGAAGGTGATCACGGCCACGATGTCGGAGGCGGTGTCCTTCCTGGTCGGCTGCTTCTCCAGGCGGCCGTTCTCGCCCAGCTGCACGACGATGTTGTACTCGTTGTCGAGGGTGATGATGATGGCGAGACCGCTGCGCCCGACCGCCTCCACCTTCGCCCCGACGAGATTCTTGTCGAAGTCCTTCTTCGTCTTGATGCCGACCAGCGACTTCAGCACCAGCGCCTCGGCACTCTTGATCTTGCGCCCGACGATGTCGCGCTCCAGATCACGCCGGAGTGTTTCGATCTCCGGCAACTCAAGGTTGATCACGTAAGTTCCTCTCCGATGCCCGACAGGGCGACTACCGCCGCATAGGCGGAACGGGCGGCTACCTGCTCGGCCCGTTTCTTTGACGTTCCCGCCCCCCGCCCACGGGGGATGCCGTCGATGATGGTGACTGCGGTGAACCGCTTGTCGTGGTCCGGGCCGGAGCCCGAGATCTCGTAGACCGGCGTGCCGAGCGCCAGTCGAGCGGTGAGCTCCTGCAACTGGGTCTTGTAATCACGACCGCCGGGTTGCTCCGCCGCTTCCAGGATCGCGTCGTGGGTCAGTGCGAGGATGACCTGCTCGGCCGCATCCCAGCCCCCGTCGACATACACCGCCCCGAGAACGGCCTCGAGTGCGTCGGCCAGAATCGACTCCTTCTCCCGGCCTCCCGACTGGTCCTCACCCTTGCCCAACCTGAGCAGCGTGCCGAGATCGAGCTCCGACGCCAGCTCGGCCAGCGTGACGGTGTTGACCACCGACGCCCGCAGTTTCGCCAGCTGGCCCTCCGGCAGATGGGGATACTTCAGGAAGATGTGGTTCGTGACGACGAGACCGAGCACCGAGTCACCGAGGAACTCCAGGCGCTCGTTCGACACGTTGTCGATGTTCTCGGCGCAGTAACTACGGTGTGTCAGGGCACGAGTCAGAAGACCCTGGTCATGAAAGGTGTGGCCAAGGCGTCGGCAGAAATCAACCAGGTCTTGCTCGATATCGATCAGGACGCGGCTCCCACCTTGCTGTCGACGTAGTCGACGGCATCCCGAACACTCTTCAAATCCTGGAGATCCTCGTCCTCGATGCGGAAACCGACCGTCCGCTCACCGAGTTCCTCTTCGAGGGCCTCGACGAGCTCGATCAGGGCCAAGGAATCGGCGTCCAGGTCATCGGCGAACGAATCGCCTTCCCGGATCTGACCGGGCTCGATTTCGAGAATGTCAGCCAGGCGGTCGCGGACGAGTTCGAAAATCTGGTCGCGGGTCATTGGCGGCTGCTCCATGTGGGTCTCGGCTGGCACTCGATCGGTCCTTTCGATCACAACTGCGACAAACACCGACCGACGACAATCCCCGGAAGGATCGGCGCCACGAGAACGCCCTTGGTAGGTCGGGGACGATGTCGCATCAGGCTTCGCGGCTTCGGAACTGCTCCCTCCACGTGACGCCCGAGCGGTTGTCAACGGGTGACAGCGTAGCAAAGCCAACCTACGGTTGACGCACCATAGGGACCGCAACCACGGGCCAAAACCGGCGAATCGACACTACTTTCGCCTGGCCTCCCCCATGTTCGTTCCGGAGAACGGTGTTGTTCCGTTGGACAGCACGCGTGTCAGCCGGGGATTTCCACAGCCTCTCGAATCCGGCCGAGCACGTCGCTCCCGGCCATCTCGTCGGCTGTTCTGATGGCGTTGGCGATCGTGTCGGCCGACGACGATCCGTGCGAAATCAACGTGACACCACGAGTGCCCAGCAGCATCGCCGCGCCGGTGGCCTTGGCGTTGAAGTGCTGGAAGATCGGTGCCAGTTCGGTCGACACCATGGCCGCGGCAGAGGCCCCGCTTCGGGTGACGGCCTCCTCGATCGAGCCCCGGAAGATGTCGTAGAACCCCTCGAGCGACTTCAGGGTGACGTTACCGGTGAACCCGTCGCAGACGATGACATCGGCGACACCGGCCATCAGATCGCCACCCTCGATGTTGCCCACATAGTTGGCGTTGCACTGGGCGGCCCACTCCGGTGCCTCCAGCAACTCACAGGCGGCCTTGACCATGGAATTGCCCTTGCCCGCCTCCTCCCCGATCGTGAGCACGCCGACCCGGGGCCGCTCGATCGCGAATCGTTGGCGGGCGTAGGCGGTGCCCATTCGAGCGAACTGCACCAGCCACTCGGGCTGGCAGTCGGGGTTCGCGCCGCAGTCGAGCAGCGTCGTCGGTGTGGAGTCGATCACCGGGAACGGAACGGCGATGGCCGGCCGTGAGACACCCTTGATCCGGCCGAGCCGGAGAAGCGAGGCGGCCATGGCGGCCCCGGTGTTGCCGGCGCTCAACAGTGATGAAGCCCGTCCGTCGCGAACGGCCTCGGCCGCTCGTACGATCGACGAGTCCTTGAGCCTTCGTACACTCACCGCGGGGTCGGCGTCCATCGCCACGACCTCGCTCGCCGGAGCGACCTCGAGGCCGTCGCTACCGCCGAGCCGGTCAGGATCGCCGACCAGGAGGACGGGAACACCGTCACGTTCGGCGGCCAGGCGGGCGCCCTCCACCACCACCTCGGGCGCGAAGTCGCCTCCCATGGCGTCAACGGCCACCGGCAGGCGGTCGTGCGTCAGTTCTGCTGCCGCCGAGCTGTCGGTGTCATCACCGGCCACGTCTGATCCCCCGGTTTGAGAGGGCGCTCACCCGGCCCTCAGCGCATGAGCGCTAGGCCTCGACCTCGATCGCCTGCCGACCCTTGTACCAGCCGCAGGAGCCACAGACGCGATGGGGAAGCTTGGTGGCACCACAACGATCGCATGTGCTCCGGGCGGGAGCGGACAGCTTCCAGGCGGCGGCTCGCCGGCTGCGGGTCTTCGATTTCGACTTCTTTTTCTTGGGAACGGCCACGACAGCAATCCGGGATCATCGTGTCGGCATTCTCGGCGGGACGGTCGTCCCGGACCCCGAAACCGACGGTTGGTAGGACAAGTCAGGCTACCGACTTCAGCGCCTTCCTCCACCACGACCGCACTGCGGTCACGCCTGATCGGTGCCCACCGGCGTCGTCGGCCGAGCCGTGACCCGGAACGTGTCCACGAGGGTCGGAGCCGGCTGGTCACCGTCGACCACGGGGCGACCGTCGTCCCAGCGAAGGTTGAGGTCCGGAATGTCGTCGAAGCCGATGACGTGGCCGTCGATGTGGTCGGCGGTCACGTTCAGTCGCACGAAGTGCTTGTGATCGGCCAGCCTCATTCCGACGAACAACTCGTTGAGGTTGATCCGGAAGTACTGCATGATCACGAGGTACAGGGCGAATGACAGCAGCCCGAGACCGGCACCGATCAGGCCGGTGAGGATGGTGAAGCTGGCGGTCGGCCAGCCGGCGATCAGGCTGTCGGCCCACAGGATCCGGGTGATGGGGCTGTCGACGGTGGGAATCGAACGGGTCAGCCGGGCGGCGAGCGCAGCCGATGCGGTCACCGCCACCCCGTGGAAGAATAGGTGCAGGGCCGAGGCGGGCACGGCAACGTACCACTTGCGGCGGTGGGCCTTGGCCATGGCGAAGAGAGCCAGCGCCATGAGACCGGTGATCGCCCAGGCACCGATGTTGTGCATCGCCCCCCACAGCACCTGGAACTGGTCATGCCAGAACGGACCGGCCATGAACGGTTCCAGAACCTCGACCGGTTCGGCCACGTCCTCCGTCTCGGCGAACGCCTCCCGGGCGCCCGCCCTCGCCGCCAGGGCGAACAGCGTGTAGATGACCCCGAACACGGTGCCGAGCTCCGGGTTGCCCCAGGGGATCCGCCAGAGCGCCGTCACTCCAGTACGACGCGACGTGCCCCGATCCGGCCACTCGGCATCGACGGCATAGTCGGTGCTGTCGAGCGACGAGAACCGCCACGGCAGATCGAGTCTGCGGGGCGCCTCGAGCGTTGATGCGAGATAGGCCCCTCCCCCGCCGGCCACCACGACGGTCGGTTTGTCGGGCTCGGTTGTGGGCTCGTGACGGGCATAGAAGTGCTTGTCGCCGGTCATCACCAGTCGGACCGCCTCGGGTGCGGCCGAGCCGAGCGTGCGTTCGAGGAAGTAGGTGAGCCGATTCCACTCGTCGGACGGATCGGGTTCGTAGCGACCGAATCGTTCCCGCATCGATTCGAGCCACTGCTCGAACCAGCCTCGTTCGCCACGCCGAAACCACGCCGGCTTGCCGGTGCAGAGCACGATCCGAGCCTCGGCCGGCATCATGGCCGCCACCTGACGGAAGTACTGCATCTGGGGTGTGTCGATGTCGGCGTTGAGGGCGATGTCGATCCCCCACAGCCACCAGGTCTCGTTCAGTTGGACGGCGAAGTAACTCCGTGTCTGATGCAGTGACCACCCTCGACGGCGCGACGTGTCGTCACCCGACTGGAAGACCGTGAACCGTTCGAGGAAGGCCGCCAACCCGTCGTACCAGTCGTGGTTGCCGGGAATGGCGAACAGCGGGACCCGGCGATCCGATCCGTCGGGCCCGGTGCTCGACTCGGGCGGAAAGGCGGTGCGGTACGGTCCGATCGTGCGGTCGCGATAGTGTTCGGCGCCGGCGGCCGGGTAGACCTCGTCGCCGCCCATCACGATCAGGCGTCCTTTCGGCAGCTCCAGCGGTTTGCCGTCGTCGCCGGTGACCACGGTGGTCTGCTCCGCCATCTGCCGGGCGATCGTGAACGTCGAGCTGAAACCGTCTCCGATGTCGGCCACGTAGTCGACGAACAACTCCGACGCCCCGTCACCCGTCGAGTGCAGCGGAAGCTGGTCGTTGCAGAAGATGAGGAAGTTGTCGGGATCGATCCAACCGAGACGATCGCCGATGATCGGCCCCTGGGCGTGGTGGACCACCGGTTCCCGCAGTGCGGCCTGGGTTTCCCTGCTGTCGGCGTAGGTCCCGAAGAGCCGTCCGAAGAACTCGCCGTAGGCTCCTCGCAGGATCTCCTTCGGGGCGAACCAGCGGACCATGGCGTGGGCCCGGTAGCGCAGCGGAGGAATCCACGGGCCGCTGTCTCCCCCTTCGCCGGCCATGGAGCTACTCGGCCTCCAGGTCGAGGCCCCGCAGCGCATCCCATCGGGGATCAATGGGTACGCCGTCGTCATCCCGTTCCCGGGTGTCGGCATCATGGGGAAGGGTCGGGTAGCGATCGGGGTCGGGGCCGGCGCAGTCCGGGCCGCACAGTGGAGCCAGGGGCAGCGACAGGACAACGGCGTCGGTGACGACCGGGACCAGGTCGATCTGGTCGCCGTCGAAGTCGATGATGTCGGAGTCGGGCGGGGCGTCGACCTGGAAGATCTCGTCGATCTCCACGGTCATCGGACCGCCGGTCGGCTCCAGGCAGCGGCGGCAGTCTCCCTCCCACACGAAGGTGACCGAACCGAGCACGGAGACCCCCCGCTCGATCGACTCGATGGTGACCTCGCCGACGACCGGCGTGTCGGTCGTACGGGACGAGAGCACCTCATGAGGACCGAGGACGAGCTCGATCGGCTCGACCTGCCGCTGACCGAGCCGCTTGCGCAGATCGGCCACGTTGACCGGCAGCTTGGCCGGCCGCGGCCCCGTCGCCCCGTTGGTGTTGTTCATCTTCTTCGAACTGTCTGACGTTCCGCCGCCGGTCAACTAACGCTCCCTACCCGAGTCCTCGCCAATGCGTTCGTCGTCGGTGAGATCGACGAGATGGGAATCACGGGAACCGTTGGAACCGAGAATCTCTTCCGTGGTCAGCTTGGCCGTGGCCATCAGCCGCTCTCTGCCCTTTCGTACCGTGGTCGACGTGCGGTCCAGGATCATCTCGAAACTGGCGAGGCGCTGGTCGCAGTAGTCTTCGACCTGGCGTTTGAGCGTATTGGCCTCCTCCTTCGCTTCGGCCACGATCTGGCGGGCCCGCTGTTCGGCGGCCTTCACGATCTGCTGGCGTTCGACCATCCGACCGACCTGGGCCCTGCCCTCCTCGATCAGGTCCTGATGTTCCTGACGGGCCTTGGCCACGAAATCGTCGCGCTCCTTGAGCAGCCAGCGGGCGGCTCGCAACTCCTCGGGCAACCGGCCCTGCGCCTGTTCGAGGAGATGGAGCAGTTCGTCGCGGTTCACCTTCACGGTGTTCGACATGGGCAGCGGCCGAGCCTCGGCCAGGATCTCGATGGCCTCCTCGAGCAGATCCTCGACCTCGGGTACGGCGTAGGGGTTCGGCAGGTCACCACGACCCGACCAGTCGGCGTCGGCTCCCCGCCGGTCGGCGTCGTCGGCCTCGTAGTCGTTGCGGTCGTCTTCGTCGTAGTCGTCGCGGTATCTGTCGTCGTCTCGGTATCGGTCGTTCATATGGTCACCCGTTGGCCCCTCCGAGGCCGATGATGCGTTTGTGCACCACGGCCGGTACTACTGACTGTACGTCTCCGCCGGCGGTAGCGATCTCCCGCACGTAACGAGATGAGATCAACGCGCTGGGGCCGATCCCGGGAAGAAACACCGTCGGCAACCCGCCGCTCGACTGGTAGTTCATGTTGGCCTGGAGCATTTCGGCATCGAGGTCGGTGCCACTGCGGAGGCCCTTGACCAGGCAGTCGGCGCCCTCGTCCCGAGCGGCCGTGGTCACCAGGCCGGTGAAGGTGGCGACCCGCACGTTCGGCAGATCAAGGGGGATGAGGCTCTCGGCGATCAGGTCGGCCCGCTCCGGACCGTCGAACATGCCCGCTGCTTTCTCCGGGTTGTAGCCGACGGCGACCACAACGGAGTCGAACAATGGTGAAGCGGCGGCAATGATGGCCAAATGCCCGTTGTGCACGGGATCAAAGGAGCCGGGGTAGAGCGCCACTGCCATACCATCCACGCTAGTTTCAACCGGGTCGAGAACCGGTGATTTGCTGAAGACTTTGCTCACGTTGCCCGGCGGGCGATTACTATCCGGGACCTCCCGTAGGAGCGGCGGGTGATCTCGTCCCAGCGCTCGGTGAGCACCACCGGTGTCTCCGCGTGCCCGACGAGCACCTCCGCGTCGAGCCGGTCGAGCAGCACGGTCCACGGGTCGTCGGCGTAGGGCGGATCACAGAACACGATGTCGACCGGATCGAGACGTCGGACGGTGGCTTCGACGGGAGCGACGATCACCTCGCTCCGGTCCCGGAAACCGAGCTGGTCGACGTTGTCCGACAGCACCCTCGCCGCGCCCCGGTTTCGTTCGACGAACGTGACATGGCGAGCGCCCCGGCTGAGTGCCTCGATGCCGAATGAACCACTGCCGGCAAAGAGATCGGCCACGACGGCGTCGACCAGATCGAAGCGCGACTCCAACATGTTGAAGATCGCCTCTTTGGCCCGGTCGGTGATCGGCCGGGTGCCGGTGCCGGGCGGGGCCTTCAGCTTGCGGCCTCTCGCCGTGCCTCCGATGACTCGCATCGATCCCAACCTACGGGGTCCGGGAGCCCGACCGGCCACAAGGTTTGGCGGCTCTACGACCCACAACCGGGTCGTAGAGCCGCAAAACCTTGGTTGGTGAACCCGGTACAGTGATCCCGTGCGATTGCCTGATGCCGAGATCATCTGTGTCGACTGCGGCGGTGTCTGTTATCCCCTCGGCTGGCATCCCGAGGATGGCGAGGTGGCCGACGGCACGGTGATCCCGTATCGATGCCGCGACTGCCACGACCGCTGGGACATCGTGATCAGTTCCGACGACGAGCTGTAGCCGCTGTCGTTCGGGTCAGCTCTTGAGCAGGAACTCGGCGTCACCCTGGTCGAGGAACAGCTGCAACTCGGCGGCCAAGCCCGGGTGGGCGTCGAGCGCCGGGTCGGCGTCGACGACGTCGATGGCGGCACGACGCGCTTCCGATACCACCGCCCGGTCGCGCCGCAGAGAGGCCAACTTCAGGTCGTTTCGGCCTTTTTGCCGTTCGCCCAGGATCGTCCCCTCCCCCCGCAGATCGAGATCGACCTCGGCCAGCTCGAAGCCGTCGGTGGAATCGACCAGGGCCTGGAGGCGGGCCTCACCGTCGTCGGTCGTCGTCTCACCAACCAGCCAGCAGACCGACTGGTGGGCGCCCCGGCCGACACGGCCCCTCAGCTGATGAAGCTGGGCGATGCCGAAACGGCCCGCGTCGAGAATGATCATCACCGTGGCGTTGGGCACATCGACCCCCACCTCGATAACGGTGGTGGCCACCAGCACGTCGAGGTGGCCGGAGCGGAACAGCTCCATCGTCTGGTCTTTCTCGGCGGGGGTGAGCCGACCGTGGAGCAGACCCAGCCGGTGGTCGGCCAGTTCGACGGCTGACAGTCGGTCGAAGATCGATTCGGCGGAGGCGGCATCGAGTTTCTCCGACTCGTCGATCAGCGGGCACACCACGTAGGCCTGACGGCCCTCGTGGAGCTGGCTCTTGACCTCGTCCCACATGGTCTCCAGCTCCGCGATCGCGTCGAGCGCTCCGGCCGGCTCGTCGAGGTTGCCGGGGGCCGCCACCCAGCGGGTCATGATCGGGCTCCGGCCCGGCGGGAGTTCGTCGAGTACGGACACGTCGAGGTCGCCGTAGACGGTCATGGCCGCGGTCCGGGGAATCGGGGTTGCGGTCATGACCATCACGTCAGGCGAGGCGTCGGTATAGCTGCGATCCCGTAGGGCGGCCCGCTGCTCGACCCCGAACCGGTGCTGCTCGTCGATCACGACCACGCCGAGCGACGAGAACATCACGTTGTCCTGGATGAGCGCATGGGTGCCGACGGCGATGTCGACGTCACCGGTGAGCAACTGGCTCAGGATGCGTTTGCGTTCCCCGGCGGTGACCCGGTTGCTCAACAACTCGACCCGGAGCGGGCGGTCGCTGAACAGCGACGTGTCGTCACTGACGGTGAGGCCGTCGAGCAGCCGCCGTATCCCCGCGAAATGCTGTTCGGCCAGTACCTCGGTGGGAGCCATGAGCGCGGCCTGATGACCGCCGTCGACCGCGGCCAGCATCGCCGCCACCGCCACCAGCGTCTTGCCGGCGCCGACGTCGCCCTGCAGGAGACGGTGCATCGGGATCGGCCGGGCCAGATCGGCCAGGATCTCGTCGATGACCCGGCGCTGGGCCCTGGTCAGCTCGAACGGTAGCCGGTCGGTGAACCCGGTGAGCAGGGGACCGTCGATCACGTGACCGACGCCGGTCTCGGTGCGTTCGATGGCTCGCTTGCGGAGCACGAGGGCCAGCTGGAGGCGGAAGAGCTCGTCGAACACCAGCCGCCGCCGGGCGGCACCGACCTCGGCCAGACTCTCGGGCTGGTGGATCCCGGCGAACGCGGCCTCCCGGGTGATGAAGTCGTGCTCGTCGAGGAGGTACTCGGGAAGCGGATCGACCAGCCCCCGACCGCTTGGCGGCAGGGTGCGGCGGAGGGTCTCGGCCACCCATTCGGCCAGATCCCAGGAGTGGAGACCGGTCTTGTCGGACTGGGGATACACCGGGATGATCCGCCCCGTTTTGTCGCCAACCAGATCGACCACCGGATTCGTCATCTGCCGTTGACCCCGGTACATCTCGACCTTGCCGAAGATGACGGCCTGCCGGCCCGGCCCGAGCTGGCGTTCCCGCCACGCCTGGTTGAAGAAGGTGATTCTCAAGGACCCCGAGTCGTCGCTCACGGTTGAGGTGACCATGACCTTGCCGCCGCGAATCCGGCGGCTCGACGAGTTGTTGACGGTGACGAGAACGCTGGCCTCCTCACCCTCCATGAGCTCCGCGATCCTGGCCTCCTTCGTGCGGTCCAGGTACTTGCGGGGGTAGTGGGTGATGAGGTCGAGGAGGTTGTGGATCTCGGCCTTGGCCAGCGACTTGGCCTTCTTCGGGCCGACCCCGTTGAGCACACTCACGTCGAGCTCCGCCAGACGCCCGAGATCGACTCCGTCCCGGGTGTCGGTTCGTGCGTCGGTCGTGCTCACCCGCCCAATCTACTGGGTGGTCGAGGGGCGAACGTCGAGTCGGAGGGCACGGAGTCGTTCATAGAACGGCCGATGGTGGTCGGCCCAGGCCATCAGGCGGGCGGCCGCGTCGGCGGCGAGCGGGTAGTGACGCTGGTTGCGCTCGAACCCTGTACTCGCTGCGGTGCGGCGGTGCCACTCGGCCGTCCGTTGCCACTCGGGCCGGTCGGCCGGAGCCCACGTCAATGCGCGGGGCAGGAATGGCAGATCGACGGCCCGGCAGTAGGCGGCCATCGTCTCGCTCGGCTGGTCGACGAGATCGTCGGAGTCGATGACGACGGGGGGATGGCCGTCGGCGGCGCAGACGGCGGCGTGCAGTTCGTGAAGTGTTTCCAGGCCGATGTCATGCTGCTTCATCGCCGGATACAAGGCGTGATAGGAGGCGGCGATCTCCTCCGGGCGACGGATGAGAAACGTGTGCCTGACCTCGGCCAGGAATCGCGTGTCGGCCAACACGGCCTCGAACCGGTGGTCGGTCGTCTCCTTGAAGAACACGTTGCTGTGACGGTTGCGATCCCGGAGTTCACCGAGGAGCGACTCGACCGTCGAGACGGTCGAGTCGCCGATTTCGGTTCGTCCGTGCCGGGAGACGTTGAAGAACGGCTCGTGGACTGCGGTCAAGTCGCCACGCTCGACCATCGAGCGGAAGAACGCAGTCGACCTCGACCGCGGCGAACTCCACAGCGCATACACGGTCATGGGGCCCACCCTACGCCAATCCCCATTCCGGCGGCTCCAGCCCACCGTTTGGCGGGGTCCTGACCGCCGGGATGGGGTAGAGAGGGCCTTACGAACCGTCGGGGCCGGGCCACACCTCGAGTTCGATGCCACGTCGATACGACGAGGCCGCCTCGCCGCTCCACGCCTCGGCCGTGACGATGGGCGCAGCGAGCCGTATGAACTCCGTCGACTCGGAGAACTGGACCATCAACGCTCCCCGTGACAAATGGCCCCGGTTCAATCGGTCGGTCCAGTAGTCCCACCCGTGCGGATCCGGTTGGCGACCCAGAACGTTCTCGTACACGAGCGCCACGAAACGACGGTTGTCGACGTCTCGATAGCGGTTGGCGAACTCGGCCCCCTCGGCGAAGGCATCCGATATCCCGGCCAGCGTCAGGCCGCGTCGGGCGTACACCGTGTTCCAGTAGCGGGCACCGCCGTAGTCGGGTGCACGATTGAAGTAGGCGACGTAGAGGCGGGCCACCTGGTAGCGGTACCACTGGGCCGGGTCGGCCGGGACCGGCGGTTCGACGATCCCGCCACCGCAGCCGGGCAACGCCCGGAATTCGAACCGGTGGGCGTTGGCCGCCATCCATTCGGCGAACACCTGGGCCGAGAACGGGGCCAGGCTGTGCATCAACACCACGTCGCCGGCCGACACCTTCGACAACTCGTACCAGGTCCGGCTGTAGCCGAGTCGCCAGTCGAGGGTGTCGACGTCCCAGAGGCCCCAGTGGCTCCCTCGAACCGGCCACTCGGCGTTGGGCAGACCGGATTGAACGGCCAGGTTGTGGACCCGGGCATCGACGGCGCCGTAGGGCGGTCGGTAGCACGACACCCGAACCCCGGTCACGGTGGCGATGACGTCGCTGGTCGAGTGGAACTCGGCCAGGATCGAGGCGTCGGAGAGACGGGTGAGAACAGGATGGGTCCAGGTGTGATTGGCGATCGCATGACCGTCGTCGATGATGCGGCGGGCCACGCCAGGATGGTTCGCCACCCGCGAGCCGGTCACGAAGAAGGTGGCCTGGGCGTTGTGGCGGGCCAGCGTGTCGAGCACTCTGCCGGTCACGGACGCGTCCGGCCCGTCGTCGAACGTGAAGTAGACGACCGGCTTGGACGCAGCGGCCGCCGGCGCCGGATCGGCGATCGTCGACACCATCGACCCCAGCAGGGCGGCGAGAACCATGGCCGCAATCGCCCTCAGCCGCCCAAGACGCCGGCTTCGAGCTTCGGCGGTGGTACCGAACCCAGGGCTCGATACCACCGCCAATCCCCCACACTCCGCCGCCATGAGCCAAGGCAATCACACACCCGAGGCCGCCGAAAGGGGTCCGGGAACCTCCACCCGGCGGATCCTGACGAACGAACCATGCAGTCGCACCCCGCGTCTGGGCGGCCGTCACCAAACTCTGGATCGTTTGGCCTACGCTGTGCCCACCATGGCCGACTCCCCGTCAACGGCCCCGCCGGGTCCGAACCAGCCCGACGCGTTCGCCGGCGACCGCAAGACCGGCCAGTCGGTGCTGGGCCCCGCCGAACGGCGATTCATCGACTGGGCCGTACCGAGGATTCCCCGTCCCGTCATGAGCCACCACCTGACGATGCTGACGCTCGTGTGGTCGGTCCTCATGGTGGTGTTCGGCCTTCTCGCCGACTCACGACCGGTTTGGCTGCACGCGATGTCGGTCCTCGTGTTCCTCCAGTGGTTGACCGATTCACTCGACGGCTCGCTCGGCAAATATCGCAAACAGGGCCTCGTCAAATGGGGTTTCTTCGCCGATCATCTGCTCGATCTGCTCTTCGCCGGCAGCATCGTGATCGCCTACTCGTTCATGGTCGAGGTGTGGTGGCTCCGCCTGTGTTTCATGGTGCTGCTCCTGGTCACGTGCGCCACGATGGCCGTTTCGTTCCTGTCATTTGCGGCCACCAACCGCTTTCAGATCGCCTACTACGGCATCGGGCCCACCGAGATCCGCACCGCCTATATCGCGTTGAACACGCTCGTGTTCTTCGTCGGTACGGCGGTGTTCAGCTGGGGTGTGCCGGTGGTGCTGGCGCTCAACGTGGCGGCCTTTGCCGTCCTCGCCGTGCAGACGAGCAACCTGCTGTGGCGCATCGACCACGAAGCCAACGTCGACAACGCGCCCCGCTGACCGGCCGGCGCTACGGCTCGATGAGCGCGGCTGCGGTGAACGCGGTCAGACCGGCGAACAGCGCTCGGAGGAGCTCGGCGTCGCCGGAGACCTCGGCTTGATCGAGCGCCGTCGCGTCATCGAAGGCGGCGGCGAGCGCGGCCCGATCGATGCGGACGGCGGCGGCCGCGTCGGGATCGATGGTGTCGGGTCGATGGTGGATGGCCGAACGGCCGACACCGAGAACATGGTCTTCGCCGAGGTCGGTGATGTGGACGTTGAAGGTGACCGGACCGGCGGTGAAGGTGGCCGGATTGAACCGCACCCCCAAGGAATCGAACAGATGGGCCGGTGTCATGGCCTGCGACATGTCCCGTGTGGGGATCCGCCTCCATTCCGGTGAGCCCTCCCTCAACTCCTTGGCCCCCATGAGATAGGCGTTGCGCCACGTCGCCGACTCGGACTGGTAACCGAGCTGTTCGAGGGCGTCGGCTTGAAGGCGGCGGGCCTCGGCGTTCGCCGGATCGGCGAAGACGACATGGTTGACCACCTGGGCCACCCACCGATACTCGCCGCGATCGAAGCATTCCCGAGCCCGGGCCAGCACAGCGTTGGCGCCACCCATGAACTCCACGTACCGCTCCCCCGCCTCCACCGGCGGCAACGGATCGAGATTGGCCGGATTGCCGTCGTACCAACCGAGGTAGCGGTTGTAGACCGAGCGGCAGTTGTGCGACACCGTGCCGTAGTAACCCCTGGCATGTGACTGATCGAACTCGGCCGGCAGCTGCATCTCGGCCGCGATCTCGGTTGGTACCAGCCCCCGGTTCGCCAGCCGCATCGTCTGATCGTGGAGCCAGCGGTAGAGGTCGCGCTGCATGGTCAGAAACGCTCGAACGTCGGCGCGTCCGAAGCGGGGCCAGTGGTGGCTGGCGAACATCACATCCGAGTCGTCGGCCCACAGGTCGATGGCCTCCTGTATGTACTTGCTCCAAGCCAGTGCATCGCGGGTCTGGGCGCCCCGTATCGGGTAGAGGTTGTGGAGGGTGTGCGTGCAGTTCTCGGCCATGCACAGCAGCCGCTTGTCGGGGAAGTGGAAGTTCATCTCCGCTGGCGCCTCGGCGTCGGGCGTGTTCTGGAACTCCACCCGGATTCCGCTCAGGGTCAGCTCCTGCCCGGTTTCGGTGATGATCTCGGTGGGGGCGATGAGATCGGACCGGGCTCGTCCCATGCCGGAGCCGAGTCCGCAGTCGACGTGTCCCCGGGGCCCGGGTTCCAGCAGTGGTCCGAACTGATAGGCGGCTCGTCGCCCCATGATCGGCCCGGCGATGACGAACTCGGCCACCACCTCCTCCATGAAGCCGACCGGCGCAACAATTCTGACGTCGCCGCGGTCCACCGCCTCCCGGGTCGTCACGCCCAGCACGCCGCCGAAATGATCGACATGTGAATGGGTGTAGATGATCGAGGTGACCGGCCGTTCGCCCAGCGTGGCGTTCGCCAGGTCGAGAGCAGCCGCCGCGGCGGGCGCGTTGGTCAGCGGGTCGATGACCAGCCAGCCGTCGTCGCCCGCCATGAACGTGATGTTGGCGATGTCGTAGCCCCGAACCTGCCAGACCCCATCGGCCACCTCGAACAGCCCGTGGTTGACGTTGAGCCGGGCCTGCCGCCACAATCCCGGATGGACGGTGTCCGGGGCCCTCTCCGACTCACCGACGAATGCGTGATCCGCGACGTCGAACACCACCCGGTCACCGAGCATCACCCGCCCACCCTCCAGTCGGGCCAGCAGACCTCTGGTGGCGCGATCGAAGTCTCCGGGGTCGTCGAAGGAGAAGACGGCCGCCGCGTTCGCCTCGGCCGTGAAGAGCGACGCCGGACGGGAGAAGGCGGACTCGGTACCGGTCATGGTCCTGTGTCTAGCAGACCGCCACTCGGCCCGTGAATACCGTCGAGTGATACCGGCCATTGCCTGCGGTGATAGTTCGCCGATCCAGGTTCGCCCGAACATGACACGAACATTACTGTTTGGACATGGGGTGAGGACCACTGGTTTCCGCCTTCGAGGCCTATCCTCGTTGGGTGGATGCCAATCGGCTCCACGGCCTCCTCAGACAGGTACTATCGCAACACGGCATTCTCAGGAAGGATGGGCCCCACGTGCAAGGCGTCGTCAAATCGTATGATCCGGTCACCCGTGACGGGGTCGTCATCACCGACACGGCCGACCTGGCCGAATACGAGTTGGCGGCGAATGCGCTCGAGGGTTCCGTGTTTCGTATGTTGCGTCCGGGTCAACGGGTGATCTTCGATCTCGACGGTCACTCGAAGGCCACTGCGCTGCGTCTGGGGTCGGAGGTCGACATGAGCACGCCGGAGTGGTCCGAACCCGACCAACAGGAGTAGGGCGGCAACAGGGCCGTCATTCCTCAAACAACGGAGTTCGAGGTCATGACACTTGCGATAGCACCGACCACCAACACCCGGCTCATGGCCTGGGTGGGCGAATGGGCCGAGGTACTGCAACCCGACGACATCTACTGGTGTGACGGCTCCGCCGACGAGTACGATCGGCTGGCCGCCGAGCTGGTCGACAAAGGCACGTTCCTCAAGCTCAACGAGCACAAACGGCCCAACAGCTACCTCGCCCTGTCCGATCCCGCCGACACCGCCCGGGTCGAGGAACGAACCTTCATCTGTTGCGAGAACGAGGCCGACGCCGGCCCAACCAACAACTGGCGTGACCCGGCCGAGATGAAGGCCGAGATGCTGGACCTGTTCACCGGCGCGATGCGGGGCCGGACGATGTACGTGGTGCCGTTCTCGATGGGGCCGCTCGGCTCCCCGATCGCCCACATCGGTGTGCAGCTGACCGATTCGGCGTATGTGGCGGCCTCCATGCGCACGATGACCCGCATGGGCGCCGAGGCCCTCGAGGTGCTCGGCGACGGCGACTGGGTGCCCTGCGTCCATTCGGTCGGTTTCCCGTTGATCGACGGCCGGCAGGAGGTCCCGTGGCCGTGCGACAGCGACAACAAGTTCATCGTCCATTTCCCCGAAACCAAGCAGATCTGGAGCTACGGGTCGGGCTACGGAGGCAACGCGCTGCTGGGCAAGAAGTGCTTCGCGTTGCGCATTGCGTCGACGATGGCCCACACCGACGGTTGGCTGGCCGAGCACATGTTGATCATCGGTGTCACGCCGCCGAACGGCGAGAAGCGCTACGTGGCCGCCGCGTTCCCGTCAGCCTGTGGCAAGACCAACATGGCCATGCTCATCCCCACCCTCCCTGGCTGGAAGGTGGAGACCATCGGTGACGACATCGCCTGGATGAAGTTCGGCGACGACGGGCAGCTCTACGCCATCAACCCCGAGGCCGGGTTCTTCGGCGTTGCCCCCGGCACCTCCGATACCACCAATCCCAACGCGATGGCCACCCTCCACAGCAACTGCGTGTTCACCAACGTGGCCAAGACCACCGACGACGACGTGTGGTGGGAAGGCATGACCGACGAGCCCCCGGCTCGACTCACCGACTGGACCGGCGAGACGTGGACGCCTGAATCCGAATCACCGGCGTCGCATCCGAACGCCCGGTTCACCGCCCCGGCCGGGCAGTGCCCGTCGATCGCCCCCGAGTGGGACGACCCGAAGGGTGTTCCGATCTCCGCCATCCTGTTCGGCGGCCGGCGGGCCACCAACGTTCCGCTCATCACCGAGGCGAAAGACTGGAACCACGGCGTCTTCCTCGGTTCGATCATGAGCTCGGAGAAGACGGCGGCCGCCGCCGGAACCGTTGGAGAGGTTCGGTTCGATCCGTTCGCCATGCTGCCCTTCTGCGGGTACAACATGGCCGACTACTTCGCCCACTGGCTGTCGATCGGATCGGCCACCACGGCCGACAAGCTGCCGAAGCTGTTCTGGGTCAACTGGTTCCGTCGTGGCGCCGATGGTGGCTTTCTCTGGCCCGGTTTCGGGGAGAACTCCCGCATTCTCAAGTTCGTGCTGGAGCGGATCGCCGGCGAAGGCGCCGTCGTCGAGACGGCCATCGGTAACGTGCCCGCGCCGGGTGCCATCGACATCGACGGCCTCGACCTCGACGACGACACGATGGCCGAGCTGCTGGCTGTCGACAACGAATCGTGGCTGGCCGAGATCGAGTTGATCAGGGAACACTTCGCCCGGTTCGGCGAGAAACTCCCGGCCGAGTTGTCGGCTCAGCTCGACTCGCTCGAGCAACGCCTGACCGCCTGACGGACTTGTCGAACCACCCAACCCCCCGCTGAACTTTGTGACGCGGCCGACCCCCTTGCGGGTCGTGAACGTCGCAAAGTTCGGCCCTCGGGGGTCGTGAACGTCGCAAAGTTGAGCCAGGGTTGGTCAGGCGGAGTCGCCGTTGCCGTCGGGGACGCTCGAGAGGTGCCGGGGCTGATCGACGAACGGGCCGTCGCCGCTGGGGAGCACGCCGACGGTCTCGGTGAAGAACTTCCGGGCCTGGTTGCCGACCATCCGAACGAAGCCGTAGTTGGCGGTGCCGCCGACCACGGCACCGACGCCGAACGGAAGCAGTTTGCCGATCGCCAGCGCGCTGCGCCGCGCGCCGTACTTGGCGACGACCTGGCCGGCGAGATCGGTGTTGATCCGGCGTAGTGCGTCGAGCGTCAGGGCATCGCCGGTCACGACACCGGCGGTTCGCTGACTGAGCCCTTCGGCCATCTCGGCGGCCTTGACCTCTCCGAGCAGCGTTGCGAACTTCTCCGCCGAATCCTCGCCGAAGGCGAGCACGGCCAGGACCCACGCACGCCGCTCCTCGTCGGTTGCCTCGGTGTGGCCGTTGGCGGCACCGATGGCCATGATCAGGTCGGTGGCCCGCATGCCGAACCACGCCATGTCGGCGGCCAGGGCTCCGGCCGCCGTGGCCGTGCCAACGATCGGGGCGGCCGCTATCGCACCGGTGGCGGCGCCGACCAGGGTCAGCTCCTTCTTGAACCGGGAGATGATGGCCGACGTCTTCTCCTGGGGGCTGTCGCCCTCGGCCTCGGCTGCAATCTGGAGGGCGTCGTCCCAGCGACGCTCGACCGCAACATCGACGGCCTTGAGCACCGCTTTGCCGATGGCGTCCAGCGCCGGTCCCGGCACATTCTCCACGGCCTTCTTCTGCAGGAACTGTTTGAATTTCGACATCTTGTCCGCTCTCCCGACTCGATCTCACGATAGCGATGCAACAGCGGTGTCGTACCCGCCGGCCCTTCGGATCAATCAGGTCGGGATGAACACGGTTCTCAACGCGAGGCCCATGATGAACAGGCCGCCGAAGCCGTACAACAGGAACTGCCAGCGCTTGATCTGGGGCCGGTACGAATAGATCAGGGCGACCGAGATGAGGGTTATGAAGCCGTAGAACTGGTGGATGCCGGGGGCTTCCCGCCCACTGGTCTGCATGAACACGACACCGAGCACGACCTGCACACCGATCAGTGTCTGGGCCACGGCCGTGGCCGGCCACAGCAACCGGTGGCGGGCCGACGGCCACCAGTGGGCCACCAACGCCCACAGGCCGACCAGTCCGTTGGCGACCACAACCACCCATCCCAGAACCGTATGGACCGAGGCCAGCGACATCGGCCTCAGGCTAGCCACTCAAACCGACCTCCAGGGCACCCCCGCAACGACCACGAGTTTGCCCCCGCAACGAGAGTTTGCCAACAGCAAACTCCAAGCAAGGCGCTCCGCGCCGAAGCCGCCCTCCGATGGTGGGCGGGCGGTCCGACCGTGAAATAGTGGAACGGTGCGTCATCGCCGGTACTACATCCAAACCCTGTCGGCCTCGGGCCGCGCTGTTCCGTCGACGGGGGGCGACCTCATCGTCGCCTCGAAGGAGCAGACGGGCGACCTCGATTGGGAGTTGATCCACCGGTCGAGTGAACGCTGCGTGATCCGGCAGGAGCCCTACGACCTGGAGATGTCGGGTCCGGAGGGCACGTTCAGCGGACCGGCCATTCTCGTCCGCTCCGACGGCCGGTCACATGTGTTCCGCGGGGTCGGCACCCTCGAGGGGTTCGACCCGGCCGAGTTGAGCAGCCACCACGGCGATCTCGGCCCCGATGACGGCGTAGAAGGCGAACCGCACTACAACTGATCCGTTGCCGGACCCGGGAGATCGCCAACGCCGGCGCGGGATACGCTGAGATGGTGTACTCGACCGATCAGCTGGCCCCCGGTGCCGTCCGTCCCAGCCCGATCTTCTACCTCGTCGTCCTACTGACCGCGGTGTCGGCGTGGCTGACGACCACCACGATCGTTTCGGCCGGTGTTGCCGTCTTCCTGTTCATCCTCGCCGCATGGACACTCTCGCTGATCTTCCACGAATTCGCCCACGCGTTCGTCGCCTGGCGCAGCGGTGACCGCAGCATCGAGCAACGCGGCTACCTCACCCTCGATCCCCGCAAATACGCCCATCCGCTGCTGTCGCTGGTGCTGCCGATAGTGTTCATCATTATGGGCGGTATCGCCCTCCCCGGCGGAGCGGTGATGATCAACCGGGCTGCGCTGAACAACACACAGGCCACGATGGTGGCGCTGGCCGGTCCCCTGACCAACCTCGCCTTCGGTGCCGTGAGCCTGCTCGTGGTGGCCAACGATCTGATCGATCCGGTCACACAACCGACGCTGGCGGCCGCGGTGGCCTTCTTCGGCTTTCTGCAGATCATCGTGTTCGTGCTGAACATGTTGCCGATACCGGGCCTCGACGGCTACGCGGCGATCGAGCCGTCGCTGCCGGAGTCGACCCAGCAGCTGATGCGCCCGGTCCGCAACTACGCCTTCCTCATCCTCATCTTTCTGCTGTTCTATGCCGAGTGGGCCCGTGACCTGTTCTGGAATCTGGTGTTCACCGTGGTCGACCCGTTCGGCGTCGACCGGTTCCTGTTCCAGGATGGGCTGGATCTGTTCCGGTTCTGGGGCGACCTGAGCGTTTTCTGAGATCGGCTCGTCGCGTCAAGCGATTGCGCCCGACTGCTTCAGCGCCGCCACGTCGTCGTCGCTGAACCCGAACCCGGCGAGAACCTCGTCGGTGTGCTGGCCGGCGTGCGCGGCCGGACCGGCTACTGAGGCTTCGGTCCGCGAGAATCGGGGCGCGGGTCCGGCCTGCGTCATCCCGGCGTTGTCGATGAAGGTTCGGCGGGCGACGTTGTGCGGGTGACGGGTGGCCTCCTCCATGGTCAGGACCGGGGCGAAGCACACGTCGGAGTGTTCCATGATCTCGCACCACTGGTCGCGGGTCTTCGCCATGAACACCTCCGCGATCCGCTCTTTCATCTCGGGCCACTTGGCCGGATCGTGCTGATCGCCGAAGGTCTCCTCGTCGAGCTCGGCCAGGCGTTTCAGTTCGGCGTAGAATTGCGGCTCCAGCGACCCGATCGACACGTAGTTGCCGTCGGCGCACTCGTAGACGTCGTAGAACGGGGCGCCCGTGTCGAGGAGATTGGTGCCCCGTTCCGGTCCCCAGGCCCCGGCCGCCTTGAGACCCCAGATGAAGTTGATGAGCACGGCGGAGCCGTCGACCATGGCGGCATCGACGACCTGGCCGGACCCGGATCGCTTGGCCTCCAACATGGCGCACACCATTCCGAAGGCCAGCAGCATGCCGCCCCCGCCGAAGTCGCCGATCAGGTTGATGGGCGGCGTGGGCGGCTGACCTTTGCGGCCGAGCGGTTCCAGCGCCCCGGCGAGGGCGATGTAGTTGATGTCGTGACCGGCGGCCTGGGCGTAGGGTCCGTCCTGACCCCAGCCGGTCATGCGTCCGTAGACCAGCTTCGGGTTGCGTTCCAGACAGACGTCGGGCCCCAGTCCCAGCCGCTCGGTGACCCCCGGTCGGAAACCCTCGATCAGGCCGTCGGCTCGCTCGATCAGCTTCAGGGTTGTCTCGACGCCGTCGGGATGCTTGAGATCGACAGCGATCGAGCGGCGGCCACGGCCCAGCACATCGGGCGGGGGCCGATCCCGGCGGTCGGCTCGCACCGCGGATGAACGGTCGATCCGGATGACGTCCGCGCCCATGTCGCTCAACATCATCCCGCAGAACGGGCCAGGCCCGATCCCCGCCAGCTCGATGATCGTGACTCCGTCCAATGGTCCCATGGCGAACAACATAGAGGACGCTGCGAACGCTGATCGAACCTGACGGATCGCGGTCGGACCGGGCACCAACTAATGTCGCGGAGACGGAATTGGCGAACGAACCGTGCGGTTCCGTTACCGGGAGAGTGCGTCGACGTGGCAACGAAAACCAAACAATCGCGGAACAAGGCAAACCGACGGAAACGTGACGACGACGGTCCGATGCTGACCAGCCGGACGGTTGCCGTCGTCATTCTTCTGCTGTCGGTTCTCGGCCTGGTTTCGGCCCGTTTCGGCCTGGGGCCGAGCGAAGACGATGAGGCCGCATCCGTTGAGGCGACCGCTCCAGCCCTCGCCGAGCCTCCGCCGAACTTCGGGCCGGCCGCAGAGCTGACCGACATCGACGGCTGGCTCAACGCCGACCCCTCGACGACCGGTCTGGCCTCCTACAACGGGCAGGTTCGGATCGTCCAGTACTGGACGTTCGGGTGCTTCAACTGCAAGAACACCCTCCCCCACCTGAAGGACATCTACAACACATACCAGCCGCAGGGGTTGGAGATCATCGGCGTGCACGCTCCCGAGTTCGACTACGAGGCCGACCCCGCCAACATCGGTGCCGCCGTCGTGGAGCTGGGGGTGAACTGGCCGGTGGCACTCGACACGTCGAAGGCGAATTTCCGATCGTGGCAGGGCGACCGGCGCTTCTGGCCCCGCACCTACGTGCTCGATCAGAACGGTGACATCCGGTTCGACCACATCGGCGAGGGGGCCTACGACGAACTCGAGGCCACCGTTGCCCATCTGCTGGCCAACGGCGCTTGATTCGACGGTGGCTGACTCGGTGACAGCACCTCACTAGGCTGAACGTAGATGTCGACGCTGTTGCTGCTGGCCGAGGGATTCGAGGCTGCTCAGCTTCCGTGCACCCTGATTCTCCTCGTGACCGGGGTGGCCGTCGGCATGACCGCCCGGGAGACGGCCATCCCGGCGATGGTGTCGTTTCAGCTGTCGGTCCTGGTCTTCAGCTGGACCCGGTTCAGCGACCGGGGCGCCGGCTGGCACACGGTGATCTCGGCCATCGCCTTGATCGTGGCGGTCGTGATTCTCTTCCTGCCGCCGATTCCCCGGTACGACCTCGTGGCCATCGCGGCCGGCGCGCTCGTCGGCTTTGCCGCCGCCGAGTTGTGGCTGCCCTGTGTCGGCGAGCAGTTCGGGCTGCTGCTCATGGATCTCCCCGAGCGTGGTCTCTCGGGCGTGGTCCTGATGGCGGTGTTTCTTGCCGGAGCCCTGTCCCCGGTCGTCGCCCTTGCCGCGTTACATCACCTGATGCCCGACTGGATTCTCGAGCGGGTCGAGCCCATCTGGTCGATCGCGGGCGGCTTTCTCCTGGCCGGCCTGGCCCTCGCCACCGCCATCGGCTACCACGAGACGATCGTGGGCTGGCTCTTCGAGTGGAGCGTGCGCTGAGAAACGAATCGGAGGGGGTCGGTCTGTCGGTCGCTGCCACTGGCGACAGCAGGCAGGGTGATTGTCAGCACCCCATCGCCGCTTGAAGCGTCCTGCAGGCTTCGGCCATGCGCTTCGCAGGGAGTGTGGCGACCTTCCGGCGAAATGTCTCGCGGGGAATCGTGTGGATATTGTCGAAGTTGACCACACCATCGGTCGGAACACCATCGGCCGTGGTCAACTCGAGTTCGGAGACGAGACCGCGCCGTGTCCGGGTCAGAGCCGCTACCACAACCGATCCGATGCGCCCGGCCACGGGGTCACGGGTCAGGATCAGAACCGGTCGATCTCCGCCCGGTGTCGCCGCAAACCAGATTTCACCCCGTTGCATCAACCGCCCAATCAGACCAGTCCTCTGCTGGGCCCCAGTCGGCGATCCGAATCAGAGCCCGCTCGCCCTCGTCGAGAGGCACCTCAGCCCAACGTTCTTCATCGCCCTCTGCCGCCAGCCGATCGAGGTGGCGTCGAAGCGCTTCTCGCAGGAGTTCGGAACGGTCGATGGCGAGAGCATCGGCCCATCGTTGAACTTCCTGGGCGTCACGATCGTCGACGCGAAAGCTGAGCATTGTCATACAGATACTCTATCATGTATGACGCAACGGTGGCGTCAGGTGGTGAGGCCGAACGCTTCGGTGATCCGTCTTCGGCCTGATTCGGTGATGTGAACGCTTCGAGGCCGACTGCCGGGCTTCATCCAGCCGTTGGCGATGAACGTGGTGAGTAGCGCCTCACCGGCTGCGCCGGCGAGATGGTGGCGACGTTGGGTCCAGTCAAGACACGATCGGGCCTTGGAGCGCCTGGATGCGCGTATCCCGTCGATGTCGGCGCCGATCGTCGAAAAGAGGTCGAAGCCGCTCGGCGTGAGAACCAGATGGCCGTCGTTGTCGTCGAGGTGGTCGTCGGCGAGGAGTTGGTCGTAGATCGTGACGGCGAGTTGTCCGGCGAGATGGTCATAGCAGGTTCGTGCGTGTGCCAGGTCGGACGGTGCTCGCGGGTCGGCGGGGTGGGTGGCGTTGGCGCCGAGCGTTTCGAGGAGTTCGGCGATGCGGGAGTCGGCGAGTCTCCAGTATCGATGCCGACCCTGAGCTTCGACGGCGACGATGTCGGCGTCGAGGAGCTTGGAGAGGTGTTCGCTGGTCGTGGACGCGGCGATTCCGATGTGTCGCGAGAGCTCACTACCGGTGTGGGCTCGTCCGTCCATGAGTGCGCACAGGATTTCGGCGCGTGACTCGTCGGCAAGCAGTGCACCGAGCCGTGCGATACCTGTCGATGTGGTGCTGGATGCCACGAGTCGATCGTAGCAGTCAACGTTTCGGCGCGAGCCGAAGCGTCGATGCGTACGTTGAAGGCAGGAGTAGGCGAAGCGCAGGAGGTCGATGTGATCGCAATGATTTTCGAGTTCTGGATGGACCCGGACGACACGGACGCCTTTGACGACTACGCGGCGACATCGGCTGGTCTTCGGACCGTTCTGGGCGATCTCGACGGGTTCAGTGGTGTCGAACGGTTCGAGAGCTGCACACAGCCGGGCAAGTTCGTTGCGATCGGCTTCTTCGACGACGAAACGGCAGTGACGGCATGGCGCAACCATCCGTCCCACCGCGAGGCCCAGGAGCAGGGCCGCGCCCGCTACTTCACCGACTATCGGCTGCGGATGGCCGAACTCGTCCGCGACTACGGACCCGCCGACCGGTCCCAGGCACCGGTCGACAGCAACGCACATCACGAAAGGAACTGAACGATGTTCGATCTCGAGATCCACATGGCGAACGAACCGGGCCAACTCGCACTCATGGGCGAAACGCTCGGTCGAGCGGGAGTCAGCGTTGAGGGTGGTGGGATGTGGCTTGTCGACGGCGTCGGGGTTGCACACTTCCTCGTCGACGACGATCAACGAGCTCGCGACGCCCTCGAACAGGCGGGAATGCGTGTGACGGGGTGCCGCAAGATGCTGGTCCAGCGCCTCGACCAGGACCGGCCTGGCCAGCTCGGCATGTTCTGTCGAGCACTCGCCGACGCCGGAGTCAACATCGAGGTTCTGTACAGCGACCACGACCACCAGCTCGTCGTCGCCGTCGACGATCATGCCGCCGGATCGGCCATCAGCAAGGCGTGGATGGCCGACCGATCACCGTGACCGACGGGCCGACTCGACACGTCGTCGTCGACGGCACCAGCACCGGAGCCTTCGAGCTCGAAGACTGGGCTCTCACGCTGACCGTCGCTGTGCTGTGGGGGTCGTCATTCCTGTGGATCGCCATCGGACTCGACTCCCTCGATCCACGAGTCGTGGCCTTCGGGCGCGTTGCGTTCGGCGCAGCCGCCCTCTCGGTCGTCCCCGCAGCTCGCCGACCGGTTCCCTCGGCGGCGTGGCCGACGATTGCCGTCGTCGCCGTCGCCGGCAATGCCGCCCCGGCCCTGCTGTTCGCCCTTGCGCAACAGTCGGTCGACTCATCGGTGGCGGCGATGATCAACTCGGCCACTCCGGTTGCTGTTGTCGCCACTGGCATCGTGCTCACTCGACGCAGCCCCGGCTCCCGACAAATCACCGGGATCATCGTAGGCTTCGTCGGTGTTACGGCGATTGCCGCGCCGTCGATCGTGGGCACCGACGCCGAACCGGCCGGCATCGCTCTTCTCGTGCTGGCCGTGGCCGGCTATGGGATCTCCAACAACCTCATCGTCCAACCACAACAGACGTTCGGCGCCATCCCCATCGTCGCCCGTGCCCTCTTCGTCGCCGGCGTGCTCCTCGGCCCTTTCGCCATCGCCGGCCGCAACCAGTCCGAACCAACGACCGGTGCCATCATCGCCATCGCCGCCCTCGGGATCGGCGGCACCGGCATCGCCCGCGCCCTCAGCGCCACACTGGCCGGCCGTACCGGCGCAGCCAGAGGATCGATCGCCACCTACCTCGTCCCCGCCATCGCGATCATTCTCGGCGTCACCGTTCGCAACGACACCATCCAACCGATCCAAGGCGCCGGGCTCATCATCGTGCTGAGCGCCGCCTGGCTCACCAGCCGATCAGCGGCGGTTCAGACGCCGGCGCCCCGGCCGGGCACAACACCCATCACGCGATACCGGCCCCGCAACGATCGCCACATGGCGGCGTGGCTGAAGCGACCGGTGAAATAGCAGAACGGATACTCGGCCATCCAGTGCCTTCTCAGCATCGGCACGAGATGGCGGTTGAGTTTCCGGCAGCCGTATCGTTCGAAAGCCACCACGAAGCTGCTCAATGCCCTGATCCCGGCCGGACAGTCGGCATCGAACGACGAGTCCAGAACCGATTGCTCGGCCGCCCGTAACAACGGGTCCAATCGCCCTTCGGCCTTGAGCGCCGCTTTGGGCCGCAGCAGATCGGTCCGGCCGAGAAATCGTTCGATCGTTGCGTCAGCCTGAACCGCATGAAGCGGCGATCCCGACGGGGCCGCCTCGTTGACCGAGTCGGCGAACTCCCACATCTGCTCGTGCGAGCCGAACCACTTCTTGCACACGAACTGAAGGTAGGCGCTGAATCCGCCGTAGAGCGGGTACCGGGCGGCCATCTGCTCCATTCGATACTCGACCTCGTGCAGCGAGATCTGGAGACCTCTGCCACTGGTCAAGAGCCCCATCCACGGAATCGGACTCTCCGGATCGGCCCTGATGGCGGACGTGAGGATCTGCTCGGCCATCCGGAGGCGGCGGTGAAACTCCTCGAACTGCTCGGTCGAGACGTTCCTGGCCAGGTCACTCGTGCGAACCTGCCACGCCCACCCCACGGCGTTCAGGCCCTTGGCGATCAGCGGAAGCGGGTGTTCCGACCAATCGGCCGCCCACCGATCCAGGGCGTCGGATTCGGCCGGCATGTCGATGGCGAGACCCAACAGGTGGCTACGCCGCTCCCAGTTCGACTGCCGTCCGTAGGTTTCGGCCGCCTCGTCGAACCGACCGGCCGTCACGTCGACCCAGAAACGTCTGACGTCGGGCAGCCGAAAGGTCAGTTCGGGGCGATCGTAGAAGGCCTTCTCTCCCATGTCGTTCAAGGGTCCGGACGGTCACCGGGAGCCGGAGCGGAAGCGACCCTTCACCGCGGCCATGGTCTTCCCGACGGTCGACTGGTCGGCCCGGAGGCGCTCCATCTCGGCCAGATCCTCCTCGGTTCGTAGCGGGCGCGGCACGGTCACGACCATACCGTCGGGTACGCGCGCCAGGTACTGCGCATAGGCGCGCTCACATCCCGGGTAGTCGGTGGGCTGCACGGTCATCGACATTGCGTCGCGGCGGAAAAAGGTGTGCGCCCCGTCCTGATAGGCCGCCACACCGACCAGTTCGTGGATCGGAGCGAGAAATGCGAGCGGATCACGACCTCCGACAAGCGCCATCTGTGCGCCGTTGATCGCCAGGCCGGCGTCGCTGAACCGCGACGGGAACGCCGGACCGGCGACCTCTGAGCCGGTGTAGGCCGTGACCGGTGTGAACCGCTGGTCGCGCACGGTCGTCTCCGGGGGTACGACCCACATGGCGGAGTGGACGATGTTCTCGACGGCATTCGCAAGCTCGACCGCGGAAGCGGCCTCGACGGTTGCCAGCGACTTCTCACGATCGATCGGTGGAGCGCCCTGCAGGCGGTTGTAGGCCGTGGTACTCGCCTGGGCGATGGGGGCGCTGGCGTCGTTGAGGACCCGGCGCCGTTTCCTCACCCAGCCGTCGATCTCGCCACACGTGGGGCCCTCGAACACGAACCGGTTCAGTTCGGTGACCATGATCGAGAACACGTCGTCGACATCGTCGGCCCTGCAGTCGGCCACGAGGGTCAGTAGGGTCTTCGCCACACTCAGCGGCTGCGCATTCGATGCCACCGAGTACGACATCCCCTCCGTGTTCCGCAGCCGATCGGTCAGACGATCCGTGACCATGGCGAGGCCGGCGTTCACGAGAGGTGATCGTTCGACGACGTTGACCAGACCGGGACCCGGCACCGGGTCGACGAAATAGCCGGGCCCGCCCCCGCGGATACGTTCCATCATCACCGTCGGTCGACGACGTCCTTCGCGCAGACACCTCAACGACGGTCGCGGCGGTTCCGGCCCCGCGAACCACATGACCATGTTCTGACGGGTGAACCACTCGGCGAGCCAGGCGTCGAGGGTCTCCGGCGTCGCCTGCCACAGCCCCATCTCGGGCAACGCCGACGCCCCGACCCCGTTGGCCCCGAACAGGATGGCCATGGCGGTTGCCGACGACGACACGCCGTTGCGCTCCGACTCGGCCAGCAGCACCTTGCGCTCGACCTCGAGACGGTCGTACGGCGGATCGGCCAACGCCGCGAGCGTCGAGTCGAGGAAGTGCCCGATGTCGGCCGCCGACCCGCGGGCCACGAAGTTGGTGGTCGTCGAATCGACGAAGCCGTTGTAGTCGTAGTCGACGCTCAGGGAGCTGAGTGCCAGATGCTCGATCAGGTGCGAGAATCCTCGCCGCACGAACGGTTCGTCGCTCAGCCCGACGCGAACGACGATTCCTCCGGTGAGCTCGCGGGCATCGCTGGGCACCCAGAAGACGGGCACCCCGTCGATCTCAACTTCCAGCACCTCGTCCGCCACGCGCGCCCTTCCCCTGGTCCACCCGACAACGATAGTGGGCATCGAGCCCGCCCCTGACCCCGCCGGAGAGGGGCAAAAAGACCCAGACGCCCCGTCATTCGACCGACCGGTCGTCGATGGGCCACCATGGTCCGATGACCAGCACAGCCGTTCCCGACGACTCCGAGGCCACTTCCCGTCCGGTTGCCGTCACCCGCAAGCCGGCCGATCAGATCGACGATTGGGGGGCTGTCGTCGATGACCTGAACCGGCTCCTGCGGCTTCGGACGACCCCGATCGGCATGAAGCTGTTCGAGACCGCCGACGAGATGGAGGCCGTGCCCCGAATCCGCCGACCGCGGGAGATCCACACGGCCGACCAGATCGTCTCGATGGCATCCCGTCTCAACTGGACGGTCGGCATCACCAACGACGATCTCGTCGGCTCACAGTGTGGTGCGGTGTTGGGCCTGCGCCCTCAGGACGACGAGTGGCTGAGTGGCGCTCACATGGCCGGCGTGTGGTTCGAAACGGTCGCCGACGCAGCCGCCCATCAGGCGGCCATGCCCGTCGTACCGGCCGGGCGTTACCAGGCCATGGCCGTGTCTCCGCTGGCCACCGGCCGGCTCGACCCTCCCGACATCGCCATGATCTACGCCAACCCGGCGCAGATGATCCTGTTCATCAACGGTCTGCAGTGGGCGGGATACCGCAAACTGGAGTGGGCCTGCGTCGGTGAGTCCTCGTGCGCCGACTCGTGGGGTCGGGCGTTGTCGACCGGAGAGCCCAGCCTCTCGATCCCCTGTTTCGCCGAGCGCCGCTACGGCGGCGTTCCCGACGACGAACTCTTGATGGCCCTGCCTCCGTTGTACCTGCCGAAGGTGATCGCGGGGCTGGAGGCGTTGTCGGCAAACGGACTTCGGTATCCCATTCCGGCCTATGGGATCCAGGCCGACGCTCGAGCAGGGCTCGGCGCCTCCTACGGGTAGACCTTCTGCGGTGGACCTTCTGTGGACAGGGCCTCAACGCAGCCGACCGCGAACGCCATGCCACCCGCGCTTCATCAGCGAGGACTGGGCCCAGAGCGACCACAGCGAGAGAAAAAAACCGGCGAGGGCCGACAGGCGGATCCAGTTCGTCAGCGAGTCGACGGTTGACTCGACGAGGTCGCCGGTGCCGGACACGGCCGTCTGCATGGTGTTGATGCGATCGCCGATCCGGCCGGCCTGGGCCGGGTTCAAGGAGGCTTCGTTGAGGGTGATGCCGACCGCTTCGTCGGCGCCCTGCTTGAACGCCGTCAGCGACGACGACAGCTCGGACTTGTCGATGGGCAGCCACCGGTAGAGGACATGATCGTCGATGACGGCGAACGCCTGGGTGGCCGACGTTGCGGTGTCGGCGAGTCCGTCGATGCGGGCCCGAAGCACGTCGAAGTCGGCCTCGAACACCCCGTCGCGATCAACCAGATCGTCGGTCTGGTCGATCCTGGTCTCGAGCCGGTCGACGGCGGCCACCAGCGGCTCGGCCGTCGACTCGGCCACATCGGAGGCGATGAAGCCGAACCGGATGGAGATCGCCAGCAGGGCAAACGACAGCAGACAGCCGACGAATCCGAGCGCGGTGGCCGCCACGCCGGCCAGACGACCGGCGAAGCCGGCTCCCCGCCGCTGGACCAGCACGGGGGGCACGACGGTGTCGTCGGCGTCCTCGAGAACCGAGTGGGAGGGTTCGACGACGTCGTCCGTCGAGGCTCCCCGATCGCGCGATCCCTTGCCCTTGTCGTCTGTTTTCCCGCCGTCGGTTTCCTCGTCGGATGCCATCACTCGCCTCTCCCGGCCGCCAATTCGGAGCCGACGGAGAAATAGTAGGCGATGCCGACATCGTGCGGGTGGGCCTGCACAACCTAAGGTGGAGCGATGTCGTTCAGCCACCGATCAATCGTCTCGTCGGGCCATCGGATCCACTGTGTCGAAGCGGCCGACGGGGCCGTCGAGAACGGGCCGTTGGTGGTCATGATCCACGGGTTTCCCGAGAGCTGGTACTCGTGGCGCCACCAGATCCCGGCACTGGCGGACGCCGGGTTTCGGCCGGTGGCCATCGACGTACGGGGCTACGGACGATCGGCGGCGCCGGCCGAGATCGAGGCCTACGCCATGACCGAGCTGGTCGGTGATGTGATCGCCGTACTCGACGACGCGGGCGCCGACCAGGCGGTGGTGGTCGGTCACGACTGGGGCGCACCGATCGCCTGGACGACCGCGCTGTGGCGTCCGGACCGGGTGCGGGGCGTGGTTGGTCTGTCGGTTCCCTACAACCCCCGGGGCGACATCAAACCGCTCGACGGCCTGCGAGCGCTGGCCGGCGACGAGATCTTCTACATCGACTACTTCCAGGAGCCGGGCGTCGCCGAGGCCGAGATCGAGGAGGATGTGGAGAGCTGGCTGCGGGGCTTCTATTTCTCGTCCTGCGAAGACTGCGACTTCTCGAAGCCGCCGATGGGGTTCGTGGAGCCCGGCGGCAAACTACGGGACCGGATGCAGCAGCCGGGCGACGGTCAGATGGCATGGATGACCGACGACGACTTCGCCTTCTACCTCGCCGAGTTCGAGCGCACCGGCCTCACCGGTGGGTTGAATCGTTACCGCAATATCACCCGCGACTGGCACGAGCTGAGTCCCTGGCGGTTCGCTCCGATCACGGTTCCGTCGATGTTCATCGGCGGCAGCCACGACGGACCGACGATCCTGGGTCGGAAGGCCATCGAGAACTTCGACCTGAACCTTCCGAATCTCGTCGGCAGCCACATCATCGAGAACTGCGGCCACTGGGTCCAACAGGAGAAGCCGGACGAGGTCAACAGCCTGCTGATCGACTTCATCACCGGACTGGGCTAGCGAAATCGGCAAACAGTACGGTTGGCACCGTGCGAAGCGCCAAGGACTTCTTCAAACCACTGGCCGTTGGTGCGCCCGACCCGCCGCGCGAGATCCCCGTCAAACCGAGCCGGATGATCCACTTCTTCCCGCCGTCGAGCGAGAAGATGCGATCGAAGGTTCCCGACATCGCCCCCACGGTCGACATCCTCCTCGGCAATCTGGAGGACGGCGTACCGATCGCCGACAAGGAGGCGGCCCGGGCCGGGTTGGTCGAGGTGGGCAAGTCGGTCGACATGGGCTCGACACAGCTGTGGACCCGAGTCAACTCACTCGATTCGCCCTGGTGTCTCGACGACCTGACCACGCTGGTCACCGAGATCGGCGACCGGCTCGACGTCGTCATGATCCCGAAGGTCGAAGGCCCGGAGGACATCCACTACGTCGATCGCCTGCTCGCCCAGTTGGAGGCACGGGCCGGCATCGACCGACCGCTCCTGGTGCACGCCATCCTGGAGACCGCCCGGGGGGTGGCCAACGTCGAGGAGATCTGCGCCGCGTCGCCCCGCATGCAGGGGCTGTCGCTCGGTCCGGCCGACCTGGCCGCCAACCGCCGCATGAAGACCACGAGGGTCGGTGGCGGCCATCCCGGTTATCTGGTCCGCCAGGACCCGCCGGTCGGTGACGGCGAAGCGGCGGTGCCTCACTACGATGCCGATCGGGCCACCTACCAGCAGGACCTGTGGCACTACACGATCGCCCGTATGGTCGATGCCTGTGTGGCCAACGGGATCCTGCCGTTCTACGGCCCCTTCGGCGACATCGCCGACACGGTCGCGTGCGAGGATCAGTTCCGCAACGCCTACCTGCTCGGCTGTGTCGGTGCCTGGTCGCTGCACCCGGTGCAGATCGGGATCGCCAAGAAGGTGTTCTCCCCTGACCCCGCCGAGGTGGCTCACGCCCAACGGGTCATCGAGGCCATGGGTGACGGAACCGGCGCCATCATGCTCGACGGCAAGATGGAGGACGACGCCTCCGTCAAACAGTGTCACGTGGTGGTCGAGTTGGCCCGCTCGCTGGCCGAGCGTGATCCCGAACTGGCCGACGCCTACGGATTCTGAGATCTGAGGAGTGCGATGACGAACGAGCTGCGACCGAGACGCTCGGTGCTCTACCTGCCCTCGTCCAATGAACGGGCTCTGGAGAAGGCCAAGACCATCCCGTGCGATGCACTGATCCTCGATCTGGAGGACGCCGTGGCGCCCGACGCCAAGGCGACGGCTCGGGACCGGGCGGTGGCGGCGGCCTCGTCGGGCACCTACGGGCATCGGGAGATCACGATCCGCTGCAACGGCCTCGACACGCCGTGGGGGGCCGACGATCTGGCGGCGGCTGCGGGTTCGGGAGCGGCCGCCGTCGTCGTCCCGAAGGTCGACTCGGTCGGCTATCTCGACCGTGTGTCGGCGGCTCTCGACGAAGGCGGCGCACCGGGGTCGATGGCCGTCTGGGCGATGGTGGAGACACCGACCGCCGTCTTCGACGTCCGGTCGCTGGCCGCCCATCAGCGGGTCGCCGCGCTGGTCATCGGCACCAACGACCTGGTCAAGGAGTTACGGGCGGTGCCGGGCGACCATCGCTCGACGCTCACTCCGTATCTGGCCCGGGCCGTGCTGGCAGCCCGCGCGAGCGGCAAGGCGATCCTCGACGGCGTCTACAACGACATCAGGGATGCCGACGGGTTCCGAGCGGAGGCCGTGCAGGGCTTCGAGATGGGTTTCGACGGCAAGACGCTCGTCCACCCGTCGCAGGTCGAGCCGACCAATGAGATCTGGGCTCCGTCCGACGACGACATCGCCGAAGCCCGTCGGGTGATCAACGCGTTCGAGGCGGCCGAGGCCGAAGGCCTCGGTGTGGTCACGGTCGACGGCCGCATGGTCGAGAACCTGCACCGAGACAACGCGTTACGCATTCTGGCCACCGCCGACGCCATCGCCGCCCTCGCCTGATCCTCCCGCCCCAACTTTGTTACACCTACGACCCGGTTGGGGGGGTCGTGGCCGTCACAAAGTTGCAGGTAGATGGGTCGTGAACGTCGCAAAGTTCGGAGGGGGGTCAGCCGCGGGGGACGTCGGCCCAGGGCACGTCCTTGTCGACCCGGGGCTCCCCCGGCAGACCGAGCACCTGCTCCCCGAGGATGTTCTTCATGATCTCGGTCGTGCCGCCCTCGATGGTGTTGGCCCTGGCCCGCAGGAAGTTGTAGCCGACCGTGCCTCCAGCGCCGCTCAGATCGATCGTGCCCGGACGGCGGAACGTGTAGTCGTAGCCGATCTGACCGGCCATGCCCTGCAGATCGACGCAGGCCTCGAAGATGTCCTGGTTGAGAATCGCGTCGATTGCCTTGCCGACGGAGCCTTCAGGCCCGGGGTTCCCGGCGCGGGCCATCTGCGACGCCCGCAGGTTGGTGAGTCGAAGAACCTCCGCCCGGACCCAGAGCTTCATCACCTGATCGCGCTCGGCGGCCGATTTTCCGGCGGCCGACTGCCCGCCGGCCGATTTGGAGTAGAGATCGACGAGCACCGAGATCGGGCCGCTCCCCCGCTGAGGAGCACGCCCGCCGCCCCCTCCACCACCAATGGCCGTGCGCTCGTTCATGAGGGTGGTGAGTGCGGCCCGCCAACCCTCACCCTCGGCCCCGATGCGATGGGCGTCGGGGATCCGCACGTCGGTCATGTAGACCTCGTTGAACTCGGCCTCACCCGTGATCTGGCGTAGCGGACGGACCTCGACGCCGGGAGCCTTCATGTCGAGCGCGAAGTAGGTCATGCCCTTGTGCTTGGGAAGGCCGGGATCGCTGCGGGTCACCAGCATCCCCCAATCGGCGATGTGGGCCAGCGTGTTCCACACCTTCTGACCGTTGACGATCCACTCGTCGCCGTCACGAACGGCCCTCGTGCCGAGACCGGCGAAATCGGATCCGGCCCCGGGCTCGGAGAACAGCTGGCACCACAGTTCCTCCCCGGTGAACATCGGCCGGAGGAACCGCTCCTTCACGCCATCGTCGCCGTGGGTGACGATGGTCGGGCCGGCCAGCGCCATGAAGAACTGGGTCATCGCGGTCGGCGGAGCGCCGGCGGTGTTCAATCGGC
This sequence comes from Acidimicrobiales bacterium, assembly GCA_965216655.1. Classification (GTDB taxonomy): domain Bacteria; phylum Actinomycetota; class Acidimicrobiia; order Acidimicrobiales; family SZUA-35; genus JAHELU01. Next base: position 62,519 of record CBDCGP010000044.1, read on the forward strand.
GGTTGACGTGACGCTGCTGTTGCGGGGCCACACCCAAACCGCCGTGGCCCTCCGGGAACTGGACCCAGGCCAGTCCGGCGTCGAACTGATGGCCCCGGAACTCCTCGTAACCCTCCGTGCTCGGGTCATGCTCGGCCAGCAGGGTGTCGAGCGCGGCGTCGACCTTCTGCTGCTCGACTTCTTGTCGGGTGCGGTGATTCGAGCCACTCATGCCGCAAGCTTACGCGGGTACCGTGGGCTGATGACGAGTGCAGTCGGTCGGAAACCGAGCGAACGGTCCGGTTGGTGGGGCTGGCTGCCGGTCTGGTCGCTCGGCCTCTACACCATCACCGCCTACGGCACGTGGGCCTACGCCTTCGGTGTGCTCATCGAGCCGATCAACGCCGAGACCGGCTGGACGACGAGCTTCCTCGGCTCGGTCTACGGCATCGCCATGTTGTTGACCGGGGTCTCGGCCTTCTGGTCCGGACGGTTGCTCGACCGATTCGGGCCGAGTGTTCCTCTGGGCATCCATGCCGTGGTGGCCAGTGGGCTGATGTTCGCCGCAGTGTCCATCGACCGACAATGGCTGTTCGGGGTGCTGTTCGCCGGCGGGGCCGGTTTGAGCGGGGCCACCGGCTTCTACGCCATGACCACGGTCATCGCCGCCCGGGCGCGACCCGATCGCCCGGAGCGGGCGATCGCCGTTCTCACGCTGGTGGGCGCGTTCTGCTCGCCGATCTACCTGCCGCTGACCGCGTGGCTGCTGACGGTCTGGGATTGGCGCACCGTGGCGAGGGCGCTGGTGCTGGCCGGGATTGTCGGCGCGCTCCAGGCCGCCGTCGTCACCGGCCGCATCCGGCTGGCCGAACCGCGCGGCGGTGTCGGCAGCCGGGATGTCGCCCCACCGTCGGCCCGCTCGTGGGACGCGATCCGGCGGGCGATGGTCAAACCCGATGTCCGGCGGGCGTTGGCCGTCTACTTTCTGGCCGGCGCCGCCGCCGGCTCGATGTGGGTCTATCAGGTGCCCATGATGACCGGGGCCGGGCTCGGACTCGGGCTGGCCGGCACCCTGGCCGGGCTCCGGGGATTCTGTCAGATCTTCGGACGTATGGGCCTCACCGGCGCGGTCGAGCGCCACGGCTCGGCCCGGCTCCTGCAGGCGGCCTACCTCATCACCGCGCTCGGTGGTGCGGCGCTGCTGGTCGCCAGCGTGGTGGGGCTCGATTCGACGCGGGTCGTCGTTGGGCTCTCGGTCGTTTTCGCCCTGTTCGCCGGTACCGGCTTCGGAGCCTCGAGCCCCCTTCAGGCAATCCACGCCAGGCTCCACTTCGATCCCGGCGACCTCGGCCTGCTCATGGGGTTGCAGGGTGCGGTGCTCGGCCTGGCCGGAGCCGTCGGGCCGATGGCCGGCGCCTTCCTCCGCGACGCAACCGGGAGCTGGATCCCCACGATCATCGCCGTCATCGTGATCCTGCTGATGAGCACGTGGCTTCTCAGAACGCGGCCCCGGTCGGAACCGGTATCGCCCTAGACTCGCACCCATGTCGTCACAGCCGGACGATCCGGGGCCCCACTCCCATCACGGTGTCGGTCACACGCACTCCCATCAGATGGAGGGCGACTGGGAGGAGTGGATGGGCAACCCCGTGCTGCGGGCTTTGTTGGCACTCCTCCTCGTGGCTGCACTGACGACCGTCGTCGCCATGGCCAACCTGTGGCCCGACGGATCCGGCCGCGCCGCCGTCGCAACGGAGGCGGCTCAGATCGGACTGGCCGCCGACCGCCTCGAGGCGACCGTCGAGACCGTCACCGACGGCGACTGCGACTTCTCGTCCGAGGGCAACGAATGGGAGTGCCGGAGCGTCGTCGTCATCCCCGATCAGGGTCCCGACGCCGGCAACCTGCTGGCCCTGCCGGAGTTCGTGAAGGGAAGCGGTGCCCCGGTTCCCGAGGTGGCCCCGGGCGATCGGATCGTCATCGACTACGAGCCGAGCACCGGTTTCTACTCCTACGCCGACCAGGACCGGCGGTCGTCGCTGGTCTGGCTGTTCCTGCTGTTCGCCGTTGTGGTGGTGGCGCTCGGGCGCCTCCGGGGATTGCTGGCCCTGACCGCCATGGCGGTCACCGTGTTGGTGCTGGTCGGCTTCGTCGCCCCCTCGGTGCTCGACGGGAACGATCCGGTGGCGGTTTCGGTGGTGGCGGCCTCGGTGATCGCCTTCGTGAGCCTGTACCTCACCCACGGGGTGAACCCCACCACCACCGTCGCGCTGATCGGCACCCTGCTGGCGTTGCTGCTCACCCTCGTCGTCTCCGCCTTCTTCTTCGACCTGGCCCGCTTCACCGGCCTGGCCACCGAGGAGGGCGTGCTCCTCCCGGTTCTGGCCGAGAACATCAACCTGTCGTCGCTGCTGCTGGGAGGTGCGATCATCGGGGCGCTCGGTGCCCTCGACGACGTCACCGTCACCCAGGTGGCCACCGTGGCCGAACTGCGAGCCCAGAATCCGGCCATGACCAGGGCCCAGCTGTTCACCTCCGGGATCCGGGTCGGCCGCGAACACATCGCGGCCACGGTCAACACGCTGCTGCTGGCCTACGCCGGGGTCAGCATGCCGCTGTTGTTGCTGTTCGTCGCCTCCGATCTGCCGTTGGCGATGATCGCCAACTCGGAGATCGTGGCGGTCGAGATCGTCCGAACGCTGTGCGGCTCGCTCGGTCTGATCGCCGCCGTCCCGATCACCACCTGGTTGACGGCCATCCTGGTGGCGGCCGGCGCCCCGAGCGATCCTCGTGATCACGCCGAGGATGTCGACGGCTTCTCCGACGACGGGGCCGATGCCGGCGTTGTCAACGAGGAGGCCGAGCCGACGGTCGAGGCCCGCTGGGAGGATTTCGCCCCTCGGGAATAGCGCTGGTAAGGCGGTCAGTCGAGCAGGTCCGGCTGGTCGGCGACGATCTTGTCGTAGAGCGGCTGGAAGCTGAACCAGCCGGCGAAGGGACTGCCGACGATGTCGTAGGCCTGCTGAGCGCCTTCCGGGTCGATCTCGACAGGGGTGCCCGCGGCCTCGGCCAGGAGCTGCACCTCGCACGAGCGCTCCATCGTGATGTACCACCATGCCGCCTCGTCGACCGATCGACCGACGGTGAGCAGGCCGTGGTTGCGGAGGATCGCGGCCTTGCACTCCCCCAGCGCGGCGGCGATGCGCTTGCCCTCCTCGACGTCGAGCACCACACCGGTATAGTCGTCGAACACCGCATGATCGTTGTGGAACGCGCACGCGTCCTGGGTGATCATCGACAGCGGCCGACCGAGGGTCGACCAGGCCCTCCCCTGCTTCGAGTGGGTGTGGGCGGCGGCCACCACGTCGGGGCGGGCCTGATGGATCTGGGAGTGGATGGCGAACGCCGCTTTGTTGACCGGCCAGTCGCCTTCGACCACCGCTCCGTCGTGGTCGACCAGAATGAGGTCGGAAACCCGGATCAGATCGAAGCTGAGCCCGAACGGGTTGACCCAGAAGAGATGCTCGTGTTCGGGATCACGGGCGGTCACATGGCCGGCCACGCCCTCGTTGAACCCGAAGCGACCGAACAGCCGAAAGGTGGCGGCCAGACGCTGCTTGCGATGCAACCGCTCCTCGTGCAGCGTCGCGAAGTCGGGCGGCTTGTGGGGTGTTGGTCGGGGCACGGCCTCGGGCATGGCGCAGGACTCCTTCGTCGCCCCAGCGTAGATCGACGCCGCGACGATGAGCGACCCGGTACCTGTCGGAGTTGTCACCCCTCGGGTTCGACCAGGATCCGTTCGCCGACGACCGGACCGTCGGGTAGCCGGGCCACAGCCGCCAGGACGACCGCCATCGCGGCACCGGCCAGCAGCACCGCGTCGAGCGACGTCGCCTCCACGATGCGGCCGGCGATCAGGTTGGCCACGGGAACCATGGCCCCGAACGACAACACCCAGATGGCGGCCACCCGGCCACGGATCGATGAGTCGACGTGTTGTTGCCACAGCGTCGACAGCGAGGTCGGCATCACCAGGTAGAACACGGCCACTGCGAAGACCGAGGGGAACGCCAGCGCCGACGTCCGAGCCGTCGACAGGGCGGCGAGCGCCGCCGCGAACCCGAGCAGGCAGAGTCGCACCAGCTTCGGCTTGTCGACCCGCAACAGCACCGTCCCGACCATCGCCGCGCCGACCAGTGCTCCAAGCCCGAACGTGGCGTAGAACCAGCCATAGGTCGTGCTCCGTCCGTCGATCCCCAGGTTGACCTCGGCGATGGCCGGGAGCTGGCCGATGAACGGCATGCAACACAGGGCGAAAACCGCCATCAGAGCGATCGGGCGGCCGACCTGGGGAGCGCGGCGAACCACGTCGAATCCACCGAGGACCCGTTGCCGGAACGAGGCCGGGCGGGCGGTGGAGGCCGGAAACGACAATCCGATCAGCACCGCGATGATGACGAGGTAGGTGGCCGCGTTGAACCCGAACACCTCGGCGAACCCGAACCGACTGGTCAGAAACCCGCCGATGGCCGGACCGACCACCCGGGCCCCGTTGCTCTGCACGGAGTTGAGCGAGATGGCCGCCTGGATGTTGTTCTCGCCGGCGACCAGAGGCAGCACGGAGGTGAACGCCGGGGCGAACAGACCCTGGCCGAGTCCGATGACGAAGACGAGGGCGGTGAGCGTGTTCGGTCCGATGACGTCGTCGATCACGAGAACGGCCAGTACGGCCGTCCAGCCCATCTGCCACGCCTGGGTGCCGGTGAGCAGGAGACGGCGGTCGACGGTGTCGGCCAGCGACCCGCCGAGCAGGCTCAGCACCCCGAGCGGCACCAACTGGGCGAAGATCAGCTGACCCAGAAACGCGCTCGACTCGGTCAGCTGCCAGCCGAGCACCCCGAGCGCGGCGAACTGCATCCACCGCCCGACGTTCGAGGCGAACGACGCGAGGAACAACCGCCGGAATGCCGGAACGGCCAGCGCGTCACGGGCGCTGCCCTGGGTCTGGGTGACGGTCGACAACTGGCGTTTGACGGTCAGAGGCGGCAGATGCCATCGGCGATGGCGGCCTTGGCCACGGCCTCGGCGACCCGCTGGGGAACGGTCTTGTCGAACACCGACGGAACGATGAAATCAGCGGTGAGTTGATCCGGTCGCACCGAGTCGGCGATGGCGGCGGCCGCCGCGAGCTTCATGTTTTCGGTGATGTCGGATGCCGCCACGTCGAGGGCGCCCCGGAAGATGCCGGGAAAGGCCAGCACGTTGTTGATCTGGTTCGGGTAGTCGCTGCGGCCGGTGGCCATCACGGCCACGAGGCCCTCCACCGCCTCGGGCTGGATCTCCGGGTCGGGGTTGGCCATGGCGAACACGATGGGATCGTCGGCCATGGCCTTCACGTCGTCGACCGACAGCAGGCCGGGCCCGCTCAATCCGAGGAACACGTCGGCACCTTCGATGACATCGGCTATCGAGCCGGTGCGGCGATCACGATTGGTGTTCTCGGCGAACCACTGCTTGGCCGGGTTGAGATTGTCACGACCCTCGTAGACGGCACCCTGCCGATCGACGCCGATGATCGAGCCGACCCCGGCGCCCAGCAGGATCTTGCCGACCGCCACGCCGGCGGCTCCCATACCGGCCACCACCACGTTGATGTCGGCCATCTCCTTACCCACGATCTTCAGCGCGTTGTTGAGCCCGGCCAACGCAACGACGGCGGTGCCGTGCTGATCGTCGTGGAACACGGGGATGTCGAGGCGTTCCTTCAACGCCTGTTCGACCTCGAAGGCACCCGGGGCGGCGATGTCCTCCAGGTTGATGCCGCCGAAGGTCGGGGCCAGGCGGACCACGGTCTCGATCAGGTCCTCGGTCGAGTCGACGTCGAGGCAGATCGGGAAGGCGTCGACCTGCCCGAACTCCTTGAACAGCAGCGCCTTGCCCTCCATCACCGGCATCGCCGCCTTCGGGCCGATGTCGCCAAGGCCGAGCACGGCGGTGCCGTCGGTGACGATGGCGACGGTGTTCTTGCGAATGGTGTGGGTGTCGGCCATGGTCTCGTCGGCGGCGATGGCTCGACAAACCCGGGCCACACCCGGCGTGTACGCCATCGACAGGTCGTCCTTGTCACCCACCGGGAACAGCGGCAGCACCTCGATCTTGCCGCCTTCGTGCATGCGGAATGTGCGATCGAAACTCCCGAGCAGCTCCACACCGTCGACCGATCCGGCCACCGCCACGATCCGCTCCTGGTGTTCGACACTCGAGCAGTTGACGACGATGTCGCGCTCGAGGATCGGGCCCTTGGCCACGAAACCCTCGATGGCGAAAATGTTGCCCCCGGCCTCACCGATGGCCACGGCAAGGCGGCCGAGGACGCCGGGTCGGTTGTCGAGGCGAACCCGAAGGTTGACCGAGTACTGCGCTCCAGTGGTTCCACTCATATCACTGTCAACCTAGCGTCGCACGCGGCGCACGCATAGAGTTGACACACAGGAGGGCGGCCCGGGGGGACGCCACGAAGGAGGACCATGGACACCGAAGACCGCACCGGATTTCCGGAAGGCATGACGGTGGATCGCCCACCCGACCAGTACACGACGTCGGGCAGGGTCAAGAAGAAGATCTACGAGGACGAACTGGCCCGACTTCAGGAGGAGTTCGTCAAGCTCCAGCGGTTCGTCTCGGCCACCGGCCTCAAGGTGTTGATCATCTTCGAGGGTCGCGGCTCGGCGGGCAAGGGTGGCGTCATCAAACGCATCACCGAACGCACCTCGCCTCGCATCGTGAAGGTCGTCGCCCTTCCCAAGCCCACTGAGCGCGAACAAACCCAGTGGTACTTCCAGCGCTACGTCGAACACCTTCCCGCCGGCGGCGAGATCGTGCTCTTCGACCGCTCGTGGTACAACCGCTCCAACGTCGAGAAGGTCATGGGTTTCTGCACCGAGGAGGAGTACCGGGAGTTCCTCCGCAGCTGCCCCGAGTTCGAACGGATGCTGGTGCGGTCCGGCATCATCCTGCTCAAGTACTGGTTCTCCGTGAGCTACGAGGAGCAACGCAAGCGCTTCGAGTCCCGCAACGCCGAGCCGCTCAAACGCTGGAAATTGTCGGACATGGACCTGGCCGAGCACCGGCTCTACGTCGACTATTCCGAGGCCAAGGACGTCACGTTCCAGTACACCGACACCAAACAGGCACCGTGGTACGTCGTGCCGTCGGACGACAAACGTTCCGCCCGTCTCAACTGCATGAGCCACATCCTGTCGATGATCGACTACGAGGACATGCTGCCCGACCCGATCGAGCTGCCGGAGAAGGAGGAACGGCCCTACATCCGTCCTCCGATGAACGAGCAGACCTTCGTGCCGCGAGTCTGGTAGGGGCCCGCCGGCGGCCTACATGCGGCCGAGCAGGTCTGCCTTCTTCGCCTCGAACTCGGCGTCGCTGATGATGCCCTTCGACCGGAGGTCGGCCAGCCGTTCTATCTGATCCGGGATCGAGACCGCGGCCGCGCCACCGGAACCGCCGCCATCGCCGAGGTTTCGACCCACCCGATCGAACTTCCGGTTCTCGTTGCCCTCCATCTGGCGGTAGATCTCGTTCTGGACGTTGAGTGGTTTGCGGACGTTTCCGAACGCCTGCTGCCCCATCTCACCGGCCGACTCCACGACGAGTTCCCCGGCCCCCAACATCCGCTCGAACAGGCTCTGCCGGAAGAACACCGTGTTGATGCGTTCGAGTGGAATCTCGATGCCGCTGCGGCTGAGCACCCCCGACCGGTTGATGAGGCGGTCCGTTGTCAGCACGAAGTTGGTCGTCGTCCACACGAGATAGCGGGCGATGAACCAGAGCAGCACGAACACAATCAGGGCGGCGGCCATGATGGATACGACCGCGGACGCCTCGAAGAAGAGGAGTGCCACCAGGCCGAGGGCCACCGCGCCGATCAGGGCCGCCGTCTGCGGAGCGAAGAACCACCAGTGCGGGTGGAGGTCGAGCACCACCTTTTCGCCGTCGTTCAGCTGTTCACTCGGAAAGGCCACGGACAATCATCGTAGTACTGACTCGAGCTTTCGTGGCTCTCCGACCCGTTTGTGGGTCGTGGAGCAGCAAATCCTCGGTGGGTTGTGTTTCAGGCCCGGCGCCGGTGTCACTGCGGCCGTGTAGCGTCGCTGGTGTGCCATCAACCACAACGGCCCCTACGATCGCCAAGGTGACCTCCGATCACCTGCTCGATGGTCTGAACCAGGCTCAGGTCCGCGCCGTCACGGCGCCGGCGGGCCGGGTGCTGGTCATCGCCGGTGCCGGCTCGGGCAAGACCCGGGTGTTGACCCGCCGGATCGCCTGGCGGATCGCCAACGACGAAACCGACCCCAACCGGGTGCTGGCCCTCACCTTCACCCGGAAGGCGGCCATCGAGCTGCGCGAGCGGCAGCGGCGGTTGGGCCAGAGGGATCGAGTTCCGGCCGGAACGTTCCACAGTTTCGCACTCAGCCAGCTCCGGCAACGGTGGGATGAACGGCGTACCGTACCGCCCACCCTGATCGACTCGAAGATCCGTTTCCTGGCCCGTATCTGCCGCCCCCCGGCCGGGGTCGAGCTGCCCGACATCGTCGCCGAGATCGAGTGGGCCCGGGCCCGCATGGTCGAACCGACCGACTACGGCGCGGAGGCCAGAGCCGCCGGGCGCGTTCCGCCGGTGGCCCCGGAGTTCATCAGCGAGCTGATGGTCGACTACCGGAAGGAGAAGCGACGGAAACGGGTCGTCGACTTCGATGATCTGCTGGAACTGGCCATCCGCGATCTGCGGTCGGACCCCGACTACTGCGCCGCTGTTCGCTGGCGCCACCGTCACTTCTACGTCGACGAATTCCAGGACGTGAACCCCCTCCAGTACGCGTTACTCATGGAATGGCTCGGCGATCGAGACGACTTGTTCCTCGTCGGTGATCCCCGCCAATCGATCTACGGGTGGAACGGAGCCGATCCGAATCTGATGAGCTCCATGATCGGGGCGAAGGGAATCACCACCGTCAACCTGCGCGACAACTACCGATCAACACCACAGGTGCTCGGCCTGGCCGACACCGTTCTCGGCGCAGGAGCCGGGTGGAACACGTCGGCGACCCCGTCGGAAGCGGCGGCGTTGATCGGTCATCGTCCCGACGGACCCGCCCCAACGCTCGAGCGCTACGAGTCCGACCGGGCCGAGGCGGTGGGGATCGCCGAGGCCGTTCGTCTGGCCAATGCCGGCGGCCATCGATTCGCCCAGCAGGCGGTGTTGGTCCGAACCAACGCCCAGCTGGCGCTCATCGAGCAGGAGCTGTCGGCGGTGCGCATCCCCGCCAGGATCCGCTCCGGCCGCGGCCCCCTTGGCAGCCCGGAGGTGAAGGCGATCCTGGGCGCCATCGGCCGGCAGGGCATCGACCTCGTTCAGCAGGTCGAGGAGCTCGACCAGCAGCTCGCCCGGCCACTGGAGTTCGACTTGTCCGGCGCGTCCGGGGAATCCGGCGAGGAGGGCGCCACCGGAAATCCAACCGCCGCGGTCGACGCCGCCCCCGGCCAGATCGAGCGTCACAACAACCTGGCCGCGCTGAGCCGCCTCATACACGATTACCTGTCGTCGGAGCCGGTTCCGTCGGGCCCCGGGTTCCTGGCCTGGCTCACCACCGTCAACGGCAGTGACGTCGACGCCGAAGCCGATGCGGTCGATCTGGTGACGTTCCACGGAGCCAAGGGATTGGAGTGGCCCGTGGTGCACATCGCCGGGTTGGAGGACGGATTCGTCCCGATCGTCTACGCCACAACCAACGCCCAGCTGGCCGAGGAGATGCGGCTCCTCTACGTGGCGCTGACCAGGGCGGAACAGGCCCTCAACCTGTCGTGGGCCGCGAAGCGCACGTTCGGCACCAAGACCGTCGACCGCGACCCGGCCCCCATCGTCGGGAAGCTCGCCGCCGCCATCGCCGAGGTGGGCGGGTCGAGTATCGTCCCCGACTGGCGATCGCACATCGCCCGTTCCCGCCATGCGATCGACGGTGGGGGTCCGGCCGGTGCGGCGCCGACCGAAGCCGACGCCGACGAGATCTACACGGAGCTCAAACGGTGGCGGGACCGCAAGGCCAGGGCGGGGCAGGTCCCGGCCCATGTGATCGTGTCGGACCGGGCGCTGCGAGCGGTGGCCGATCATCGACCGACCACCATGGGCCGCCTGGCCGCCGTCGCCGATCTACGACCGGCCAAACTCACTCGATTCGGACCCGAGATCCTCGACATCGTCACCCCCGTCTGAGGGATAAAGACGTCCCGGCAGCCGCCGATGGAAGATCATGTCTCGAGGTCGCGCCCCCGTGGCGACCCGATGGTGGCTCGCCGGATGGCTGGTACCGGCCGTGGTGCAGCTCGGTTTGGGAGCGGTCGACAAGAGGCCCATCGGTACCGCGGCGCTTCTGTTCTGGGTCGTCGTGCTCGGCGCCGGCGGCTGTGCCCTCACCTCGGCATGGCTCATCCGCAGAGCGATGGTCGACGATTCGGCCGAACTCGGGTTCCTCGGCGCCTACTCCTGGGCCGTCTCGGTACTGCCCTTGGTTCACGGCCTGACCGTTCCCGGCGTGCTGTACGGACCAAACGACGCCACCGCGAGCTCGATCATGCTGGCGGTCCCTCTCGGTGTGCTGGCGGCGTCTCCGCTGGTCGCCACGGCCGATCGCTCGGTCGTGGTTCGGCACTGGCAATTGTGGATCGGCGTCAACGTCGCGCTGGCGACGACACTGGCGGTGGCCCTGCTGCTCGATCCCGCGCTCCTGGCCGCCGCCGAACCGGGTAGTGCAACGGCGATCGTCGCTGCTGTCACCGGATTCGCCGGTTCGCTTGCCATCTCCGCCCGTCACCTCCGCCTGTACCGCATCAGTAGACGGCCGGCCGTGTTGATCGTGGCGGTGGGGATCGCCTTCGTCGGCGTGGCGGGATTGTCCTGGATCAACAGCGCCACGATGAGCGCCGGATTCTGGTTCGCCCACATCGTGGACCTCGTCGGTGTCTTCTCGGCAACGGTTGTCGGCGCGCTACTGCTGCGTCGACGCCGAATCGAGGTCGACGTGTTCCGGCCGCTCACCTTGAGGGATCCTCTCGACGCCCTCGAGTACGGTCTCGATCCGGTCGTTCACGCCTTCGTCTCCGACCTCGGCCGCAAAGATGATCTCACCAGGGATCACGTGCGACGGACCGCCGAATCGGCGATGCGGGTCGGCGAGGCACTCGACATCGAACCGGATGAGCTGAGGAGGCTCGGGCTGGGAGCGCTGCTCCACGACATCGGCAAGATCGAGATTCCCGACGAGATTCTGAACAAACCCGGTCGGCTCACCGACGAGGAGTTCGCCGTGATGAAGGATCACGCCCGTCTCGGTGCGCAGCTGGTGTCGGACTCCCCCGTTCTCCGCGACATAGCCCCGATCATCCACCACCACCACGAACGCTTCGACGGCGACGGCTATCCCGATCGGCTGGCGGGCACCGGGATTCCACTGGCCGCCCGCATCGTGAGCGTCTGCGACGCGTGGGACGCCCTGGTGAACGACCGCCACTATCGCAGTGGCATGGACGAGGACCGGGCCAGGGCCATCCTCACCGAGCACGCAGGCTCGCAGTGGGATCCCGCCGTGGTCGGCACCTTCCTCGAGCTCCTGGACGCAGACCGGATTCCGGCGGTGTCGGAGGTGCTCGCCGAGGTGGGCGGCGACACGGGTCAGTTCGGCGCCACGACCGGCTGTGGCTGCGTCGCCGACAATCCGGTTCTCATCGATGTCTGACCACGCCTCAGCCGGTCGGCGGGATGAGTGGAGGGCGATTCAGCCCGACCTCTGATCGGGCATGACCACGATGACCACGGTCTGCGGGCAGTGCTCCAGCACGTGTTCGACGTGGGGCCCCAAGCTTGGCCGGCTTCCGGAAACGCGCCGTATCTGCGCCCCCATCACGACCAGGTCGGCCTCGATGGCATTGGCCCGCTTCACGATCTCGACGGCCGGCGAGCCGGCGAAGCGGACCTCGGTGTCGGCAGTGGCCCTCGTCTCCATGGCATAGCGGAGGGCCTCGGCCAGCAGGCCCCCGGCAACATCGTCGTCATCGGCGGAGAACGCGGAAGCCCGGAAGCGGTCGAACAACGAACCGGGGCCGGTCCCGTTCCGGGGGCGGTAGACGACGTGGCTGAGGAGCAGGTGGGTGCCCAGATTCGACGAGAGGTTGGCCGCCAGCTCCAACGCCGCCTGGGAGGAGCGGCTGCCGGCGATGGGCACGAGCGCCTGGGCGAACACCCCCGGCAGACGACCGGGATGGTTCATCGCTTTCCGGACGATGACGACGGGGAGCTCACTTCGATTCAGCACCTCGTCGACGAGGGACGAGGAAAAGTGGCGTTGGCCCGGTTCGGTCACGGCCCCGACGGCGATGGCCCCGTAGCCCAATCGCGACTGGGCGATGATCTCGGCGGCCGCGGTGGCGTCGTCGAGGTTGGGATCGAGTTCGGACACCTCGAACTCGCGGCCGTACAACACGTTGCTCATGACGTCGATGTTCGGTCCGCCGCCGTTGCCACGGACCGCGACGACGGTGGCGGCGAGGTCCTCAGGCCATGCGAAATGCACGATCTGGGCGGCCACGATGGAGTTGGCCTCGGAGGCCGACGGCAACAGGATGCGACCGTTGCGAATCAACAGGTTGCTCTCGAGTGCCTGCTCCCTCGCCAGCCGCTCCCGTTCGGCCACCGATCCTTCGAGGCCCCGGCTGAACACCCGCAGACCGACCGAGGCCAGCAACGAAGTGACAAGCGGGATCATGACGATCATGGTGAACGCGGTCTGGTTGAGTACGCCGAGGCTGAGTCCGACAGTGGCGATGATGATCTCGAGCGCGCCGCGGGCGTTGAGCCCCGACCCGAGCACGAATCCCTCCCGGTTGGTCAGACCCGCGAGCTTGGCGCCGAGGAACGCTCCGGCGAACTTGAGTCCCAGCGCGACGACGAGGAGGATCAGCGCCCAGGTCAGAGCCGAGCCCCGGAGCAGCGACAGGTCGAGCCGCAGCCCGGCGGTGGCGAAGAACAGCGGAGCGAACAGCACGGAGGTGAGATCCTCGATGGCGTGTTCGGCCTCCACCTGCTGGTAACGCGACCGGGCGAGGACCACACCGGCGACGAACGTGCCGAGCACCGCTTCGACCCCGAGAGCCTGGGTGATCACACCGAACGAGAACATGGTGGCCACGATCACCGTCAGCGCTCCCCGGAGGTTGCGGCCCTCGCGTCGCACGACCCGGAGGGCCGCATCGACCAGCCGCTGCCCGATCGTCAAGGCTCCGGCCATGAAGACGGCCAGGCCCAGCACGGTGGCCACGGCGTCGACGGCGGAGACGTGACCGGAGGCGGCCAGGCCCGCGATGACACCGAGAATGACCCAGCCGACGAGATCATTGGCCATGCCGGCGGCGATGGTGATCTGACCGACGTCGCGTCTCATGAGGTTCAGATCGCTCAGGATCTTGGCGATGACCGCCAGCGCCGACACGGCCACCGAGGCCGCGATGAACAGCGCGAACACGATCCGGTCCGGTCGATCCCCGTCGATGGCGCCGTAGAAGGCGACGGGCATCATCAACCCGGCGATCAGACCACCGATCAGTGGGATGACCACGCTGCCGGCGGTGACCAGTGCGGCGGCCCGGCCGAGCCGGGCGATCAGCGCCAGATCGGTGTCGAACCCGGCGACGACCAGGAGGAAGGCGGCACCGAACCACGAAACCGCAAGCAGCATGGCCGATTGGGTTGCCGCGTGTTCGCCCGACGGCAGGAACCAGTCGAACAAACGAGGAGCGATCACCCCGAGGATGCTCGGCCCCAGGATGAGTCCGGCGGAGAGCTCACCGACCACCGAAGGCAGACCGAGGCGGCGGGCCGCACCGCCGAGGATCCGGGCCACGGCGAACAACGCCAGCAACTGGGTCCAGAAGACCAACAGCTCGTGATGGCTGAGGCTTGTCAACATCGGTTGTTCAGCGACTTCCCGACGGGCCCCTCACGGGGACGTCCTCACTCCTAGACGCCGAGCCAGGACGGTCTGCACCCGACCACGCTCACTCCACAGCGTAGCGCGCCAACACCGGAGCGTGATCGCTCGGTTTGCTGCCCTTTCGGGCGTTGCGGTCGACCAGGTCGATGCGACAACGTTGTGCCAGCGGCGCCGAGGAGAGGATGTAGTCGATCCGCATGCCCTGTCGTTTGTGGAAACGCCCCGCCTGGTAGTCGTAGTAGCTGAACAGGCCGGACTCCTGATAGCGGTTGCGGAACGTGTCGACGAGGCCCCAGTCGACCACCTCGGCCAGCGCGGCACGCTCCTCGGGGGTCACGTGGGTGAGACCCTCGAACGCCGCCCGATCCCACACGTCGCGGTCGTCCGGGGCGATGTTCCAGTCGCCGGCAACGATGACGTTGTCGGCCGGATCGGCGATGGCCTCCAGGTGGGCCCGGAGGCGCTTCAGCCAGTCGAGTTTGTAGTGGTAGTGCTCGTGCCCGACCTCGCGGCCGTTGGGAACGTAGACGCTAGTGACCAGAACGGGCCCGCAGCGGGCGGTGACGAGCCGGGCGTCGGTGTCGGGTTCGATACCCGGGGCGAAACCCTCGATGACGTCGGCGATCCCGAGCCGCGACAGCACGGCCACGCCGTTCCACTGGCCCTCACCGTGATGGGCGACGTCATAGCCGAGATCCGTGAAGACGTCGACCGGAACGGCCTCATCGGCAAGCTTGGTCTCCTGCAGGCAGACGATGTCGGGTTGCACCTCGGCCAGCCACGGCTCGACCCTCGGCATGCGGGCGTTGAGCGAATTGACATTCCAGGTGGCAACGAGCATCGTCTAAACCTACCGCCGCCCGTCAGTGCCGACCGACGCCGACCGACGCCGACCCGGCGGTCAGTGGGCAGCTCAGGCCGGCCTCCTTCTGACCGGGAGCACAGAGCGAGGTAGGATCTGTCCGTGACGTCTCAATCAACCGGCGACCTTTCCGACTCCCAGGGGCCCAACTCCTGGTTCGTTCAGGAGCTGTACCAGCAGTACCTCGACAACCCCCGGTCCGTACCGGCCGAGTGGCAGGACATTTTCGCCCAGGGTCCACCCGGAACCGTGGCCCCCAGCGCCCCGGCCGAGGGCAGGACGGTGCGACTCGACGAGGTGGAGGCCGCATCGGCGCCCGCCCCGGCGCAGGAAACGGCACCACCCCCGGAACCGGCCCGACCATCGCCGCCGCAACAACAGGAGCCACAACAACAGGAGCCACAGCAACAGGAGTCGCAGCCCGCCCCGGAACCGGCCCAACAGGCTCCATCGGCATTCGACCCCTCACCGTCACCCGAGGCGGAGGCGGACACAGACGACGGGCAGGAGACGTCCGACGAACGTGATCACGCGGCCGATGAGTCCGAGCCGGCAGAGCACACCGACGCCGTCGACGAGGCAGTCGACGAACCAGCCGACGACGAGCCGGAAGTCGTACCCCTCAAAGGGGTGTCGGCTCTCATCGCCACCAACATGGAGGCCAGCCTCGAGGTGCCGACGGCCACCAGCTTCCGGGAGGTACCGGCCAAGCTGTTGGAGGTCAACCGCCGCATCCTCAACAATCACCTGAAACGGGTACGGGGCGGCAAGGTCAGCTTCACCCACATCATCGGCTACGCCGTTGTCAACGCGGTCTCCAACACCACGCCGAGCCTGAACAACACCTACCGGCTGAACGACGACGGCAAACCCGAGCTCGTCCGCAACAAACACGTGAACCTCGGCATCGCGGTCGACATGCAGAAAGACGACGGCAGCCGCACCCTCATGGTCCCCGTGATCAAGGCAGCCGACACGCTCGACTTCTCCGAGTTCGTCGACGCCTACGAGGAGCTGATCGACAAGGTCCGAAACAACAAGGTCACGGTCGACGACCTCACCGGAGCCACCGTCACCCTCACCAATCCCGGAACGATCGGCACCGTGCAGTCGGTGCCCCGGCTGATGAAGGGTCAGGGCGCCATCATCGGCGTCGGCCGCATCGGCTACCCCACCGAATACCAGGCCGCCGATCCCAAGATGCTGGCCCACCTCGGTATCTCCAAGATCATCGCCCTCACCTCGACCTACGACCACCGCATCATCCAGGGGGCCGAGTCCGGCCTGTTCCTCAAGCGGGTGCACGAGCTCCTCCTCGGTGAGGACGGGTTCTACGACGACGCGTTCGCCGACGTCGGCGTCCCCTACGAGGCCGTCAAATGGCGGATCGACCATGGCGCAACCGATGCCGAGGACGGCGTCAACGGTCAGGTGGCCAAACAACTGTCGGTCAACACGCTCATCAACCAGTACCGGGTTCGGGGTCACCTGATCGCCAACACCAACCCCCTGGCCGAAAAAGCCAAGGAGATGCACACCGAGCTCGATCCGGCCACCTACGGGCTCACGATCTGGGACCTCGACCGCGAGTTTCTCACCGGCGCCGCCGACGGCATTTACGCGTCGATCGGCGGGTCCGCCCAGCTGATGAAGCTCGGCGACATTCTCGGCGTGCTGCGCGACGCCTACTGCCGAGCCATCGGCGTCGAGTACATGCACATCGCCGACCCGGAGGAGAAGCGGTGGATCCAGGAGCAGGTCGAGGGCCGTCCGATCAACTTCGACCGCGACGAGCAAACGCACATCCTTGAACGGTTGAGCGCCGCCGAGGCGCTGGAGAAGTTCCTGCACACCCGCTACGTGGGACAGAAGCGGTTCGGCATCGAGGGCACCGAGAGCGCGATCCCGATTCTCGACGCCGTCCTGTCGAAGGGCGCCGATGACCACATGGAGCGGGCAGTGATCGGCATGGCCCACCGGGGCCGCCTCAATGTGCTGGTCAACATCATGGGCAAGCGATATCAGGATCTGTTCACCGAGTTCGAGGGCAACATCGACGAGAACGCGATCCAGGGCTCCGGTGATGTGAAGTACCACCTGGGTCAGGTCGGCAAGCACACCAGCCCCGACGGCAACCAGATCGGCATCGAGTTGGCCGCCAACCCGTCGCACCTGGAGGCCGTCGACCCGGTGGTCGTCGGCATGGCCCGGGCCTACATGGACCAGAGCTCGTCCGGCAACTATCCGGTCCTGCCGATTCTCATCCACGGCGACGCCGCATTCGCCGGTCAGGGCGTGGTCACCGAGACCCTCAACCTGTCGCAGGTCAGGGGCTACAAGGTGGGCGGCACGATCCATCTCATCATCAACAACCAGTTGGGCTACACCACCGCCCCCCACCAGTCCCGTTCGTCCGAGTACTCGACCGACGTGGCCAAGACGGTGCAGGCGCCGATCTTCCACGTCAACGCCGATGATCCCGAGGCTTGTGTGCGGGTCGCGCAACTGGCGTTCGACTTCCGTCAGCGGTTCAACAAGGACGTCGTCATCGACATGATCGGCTACCGCCGGTTCGGTCACAACGAGGGCGACGACCCGAGCTACACCCAGCCGCTGATGTACCGCAAGATCTCCGACCGGCCGTCGGTCCGCACGCTGTACACGCAGGCCCTGATCGACCGCGGCGACCTCACACCGACGGAGGCCGAGGAGGCGCTCGAATACTTCGAGCAGGTTCTCCAGACCGCGCTCGATCTCACCCGGGGTTCGGTCAAATCCGACCTCAAAGCCAAGCCGGCTCCCCCGGCGGCCGGTGTGCTGCCCCACGTCGAGACCGGTGTGTCGGCCGAGACCATCAGGAACGTCTACCAGAAGATCAGCGCCATTCCCGACGGCTTCACCGTCCACCCGAAACTGCTCCGCCAACTCAAGGCCCGCGACGAGCTGTTCGAGTCGGGTCAGGTCGACTGGGCCATCGGCGAAGCGCTGGCCATGGGCACCCTCCTGGCCGAGGGCACGTCGGTTCGGCTGGCGGGTCAGGACTCCCGCCGGGGAACGTTCGCCCACCGCCACGCCACTCTCCACGACTACGAAACCGGCAACGAGTACACGCCGCTCATGTCGGTGACGCCGGTGGGGACCGACTTCTGGGTCTACGACTCGACCCTGTCGGAGTACGCCGGTCTCGGCTTCGAATACGGCTACTCGGTGGCCAATCCCCATGCCCTGGTCATGTGGGAGGCCCAGTTCGGCGACTTCGTCAACGGGGCGCAGATCATCGTCGACCAGTTCCTGGTCTCGGCCGAGGACAAGTGGAACCAGACGGTGAACCTGGTCATGCTCCTCCCCCACGGCTACGAGGGTCAGGGTCCCGAACACTCGTCGGGTCGTCTCGAGCGATTCCTCCTGCTGTGCGCGGATGACAACATCCAGGTGGCCAACGTCACGACGGCCGCCCAGCTGTTCCACATCATCCGCCGTCAGATCGTGCGCACCAACTCGAAGCCGCTGGTGCTGTTCACGCCGAAATCGGGTCTGCGAGCCAAGACGCACCGCTCGCCGGTCGAGGCACTGACCCGGGGGACCTTCGAGGAGGTTCTCGACGACGCCGGGATCGCCGATCCGAAGACGGTCAGCCGGGTCATCTTCGCCTCCGGCAAAGTGGCGGTCGAGGCGCAACAGCATCGTGACGAGCACGAGCTGCAGAACGTCGCCGTCGTGAGGATCGAACAGCTCTATCCGTGGCCGTTCAAACGGGTGGCCCACGCCCTGGAGCGCTACTTCAACGCCCGGGAGATCGTGTGGTTGCAGGAGGAGCCGGAGAACATGGGCCCCTGGAACTCGATCAAGGGTCGGCTCTACGAGGCCCACGGTGACACCCACCGCATCCGCCGGGTCAGCCGCCACGAGTCCGGCAGTCCGGCGGCCGGGTCGATCGCCGTGCACCGCCAGGAGCAGGCCGAGCTCCTGGACCGGGCCTTCGGCGGTTTGGGTTAGGCCCTCAGGCGTCGACGCCGAGATCGATGCCCAGGTGAGCCTGTAGCTCCGTTAGCGCATCGGTCGGATCGACGACCTTGATCGTCGTCATGCCCATGGCTCTGGCCGGCTTCAGGTTCACTCCGAGGTCGTCGAGGAACACGACCTCGGCGGCCGGCACGTCGGCGAGCTCCAACGCCCGGAGGTAGAACTCCGGTTCGGGCTTGCGAACGCCCACGACGGACGACTCCACGATGAAGTCGAACCGTTCGAGTACCTCGGCGACCCGCTTCCTCTCCTCCGGCGTGCGGTCGTCGACCCGTCGGGCATCGGCGGCGACGAAGTTGTTGGTCAGGCAGGCGGTGACCATTCCTGCGGCCTTGATCCGGTCGATCGCATCGACCATCTCCGAGCGGACGGTGCCGGCCAGCATGGCGATGACCTTCGTTCCGTCGACGTCGAGGCCGCGCACTCGTGCCTCGGCCTCGAAGAGGGGAACGAACCCGTCGACGTCGACCTCGTTACGTTCGAGGCGGGCCCATGCGTTGTCGTCGGGGTTGGTGGCGTTGATGTCGCGGATCAAACCGACGGGTAGTCCGTTGGTTCTCTCGTATCGCTCGAAGGCTTCGAACGGACTGGTGAGCACGACGCCACCGAAATCGAAGAACACGGCGCTGAACGCGGAATCGGCCACGGCGGTCGATACTACTGGCCGGAACGGGTGCGCTTGTGGCCTGCGGGTCTTTGTCGTGTTTTTCGAGGCCATCGTTCTGATTCGGTGCTGACCGTGATTGACTGTGCATGTCATGCCACGCCCTGATCGACACGTGATCGTCGATGGATCCAATATCGCCACCGAAGGCCGCTCGCTTCCCAGCCTCACCCAGTTGGACGAGGCGGTGCAGGCTTTTCAGAGCGACAATCCCGATGCCTCGGTAACCGTCGTCGTCGACGCAACCTTCGCCCACCGCATTGCCAAGAAGGAACGCAAGACGTTCGATGCCGCGGTCGACGCGGGTGAGATCATCGTGCCGCCGGCTGGAGCCATCGGCCGGGGCGACGCCTTCATCCTGCAGGTTGCGGCGAAGGGTGACGCCGAGGTTCTGTCGAACGATTCGTTCCAGGAGTTCCACGGTGAACACAAGTGGCTGTTCGACGAGGGCCGTCTGATCGGCGCGAAGCCGGTCGACGGCATCGGTTGGGTGTTCGTCGACCGGGTTCCGGTTCGAGGGCCGGAGAGCCGTCGTGCCACGAGGAAGAGCGCGTCGCAGAAGTCGACCAAACGAGGTGGCTCCCGCAGCAGTTCGGACTCGAAGGCGAAGCCCCAACGATCGAAGTCGGAGTCCAAATCGAAGTCGGAGAAGCCCCAGCCGGAAGCGGGCGACGGCTCGAAATCGAAGTCGAAGTCCGCGGGCCGGCAGTCACGGAAGTCGACTGCCGCCGCTTCGTCGAGATCGAAGAAGTCGGGCGGCGACGAGAAGAGCACCGACAAATCATCACGGTCATCGAAGAAGAAGGAACTCAACAGCCCTTCCGAGTTCCTCGGTTTCGTGACCAAACACTCGATCGGTGACGCAGTTCGCGGTACGGTCGAGCGGTTCTCTTCTCACGGTTGTTACGTCCGCGTTTCCGACGCCCAGTGTTATCTTCCGGTCAAGGCCATGGGTGATCCCCCGCCGTCGAAGGCCCGAGATCTGGTGTCGGCCGGCGGCCAAGTCGAAGTCAGAGTCGAGTCCCTCGATGCCGATCGTCGAGGAATCAATGTCGAGTTGATCCAGGTGCTCGACTCATCAGGACCTTCCGCCCAACGTCGCGGCAAGGGAAAGCAAACCCAGCCCTCTCAACAATCAACCGCCGTCGCCGACGGATCTGCCCGAGAGGCGAATCCCACAAGGAGCAAAACCAACGTGGCTTCCAAATCCACCAAGAAACCGGCCAAGAAGTCGGCCGCCAAGAAGTCGACAAAGAAGGCACCGGCCAAGAAGACGGCGGCCAAGAAGTCGACAAAGAAGGCACCGGCAAGAAAATCGGCCGTCAAGAAGGCCACGAAGAAGGCACCGGCCAAGAAGTCCACCGCCAAGAAATCGGCAAAGAAGGCGCCGGCCAAGAAGACGGCGGCCAAGAAGTCGACGAAGAAGGCTCCAGCCAAGAAATCGGCAAAGAAAGCACCGGCGAAGAAGTCGGCCGCCAAGAAGTCGACAAAGAAGGCTCCAGCCAAGAAGGCTGCGGCAAAGAAGGCACCGGCCAAGAAGTCCGCCAAGAAGACGCCGGCCAAGGCCACGGCGTCGAAGCGGGCTCAGCGGGCCTCGGCCAAGAAGACGACGAAGAAGGCACCGGCCAGGAAGGCTGCGGCAAAGAAGGCAGCCAAGAAGGCGAGCAAGAAGGCGCCGGCCAAGGCAGCCGCCAAGAAGTCCGTCAAGAAGACGGCAAAGAAGGCGGCCAAGCGGTCGCGTCGCCGCTGACACAACCGTCTGCCGTCACCCAGCCGCGCTGATTGGCGCTGGAGAACGGCAGAACCTTTCGATTGATCGACCGATGCCGGGACCACTGGTTCCGGCATCGGTCATTTTCCTGTGTCGCATCCGCCGACGACGCGGCGGGCGACCGGGTCGGGGGCGAAACGATGACCCGCAGTGGCCGGTAGCCTCTGCACCATGTCCGCTCAGTACATCTACACCATGCACAAGGTCGGCCGGTTCCACCCACCCGACCGCCAGGTGCTGGAAAACATCACGCTCGCCTTCTATCCGGGAGCGAAGATCGGTGTGCTTGGTTCCAACGGCGCCGGTAAGTCATCGCTGCTGCGGATCATGGCCGGTGTCGACGACGGCTACACCGGCGACGCCCGCCTCACGCCCGGCTTCACCGTCGGCCACCTCGAGCAGGAGCCGCAGCTGAACCACGACAAGGACGTCCGGGGAAACGTGATGGACGGTGCGGGCGAGACCGTTTCCCTGCTGGCCGAGTACGAGGAGGTACTGGCCGGCTGGTCCGACCCCGACGCCGACTACGAGAAGCTCGGGGCCCGACAGGCCGACCTCGAGGACAGGATCGAGGCTGCGGGAGGGTGGGATCTGCAGCGCATGATCGACATCGCGATGGAGGCGCTCCGCCTCCCCCCGCCCGACAGTGGCGTCGAGCACCTGTCCGGAGGTGAACGGCGCCGGGTGGCGCTGTGCCGATTGCTCCTGTCGAAGCCTGACCTGTTGTTGCTCGACGAGCCGACGAACCACCTCGACGCCGAGTCGGTGGCGTGGCTCGAACGCCACCTGTCCGACTACCAGGGCACGGTCGTCGCCATCACCCACGACCGCTACTTCCTCGACAACGTCGCTCGATGGATCCTCGAACTCGATCGGGGCCGGGGCATTCCGTTCGAAGGGAACTACTCGAGCTGGCTGGAGCAGAAGCAGGCCCGACTGTCACAGGAGAAGAAGGAGCAGGACGCCAAGCAACGCACCTTGGCCCGGGAGTTGGAATGGGTGCGTATGGCCCCGAAGGCCCGCCAGGCCAAGGGCCGGGCCCGCCTCTCGGCCTACGAGAGCCTGCGAGCCGAGGCCGAGGCGTACAACCCGACCGACGAGAAGGTCCAGATCCACATCCCGCCGGGCCCCCGTCTCGGCGATCAGGTCTTCGAGGTTGCAAACCTGTCCAAGGGTTTCGGTGACAAGCTGCTCATCGAGGATCTGTCGTTCTCCCTGCCGCCGGCCGGCATCGTCGGCGTTATCGGCGGCAACGGTGCCGGTAAGACGACATTGTTCAAGATGCTGATCGCCGCCGCCAACGATGATGCCGACGGCGAACAACCGAACAGTGGCGAGATCAAGGTCGGCTCGACGGTCGAGCTGGCCTATGTCGACCAGTCCCGCGACGTGCTCGACGACGGCAACACGGTGTACGAGGCCATCACCGAGGGCAAGGACGTTCTCGACCTGGGAGGGCGGGAGGTCAACGGGCGGGCCTACGTGGCCTCGTTCAACTTCCGGGGCTCCGATCAGCAGAAGCCGGTCGGCGTGCTGTCGGGTGGTGAGCGCAACCGCGTGCATCTCGCCCGGGTGCTCAAGCAGGGCGGCAACGTGCTGTTTCTCGACGAACCGACCAACGACCTCGACGTCGACACCTTGCGAGCCCTCGAGGACGGCCTCGAGCGCTTCGCCGGGTGCGCCGTCGTCATCAGCCACGACCGCTGGTTCCTCGACCGGATCGCCACCCACATCCTGGCCTTCGAGGGCAACTCCCAGGTCCGCTGGTTCGAAGGTAACTTCTCCGAGTACGAGGCCTTCCGTCAGGCCGAACTCGGCGAGGACGCCGGCCCGACCCGGGTCACCTACAAACCGCTGACCCGCTAGACCAACCGTGCGCCCCGGCCCTCACAACCGAGGCCGGCGGCGCACGGAATGACGGCTCATCAGCGTGCCGTCGCTGCCGATGAGAGAGTCATGGCATCGCGTTCAGCGTCAGGTACCACCAAGGACCGCTCGAAGTCGAACGGCAAGTCCGCCAACGGCAAGTCCACCAATGGCAAAGCGGCGGCCAAGGCAACAAAGGCGTCGAAGAAGGCGAAGAAGTGGAAGAGTCGTGCGGTCATACGCCTCATCGAGGCCGGCAGCACCGCCGAGTGCCCACACTGCGAGGAACGCGTCAAGTTCCGGGCCCGTCACCGCGATCAGCAGGTCATCTGCAACGTCTACGTCGACGGTGTCTGGGATCGCGTCGAACAGTACCACGCCGAGTGCTACGAGACGGCCGGAGAACCCCACGGCGAGGCGATCAAGAAGTAGTTCACCCGTCGACCGACAAATCGATCGGCGATTGCCGGATCCCGAACTCCGCAACCTATGGTGACGCACGTGCCTTTCGACTCCGACGTGCCGCCGATCGACTCAGCGCTCGACGACCACCGCCTGGCCGCCGCCATCGCGGCCGAGACCGGGCGGCTGCTCGTCTCCGTCAGGCGCCGGATGGTGGAACGGGGAACCGATCACTGGTCGCTCAAGGACGCCGGTGACCGGGAGGCCCACGAATTCATCGTCGATTCCTTGACGGCCATGCGACCCGCTGATTCCGTCCTCTCCGAGGAGGGTGCCGACCGGCGCGAACGGCTCGACGCCGATCGGGTGTGGATCGTCGACCCGCTCGACGGCACCCGCGAGTTCGCCGAGCCACCCCGCATCGACTGGGCCGTGCACATAGCACTCGTCACCAACGGCGTTCCGATCGCCGGGGCAGTCGCCCTCCCGGCCGAGGGGTTGACCCTGACGACGGACCCGCCCGAACAGATCCCCGAGCCGACCGCCGGTCCGCCTCGTGTCATTGTCAGCCGGACCCGGCGGCCGCCGGCGGCCCAGATGCTGGCTCGGGAACTCGGCGCCCGCTACATCGAGCTCGGCTCGGCCGGGGCCAAGGCGATGGCCGTGGTGCGAGGCCAAGCCGACATCTACGCCCACTCCGGCGGACAGTACGAGTGGGACTCCTGTGCCCCGGTCGCCGTCGCCCAAGCGGCGGGGCTGCACTGCTCCCGGCTCGACGGATCCCCGATGCTCTACAACAACCCGGACCCGTACCTCCCCGACCTGCTGATCTGTCGCCCGGAATGGGCCGAACAGAGTCTGGCCATCCTCAACGGCTGACTCGATGGACTACAAGGTCGTCGACGTCGAGCGCTCCGGGCGAACCGCGATCATCCGGCTCGACCGCCCCGACCGGGGCAATGCGTGGACGGGCCGGATGCACGCCGAGTATCTCCACGCCATGGCCGGCGCCGACGCCGACGACGCCGTGCGGGTCATCGTCGTCACCGGCCGGGGCTGGGCGTTCTGCGTCGGTGGCGACTCGCAGGCGCTGGCCGATCACGCCGAGCGTGGTTCCTACGACGACGGGCTCGCCGCCGCCGATGCCCAAGCGACCACTATGCCCGGCGCGGAGGTGGATCCGCAGTTCGACCACCAACTGGCCTTCCACTACGGGCTCTCGAAACCGGTCATCGCGGCCATCAACGGACCGGCGGCCGGCATCGGTCTCGCACTGGCGTGCTTCGCCGACCTCCGGTTCGCGGTGCCGGGGGCCAAACTGACGACCGCCCACGGCAAGCTCGGGCTCCCACCCGAATACGGACTGTCCTGGCTCCTGCCCCGCCACGTCGGGCTCACAAGAGCCATGGACCTGCTGCTCACCTCTCGCACGTTTCTGACCGACGAGGCCCACGACATGGGCCTGGTGAATCGCCTCGTGCCGGCCGACGACCTCCTCGACACCGTGCTCGCCTACGCCGAGGAGATGGCCGCCGCCAACTCGCCGTCGGCTCTCACCGCAACCAGGCACATGGTCCATCTCGACCAGCACCGGGGAATCGGGGATTCGGTGGCCGAATCCCTGGAGCGGCTGAACCTGATGATGGGCTCACCCGAGTATCGTCAAGGGGTCGAGGCCCTTCGACGGAAGCAGTCACCGGAGTTCTGAGGTAGGCGGACGTTCTCGTGCAGGTAAACGCAGACGATCTCCATCTCGGAGCATTCTCCAGCGACCCGCCGTGGTCGATGGCCGACGACGAGCCCAGCTGGCTCGCAGTCGTCGACCTGCTCAGGCGTCAGCAGGCCCGTTATCTGCCGAAGCTGCTGACCCCGCCCCGGGTGCCACCTTTACGACGGGCTGCCACCGTCGTCGCCGTGCTCGGTCGGGCGATCGGGTTGTGGCGGCTGCGCGAACGCGGCACCGACCGCTCACGAGCCGCACTGTCGCGTCGCATTCGTGAGGCGGCGGAAATCCTCGGGCCGACCTACATCAAGCTGGCGCAGATCATCAGCGCCGGAGAGGGCGTGTTCCCCCCGGAACTTGTTGCGGAGTGCAAGAAGTGTCGGGATCAGGTCCCGGCGGTGCCCTACGACCAGGTGGTCGCCGTCATCGAGGACGAGCTCGGCCGACCGCTCCACGAGGTGTTTCGTCACGTCGAGCCGGTCCCGGTCGCGGCGGCGTCGATCGCGCAGGTCCACCGGGCGACGCTGAAGTCGGGCCAGGACGTGGTCGTGAAGGTTCAGCGACCCGGCATCGATCAGGTGGTCCGCCGCGACCTCCAGGTGCTGAGCTGGCTGGCCCCTCACCTGGTCGGCCGCATACCCGTCTCGGCCCTGGCCAATCCCCCTGCTCTCGTCGAGCTCTTCGCCGAGACGATCATCGAGGAGCTGGATTTCCGGCTTGAGGCGGCCAACATGTTGGACGTCGGTCGGGTGTTCGCCGAACTCGACCAGCGAAACTTCATCGTGCCCCGCCCCCACCCCGTCCACGTGACCCGACGAGTGCTGGTCATGGAGGAGCTACGAGGCTTCAACTTCAACGACGTGGAGGCAATGCGCGACGCCGGGGTCGACACCGAGGCGGTTCTCAAGACCGGCATGATCGGCTTTCTGGAGGGTGTGTTCCTGCACGGTGTGTTCCATGGCGACCTCCACGGCGGGAACCTGTTCATCATGGCCGACGGACGCACGGCCCTCATGGACTTCGGGATCACCGGTCGCCTGACCGAGCGGGAGCGCCTCGCCTTCCTCCGGATGATGATGTCGGCCACCACCAACAACGTCAGCGGCCAGATCGAGGCGCTGCGTGATCTCGGCGCACTCCCCGCCGATGTCGACGTCGAGGCCGTCATCACCGACCTCGGACTCGACGGCCCACCCATCGATCCAACGGACCTGGCGCCCGATCAGCTCGTGAAGGAGCTGCAGAGGGTCGTCAAGGCGCTTCTTGCCTACGGTGCCCGAATGCCGAAACCACTCATGCTCTACGTGAAGAATCTGATCTTCATCGACGGTGCCACCGCCACGCTGGCCCCCGAACTCGACCTGTTCGCCGCCATCACCGAGGTTGCAACCCATTTCGCCACGACCCACGGTCAGACGATCGCCGCCCAGCTCGGTATGCAACAGCAGTCCTGGGATCTCGATCTCGACGGCGTGAAGGCCGGCTTCGGGATCGATCCGGCGACCACATCACGTTTCACCTATGCCGAACTCAAGGAGCGCCGGGAGCTTATCAGGAAGCGGCTCGGTGATCATGCGGGAAGCAGGAGTTGAGCGAGACGATCCCGGTTAGCCTGGGCCGCTGATCCGACGAGAACAGGCGTCGATGAAGGCAAGGAGTGAGGGCATGAGCGGTCAAGCCGAGTCAGGCTGGTACCACGCACAAGGTGATCCCGAGGGCACTCTTCGATACTGGGACGGCGGCCAGTGGCTCGGGGAACCTCAATATCCGCCCCAGCCCGCTGTGGAACACCAGGCGCCGTTCCAGCCCGCCCCGTCGGGGCCCGATTCGTGGGCGCCCTCCCCTTGGGCTCCGCAGCGGGCCGAGCGGGAGAAGGGCGGCATCGGCGCCCGTTTCATCGCCTACATCATCGACATCCTGATCGCCGTGGTGCCGTTCATCGTTCTGGCCGCCGCCGGTGGCGACAACGGCGGTCTCGGCGGAATCGGCTTCCTGTTGATGGTCGTCGTCTTCGGTTGGAACTCCGTGTACCGGCAGGGAACCACCGGACAATCGGTCGGCAAGAGCGCGCTGAACGTGACGCTGTTGGGCAACGACGACCATCAGCCGATCGGCGTCGGCAAGGCGATCGGTCGGGCGTTGCTGGGGTGGATTCTCAACTCGATCATCCCGATCGACCTGTTCTGGGCGTTCGTCGATCGTCGCAATCAACGGCTGGCCGACAAGATCCTCAACGCGAACGTCTACAAGGTTCGCCTCGATCTGTAACGCCCATGCGCCTCGTCATCGCCGATTGCACCGTCGACTACGCCGGTCGCCTCACCGCCCATCTGCCTCGGGCCACCCGCCTGATCATGGTGAAGGCCGACGGGTGCGTGTCGATTCACGCCGACGGCGGAGCCTACAAACCGATGAACTGGATGACCGCGCCGAACACGGTGCGGGAGGGCGACGACGAGTGGGTGGTGACCAACCCGAAGGGTGAGACGCTCACGATCACCATCCACGAGCTGGTGAGCGACGTTTCGCACGACCTCGGCGTCGATCCCGGCCTCCAGAAGGACGGCGTGGAGGCCCACCTCCAGGAGCTCCTCGCCACCGACCCGGAGCGACTCGGTCTTGGCATGCGGCTGATCCGACGGGAGTTCCCGACCGAGATCGGCCCGGTCGATCTGTTGTGTCGCAACGCCGACGACGAGGTCGTGGCCGTCGAGATCAAACGACGAGGTGAGATCGACGGCGTCGAGCAGCTCACCCGCTACCTCGATTTCCTGAATCGCCAGCCCGATCTCTCCCCGGTCCGCGGGCTGTTCGTCGCCCAGGAGATCAAACTCCAGGCCAAGACACTTGCCAGCGACCGCGACATTGAGTTCCTCGAGGTCGACTACGACGACTTGCGCGGCATCGAGCGACCGCAGCAGAAGCTGTTCTGATCCCCGGCCGTCGGGGGCCGACCGGCGGTGTCGACCACTCGGCGCCCGTCACGCCGTATAGGTCACACCACCGTTGTCGAAGACGACTCGGCCGTCGTCGCCCAACGTCTGGAAGACGGCCGAGCCGTCACCATTCGTCCACATGTTGATCGTCAGAGCCTCGCCGGGCAGAACCGGGGAACTGAACCGGCCCTCCATCGAGGTGAACCGGGCCGGGTCCGAACCGCACAACGTGTGGAGCAGCGCCCGTCCGCTGAACCCGTAGGTGCAGAGGCCGTGCAGGATCGGGCGGGGGAAGCCGCCGACGTCGGAGAACTGCTTGTCCGAATGCAGCGGATTACGGTCACCGCAGATCCGGTACAGGAGAGCCTGGTCGGGCCGGGTCTGGTACGTGACCGAGTGATCGGGATCCCGGTCGGGGGCGACGTTGATCGCGGCCGACGGACCCCGATCGCCGCCGAAGCCACCTTCCCCGACGATGAAGGCCGACGACGTCGTCTCGAACAGCGGCTCACCGTCGTCGACCGATGTCGCGACCGCCTTCGTCGCCACCACGGCCCCCTTGCCCTTGTCGTAGATGCCGGTGATCTCATCGACGAGCTCCACTTCGCCTGCGGGCGGGATCGGTCGGTGCAACATGATGCCCTGCTGGCCGTGGACCAGCATGCGGTTGTCCCATGTTCCGGCCGACCGCATGGCGCTCGAGCCACCGGTTGCATTGAAACCGGCCATCACCACGAACGTCGGAAACACCTTCTGTTCGACGCCGGCGGTGTTCTCGGTGGTGAATTCGAGTTCGAACGAAACCGGGTCGACAGCGCCGCCGCCGATTCCGACCGAGTAGAGCAGGCAGTCGTCGCTCGTCCACCTCCACCGCCGCGGTTCTCCTTTGGTGCCGACGGCATCGGGGTTCATTCCCATGGGTTTCTCCTCGGAATCTCTGGATCGGTTCGGCTGTGCTCAGCCGTATCTCCGGTTACTGAAACGGTGTCGGGCGACCAGGGCCGGTGGCGGGCGCCCCCGACATGTCGCTGTTGGGCTGGGCGTCGGCCATCAGCTTCTTGACCAGCGGCCCCATACCGACCGGATCGTCGACCGGCTCGATGGCCGGCCCGCGGTGCCACATGTTGGCGATGGCCAGGACCTTGCCGCTCGCTTCGAACACCCGGCCGGTCACCGGTGCCGACTCGGCGCTGGCCAGCCACGTGGCGATCGGCGCGATCCAACGCGGATGCATCTGCTCCCGCTCCTCCTCGCTCCCCTGCCCCATGCCCAGGTTCTCGGTCATGCGGGTGAGGGCCGCCGGGGCGATGGCGTTGACCGTCACCCCGTAGCGATGCAACTCCTGGGCGGCGATGATTGTGAAGGCGGCGATGCCGGCCTTGGCCGCCCCGTAATTGGTCTGGCCGGGATTGCCGTAGATGCCCGACACGGAGCTGGTGTTGATGATACGGGCATCGTTGGGTTCACCGGCCTTGGCCCGCTCCCGCCAGTAGGCGGCGGCGTGGCGGGCGGGGGCGAAGGTGCCTTTGAGGTGGACGGCGATCACGGCGTCCCACTCGGCTTCGGTCATGTTGGTCAACATCCGGTCGCGTAGGATGCCGGCATTGTTGATCACCACGTCGAGCCCGCCGAAGTGCTCAATGGCGGTGTCGATCATCCGCTTGGCGCCCTCGAAGTCCGAGACGTCGTCGCCGTTGACCACCGCCTCTCCGCCGGCGTCGGTGATCTCGGCCACGACCTGCTGAGCCGGGCTCAAGTCACCTCCCGAGCCGTCGACGTCGCCGCCGAGATCGTTCACCACCACCTTGGCGCCGTGGTGGGCCAGCATCAGCGCGTGCTCCCGTCCGATACCGCGACCGGCGCCGGTCACAACCGCGATTCGTCCGTCGCAAAGCCTTGTCATGTTTTCACCGTCTGTTTCACCGTCTTGGTCGGTCTTCGGGATTCTCATGCCGGCGGTGGCCGTCTTTGAAGCAGCGACCGGGCGGCAGCCCGCTGACGATGATGTCACATCGACGGCGTCGTTCCAAAGTTCTGATTCCATCACGGACGGGTGGATGACGTCGATGCAAGCCACTGACGTGGCAGAATGGTCGACGGTGAGCAAGAAAGGTGACGGCGACCAGCCAGGATCGATCGATCAGTCCGACGCGGAGTCGGGCTCGGTTGAGGCGTTGCTCGCCGAGCTCCTGGGGCCCGACTTCGAGCCGTCGGATTCCACGCCCGACGCAAGTGACGGCGCTGGTGGTTCAGGGGCAACATCCTCCGAAGCCGTGTCCGGCGATGCGGCCGCCGACGACTCAGCAAACCAGGACACGCTCACCGGTGCAGATGTCGACGCCGTGATCGGGAGCGAGGACCCCACGATCGTCTTTCCGCCGGGCGAGTCACCGGTCCCGGTCGAGACCGCAGAGCCAACGACCGCTCTGCCCGCCGATACAATCCCTCAGCCCACCGACGACACCGATCCCATCGACGACACTGCCGTCATCGACGACACGGCGGTCCTGGGGACCGTGGGTGACGATACCGCCGTCCTCGGTTCGGTCGGCGCCACCACGATCGACGCCAGGCAGGCCGGCGACTCCGCTACGACCCCCGATCCCACACCCGTCGCCACAGGCGCCGCGCCACCGGATCCTTCACCTCCATTGGCTGCAATCGGTGGCGACGGCACCACCGAATCACCATCACGACCATCCCGTTCCCCGATCGGCCGCATCCTCAAGGTGGCCGTGGTGCTGGCGCTCGGCCTGTACCTGTTGCTCGTAGCGGCCTGGGCGATCGACCTGGCCCGCCACCAGGGAACCGTGATGCGGGGGGTCGAGTTCGCCGGCACCGTGCTCGAGGGCATGGATCGCGAGGATCTCGACGAGGTCTTCGACCAGCAGCGTGAGGAACTGGCGGGCACGCCGATCGACGTCGTCGTCGGCGAAACGACGGTGACCTCCGATCCGGTGACGCTGGGAATGTCGTTCGACCGGGTCGTCATGGCCGACGAGGCGATGGCGGTCGGACGGAGCGGTTTCTTCCCCACCCGACCGGTCGCCTGGTTGGGAACCTTGTTCGGGAGCGACGAGATCGAGCCTCGCTACACGATCGACGCCGACACGACCACGGCGGCCGCCGAGACGGTGATCGCCAGCCTGCTCGAGCAGCCCAAGGAACCGGAGATGACGCTCGACGGGAGCGATCAGTTCATCGTGCTGCCCGGCAGCAGCGGGATCACGTTGAGCCCCCGGGAGCTGGTCGGCCTCCTCCCGGCCACGATCGAGGCCGGACCGCCGTACCGCGTCGAGCTGCAGGCGGTTCCCGCCGACCCGGAGATCGACCAGCAGGCGCTCGAGGCGATCGCCGTCGAGGTCAACGACCTGACGGTCGATCCCGTCCAGATCCAGGTGCTCGACGACATCGCTCGGGTCGAACCGGCGATGCTGAAATCATGGGTCGAACTCGACACGGAGAGCGAACCGACCTGGTCCTTCGAGCCAACACGGGTGCTCGGCGATCTTCGTCCCCTGTTCCCGACGCTGGGGTCGGAGGACCAGCAGGCTCGTTTCACCGTGGTAGACGGCGAACCGGTGATCGTCCCGGCGTCGGAGACGGTGGTCTGCTGCGACGAGGAGTCCATCGGCAGGCTGATCCCCGGCCTCCAGGCCCCGATCGTCTCCGACGACGAAGACGACGAGGATACGTCCGAGGAGGAACCGGCGGAGCCGGCTCGCACCATCGTTCTCGAACCGACCATCGTCGGCTTCGACGAGGGAGTGGCCGAACTCGAATCGCTGGGCATCGTCGAGGAGGTCAGCACCTTCACCACGAATCACGCCTGCTGCGAGAACCGGGTCCGGAACATCCAGCGGTTCGCCGACCTCATGCAGGGTGTGATCATCCGGCCGGGCGAAACCTTCTCCCTCAACGGCCACGTCGGGCGGCGAACCACCGAGAAGGGCTTCGTGGCCGACGGCGCGATCAACCTCGGCATCCTGGAGCCTCAGGTCGGCGGCGGTATCAGCCAGTACGCCACCACGTTCTTCAATGCCTCGTTCTTCGCCGGTCTCGAGTTCCTCGAGTATCAGTCGCACTCGCTGTACATCTCCCGGTACCCGCGGGGTCGCGAAGCCACCATCTCCTGGCCCCGTCCCGACCTCGAGGTTCGCAACAACACCCCCTACGGCATCCTCGTGTGGAACGAGTACACGTCCACGTCGATCACCGTGACCTTCTACTCGACCGAACACCTCGAGGTCGAGGCGTTACCTCTGCGACGTTCGTCGGAGCGCCAGTGTCGGGTCGATATCACCCCCCGTCTCATCACCTATCCCGACGGCACCCAGGTCGAGGACACGGTATTCGCCGTCTACCGTCCCGGCGAGGGTCTGGATTGTGCGGGCAACTCGACCCGCCCCGAGCTCGAGGAGCCGGCCGCGCCCACCACCGCTCCGCCGCCGGAACCGGAACCCGAGCCGGGAACCCGAACCTGAGCCGGAGCCGGAGCCTGATGCGGGCGGCGGCAACGGCGGTGGCAACGGGGACGACTGAGGCGAGGCGCTCCGCGCCGAAGCCACCACCAAACCACAACGACCGATCTCCAGGGCATCCACACGCTCTCATGAGTTTGCCAGCGGCAAACTCCAAGCGAGGCGCTCCGCGCCGAAGCCACCACCAGACCACAACGACCGATCTCCAGGGCATCCACACGCTCACAGGAGTTTCGGCCCCGACAGCCGAAACTCAAAGCGAGGCGCTCCGCGCCGAAGCCACCACCAGACCACAACGACCGATCTCCAGGGCATCCACACGCTCACAGGAGTTTCGGCCCCGACAGCCGAAACTCAAAGCGAAGCGCTCCGCGCCGAAGCCGCCACCAGACCACAACGACCGATCTCCAGGGCATCCCCTCGAACTCATGAGTTTGCCAGCGGCAAACTCGAAGCGAAGCGCTCCGCGCCGAAGCCGCCACCAGACCACGATGACCGATCTCCAGGGCATCCCCTTGAACTCATGAGTTTGCCAGCGGCAAACTCATGAGCGAGGCGCTCCGCGCCGAAGCCGATAGTTTGCTCGTAAGTGGATCAGCATTTTGAACCTGTCCGCAAGACCGACATCGTGGTGGTTGGAGCTGGACCGGCGGGCACCGCAGCTGCCATCGAGGCATTACGAGCCGGACTTGACGTCGTCGTCATCGACAAGGCCACGTTCCCGCGCCCGAAATGCTGCGGGGACGGACTGACCACCAGCGCGCTGCGCCAACTCGACGAGCTCGGCTTCGATCCGTCTACGGTTCCGAGCTGGACGAGCGTCGACGACGTCGTGATCGTGAGCCCCGGCGGACGGAGCCGAACCTATCCCCTCCCCCGCTCGAACGGCACCTTCGCCGCCGTCGCCGAACGCGCCGAGCTCGACCACCAGCTCGTGCAACTCGCCCGACGGGCCGGGGCCGTGGTCCTCGAGCGTCACGAACTGATCGAACTCGACCAGGAGCAGTCCTCGGTGACCGTCCGGGTCCGACACGACGACCGGACCTGTGTGATGAAGGCCCGGTTCGTGATCGCCGCCGACGGCATGTGGTCACCGACCCGCAAACTGGCCGGGATCGCACCCGACGGCTACCGCGGTGATTGGCATGCGTTCCGCCAGTACTTCAGTGGTGTGTCACCCGACGCGAGCGACAAGCTGATCGTCTGGTTCGAACCCGACCTGCTGCCGGGCTACGCATGGTCGTTCCCGCTGGCCGACGGTCGGGCCAACGTCGGCTTCGGAATCATTCGCGCTGAGGGCGGCAAACGCATCCAGAGCATGAAAGCACAGTGGGCCGAGCTGCTCGAGCGGCCCCACATCCGGTCGCGGCTCGGTGAAGAGGCCGAGCCGGAGGAGCAGCACCGGGCCTGGCCGATTCCCGCCCGATTCGGCCACCTGCCTCTCGCACTCGGTCGGATCCTGTTCACCGGCGACGCGGCCGCCGTCACCGACCCGATGAGCGGCGAAGGTATCGGCCAGGCATTGGAGAGCGGGCGGATGGCGGTTGAAGCCATCGTGGCCGAGGGAATCGACCATCCGACGGCGGTGAGGGACCGGTATCAGAAGGATCTGACCCGCGGCATCGGACGCGACCACCGGCTGGCGCAGGCGTTGTCCCAACTGCTGAGTAGACCCTGGGTCGCTGAGGCCGCTCTGGCTGCCACGGGAGCCACGTCCTGGACCAGGGAGAATTTCGCTCGGTGGTTGTTCGAGGACTATCCGCGAGCCACCGTCATCAATCCGCGACGATGGCCGGAACGACCGCTGACCCAGCCCGCTCCGTTCGCCGACCTGGATTCGGCCGAACCGGCGACGTAAGGTTTTCCCATGTCCTCCGTGCCCGCTCGAGAACTTCGCTCGGGATCCTCCGAGCTCCCTCCCGCCGACTACATCGCGGAGACCAGGCAGCTCTACGCTTCTCTGGGCTACGACGACTACCGCTGGGCCGAGCGGACCGATCCACCGGCGTGGCGGCCGATCGAGGCCCCGCTGCGTTCGGCGACGGTCGGCCTCATCGGCTCGGGCGGCGTCTACCGCCGTGGCCAAGTGGCGTTCCATACGAAGGATGACACATCGGTTCGGATCATCGACGTCGACACGCCACCCGACGAATTGCGGATCGCCCACTTCGCGTACGACCAGACCGACGCCCGTTCCGATCCGAACTGCGTGTTCCCCCTGGAACGTCTCCGGGAGCTTGTCGAGCAGGGCGTGGTGGGTGGTGTCAGCCCGCTCCACTTCGGCTTCATGGGCGGCGTGTACTCCACACGGCGCCTGCTGGCCGAAACCGCGGAGCTGCTGACCGAGCAGGTTCGGCGGCTCCACGAGGCTGGAGAACTCGACGTTGTCCTGTTGGTGCCTGTTTGACCGGTTTGCCATCAGTCGGTCGGTCTGATCGCTCGCACCATCGAGGAAGCCGGGATCCCCACGATCTCGTTCACGTCCGCCCGGTCGATAACCGAACGGGTGAACCCACCGCGTTCGGTGTTCATCGACCTCCCACTCGGCCACACGGCGGGTGCGCCGAACGATCCCGTCGGACAGCGGCAATTGCTCACCGACGGTCTCGTGTCCGGGTTCGCCATCACGGAACCGGGCGGGATCGTCGACCTGCCGTTCCGTTGGATCGACGACGACTGGAAGGCCGCCCCGCTGTCGTGGAGCCGAGAGGCCCAGGAAGCGGGAACTTCAGGCGTCTGGGCCGGCGACACCCGCACCACGCGCAATCCCGACCCGCAGTATCACGACGATGCCGATCGGCTGGCCGCCGAGGCCGTCGACTGGGAACAGCAGTGCCAGGTCTGTCTCGGACTGGCCGGCGACGAACCCTAGATGGGCAACCCGCTCCGCCGGGGGTGGATCACTTGAGACCGAGCACCGGGGCGGCATGGTGGGCCAGCATCCGCCATCCCACTCCGTCGTGCTCGAACACGTTGATGGCAACGGCGGCCCCGGTGTGGCCGTCGGAGATCATGTTCTCGGCCACCGTCACCCAGCCGACGGTTTCCCGTCGGATCACCCGTTCCTCGGTGATGATCACCTGCGGGTTGCCACCGGCTCCGAAGATCGCCCGCCACGACGCCTCGATGGCCTCCCACCCGATGATGGGCGGACGACCCGGGTGGGCGCACGACGCCTCGTCGCTGTGGGCCCAGACACTGGCCATCATGTCGAGATCAGCTGATTCGAGTGCCTGATAGAACCGTCCGTTGGCCGCCGAGAGGGACGCATCGTCCACATCGGACGGGCTCGGGGCGGGGTTGTCGACGGGGTCACCGTCCGGTGCTGACACGGACCCAACTGTAGTCTCGGCCCCTCCGGGCACTGCATCCACGACACGATGAACCGACGGTCCGCCCGACCGGGCACCGGTTTTGTACACTTGGGCCCCTTGGCCGGGCTCTCAACGTTCATCAAGCGATTCGACCGGATCGTCGACGATCGTTTCACGGCTCTTCGGGGCCGACCGTTGGCCGACCGGACCTTCTACTGGGCCAGCGAGGCCGCCGACTACTCAAAAGCCTGGCACGCCATCGGCTTGGCGATGGCCGTGTCCAGTCCCCGCCGTCGGGCCGACGCGGTACGGCTGGCGCTGGCCCTCGGTGTGGAATCGGCCTTCGTCAACGGTTTCCTGAAGTCGGTCATCCCCCGGGAACGGCCCGCGCTTCTCCCCGATGCGGTCTTCGTGGTACGCCGCCCCCGAACCAAGAGTTTCCCGAGTGGCCACGCCAGCTCGGCCTGTCTCACCGCGACGTTGCTGTCGGAGGCGGTACCCCGATTGAAACCGGTGTGGTGGTCGCTGGCCGCCGTGGTGTCGGCCAGCCGGGTCCACAACCGCATGCATCATCCGTCGGATGTGGTGGCGGGAGCGCTGCTCGGCACCGCGATGGGGCGGATCACGCAACGGGTGTGGCCCCTGCGTGGGCCGGGTTGACGGCGAATCGCCGCCCGCTACACCTCGGCGTTGTCGGAGAGAACGGTGTCCGCTCAGCAGCGAGCGCACATCCAGCAGGAGATCGGCCACTTCCGATGCCGATACCAGCTGACGCTCGGTCAAGCCACCCAGGCCCTGATCGATAAGCGCCAGAGCCTCTTCGATAGTCGTGACCGGTGTCACTTCGAGTTCATCGAGCTCTGTCAAAACCGCTCCTCTGTCAAATCTTGGGCGGACCGGGGTCCGCTTGGGATTACAACCACCGCTGATTCTCCAGCATTCCCGGATTGGACCTCCGAACGCAAACTCCCGGGTGAGAATTCCGTCACTGTAACTCGGCCGCAGGAAGATTGCGAATCCATGTCGACCAATGGCGCCCGACCTCCGGGTTCGCCTCAGGAATCCTGGTCAAACCGGTGCGAATCGGCCCTCGACGTGTAACTCTTGATCACCATGGAACGACCTTCTGGGCATCTTTTGATCGGAGAGCAGATCGAGGCCGCCACCGGTGAACGCACCGGTGAGTCGGTGTTGATCGACTCGGGCGACCTGACCACACACGGTGTCATCGTCGGCATGACCGGCTCGGGCAAGACCGGCATGGGCATCGTGCTGCTCGAGGAGGCGCTGCTGGCCGGCATCCCGGTTCTGGCCATCGACCCCAAGGGAGACCTGGGCAACCTGTGCCTCACGTTTCCGGGGTTGTCGCCGGCCGAGTTCGAGCCGTGGATGGACTCCGGCACGGCCCGCGTCGAAGGGGTCGACGAGGCGGAGCTGGCGGCCCGGACAGCCGACCTGTGGCGTTCGGGGCTCGAGTCGTGGGGGCTGGGAGGCGACGATGTGGCCGCCCTGGCGAAAGCGGCCGACCCGGTGATCTACACCCCGGGTTCGACGGCCGGTGTACCGCTCGATGTCCTCGGGCGGCTCAGCGTCCCGTCGACCACCGATCCGTCGGCCCGCCAAGACGAGATCGACTCCACTGTGAGCGGCCTGCTGGGACTCATCGACGTCGACAGCGACCCACTCTCGGGCCGCGAGCACATCCTGCTGGCCAACCTGATCGCCCGATCGTGGGACGCCGGCCAGGACCTCGACATGCCCACGCTGCTCGCGCAGCTGCTCGACCCCCCGATCCGTAAGCTCGGCGTGCTCGATCTCGACACGTTCTATCCGGCCCGGGATCGCCAGGCACTGGTTCTCAAGCTGAACGGGCTGTTGGCCTCTCCCAGCTTCGCCGCCTGGGCCGAGGGTGCTCCGCTCGACATCGGATCGATGCTATTCGACGACGGGGGGAACGCCCGAGCATCGGTGGTGAGCCTCGGGCACCTGTCGGAGACGGAACGGCAGTTCGCCGTCACGCTGGTGCTGTCGAAGGTCATCTCGTGGATGCGCAGCCAGTCGGGTACCGGCGAGCTGCGGGCCCTGGTCTACATCGACGAGGTGATGGGGTTGGCCCCGCCGGTGGGGAATCCGCCGCCGAAGAAGCCGATCCTCACCCTCCTCAAGCAGGCCCGGGCCTTCGGAGTCGGGTTGGTTCTGTCCACCCAGAACCCGGTCGACCTCGACTACAAGGCGATCAGCAACGCCGGAACCTGGCTGATCGGCCGCCTGCAGACCGAACAGGACAAGGCCCGCCTGGTCGACGGCTTGCGCACCGCCGACGGCTCGGCCGACATCGGCGAATTGGAGTCGACGATCTCCAGTCTCGGCAAACGTCAGTTTCTGCTCCGCACCACCAAGTCGTCGTCGATGCCGGTTCTCACGTCCCGGTGGGCGATGAGCTACCTGGCCGGGCCGCTGACGTCGGACCAGATCTCGACCCTGATGGCCGACAAGGTGACGGACCTGGTGGAAAGCCCGCCATCGTCAGCGCAGTCGGCTGCGGCCCCGGCCGTGCCCGCCGATTCAACCCCGGCGGAGACGGTGGCCGCCGCCTCCCCGGCTGTGAGCCTGGCCGATGACGAATCGGCCGTGGCCCCAACGTTCCCGGATTCGCTCCCCGTGCGGTATGTGACGGCGTCGGCGCCGTGGCTGGAACAGCTCGACATGGGGTCGGCCGGAGACCGGCTCCAGGCCGCGATCGCGGCCCGGGTGAAGCTGCTGTTCGACGAGTCCAAGGCCGATCTCCGCCACGACGAGGAATGGGAGGCGATCATCCCGCTGACCGGCGATTCCCTCGACGCCGACTCGGCGGTCAACGTCGACTTCGACGACCGTGACTTCACCACCGACGCTCCCCCGAACGCCACCTACATTCTCCCGCCGTTCGACGTCGGGGCGTCGGATGTGCGTTCGCTGGGTGCCGACCTGAAGGATCACCTCGTCGCCGAGGAGACCTATCGCCTGTTCGCCAACCGTGAGCTGACGCTGTACTCCCGACCCGGGGAGTCCGAGGAGGCGTTCGCAGCCCGCTGCCGTGACGCAGCCGACGACGGGATGGACGCGGAGGTGGCGAAGATCCGCGACAAGCTGGAACGCAAGCGCGACTCGCTCCAGGCGGCGCTGGCCAAGGCCGAGGATCGGGTCCAAGAGCTCGAGGTCCAGGCTGACGGTCGACGAAACGCCCAGCTGATCGACATCGGAGCGTCGGTGCTGGGCGGCCTCCTCGGCGGCCGGAGCCGAACCCGTGGTCTGGCCACGGCGGCCCGGCGGATGTCGTCGAGCAGCCGCCAGAAGAAATCGAGTGAGGCCAGGCTCGACAGCGCCCGCAACCGAGTGGCCGAGAAGATCGAGGATCTCGACGAGCTGGAGATGGAGCTGGCCGACGCGGTTCTCGACATCGAGTCGGAATGGCTCGAGAAGTCACAGAACATCGAGCCGTTGGAGGTTCCGCTGGAGCGAACCGACATCAGCGTCGACGATCTGATGCTCATCTGGATCCCGGTGTCCCGAAGCTAGGGAGGGTCAGCGGGGGGCCAGGTCCTCGATGGCGGCCACGGGGTCGGCGCCACCGAAGCCGAACACCGTGAGGACCGGGGTGTCGATCCCGTTCTCGACGTAGCGCCCGATGTGTTCCCGGCACTCCTCCGGAGAGCCGTGGATGAACAGCTCGTCGACAACCGCATCGGGGATCGCGGCCAAGGCCGCCTTACGATCGCCGGCCTGCCAGGCGTCCCACATCCCCCCGAGCGACTCCTCCCGGCCCAACCACCGGTGAAACGCGGCGTACACCGGCACGTTCATATAGGCCGCGATCGCCCGGCGGGCGCTGGCCCTCACCTCCTCGGCGTTCGTGCTGGGGCAGACGAAGAGCCGGGCCACGACCTCCCGTTCGGCCTCCCCGC
Organism: Acidimicrobiales bacterium; assembly: GCA_965216655.1. Lineage (GTDB taxonomy): Bacteria > Actinomycetota > Acidimicrobiia > Acidimicrobiales > SZUA-35 > JAHELU01. The sequence continues at coordinate 102,541 of CBDCGP010000044.1, forward strand.
CGTCGGGATCGACCGGCGCGGCGTCATGCACGATCTTCGAAACGGTCGCCGCATCATCGGCCGACAACCAGTTGGTGATCGCACCGTCGGCCTCCCGCCCGGCGAGCCGCAACATGCCCTCTCGCAGTGCGGCGAGCACGATGGGCGGAGCTTCCTCGGGAACGAGGTCGAGGCGGAATCCCTTGATGTCGAATGTCTCGTAGGTCTCCGTCACCTTCTCACCGCCGAGGGATGCCCGCAGAAACCGGATCACGTCACGGCACTTCTGATACGGCTGCTCGAACGGGATGTCGTTCCAACGCTCGACAATCACGTTCGACGACGAGCCAACCCCCATCACGAAACGCCCCGGGGCGGCATCGGCCATGGATGCGGCGCTCTGGGCCAGCAGCGCGGGACCCCGGGTGAACGCAGGCACAATCGCCGTACCCAGCCGCAGTTCGGGGGCCCACGCCGCAGCGAGGGCCAACGGGGTGAATCCGTCGCTGCCGGAGCTCTCGGCCGACCACACGTCGGTGTAGCCGCTGTCGACCAGGCGACGGAAGATGTCACGATGGTCGTGAAGTCGGACGTCGGACAACGGGATCGTCATGCCGTAACGGCGTTCTTGGGGCCTCATGCCGCTTCACCGTAGCGGTCGTTCGGGTGCCGGGGCCGACCCGACGGGCCTACCAGGCCGCCTGCCAACTGGGTTTTTCGGGTGAATTCGAGAAATTTTTCGACCAGGGGCCTTTTTCCCCTGAAGAATGTCACACCCCTTCGTCATAGTGGGACACATGGCAAGCGCACAGCTACAGCTCATTCACAGCGATGACTCGTGGAAGCTCGATCAGCACACCATCGAGGTGGGCCGGGCCGGCATCGCCGCCGCCCGTGCCGCTCTGGCCAACGCCCGTTCCGCCGACGATCCGGTCGAAGTCGGCAACGGTCAGCTGGCGATGGCGCTGCTCGATCGGGCCGCCTAGAGAGAGAAACCGCACCACCAACACACAGAGGGCCACGGCATCGGGGAGAGTGCCGTGGCCCTTTGTCTTTTTCAGTTCGGGAGCCCGCCCCCCTGCTCCTTGCCTAGCCCTTTGCCGCTTCCCAGGCCGCCCTCGTGGCCTCCAGCTGGTCGGCGGGCAGTTCCACGTAGCCGCTGTCACCGAACGCCTCGGTGACCGATTCGGTGTAGCCGTCGCCGAGGTAGTGGTCGAGGTATCCGACGATGGCCGGATTGTCGCTCACCTTGGCGTTGTTGACGTAGATGTACAGCGAGCGGCTGACCGGATACGACCCGTCGGCGATGCTCTCGGTGGTCGGATCCACACATTCACCTCCAGGCTCGGAGGCGACGGCGAGAGACTTGACCCGGTCGGCGTTCTCGTCGGCGAAGGCGAACCCGACCCAGCCGATGCTGGTATCGGCGCCGGCGATGCCCTCGATGATGATGTTGTCGTTGGCGTTGCCGGAGAAGTCCTGGCGGATGAACTGGGCGTCGGAGCCCTGCGACTCCTCGGCCAGACCCTCGAGCACGATCTCGATGAAGCTGTCGTAGGTACCCGACTCGGTGCCGGGAGCGGAGATGACGAGTTCGGCGTCGGGGTAGGGCGCCACGTCGGATCCGAGGGCGGCGCCAAGATCATCGGCGTCGGACCAGCGCTCGAAACCCTCGCTCTCGCCCCCCAGCAGGGCGTAGAGATCGACGAATGACAGGCACGACACTGCCTCGTTGGCCGGGCTGGTCAACACGGCGATGCCGTCGAAAGCGACCTTGAGTTCGGTGAATTCGATGCCGTTGGCCGCACAGGTCTCGGCCTCGGTGTCCTTGATCGGGCGGGAGGCGTCGGAGATATCCGTCTCACCGTCGCAGAAGAGGGCGAAGCCGTCACCGGTGCCCGGACCGTTGACCGTGATCACGGTGTCGGCGCAGATCTCCTCGTAGAGTTCGGCGGCCCGACGGCTGATCGGCTCGACGGTCGACGAGCCCGAGACGTTGATGTTGCCGGCAAGGCAGGAGCCGTTGTCTCCGTCCTCCCCGACCTCCATCGTCTCGTCCGTGGCATTGTCCGCCGCGCTGTCGGTGGTGGCCTCGGACGAGTCCGTGGCGCAGGCGGCAGCGGTCATGCCGACGGCGAGAAACAGTGAGAACAACTTCATCAGATGGCGCTTGCTCATTCGGTCTACCTCTCCTCGTCACCTCGAAGGCGACATCGCCCGGTCGGTTGTCACCGGCAACGGTAGGAGGCGCAGGTAACCGGGTGGACGAAGCAAGATGACGTCGGGGTTGACAGCCGAACAACACTTCCGACGGCGCTAGGGTTACAGCGGCCATCGGGCACAGACGCCGGTGAGCGACTCGCAGCGGACCAGATCCAAGGGCTGCCTTCCCGTCGACGTTCGGCCGTCTCCCGGCCGCCCAAGGAGTCGCCCCATGCGCCCCACCCGACCGACAGCCCTTGTCACCGCGCCCTCCGCCCTGTGTCTGCTCCTGGCGTGCACCGCGCCGGGTTGTCGCCCACAACAGGTCGACGACCCGTCCCGGGCCACGGTCGTCGAGGTGGTCGACGGCGACACCGTGAGGCTCGGCTTCGGCCCGATCACCGAGTCCGTTCGGCTTCTCGGCATCGACACGCCGGAGTCGGTGCATCCCACCCTTCCCCAGCAGTGCTACGGAGCCGAGGCAACGGCGGAACTGGAACGGGTCCTGCCACCGGGAACCGAGGTCGAGGTGTTTCGAGACACCGACAGCCGTGATCACTACGGCCGTCTGCTGCTCCACCTGCAGCGGGCCGACGACGGTTTCGCCGTCAACCTCCACATGGTCGAGCAGGGGTACGCCGCGGCCTCGTTCTATGAACCCAACCACCACGATCGCCACCTCTTCGCCGAGGCGGAACGTGTTGCCCGCACCGAAGGACGCGGTCTATGGGGTGCCTGCGAGGGCCCCGACCAACCGCTCGATCCGTGACACAAGTCCGTGCAGAGCTGGATGCGTCAAGCCAGGCCGTCGAACGCCCCTGGGTAGACGACGGTGCCGGTGAGCGCCGGATCATAGTTGCGGAGCCGGACCAGTTGGCCGGCTTCCGGCGGCGCCCAGTCGGGAATCGGCAGGGTGATTCCGTGGCCTTGCGAGGGTTCGAATCCGAACCGGCTGTAATAGTCGGGTGACCCTTCGAGTACAACGAGCGGTTCCCCGGCCTTCTCGGCCTCGTCAAGGGCGGCCTTCACCAGCGCTCCACCGACGCCGCACCGATGGAACTCGGGATGAACGGCGAGCGGGGACAGCATCCGGATCGAACGCTCAGCACCATCCGATGCTCGGAGCAGGCATCCGCTGATCATGACGTGGCCGATGACCCGTCGACCGCCGTGTCCGCCCTCGGTATCGTCGATCTCGGCCACGAGTGCCGTGTTCGGGACATACCCGGGCGACGATCGGATGTCGGCCACCAGTTGGGCTTCAGCAGGTGAACCGAACGCCTCGGCGACGACGGACTCGATGGCCGTGACGTCATCCGTGCACTCCGGCCGTACGATGAACCCGGGCAATGTCATTGCCCGCCACACGTACTCGACCCCGTCGCCAGCAGGCGCCTCACCGGACGAGGCCTGTTGGCCGGCGAACACAAAGCCGGCCTTGACGGCAACCCGCCCACTGGCAGGGTTGGTGCGCTCGTGGTGAATTGTGACGGAGTCCACGCCGGGCTGCCTCAGGGCGACCGCCCTCAAGAGGGAGGCGACCTCCGTTGCGTAGCCGTTCCCTGTGTGCTCGCTGTCGATCCAGTAACCGATGGCCAGCTGACCGGCTACGCCCCGACGGTGGAGCCCGCCCGCCCCGATCACCCGCCCGTCCAGCACGACCACGTAGTGGCCGTCACCGCCGGATTGCCAGGTGCGCCGGCCTTCGGCCATGAGAGCCCGACGGTCCTCAGCTGACATCGGCTCCCCAGCAGCCCACGTCATGAACGGGCGGAGTTCGTCGAGCGAGTTGGCGATTGCGACCGAGAGTCCGTCGACGTGGGAGGGATCCCAGATCCTGAGTCGAAGTCGAGGGCCGTCGATTCGTTCCGGGAATGGTTCAGGGGTCCCTGGCGGGCTCAGTCCGTGGCAATGTCATCTCTGCCATCGTGGTCCATCGGAACGTCCACTCGCAGGCAATTTCCGAGCGGCGCCGGCAGTCGAATCGCAGCCGCGCCCGGTAGCGTCGAGACCGTGAGCAAGCTGCTGGACCTGCTCGGGTACAAGCCGACGGATCGTCTCGTGATCATCACCTGCCACGGGCTCGGATCGTCGAACGCCGCCAACCACGCCGTGCACGCTGCGCTACGCCATGGTGTCGCCACCTCCGCCGGGCTGCAGATCCCCTGCCCGTGGTCGCGTGCCGCGGCCGCCCACCATCACGGGGAGGACGTCGGCCTGTCACTGACCTTCCTGGCCGAGCACGACCTGTATCGGTGGGGCCCGATCACCAATGCGCCGTCGCTGCTCGACGGCGACGGGGGATTTCCCCGTACCGCGACCGATCTGGGTGAGCACGCCGACGTCGACGAGGTCCGACGGGAGGGCAAGGCCCAGATCGAGCGGGCCATCCTCTGGGGGTTCGACCTCACCCACCTCAGTTCCCACCTCCAGGCGCTGTGTCTCCGACCGGAGCTGTTCGACGTCTACCTCGAACTCGCCGTCGAGTTCCGCCTGCCGATCGGCCTGCCCCGCTCCGACCTCGACCTCGGATACCCGGCCCGTGAGCTGGCGGCCAGACGAGAGCATCCTCACCCCCGACCAGGTCGTGGCCGCCCCGTGGGGACAGGAGGCGACGGCCGGTCCTCGACGCGGCACTACACGACCTGGAGCCCGGCGTCACCGAACTCCAGATCCGACCGGCGATCGACACGCCCGGAGATCCGCGTCGGTCGCGCTCCGCATTGGCCGGCGTATGTGAGCGACGCCCACCTGGTGTGCGACGACTGGACATTCCGGGCCGCCGTTGCAGTCGCTCGGGCGCAATCCCGATCGGGTACCGGGCGTTGCGGGACGCCCAGCGCAAGCTGTAGAGCAGAGCCCTCCGGTCGGACTCGCTCAGGCCAGTGCCCGCTCAGGCCAACTCGCTCAAAGCGCCCGACTCCACCAGTTCGACGAAGGAGAGCCACGGGCCGGTCGAGCCGACCGGTTTGACGTCTCCACGGATGTAGGCCCGGGCGATCGAGTCGTCGCCCGAGAGGTACCCCCGCAGCTGATCGGCCGTGAACGGGATCGACAGGTCGATGGCGTCGCCCTCGGCGTCCGATGATTCCACGATGCGACCGTCGACCATCGAGACGACGGCCCGCCGCTTCTTGCCGATCGTCAGCTCGATGACCCCCGAGCGGTCGCCGACCTGATCGTCGGTGGCGGCCGCCGATGCTGCG
>CBDCGP010000045.1:0-43887 GCA_965216655.1 Acidimicrobiales bacterium
ACCCCGCGCTACTTCAAGTTCGGCTTCTACCGGATCAACCCCAGCCACACCGAGGCGCTCGAGAGCCTCTATGAGGACATTGCCGCTCCCGTCTACGGCGCGCTCGAAGAGGATGGCGCGATCGAAGCCGCGGGCCTCGCCACACACGAAATCGTGACGACCAACGACTACACCCACTTGGCGTGGGCGTCCCTCCCGGACCTGGCGTCGCTGGACAAAGTCGCTGCGGCGTTCAAGCGCGCCGAGGAGACACGTTCTCCTGGCGATCAGGAGCGTCTCGAAGAGGCGTTCTCCGAGGGGATGGACTTCGAAGCGTATCGCACGATGATCTGCATGATCACTCACTACAAGAGGGCTGAGAACTGATCGGACGCGGTTTCCCCCCTTCCCCCAGAGGGGGAAGGGGGCGAGCCCCCCACTGCAGTCGTCGGCGGAGCATCTGGCATTCGCGATCTATCACCCTGATACGCTGAATGCAGCGATGCCCATACCCATCACCATCGCGTCGATCAGCAAGGTGTTCGGCGCCGGAAAATCGGCGACGATCGCTGTTGACGGCATCGATGTCGACATCGAAGCCGGGGAGCTCTTCTTCCTCCTTGGCCCGTCCGGGTGCGGCAAGACGACGCTCCTTCGCATGATCGCGGGCTTCGAGGCTCCCACTCACGGCACGATCCATTTCGGCGATCGTGACGTGACGCAACTTCCTGCCAGCAAGAGAAATACGGGCATGGTCTTCCAGTCCTACGCCCTCTGGCCGCACATGACCGTCGAGGCCAATGTCGCCTTCGGTCTCGGGGTTCGGCGCGTGCGCGGCAAGAAGCGTCGTGCGCGAGTTCGCGAAGCGCTCGAGGCCGTGCACATGACGGACTTCGCCAAGCGCAAACCGAATCAGCTCTCGGGCGGACAGCAGCAGCGCGTGGCGCTGGCCCGCGCCATCGTCATCAGACCCGACGTCCTGCTGCTCGACGAGCCGCTGTCCAATCTCGACGCGAAGCTGCGCAACGAGCTGCGAGTCGAGATACGTCGAATATGCAAGGAAGCCGGCATCACCACCGTCTACGTCACCCACGATCAGAAAGAGGCGCTGAGCATGGCGGATCGGATCGCCGTGCTCAATCGCGGCAGGTTGATCCAGGTGGGAACGCCGCCGGCGCTCTATCGGCGCCCGAGCAATCGATTCGTCGCGTCGTTCCTCGGCGAAGCGAACTTCATCGATGGCCACGTCGAGGCGATGCCGGATGGGGCTGTGATCGTGTCCACGCCGGTCGGGCGATTGCAAGGGATAACCGATGCCACGATCAACGTGGGCGACTCGGTCACGCTCGCCATCAGACCGGAGTCTCTTCGGCTGGGCCGGGATTTGGACAACACCATTTGCGGCGACGTCGTCTCATCCACCTATTTGGGGGAGACAGCGCACCACGTCGTCAAGCATGCAGGCGGGACACACGTGTCAATCTCGGAGCTCAACCCGAGCCTCACTGCCACCAGCAGCCGACAAGTTTCTTTGTCGGTCGATCCGCAGCATGTCATCGTCCTTCCCTCTGCGACGATCAGGCCGACTTTCTGAGCGAGGCTTCAGCACTCGGAAGATTGAGCCTAAATGTCGTGCCTTCGCCGACAGTCGATTGGACCTTGATGCTGCCCCCGGCGGATTCGACCAGCCGCTGGCACACCATCAGGCCAAGTCCAGAGCTGCCGTGGCGAGTCGAATGAGACACGAATGACCGGAAGATCGACTTCAGGTCCTCGTCGGAGATGCCGCGGCCGTTGTCCTGGACCTCGATTTCGATCCGATCACGCTCGTCGGTTCGAATGGTCCGCCAGGCTGTGACTCGAATCCGCCCGGCGTCGCCAAGCGCTTCGGATGCATTGATGAGCAGGTTGAGCATGACCTGCTCGAGCGCAATTGGGCGAATTGCAGCAAAGAGGTCCGCCGGGATGTCCGCCTCAACCCTGCCGTCGTCTGCCTTGCCCATGCACAGGATGGCCTGACTGACGGCGCCGCTCACGTTGCAGGATGCATGGCGGGGGGGTTCCACGTGGAGCACGTCGGAATCGCCTGCACGCCCCAGCTCGAGAATGGCCTCGGAGATCTCCGCCACCCGGCGTATCGCCGTGCCGGAAAATGTGATCGCGCGGCTCACCTTTGCCTGGTCATCGAAGTCTGCCGCAGCGATGTCAAGGTAGCTCATCGCGGGAGTGAGGATGTTATTTACCTCATGGGCAATGCCAGCCGCGAGCGTGCCAAGGAGGGCCAGCTTGTGCGCGTGCTCGAGCTCGCGATTGAGCTGCTCGACCTCGTTCGTCGCTTTGGTATCGCGGCCTGTAGAGGGCATGGTGCACCCGGTCTGCCTATCGGTCCATAGAGCGCGGACCTTTGGGCCAGGTCGACAACGGTTCCACGTAGAACTGCCGGCAGCACCCCTCAGCGATTTGCCATATCATGCGGTCGCAGTCTCCATGGAAGGAACAGACATGGGAACCAGGGAACGGACACGAAAGCTCGGACGCGGACTCAGCAGCCTGGTCGGAGATCCGGTATCTGTTCATATCGAGCCAGAGGCGCCGCGTGAGGAGGTGGGGCAGGCCACCACCTCTCACGGCGGGCTTTCCATGGTCCGGGTGTCTGAGATCACCCCGAGCCCGTTTCAGGCCCGTGAGTCGTTCGATGAGGCCGCCCTCAGCGGCTTGGCGGACTCGATTCGGCATTCCGGCATGATGCAGCCTGTCGTCATTCGTCAGACCGGCTCCGGCGCGCTGGAGCTGGTCGCCGGCGAACGTCGATGGCGCGCCGCCAAGCTCGCCGGTCTCGAACGCATTCCCGCTGTGACGCGTTCACTGACCGATGAGCAGGCCGCTGAGATCGGCGTCGTCGAGAACGTGCAGCGCGAGGATCTGAATCCAATCGAACGGGCTCGCGCGTTCATGATGCTGGCGACAAAGTTCAATCTCACACATGCCGCGATCGCCGAGCGGGTCGGCGTTGGACGGCCGAGTGTTTCGAATTCTGTTCGGCTTCTCGACCTCGAGCCGGAGTTGCAGGCCCTGGTGGCTGACGGCCGGTTGTCAACAGGACACGCCAAGGTCCTGTTGTCTCTGACGTCGGGGTCGGAGCGTCGCGAGATTGGCGAGCGTGCGGCGACATCGGGCTGGAGCGTCCGTCGTCTCGAGCACGAAGTGGGGCGTTTGCTCCAGGCGCATTCAAAGCCGACGACGGCTCGAAGTGTGACCGCGCATCTCGCAGAACTCGAGCGCCAACTCAGCGAGCACATGGGGACGCAAGTGAGAATTCGCGCCGATGCGAGCGGCCAGCGCGGACGCATCGAGATCGCGTTCTATGATCTTGATCATTTCGACGGCCTCATGTCGCGTCTCGGATTCAAGATGAGTTGAGGGCGAATTCTCGCCAAAACTTCATTTTTCCGCTAACCTCGACTCACTTACCGAGCGGTTGCAAACGCAAGACTCTGAACCGTAGATGAAGCGCGGTGACACGGTATTCGGCTCGCTGGACGCGAGCTTGGAAGGGGTATCATGGCGAAGAAGAAGCGGTCATCGCGCAAGGTGGCTCGAAAGAAGGCAAAGAGGAGGCGGGCCAGCCCGACCCGAAAGAAGGCGGGAGCGCGTCGATCCCTACGCGGCGTGTCGACAACCGCACTCGAGGCCGAGCTCGCCCGGCGGGAATCCGAGTTCGAGGGTCTCCGGCGCGAACGCGAGAAACTAGCGGCTCGCCTGGCGGAGATCGACTCCATCCTCGGCAGCCACGGAGGCACAGGCTCCACGCGGAAGAGGCCACGGAACAAGAAGAACCTGGCGGACTCTCTCGCGGCCGTCCTCAAGGGGCGCAAGCTCAGCGTGACCGAGTTGAGCGAGGCGGTGCAGCGAGCCGGCTATAAGACGGTCTCCCCAAACTTCCGAACGATCGTCAACCAGACTCTCATCAAGGACCCAAAGCGCTTCAAGAAGGTCTCTCGGGGCGTGTACACGGTCAACTGAAAACGATGAAAGAGGGCCGCACCGATGGGTGCGGCCCTCTCATTTCTTCATGCGAGTGATCAACGCGGGACTTGCTCACGCGTGAGCCTGCTTGGGCGGTCGGTGTAGAACACGCGCCCGAGGTCCTGCGTGAACATGCGCCAGTTCTCATCTGACATGATCGCCATCGCGTTGTCGACGTCCACGGGGCGCTGATAGAGCGTGACGAGTTCTGGTGTCGGGTTCGAACGAAGCGTCGCGCTCCGACCGCAGCCGGTGACAAGGCCGGTGGCGAGGACGAGGGCGGCGGCGAGGATGGGTCGGCTGGCACGCATTTACTGGTCTCTCCAGGTCGGGCGCTCGGGACGGCCCGGGCACAGGTGTTCGAGCGGTAGTTGTAGCGAATCACTAGGGTTGGCGTCAATCGCGGCTCTATTTCCTTGCCGAGCCGAGACCCTCCGTGGACCGCACCTATTCGGATCACGGACCGCCCCAGTTGCATGACCTGCCGAATCGGCAGCACCCCATGGCGAATCCGCCGCGGACGGCTTCCCGCCGGCCCTGAAATGGCCCAAACGGTGGCGCGCTGCTTGCATCCGGTCAATCGGCGTACGGTCTGAAAGGAGCCCGCATGAGACCCGATCGACTCACCACGATGGCCCAGGAGGTGCTGGCAACCGCACAGGCGGATGCCGCACGCCGGTCGAATCCGGAAGTCGGCGGGACTCCATCTGCTGTGGGCGATGCTCAAGGACCGCAGCGGCCCCGGTTGGTCGATCCTCGAGCAGACCGGGATCGACGCCGGGCGTGTGCTCTCGATGGTCGAATCGGAGCTCGAGCGGCTTCCCACGACCTCATCGGGGGCCGGGACGGCCGGACGAGCGATCGCAGACATTCTGGCCCGGGCCGACGCGGCGGCGACGGCGATGGGGGATGCCTACGTCTCGACCGAGCACCTCCTGCTCGCGCTCACCGAGGCCGGGGGCGAAGCCCAATCCGTGCTCGACGTGAACGCGACCAATCGCAAGCGGGTCGAGCAGGCGATCGGTCAGATCCGCGAGCGGTCGGGCGTCTCGAACGTGGCCGATCAGAACGCCGAGAGCGGGTACGACGCGCTCAGGAAGTACGCCATTGACCTCACCGAGAGGGCTCAGCAGGGCAAGCTCGACCCCGTCATCGGGCGGGACGAGGAGATCCGGCGCTGCATGCAGGTGCTCAGCCGCCGGACCAAGAACAACCCGGTGTTGATCGGTGAGCCGGGCGTGGGCAAGACGGCGATCGCCGAGGGCCTGGCCCTGCGAATCGTCAACGGCGACTGCCCGGAGTCGATGCGCGACCGGCGGATCATGGCCTTGGACGTGGGCCAGCTCCTTGCCGGATCCAAGTTCCGCGGCGAGTTCGAGGAGCGTCTGAAGGGCGTGCTTCGCGAGGTCACGTCGAGCGACGGCCAGATCATCCTCTTCATGGATGAGCTGCACACGATCATCGGGGCGGGGGCGGCCGAGGGAGCGGTGAGCGCGGGCAACCTGCTCAAGCCGGCCCTGGCGCGCGGCGAGCTGCGGGCGATCGGCGCGACGACGCTCGACGAGTACCGCAAGCACATCGAGAAGGACCCGGCGTTCGAGCGGCGATTCCAGCCGATCTACGTCGACCAGCCCTCGTCGAGGAGACCGTCGCCATCCTGCGCGGGCTCAAGGAGCGCTACGAGGCGCACCACGGCGTGCGGATCCTGGACGAGGCGATCCTCGCGGCGGCGAGTCTGAGCAACCGGTACATCGCCGACCGATTCCTGCCCGGACAAGGCGATCGACCTGGTGGACGAGGCGGCCAGCCGCCTGCGGATCGAGAACGACTCGATGCCGACGGAGCTGGATGAGCTTCGCCGCCGGATCATGCAGCTCGAGATCGAGCGCGAGGCGCTGAAGATCGAGCAGAAGGGCACGAAGGGACGGAGGGACGAAGGCACAGCAAGGGCGCAGAGAGCTGGCGCGGATCGAGAAGGAGCTGAGCCGAGCTTCAGGAGGAGAATCGGGCGCCTGACGGCCCGGTGGGAGGCGGAGAAGGCGGAGCTTGACGAGGTGCAAGCGAGATCAAGGAGCAGATGGACGCCAAGCGCGTCGAGCTCGAGCAGGCGCAGCGACGCGGCGAGCTCGAGGCGGCGGCGCGGATCCAGTACGGCGACCTGCCGAGAGCTGGAGCAGCGACTGGAGAAGGCCGAGGTCGACGCTTCACGAGCGCAAGGAGCGCGGCCAGGCGCTGGCCAAGGAGGAGGTCGACGCCGAGCAGATCGCGAAGATCGTGGGGCGGTGGACCGGCATCCCGTGTCGCGCCTGGTTGAGAGCGAGCGCGACAAGCTGACGCGGATGGAGACAGCATCTGGGCGAGCGTGTCGTCGGGCAGGACGAGGCGCTTCAAGGCGGTGTCGGACGCCGTGCGCCGCAGTCGAGCAGGGCTGGGCGATCCGAATCGACCGATCGGGAGCTTCCTGTTCCTGGGCCCGACGGGCGTGGGCAAGACGGAGACGTGCAAGGCGCTGGCCGAGTTCCTCTTCGACACCGAGGAGGCGATGGTGCGCGTCGACATGAGCGAGTACATGGAGAAGCACGCAATGGCGCGGCTGATCGGCGCGCCTCCCGGCTACGTGGGTTACGAGGAGGGCGGGGCGCTGACCGAGGCCGTTCGGCGGCGTCCGTATTGCGTGGTTCTCCTCGACGAGATCGAGAAGATCGATGGCGTGAACAGATAGCGACCCATGATGGCGAGATTCGACGGGGCCACCTCCGGTGCCGGTTTCTCGACCAGCCCGTTGACCCGGACCAACCGATCGGCGTGGGGTTCCGCGTCGGCGCAGCCGTAGGACGATATGTCGGCCGGGTCGACCTCCATCAGGGCGACGACGGAACAGTGATGTTCGTTGTAGGCCTCGATCATGCCCTTCAGGACGCCGGCCCGCTCGTGCATGATGTCGTCGCCGAGCAGCACCACGAACGGTTCGTCGCCGACATGGTTGCGGGCGACACCGATCGCATGACCGAGGCCGAGCGCCTCACCCTGGCGGACGAAATGGAGTTGGGCCAGCTCGTTCAGCGACCGAATCTGCTTGGCGTCGGCATCCTTGCCCTTGGCTTCGAGATGGGCCTCCAGGTCGAGGAGGCGGTCGAAGTGATCCTCGATGCTCTTCTTGTAGCGGGAGGTGATGATCAGGATGTCGGTGATGCCGGCGTCGACCGCCTCTTCGACGACGTACTGGATCACCGGGCGATCGATGACGGGGAGCATTTCCTTGGGTACGGCCTTGGAGAAGGGAAGAAACCGGGTGCCGAGGCCGGCCGCGGGTATGACGGCCTTTCGTACCGGCTTGGGGCCGTCGGAGACTGATGGTGACACCGTGCGGTCCTCCTGTGACTGCTGGAGCGATGCTGGCGGATAGGTTGCTGGCGGATTGGTGGTGCGAAGGTGGAGGTCGTGGTTGCCGTCGGCGTCGTTGCCGGAGCGTTCAGCCACTGAATCGACCGTAGGTTCCGCTACCCTAGCAAGTCGAGCCGGAAGCCGGGTCGTTCGCCCGGCACGCCGGTTCGGTGGGACCTGGCTCAGGTCCAACCGTTGTCCGCTGTTGACCGCAAGCCTCCGGGCTTCGAGCAACTGGAGATTCGCGTCGTGCCGATTTATGAGTACAAATGCAGAGTATGTGACGAACACTTCGAGGTGGAGCAGTCGTTCTCCGACGACACGCTGACCGAGATCGATGGTTGCTCCGTCGACGATTCGGGGCGCCACCTGGTCCGAAAGGTGTTCGCGGCACCCGCCATCTCGTTCAAGGGAGACGGCTTCTACCGCAACGACGCCCGTTCCACGGGAGAGAAGAAACCGTCGTCGACCTCGTCGTCCGCCGACTCCGCGAACGGATCCTCCGCCGAGTCCACCTCGAGCGGCTCCGATTCCTCGTCGTCCGATTCGTCATCCTCGACGTCCGCGTCTTCCTCCGGGTCCTCGGTCGGCGACAAGGCCGCGTCGAAGGCCTCAGCCTCCTCCACCGACTGACAAACCCGGCGCAGCGGCGCCACGCTTCCCCCTGAAACGAAGAGCCGGCCTCGAGCGCGTATGCCCGAGGCGGCACCGCACTCAGGAGGATGCTCATGGTCCGAGCACCCGTATCCCCGACCGACGGGCTCGACCCCGGCCGCACACTGATCCGCCCCGCCTCGGTCAGAGGCCGCCTTTCCGGCCGTGCTCAGCGGCTCCGGGCCGGTTGGCGCCGTATCGCCATCGCCGCCGGGTCCGGCCTCACGGCCGCCGCGCTGGCGGTGGCCGCCCTGTCGACGCTCGGTGGTTCCGGGGCGGATCGCGCCGCGGACATCGTCGACCAGGAGGCGCCGCAACCGCCGCAGGCCGCACCGCTCGCCGTGGACGAGCGTCTCGACGACGACCGGCGGGTCGTGGCCATCGACCGATCCGTCGTGGCGCTGCCGGTTTCCGTCGGGTCGATCGTGGAGGTGGTCGGTCTTCGACCCACCGTGACCGAGGTCGACACCGAGGTGATTGCGGCCAGTGCCGAGGTAGTCGGTGTCACCGACGAAGCCGTGCTTCTGGTGATGGACGCCGAGGCCGCCCACCGGGTCGGCGAGATCGCACACGTCGGAGCGATCAGCGTCTTCGGCCGCGAGCTGCCGAATCCCTAGTTGGCGCCCGACAGGGTGACGTTGCCGATGACGATCGGCGGTGTCGACGTTCCCGTCGGCAGGTGCCTGACCTCGCTACCGACCCGGGTCACATCGAGCAGCAGGCGTTGCAGGGTGGACGCGATCGTGCACTCGCTGACGGGCTCGGCCAACTCGCCGTTGCGGATCATCCGACCCGATGCCCCGACCGAGAAATCGCCCGACACCGCGTTGACCCCCGAGTGCAGCCCGTCGAGCGTGTAGACGAGCAGGCCGGCGTCGGTTCCGGCGATGAGCTCGTCGAGCGAGCCCTCCCCCGGACTCACATGCAGGGCGTGGAGACCCGGCGATGGCAGCCCCCGGGTGCCGCGGACCGCCGATCCCGTCGAGCCGTCTCCTGACCGGCGGCCGGTGTAGGAGTCGTGGAAGAACCCCTCCAGGACGCCGTCGCTCACCAGCGGAACCGGCCGGCAGGCCAGGCCTTCGCCGTCGTGGGAGTCGGCGCCGAGCGAATCGGGATCGGTGGCGTCGTCGGCGAAGCTCAGTATCGGGGCCGCGATCGTCTCACCCACCCGATCGGCGAACGGGGAGCGGCCCTTGATCACCCGTAGACCCGACAGGGTGCCGGCGATCAACCCGATCACGGTGGCGGCGCCATAGGAGTCGAGGACCAGTGAGAGTCGCGTCGTCTGCGGCTTCTGGGCCCCGATGAGGTCGAGCACCCGGGTCGCCGTGCGCTCGACCACGTAGTCGACGTCGAGGTCGGCGGGCTCCCGGCCTCCGTCGTAGGCGTGTGAGATCTGGGTACGATCGCCGTCGGCGGCCAGAGCCTGGGCCGAGACCGACGCCGAGGTGCCGACCGTCGTGGCCTCGATACCGGCCGTACTGGCCAGAGCGAAGGCGCCGGCCGAGTCGCCGTAGCGAACCGTGCGCACTCCAGTTATGCGAGGATCGTAGCCGCGCACCCGACGCTCCACGTCGAGCGCGATGGCGATCTTGTCGTCGATCGAGGTGGCGTCGACGCCGTCGCGCCACAGGTCGATGTCGGTGGCCACGACACCGTCGGGCCGGGCGATCCCGGCATCGGGGTCGACCTCCGCGAATCGAGCGTTGTCCCGGGCATCGGCGAGTGCCGACTCGACGACGTCCGGGTTGATCGATCCGGCGCTGGCGAACCCCTCGCGACCGTCGACGAGAACCCGAACGCCGATCGCCAGGTTCTCGGCCGTGGTCAGCGATTCTACTTCCCCGTCGTACGCCTTGATCGACGTCGACCGGCTCCGCGAGCAGGCGACCTCGATCTCCTCGTTGGTCTCGGCCCTCTCGACGATCTTTCGGGCGATACTCAGTAACTCATCGGTGTCCATGGTTTCGTCCCCTTCCGGCGGCCGCTCAGGCCGCAGTACCACCGACGGTCAGCTCAGCGACCTTGAGCGTGGGCACACCCATACCGGCCGGCACACCCTGTCCGTCCTTACCACAGGTTCCCGGCGGTCCCATCCGGAAGTCGTTGCCGACTGCCTCGATCTGGGTGAGGACCTTGGGGCCGTTGCCGATCAGCTGGCCCTCCCGCAACGGGGCGGTGATCCGTCCGTCCTCGATCAGGTACGCCTCAACCATGCCGAAGGTGAAATCACCCGAGGCGGTGTTGACCTGTCCGCCCCCGAATCGGGCGATGTACACGCCCTGGTCGACCGAGGCGATGATGTCGTCGGGATCGTCGTCACCGGGAGCGAGGAAGGTGTTGGTCATGCGCACCATCGGGAGGTGCCGGTAGCTCTCCCGGCGACCGTTGCCGCTGGATGCCCGACCCTCCTTGCGGGCCTGGAGGCCGTCCCACATGTAGTCGACGAGTACGCCGTTCTCGATCAGCACGTTCCGGTTGGTCGGGTTGCCTTCGTCGTCGATTCCGAGGTGGCCCCATTCCTCCCCCAGCGACCCGTCGTCGACCAGGGTCACGAGCGGTGAGGCCACCGTCTCCCCCAGCCGCCCGGCAAAGGTCGACGCGCCTTTGCGGACCAGATCGGCTTCGAGCCCGTGGCCGCAGGCCTCGTGGAACAGGACACCTCCCGACCCCGGGCCGATCACGACCGGCATGGTGCCCGACGGCGCCGGGCGGGCCTCCAGCTTGGTCAACGCCCGATTGGCGGCTCGACGAGCGAGGTCCTCGACGTCGTAGCGGTCGAACAGTTCGAAACCGATGGTGTGCCCGATCGTCTCCGATCCAGTCTGCAGGCCGGTGTCGCCCGACGCGACACAACTGACCGAGAACAGCGTTCTGGTGCGATCGTCGCCGGCCAGAACCCCGTCGGAGTTGGCCACGAGAAAACGGCGGCGGCTGTCGCCGTAACGGGCGCTCACCTGGGTGATCGCGCTCCCGGCCGACCGGGCGGCCTCGTTGGCCCTGGTCAGCAGCTCGACCTTGGTCGCTTTGGCCACCTCGGCGGGGGCCACGTCGACGTTGGCTCCTGCGGCGGACCGGCGGCGCAGCTGGGGCACCTCGCGAAGGCCTTCGCCTCCCCTGGCCGCGGCAGCCGCCGTGCGGGCGGCGTGCACCAGGGCCGGCGTGGTCAGATCGGACGTGTGGGCGAAACCGGTCGACTCACCGGACACGACCCTGATGCCGACACCCCGGTCGCGGTCCGACGACAGGCTCTCGACCCGACCGTCGTCGAAGAACGCGCCGCTGCGACTCACGTCCTCGGCAAAGACCTCGGCGAAATCGGCGCCGGTTTCGAGCGCCGCACCGAGCACCTCGGACACCACATCGACGTCGAGCACCGGTTCCACCCCCGTTCCCGATGGCGCAGCGGCTGGGGGCGAAGGTCGGCTCGTCATCCCCCAAGGATATCGAGAAGGACCTGGGTGTTCGTTCCGTCACCGCGATCGGTGTCGAGCGTCTGGTGCCGCTACCGTGGATCAGCAGTGAATCGTGAAATGAGTGGCGAAATGAGCAGTCAACAGATCCTCGATCGGATCCATGAGCCGTCGGATCTACGGTCGCTCGATCGCAAGGAACTCGACCGTCTGTGCGACGAGATTCGTGAGTTCATCGTGCAGAAGGTGAACCGGTCGAAGTCGGGCGGGCATCTCGGCTCGAACCTCGGCATCGTCGAACTCACGGTCGCCCTCCACCGCGTGCTCGACTCGCCGAACGACGTGATCCTGTTCGACACCGGCCACCAGGCCTACGTGCACAAGATCCTCACCGGGCGCAAGGACGACTTCGACCAGCTGCGGGAGGCCGACGGACTCTCGGGTTATCCCAGCCAGGTCGAATCCGCCCACGACTGGATCGAGAACAGCCACGCGTCCACCGCTCTGGGCTATGCCCACGGTCTCGCCACGGCCTTCACCGCCGCCTCTCAGGCGGGAGCCGGGAAGCGCCGGGTCGTCGCCGTGATCGGCGACGGCTCGATGACCGGGGGTATGGCCTTCGAGGGCCTGAACAACCTGGGCCACGCGGGCAGCGACGTCACCATCGTGCTCAACGACAACGGCCGATCCTATGCACCGACCGTTTCACTGCTGTCCGAGAGCCTGGTGAAGATCCGGTCCAACCCGGTCTACATGAAGCGGCAGCGACGCTTCGAGAGCTTCACCGCCCGGCTTCCCTTGATCGGGCGCTGGTCCCAGACCGGCATCCGGGCCTCCAAGGCCGCCATCCGGGAGGCCCTGGAACCCCAGGCGTTCTTCGAGCCGCTCGGCGTCCGCTACATGGGGCCGTTCGACGGGCACGACGTCGCCGAGATCGAACAGGCGCTGATCAATGCCGGTGAATTCACCGGACCGGTCGTCCTCCACGTCCAGACCCAGAAGGGTCGCGGTTACGCTCCGGCGGAGAACGATCCGATCAAGAACATGCACGACATCGGCGCCGTGAAGCCGGGCAGCTACACCGCGGCGTTCTCGGAGTCGATGATCAAGCTGGCCGAGGAACACAACGATCTGGTGGCGATCACCGCGGCCATGCCCGACTCGACGGGCCTCCTGCCGTTCCGCGACCGGTTCGGTGACCGGCTGATCGACGTTGGCATCGCCGAGCAGCACGCCGTCACCGCGGCCGCCGGGATGGCAATGGGCGGTCTGCGGCCGGTCGTCGCACTCTATTCGACGTTCCTGACCCGGGCCATCGATCAGGCGAACCTCGACGTCGGACTGCACCGCCAGCCGGTCATCTTCTGCCTCGACCGGGCCGGCATCACCGGCGACGACGGCCCCTCCCACCATGGGATTCTCGACCTCGTCCTGGCCTCCAAGATCCCCGGGATGACGATTTTCTGTCCGTCGTCCTATCAGGAACTCCAACAGATGCTGGCCGACGCCTACGAGATCACGACCGGCCCGGTTTGCATCCGTTGGCCGAAGACCGCGGCGCCGTCGGTCCCCGACGACGAGGTCGGTCGCGGGCTCAAGGGGCGGAAGGTTCGCCACGGCACCGACGTCTGCATCATCGGGGTCGGCAAGATGCTGGAGACGGCCCGTGATGCCGCCGAGGAGCTGGAGGCCAACGGGATCAGCGCCACGGTCTGGGATCCCAGGGCTGTCAAACCGCTCGACGAGGACATGTTGTCCGACGCCGCCACCCACCGTCTCGTCATCACCGTCGAGGACGGGTTGGCCGATGGAGGCATCGGCACGAGCATCGATCTCGCCCTGGCCGAACGGGCCGGCTCCGCCCAACGACCAGAGGTCAGGGTGCTCGGGGTCCCGACACGGTACATCCCGCACGGCAAACCCGACGCCATCCTGGCCGAACTCGGTCTGGACGGACCGAGCGTCGCCGCTTTGGCCCGCTCGATCCTCGCCGACTGAGGCGACCCATACCTGCCGAACTTTGTGCACCTGGCGACCCCCCAGGAGGGTCGTAGGCATCACAAAGTTCTGGCCTGATGGGTCGTAGCCGTCACAAAGTTCGGCGGGATGCCTGGGCTCGGGTCTTTGCCTCCGCCGCCCGCTTGGGTCATCATGGCCCGATGCGCGCCTGGCAGATGCACGAGATCGGCAACCCGTCCGACGTTCTGGAACTCACCATAGTTGCCGACCGCGAACCCGGTGCCGGGGAGGTTCTCCTCGAGGTCGACGCCTGTGGCCTGAAGTTCCCCGACATCCTGCAGATCCAGGGCCAATACCAGGTGAAACCGACGCTGCCGTTCATCCCCGGTGACGAGATCGCGGGAACGGTCGTGGCCCGCGGCACCGACGTCGACGATTCGGCTCCGGCCGTCGGAGATCGAGTGCTGGTGATGCACGACGGCGGCCTCGCCGAGAAGGTCGCCGTCCCGGCCAACCGGTGCCTGCCGATCCCGGACGCCATGACATCCGATCAGGCGGCGGCGATGCTGGTCAACTACGGCACCGGCATTTTCGCCCTCCAGAATCGGGCCAAACTGCAGGCCGGCGAGTCCCTCCTCGTCACCGCGGCCGCCGGAGGTGTCGGTTCGGCCGCCATCCAGCTGGCGAAGGCCATCGGGGCAACGGTCTACGGGCTCGCCGGCGGGCCCGAGAAGGTCGACGTCGTCCGCTCGCTCGGAGCCGACGAGGCGTTCGACTACCGGGAGATCGACATCGTGGACACCATCCGTGAGGTCACCGGTGGTTCGGGGGTCGACGTGGTCTACGAGGCCGTCGGCGGCGACACGTTCGACCAGATCCGCCGGGTCGTCGCCTGGGACGGCCGGTTGCTGATCATCGGGTTCACCAGCGGTCGTATACCGGAGGCTCCGGCCAACCACATCCTGTTGAAGAACTATTCGATCGTGGGTGTCCACTGGGGCGCCCACCTGGCGCGCCGCAACGAGGCCCTGCGCGAGGACTGGGATTCGGTCGTCGAGTTGTTCGGCACGGGCAGGGTGGATCCGCTCATCTCATCCATCCGACCGCTCGACGAGGCGCTGAACGCCCTTGGCGACATCGGCGGCCGCCGCACAGTGGGCAAGGTGATCATTCGACCCGGTGAATAGCCGGCCGCCTTGGACACTGTGTCCAGCGGCAGCGCCTGTTGTGGTGCCCCAACCAGGGGGTGAGTAGGATCGTGACATGCCTCGTCCGCTACGATCGAGGCGACCACGCAACGAGCCGATCGGGGCCAGCTACAGGCGGTTGGTATGGGCACACCTCGTGTCCAATATCGGCGACGGAATCAGTCTGGTCGCCTACCCCTGGCTTGCCTCGTCGTTGACCAGGAACCCGTTGCTCATCATTGGGGTCCTGCTGACCCAACGGCTTCCGTGGCTGTTCTTCAGCCTCCCGTTCGGCGTGCTGGTCGATCGTCGCAACCGCCGCAACCTGATGATCGTGGCCGACGTCGGACGGGCGGCGCTGACCGCGATCGTCGCCGTCGTCGTGCTGAGCGAACAGGGGGGCCTGCCCGGTCCTGACGGGCTGGCGTCGGTGGGCGCCGGTGACGAGTTTCCAACCAGGGTCGTGCTGTTGACGCTGCTGCTCATTGCCACCTTCCTGCTGGGGATCGGAGAAGTGCTCCACGACACCTCGGCCCTGACGTTCCTCCCGGAGATCGTGAAACCGCACCGTCTGGAGGAGGCCAACGGCTACCTGATCACGGTCGAACGGGCCGCCAACCAGTTCGGCGGGCCGCTGGTCGGTGCCCTGCTCATCTCCGGATCGTTCGCCCTCCCCTTCCTCATCGACGCCTTCACCTTCGCGGCGTCGGCTGTGGTGCTCGCCACCATCGCCGTCCGCCCAGCCGCGCCGCGCCACGACGACGTTGAGGCTCCCGACTTTCTCCGTGAGCTGGGCCGGGGCTACCGCGTCCTCCGAAACCACGAGTACCTCAGACTCCTGGCCGTCGTGGTCACGGTGATCAACCTCGGGGGCGGGATGCTCTTCGTCATCATGATCTTCTTCGCCCAGGAAGTGCTGGGCACGACACCGTTCCAGTACGCCGTCCTCATGATCGGCACCGCCGTCGGGGCCGGACTCGGCGGCCTGACCGCCGACCGGATCGTCCGCGTCATCGGCACGGGCACTGTTCTCCGGCTCTCGGGGATCGGTCTTCCGCTCAGCCTCGTCATCCTCGGCGCGGCGCGTTCGTGGCCGGTGGCGGTGGCCATGTTGGCCCTGTACGGTCTTGCTCTCTCCTACTGGCGGATCGTGGCCCTCAGCCTCCGTCAGGCGATCATTCCCAACCGGCTGCTGGGCCGGGTCAACGGCGTGTACCGCTTCTTCTCCTTCGGAGCGATTCCGATCGGCGCCGTCATCGGAGGGGTGATGGTGTCGGTGCTCACGTCGCCCATCGGTCGGACGGCGGCGCTGCAGGCGCCCGTCCTGGCGGCCGGAGCCATCCAACTCCTCATGTTCGTCGTGATCCTCCCTCGCCTCAACACGGCGAAGCTCGACGCCGTGCGGGCCGCCGGCCCCGAGCAGTTCTCAACAGAGTCCGTCAATGGCGTGAACGGCGGCTGAGGAGTTCAGCGACCGATCACCTCGACGTTGACGAGGTGATCCGGTGTCGAGCCGGTCAACCCCTGCCTGGCCTGTTCGAGGGCCATGATCAGCATCCGCTGCCGGCCCACGACGGTCGACGACGCAACATGGGGCGTCACGATCACGTCGTGGCGATGAAGTAGTGGATGGTCGGGGGGCAGCGGTTCGGGATCGGTGACGTCGAGCCCGGCCGCCCCGACCTGACCGGCGTCGAGGGCCGACAGGAGGTCGTCATGGTCGACCAGCCCGCCGCGGGCGGCATTGATGAAGATCAGGCCCGGCCGGCAGCGGGCGAACGTCTCGGCCCGGAACAGCCCGCGGGACTCGTCGGTGAGCGGGCAGTGCAGCGAGATCACGTCGGCGGTTGCCAACAGCTGATCGAAGTCGACCAGCTCGGTCCCTGTCGGGTCGTCGACGATGGCACCCTCCGGTAGGTACGGGTCGTGGGCGACGACCTTCATGCCGACCGCGGCGGCGATGGCCGCCACCCGGCGGGCGATCCGACCGTAGGCGACGAGACCGAGCGTCAGCCCGTCGAGCTCGGTGGCCATACTGGCCGCGGTGTAGGAGCCGACGGCGTCGCGCAACATCTGCTGGTGGCGGGGCAGCGTCTTGGCCACTGCGAACAGCAGGGCGATCGTGTGTTCCGCCGTCGACACCGTCGGACCGTCGGGTGTGTTGGTGACCATCACGCCCCGCCTGGTGGCCTCGGCGAGGTCGACGGCGTCGACGCCGATCCCGGTGCGAGCCAGGATGCGCAGCGCCGGAGCCCGTTCGAAGCGGTCGGCGTCCCACCGGGCGGCGCCGACAATCGCCCCATGGGCCTCGGCCGGCTCGTCATCGGGGCCGAGTAGACGCACCTCATCGCCGACGACCGACCGAACAAGGTCCTCGTCGTAGGGACGGTCGATGTGGATCACGGTCTCGGCCATGTCGCGCCTCCGGCAATGTCGCTCGGATGGACGGTACCATCGGCAGCAATGGTCGGTGGAAGTCGCAGAGCCGTCGTGGCTTGCCTCATTGGCATACCGGTCTTGACCTCGTGCGCCGACGCGGAGGCGCTTGGAGCCGGCGACGTCTACCGAGTGGAGATCGAAGCCTGTGCCGGTGTCTCCCATCAGCGGGCCACCGCCATGGCCGTCGGCCCCGGTCTGGCGGCGACGGCCGGTCACTCGTTCGAGTCGGCCCGGGGTGTCGTGCTCCGTGATGTCGACGGCTCCGAGGTGCCGTCGGAGATCGTCTACCTCGATCTGGCTCGTGATGTGGCGCTGCTGTCACTTGATGTCGACGACCATCAGATCTACTCCTTCGCCGAGGCCGAGGACGGGGCCGGGGTGACCATCCCGACCTATGCGTCGGCCGATGGTGTCGTGGAGAAGGAGGCAACGATCCTGCGCTCGGTCAACGCCACGCTCGACGGCGACGGCCGACGGCGGGCGGTCGAACTCTCGGCCTCGATCGAGCGCGGCGACTCGGGGGCCCCGGTGGTCGACGGTGACGGGTCGGCCGTCGGCATGGTCTTCGCGGCGGCTCGCCGGGACGACCGCGGGTGGGCGATAGCGGCCGCCGAGCTCGATGACGCCCTCGAAGCCTACGCCTCCGGCACCACTGGGCCGCCGCCCGACCGTTGCTTGAGTGAGCCGGACAGCTGACGGAACCCGGACTACGACCGCGAGTTGCCGAGGGGCGAAACTCGAAGCGAGGCGCCCTGCGCCGAAGCCGATCAGCCGAGTTCTGAACCGACGATGCTGACGAAGCTCACGCATTCGCCCGGCGCACCGCCGAGGTTGTGGGTCATGCCAAGCGTTTTGCCTGCTTCGGTCACCGAGGAGATCTGCCGGTCGTCCGGCGCCTCCGAGCGGAGCTGCAACCAGCATTCGAACAGCATCCGGAGGCCGGAGGCGCCGATGGGGTGGCCGAAGCTCTTGAGACCACCGTCGGGATTCACCGGGAGTTCGCCGTCGAGGTCGAACGTTCCGGCCATGACCTCCTTCCATGCCATCCCCCGATCGGCGAAGCCGAGATCCTCCATGAGCACCAGTTCGGTCGGGGTGAAACAGTCGTGGACTTCGGCCATGGCCACCTCGGCCCTGGGGTCGGTCACGCCGGCCTGGGAGTACGCATCGGCCGCCGACGCGACGACCTCGTTGAACGTGGTGTAGTCGTATTCGGGGTCGATGGGACCGGCCGCCGGGCCCGCGGCAAATCCGAGACCCTTCACGTACAGCGGCTTGTCGGTGTAGCGGTGGGCGTCCTCCGCCCGGCACAGGATCGCCGCCGCGGAGCCGTCGGAGACACCCGAGCAGTCGAAGATGCCGAGCTGGCCGGCGATGAGCGGGGCGTTGCAGATGGTGTCCTTGCCCACCTCCTTACGGAACTGGGCCCGGGGGTTGCGGGCGCCGTTGTAGTGGTTCTTCCACGCGATGCGGGTGAGGACGTCCTTCATCTCATCGGCGTCGACGCCGTACTTCTTTGCGTAGGCCGGGGCCAGCAGGGAGAACATGGCCGGCGCGGTGAGTTCGGGCCGCGTGCCGTCGTCGGGGATCCGTTGGGAGACGAGGCCCGACATCCCGTTGTCCTTCAGCTTCTCGACCCCGACGGCAGCCACGAGGTCGTAGGCACCGGAGGCCACCGCGTAACAGGCGTTGCGGAACGCCTCGGAGCCGGTGGCGCACATGTTCTCGACCCTGGTGACCGGCTTGTAGTCGATTTTCAGGGCCCGGCTGAGGGTGAGGCCGGAGATCCCGGAGCCGAGTGTGCCGAACCAGAACGCGTCGATGTCGTCCTGGTCGATACCGGCCGAGGCGTAGGCCTCGGTCGAGGCGTCGATCAACATGTCGTCGACCGAGCGGTCCCAATGCTCGCCGAACGGGGTGCATCCCATCCCGACGATGGCCACTTGATCCTTGATTCCTTTTGATGCCATGGGGCGTTCCTTTGTTCGGCTTGGTCGGTCCGATGTCTCGGCTTGAGTGGTCCGGTGGTGTCTGAGATGGAGCTCTCAGCCGGCCGGGCGGGCTTTCCAGAAGTAGTTGTGGATTCCATCGGCGGTCATGAGCTTGCGGAAGGTCATGGACACGCGGTCGCCGATCGCCACGGTGTCGGGATCGGCGTCGGTCAATTGACATTGGAAGCGTCCCCCGCCGTCGAAGTCGATGACCACGGCGATGACGGGGGGCGAGAGGGAGTAGGCGAGACGGTCGATGGTGAAGGTGGCGACGGTGGCTCCGACGTCGGCCATGGCGATCGGTTCCATGTCGTCGACTGCTCCCCCTTTGACCGACACCCGCTGGGGCGGCAGATGGACGGCACCCGTCGAGCGATCGCGGGAGCCCACGAAGCCGTACTTCCACTGTTGGGACCGCAGCGACGGCGGCGCGGCCGGCGGCACCGGATCGGGTCGACGGGGCGGCTCCCGCTCGAGAAAGCCCCGCCAGGTCAGGAACGCCTGGTAGTCGAGGGTGTCGTTCCCGGCTGCGATCTGGTCGCCCACCGACGGGGTGGCCGAGTGGGAGGCGATGGCATCGGTGGTGCGGAAGAACCCTACGTCGACCCCGTCGGCCAGATGCATCACCATGATCGTCCGACCCGGCTCGGCCTCGTCGAGCACGGCGCCGAGCATCAGGCCGGCGTGGGGGGTGCCGGTGTTGCCGACGGTGGCGCTCAGGTCGTCGGCGATGGCGACGTCGCCGAGTCCGGCCGCTCGAGCGGCGCCCCGCACCGCCCGGCGGTGCAGGCCGGTGATGATCGCCGTGTCGACGTCGGCCGGTTCGATGCCGGTCTCCTTGAAGGCGGCGTCGGCGGCCTCGGTGACCAGCGGCAGATAGGCGTGCTCACCGAACCGCTCCTCCCACACCCGGGAGTAGTCCCATTCGGGGAGGCGCCAGCGGTCGAGGAACTCACCGGTGGCCGAGGCCCCGCCCAGCCATTCGGCCAGGACCGGTCCGTCGGTGTCGTCGCCGATCAGCCAGGCGACGGCGGCGTCGCCGCACTGGGCCTCGTCGCTCGATCCGGGGCGTCCGGTGCGGACGTCGGCGGCCACCACCATCGTGGGCCGGCTACCGTCGAGCGCGGCCCGGAGGGCGGCGTTGACCGAACGGGCCGAGCCGCCGATGTCGCCGGCGAACACCCGGGAGGGCATGTTCAGCGCGGCGTGGATCACGGTGGCGTTCGTCTTGTCGAGATACGGCGGCGTTGCGGTCGAGAAATAGAGCGACTCGGGGACGATCCCGTCGACCGAGCGCAGGAGGTTGCGGCCTGCTTCGACGGCCATCGACGTGGCGTCCTCGTCGAACGACGCCACTGCTCTCGTGCCCCGCCCTCCGCCGCTGCCGAGCGCGGCGGTGATGGCCGCCCGCTGGAGCCGGTAGTACGGAACATAGGCGCCGTAGCCGATGATGCCTCGCATGAAGCCCCCTGGAGAAATGGTTAGGTTCTCATACTAAACCACACCCCAGCGGCGAGCCAGCGCCCACCGCCGTCCGAACTTTGTTACGCCTACGACCCGGTTGGGGGTCGCCACAGTCACAAAGTCTGTATGGCTGTGTTGCCGCCGGGGTGGGATGAAATAGTGGTGGTGGCGGCTGCCGGGTTGTGGTCGCCGTCCGAACTTGGTGCCGTTGAGCCCGTACAAAGTCTGGTGCGAGACCTGTTTCGAGGGGCCGTGGAGTGTTGCTTCGAGCACGAATGACAGATTCTCATTCTTCCCCGGTCTTCGTCCCGGCAGCCGCTGTGTCCCATTGTTGCTGGTGTGGGTGGGGAAGGAAAGTCTCTGATGAGACGGATACGGAATTGTGTTGCTGGGCTTGATGTGCATCGTGACTCGGTGACCGCTTGTGTCGAGTGGGTTGAGCAGGGCCGGGTGACTGCTGAGACCCGCAAGTTCTCGACCACGGTTTGTGCGGTGGGTGAGTTGGGCCGCTGGTTGGAGGGGCAGCGAGTGGAGCTGGTCTCGATGGAAGCCACCGGAGTGTATTGGAAACCGGTGTTCTATGGGCTAGAAGCTGGGCCGTGGGAGTTACAGCTGGTCAACGCTCATCATGTCAAGAACGTGCCGGGCCGTAAGACCGATGTGTCTGATGCCCGCTGGTTGGCTGATGTGGCTGCTCACGGGATGGTGCGGGCATCGTTTGTGCCGCCACCTGATATTCGAGCTCTGCGGGAGCTGACCCGGTATCGGCGAACCCAGATCCAGGTTCGGGCAGCCGAGATCCAACGGTTGGAGAAACTCCTTCAAGACGCAGGGATCAAACTGACCTCGGTGGCGTCTCGTGTGTGGTCGAAATCGGCACGAGACATGGTCGAGGCGCTCATTGACGGACAAACTGAACCGCCCTGGGTTTGATGGAGGCTCGTTTTATGTGATTCCAACCCCGGTTGGGGAGGCTTGTTGGGCAGCGTAGTGGGCTGCTTCGAATTCTGCTGGTGGTAGATGCCCGCAGTGGCCATGCAGGCGGTGTTCGTTGAACCAGTGGACCCAGGCGAGGGTCTCGAGTTCGAGCTGGTCGACATCGTCCCAGATCGCCGGCGCGTCGGGTCCTCGGACGCATTCGGTTTTGTAGAGCCCGTTCGTGGTCTCAGCCAACGCGTTGTCATAGGAGTCGGCGACGGTCCCGATCGAGGGTCGGGCGCCGATCTCATCCAGCCGTTCGGTGAATCTCACTGACGTGAACTGCGACCCGGCATCGGAGTGGGCGACCAGGCCGACGAGACGGCGGGGCCCTCGTGACCGCCTGGCCATCTCCAAAGCGTCGAGGACCATGTCGGTTTTCATGTTGGCCGCCACCCGCCACCCGACGATCCGACGGGAGAACGCATCAACGATGAAACACACATAGGCCATCCCGGACCGGGTGGGCACATAGGTCAGGTCGGTGACCCACAGCTGATCCGGGCCAGCAGCGGTGAAGTCCCTGTTGACCAGATCCGGTGCTCGGAGGGCGTCGGGGTCAGCGACAGTGGTGAAGATCTTGCGCCGTCGGGTGACACCCTGAATGCCCATGTGGCGCATCAAACGGGCGACCCGGTCCCGGCCGATCTCATGGCCGGCACGCCGGGCTGCCCGCCACAATTTGTCGGCCCCGTAGACCTTCCGGTTGGCGACCCACAACGTCATCAGGATCGGCATCCACACTGCGTCAGAGATCGCCCTGGCCGACAGTGGCCGGGACTTGCGGGCATAGTACGTGGACGGAGCGATCTTGGCGCCGGCCTCGGCCAGCACCGCGCAGATCGGCTCGACTCCGAACTCGTCACGATGAGCGTCGATGTAGGCGACGATCACTTCTGTGGGCGGTCGAGCTCCGCCGCGAAAAAAGCCGACGCCGACTTCAAAATCGCGTTGGCACGCCGGAGTTCCTTCACCTCCTGGCGAAGTGCCTTCAACTCCTCAGCATCCTCAGTCGACGTCCCCGGCCGGTCACCGGCATCGATCTCGTGCTGTTTCACCCACGACCGCAACGACTCGACCCCGACATCGAGCTGCTCGGCGATTCGTTTCACACTGCCATGCTTCTCACCCGTCTCGGCCCGCAACTGCAACACCAGCCGCACCGCTCGCTCCTTCACCTCCGGTGAGTACCGCCTCGGCGCCTGCTTCGAACCCATAGATGTATTCATAGCTCTCATCCTCTTTCAAAGGTAGAGAGCCTCCACAGATCCCAGGGCGGTTCAAACCGATTCTGAGGTGCTCGCCGAACTGGCCAGAGGGCGGATGCGGTCCAAGATCGCAGCATTGACCGAAGCGTTGGAATCCCGCTGGGGTGATCATCACCGGGCTGTCGCCCGAGCGATCCTGGATCACATCGACTTCGCCGACGCCACGATCACGATGTTGAACACCGAGATTGCTCGACGGGTCGAACCCAACCGTGCGCTGATCGAACTGTGGTCAACCATTCCAGGAGTGGGGACACGAACCGCGGAGATCATGGTGGCCGAAACCGGCGCTGACATGTCGGTGTTTCCAACTGCTGGGCATTTGGCATCGTGGGCTGGGGTTGCGCCAGCATCCTATGAATCAGCCGGGAAACGGCGACCGGTCGGAACCCGCCACGGGGCAACCCACTTGCGTCACGCCCTCATCGAAGCCGCCAACGCAGCATCTCGATCAAAGAACACGTTCCTGGCGGCCCGCTATCGGAGGATCATGCGACGGCGAGGACCGAACAAAGCAACCGTTGCCATTGCTCGCAGCATCCTCGTCGCGGCCTGGCACATCGCTAGCACCGGTGAACCCTACCGAGACCTCGGAGGCGACTACTACGACAACCGTGACAGCGGTCGGGCTCTCCGCCGTCACCTCAACGCCGTCGAAGCCGCCGGCTACACCATCACCAAAACCTGAATCCCGGCCACAACCACAACAACCGCCGCTAAACGCGCGCGCCCAGACCAGAACCTATTTCATGACAGTTCGGGCGAGGTGGGTCGTCACCGTCACAGAGTTCGGGCGGGGGCGGGACGGGTCAGACGGGGGCTTCGGTGTAGAACGGGTTCTCGCCGGCGGCGTGGTCGGTGGCGTCGACCACGTCGGTGATCTCCGGCAGGGCCGCCAGCAGCATCTTCTTGATGCCGTCGCGGAGCGTCATGGCGCTGGCCGCGCAGCCCTGACAACCGCCACCCATCGTGACATGCACCACGGAACCCTCGATATCGACCAGGGCGGCATAGCCGCCGTGGGAGGCGAGCGCCGGGTTGATGGCCTGATCAAGCACGGCCTGTACCTTCTGGGGCAGCTCACCGGTGAGCTCGAGATCGAATCCGGCCAGCGGATCGGGCGGATTCGGATTCCGGATCACGAGCCCTCCACTGCCGACGGCGGCCACGTCGAGGACCGCACCGGTCATGTTCTCGGCCGACGCCTTCGGCACGATCACCGTCAACTCGCCCTTCTCGCCCTGGGTGTAGACCAGATCATCGGGAGCCTGGTCGGTGATCGACGTGAGGTCGAGGGCGTAGGTGAAGTCGGTCATGTTCGACCCGGTGATGGCCACCCGGAGGGCGGTGTTGGCCGGGTCGTCCTCACTGGCCCGAACGTCGAGCACGACTTCCAGTGCAGCGGCGGTAACCGTCAGTGGTTTGGTCTCGTCGGCCGTCGTCTGCTCAGGTGCACCTGATTCGGAAGTCATGATTCCAGGATAGGCGTTGACGCGTGACCATCGACCTTTGGCGGCCGTCAGATCGGGCACAGTCGCCAACGACCGACGGGCAACGATAGAACAAATGCATCCTGTTCATCGGCCACACAACCGACGCCGACGCTCGTCCGTCGCCACGCCAGGTCGCCCTGGTCCGCCTCGCCGTGACGGCCCGTATCCTGGCGGTCCTCCTGCTGATCTTCGGACCGTGGGCCGACGAGGCCGCCGAACTGGCCGGGTGGGATATCGAGCGGTTCATGGAGATCGCCCGACGGACCGGTCGGGCGTGGCGCGACACGGCCATCGAGTATCCACCAGGCAGCGTGCTGGCGTTCGAGCTGCTCGACCGACTCCCGCTCCCCGGCGACGGCGGCGTCGTCGGCGCCCACCGGGTTCTGGCCGCAACCGCCCTCGCCGTGGATCTGGCCATCGCCCGCCTCCTGCGGCGCCAACACATCCGGGTGACCGTTGCCTACCTGCTGCTCGGCCTCCCACTCGTTCCGATGGGCTACCTCCGGCTCGACCTGTTCGCCGCCCTGGCCGCCGTCGGAGCGGCCCTGATCGCGCTGCCCGGCGGCGACAACCGACCGTCGCCCCCGCTCTTCGTGCCGGCGGCCGGAGCGCTGGTGGCCGTCGGCGTGATGATCAAGCTGTGGCCGTTACTACTCATCCCTGCGCTGTGGGCCGTTCGGAGGGATAGCACAGCCGTGGCGGGCGTGGTGGCCTGTGCGGCGGCGACGCTTGCCTGGCTGGCGTGGGCCGGAGACGGTATCGACCCGATCCGTCAGGTCATCGAGCTTCGAGGAGCGACGGGCTGGCATGTCGAATCCGTGGGCGGGGTCGTCACCGTGCTGGCCGACGCCCTCGGTATTCATGCCCTCGAACCCGACGAGGGGGTGAGACTCGAGCTGAACGCCTACCGGATCGGCACCCTGGTCCCCTGGCTGATAACCCTCGGTCGGATGCTGGCCGTGGCGGCGATCGTCGCCCTGGCGGTCCGGGCCCGACGCATGGTCCACGTACCGCAACCCGCCACCATCGGGGCCGTCATGCTCGGTGGCGTGTCGGCCCTCGTGGTGACCGCCCCACTGCTGTCGCCACAGTTCATGCTGTGGCTGACGCCGTGGGCGGCGCTGCTGTTCGTCGATCGAGGCAGCGGAGACGATGACGGACTCAGCGACGACGACGGACACAGCGACAGCCACGACGCTGTCATTCCGGCACCGGTGCTGCTCACGGCGGCGGCCACCGTCACGACCGGTGTCGCTCTCGCCGTCTTCGGGCCGCCGGATTTGGCATCACCGGGCGCGGCGGTGGCGATGGCCGCACGCAACGCGATCCTCATCGGCATACCGATCAGCTGCTGGCGATGGCTCGGTCGGTGTGAGCGACGCTTCGTTCCACCATCCGCGGCGTGAGCGACGCTCCCGCCCACCAGCGGGTGGTGCGCAACCGCACGTCGATCAAGTGGGCCAGGAATCGGGTGCCCTCGTTGGCCGTCGCCTTCGACATGCCCTGGAGGCGGCCGGCAAACCGGAACGGCACCTCCGCCACCCGGGCTTCGGGATGGGTGGCCAGGAGCTCGATCAGGATCTTGAACCCGTCGGGACAGAGCCGGCTGAGGTCGATCGCCGTCAGATCGACGGCGAAAAAGCCGGACAGCGGGTCGGCCACCCGTCCGACCCGGCGGGGGAAAAGCGACTGTGCGAGCCGGGCCGCCGCCCGAGACAGCACCCACCGTGCCGGGGTAAGACCCTCCCCGTCGGAACCGTTGGGAATCCGCCGGCTGGCGACCGCAAGCGTCATGCCCCGATCGACCGACGCCACGAGACGGGACACGTCGGCCGCCGGGTGCTGCAGATCGCCATCCATCACCACCGCTACCGTGCCCGACGCCCGGGCGAAGCCGTCGACGACGGCCCCGCTCAGACCGCCCCATCGCTGCCACCGGTGCCGGTGCTGGAGCTTCAACTGGACTGGACTCCGGTGGTCCCCCCGTGCGAATCGACGACCGTGGTCATCATCGTATTCACCATCGGCAACCGCCCGGGCCACCGCCTCGATGGTCACCGGCGTGGCGTCATCGCTGTCGTCGACGTAGAGGATCTCCAGCGTCCGTCCGGCCAGGACCGGGTCCGTGTCGGTTGCTGCGATGAGCTCTCGCACGAACGGCTCGATGTTCGGTTCCTCGTGCCGGGTCGGGACGATGACGGTCACCGTGTCGGGCCGGAGGTGACGTCGGTAGCGCGGGCCGGTCGCCGGGCGAGGACTGAATGTGAGCACGGCCAGCACCACGAAGGCGACCGCCAGTCGGGTCGAGCTGCTGCTGTCGAGCAGGACCAGGCCGAGTTGCGGCCCGATCGGCAGCACCGCGAACACGGCGACGGCACACAACGCGACCAGGCCGCGGTTGCGGGCTCCGGCCGTCGACGCGGCGAGCAGCATCAGGCCCCAGGTCAGATACCACGGCTGAGTCGTCGGATGGAGGATCGCCCACAGCAACAGGCTCCAGGCCAGCGCGGTCGGCCAGCTCTGGTGGCGGCGCAGCAGCAACACGCCGGTCACGCCCGATGCCGCCAGCAAACCGAGAAGCCGGGCCCCGCCGACGACGAGCTCGCCATCGAGGCCGGTCAACAACGAGAGACCCCCACCGAAGACCCGGGTGACGCTCAGGTAGGCGTCGACCGGCCGGCTGTTGGCCAGCGCCTCCACCCAATCCCAACCCCAGCCGGTCAGCTGCCCTGCGATCGTCATGACCGTCAGCGCCTCCAGGCCGGCAAGAACCACTCGACCTACACGCCGCAGGGTTCCCGACGCCTCCGTGGCCCAGTGCCAGCCGATGAAGGGAACGGCGAGCAGCGCGGGAATCTTGATGACGGCCGCGAACGCGCACAGGGCGATACCGACATGGACCAGCCGACCTCTACGGCGACCGATGGCCACTCCGCTGACCAGGAAGGCCAACATGATGGCCTCGTTGTGGGCCCCCGAAACGAGGTGGAAGAGGACCAGCGGGTTGGCGATGGCCAGGATCAGGGCATCGGTGGGATCCCGCCCCAGACCCCGGGCCAGGTCGAGCACCGCGAGCGCGGTGATCACCAGTCCGAGCACCGCCAGCACCCGGAAGCCGAAGACCGCAGCCACGACGTGATCACCGGTGAAGCCCGACACCGCGGTTGACAGCGCCACGAACACCGGTCCGTACAGAACGGGTGACTCCCAGTACAGAGGGTCGACGGGCGCCAGCACCGGATCCCCCTCCCCCAGTTCGCCCGGCCCCTCGTCGTAGACGTCGAAGCCGTGATCGGCCATCCTGCCCTGGGCCGCATACGCGTAGACGTCACGGCTGCCGAGCGGCGGACCGACCAGCATCGGTGTCGACCAGGCGACGATGATGCCGACGACCACCAAGAGCGGCACGCCGCCGCCCCGGGTCAGATGCTCTCGTCGCAGCAGCAGCCAGGCCCGGACCAGGAGGATGAGCCCTCCGAAATAGACGACCAGCGCCGGCAGAAGGGCGGCCGACGGGTGGACGGGCACCGCGGGAACCGACCAGAGCCGACCCGGGCCGCCCGGATCGGCGGCACCGGCGAGGGCACCGCCGACCACCACCAGAACGGCGGCCGTGAACCCGAGCGCGCCGATCATCCACAGCGGCAGCGTGTCCCTCGTGCCCAATCCCCGACGCGTCACGCCTCCATTCTGCCGCTCCGGTCGAGCTTTTGACGGTCAACGACCCATGGACGGGTCGTCGGGCCGCAAAAGTTCGGAGGATCCGGGCTGGATCAGGCGGGGCCAGGCCGGGTCAGGATGAATGCAGGGCGGCGACGAGCCGGTCGATGATCTCGTCGAGGATGTCGGCCGATGTGGCGACGTTCAGGCGCACGAAGCCCCGGCCGTGGACACCGAAATCAGTGCCCGGGTTGAGGGCGATGTCGGCCCGGTCGAGCAGCGTCTTCGCCGGTTCGGGCCCGAGATCGAAGGCCCGAAGGTCGAGCCAGGCCAGATACGTCGCCTCCGGAACCGACAGACCGACCTCCGGCGCCTCGGCAGCGAGGCGCTCCACCAACTGGTCACGGCGGGCGGTCAGGTACGACCGGGTGGCCTCCAGCCAGGACCGTCCCTCGGTCCACGCGGTGAGCGAAGCCACCGCCCCGGGGATCGAGACCGCACCCAGGAGGTGATCGGGCAGTCCGTCGATCTGTTTGGCCACCTCGTCGTGGTCGACGTGGGCCACGGCGCATCGGAGCCCGGCCAGATTGAAGGCCTTGGACGCCGAGGTAACGGTGACCGTGCGCCCTTCGAGGCCCGGTTCGAGCGCCATTGGGCGGTGGACGACCCCCGGATGGGTCAGATCGGCCCACACCTCGTCACTGATGAGCAGCAGATCATGCTCGACGACGACCTTGGCGATGGCTTCCCGCTCGGCGGCGTCGAAGGATCGCCCGGTCGGGTTGTGCGGGTGGCACAACAGCAACACCCTGGTGCCGTCGTCGATCGCCGCGTCGAGACGCTCAGGGTCGAGCCGCCAGTTGTCGGAGGCGTCGAGCGGGACGTCGACGAGACGACGCTGGCTGCCGTTGACGGCCGTGAGGAACGGCGGGTAGATCGGCGTGAGGAGCATGATGCCGTCGCCGGGGTCGGTGTGCAGCCAGATGGCCGCGTCGATGGCCTGCAGCACGTCGCAGAATCGTCGCACTTTTCCCTGGTCGGGTCGCCAGCCGTGGTGTTCGATCTGCCAGTCGCAGAACGTTGCGGCCAGCTGATCGGCGGCCGCGAAGTTGTAGCCGAAGTCGCGGCCGGCGGCGAACCGGGTGAGCGCGTCGACGATCACGGCCGGTGGCGCCAAATCCATGTCGGCGACCCAGGCCGAGAGGACCGGCGGCTCGTAACGGCCCCATTTGATGCCCTCCAGCGACCGCAGCTCGGCGACCGACCGTTCCTCCGGCCCATCGCCGTGCCTCCGGTCCGGACTCGCTGCTTGTTCGGTCAACGTTGCTCCTGTTCGGTGGCCAGGGCCAGCCACTCCTCCTCGGCCGCTTCGAGTTCGGCCGACACGGCGGCCAAATCGGTTCCAAGTGTGGCAAGAAGATCGTGGTCCGCGCCAGCCTGAGCCAGCTGTTCCCCGAGGTCGGCCTTCTTCCTCTCGAGCCGGGCCATTCGCTTTTCGGCCTGCCTCAGTTGGTGTCCGATGGTCGAGCTCGATCGACCGGAAGGGCGTTTGGATCGCTGCGACGACGCCTTGGCGGCGGTCGGCCCCGGTGCAGTGGTCGGCGACCGGCGCCCCGACCCGGAACCGGCGAGCGTCCGCAACGACCGCCCGGAGCCGAGCGCCTGCCGCCGTTGTCTGTCCCACTCACCGAAGCCGCCCGGCCAGCGGCGGGCCGAGCCGGACCCGTCGACGATCAGCGCGTCGGCCACCACGCGCTCGAGGAACGCCCGATCGTGGCTCACGACGACCACCGCCCCGGGCCAGTCCTCCAGGAAATCCTCGAGCGCCCGCAGCGTTTCGAGGTCGAGGTCGTTCGTCGGTTCGTCGAGCAACAGGACATTGGGCCGCCGGGCCAACACCTGCATCAGCTGCAGACGCCGACGCTCGCCACCCGACAGCGTCGATACCTGCGCCCATTGGGCATCGGAGTCGAACCAGAAGGCCTCGAGCAGGCGGGCGTCGGTCCAGTCCGGCTGACGGTGAGGTCCGGCCACCACCTCCCTCACCCTGGCGTCGGGATCGAGCTCCGCACCCAGCTGGCTGTAGTAACCGATCTCAACGGTCGATCCGACGGTCACCGAGCCGTCCAGCGGCTCGCGCCCGCCGGCCAGTACGTCGAGCAGCGAGGTCTTGCCGGCACCGTTCGGTCCGACGACTCCCAGACGTTCGCGGCGATCCAAGCTGAGATCCACGCCGGACATCAGCGGGCGGCCGACGGGATCGGGAACGGTGACGCCCTCGAGTTCGACCACCACGTCACCCAACCGGGGGGTGGCGAACTCGAGATGAAGGTTGCCCGGTCTCGCCGGCCCCTCGGGGCGTCCGTCGACGAGCGCAACCGCCCGCTCGATACGGGCCCTCGGTTTCGACGTCCGGGCCGGTGCACCTCGTCGCAACCACGCCAGCTCCTTGCGGGCCAGGTTGCGGCGAACGGCCTCCGCCGCCGCGGCGTCGGCTTCCCGCTCCTCGCGGGCGGCCAGGAACTCGGCGTAGGTGCCGTTGTGCACGAAGGCCCGCCCGCGATCGAGCTCGACCATCCGGGTGGTCAGCGCGTCGAGCAGGTGGCGGTCGTGGGTCACCAGGAGCAACCCGCCGTGATAGGACCGCAACCGGTTCTGCAGCCACTCGATGGAATCGAGATCGAGGTGGTTGGTGGGCTCGTCGAGCACCAGGAGATCGCTGCGGTGGACCAGCGCCCGGGCCAGCGCCACCCGCTTGCGTTCGCCGCCCGACAACTGGTCGACGGGACGATCCAGATGAGCGCCCATCCCCAGCCGGTCGAGGACCGCCTCGCCTTCCCACTCGCCGGCAACGGCGGTTGCCTCGTCCTCGTCTTCCGTCCCGTCGCCGTTCGATCCGAACCCCGTGGCCACCGCATCCCGAACCGCACCTGGCGGCAGCGGCGCCTCCTGGTCGAGTACGGCGACCGTCACGCCCCGGCCTCGGCGGACGACGCCGGATTCCGGTTGCGTCACGCCTGCCAGGACCCTGAGCAGGGTGGACTTGCCGGTGCCGTTTATCCCCACGAACCCAACGCGATCGCCGGAGCTGATCGTGATCGACACGTCGCGAAACAGATCACGGTCGGGGCGGGTGACCGTCAGACCGACGGCGTCGATGAGAATCACGTGTCAAGGGTACGGGAACTCATGCGGCCCAATGACACCTCCGACCGCCGGGATGGGGCCACAATGAGATTCGTGCTCGACAACCTTCCACCGCTGAAAGCCAAGCCACCGGGGCTCTTCCTCAGGGTCGCCGGCAACCTGCTCGGCGGTGTTGCCACCGTCACCGACCAGATCGGCGCCTACACGGAGTGGTGGAACCTCCGCAACAGTGCCGCCCTGAACGAAGACGGACCGCTGGCCGTCATCGTCGGGGATTCGACGGCGCTCGGAATCGGTGCCTCCCACCCGGCGAGGGGCTACGTCGGACGGCTCATCGCCGTGCTCGACCGGGAGACCTCGGACGCGACCGAAGCGCCCTGGCGGGTGATCAACCTGGCCCAGTCCGGCGCCAAACTCGACGACGGACTCGAACGGCAACTCCCGATCATCGCCGATCTCCCGACCCCTGATCTGGTGATCAGCTGCCTCGGCACCAATGATCTGGTCTGGAGCCTCGACACCAATGGGCTGAGATCCAAGGCCCGTCGCCTCGTCGAGGGTGTCGTCGACATCGGAGCTCCCGTCGATCGGACGGTGGCCTGCGCCGTCGCCGGCGGATCGGCCCGAGCCCGCCTGGTCAACCGCACGATC
This sequence comes from Acidimicrobiales bacterium, assembly GCA_965216655.1. Lineage (GTDB taxonomy): Bacteria > Actinomycetota > Acidimicrobiia > Acidimicrobiales > SZUA-35 > JAHELU01. Next base: position 31,694 of record CBDCGP010000045.1, read on the forward strand.
CGCTCGACCGCCGCCGATCACGGGATTCCCGCCGCCAACCCGTGGAACGAGCCGGGCCCCGGGGCGTCCGAGCGGTTGGCCTCCGACCGATTCCACCCCAACGACCTCGGCTACGCGCTGATGGCCAAGGCTTTGGGCCGGTCGTTCGGCGTCGACGCCGGCGATCACGATTGGCGCCACATTGACGTACCGGTGCAGCCGTCCGTCGACGGTGGGCGCCGCGACAACTGATGCCCGGCATACTCAGCGAACCGATCGACGACGGCGGCCGACGCCGGGCCCGCGCCGAATGGCCCCGCGTGGCGGCCGAGAAGGGCCTGACGGTCCGGCACCGCACCACCGGAGTCGTCGGGGCGGTCGTGAGGTTCACGCCGCGCCTCGTCCGCCTCCTGGATCAGCGAGGCAGGGAACACGACCTGCCGGTGGCCGACGGCGCCTTCTCGGTCGGCGGCTCGACCGTCACACTCGTCGCCCCGAGACCGGACGCGGCCGAGCCGGCGGTCAACCTCACCGCGTCCGGGTCGATCGCCCCTCCCCGGACCGGGGCCCGAGTCGCCGTCCCGAGCAGGCTGTTGGTCGAAGGTGTCCACGACGCCGAGCTGGTCGAGAAGATCTGGGGCGACGATCTACGGGTCGAGGGGGTCGTGGTGGAACCGCTGCACGGGGCCGACGACCTCGTCGCCGTGATCGACGACTTCCGACCAACCCCACGGCGGCGGCTCGGCGTGCTGCTCGACCACCTCGTCGACCACACCAAGGAGCACCACATCGCCCGGGCCGCGGAACAGGAGAACGTGCTGATCAGGGGCCACCGCTACGTCGACATCTGGCAGGCCATCCGACCGGCCACCCTCGGGTTCGAGGCGTGGCCCGAGGTGCCCCGCACCATCGAGTGGAAGGAGGGCATTCGCCAATGGATGGGGTTCGGTGGTACGACGGGAGAGCTGTGGCGTCATCTGCTCGGCCGGGTGAACGACTACCGCGACCTCGAACCGTCACTGGTCGGCGCCGTCGAGGAACTCATCGACTTCGTCGCCCCTCCCCCAACCGATTGACCGTGCCGAGCCGCCGGTCGGCTTTTGTCGGTCCACGACCCACAAACGGGTCGTGTGAGCCACAAAACCTCGCTGATCTCTGCTCAGCCGCGCTGATGTCTCTGCTCAGCCGCGCTGATGTCTCTGCTCAGCCGCGTTGGGTGCTGTGGCTCAACTTCGCCGGATCCGGCTCCGGCGGGCGTGGTCTCTGGGGCTGGTTCGACATCACGAACCATTGCGCCGGGTTCACGTTGTCGGCCGGGATGGGCGGGCTGAAGAGATAGCCCTGCACGAGGTGAACGCCAAGCCGCTGCAACTCCTCGACCTGGGCGAAGTGCTCGACCCCTTCGGCCACGATCGAGAGATCGAGGGCCGAAGCCATGGCCACGACCGCTTCGACGATGGCCCGGTCCACGTTGGCCGAGTGCATCTCGTCGACGAACGCCTTGTCGATCTTGATGGTCGACACCATGTCGAACTGCTTCACGTAGGACAGTGACGACTGCCCGGTGCCGAAGTCGTCGATGGCAAGGGCCACCCCGAGATCACGCAGATCCCGCAGAACGGTGAGACCGTCGAGGTGGTCGACGATCACATCCTCGGTGATCTCGAGCACGAGCTGTCCGGGATCGATTCCCGACCAGTCGAGCACCTCCGCCACCTGCATCGCCAGGTTGGAGTCGACGAGTTGCTGCTCGGCGAGGTTCACACCCATCCGCACCCGGGTCGCGGCCGGCGACAGGTGGTTCCACACGGCGGCCTGGGCGCAGGCCTCGCGCAGCACCAGATCACCGAGCCGGTCCATCATCCCGGCCTCCGCGGCAATGGGGAGGAATTCGCCGGGCATGATCATCCCCCGCTCCGGGTGCTCCCACCGGACGAGCGCCTCGAACCCGTACAGCTGCCGGTTCATCGTGTCGATTATCGGCTGATAGTGAACGACGATCTCCTTACGATCGATCGCCTTGCTCAGGGCCTGCTCGATGTCGAGACGATCCCGGGCCAGCTGCCGCTGGGCCTCGTCGAACACCGCGTAGCCGATCTTGGTCTCCTTGGCCCGGTACATGGCGGCATCGGCGTCGCTGACGAGGGCGTCGGACTGGCGGTTGTCGTCGGGGTTGGCGATGGCGATGCCGATGCTCGTCGAGACGATGTGCTCCTTGCCGTTGAGCGAGATCGGCTCCCGGAACCGCTTCAGAATCTGGCGGGCCGTCGCCACCACCGAGTCCCCGTGGAGGAGACCCCGGCACAGGATCACGAACTCGTCGCCGCCGAGTCGGGCGACGACGTCGGTGCTGCGGACGGTCGAACGCAGTCGATCGGCGACGATCATCAGCAGCTCATCACCGACCTCGTGTCCGAGCGAATCGTTGATCGCCTTGAACCGATCGAGGTCGAGGAACAGCACACCGAGCACGAGGTCGTCGGACGCGGCGTCGACGAGTGACTCGTCGAGCTGGCGGAACAGTTCCGATCGATTGAGGAGGCCGGTCAGCGGATCGTGTTTGGCCCGGTGCTCGGCCTCGTCGAAACGGTTCTGTGCCGTCCTGGCCGCCACGGCGAGGAGCAGGCTGCCGATGGAGGCGCCGACGGCACCCATGGCCCCCGTCGTCAGCACATGCACGATCTGGGCCGACGACAGCTCCCACATGAAACTGAGACCGCCGGCCCACAACACCGCCATGACGACGCCGGAGAACAACACCACGGCAGGCGACGACAACAGACGGGGCTCACTCACTCCTATAGAAACGGCATCGCCGCTGAGAAATTGAGGCTTCCGCCGCATCTTCTCGATCGGGACCTCCGACAAGATCCTCATTCCCCGACGGCTTCGGCCGATACCGAAACCGTCACCGCATCTCCGACCGTCGGCGCAGGTGATGCCGACGGCTCGACGATCCTCACCCATCCGATCACCCCTTCAGGTGGATATGCCAACCGACTCCCCCGATCTTCCAGAGCTTGCGGTGAGTCGCCACGGTCTTCTGGCCCAGGCCTTCGAGGTGATGGCCGGTTCGCTCGGCCCGTTCATCGACGAGCGCATGGCGGGGTACTTCGTCGACGAGCCGTCCTGGAGCGAGGCCGCCGCCAATCGCCTGGGTCGGGCCGCCGAACACGGTGCCACCGACCCGTTGTTCCAGCTACTGGTCCTGCGACGATTCTGGGGGCCCGTCTTCGCCGACTTCTTCGGCCAGGATCTTCGTGGCCTCGTCGGCGAGCTCATCGAGACGAGAAACCAGTGGGCCCACTTCTCCCTACCGGCCGAACTCGACACACTGGACCGGGCGATTCTCGCCACCGAACGGTTGTTGGCCCCCATCGACCCGGATGCGACGGTCACGCTTCGCCGGTTGCGGAGCAGGCTGCACCATCCCGTTGCCTCCGCACCTTCCGCCCCCGCCGACGGCGCCGACTCGGGATATGAGGCCGACAACGGGGTCGGCACTGCGGTCGACATCGTGGCGCTCGAGGCGCAACTGTCGGAGACCGAGACGGTGTTCCACGAACTCCAGTCGCGCTACGGCGACGTCGTGTCCGAACTCGACCGATCCCGACGAATCGCAGCCAGCAAGCAGATGCGGCTGGTGGCCCTCGAGAACCAGCTGATGGAGATCGAGGGCCGCACGCTGGCCGCCGAGGCCTTTCTGGCCGAGGAGCGTACGACCCGATACCGGATCGAGTGGTTGTTCGTCGGCCTCCTGGCCACCCTGCTTTTGTTCATGGTGTTGGCCAACGCCTGACGCTCGTCGCTACAGTCTGTCCACCGCCACCAGCAGGCGGACGAATGTGGGCGTACCACGGGGACACGAGTCGAAAAGGAGAGCGTGCATGGAGATGCGGCTCGATGGGAAGGTAGCCGTCGTCACAGGGGGCTCTCGAGGCATCGGCAAATGTATCGCCGCCCGCTTCGCCGAGGCGGGGGCGGCGGTCATGATCGTGTCGCGCAAGGCGGAGACCCTGGAGGAGGCGGCCGCCGAGATCGGCCACGGCTGTCAGTGGCTGTCGGCCAACGTCGGCGATCCCGACGCCGCGGCGGAGACGGTGGCCAAGACGGTGGAACGACTCGGCGCTCTCGACGTGCTCGTCAACAATGCCGCCACCAACCCCTACGCCGGCCCGATGATCGACGTCGACCTGCCCCGCTGGGACAAGACGCTGCAGGTCAACGTAACGGCGCCCCTCGTGTGGGCCCAGCAGGCCTGGGCGGCCTGGATGTCCGAGCACGGGGGAGCGATCGTCAACATCGCCTCGGTGGGAGCGCTGCACACCAGCCGGATTCTGGGTGTGTACGGCATGAGCAAGGCGGCCCTGGTCTACCAGAGCCGCCAGCTGGCCGCCGAGCTGGCACCCGGTGTGCGGGTGAACACCATCCTGCCCGGGCTCATCCGCACCGATTTCGCCCGCGTTCTCTGGGAGGGCGAGCGGGGGGCCGAGGTGGCCGATTCGTATCCGCTGAAACGTCTGGGCGAACCAACCGACATCGCAGCCGCCGCCCTCTACCTGGCCTCGGAGGCGTCGTCGTGGATGACCGGCCAGGAACTCGTGCTCGACGGTGGTGGCACCGTCGGATTCGCCGAGGGCTGATCCGGCCGCATCCCGCCGGATCGCGAGTTGCCGATCGGGTCGGGAACGTTTCGTTGTCGAGTCGGGTTCACTGGATCCATGGATTCGGAACAAACTCCCGTGGTGTTCTACTGGCGACCCGGCTGCGGGTTCTGCATGATGCTCCAACGCGGCCTCGACGCCAACGATGTCGGCTACGAGGCCCGCAACATCTGGGACGACCCCGACGCCGCCACGTTCGTCCGGTCGGTGGCCGGCGGCAACGAGACCGTTCCCACCGTCGTAGTCGGCGACCAGGCCATGGTCAATCCGTCGATCGGTCAGGTTCTCGACGCGCTCACACCGGCATGACCCGAGATCTGAGAAGATCCCGACATCCGATTGATACATGGCAAACGATTTCCGTAATGTAACCGGCCATCTGGGAGATGTACCCATGGCCCCGACATCGTCGCAAGACCCCTGATACCTGTCTCGGCCCTCAAGCCCGTCAACCTGCGGGATTTGGAGGTCGGGCCGATCCTGCGTCGCCAGGGGCCGACGACGGACCCGAGGCGAACGATGTTCGTCTAGGATTGATTTCCTATCGTAAGCCCTTGAGATTGGGAAGGGCCGCCGCTACTGTCATCGGGGCTGGCTCATGCGTGGGGCAGGAGTTACCAGCACCGCCGCTGAAACTGATGATGCAATCCGAGGATTCCTTCATCGCCTTCGACCCGTGTGGTGCCTTGAATTCCCCCCGAGTACGGGCCGGCACATCCGCCGCACTGAGAAACAAAGGTGAACCATCAATGTCTGACGACAACAACGGTCGTAAGGCCCTTCATGCATATGTTAGTGACGATGCTCATGACCACTGGCACGGCTTTGCCGCCGAACAGGGCGTGAGCGTGAGCGCAATTCTCGAGGCTCTGGCTCCCGAGCTGGACCTGGAAGCGCCGATGAGCCATGAACAGCTCGGCTCACGATTGAACATCGTGGTCAAGTCGGCTCGCAAGATCGACGCCCAGCGTCGACGTCGTCGTCGCTGACCTCCAACATGTCGTGAAGTCAGGTATCAATTCCCGCTCGGGCTCCTAGAGCAGCCGGAGCGTCTTTCTCGGTCGAGGCCTTCTGCAGGCACAACCAGTGTCTGCGGAAGGTACTCCCCGGGGACTCACCCGAGAAATCGGCAGCGGCCGGCCCCCGTGGCCGGCCCCTTCGCGTTCCCGATCCCGCCACGACCGGCTCCCACCCGACGTTCTGAGGTTCCCCGACGTTGTCAGCGACGGTGCGGGGAACCTCGCAGAACGACGTAGGTCGATCTCGCCGGGTGCGGCGGCTACGAGGTCTTTCGCTTCTTGTCGAGCGAAGTCCGGCGGCCTCGGCCAGATCGGTGGACGAGATGGTCGGTGACCGACGCCCGGTCGAGATGGTCGACAACCCTCGCCAACCGGTCCTGGGACAAGCGAAGTGCCTGGCGGTTGATCGCCTGCTCGAACAGTGTTCGGGCGTACCGTCCGTTGCCGAAGCCAGGGGCGTCATGGCCAGCGGACTCGAAGATCCGCTCCAGCGTGACCTTGCCATCGGCGTCGAGGCGATAGTCGGCATCACCGACCATGTTGAGAAAGATCTCGACCAATTCGGGGGCCGGTGTAGTCCGGGAACACGATCTCGCGGGAGAAGCGGGACCGCAGCCCGGGGTTCGACTGGAGGAACCGCTCCATCAGCTTCGGGTAGCCGGCCACGATGACCGACGAGGCGGTCGCGGTGGATCCTCGGGGGCCGTGTAGTCCGGGAACACGATTTCGCGGGAGAAGCGGGACCGCGCCCGGGGTTCGACTGGAGGAGCGTTTCGATGGCCTCGGTGGTCCTCCATACGTTTGAGGAGCGTTTCGATGGCCTCCGGCCCGAAGTCGTTGCGGCCGATGCCCTCGGGCGAGAGGGAGTAGGCCTCGTCGATGAACAGGATCCCGTCGAGCGCCTTCTTGACCGCCTTGTTGGTGCGGTTCGCCGTGTGACCGACGTACTGGCCGACCAGTTCCGCCCGGTCCACCTCGACGAGATGACCTTTCCGGAGCAATCCGATCGACTGGTACATCTCGGCCAGCAGCCGGGCCACCGTGGTCTTGCCCGTGCCCGGATTGCCGAGAAACGCAAGGTGTTTGCTCGACCCGACCTCGGCGAGGCCGTGTTCGGCCCGTCGTTCCTGAATCTGGAGAAAGGCGATCTGGGTTCGCACCTGCTCCTTCACGCTGTGCAGGCCGATCAGGCGATCGAGGTCTGCCTGGATCTCCTCCAGCGGCCGCGGCTTGGCCGGCGTGGGAATCGGGAGATCCTTGAAGACATCGGGTGTGCGCACGTCGATTCCGCGATCAGCGGCAGCCGAACGTACGGCCTCACCGGCCTCGATCAGCTTTTTCCGAAGGTCGTCTCTTCCTGGTGGCACCCTCTCAAGGGTAGAGGAACCTTGCCGTCGTACCGTCGATGGGTTGCACCCGCAACCGCTATCCTTGAGCACGGTCCGGTCGCCGGGCAACCCTTCGAAATACCCGGAACCGTCCACCAGTTGAGCCTGATTTCTTGCCATTATCGGTAGAACGGCAAAGCGGCCTGATCCCGCTTGGACGCACGAGAACACGGTTCGACGAACAGCGGACCGGCGGCTCGGTCGGACATGGCGTTCTCGGGCCGGTGGCGGCCAGGACCGGCACGGTGGATCGATCGGGTCGACGCACCCGCCCGGCCCACTTCCCTCCTGCAAACCATCCTCCGGCCGGGCCTGAACGGCAGTCCAGCAGGGTCGGCTGAAAGGACGACAACACCTCCATGGCACGACGAAAGTCACAAAAATCGGGGTCGACGAACGGCTCGACCGCCGTTCAGGGCGAGTTGTTGCCGTTCGCCCGGGAGGTCGTCGACGTGCCGGTCGAGGAGGAGCTCGGCCAGTCGTTCCTGGCCTACTCGCTCTCGGTCATCACCTCCCGTGCCATACCGGATGTGAGAGACGGATTGAAACCGGTGCAGCGCCGGATCCTCTACTCGATGCGGGAGATGCGCCTCTACCCCGACAGGCCTCATCGCAAGTGCGCCCACGTCGTCGGCGATGTGATGGCGAAGTTCCATCCCCACGGCGACTCGGCCATCTACGACACGCTGGTGCGTATGGGCCAGGACTTTTCCCGGCCCGGTGACGCTTATCGACCCGCAGGGGAACTTCGGCAGCCTCGACCATCCGCCGGCCGCCTACCGTTACACCGAATGTCGCCTCACCGAACGCCGCGCATGGATCTGCTGGGCGAGATCGACGAGGAGACGGTCGAGTTCAGCGCCGACATACGACGGCGAGTCGACCGAGCCCGACGTATCTACCAGCTCTGTTGCCGAACCTCCTGGTCAACGGCTCCACCGGTATCGCGGTGGGCATGGCCACCAACATGCCGACCCACAACCTCCGTGAGGTGTACGAAGCCATCAAGCTCGTGATGACCAAACGTCGGCCCAAACCCACCGTCGACGAGTTGATGAAACACGTGCCGGGTCCCGACTTCCCGTCCGGTGGCCTGATCATCGCCGACGGTGCCCGGGACGCGTACGAGACCGGTCGGGGCACGTTCCGGATCCGGGCCAAGGCCGAGATCGTCGACGTCACCCGAGCCCGCGGCGGGAATCGAGGTCACCGAGCTGCCCTATCTGGTCGGCCCCGAGCGGGTCATCTCCAAGCTGAAGGACCTGATCGGCGCCAACGGGATCTCCGGCATCGCCGATGTCACGAACCTGTCGGACCGCAAGTCGGGTATGCGGCTGCTGATCGAGTGCAAGACCGGGGTCAACCCGGAACTGCTGCTCGAGCAGCTCTACAAGCTGACCCCGCTCGAGGAGACCTTCGGGATCAACAACGTGGTGCTGGTCGACGGACGTGCCCACCACGCTCGGCCTCTACGACCTGTGCCGCCACTACATCGAGCACCGGCTCGACGTCGTGGTGAGGCGCAGCCAGTTCCGCCTGGCGCAAGGCCGAGGACACGGCTGCACATCGTCGAGGGTCTGTTCATCGCGATCGACAACATCGACGAGGTCGTGGCGAATCATTCGCGGCATCGAAGCCGACTACTCCGGAGGCTCGGGAGCAAGTTGATGGAAGCGTCTCGAAGCCTGAGTCGAGATCCAGGCCAACCACATTCTGGACCTGCGGTTGCGACGCCTGACGGCACTGGCCTACGACGAACTCGTCGAGGAGAAGAAGGACGAGCTTCTGGCCACCATCGCCGAGCTCAAGAAGATCCTGGGCTCCGAACAGCGGCAGCCGCACGATCGTCCTGAAAGAGCTGGAGGCGAATCGTCAAGCCAAGTACGGCGTCGAAGCGTCGAAGCGAAGATCATCAGCGCCGACGACGTTCCGGAGATCTCCGCATCTCGAAGGAGCAGGTGATCGCCGACATTCCCGGACGACCCCTGCGTCATCAGCCTCACATCGTCGGGGCTTGCTCGGCCGTGAACCGCAGGGCACGTCCAAGAGCTACAGCCCGTCGCGCCACGATGTACTCGACTCGGTGGTCGCTCACCACACTCCGCCAGCCGGTCTCTGACGATCACCTCGGCCGGCAAACTGCTCTCGACCGTACTGGCCACCGATGTACCCGAGGTCGGCGGCCGGAGCCGAGGCAAAGCCGGCCGGTGAGGTCACTGGGTGCCGACCGGATCCGACTCGATCGTTGCCGCCTTCGCTCGCCGGCAGCGGCGACAAGGACACCAACGTCTCAGATCATGGTGGTGACCAGCGCAAGCGGCATGGCCAAACGGCTTGACCTGGGCACATGCTGGCCGAGCTGAAGTCGGGTCGCACCTGTCATGAACCTCGCCAACGCAACGACCGCCTGGTGGCGGCATTCGCCGTGACCGAAGCCGACGAGGTGGTGTTTGTCGCCAGCGACGCCCAGGCACTCCGGACGCGAGGCATCGACGGCATCAGCCTTCAGGGACCTGGCGGCCAAGGGTGTGGCCGGCATCAAACTGAAAGGGTAAAGCCAAGGTGGTGGCAGCGGGTGTCGGCAACCGGTGACGACGCTCTGATCGTCACCGTGACCGACACGCGGCATCGGCGAAGGGCACCTCGGCGGCCGAGATTCCGAGCAAAGGCCGGGGAACCGGCGGCGTTCGCGTATCACCAAGTTCAAAGAACGAGGCAACGCATCGACTACGCCTGGGTCGGCTCCGGCGACCGAATCATGTGCATCGTCGGCCAGGCCGACTGCGCCCGACGAAAGCCGACAACACGCCCCGAACCGCTGAAGGTTCGTCCCACCCGACGAGACGGTGCGAGCTCGTCGTCCGGCGAAACGTATTCTGGCCATCGGCTCCCTCCGCTGGTAGCCATCCCGACAGGTCCACCCTCCCATCTCCGACCACTGGCAGCGAATCAGGCAACGACGTCACGTGCGACCAAGAAAGCTCCAGCAAAGAAGACGGCGCCAAGAAGGCTCCCACGAAGCGGGCGGCAGCCAAGCGCGGCGGCGGGCGCCGGTTCGAGCGATTACGACCAGTCTCAGATCCAGATCCTCGAGGGCCTCGACGCGGTTCGAAAACGGCCCGGCATGTACATCGGCGGTACCGGCAACGACGGACTGCACCACCTGGTGTGGGAGATCATCGACAACTCCGTCGACGAGGCGGCAGCCGGCTACGCCTCCAACATCGATGTGATTCTGCACAAGGACGGATCGATCGAGGTGTCCGACGATGGCCGCGGCATCCCCATCGGGAAAAAGGACGACGGCCGCACCGCGCTGGAGGTCGTCTACACCGAACTGCACGCCGGCGGAAAGTTCGGCTCCGGGGCATACACCTCGTCGGGTGGTCTGCACGGTGTCGGTGCGTCCGTTGTGAACGCCCTGTCGTCGAAGCTGGTGGCCGAGGTCGACCGCGATGGCTCACACCTGGCGCATGGTCTTCCTGGAGCGGGTTCCGGGTAACTACCTCTCGTCGGGCAAGTTCAAACCCACTTCAAAGCTGGCTCGAGTCAAGAAGATCCCGCCGAGCCGCACCGGTACCAGTCGCATACGATTCTGGCCCGACCTGAACCTGTTCGACGCCGACGCAAGAGTCGAGTACGACAAGGTCCGCGATCACGTGGCCCGGGTCTGTTTCCTCGTGCCGGGCCTGCACGTTCAAGCTCGACGATCAAACGTAATCCAGGTCAAAAGCCTGAGGAGTTCGTGGCCGCCGGAGGCTTGGCCGACTACGTCGAGTATTTGTCGATCGGTGAAGTCCGTCACCGACGTCTTGACCATTCAGAACGAGGCTGACCTTCGAGGAGAAGGTGCCCGTCGACAACAAGATGACCACCGTCACCCGACCCTGTTCGGTCACGGTGGCCGCCCGATGGGTCAAGGGCTACGACACGACCATCGTGAGCTTCGTCAACACGATCCCAACACCCGAACGGCGGAACCCATGTCGCCGGATTCGAGCGGGCCCTTTCGAAGGTGGCCAACGACGAGCTCCTCACCGATACCCGAAAGCTGAAGCGAGCTGGCCAAGTCGGGCAACGATCGGGCCACACCGTCCGACATCCAGGAGGGTCTGGTGGCGGCGGTGAAGGTCGTGTTCCCGGAGCCTCAGTTCCGGGGTCAGACCAAGCAGGAGCTGGGCACACCGGCGGTGCAGAACCTGGTGTACGAAACGGTGAAGCTCGGGTTCGCACGACTGGATCGGCGGCGGAGGAAAGAAGTCGCAGATCAACGCCCTGCGAGACAAGATCGCCGAGGCGGTGTTGGGCCGTGTCGCGGCCAAGGAACAGCAACTCGACGCTCGACGGAAGGCGGCGAACCTCGGCTCCTCCGGCATGCCCGACAAGCTGGCCGACTGCCGCCGTCACGGTCCCGATTCCGAACTGCTGATCGTGGAGGGCAACTCGGCGGCCGGACCGGCGATCAACGGCCGCGACTCCGAGACGATGGCGGTGCTCCCGCTGAGGGGCAAGGTGGTGAACGCCGGCAAGGCCAGCCTCAAACAGGTGGTGGAGAACACCGAGGCCCAGGCCTTGATCACGGCCATCGGTGCCGGGTCGGGTCGTGATTTCGACCTGGAGTCGTGTCGCTACGGTCGGATCATCATCCTGTGTGACGCCGATGTCGACGGGAGCCACATCCGCTGCCTGCTCCTCACCCTGATCCACAAACACATGCGGCCGCTGCTCGACAAGGGCATGGTGTATGCCGCTCAACCGCCGCTGTTCGCCACCAAGATCAAGGGCGAGATGGTCTATGCGTTCGACGACGCCGAGCGGGCCGCTCTGAGCGAGAAGCACAACGTTGGACTCGAGAAATGGAAGCGGTTCAAGGGTCTCGGCGAGATGAACGTCGACGAGCTGGCCGAAACAACGCTCAACCCGGAGACCCGGGTACTCAAGCGGATGACGATGGGCGACGCCGAAGCGGCGACGAAGGCGGCCAAGCTGTTCGACGTGCTGATGGGTTCCGACGTCGCCACGCGCAAGGACTACATCATCTCCAACTCGGCCTTCGTCGACGCCGAACTCCTCGACATCTGAGTCACCCACCCCGAAATTAGTAGCTCAGGTGACACTGAGTGTCACCTGAGCTACTCAGAACG
>CBDCGP010000046.1:0-47171 GCA_965216655.1 Acidimicrobiales bacterium
ACCGTGTTAGCCGGTTCGGCAGACCTCGCCGCTGCCGTAGGTCAGGCCTTGGGCCACCACGCCGGTGACGCACACCTCGAAGCTCGGCTTCCTCGATCTGTCCGTCGTGGTGTAGGTGGCAACACCGGACTGGTTGGTGGATACCGTGGCCGTCTCGTTCAGGTCGCCGGTGAACGTCACGTCGACGGCGGCGTTCGCCACCGGCCGGCCGAGCTCGTTTTCGACGGTGACCGTGACCCGGCCGAAGCTCTCGCCGCGGCCGGCCGAGACCTCGGAGGCCGACATCGCCGCCACCAGGGCGGTGGTCGGGTCGCCTGCCTCCTCGCCGTCGATCCGGAGCAGGTCGACGGCGATGGAGTCCTTGCCCTGATTACCCGGTGTCGAGTCGGTGTCGATCACGCGTACCCAGATGGTGCCCGAGGGGGAGCCGAGCAGGTACGACGTGTCGACGGTCCCGTCGGCTTCGGTGAGCGTATCGAGCGTCACCCAGCTGGAACCGTCGTCGGACCACTGGAGCAGGATCCCGTCGTCGAGATCGCCGCCGTCGTCGACGTCGGCCACGACCGAGAGCGTCTGCACGCCACCGGGTGACGTGAATGTCCACTGGTGGTTCAGGTCGTCGTGACGACGGCTCGGCTTGCCGCCCGAGCTGACCTCGATCAGAGTTTCGAACACACTGTCCGCGGCGAGGGTGGCGGTGTAGGAACCGGTGACGGCGCCGATCACGGTCGACTCGCCGTTGGCGAACGCCCCGCTGGAAGGCGGTGGCGGTGGTGGGGGAGGCGGAGGTGTTGAGTCGAAGGTTGCGCTCAAGGTGTACACGCCGAGGCTGCCGTAGTCGGTGTAGCCGCTCGGTGGGTTGTTGGCCGGGCTCCCGACACCGACGCCGTCGATCTCGACCGTGTAGTCGCCGGCCACGAGGGTGGTGGTCAGCGAAGCGGCCAGGGTGGCCGGATCATTGCCGACCGCCACCAGCGCACCGGCGCTGTCGCGCACCCGGATCTCGATGTCGAGGTTCGGGGCGAACGCGGCAGGCGAAGCGTCGAACGTCGCCGATCCGCCTGTGGTCGAGAAGCTGAACACGTCGACGTCGGCCGCGGTCTCGATCACTCCGCCGACCGAGGGGATGTCGCCGACCAGGGCCGTGGCCGAGCCGGCCGTGTCACCGTGGTCGTCGACCCGGAGACCGAAGTTGTTGCCGTTGCTCAGCGATCCGATGATCGCGGTGTCGTCACGACCGTTGCCGTAGTTGGCCGAGCCGGAGTTGTTGTTGGCGTCGAAGTACTCCTGGCGGCTCCACTGGCCCATCTCGACGTAGTACGCGACGCCCATGATCGGCGCCCACGACGTTTCGCCCGAGCCGTGGCCGGTGTAGTAGGTGGTGCCGGTCTGGGTGCCGTCGTGGGCCAGGAGCATCGCGTGACCGACCTCGTGGGTGATGGCCTCCGACACGCCCTTGAAGCTGGTGTTGTAGACGAACACCGGCTCGTCGAGCGAGTCGTCGAACGCTCCGATGTAGGCATGGCCGCCGCAGCCGCAGTTGGCCCAGGTGTCGTCGGTGATGACGACCCGGACACCCCACTGGGTGTCGCCGCTGCCGCCGCGGCGCAGGGCCTCGGTGCCGGGGTCGATCGTGGTGACGTTGACGTTCCACGGGGCGAAGTCCTCGGCCACCACCTTCCACGAGTCCTCGATGATCCTGAGCTCTTCGGCCGACCAGGTGTCGACCGTGTTGCTCGAATCGCCGTTGGGTCGGTGGTAGGGAGGCGACACGATGGTGTTGCCGCTGTTCCACGACGTGCCGGTGGTCGTGTGGCCGTCGAAGTCGAGGTAGATCGTCTTGTCGGCGCCGGGCAGGCTGGCGAGCTGGAACTGGGGGCCGTCGGTCGGCGGAGCGGCTGCCGACGATGTCGCAACGGACTCCGACTGCGTGGCCCTGGCCGTCTCGCCGGGGGCCGAGACGTCGAAGTAGGCGAGCTCGAGGTCGTCGTCGATCGTGAGCGTCGGGTCGGTCAGGAGCGAGTTGCGCAGGTCGGCCGCGGTGAGCCCGAAGGCACGGGCCACGTCAGGAAGGCGGTCGCCCAGCTTCGCAATGGCGGCCTGACCGCGGTCGTAGCCGGGTACGTGTTCCGGGATCGGCAGATCGGACGGTCGGTGGTTGTGGGCTTCGGCTCGTTCGTCGGCCTGGGCGCCGGCCGCTGATGCGGTTGCGACCAGAACCGCCAGGGCGGCCAACACGGCGAGTGGGCGAGCAATGAGCTTGGGCATCTGGCTCCTTCGTTGTGGAGGGACCAGAGGCTATCGGCGCGGGGTGGGAGGAATCTGAAACGATATGAGCGGAATGAACCGTGTCGCCGATGCGGCGGTGCAGCCGGCCAAAACAGGAGCGACGCCCCCGGAGGTCAACTTGCGTTGACTCCCGGAGGCGTCGTAAGTTCGAAGCAGGATCCACCACTATCGATCTTCTCAGGTGTACTGTGCGTTTCGATAGTTTTTCCACTGCCCGTCGAGCCGAAGCTCGGCGGGCAGTTTCCTTTTCGGCCGCCCGCACCAGCCCGAAGGCCGATGTGAACCTTTGCCAGGAACCGACTCGAGTGGCTGGATTGGCCGAGGTCCGCATCGGCCCGAGAGCCGAGTTGGATTTGGCCGCTCCAACCGGGTGGCTGGTTTGGTCGCTCTGGTCCGGCCCGAGAGCCGAATTCGTTGACCGCTCCAACCGGGTGGCTGGTTTGGTCGCTCTGGTCCGGCCCGAAAGCCGAATTCGTTGACCGCTCCAACCGGGAGGCTGGTTGGATCGTTCCGCTCCGGCCCGAAAGCCGAATCGGTCCGACCGCCCCATCCAAGTGGCGGGTTGGTCCTGCCGCTCCGGCCCGAGAGCCGGTTTGGCCTGACCGCCCCGGCCGCAAGCCGGTTTGGCGCAACCTCCCCGGTCCGAGGACCGGTTCGGTATCCGATCATCTGCTCGGCTCCTCTCGTGCTTCACCGCTCCGAGGAGCTGCTTCGCTTGAGTTCCCACCTCACGCCGCCGCTCCGAGGAGCTGCTTTGTTTGGAGGCCCTCAAGTTCCATCGCTCCGAGGAGCGGCTTCACCCGAGGAGTGGAGCGGAGCCGACGAGGTTTGTGTTGCGTTCGCTCGAGCCGAAGCCCTTGCAAACCCTTCACGAACCAGCGGATCTGCTTCTCCCAGTCGAGCTGACTTTCCGATTTGGGTTCGGCGCCCGCATCGCTCCGGTTGCCCGGTTCAAAGCGATTGCCTCCCCCTCGGATCACCAGCCGGTGACTGAGTGATGTGCATCATTGCACCACCGAATCAAGGGGGTCAAGAGGTTTTTCGAAATCCCCAGGGTTGTCCACCGGATTTCTTTGATACCCCCAACATTTCGTTGTTCATCCACCGTTTGTCCACTCGAAATACACAGCCCACGCGGACCCATTCGGGCGAATCCATCAAGATGGTGACCCGGCAGGTCGATAGTTGGATTGTGATCAAACGTGTCACCCGCGGCTGGGCCGGACCGCCATCGATCCCGGCCGATGCGCAGGCCTCCGTCGAGGAGTATCTGCTCCGCGATCGGGGTCTGACGGCTCTGGTCGGAACCGTGCTGGCGGCAGGTGCGACGTGTGTCCTGCTCTGGTCGGAGGTGTCGAGGTTCCGGCTACTGGCGTGGACCGGAGCGCTGGCGCTCAGCGGCGTCGCCACCGTGGTGGTGGCCTCGCAGGAGCGCCTTCGTCGGCCGGTCGATCGTCGTGGATCCCCGTGGGCGATGAATGTGTGCGCGGCGTGGTCGGGTGTGGTGATCGGCGCGCTCGTGTGGGTCGGCTCGCCGCTCATGGACGATGGGGTGACGCGTATGACCATCGTCGCCCTGTTGATCGCCTTGTCGGCTGGAGCGGTCGCCGGGCGGGCCGGTGTGACCGGACACGGCGCCTGGACCTTCATCCCGATGGCGGTGGTTGCCGTGACCGGCTTCGCAGCCGCCGGGCAATCGGTACTCGCGTGGTTGTTCGCCCTGTACGCGTTGTTCATGGTGAAGAACCTCAGCGAGACGATCGGCATGCTGCAGGAGATCATCGTGTTGCGGGAGCAGGCCCGGCAGGACGCAACCAAAGCCGAACACGCGGCGGGCCACGATCCGCTGACCGGGCTGCTCAATCGGTCCGCCATCGAATCGATCCCACAGACACCGGGGGCGAAGCGTGTCACCGCGCTCTTCGTCGACCTCGACCACTTCAAGAGCGTCAATGACCGCTTCGGACATGGCATCGGCGACGAGCTCCTCGTGGCCGTCGCCGATCGACTCCGGAACTCCGTGCGCAGCAAGGACACCGTGGCCCGACTCGGTGGCGACGAGTTCCTCATCCTGTCGAACGGTCTCAACACCACCGAGATGCAGGACCGTCTGGCCCAGCGGATCGTGACCGAGATGGAGCGACCGTTCATGGTTCGGGGCCATGAGATCGTGATCTCGGCCAGCGTTGGTCTGGCCGTGTCGGAGCCCGGCGCCCTGCTCGACCTCGACGACCTCCAGCTGCGCGCCGACCACGCGCTGTACCTGGCGAAGGAGGAGGGCCGGAGCCAGTCGGTGCGGTTCGACGAGCGTCTCCGATCACAGATGGTGAGGCAGGCCGCCCTGGCCGCCGAGATCGGCGACGCACTCGACCGCAACGAGGTCGGCGCGTGGGGCCAGCCCGTCCTGGACGTCGAGACGGGTCAGCCGGTGGCGGTCGAACTCCTGGCCCGCTGGCAGCGGCCGTCGGGCTCGATCGAGTTGCCGGCCGATTTCCTGCCGGCCCTGACCGATCAGGGCCGCTCCCCCGACCTCGGTGTGCGGATGCTCGACGACATGGCGACCCTGCTTCGGAACTGGTCCGACTCTCCCACCCTGCGAAACCTCCCGCTCTCGCTGAACGCATCGCCCCGGCAGTTGATGGACGAAGCCTTCGTCAACGATCTCTGCTCGCTCATCACCGACGACAACGTCCAGCCGGCCCGGGTCATGATCGAGTTGGTCGACACGACGTTTTCATGGCAGTCCGATGAGGTTATGCGTAGCGTCCAGCGGATCACCGATCTCGGTATCGGTGTGATCGTCGACGACTTCGGTCGAGGTGAGCTGTCGGTGGGTCCCCTGCTCGAGTTCCCCGTGGCGGCCGTGAAGCTGAGCCGACAGTTCGTGACACAGATCGGATCAGGCCAACGGCCGCGCCAGCACCTCGACGCACTCGTCGGCTTCTGCGGAACCGTCGGTGTGACGCCGGTGGCCAAGGGTGTTGAGCAATCGAACTGGATCAAGACACTGACCGAGAGCGGGGTCACCTGCATGCAGGGCTATCTGTTCTGCAAGCCGCTGCCGTTGGACAAGCTGGACCGCCACCTCCGTCAGGGCGACCCGCCCCGCGCCAACAGCGCGACCAGCTCGTCGACCGTCGAGGTGCCGGCCTCCCTCGCCGGGCCGAGCCGTTCGTAGACATCGGCGGCCGCCGACCACTGCCCGACACTGTCGTTCGCGGGCGCAAACGGTCACTTTCGGTCGATATCGCCCGCGAACGGGCACGGGAACGGCCGCACCCCTCACTAGGGTCCACTCATGCCTGGTGACGCGCAGCGAGAACGGCGGCGTATGGCCGTCAGCACCGTCGACTATCACACAGCCGGTGAGCCGTACCGGATCGTGGTCGGCGGTGTCCCGCCGCTGTCGGGCGCAACGGTGCTCGACAAACGGTCCGACGCGATGGCTCGCCTCGACCACGTCCGTCGCCTGCTGGTGAACGAGCCTCGAGGTCACGCCGACATGTACGGCTGTTTCGTGACCCCACCCGACGACGACGGAGCCGAGTTCGGCATGGTCTTCTTCCACGCCGACGGCTTCTCGACCGCGTGCGGCCACGGCACGATCGCCGGTGGCACCTGGGCGCTCGACAACGGCATGGTGGCCTCGAACCCGGGTTCAATGGCCCGCTTCAACCTGGATGTGCCGTCGGGTCGGTTGGCGGTGGAGGCCGATGTGGCCGACGACGGTCGGGTCGGAGACGTGCGGTTCACGAATGTGGCGGCCCAGGTGCGGGCGCTCGACGTCGATGTCGTTCTGGCCGACGGTTCGGCGGTCACCGTCGACGTGTCCTACGGAGGGGCCCATTACGCAGTGCTGCCTGCGTCGGCCGTGGGCCTGTCGGTCGAGCCGTCGGACATCGACGACTTCATCCGTCTCGGGCGGGCGATCAAGGCCTCGCTCGCCGATCATCCGGCAACCCGTCATCCGACCGATGAGCGGCTGTCCGGCCTCTACGGCGTGATCTTCTTCGACGACGATCCGGACGGCGGTGTGGAGGGCGCCGCACTGGCGCACCGCAACATCACCGTATTCGCCGACGGCGAGGTGGACCGTTCGCCGTGCGGTTCGGGAACCTCGGCCCGCCTCGCGGTGCTCCACGCAAGGCGCGAACTGGCACCGGGCGACGTGCTGTCACATCGGGGAATCGCCGGGGGCCTGTTCACGGGGAGTGTGGTGTCGGTGGGCCCCGACGGTGTGGTGACCCGGGTGGGCGGCCGGGCCTCGCTCAGCGGCTATCACACCTTCGTGCTCGAGCCCGACGACGAACTGGGCCTCGGCTTCCAGCTCCGCTGAGATGCGTGCATGAGTGACGTTGCAGCCGCGCTGGCCTCGGGGGATCTGGTGTACGCCGGCAGGCTCATGGCCGAGGGGGCGCCGCCGGAGGTCGGTCACCTGACCGACCCGGCGGCTCTCGACCTCGTCGTCGATGCGGCGGGCACGATCGACGTTCCCGGGATGGCCGGGTTGATTTCCGGTGCCGCCGGACTCGGGCGCACTGCGGTCGTGCGAGCGCTGCTGCGCCATGGGGTCGAGATTCCAGCCGAGGTGGTCGACATGGCGAGATCGAGAGGCCACGTCGAGATCGTCCGCTTGTGCGAGGACGGCCTGGCAACGGAGGTCGGCGCCGACGACGTTCGAACCGCCCAGCAGGCGTTCGTCACCATCATCTCGGACGCAGTGGGGGCGTCGGTCTGCTATCAGGATCTCCTGGTGTTCTGGGATCTCACCTCCGATGCTCCAACTCCGGAACGATGGATGAGGCTCGAGGTCAACTCTGTGACGGCACTCGAGGTGAACGCGGCACACGGACTTCTCGGCATCGGCTGCGAGGACGAGGGGGTGCTGGAACTCCGGCTCGACGGCAGCGACGACCTGTCTCGAGACGGACGACAGATCGGCGACCGCACCGGCGTGGGAAGGATCGCCGCGTTCGACGACGGGTGGTTCGAGGTGCCCGCCCATCGGCCGAACGACCAGATCCTGGCCGTGGCCACCGCCGCCGACGGTGGACTGGCCGTGGTCGATGCGCCCGACATGCGGGGCGACGACCTGGCGCTTCGGGTCGTTCGCCACGGGAGCGATCTGTCGACGATGTGGGAATGGCACGAACCCGATTACGCCTCGTTCACCAACTGTGCCGTCGCATTCGGTGATGGTCGGGTCGGATTGTCCCACCGAACCGATCGGGGCGAACGGTGGCTGTCGATGATCGACGACGGCACGGGCGAGTCGGCCGGCTCGGTCCTGCTCGACTGGGATCGTTCCATGATCTGGCGCGAGCCACTCGCGGCGACCGACGACGGTTTCGTGGTACTGGAGGGCCTCCGTGATGTGCGGCTCGTCGGTGACAGCGGGCGGCGAACGATTCAGGCGGCAAACGCCCGAGTCACGGCGCTGGCGTGTCGAGGTGACCGCCTCGTGATCGGTACCGACCGCGGACTCGAGGTGCGGTCGCTCGATTGAGGTGACGCTGCGGCCCTCAGCGGGCACACTGGACAGGTGGACAAGGAGCGGCAGTGACGACTGTCGGTCGCACCATCGCGACCGGTCGAACGGCCGACATCTTCGCCTATGGCAACGACTCCGTGGTGAAGGTTCTGCGCGCCGAGGTCCCGCCCGAGTGGGCGGCGGTCGAGTTCGATCTCGCCAAGCGCGTCCACGAGCTCGACCTGCCGACCCCCGAACCCCGCGAGCTCGTCACCGTCGACGGAAGCCCGGCCGTCGTGTTCGAGCGGGTCGACGGGCGTTCGATGCAGCAAGCCGTGCTCGACGGCGACATGACGGTGTCTGCCGCCGCCGACCTGCTGGCCGAGCTGCATCAGTTGATTCTGGCCTGTGAACCGCCGTCCGGAATGCCGGCGGCCGCCGGTCGCCTTGCGGCCAAGATCTCAGCCGTCGACGTGATCACCGAAGCGGAGCGCGAGGAGGGTCGTCGCCTGGTCGCCGCGCTACCAACAGCCGGTTGCCTGTTGCACGGCGATCTCCACCCCAACAACGTGATCCTTGCCGACTCCGGCCCGGTGATCATCGACTGGTTCGATGCCTCCGTCGGTCATCCGGTGGCGGACATCGCCCGGTCCAAGTTGCTGATGCGCTCGCCCGACACCGAACTCGAGCGCAAGCTCGCGTCCGACTCCGACCACGGGGCGTCGGTCACCCCGCATCTGCCGGGAGCCACGGTCGAACTGCTGGACGAGTTCCGGGGCCGCTACCTCGACCAGATGTCCGCTCTGCTCGACAGCGAGGGAATAGACGAGGAGACGTGGCAGACCTGCCTGGCCGTCACCGCCCTCGGCCGGGTCGCCGAACAGATTCGCCCCGAGGACGGCCCCCTG
The DNA here is from genome assembly GCA_965216655.1 of Acidimicrobiales bacterium. GTDB lineage: Bacteria > Actinomycetota > Acidimicrobiia > Acidimicrobiales > SZUA-35 > JAHELU01. The sequence goes on from CBDCGP010000046.1 coordinate 8,668, forward strand.
CTCGCCATATGGCGCTCTCGCCCGGCACCTGCCCGTTGACACCGTCCGTACTGGAATTGATCTCCAGGACACGCGTCAGCAGAGAGCCACAATGGTGCCGGTCTGCTCGATGGCCGCCACCACACCAGCGTCGAGCTCGTGGTTCGTGATCAACACGTCGACGTCGTCCCAGGAGGCGAACCGGATGAACTGGTCGTCGCCGAACTTCGTGTAGTCGACGAGGGTCACCACCCGCTTGGCGGCCGCGATCATGGTGGACTTCAGCGCCGCCTCCTCCCGATACGGGGTGGTCAGGCCGGTGGCCGCTGTGGCGGCATCGGCGCTGATGAACAGCGTGTCGACGGTCATCTGCTGCACGGAGGTCACCGCCTCGGTGTCGACCATGGCCAGGGTGTTCTTGCGGACCCGGCCGCCGATCACGATCACGTCGATGCGCTCCCGGCTCGACAGCTCCTGGGCCATGACGAGCGAGTTGGTGACGATCCGCAGATCGCGGTCGTCGGGAATCACCTCGGCCAGGCTGCCGAGCGTCGAGCCCGAGTCGATGATGACCGTTCCCGTGTCCGGCAACTCCTCCAGCGCCCGGTGGGCGAGACGGCGCTTCTCCTCCGCGTTCTGCACGTTCCGGTTGACGAGCAGCGGTTCGAACTTCGACCGCTCCCACGGAACCGCACCACCGTGCACGCGGCGAACCACTCGATGGGTCTGGAGCTCGGACAGGTCGCGGCGGATCGTCTCGGTCGTAACCTTGAACCGCTCGGCCAGCTCGGCCACCTCGACCCGTCCCGCGTCGAGGGTCAACGCCGCGATCTTTCGCTGTCGTTCCGATTGAAACAGATCGCTCATTCCCTACTCCAGGTACCGGAGGCCTCCGACGGACAACGTTAGCCGGTGCCGTCGAGGCGTCCTTCAATGGCTGCGGTGATCGCACCGTGCACGCCGTCGGCCCGCAAGCGGGTCAGGGCGTCGACGAAGATGGCACGGAACCGGTCCGACGTCGACACCACCGGTCCGAACACCTCGACGAACCCGGCGAAGGCCGCCGGGTCGGTGAGCGACGCCCGAGCGAGCTGCTCGGCCCGTTCCCGTCCGGGGTCGTTGGCCCGATCGATCGTGTTGCCGTGCTGGTCGACGCCGTTGAGATACTCGCACCATCCCGCCAACGACAGCGCGGAGAGGCCGATGGGCCGGCCGCCCGCCAGCTGGGCCTCGATCGTCGGCACCAGGAATTTCGGGAACTTGACGGTGCCGTCGAGGCAGAGCCGGGCGATCTGGTCGCCGACCTGCGGGTTGGAGAACCGCTCGACGAGCGAGTCGATGTAGGCGTCGAGATCGATGTCCCCGACGGTGGGAATGTTCGGTTTTGCCTCGCGGTGCAGCAGGATTTTCACGAGATCGCTGATGTGGTGGTCGGCCATGGCCTGGTCGACCAGCTCGTAGCCGCAGAGCGCGGCGAGATAGGTGAGACAGGAGTGGCCGGCGTTGAGCAGGCGCAACTTCATGTGCTCGTAGGGTTCGACATCGTCGGTGACGATCACGTCGAGTTCCTCGAGCGGGAGGCGGGCGGCGGCGAAGCGATCCTCCAGCACCCATTGCCGGAACGGCTCGGTCGCCACCGGCCAGCGGTCGGAGAATCCGTGGTTGGCGGCCAGCCACTCCCGGTCGGAGTCCGATGTGGCCGGCGTGATCCGGTCGACCATGCCGTTTGGGAAGGCGACGTTGGTCTCGATCCAGGCGGCCAGCTCACGGCCCCCGATCCGGTCGGCCTCGCCGAGCAGACCGGCCCGTGTGACGTCGCCGTTGGAGATGACGTTGTCACAGCTCATCACACTGACCGGTCCGTTGCCGGCCCGCCGGCGCCGGTCGAGGCCGGTTGCAAGGATGGCGAAGGCGGTGCCGTCACCGGCGTTGGGGGAGGTGGCCAGGTACTCGCCGGTCACCTCGTCGACCGGGTAGCCGCCCTCGGTCACCGTGAGTGACACGATCTGGGTGTCGCCGTCGGCGATCGCGGCGATCAGCGGCTCGGGGTCGGGGTGGGCCCAGATGTAGTCGATGATCGAACCGATGACCCGGACCTCGGCGGTGTCGGCACCCCGGCTGATGAGGGTGTAGAGGTGGTCCTGGGCACCGAGGGCGTCGGCCATGGCCTTGTCGAACGGCAGGACGCCGCTGCCGACGATGCCCCAGTCGGTGTGGCCGGCTCGGCAGAGTTCGTCGACGTAGGTGGCGAGGTGCGCCCGGTGGAAGCCGCCGACGCCGATGTGGACGATCGACCGCTTGAGCGCCCGGCGGTCGTAGTCGGGAACAGCGACGGTCGCCGGCAACCGCTCGAGCCCGTCGCCCGTCAGTTCGATGCTGGTCAGTTCGGTCACGAAGTCGGTTCTCCCACGCCTCACGATGGCTCTCGCTGTCGCAATACAACATAAACAAAGACAACTCGAAGGTCAACACTAGGCTTTTTTCCTACTTTCTAGGCCGTATGGTCTAGCATCGACGGAAAAACCAACACAAACCACTTGCAAATCAACATGAAACCAAGTAAACAGAAAGGTGAAGAAGCAGTTGGCCCGATGCCGCTGCGTTCGACCCATAGGGGAGATCAATGAAACGACGTGCTGATCGGTCACGCTCGAAGCCGTGGCTGCTGATCATGAGTGTGTTTGTCGTGTTCTCGTTGCTGGCGGCTGCCTGCGGCGGGGGCGACGACGATGAAGCAACCGAAGCCGAGGATTCGGCCGAGGAGAGCACCGACGACGGTGCCGCCGATGAGGCCGAGTCCGACGACGAAGCCATGGAAGAGGACGAAGGTGATGCAGGCGAAGAGGGTGCCGCCTCCGAGGGCGGCGAGATCAACGTCGCCATCGTGGGTAACCCCCACATGGAGAACATCGCGGCGCTGACGCCCGACCTGTTCACCGCCGAGACCGGCATCGCCGTGAACTTCACCTTCCTCGAGGAGCAGACGCTCCGTGAGATCGTCACCCGTGACGTCGGCGCCGGTGGCGAGCAGTTCGACGCCGTGATGATCGGAATGTACGAGGCGCCGCAGTTCGGCGCCAACGGCTGGCTGTTCGACCTCAACGAGTTCGCGGCCGACACCCCCGACTGGAACGGCGACGACATCATCCCCGCCGTCCGCAACGGCCTCTCGTCCGATGGTGCGCTCTACGCCGCCCCGTTCTATGCCGAGTCGTCGTTCGTCATGTACCGCCAGGACATCCTCGAGGCGGCCGGTCAGACGATGCCCGACAACCCGACCTGGGACGAGGTCGCCGCCGTGGCCCGCGCCGTCGACTCCGACGACGTCGCCGGTATCTGCCTGCGAGGCAAGCCAGGCTGGGGTGACCTCGGCGCCGCCTTCACCACCGTGCTCAACACCTTCGGCGGCACCCACTGGGCCGCCAACGACGACGGCTCGATCGGTGAGTCGCAGGTCGACCAGCCCGAGTTCAAGGAGACCCTCGACTTCTACGTTGGTCTCATCGAGGACGCAGGCCAGGACGATGCGGCCAACGCCAGCTTCAACGAGTGCCTCAACCTCTATCAGGAGGGCAAGGTCGCCATGTGGTACGACGCCACCGTGGCCGCCTCGATCCTCGAGAGCGACGACAGCCCCGTCAAGGGCATGAACGGCTACGCCCTGGCGCCGACCAAGGAGACCGACAACTCCGGTTGGCTGTGGGCCTGGGCCCTCGCCGTGCCCACCAACTCCCCGAACCCCGACGCCGCCTGGGACTTCGTGAGCTGGGCCACCAGCGAGGAGTACATCCGAGCGGCGGCCGATGAGTTGGGCTGGGCCGCCGTGCCCCCGGGTACCCGCCAGTTCCTCTATGAGGAGCCGGCCTACCAGGAGGCTGCCGGCTCGTTTGCCGACAAGACGCTGGACGCCATGTTGGCCGCTCCGATCGACAACCCCGGAACGACACCCCGCCCCGGACTTCCCGGTGTGCAGTACGTGGGTGTTCCCGAGTTCCAGGACTACGGCACCCGCTGCAGCGAACAGATCTCTGCGGCGATCGCCGGAAGCCAGAGTACCGATGACGCTCAGGCCGCCTGCCACACCATCGCCCAGGAGTACAGCTCCTAGCACGACCGCCGTCTGACGACGGCGATGTGCACTATCCCCCCGCTTCGGGACCGTCGTTGAGAACGTCGGCGGTCCCGAAGCACCCCCGTCGGGCTTGGGTTAGCGTCTCTACGGGCGGGAACCCAAGCCCGACATTTTTCAACCGGCAACATCGACCAGCATCGGCCTGTAGGGGGCCCGAACGAAGGGAGGATGCTATGGCGGCAGTCGCCGTCGGCCAGTCCAGTGCGGAGCAGTCTCGCGCTGAACTCGTCAAGTCAATTCAACGGAGGGAGGCCTGGCGGCGGAGACTGCCGCTCCTACCCGCTCTCCTCTTCACCATCGTGGTGACACAGGTGCCATTCCTGTTCTCACTCTGGTACAGCTTCACCCAGTGGCGTATCGTTCCGCCCGAGGCCCGCACGTTCGTGGGCTTTCAGAACTACGTCGAGCGGATCACGAGCCAGTTCTTCGCCGACGCAGCGTGGATCAGCATCTTGATGACGGTATCGGCCGTGCTCTTGTCGCTGGTGATCGGCACCGGCCTGGCGATCCTGCTCGATCGCAAATTCGTCGGCCAGGGTTTCGTTCGCACACTGCTGATCACGCCGTTTCTGATCATGCCGGTGGTTGCGGCCCAGATCTGGTCGACCCAGATGTTCAACTCGACCTTCGGGCTGCAGAACTGGGTGCTGGACAGCCTCGGGTTCGAACGCATCGAATTCGTAAGCCGCTTCCCGCTGTGGACGATCGTGGCTGTGCTCGTGTGGCAGTGGAGTCCGTTCATGATGCTGATCGTGCTCGCCGGACTACAAGGCCAGGACGAGTCGATCCTCGAAGCGGCCCGAGTCGATGGTGCCTCGACGTGGGCCATGTTCTCTCAGATCACCTTTCCCCAGCTGCGGCCCTATCTCGAGCTGGGCATCCTGCTGGGCTCGATCTATCTGATCCAGGTGTTCGACCATATCGATGTGATGACCGGCGGAGGGCCGGGTTCGACCAACGTTCCCTACTTCGTCTATCAGAGATCGATCGGCGGTGGCTGGCGATTCGGTGAGGCTTCGGCCTACTCGATCGTCGTGGTGATCGCCTCCATCATCCTGGCCACCTTGGGCCTGCGAGTCCTGTCCGGTCTACTCGAAGGGGAAGAGGCAGCATGAGTAACCAACGGCACGAACGAACCACCAAACAGAAGGTCATCTCCCTCCTCCTCACGTTGTTCACCTGGATCGTGGCCATCGGATTCTTCTTCCCGGTGTTCTGGATGGTGCTCAACGGCTTCAAGGAGGAGGCCGACGCCAACACCGACCCCAAGCTGTTCTTCAGCCCGACTCTGGACCGCTACCGCGACATCTCGTCGATCAGCGAAGGTTTGCTCACCGCGGGTGAGGCCTTCGCCAACTCGGCTTGGATCGTCCTGCTGTCGACCTTCTTCGTCATGGTCCTGGCCATCCCGGCCGCTTACGCCCTGTCGATCAAGCCGGTGGCCAAGTGGCGAGACGTCCTGTTCTTCTTCATCTCCACCAAGTTCCTTCCGATCGTCGCCGCCATCCTGCCGCTGTGGATCATCGCCGACTGGCTCGGGGTCCTCAACAGCCGGCTCGTGCTCATCGTGCTCTACACCGCGATGAACCTCCCGCTGGCGGTGTGGATGTTGCGGTCGTTCTTCAACGAAGTGCCGAAGGAGTTGATCGAGGCGGCCCAGATCGACGGAACCAACCTGTGGGGTCAGATCACGTCGGTGATCATGCCCATCGTCGCTCCCGGCCTCGCCGCAACCGCGCTCTTGTGTCTGATCTTCGCTTGGAACGAGTACTTCCTGGCGGTGCAGCTCAACGCGGTCGACGGTTCGACCGTGCCGATCTGGGTGACCAAGAACGTCAGCACCAGGGGTAACTTCCTGGCCAAGTTGTCGGCCGCCTCCACGCTGGCCACCCTTCCGGTGGTGCTGGCTGGGTGGGTGGCTCAGAAACGAATGATCCGTGGCCTCGCCATGGGTGCGATCAAGTAGAACCAGGGGGTAATCCAATGGCAGAAGTGAAGTACGAAGAAGCGAGTCGCATCTATCCCGGCACCGACATCGCCGCCGTGAACAAGCTCAACCTCGACATCGCCGACGGGGAGCTGTTGGTGCTGGTCGGCCCATCGGGTTCCGGCAAATCCACGGCGTTGCGCATGCTGGCCGGTCTGGAATTCGTCGACGAGGGCAGCATCTACATCAACGACCGAGACGTCACGCTGGCTCCACCCCAGGACCGCGACATCGCCATGGTGTTCCAGAACTACGCCCTGTATCCCTCCATGTCGGTGGCGGCCAACATGGGCTTCGCGCTCAAGCAGGCCAAGGTGCCGAAGGAGGAGCGGGAGAAACGGGTGAAGGAGGCGGCCCGGATCCTCGATCTCGAGCCGTTCCTCGACCGCAAACCGAAGAACCTGTCCGGTGGCCAGCGTCAGCGGGTGGCGATGGGGCGAGCAATTGTGCGTGAGCCGCAGGTGTATCTCATGGACGAGCCGCTGTCGAACCTCGACGCCAAGCTCCGGGTGCAGACCCGCACGGAGTTGGCCGATCTCCAGGCCCGTCTCGGTGTCACCACCGTGTACGTAACCCACGACCAGGTCGAGGCCATGACCATGGGCCACCGGGTCGCGGTGCTCGACTACGGGGTACTCCAGCAGGTCGACCGGCCCCGCACGCTCTACAGTCATCCCATCAACCGGTTCGTGGCCGGCTTCATCGGCTCGCCGGGCATGAACCTGGTCGACACCGGGCGCACCGACGGCAAGCTGCGACTTGGTGGATTCGACGTGCCGCTGAAACCAGAGCAGGCGGCGGCCGTCGGCCAACAGCCCGGCGACAAATTCACCGTTGGGGTGCGCCCCGAGCACCTACGCCTGGGGGCCGACGGCATCCCGGGGCAGGTCAGCGTCGTGGAGGAACTCGGTTCCGAGTCCTACGTGCACGTCACGATTACCCACGAGGGCGACGAGGAAGTTATCGTCGTCCGCGATGAGGGCGAAACGAACATCGGCCGAGGCGACAATGTGCAGGTCACCTTTGCCGGCCCGATCCACGTGTTCGCGGATGACGGCGAACGGATCGGTGACTAGTTGCGTCCAGGATTGCCCGGCGATGGGTAGGCACGGATCGGCTCTGCCCTGACTCAGGACGGAGCAACTCTCCCAGCCATGCCTGCCTGTCGCCCGGGTGCACTAGCGCTCGTCACCGGAGCGGCCGGGAACATCGGCCGGGCGGTGGCGGTGGGTCTCGCCCGCAGCGGCGCCAGGGTGGTGCTCGCCGATCTGGCCGGTGCCGCAGACGGACTCGACGAGACTCGTTCGTTGTGCTCCGGCGCCTCGCCGGATCAGCTCGACCACGTCGTCACGACGTTCGATGTGACCGATTTCGACGAGGTCGGCGGGGTCATCGACCGGCTTGCCTCCGACGTCGGTCCCCCCACCCTGGTGTTCAACAACGCCGGGTATCAGGGCCACTTCGCCAACCTCGTCGACTACGACCTCGACGACGTCCGCCGGGTGCTCGACGTCAACGTGGCCGGTGTGTTCGCGGTGCTTCAGGCGTCGGCTCGGGTGTTGGCGGCGGCGGGGACCGGGGGCGCCGTGGTCAACATGGCGTCGATGGCCGGTGTGTCCGGTGCGCCCAACATGAGTGTCTACTCGGCCTCGAAGGCGGCGGTGATCGGGCTGACCAAATCGGCGGCCAAGGACCTGGCGCCGTTGGGCATTCGGGTCAACTCGGTCAGCCCCGGCTTCATCGGCCCCGGCGTGATGTGGGACCGCCAGGTGGAACAGCAGGCCGCGGTGCCCAGCCCCTACTACGCGGACACGCCCGACGAGGTGGCGAACCAGATGATCAACATGGTGCCGCTGCGTCGCTACGGCCGCCTCGACGAGGTGGCCGGCGCCGTGCTGTTCCTGCTCTCCGATGCCGCCGGTTACGTGAACGGTGTGAACCTGGAGATCTCCGGCGGCGGCGCCTGACCCGACCTCCAGCTCCACCGATCTGTGCGGCTGACGCCTCGTTTCCGGCGGCTGGGGCGCACGGGTTGTTGGTCAGGGTCCGGTCAGTGCGGCCAAGCGGGCACGGGTCCGACGCAGATCCGTCAGCGCTTGCATCATGAGTACTCCGGCGATGACGACCAACGTTGCGCCGGTCGCCCCGATCGCCGCCGCGGCCGCACCCTGACCACGGTCGACTGCGATGGCCATGCCGCCGGCCGTGGCGACGGTCGACCAGAACAGTCCGAGCGTGGTGGCGGCCACCCGATCGGGCAGCAGGAGGATTTCCCGACGGGTGAGTCGCCATGCCGCGAGCACGGCCCACGACAAGCCGGCGGCGGCGATGGTCAACAGCGCTGCGGTCGTGGCGAGCGGCAGTGGCTCGGGTTCGGTGGCGACCATCGTGGTGAGCCCGACAGCCTCGACGAGTCCGATCCCGCCGACGACGGCGAGGAGAATCTTGCGGCGAGGGTTGACGGCGTCATCGATCAGGTGGGCGACGTCGGATTCGGTTGACGGTGTGCCGTCGGTCTGGCGATGGTTGGATGGGTGGTCGGGGTTCATTGGTGTGTCTCCTCCGGGTCTGCGGTCGACTCGGTGTCCGAATGGGCGATCAAGGGGGCAAGGTGGCGGCGGGCTCGGTGCAGTCTCGATTTGACGGTGCCCTCGGGGATGTCGAGGGCGGCGGCCACTTCGCCGACGGGCCAGTCGTGGAGATGGTGGAGCACCAGCACCTCTCGTAGCTCGTGGTCGACGCGGCCGAGAAGGCCGACCAACTGGTCGCGGTCGTCGACGATGGCAAGCGGCTCGTGGGCGTAGGTGGTCGCGGGGTCGAGCTCGACCAGCTCATCGGGTGCCGTCGGCGTTTGCGGCTTCCGGTAGGCGCTCCGGAATCGATCCTGGGCCCGGCGTCGGGCGATCGTGAAGAGCCACCAGCGGAACCGGTCGGGTTCACGGAGTCGACCGAGCGACCGCAGCGCCGAAACCCAGGTTTCCTGGGCCAGCTCCTCTGCCGCATCGGCGTCGAGGGTGATGTGGCGCAGCAGCTCCCGGACCGGTTCATGCCACCGGCCGACCAGGCGTTCCAGCGCGGCGCGGTCGCCGAGCTGGCCTCGTAACACCAGAACTTCGTCGGACTCGTCGAGTTGACTGTCGGTCACATCAGGTCCAGTCGCTCTGACCGCCGATTCGGTTCACGACTCGATGGAGATCAGAAGAAGGTCGACGGCCCGCTCGAAGCTTTCGTCGATGTCGATCGGCATCCCGAATCCACCGTTGATCTCGAGATCCACGAAGCCGTGGACCAGACTGCGGAGCGCCCGGATGACGTGGATCATGTCGTCGGACGCTTCGCCGGTGGGACGTCCGTCGAGCTCCGCCAACGCGTCGGCGATCAGGAGGACGGGGACCGCCATGGCGTCGTAGAGTTCGTCGTCCGTTCCCGGTGCCGGCGCCGGGAGGAGCGCTCGGTACAGGCCCGGGTGGTCGACCGCGAATCGGCGGTAGGCCCGGGCCGTCGCCCGTAGGCGGTCGCCCCGCTCGGTGCCGATCATCGCAGCGCGGCAGGCGTCGGTCAGTTGCTCGACGGCGGCCAGGGTGATCAGGCGGCGGAGGCCGGCGAGCCCGGACACGTGGTTGTACAGCGACGGCACCTTCACGCCGAGCCGGGCGGCCACCGAGCTGAGGGTGGCCGCCTCCAACCCGTCTGCTTCGACGAGGTCGACGGCAGCAGCGGTGATCTGCGGAAGATCGAGCCCGACCTTGCGGCCCATCAGCGCTCGTCGTGAGGTGATACCCCGTCGACCTGCGCCTGCGCCTGCTCCGCCCGGCGCCTGAGCGCCTCGTTCATCGCCACGAATCCCGCCAGGGTGCCCTTGTTCAGCGTCCTGGCCACCAGCGGGACCAACAGCCCGGTGAAGTATTCGGTCTGACGGAACCGGGTTGCGGAGCCGTCGGCCGTCGGGTGGAGTTCGAACCGGTGACGGCCCTGGAAGAGGCGGCTCGTGACCAGGTGGCCGACCCACTCGAAGACCCGACCCGGGACGACCTCGGACACCGTCGACTCGAAGCGTGAAGCCTTCCCACCCACCGGTTGGATGCGGAGCGTCAGGCGGGCTCCCTCCTGTACGTCGCCGCCGGCCTCGATCACGAACGGGTTCCACTCGCCGTACGACGCAAGGTCGGTGAGCACCGACCAGACGGTGTCAACCGGCGCATCGATCGTGATCTCGGTGAGCAGCTCATGGGACAGCAATCCGGTCCGATTCGGCGCTCCGGAGCCGTCGGCTGCACTGGTGGTTTGTTTGGTGGGTTGCATTGCCGGGTTCTGGGTCATGTCTTCGCTCCAGTCGTTCTGACTAACTACTTTAGTCTAGGTTGGAATCCCAAGTATGACTAAAGGCTTTAGTCTTGTCAAGGCCTGATCTTGGTCATTGGGGACCAAAGGCCCCAGAGATCGCTTCGGCGTCGATCTAGGGTTTGACGTAGGGACTAGTCAGAACCGGCAGGAGGTCGTTTGATGATCGATCAACGCACTGGGCTCGAGGTGATCGAGGAGGAGGAGTGCCGGCGGCTGCTCGGCGACCACAGTGTCGGTCGGGTCGTGGTGTCGATCGCCAACAAACCCGACATCTTCCCGGTCAACTACAAGGTCGACCAGGGGGCGATCTACATCCACACCGTGCCGGGAACGAAGTTGGCCGGTGCGGTGCTCGGCCGGGCCGTGGCGTTCGAGATCGACGATCTCGACGAGGGAACCCGACGAGGGTGGAGTGTGGTCGCCCACGGTGTGGCCAAGGAGGTCGAGAAGCTGGAGGACATCCTCCACGCGGAGACGCTCGGCATCACACCGTGGACCGACAGCCCGAAGTTCCGCTATCTGCGAATCCATATCGACGACATCACCGGCCGTCGCATTCCGGCCTGAACCTCGCGGGCACCCGCGATCCCCGCCGATGGCTCCTAGATTGGCCTGGTGACAGCACCACGTCTCACGCCCGATCTTCGACGGCAACTGGTGGCACCGGCCAAGGCGATCGTGTTCGACAAGGACGGCACGCTGACCGAGATCAACAGCCGGTGGGTCACGTTCTTCCGCTCGATAATCGCCGCCACGGCGGCCGCCGGTGGCGATCCGGAGGCGGAGTGGTCGCTGGCCGAATGCCTCGGTGTCGAGGTGGATCGCATCGTGCCCGAGAGCGCGGCGGCGACCAAGACCGAGTCCGAGCTGATGACCATCGCCCTCGACCATCTCGTCGGCCGAGGCTGGACAGCCGAGCAGGCGATCACCGCGATGGGCGCCGGCATCGACGCCGCGACGTTCGGGCCGCTCGAGCCTCTCGGCGACGTGGTGGGAGCTGTTGAGACCCTGGCCGCCATCCACCTGCTGGGGGTGGCCACCGCCGACAACCGTGACAATACGATCGACGAACTGACCGAACTGGGCATCGTCGACCACCTGTCGGCGTTTCGGTGCGGCAACGACGGAGGTGCGGTCAAGCCCGACCCCGATGTGCTCCTGAGCATGGCCCGGGAGTGGGGGCTCGATGCCGATCAACTTCTGTTCGTCGGCGACTCCGAACAGGATCTCCAGACGGCACGCTCGGCCGGTTGCCGGTTCATCGCCGTGGTGGGCCATGCACTGTCATCCGGCGACCCAGCGCATCCGTCTCCGGCTGCGCTCGCCGCCGACGCCTGGATCGCCACGATCGAGGAGTTGGTGGCCTGAGTCCGGGCGATTGGTCAGAACAGCACCGCCTCCGGCGCATCTCGGACCTCTGAACCGAATGCCGCGCCCAGCGCGCTTTTCGGTTCAGACGTGATCCCGCAACCGTTCGGGTGGGATCTCGCCCGACCCTCGGGCGATGACGGCGCTGGCGATCACCTGGCGTACCGGGGGTCCGGCGTCGCCGTCGAGGCGCTTGAACAACCGGCGTGCGGCACGGCGCCCGAGATCGCGCGGATCCTGCGGCACCACCGACACCCCCGGGGTGACGGCGTCGGCCAGGTCGACGTCGTCGAAGCCGACGTGGGCCACCGACTCGCGCAGACCCAGCCGATGCAAGGCCCGCACGGCACCGAGGGTCACGAAGTTCTGTGCCGTGAAGATGGCGGTGGGCCTTGGCTTGTCGGTGAAGTACCTCTGGATGATCTCGGTCCATTGCGCGTAGGGGTGGGATCCGGTCACGATGCGGTGCTCGTGCACCGGCAGGCCGGCGTCGTTCATGGCCTGCCGGTAGCCGTCGAGGCGGAGGCGGGCCGAGAAGATCTGCGGATCGTCGCCGAAGTAGGCGATGTCGCGGTGGCCGTTGGCGATGAGATGGTTGGTGGCGTCGATTGCTCCCGCCCGGTGGTCGCTGCGGACCAGATCGATCCCGTCGAGGCCGGGTTCGGCGTCGACGAACACCACGGGCGTCCCCCGGTCGATCTCGGATCGCAGGATCTCGTTGGCCGCTCCCCACGACACGGCGATGAGGCCGGCGACCCGGCGTTCGACGAGCGCACCCACCAACTGCTCCTCGCGGTCGGCCGATCCCTCGGTGCTACCGGCGAGTACCAGGCACTGGCGGGCCATGGCCACCTCCTCGATGCCCCGAAGGAGGCTGCTGAAGAAGCTGTTGGCCACGTCGACGAGCACGAAGCCGATCGTCGTTGGGGTGGATGCCGAACGGCGGAGGAGCCGGGCCCGTTGATCGGGCCGGTAGCCGAGTTCCGCCACGGCGGTCTCGACCCTGGTGACCAGGTCCTGTGAGACCCCACCCTCGCCGTTGACCACGCGGGACACCGTTTTGAAGCTGACCCCGGCTTCCGCCGCGACATCTCGCATGGTTGGACGCCGGGTTCCCGACAACTGGTTCTCCCTGGTCTGGCCAAGCGCGCGAGGCGCCCTGAAGAGGCGGTATCGAATCGCACGTATGTTGTCACCCTGTGACAACGTTGTCAATATTACGATTCACCTGTTTGACAACGTTGTCAAGCTGCAATAGAGTGCAATCGTCCGGTACCCGGTTTGGCGGTGGGCTAAGGTCGTTCGATCACAGTCAACCATCAGGGTGCTGTAACCGAATCCTTGCACAAAGGGGAGATGCAACAATGACCAAACGTTCTCTTGGCTGGCGTCTGCTGGCCCTTCTGCTCGCTCTGGCCATGGTGGCCGCGGCGTGTGGATCCGACGATGAAGGCGATACCGACGCCGGTGCCGATGACGCCGGGGAGGAGACAACCGAATCCACGGAGGCCCCTGAAGAGGATGCCGCCGAGGATGAAGACGCAATGGAGGACGAAGAAGACGGTGAGGAGGCTGCCGCCGAAGGCGACGGTGATGTGGCCGTCTCGCTGATCACCAAGGACTCCACCAACCCGTTCTTCGTCGCCATGCAGGAAGGGGCCCAGGCCAAGGCCGACGAGCTCGGCATCGAGATCACGATCGGATCCGGTCAGGCCGAAGGCGATGACCAGGGCCAGATCGACCTGATCGAGGCCGCCATCGCCGGCGGCCAGGACGGCATCCTGATCACGCCGATGTCGGTCAACGTCAACGACGCCATCCAGCGGGCCCGCGACGCCGGCCTCTATGTGATCGCGCTCGACACCCCGACCGATCCGCCCGACGTCGTCGACACCACGTTCGCCACCGACAACTGCAAGGCCGGTGAGGCCATCGGTCAGTGGGCCGCCGGCGAGCTCAACGGTGAGAAGGCGATCATCGCCCGCCTCGTGATCTTCGACGACCGCACCGTCTCGGTCGACTACTGCCGTGACAACGGCTTCCTCAAGGGCATGGGCATCGAGATCGGCGACCTCACCGTGATGGGTGACGAGCCCGAGACCGGTCAGTACACCACCGGTGCCGGTGGCGAGTACGAGATCGCCTGCCTCGAGGCCACCGGTGCCAACGAGGAGGGTGGCCGTACCGGCATGGAGACCTGCCTGGCCGCCAACCCCGACATCAACGTCGTCTACACCATCAACGAGCCCACCGCCTTCGGTGCCGCCGCCGCCCTCGAGGCCGCCGGCAAGACCGTGGGTGAGGACGTCATCATCGTCTCGGTCGACGGTGGCCTCGCCGGCGTCCAGGCCGTCCAGAGTGGTCAGATCCAGGCCACCTCCCAGCAGTACCCGCTGCGGATGGCCAGCCTCGGTGTGGAGGCCATCTACGACATCGCCACGGGCGGCGAGGCCCCGGAGAACACGTCCGAGGACGGCACGTTCTTCGACACCGGCGTTGCCCTGTGCACCGACGAGCCGGTCGACACCGTCACCGTGGCCGACACGGAGGATTCGCAGTACTGCATCGACAACGCCTGGGGCTGACCGCCCGGCGATGATTACGCTGCCCCTGGGTAGTCCACGGGCAGCGCGGTAATCCTTGGTGTGGAAGGGTGGCGGTCGGCTCGGCCGTCACCCTTTCGCCTCTCCGGGGTCATGTCAGCACTTGCCGTGACCCCACCCGTAGCGTACGTTCGTCACAACCAAGAATCAGTTGAAGGGGGAAACGTTGAAGGGGGAAACTCGGTGAATTCAACCGTCACATCCGGTACGGGTGCCATCGACCTGAGCGAGGAGTTCGACCGACCGTCGGGCGTGCTGGCCAGGATCCAGAGCATCCTCCACCGCTATCCGTACCTCAGTCCACTCGTGGTGCTGTTGGTGGCCATGGCGGTGTTCACGGCACTCAACAGCCGCTTCATCCTGCCGGCCAACCTGTCGCTGATGACCCAGCAGACGGTCATCGTGGGAACCCTGGCCATCGCCCAGACCCTGATCATCCTCACCGCCGGTATCGATCTCAGCATCGGGGCGGCCATGGTCGTCGGCCAGATGATGATGGCCAACTTCGCCGCTTCGCAATCGGCCTCCAACGTCCAGTTCGCCCTCGGGTGGCCGTGGTGGCTGGCCGTGGCCGCCGGCGTGCTGATGGCCGTGGTGGCCGGTGCCATCAACGGCGCCTTGATCACCCGGCTCAAACTTCCGCCCTTCATCGTGACCCTGGGAACGCTCGGCATCTTCACCGCCTTGTCGTTGATCCTGTTCAAGGCTCGCACCATCCAAGGACCGGAACTCCCCGAAGGGTTGAAGGTGATGGGCAAGGCCGCCAGGGTCGGGTCGTTCAACCTGATGCTCGGCGTCGGGGTGATGCTCTTCCTGTACGGGCTCTTCTCCTACATTCTCCGCAACACGGCCTGGGGTACCCACGTCTACGCCGTCGGCGACGATCCCGAGGCGGCCGAGCTGTCCGGTATCAACGTCGATCGGGTGCTGTTCAGCGTCTACTGCGTGGCCGGCCTCATCATCGGAGTCGCCGGCTGGATCACGATCGGGCGGGTCGGGTCGGCCAGCCCCAACGTGGCGCCGAACATCAACCTGGAGTCGATCACCGCCGTGGTGATCGGCGGTACGTCGCTGTTCGGCGGACGGGGCACGATGGTCGGAACGCTCCTCGGAGCCCTGATCGTCGTCGTCTTCGACTTCGGTCTCTCGCTCGCCGGCATCGACCAGGGGCCACGGCTTCTGACCATCGGCCTGCTGGTGATCGCCGCCGTGTCCCTCGACCAGTGGATCCGAAAGGCGAAAGCGTGACCGACACAACAGCCGCAACCGACGTCAAGGCGATCGTCAAAGGTCGCGATCTGGTCAAGACCTTCGGCCACGTGGTCGGTCTCAATCACGCCGACATGGACCTGTATCCGGGCGAGGTGCTGGCGGTCATCGGTGACAACGGCGCCGGCAAGTCAACCCTCATCAAGTGTTTCTCCGGGGCTCACATCCCGGATTCCGGCACGGTCGAGGTGGACGGTCAGCCGGTCAACTTCCGCAGTACCAACGACGCCCGGGCCGCCGGCATCGAGACGGTGTTCCAGACGCTCGCCGTGTCCCCGGCGCTCGACATCGCCACCAACCTGTTCCTCGGCCGTGAGCTGATCAAGCCGGGACCGCTCGGCCAGATCTTCCGGATGATGGACAAGAAGGAGATGAGGGCACAGGCCACCCAACAGCTCCAGGATCTCGGCATCTCGACGATGCAGGACATCACCCAGGCGGTCGAGACACTGTCGGGCGGTCAACGCCAGGCCGTGGCCGTGGCCCGGGCCGCCGCGTTCGGCTCCAAGGTGATCATCCTCGACGAGCCCACGGCCGCCCTCGGTGTGCGGGAGTCCGGCAGGGTTCTCCAGCTCATCAGTGACCTGCGGGAACGGGGCCTGCCGGTGATCCTGATCTCCCACAACATGCCCCAGGTATTCGAGATCGCCGACCGGATCCACGTGCAGCGGCTCGGACGGCGGGCGGCGGTCATCACGCCACAGTCGCACAGTCAGAACGACGCGGTGGCGATCATGACCGGAGCCATGCAGGTTCCCGAGGACGAGCAGACCCTCGGCCCCGTCCGCTAACCCCGCGCAGCTCTGGGGTTCCCCGGACCCGGCGCATTCAAGCTGTGGGCGCGACGAGCCGGTTGAACCGTTCAGCCGGTGTGTCCCATTCAAGCGTCTTGCGGGGTCGTTCGTTGAGTAGTGCGGCTATGTCGTCGAGGTCGTGTTGGCTGTGTAGTGAGAGGTCGGTGCCTTTGGGTAGGAACTGGCGGGCGAGACCGTTCCAGTTCTCGTTGGTGGGTCGCTGCCAGGGCGATCTTGGATCGCAGAAGTACACCTTGATGTCGGTGGCCGTGGTGAACGTCTCGTGGCTGGCCATCTCGATGCCTTGATCCCAGGTCAAGGAACGAACCAAATCAGCGGGTAGACCGCGAACGGCTGTGGCGAGCCGGTCAGCGACGTGTTCGGCGTGCTTGGAGTCGATCTTGACGAGTTTGCCGAATCGGGTGACCCGTTCGACCAAGGTCGCCACTGCAGAGGCGCCGTCTTTGCCGATGATCAGATCCCCTTCCCAGTCACCAGGCACTAACCGCGTATCGACCTCTTCAGGCCGCTGAGCGATATTGACCATGTTCGGGATCCTCCCTGAAGCCGACCGTGACCGTGACCGGGGCCGGCGACGGTCACGCCCAGTCCGCAGACACATGGCAAGTTCTTTGCCCAGTTCACGCTTGGCGTGCACGAAAATGGCTTGATAGATCGATTCGTGCGACACCCACCATGATGGATCGTCGGGATGATCACGACGGAACCGGTTGGCGATCTGTTCCGGCGACCACTTCTTGGTCCGGATCAACCCAACGACCTCGTCCCACAGCCAAGCCCGGGTTTCGATCCAGGTCAGCCGGCACCGTCGAGCGTTCTCTTCTGCCTGGGCTTGGGCCCGGTGAGGCCGATATCGGTCACGACCGCCGTTACGGTCGATCTCACGGCCTACCGTGCCCCGGTGACGGCCGATTCGGCGAGCAATCTCCGCGTCGGTTTGTTTCTCAATGATCCCTTCGAAAATCGTTTCTCGTTCATCGATGGTCAAGTCACTGGCACGAACACTGGTTTTGCGGCACACCGGTACACCATGGTCGGCAATCACCCTGTCCAGCGAGCTTGTCGAAATCCCGGCCACAGCCGCCGCCTCGACATAGGTCGAACCCGACGCCACCGCAGCCAACGCCAACCGCTTCTTCGACCACGGAATCGGCGGCCTCCCAATCCTGCGAACCAACCCCATGACGACACCTCCATCAATCGATGTCGCGCACACCACCTGAACCCACCCCCATTATCGGTGGTGGGGAACCCCAGAACGCTGCATTTGGGGATCGACCTGGGTCGGATCAGCCGTCGGTGGTCTCGGCCTCGTCGTCGGTCTCGGCGTCGTCGCCGTACTCCTCGAAGTCGTCGCCGTCGAGCACGAAGCCGTCTTCGGGTGCCTGGTCGGCGCAGGCCTCGATGGCAGCGTCCCACTGCTCGATCTCGGCCTGTAGTTCGGCGTCCAGTTCCTCGAAGTCGCCCGAGTCCTCGAAGTCCTCGAAGTCGGCGTACTCTCCGTCGTCTCCGAACTCGGCTTCGAGCTCGGCCAGGTCGATGTCCTCCTGGCTCACGTCGCCGGACGACGAGACGGTGATCTCGTCACCGACCTTCGCGATGGTGACGGTGCCGTCGCCTTCACCGAAGTCGACGAACGTCAGCTGATCGCCGTTCTCGACGGCCACCGAGGCGAAGCCGTCGTCCCAGTCCTCGTCCCACTCGGCGTCGTCGTAATCCTCGGCGTCGTCGTAGTCCTCGGAATACATGGCCTCGAGATCGGCGTCGGTGAGAACGCCGTGATCCACGAGGCAGGCGTCGAAGTCGGCCCATTCGGCTTGGATCGCCTCGAGGTCGAGTTCATCGAGGTCACCGTGATCGGCCTCGACCTCGGCGGCCTCGGGGCCCGTGGCCTCGTTGGCGGCCGTTGCCCCGGCCGACTGGCCGAGCAGGAGGAGGCTGCCGGTCAGGCCTGCCGCTCCAACTGCGGCACCGGCCAGCGCGGTCCCCAGTCGTCGGGTCCTCGTTCGGTCGTCTACTGCCATGGTTGTCTCCTTGTTGCTTTCGGGGAATGCGATGTCGTGTTGACACCAGCCGTCAGTGTCAGGGGTCCGGCTGAACGGCGGCTGAAAGCACCTGAGACGGCTCTCAGCTTTCTCTCAGGGTCGATCTGTCACAGTGACGATCGTGCGTGTTCTGCTCGTGGAAGATGAGCCCGGGCTGGCCGACTCGGTCCGTCGGGGTCTGGTGGCCGAAGGCATGGCGGTCGACCATGTCGTCGATGGATTCGACGGGCTCTGGCGGGCCCGGGAGGGCTGCTACGACGCCCTGGTGCTCGACATCATGCTGCCGTCGCTCAACGGCTACGAGATCTGCCGGCAACTGCGGGCCGACGGCATCTGGACGCCGATCCTCATGCTCACCGCCAAGGACGGCGAGTACGACGAGGCCGAGGCCTTCGATCTCGGCGCCGACGACTATTTGCGCAAGCCGTTCTCCCAGGTCGTGCTGGTCGCCCGGCTGCGGAGCCTGATCCGCCGGGGTTCGGCGCCCCGACCGGCCGAGGTCACCGTTGGCGACCTCGTGCTGGTGCCCGACACGATGATCTGCTCCTTCGACGGTGCCGCCGTCGAGCTCACGCCGCGGGAGTTTGCCGTGCTGACGGTGCTGGCCCGTCGCCACCCCCACGTCGTGGCCAAGAGTGATTTGATCGACGCGGTGTGGGGCCTCGACTTCGATGGGGACCCCAACATCGTCGAGGTGTACGTCGGCTACCTACGGCGAAAGCTCGACAAGCCGTTCGATCGAACGGTGGTGAAAACCGTGCGGGGCGTCGGCTACAAGCTGGTCGACAGCCGAGCCACGGCCGACACCCGTGCCGGCCGGTATGGCCGATGAGCATCCGGATCCGCCTCACGGTGCTCGTCAGCCTGCTGACCGCAGCGGTGTGTGCGATCAGCCTGTGGCTCGGTCTCGGGGTGCTGCGGGGCGTGGCCGTCGACGGGGCACTCGACCCACAGCTCGGCGAGCTCGAGTTCCTGATGGAAACCGGTGAATCGGAGATCGTGACCGACCCCGAGGTTCTCCGGATCGCCGGCGCGGAACTGCAGTATCTGTTCAGGCCCGACACCAGTTGGGAGCCGAGTGTGACACCGGCGACGACCGAAAGGTTGATCGACGAGTTCGGCGTCGACGAGGTGCTGTACGTCTCCGGGGCCCGGTTCTTCGCCGGTGTCGAGACGGTGGAATGGGTGTGGCCAGTCGACGAGGAAGGCACCGTCTTGACACCGGTTGAGCTCTCACAGGTGCCGGATGATGCCGCAGTGGTGCCGGTGCCGGTGCTCTACGAGTTGATCGACTATTCGGTCGCCGATCGCTCCGCCCAACTCGCCTTCGATCGGGTCGAATTCGACCGGACGCTGTACGGCCTCGCCGTCGACGCCACCGACGAGCTGTCGGCCATCGACAACGTCAGCGGGATCCTGTGGGCGTCGGCCGGTCTCCTCGTCATCCTTGCCGCGGCCACGACCTGGTTCATCAGCGGCCGGGCGCTCGCACCGGTTCAGGCCATGACCCGCAAGGTCGAGGTCCTGTCGAGCACCGACCTCGAACAGCGGCTCCCGGGTGCGGATCGCAGCGACGAGATCGGGAATCTGGCGGCCACCCTCAACGGCATGCTGGCCCGGATGGAGCACTCGGATCGCCGTCGTCGTCGCTTCGTTTCCGACGCGTCGCACGAATTGAGGACGCCGCTGGCGGTCCTGACCAACCAGGCCGAGGTGGCCCGCTCGGCCCCGGAGACGACGTCGCTCGATGAGCTGGCCGCCGTGGTCGAGAGCGAGAGCGACCGGATGGCGTCGATGGTCGAGGACCTGCTTCTTCTGGCCCGCCACGACGAGGTGGCGACAGCGACCGTCACCGGAGGTACGAATGGTGTCTCGGTGTTCGATGTCGACGACGTCGTGCTCGACGAGATCGCTCGAACCCGCCGGCTTCCGGTCGACGGGTCGGCGGTCTCGGCGGGACGGGTCCGGGGCGACGCGGTGGCCACGGCGCGGGCCGTTGCGCACCTGCTCGACAACGCAGCCCGTCACGGCGAGTCGAAGGTGGCGGTCTCGCTGTGGACCGACGGCGATCGCGTCGTCCTCTGCGTGGAGGACGACGGGGCGGGTATTCCCGAGTCGCGGCGGGCCGAGGTGTTCGAGCGGTTCACCCGGCTGGACGATTCCCGCAGCCGAGATCAAGGGGGAGCGGGCCTGGGGTTGTCCGTCGTCAGTGCAACGTTCTCGGCCATGGGGGGGACGGTGACCGTCGACCGCTCCCCTCTCGCCGGTGCCCGATTTCTCGTGTCCCTACCTGCCGCCTGACGCCGATGGAATATCGCCCGCCGTCGGTGGTTAGGTTGAAGAGATATGACTGCGACGGCCACCAAGCTCTTCGACTTCGACAACACGCTCGCTGAAGCGTTGCCCGAACTGGTCCTGGCCTGGGCGCCGCTGGCGGTGCCCGATCCGGAGCTGGTGGCGTTCAACCCCGAGGTGGCGGCTTCTGTTGCGGTCGATGCCGACGCCGATGCCCTGGCCGGGGAGCAGGGCCTGGCGGTGCTGGCCGGCAACGCCACGCCCGCCGGGACACAGACGGTGGCCATGGCCTACGCCGGACATCAGTTCGGTCAGTACTCGCCCCGTCTGGGCGACGGCCGGGCGCTACTGCTGGGCGAGGTCGTCGACAGCAGCGGGAACCGGGTCGACCTCCACCTCAAGGGATCGGGGCGCACACCGTTTTCGCGGGGCGGCGACGGCAAGGCCACCGTCGGGCCGATGCTGCGCGAGTACCTGATGGCCGAGGCCATGCACGCCCTCGGCATCCCGACCGGGCGAGCCCTCGCCGTCGTCACCACCGGGGAACGGATCATGCGCCGCACGCCCGAACCGGGGGCCGTGCTCACGAGGGTGGCGGCCAGCCATCTCCGGGTCGGCACCTTCGAGTATGCGGTGCGGCTGGAGGACCGGTCGGTGGTCAAGCGCCTGGCCGACTACGCCATCGAACGCCACTATCCGGCATTGGCCGATGAGCCGTCGCCCCATCGGGCGCTGCTGGGGGCGGTGATCGAGGCCCAGGCGTCGCTGGTGGCCCGTTGGATGCTGGTCGGGTTCATCCACGGGGTGATGAACACCGACAACATGACCATCTCCGGCGAAACGATCGACTACGGCCCGTGCGCGTTCATGGACCGCTACGACCAGCGGACCGTCTATTCATCGATCGACCATCAGGGTCGCTATGCCTTCGGCAACCAGCCGACCATCGCCCACTGGAATCTGACCCGGCTGGCCGAAACCCTGTTGCCGGTCATCGCCGAGCACGATGGCGTCGAACCGGAGACCCTCATCCCGGGGCTGACCGAGATCCTCGACGGCTTCGGTGATCGGTTCCGCTCGGAGTGGGCCGCCGGCATGCGGTCCAAGCTCGGCCTGTTGCCGGTGGTGGACGGTGCCGACGACGAAGACGACGAAGACGACGAACCGCTTCTCCGCTCGCTGGTCGAGACCCTGCAGGAGCACCGGCTCGATTACACCACGTTCTTCCGTTCGCTCGCCGCCGAGCTCCGGGGGGAGGCGGCGGTGCCGGCAGTGGCGGCCGACTGGGTGGCGACGTGGCGGGACCGGGTGGCGGCCGAGGGTCGCGATCCCGTCGAGGTGGCGGCCGCGATGGACGCCGTCAATCCGATCTACATCCCCCGGAACCACCTGGTCGACGAGGCACTGGCGGCCGCAGAGTCCGGTGACATGGATCCGTTCAACACACTGCTGACCGTGCTGGCCGACCCGTTCACCAGGCGGGACGGCCTCGACCGCTACGCCGATCCGGCACCCGAGGATTTCGACCGGAGCTTCCGCACCTTCTGCGGCACCTGACCTCGTCAGGCGGTGTCGAGCAGCAGGCCGAGGAGTTCCCGGACAAGTTTGGCGCCCACCATGGCGGTCATGTCGTTGACGTCACGCTCGGGGTTGATCTCGACGATGTCGGCCGCCACGACCTCGACAGCCGATGTTGTGGCCAGCTGATGGAGGCAGTCGATGAGCTGACGGGTGGTCATACCGCCCGGTTCATGGTGGGAGATGCCGGGAGCGAACGCCGGGTCGAGCGCGTCGACGTCGATCGTGACGTAGACCGGTCCGGCGAGGTCGTCGGGCAACCGCCCGTCCCACGTGCGCAGCTCGTGGACCTCGACACCGAACCGCTCGGCCTGGTCCTGCTGGTGGGCCGTCATCGTCCGGATACCGATCTGCACCAGGCGATCGGCCAAGCCCTCCTCCATGATCCGGGCGAACGGGCAGGCGTGGGATTGGCGGTCGCCGTCGAGCTCGTCGTAGAGGTCGGGGTGGGC
The DNA here is from genome assembly GCA_965216655.1 of Acidimicrobiales bacterium. GTDB lineage: Bacteria > Actinomycetota > Acidimicrobiia > Acidimicrobiales > SZUA-35 > JAHELU01. The sequence continues at coordinate 31,535 of CBDCGP010000046.1, forward strand.
GTCGAAATGCACGATGGTCAACCGGGGATGGTTGGCCGCGACTCCCCGAACGAGCGGCCACGTCACCAGGTGGTCACCGCCGATCGACAGCAGCCGTCCGCCGTCGGCGGTGGCCCGCAACGAGGCTTCGGAGATGAGGTCCAGCGTGGGAGCCACCTCCTCGGGTAGCTCGAGATCGCCGGCATCGGTCCACCGGTCGGGCGAGACCTCGACACCCAGCTCGGACCAGTAGTTGGCCGATCCGGCGTGGAGCACCCGGCGGACCGCGGTCGGGGCACCGGCTGGGCCTCGCAGGAAGGACGAATGGGCGTCGTAGGGCACGCCGAGCAGCGTCACGGTCATAGGCCCGACACGATAGCCGCCGCCGCTGACGCTGAAAGTCACTGAAAGTTCCTGAAAGTTTTGCTCGGCCGCCGGGGCGCCAGTAGCGTCGCGTTCACCGCCGATACCAGCAGGGGGATCCATGTTGTTGAATCGTGCCCGCACGGTCGTGTTGGCCGTGGCGACGCTCGTGGCCGGCCTCGCCGCCGTGCCTCTCACGCCGGCCGCCGCCGACGACACGCCGACACCGAGTTCGGTCGCCGTGGCCGGCAGCCTGCAGTCCGAGTTGGGCTGCCCTGATGACTGGCAGCCCGAGTGCGCCGACACCGAGCTGACGTACGAAGCCGACAGCGACGTCTGGTCCGGCACCTTCCCGGTGCCTGCCGGGGCCTGGGAGTACAAGGCACCGCTCAACGACTCGTGGGACGAGAACTACGGCGCCGGGGCCCAGCGCGACGGCGCCAACATCGCCCTCGACCTTGCCGCCGACACCGACGTCACCTTCTACTACTCCCACAACACCCACTGGATCACCGACGACGTCAACTCCCGAATCGTGACCGCCCCCGGCAGTTTCCAGGCCGCCCTCGGCTGCCCCGGCGACTGGCAGCCCGAATGCATGCGGTCGTGGCTGACCGACATCGACGGTGACGGCACCTACACCTTCACCACCACCGATATCCCGGCCGGCTCCTATGAGGGCAAGGCCGCCGTCAACCGGTCCTGGGACGAGAACTATGGCGCGGGCGGCGTGGCCGACGGCCCCAACATCGCCTTCACGGTGGCCGACGGCGACACCGTCACCTTCTCGTTCGTGTCGGCCACCAACGTGCTCACGATCACCGCCGACGGCGGGGGTGGCGGGGGACCCGATCCCGACGGCTATTCCGACACCACCGAACCCGGCGACGAGGCCCTCGTCACGGCGCCCGACCGACCGGCCTCCGATGAGTCCGTGTACTTCGTGATGACCGACCGGTTCGCCAACGGCGACGCTGCCAACGACACGGCGGGTCTCACCGGCGACCGCTCCGTCCACGGCTTCGACCCCACGGACAAGGGCTACCACCACGGCGGCGACATCGCCGGCCTTCGGACGCAGCTCGACTACATCGAGGGTCTCGGCGTCAGCTCCATCTGGATCACACCCCCGTTCAAGAACGACTACATCCAGGGCCCCGGCGCCGAGGTGTCGTCGTCGTACCACGGCTACTGGCAGACCGACTTCACCCAGATCGATCCCCACTACGGAACCAACGCCGAGATGCAGGCCTTCGTGGCCGACGCCCACTCCCGCGGCATCAAGGTGCTGTTCGACGTGGTGCTGAACCACACGGGCGACCTCATCGACTACGCCGAGGGCTCGACCCAGTACCGGAACAAGGCGGACTTCCCCTACGTCGACGCCGACGGCAACACCTTCGACGACCGCGACTTCGAGGGCACCGGCACCTTCCCCGAGCTCGACCCCGCCACCAGTTTCCCCTACACCCCGGTGGTCACCGAACAGACGAAGAGCCCCGATTGGCTCAACAACCCGATCTACTACCACAACCGGGGCGACTCCACCTTCACCGGCGAGAACAGCCAGTACGGCGACTTCTTCGGCCTCGATGACCTGTTCCACGAGCACCCGGTCGTGGTCGACGGCATGATCGACATCCATACCGACATGATCGACACGTTCGACATCGACGGGTTCCGGGTCGACACGGTCAAGCACGTCTCGGACGGGTTCTGGGAGGCGTGGGTCCCGGCGGTGCTCGACCACGCCTCGGCCGCCGGCAAGGACGACTTCGTGATGTTCGGCGAGGTGTTCGGCGAGACCCATCAGTTCCGGTCCCGATACTCGACCGGAACTCGACTTTCCCGGCACGCTCGACTTCGGGTTCAACGGCAACGCCTACCGGTTCGCCGCGGCGTCGGCTCCCACCGACGAACTGACGGCGTTCTTCGCCACCGACGACTGGTACACCGACACCGACTCGACCGCCCACGACCTGGCCAAGTTCATGGGCAACCACGACATCGGCCGCCTGGCCCTCGAGGTGGTGAATCTCAACGGCGGCGCCTCCGACGGCGAGCTGGTCGACCGCCTGGAGATCGCCCAGGCCCTCAACTGGCTGACCCGGGGCATCCCCATCGTCTACTACGGCGACGAGCAGGGTTTCGTTGGCGATGGCGGCGACCAGGACGCCCGGCAGGACATGATGCCGTCGGAGGTCGGCACCTACAACGACGACGACCTGATCGGCACCGACGACACCACGGCCGACTCGAACTTCGACGTCACCCACCCCGTGTACAGCGCGATCGCCGACTTGGCCGCGGTCCGCGGCGCTCATCCGGCCTTGCAGACCGGCGCCCAGGTCACCCGCTTCTCATCGGGTTCGGCCGGCATCTTCGCCTTCAGCCGCATCCCGGTCGGTGGAGCCGGCAACGAAGTGGTGGTGGCGATCAACAATGCCGAGACCGAGCAGAGCGCCACGTTCGCCACCGACACGGCTTCGTCGGATTGGCAGGCCGCCGCCGGACCGGGTGGGTCGCTGACATCCGACGCCGACGGAAGCCTGACCGTCACCGTGCCTGCTCTGAGCTACGTGGTCTATCGCGCTGATTCACCTGTCACGAGTGGCGCCGATGCGGATGGATTCGCCATCGCCATGACCGCCCCGGCGGAAGGCGCCGAGATCGTCGGCCGGGCCGAGGTCGGCGCCGACCTGCTCGATGACCGTTACGCCGAGGTCACCTTCGCGGTCTCGGTCGACGGCGGGGCCTACGAGGTTGTCGGCACCGACGACAACTCGCCGTACAACGTCTACCACGACGTCGCCGGCTACCCGGTCGGTTCGACCGTCACGTTCAAGGCCATCGCTCGCGACGCCGGTGGCAACCTGGTGTCGAACACGGTTTCGGCCGTGGTCGGCGAGGAGGTCGTACCGCCACCGCCCGGTGAGGGTTCCGCCGAATACGCCATCGTCCACTACCAGCGGTCCGACGGCGACTACGGAGATCACACAACCGGTGATTTCAATGACTTCTGGGGCCTGCACCTGTGGGGCGAGGCCATTGACCCGTCCGAGGTCACCGAGTGGCCGAGCCCGAAGCCCTTCCTCGGTGAGGACGAGTACGGCCGCTTCGCCTGGATCGAACTCAACGACGTCAGCCAGCCGTTGAACTTCATCGTCCACCGGGGCGACACCAAGGACGGCACCGACGCCGACCGGTTCTTCGACGCCGCAGCCAACCCCGAGATCTGGCTCAAGCAGGACGATCCCAACGTCTACACCAGCCAGGCCGACGCTCAGGGCTTCGTCACGATCCACTACCAGCGCCCCGACGGTGACTACGGTGAGCCGACCTCGCCCGACTTCAACGACTATTGGGGCCTCCACCTGTGGGGCGACGCCATCGATCCGGCCGAGGCCACCGAGTGGACCGGGGCCAAACCCTTCGACGGGATCGACGAGTACGGCGCCTTCTGGAACATTGCCGTGACCGACACGTCGCAGCCGGTCAACTTCATCATCCACCGCGGCGACACCAAGGATCCCGGCCCCGACCAGTCGATGATCCCCGCCGAGGACGCGTCGATCTGGATCCAATCCGGTGACGAGACCATCTACGGCACTCGCGGTGCCGCCGAGGATTTCGCCACCATTCACTACCACCGCGACGACGGCGACTACGGCGACCCGTCATCGTCGGACTTCAACGACTTCTGGGGTCTGCACCTCTGGGTCGGTGCGGCCGAACCCAACCCGTCGTGGCCCCAGCCCATGAAACCGAGCGGTTTCGATCTGTTCGGACCCTACTGGCAGGTGCCGCTGGTCGACGGCGCCCCCGAGCTGGCCTACATCATCCACCGCGGCGATACCAAGGATCCCGGCCCCGACCAGTTCCTGAATTTCTCGATCTACGATCACGAGGTCTGGCAGTTGGAGAACGCCGATCCCGACTCGCCCTACATCATCCCCGTCCCCGGCGGCGGGGGAGGAGGTTCCGTGGGCGGCAACCTGAGCGAGCAGCGAGCTCACTGGGCCGACGCGTCGACGATCGTGTGGGATCCGGGTGACGGTGCCACGGCGGCCCAGCTGTGCGGCGCGGCCGATGGTGGTATGACGTTGACCGACACCGGGGTCGAGGGTTCCGACACCTGCGTGGATCTCACCGCCGACGGCACCTATCCGTCCGGCATCGACGGGCAGCTTCACCTGGCCGGCCTGCCGGCCTGGACGGTGCCGTCCGATGCCGACGCCGAGGTGCTGTTGAGCGGTCAGCTGGCCGTGGTCGCCCTCGACGGCGACGGCAACCGCACCAACGGCACCGGCGTGCAGATCCCCGGTGTGCTCGACGCGCTCTACGCCACCGACGTCGATCTCGGTGCCGTCTGGCTGCCCGCGGCGCTGCCGGCCACCCCACCCCGACCCGAGCTGCGGCTGTGGGCACCCACGGCGACGTCGGTCAACGTGCACCTCTACACGGGCCCGCGGAGCGACGACGCCGAGGTCATCCCGATGACCCGCGACGGCGGGGTCTGGTCGGCCACCGGGGAGGCCGATTGGAATGGCAGGTACTACCTCTACGAGGTGACCGTCTACGTGCCGTCGACCGATGCGGTCGAAACCAACCTGGTCACCGACCCCTACTCGGTGTCGCTGGCCCGCAACTCCACCCGTAGCCAGATCGTGGATCTGGCCGACGCCGACCTGGCCCCGGCCGGTTGGGCCGATACCGCCAAACCGGCGCTCGGGTCGTTCGAGGACGTGTCGGTCTACGAGCTCCACGTACGGGACTTCTCGATCCGTGACGAGTCGGTGCCGGCCGCCGATCGTGGCACCTTCGCCGCCTTCACCCACACCGAGTCGAACGGGATGCAGCACCTCTCGGCCCTGGCCGACGCCGGGCTCACCCACCTGCATCTGCTGCCGGTGTTCGACATCGCCACCGTCAACGAGGATGCGTCCGAGCGGACCGAACCCGACTGGGCCACGCTCGAGTCGTTCCCGCCCGACTCCGATCAACAGCAGGCGCTGATCTCGCCGATCCGCGACGACGATGGCTTCAACTGGGGCTACGACCCGTTCCACTACACGGTGCCCGAAGGCTCCTACTCCACCGATCCCGACGGTCCGCAGCGAATCACCGAGTTCCGGGAGATGGTGCAATCGCTCAACGGTGCCGGGCTGCGGGTGGTGATGGACGTCGTCTACAACCACACCCATGCCGCCGGGCAGGACGACCAGTCGGTGCTCGACCGGATCGTGCCCGGCTACTACCACCGCCTCGACGAGGCCGGGGCCGTCACCACGTCGACGTGCTGCCCGAACACGGCGACCGAGCACGCCATGATGGGCAAGCTGATGGTCGACTCGGTGGTGACGTGGGCCCGGGACCACAAGGTCGACGGCTTCCGCTTCGACCTCATGGGCCACCATTCGAAGGCCAACATGCTGGAGGTGCGGGCCGCGCTCGACGACTTGACCGAGGCCGACGACGGGGTCGACGGCTCCAGCATCGTGATCTACGGCGAGGGCTGGAACTTCGGCGAGGTGGCCGACAACGCCCGCTTCGTCCAGGCCACCCAGCTCAACCTGGGCGGCACCGGAATCGCCACGTTCTCCGACCGGCTGCGCGACGCAGTTCGGGGCGGCGGTCCCTTCGACGGCGGTGATGCGCTGGTCACCAACCAGGGCTGGCTCAACGGCCTCTGGTACGACCCCAACGCACTGGCCCTACCGGAGGCCGAGGCCCGGGATCGCCTGTTGCTGGCGGGCGACCAGATCCGGGTCGGCCTGGCCGGCAACCTGGCCGACTACACCTTCGTCGATCGGACCGGGGCCACGGTCACCGGTTCCGATGTCGACTACAACGGCTCCCCGGCGGGGTACACCGCCGATCCGCAGGAGAACGTCGTCTACATCGCCGCCCACGACAACCAGACCCTGTTCGACATCGGCCAGTACCACCACCCGCTGTCGACATCGACGGCCGACCGGGCTCGAGCCCAGAACGTTGGCAACGCCGTGGTTGCACTGGCTCAGGGCATCTCGTTCTACCACGCCGGTCAGGACATGCTGCGGTCGAAGTCGATGGACCGCGACTCGTTCAACTCCGGTGACTGGTTCAACCGGCTCGACTTCACCTACCAGACCAACAACTGGGGAGCCGGGCTTCCGATCGAGGAGGTCAACGGCGACAACTGGTACCTGATCCAGCCCCGTCTGGCCGACCCCGCGCTCGATCCGGCGCCCGGCGACATCGAGTTCACCGCGGCCGTGATGCGGGAGTGGCTGGAGATCCGGACCAGCTCACCGTTGTTCTCGCTCGGCACGGCGGCTGAGGTGCAATCGGCCGTTGCCTTCCACAACACCGGGCCCGATCAGACGCCAGGTCTGATCGCCATGTCGATCGCCGATATCGCCGCCCTCGATCCCGAGGCGGCCGGCGTCGTCGTACTGTTCAATCCGACCACGGCACCGGTCGAGCACACGATGTCCGACACCGCCGGTTCCCGGGCCGAACTCCACCCGGTGCTGGCGTCGTCGGTCGACGACGTGGTGCGCACCGCCTCGTTCGACGATGCCACCGGCACGTTCACGGTGCCGGCCCGCACGGCGGCGGTGTTCGTCCTCCCCGAACCCGACGTGACCCCGCCGACGGTAACGGCGGCCTTGGAACTGGTTCAGCGTCGTGGCCCGAACGGTGTCTACCGGGTGTCGGCCCAATGCACTGACGACGGCGAGGTGGCGGAGTTCTCGGCCGAACTCAACGGTGTTCCGGTCGACGACGGACAGGAGCTGGTCCTCATTCGACGCCCCGGTGAGCAGAAGGTCATCGACGAGGGACCCCAGGTCATCATCCAGGCGCCGTCATTCGAACTCGTGGTCACCTGCACCGATGCGTGGGGCAACACCACCACCGAGTCCGCCTCCCCGTAGCAGGTTGGCGAGATCAGAGGAACCTCAGAACGACGAAAGATCAGCCGTCGAAGACGTTGAGAACGCTGCCGGTGTTCATCCCGCGGGCGTCCTGTTTGAGTGCGGTGTCGATCGTGACCGCCGAGGCGTACACCATCTGCCGCAGCGGGTCGGACAGCTGGTGGTGAACCTGCAGCACGTAGTTGTCGGCGGTGGTGAACGCCGTCTTCAGCAGCCCCTCGAACGTTTTCGTGACCCGGGCCACCTCGGTGCCGTTGGCGTCCTTGATCGCAAAGTTCCAGGCCCGCCAGTTCTCGGCGAAGATGCCGCCGATGTCCTGGCCGCCGACCTCGAACCCGAACCGGATCTTGCCGAACACGTTGCGCTGGATGATCTGACCGACCTCAACGCCCGTGGCGTCCTGCACGATGACCCTCGACTTGAAGATCTTCGCCGGGCGGGTGATGAGCAGCTGCGGCGTGCCCGACGCGTCGACCACCTGATACTTGTGGGTGAAGTACTGGTCAAGATCGCCGAGGAACCGCACGACCTTCTTGAGGGTGCTCTGCCCGACCTGGCGGACGGCGCCGATCTGGGTGCCGTTGGCGTCGTAGATGGCGAACTCGGTGTTGACCTCGATGAACTTCCACTTCTGGTTGACCACGAGGATCGGCTGATCGAGCAGCCCGCCGCCGGTGGGGGCCATGGCGGACTCGGTCGGAGCGCCTCGACGCTCGGCCGACCGGGTGTGTCGCTGGACCTGGTCCTGGACCTTGGACGCCGACTGCTGGCCCGTGACCGTCTTGGCCGGCTGCCGGTCGAGCGGATCGGTCGACTGCCGGCCGTGGGAGGCGACGTGGTCGGTCCAGGCATCGCCATCCCAGTATCGATACTCGTGGCGCCCCATGGGGTCGGGATACCAGTCCGGAGCCGGGCTGCCCGCCGGCTGACCCATGGATCCCTCGGAGCCGGGGAAGTTGGTCTCGGTCATGTGGGCGGCCTCCACGCTGGTTGGGCCGAGCCGAGCCGGTCGACCGTGGTTTGGCAGTTTACCCTACGGTCGACACGGCTCCGGGTGCACTTGAACCGCCTTTTACACCCGCCGCGGCATCATGGATCATGGCCAACATCATCATTCAGCTGTTGCGGGTGGCGTCGATCATCTTCATCGTGCGGGCGTTCCTCAGCTGGGTCCGGATCGGCGGCGATTCTCCGCTGGCCGGAATCGCCGGGGTCATCTACGACATCACCGAGCCGGTGCTCGCCCCCGTTCGCCGGGTGATTCCGCCGATGGGTGGCTTCGACCTGTCGATCATCGCCGTCATCCTCTTCATCAACTATCTGCTGATTCCGCTGATCGCCCAGGCCCTGGGCTGACCCTTTCCCGTTCTGAGTAGCTCAGGTGACAACCAGTGTCACCTGAGCTGATAATTTCGGAGGAATCAGGTCAGTGCGGCGTTGAGGGTGATCTCCGCGTTGAACAGCTTCGACACCGGGCAGCCGTCCTTCGCCGCCTTGGCTGCCGTCTGGAAGGTGTCGTCGTCGGCGTCTGGAATCGTGGCCTCCAGGTCGAGCACCACAGTGTTGATGGTCAGTGTCGACGGGTCGAGTGTCAACGTGGCGGTGGTGGCGAGACGTTCGGCCACCAGGTCGTGTTCGGCCAGCACGTTCGAAAGCGCCATCGAGTAGCAGGCGGCGTGAGCGGCGGCCAACAACTCCTCGGGGTTGGTGCCGTCTGCGCCCTCGAACCGCTTGGCGAAGGTGTACTCGACGTCGGACAGCGTGCCCGACTGGGTCGAGACGGTGCCGCCGCCGTCGCGCAGGTTGCCTGACCAGACTGCCGAACCGGTCTTGGAGATCATGAGGTGCTCCTGTGGTAGCTGATGGAATCCCACCAACTCTATTGCGCGCAATCTAACAACCGCTATCTGGCAATCAGGCGATCAGGCGATCAGACGATCACGGCCATCTCGTATGAGCGGGCGGCAGCCTCGTCGAACAGGCCGTTCTCACGCATCCACTCCCGCGTGGTCTCGAACACATCTCGCGTGTAGGGCTCGAAGACGATCCGCTCACCAAGGCCGAAACCAGAGACGTCGACCTCGTCGTGATGTTCCGCCGGTAGCTCCCGCAGGTAGTAATGCTTGTAGCGCTCGGGGTTGGCGTCGATGTCTCGTTGGGCCCGGCGAAGCGCGTTGAAGTACTTCTCGAGGTCGGTCGGGTCGGCGTCGTCCTCCACGATGAACCCGATCATGAACGATGTGTCGAGGACCTTGCGGAAGCCGGTCTGTTCGGCCACGTACATCGGGTTGCCGAAGAGGTTGGCGGCCGGTATCGACCCGTTGCGCAGCCCGGCCAGCCGATCCTGGGGACCACCTTTGAACTCCAGGTTGATCTGATCCTCGTCGACCACCTGCTGCAGTGCGGCCAGCGCCGAGAAGTGGCTGCCCGAGTGGTAGCCGACGGCGACCGGCACGCCGGCCAGGTCCGATGGCCGCTTGACGTCGGAGTCGAGTGGGACGTACACGCCGGCCGGGGTCATCGAGTAGGCGTGGCCCCACATGCGACCGTGCGATTCGGCGGCGGCCTGGTTGACCGCCCAGTGGCAGGCCGAGCCGACGGCGCACGATGTCCCTTCGGCCATCGTTTCGAACGCGCCCTTGTGATGCTCGCCGCCGTCCGCAACCGAGTCGGCGGCGATCTGGTCGTTCATCAGCCGGTTGTCGACGAACTCGTAGTCGAGCCCCTCGTCGGCGAAGTAGCCCTTCTCCTCGGCCACCCATTCGTGGAGCCGACCATGGGTCTGAATTCGAAAGCGAGCCATCTGCGGGCCTCCCGTGGGTCTCGAATTCGATGGTACGTCGAGCATCGATAGAACGCCAGGGGGACATGTGCATTGTTCTATAGAAAGATTTGATAGTTGCACTACGATGTGTGGCGATGGACACCGCCCGCGGCAGCGATGTGAGCTTGCATCGGTTGGCCGTTTTCGTCGAGGTGGTCGAACGAGCCGGGTACAGCGCCGCGGCCGAGCATCTCGACATGACCCAGCCGTCGGTTTCCTACCATGTTCGGGCCCTCGAACGGACCTACGGGACGCAACTCGTCGCCTACACCAACCGCAGGGTCGAGCCGACCACCGAGGGCCTCGCCGTGCACCGCGCCGCCAAACTCATTCTGAACGAGGCCGCCGGGCTGTCCGAGACCATCGACGAACTCCGGTCGGGGCGGGTCGGACGTCTCGTCGTCGGAGCGAGCATCGCCTTCGAGCAGCAGTTCTTCTTCGACGGTGTCATCGCCCCTTTCACCCGGGCGAACCGGGGAATCTCGATGAGCCTCCGCTTCGGTCACAGCGTGGAGCTGGCCCAGGCCGTCTCGGCCCGGTCACTCGACCTTGCGTACATCAACGAGTGGCGTGTTCCCGACGAGCTCGAATTCGAGCTGCTCCACACCGCCGGATCTCGTGTTCATGGTGGCCGACGATCACCCCCTGGCCCGACGGCGGGCGGTGACGGCCGCCGAGGTCAACGACGCCGGGCTGATCTCGGCGCCGCTCGAGTCGGTGGAGGAGGCCGGGTACGCCGCGATGTTCCGGGCCATCGGGATCACCAACCCCAACACCGTGCTGGAGGTCGACGGCGTGCAGGCCCGCGTGCTGGCGGCCAGAGCCGGTATCGGTGTCTTGCCCACATTCGCTCCCCGGTACGTCGATCGTCGGGCGATGCATCCGCTGCGACCGGTGGACCTGGCCGTCGAGGCGCCTTCGCTCGACTTCGGTGTCGCCACCCGTCGGGACCAGCCGGGGTCGGTTCCGATGGACCTGTTCGTCGCCTGGTTGCGGGACCGCGCCCGAACGTGAATCCCGGCCTCGCCCTCGCATAGGGTGGATCGATGGCGCCCGTGGTACACGAAGCGGAGGTGACGATCGTCGGCGGCGGTCCCGTGGGGATGGGTCTGGCCATCGAACTCGGTCAGCGCGGCGTGGAGGTCGTGGTGATCGAGAAGGAGGCCGAACTCCACCGGATCCCCAAGGGGCAGAACCTCACCCAGCGGACGATGGAGCACTTCAGGGTCTGGGGGGTCGAGGACGAGATCCGGGCCGCCCGGCTCATGCCGCCCGGCTTCCCGGCCGCCGGGGTCAACGCCTGGGAGTCGCTGTCGAGCGGCCACGCCCACCCGTGGTTTCGTCGCAGCCAGGTCGGCCAGTATTACTTCGCCGCCAACGAACGTCTGCCCCAATACCTGACCGAGGAGGTGTTGCGTCGTCGGGCCGAGAGCCTCCCGTCGGTGTCGGTGCACTACGGCGAGCGGGTCACCGATGTCGCAATCCGGTCCGACGACCCAGCGGGTGCGGTGGAGGTGGTGACCGAGCGGGGAGTGGCCCGCTCGACCTTCGTCGTCGGCTGTGACGGGAGCCGATCGGTGGTCCGCCGCGGCGTCGGGATCACCGAGGAGATCCGCGATCACGATCGGCGGATGGTGTTGCTGGTGTTCCGCTCACCGGAGTTGTACGAGCTGCTGTCGGAGCGCTTCGGGGAGGCTGCGTTCTTCAACGTGCTGCACCCCGACCTCGACCGGCTACTGGCGCTTTCTCGGCGCGGTCGATGTGGTCGAGCAGTGGTTCTTCCACGCCCCCGGTGCCTTCGGATTCCACCGTGGACGACGTGGACCACGAGGCCCTCCTGCACGACACGGTTGGCCAGACCTTCGCCGTTCGAGCTCGACCACATCGGGTTCTGGGACCTGCGGGTGGCGATCGCCGAGTCCTACCGGATGGGCCCCGCGTTCCTGGCCGGCGACGCCGCCCACAGCCATCCGCCCTACGGCGGCTACGGCATCAACACCGGATTCGACGACGCCCGGAATCTCGGCTGGAAGCTGGCCGCCCACCTTCAGGGATGGGCCGGAGCCAACCTGCTCGACTCCTACCACGCCGAGCGGCGTGCCGGTGTTCGTGTCGACCGCCGAGGACTTCATCGAATCCTTCATCGACCGTGACCGCCGGTTCATCGCCGAGTCCGGATCGCTGTGGTCGCGCCGCGACCTCGGCTGCGTTCGCCGAGGCGTGGGAGCGAAGGCGGACCCAGGGTTCCAGGTTCGGGATAAGCGACTACGCCCCGAACTACCCTCGGGTCGCCCATCGTGCGCGGCGGTTCGGCCGGCGAAACGGCGGGATCCCGGCGCCCGAGCGCCGTTGGAATCCACGACTTCGTCGCCCGCCCCGGTCACCATCTGCCCCCCAGCGAACGCGCTCCGGGACTCTTCGATCGACTGGGTTCTTGGTTCACGCTGCTGGTGGCTCCAGACCGATCGGACCTCGTCGGATCGGTCGAGAAATCCGCCTCCCGGGCGCGTGTGCCCCTGGTCGTTCAGGAGGTGGCGGACAATGTCCTCGTACCGATCCGATGCCGTGCTCGTCCGCCCCGATCATCACGTGGCCTGGGTCGATGACGAATCGGAGGCGGACCTGTCAACGCTCTTGTCCGACACCACAGGTGGGTGATACGTTGCTGCCCAACCCGTCCGGCGGGCAAGTCGCGGGGCGGTGGTACGGGCCTGCGTGGGGCGAAGGGGAGCAGGCGGTCGCTCAAGGAGGAGATATGAACCCACGAAACAGGACCTGGCGCTACCTGGCGCTACTGGCGGTCATCGCGCTGATCATGGCGAGCTGCGGCTCGTCGGACGAAGGGGCGGACGACGCCGACTCGGGTGACACCGAGGCGGTGGCCGAGTCGGACGACAGCGGCGACGACGCCGCAGATGACGCCGACGCCGAGGCCGACGATGCCGACGATGAAGAGGACGCCGCCACGGAGTCAGACGATGCCGACGCAGCGCCACCGGCGACTTCGGCGAGCCCGTCACACTCACGCTCGGCCACCCCTTCCCCGAGCAACACCCGATCGCCCAGAACGCCTTGATCCCCTACGCCGAGGCGGTGAACGCGGCGACCGACGGCGCCGTCACCATCGAGTTCGCCGCCGGAGGTTCGCTGGCCGCACCTCCCGCAACCTTCGAGAACACCGTGGCCGGCGGTCAGGATCTCGGCTGGGCGCTGCAGGGCTACCACGCCGGCGTGTTCCCCAACACCGAGATCGTCGAGCAGCCGTTCCAGTTCACCTCGGCCGTTCAGGCCACCAGCACGCTGTGGGATCTCTACGACGAGTTCCCGGCACTCCAGGAGGAGTACAGCGACGTCGCCCTCCTCGGGTTGTGGGTCCACGACGTCGGCGACCTGTGGACCAAGACACCCCCGTCCAGACCCTGGAGGACATGGAGGGTTTGACCCTCCGGTTCCCGACACCGGTCGTCGGTCGGGTGATGGAGGCGATGGGGGCCAGCACGGTCGGCATGCCCGCTCCCCAGATCTTCGACTCGCTCAACACCGGTGTGATCGACGGGTTGATGATCGCCGTGTCGGGGCTTGCCAGCTTCCAGCTCTATCCGGAATTGAACTATGGAACCGAGTGCAATTGTTACGTAGCGGCTCAGTATCTGGTGATGAACCTCGATCAATGGAACTCGCTGACCCCCGATGCACAGGCGGTCATGCAGGAGCTCGGTCGGGAGCATTCACTGCTGGCGGCCGAGGTCTATGACGGCCTGTACACGAGCATCTCGCAGGCGGCCATCGACGAGGGCATCGAGAAGTACGTGCTGCCCGACGACGAGTTGGCCCGCTGGCAGGAGGTCGGCACCGGGGTGACCAACGACTGGATCGCCGAACGGGAGGGGTGAGGGTTTCCCGGCCCAGGACATGTACGACCGGATGCAGGAGATCAAGGCCACCTACGGCTGACCGAACCCATGAGAGCTGATCGAGTGCTGATCGAGTGATTGCCTGGATCGTTTCGGCAATCCGCCGATTCAACCTCTGGATGCACTACGTCGCCGGCATTGCGCTGGTGGCGCTGTTGGCGCTGACCGTCGCGATATCACGGGGCGGTCGGCGTTCAACAACCCCGGTTCCCGGCACTGTCGAGATCACCACGCTCATATTGGTGGTCGTGGTGTATCTCGGGCTGGCCCATTCGGAGGATCTCGGCGATCACATCACGGTCGATTTGCTCTATGTTCGGGTCGGTGATCGAGCCAAAAGAGTTCTCGACTTCTTCGCCGATGCGCTCACCATGGCCGTTCTCGGCCTCATGGCCATCCAGCTCTTCCGCTTCTCGATCCGGCAGCAGGAATCCGGTGCCGAGTCTCCGGTATTGCAGTGGCCGGTGTGGCCGTTCGTGGTTATCGCCGGGCTCGGTGCGCTGGGCTACGCGGTGGCCACGATGTTGAAGCTGGTGCTCCGGGCAAGGGGTGAACCGACCGAGATCCTCGACCAGGTGACCGGCGAGGCGGGTGGGCTCGAAGGCGGCGGTATCGAGATATGAGCCCGGAGATGATCGGAGTGCTCGGCCTGATCGCCATGGTCGTACTTCTGCTGCTTCGGGTGCCGGTGGCGGTGGCGATGATCGGCACCGGCTTCGTCGGCTTCGCGCTCATCACCAACACCACCGCCGCACTGAACCGGCTCGGCTCCGACGCCTTCTTCGGGGCGTCCCTCTACAGCCTTTCGGTCATCCCCCTGTTCGTACTGATGGGCCTGCTGCTGGCGTCGGCCCAACTCGGGAAGGATCTCTATCGGGCCATCGACGCGTTCCTGTGGAACGTCAAGGGTGGGCTTGGCATGGCCACGATCGGGGCGTCGGCCATGTTCGGAGCGGTCAGCGGGTCGGCGGTGGCCTCGGCCACCACCATGTCGGTCGTCGCCGTTCCCGAGATGCGCAAGTTCGACTACGATCCCGGCTTCGCCGCCGGCACCGCAGCCGTCGGCGGAACACTCGGTGCGCTCATTCCGCCGAGTGCCGTACTGGTGTTGTACGGGGGTCCTCACCGAGGAGCCGATCGGCCAGGTGCTGATCGGCGGAATCGTGCCCGGCATCCTCACCACCGTGCTGCTGATGATCACGGCGTGGATCGCGGTGCGGATGCGGCCGAACTACGCGCCGCGACCGGCCGAGAAGCCCGATCTGAGCAAGCTCGACGCCATCCGGCTGATATGGGCCGTCCCCGTGATCTTCGGCATCAGCATGGGCGGCATCTACTTCGGCATCTTCACCCGACCGAAGCCGGCGGTGCCGGCGCCTTCCTGTCGCTCGTGTACGGGCTCGTGACCCGGCGTCTGACCTGGAAGGGTTCAAGTCGGCGCTCAGCCGCACGATCCGCACCACGTCGTTCATCTTCATGTTGGTGATCGCCGGTCAGATCTTCGGTTTCTTCCTCAACCGCATCCCGCATCCCGTTCGGGCTCGGCGATTGGATCTCCGGCCTGTCGATTGCACCGTGGATCATCGTCACGATCATCTTCGTCGTGTACTTCATCCTCGGTGCGCTGATGGACGAGA
>CBDCGP010000047.1:0-13976 GCA_965216655.1 Acidimicrobiales bacterium
TCGTGCGCCAGCCGGACGAAGTAGACCCCCGCCGGGGTCGGCGCTCCGTCGGCGGCACGGCCGTCCCAGACCACGTCCCGGGCCCCGTGCTAGTCTCGCGCCTCGCGGGAGACCAATGCGCGGGCGAGAGCTCTACATCAACCTCGACTTCGACATGAGCCTGCGCGCCGGCGGCGGGCGGCGGGATCTGGCCGCGCGGCGGGCGCGGGACCTGGCCCCGGCGTTCCTGCTGGCGGGGGGGCGCGAGGACCGGGTGCTGCTGGAGGATCGCGTTCCGGCGGAGTTCCTGGAGTACCTGGGGGCGCAAGGGTTCGAGCCGGCAGCGGTGGGAAGGACGGACGAGCCGGAGACGGACCGGGAGTTCGTTCCGTACGGGTGGAACGAGCGGGCGGCGGAGCTGGCGCGGCGGTACCAGCGCGTTCCGGAGCATCCGGAGCTGGAAGTGGTCGGGCGGGTGAACTCGCGGGAGTTCTCGGCGGAGCTGGAGCGCGAGCTGTTCCGGGACGCCAACGCGGACGCGGACGGGCACGCAGACGAGGACGGCGGCGAGCACGGCGACGGACACGGACTCGGCATGTTCGAGACGCTCGAAGATCTGGAGCGCGCGCTGCGGTCGGCGGACGCGCCACCGGGCGGGTTCGTGGTCAAGGCGAACCACTCGAATGCCGGCCTGGGCAACTGCCGCCTGAGAACGGCGGAGCCGACGCCGGACGAGCGGCGCGTGATCGCGCGGATCCTGGAAGAGAGCGGGGCGGTGGCGCTCGAGATCTGGCGGCGGCGGGTGAAGGACCTGGTGGCCACGATGCGGGTGGAGCGGGAGGGAACGGCGTCGTCCGTGCGCGTCCACGAGATCGTGAACACTGCCGAAGGGTCCTTTCTCGGGGCGATCCACGGTGGAGAGTCGCCGCCTTGCGAGGCCGAGCTGCGCGATGCGGCGCAGCAGGTCGCGGCGCGCCTGGCGTCCGCCGGCTTCTTCGGTCCCGCGTGCTTCGACGCGTTCACCTGGAGGGACGGCGACCGCACGCGGCTGCGGCCGCTCGTCGATCTGAACGCGCGGCTCGGAATGTCGCAGCCGACCCGGCAGGTCGCGCGGCGGCTCGGGGAGGACCGGGTCTGCTACGGGCGGTTCTTCTCGGCGCGGAGATTCCCGTTCGGGGGAGACCAGGAGGAGTTCGAAGAGCGGATCGGCGATCGGGGGTTCGATCCGGGCGCGCGTCGTGGTGTGCTGCTGGCATCGCCGTTGCGGCTCGGGGACGGGGACGATGCGCGCGTGGCGCGGCGGTTCGCGGTGGTCTTCGTTGGGGAGAGCCGGGAGGAGGTGCTGGGGATGGACTCGTCGTTCCGTGACGAGTTCGACCGGGGAAGAAGCCGGGAGTCGTGAAGCAGCAGCCCGGCTCAGCCCTCCCGCCGCCGAGCTGCCGGAGCCGGTTCAGGATCACGGTCCCCGGCGTTGCGCGCGAGGCGCGCGTGTGCTGAGGTGACCCGATGCCGCGCCGTCTGCCGTGGTCGAGCTTCGGCCCGATCCTTGCCGTCCACTTCCTGGGCACGCTGGGCTTTTCCCTGGCGATCCCCGTGCTCGTGTTCATCGTCACCGATCTCGGCGGCGCCAGCTGGACGTACGGGCTGCTCGGCGCGACGTACTCGACGTTCCAGCTGTTCGGCGCGCCGATCCTCGGGCGGTGGTCGGACCGGAGCGGGCGGCGGCCCGTCCTGGTCGCCAGCCAGGTCGGCACGCTGGCGGCGTGGCTGCTGTTCCTGGTGGCGCTGTCCATGCCGGCCGTCTCCGTGGCGCAGGTGGCGGGGGCCACGCTCACCGTTCCGCTGCTCCTCCTCTTCGTGGCGCGCGCGCTCGACGGCGGCACCGGCGGCAACATCTCGGTGGCCAACGCGTACGTCGCGGACCTCACACGCACCACGCCCGAGCTCCGCCAGCTCGCGTTCGGCCGCATGGGCATGGCCGCCAACCTGGGGTTCCTGATCGGGCCCGCCGCCGCCGGACTGCTGGGGGACACGGAGTGGGGGCCGCGCCTGCCGATCGCCGCGGCGGCGGCGTTCGCGCTGCTGACCACGGGGGCCATCGTGTTCCTGCTGCGCGAGCCGCCGGGCCGCTGTCCGCAGGGGCCGCCGGGCCCCGGCGCGCTCGAGGCCGGGCTCAACCAGCAGACCAAGCCCTGCGACCGGGAACCGGAGAAGGACGTGCTGCGCCGGGCGATGCGCTCGCGGCCGGTCGCGCTTGTCCTGGCGGGGACGTTCGTGCTCTTCCTGGCGTTCAGCTCGTTCTACGCCGGCTTCCCGGTCCACGCCGCCGGCGCGTACGGGTGGGGCGCGGGTGAGCTGGGCGCGTTCTTCGCCGTCCTGTCCGGGATGATGATGATCGCGCAGGGGCCCGTGCTGTCGTTCGTCTCGCGGCGGCTGCGGCCGCCGGTGGTCTTCGCGTCGGGCACGGCGTTTCTCGTGATCGCGTTTCTCTGCTTCCGGGCGGAGCCGGGGGCGGTGACGTATCTCGGTGCGGCGTGCTTTGCGCTCGGGAACGGGATCGCGTGGCCGACGTTCCAGGCGCGGGTGGCGGAGATCGGGGGAGAGACGCAGGGGGTGGTGCAGGGTGGGGTGACCAGTGCCAGCAGTCTGGCGAGCATCGTGGGGCTGGTGGCGGGGGGGTGCTGTACCCGTTGCTGGGTGGCGGGTTGTTTCTGATCAGTGGAGGCGTGCTGGGAGTGGTGCTGGTGCTCACTCCTTTGTGGTTCCGGGCCGCGTGAGGGGTGGTGGTGGCCGCTGGGTGTCGGCCAGACGGCCTGCTCCTTGATGTAGTGGGCCGCGTCGCACCAATGGCTTGCGCCGCGCCCTTCCGGAGAAGGACGCGGCGCGGCCAGAAGTCCGTGCTGCGCGTCGCTACCGCGCCCAGCAGTTCGTGGACACCTTGTCCGTGCCGTGCGAGCCGCCCGAAAGGCTCGTCTTGTTCAGGCCGTCGGCGTCCATCACGTAGATCTCGTAGCCGCCGTTGCCGCTGGACTCCTCGCTGTCGTACACGATCTTCGTCCCGTCCGGGGACCAGGCCGGGCGCATGTCCTCGACGATCGTGCTGGTGAGGAACCGGTCGCCGGTCCCGTCCGCGTTGATCGTGTGGATCTCGTTGTCACCGCACGGATGGAGGTCGATCTGGCGGCAGATCGTGCTGGCGTAGGCGATCTTCGTGCCGTCGGGCGACCAGCTGGGGTAGGACTCGTCTCCGAGCTTGTCCGACAGGTCGCGGGGGTTCGCTCCGTTCGCATCCATCAGGTAGATGTCCCACTTGTTCGCGTTCGTGTCCCGGCGCCGGTACGCGATCGTCGAACCATCCGGCGACCAGCTCGGCTGCTCGTCCCCTCCGAAGCGATTCGTGATGTTCACGACGTTCGATCCGTCGGGGTCCATGAGGAAGATGTCCCGGCCGCCGTTCCCGTCGTCCTGGTACGCGATCCGCGATCCGTCCGGAGACCAGGCCGGGTTGTCGCCCACCGCGGAGAGCATGCGAGGGTTCGCGCCGTCCGCGTCGACCGCCCAGAGCTCGTAGCCGACGTTGAACGCGATCGTACGGCCGTCGGGGGAGACGGCCGCGTGGCGAGCGCTCGATCCCGTCAGGGCGAACATGTCCGTGATCTGCACGGGGTTCGAGCCGTCCGCGTCCATCACCCACAGCTCGGTTCCGCTTGGATTGTCGCGGATGCTCTCGAACACGATCTGGCCGGGCTCGATGTACGCCACGCAGCCCAGCGCGAAGGCGGCCGCGGTCGTCTCTCCTTCGGTGATGGTGACGCTGTGCTGCAGCGTGACCGGGTCGCAGTTGGACTGCACGTCCGTCAGGGTGAGGGTGTGGCTGCCGACCTCGAGGTCCAGGGTGACCGTCTCGTTCACGCCGATGGCCGTCCCGCCGGCGCCGTTGATGGTGAAGATGTAGCCGTCGGCGTCGAGCTGGGTGCCGGTGGAGTTCGTGGTGATGGAGAGCGTGCCGGTCGGCGTGCCGCCGCCGCCGCCGCCACCACCGCCACCGCCGCCACCGCCACCGCCGTCACCACCGCCGCCGCTGCCGGGTCCCATGCCGTTGTCGCCGTCTTCGCCGCAGCCCACGGCCACGGCGGCCATCAGGACCAGCGCGGCGTGGAGGAATCGCTTCGCGCTCATTTCGTCCGCTCCTTCCTGGGGTTCGTGACTCGTCGTCTCTGCGAGTCCTGCCCCCCGGAACGCGGGGGAGGGGTGGAACCGGACATGCGTTGTGCTTCCTCCGGAGGACTCCCCCGGCTTCGGAGGCCCCAGGTAGGCGCCCCTCACTCTTCGTGGCGGGTTTCTCCCGCGCTTCCCGGTTTCCAGGTAACCGGGAGGCTCTCCATGCACGCTCGACTTCTAGTGCTCCTCGTCGCCGCGGCCCTCTGCCGTCCGGCGGCCGCCCAGATCATCATCGACACCTTCGAGACCGGCTCCATCTCCCTGAGTGTGGACAACGACACCGTCACCGGCTGGAGCACCGTCTCCTCGCCGGGGCACTGCATCGCTCCGGTGCGGACGGTGACGCTCACGTCCTACGTGGAGGGCGCCGGTCCGGCGACGCTCGACGTGAACGCCTGGACGACGGCGGACGACTCTCTCTCCCTCGCCCACGGCAACTACGGCGGCGAGTGTCGCGTGGAGTACGTGCCCGGCGCGCCGGTGAACCTGAGCCTCGCCGGGACGAACGACCGCGTCCGCGTGTTCTGGAACTACACCACCGTGAACGCGTTGCTGATCATGAAGCTGTGGGACGACGCCGGAGGGTTCGCCGAGGACTCGCTCCGGAACACCGTGGGCGACAAGGGCGAGTTCTTCTTCGCCAGCTACCAGCCGGGCGTCGACCTCTCGCGGGTCACGAAGATCGAGTTCGTGTCGCCGGACACGATCGCACGCCACATCAACATTGCCGAGATCCGCGTGATGCGGAGCGGCGCGAGTCCGCTGGAGTTCGATGCGCCGGTGGCCGGCGGCGCCGGTCCGCCGTACCCCGTCGCGCCCGTGACGTTCGACGTGACCGACGACGGAGGGCTGGTGGAGCACGCGCAGTTCACGCTCGTAGACGCCGTGTCTCTGGCGAGCACCGCGTCGCTGCCGATAAGGATCCAGGGATTCGACGGGGGCGGGGACGTGGGAATCCCGGGCACGGCCGGACAGGTGCTCGTGAACTGGGACGGCGGCGGCGCGTACGAGGACACCGGCTTCGAGCTGCAGGTCGACACCTCGCAGGTGTCGGGATCGATCCCAGCCCGTTCCTCCCGGCGCTCCCCGTGATCACGCCCACCCCGACCGGCTTCCTGCTCACGTTCGACGTGCATTACGACGAGGGCGGCGTGGTCACGGCCACGTCGAAGCGGTGGATGACTTTCGACGTTCCGCCAACGCAGGGCCTGCTCTTGCAGAATCCGCAGGTGCATCCGCCGGATCCGTTGCGCGCCGCGACCTTCGGCGGTTTCCGCGTCACGTTCGACGCGGTGGAGACCACGGCCGGCGTGGACGAAGCGGAGCCGCTCTACGAGATCTCGTTCCGCGGGGACTGCGCGCCGTCCGCCGCCACGTCGTCGCCTCTCGTCGCCGGCGCACCCGCCTCCCAGCTGCGCGCCTGGCCGTCCGTGACGCGCGCGGGCACGCGGCTGGTGCTCGGCGCTCCGGCGGCGGGCCCCACCCGCGTAGGGCTGTTCGACGTCCAGGGCCGGCTACGAGGCATCCACCCTGCTCTCATCTGGGACCGGTGGGCTGGCCGTGCGCCGATCCAATGCACACAGCGCCGGCCTCAGCCGATCGAATTCGGCGGTCGTCGTCGACACCGATCTCGTACACCGGCTACAGATCGCCCGTCCCAAGGGATCGATCGGCGCGGTCCCGGCCGCCGGTGCCACGCGACCCGCCCACCGGCACCTGTCCGAGGTCTGGCGCGCCGCGGCAGCCCGCGGGAGGGCCGAGAAGCAACTCAGGCAACTTCACCCCGGTCGCCGGGGTTCGACCCGACGCACCTTCGCCCACGTCCTGGCCCGCCTGGCCCGCGGTGAGAGCCCCGACCGCTCCGGAGTGGCCCGCGCCTGGATCGACACCACGATGCTGCCGCTGCCGATCGCCGCCATCCTGGCCGGGATCACCGCCGCCGGACTCGCCGGCCCGATCGGGGCGATGACCGTGGCCACCGTGGCCCTGACACTCGTCGGCGCCCCCGCCGCACTGGTGGCCGCAAACGCGAATCTCGACCGACGAAATGCGCGACCGCGACGGACTCGCCTCGCCGTCGCTGTGATCGTTCTGCTCGAAGCGCTGGCCTGGTGGTCGGGCTACGTGACCAGCCGGGTACGGCCGCCGGCACCGCGACGGCGAACCTGGACCGGCGACCGAGCCGAGTGGCTCAGTGAGCTGCGGTGGCGGCTCGGGCTCGAACGGCTCAGCGTGACCACCCCGGTCGAACCGTCACCGTGGGACGTCGACGTTCGCTGTGGCCTGTTCCTCCGACGGATGATCGTCACCGCCGTGGCCTGGCAGTGGACGCCCCACGTTCGGACCGCGCTCCGTTTCCGCCCGTCGGTCATCGTGCCGGTCCTGGCCGTCGCCGGCGTCTGGTCGTGGTCGCCCATAGGCCGCGGCGATGGTTGCCTCCGCGACCGTCGGCGAGCTGGCGTTCGAGATGGTGACCCTCCGGCGGGTCGACGCCGTGATCGACCGGTCGATCGACGGGATCGCTGCCTCCCGTTCTCTCGCCCGCCGATCAGGCGATCGTGGAGATGGCCCGCTCGACCCAGGATCTGTAGCGAGCGGCAAGGCCGTCAGGAATCCATCTTCGCCTGGGCGATCAACACCGGCAGTTGGGTACGGCGTTTGATGCCGAGCTTTCGGTAGCTGCTCGTGAGGTGCGACTCGACGGTGCGCACCGAGCAGTTCAGGAGGGCGGCCGCTTCCCGGTTGGTGAGGCCTTGGGCGGCTGCGGCCACGACGTTCCGCTCGGCATCGGTCAGGGACCGGGCCAGCGACTCCGGCAGTTCCGGTAGGTCCGTCTGTGATTTGACGTTGATGGCCCGTGACAGACGCTCATAGATCAGGCGGCTTCGTCGGCTGAACCGCTCCTGGCTCTCCGGTGTCGTGGCGTGACGAGCCGCATCGCGATACGCCTCGATGGCGGACAGGAGCGTGCCGCCGTCGCGGGTGGCGGTCGGCGATGTCGGCCAACTGGTCGACGTCACCGTCGGCCAACGCCACGCACCACTGGAACGCGTGGCCTGAGCCGGTGTCGGGGACGGCGGCTCCACGCAGCTCGTCGAGCAGCGGCTGAGGATCGTTGCCGGCGGCGATCTCGTGACGGATCATGTGAGGACCGAGAATCGACAGGAGGTCCGGCGCCGAGTTGGGAATCCGGGCGTCCCAGAAGTCGCGGGCGAGGCAGATGCCGTCGTCGAGATCCTCGGCGAACAACCTTCCGTTCTTCACATGCTCGGCGGCGAGCGCATACCAGCCGACCCCCAGATCGAGGCCCTTGACGAGATGGTGAGGCCCTTGCTCGAGCGCTTCGATGGCCTGCGCCTCGTCGCCCCGCCACCAGTGGATCAGCGTCTTGATCGCCAGGCCGTGCAGACCCAGCAGCGACGGACCGAACTGTTCGGCCTCGTCGAGATCCGACAGCGCGGCGTCGAGCAGGCCCAACAGCATTCGCTCGGTCGCCCGTGACAGGAGGGCGACCTGGCGGGAGATCTTCTCGTAGGTGTGCGGCCGCCGCAGGCAGCTGGTGAGCAGCGACTCGGCCTGTCGATGGTCGCCTCGGGCGTGTGCCACCACCGAGCGGGCCAGCTCGTCGAGCTCGGGAAGGTCGCTTCCGGCGAACTCGGTGATCCGGTCGACAAGCAACTCGGCCGTTGTGATATCGGCCCGCCGGCATTCGAAGGCCAGGGCGGCGAACAGGGACACGAGGTGTTCGGACTGTTGGGCACCGTCGAGATCGTCGATGCTGACCGCCGGCGGGGACGGCTGGTCGGACGTGGCGACCGAGGACGACGACCGCGGCCGACCCTCGTCGTCGGCACCGGCCAGGTATCTCAGAAAGATCTCGGTTGGATCGTCAACAGTTGGTCCCATGCAGGGAGGTCCGCCCCTTCCGCGCTTAGGAGTGAAGATAGCTGATTTTCAGTGCTCATGGACAGTGCGCATCGACACGGGAAGATTCGAACACGGTGAGCGGTTTGTCAGTCATCGCCTAACGCCAAGGAGTGAGGATCATGTCGCAAACCCAGACCGACATCGAGGTTGATGTTGTGGTCATCGGACTCGGACCGGGTGGTGAGGCCGCCGCGGGTCAGCTGGCCGAGGCCGGACTCGACGTCGTCGGCATCGAGGGCAACCTGGTCGGCGGCGAATGCCCGTACTGGGGATGCATTCCCTCGAAGATGATGATCCGGGCCGCCGATCTGCTGGCCGAGACCGGGCGGGTGGAAGGCCTGGCCGGCACGGCCTCCGCCACCCCTGAATGGCGGCATGTTGCCCAGCGGATCCGGGAGCAGGCCACCGACAACTGGGACGACACCGTGGCCGTCGATCGATTCGTCGGAAAGGGCGGGACCTTCGTGCGAGGGTACGCCACCATCACCGCCCCCGGCGTCGTCGAGGTCGACGGCACCAGCTACCGGGCCGGCCGCGGCATCGTCATCGCCACCGGCACCCAGGCCGCCGTGCCGCCGATCCCCGGCCTGGCCGACACGCCCTACTGGACCAACCACGAGATCGTGGAGGCCAAGGAACTGCCCGAGTCGTTGATCGTGCTCGGCGGGGGAGCGATCGGCGCCGAACTGGCCCAGGTCATGGCCCGCTTCGGCGTGTCGGTCACCGTCATCGAGGGCGAGGACCGCTTACTGCCCCGCAACGAACCGGAGGCCGGCGAAACCCTGCGCGAGGTCTTCGAGGCCGAAGGGATCGTGGTCCACACCGGCCAGTTCGCCGAGCGGATCGACTACGCCGACGAATCCTTCACCGTGACCATGCCCGACGGAACCGAGATCACCGGTGAGAAGCTGCTGGTGGCCGCCGGTCGTCGGACGTTCCTCGACGAGCTCGGCGTGGCCAATCACGGCCTCGATCCCAAGGCCCGATTCCTCGAGACCGACGGATATCAGCGGGTCACCGACGGCGTGTGGGGCGTCGGCGACATCACCGGCGACGGTCTGTTCACCCACCTCGCCATCCGCCAGGCCGATGTCGTCGTGGCCGACATCCTGGGGCGCGACGTCGAGCCGCTCAACCTCGACGCTCTGTCGGCCGTCACGTTCACCGACCCCGAGGTCGGCGCCGTCGGCAAGACCGAGGCCGAGGCCCGGGAGGCCGGTCTGTCGGTCGCCGTCGGGTTCAAGAAGGTGGGGGAGACGGCGCGGGGCTGGCTCCACGCCAAGGGCAACGAGGGCTTCATCAAGCTGGTGGTCGACACCGACCGCGACGTGCTCGTCGGCGCAACCTCGGTCGGTCCGACCGGCGGTGAGGTGCTCGGTCTGCTGGCTCTCGCGGTGCACGCCGAGCTGCCACTGTCGACGCTCCGGTCGATGATCTACGCCTACCCGACCTTCCACAAGGGCATCGAGGACGCCCTCAACACCCTCTGACCCTCCCTCCGGCGGGGGGTCAGGAGCTGATGCCGCGGTCGCGGTAGAGGCGGTGGATCAGCTCCTCGATGTCGGGCTCCTCGATGGCCACGTCCCGCACCGGGGCTGCCTGCGTGACGGCGGCGATCACCGCCGCGGCCGTGGTGGTGCGCCGATCGAAGCGTAGCCACTGGCGGGGACCGTCGACCCGCACGACCGTGGCCTCGACCGCCTCGGGCAGCTCCAGCGGTTCGCCGGCCTCGACCAGGTCGACGACGACCGTTCGCTCGGTGCCGTGCTCGGCCTTGAAGCCGGCGACCGGCCCGTCGAGCAGCACCCGACCCCGGTCGATGATCATCATCCGGGGGCAGAGCTGTTCGATGTCGTCGAGATCATGGGTGGTCAACAACACCGTCGTACCCCGCTCCCGGTTCACCTCCCGCAGGAACTCCCGCACTGCGTATTTCGAGACCACATCGAGCCCGATCGTCGGTTCGTCGAGCACCACGAGCGCCGGGTCGTGCAACAGCGCGGCGGTGACCTCACCCCGCATGCGTTGCCCGAGTGACAGCTGGCGGACCGGGGTGTCGAGCAGCGACCCGAGGTCGAGCCGCTCGACGAACTGGGCCACGTTGTGCTCGTGGCGATCCCGGTCGGTGCGGTACAGGTGATGGAGTAGATCGAACGAGTCCCGCAGCGGCAGGTCGTACCAGAGCTGCGACCGGTTGCCGAACACCACGCCGATGAGCCGGGCCAGATGGCGACGCTGTGCGTTCGGGTTCAAACCGAGCACCGTCGCCCGACCGTCGGTGGGGGTCAGGATGCCGGTGATCATCTTGATCGTGGTGGACTTGCCCGCCCCGTTTGGGCCGATGTAGCCGACCATCTCGCCGGCCGAGATCATGAACGACACGTCGGCCACGGCGTCGACGAGCTGCTTACGCCTCCGCAGAGGATTGCGGCCCTCGGCCCGGGTCCGGACGACGTAGGTCTTGCTCAGCCCCTCGACCTCGATCACCGGCTGTGCCGCAGCCGTTGCTGCGTTGTCTGGACTGCCGGCCACGATCAGCTCCCCGTGCTCTGGTAGTGGCGGATGCCGGTTCGCCAGATCTGTCGGGCAACGAGACCGACGACGACGGCGACCAACGGAGGCGTGGCCGCGAACCAGCCCGGCAGGTCGAGCGGATTGGCCGCACCGGCCACCGAGATCGTGGGCACGTAGGCGACGAAGGCCAGCGGCAGTACCCAGCCCATCACGGCCCGAATCCAACCGGGATAGATGTGGAGCGGATACTGGTTGGCGAACTGGCTGCCGTAGGTCAGGGCGTTGGTCGCCTCCCGGGACGACACCGCCCAGAACGTTATCGAACCGGCGATTACCCAGAACCCGCCGTAGATCGCCGCACCGCTGAGCAGCGCCAGGCCCAGCGCCGCGACCCGCCCGGCCGTCCAGTCGACGTCGAGATTCGACGCCGACCACCACAGCGCGATTGATGGCACCAACAGCTTCCCGGCCCGGCGCAGCTCGAACTCGAGGGCCAGGATCTGGAGGAGCGCGGACGTCGGACGGAGCAGCACGGAGTCGAAGTCGCCGGTGCGGACGTAGCGGTAGGCGAGCAGCTCGACCTCGCTGACGAACACGTCGCCGATCCCGAACGGCAGGGTGGCCATGGCGTAGAGGAACACCACCTCGGCCCGACTCCAACCTCCGAACTGCGGCACCAGGTCGACAAGGAACAACAGGGCGACCAGCTCGAACACGATGATCAAGCTCTGCGACGTGAGCAGTGTGAAGAACGCGGTGCGGTACTGCCAGTCGGACCGGATGCGGGCGGCCACGATTCGTCGGTACAGACGAAACTCGGCGGCCACGTCGGCGCTACGGGCCGGGGTGGCCCGGTCGGCGCTGTTGGCTCGGCGTGCACCGTCGACGATCACGTCATCCCCCCTGCACCACGAGGCGGCGGGTGGCCGATCCCAGCATCATCCGCCCGAGCCCCAACAGAGCGGCGGCCCACAGGAACTGCTGGGTCAGCACCCACACGATCTCCCAGCCGCTGAACCGGCCGAGGAAGATCTCGACCGGGAGCTGGATCATCGACGCGAACGGCAACGCCCGGGCCACCGACTCGAGCCACGGCGGGAACAGATTGACCGGGAGGATCAGACCGGCGAAGAAGGTGATCGCGATCGTGACCATCTGGTCGACGCCGCGTATGTCGAGTAGCCAGAAGGCGACCAGGTTCGAGCAGAACCGGACGGCGAACCCGACCAGCGTGGCGGCGATGACGCTCACCGCGAACACCAGCCAGTGCCATGTCGGATCGGGCCACCGCAGATCGAACACGATCGCACCGAGCACGACCGGGGGGACACCTCGCATCAGCACCTGGAGGGCCGAGTCGCCGAGCCAGTTCGCCAGCTCCCACAGTTGCAGGTCGGCGGGCCGGTAGAGGTCCACCTCGATGTCGCCGGAACGGATGCGAGCCGGGAGTTCGAGGCCGCGGAAGGCGCCGACGATGGCGATGAACCCCTGTGACATGAACGCGAACGTGGCCAGTTCCTCGCCGCTGAAGCCGCGGACGATGCCACCGCTCTCCGAGGCCACATAGATCAACACCGCGGCGCGGACGTAGCCGAACACCGTGTTCACGAAGGCCCCCGCCGCCGTGGCCAACCGGTAGGTCGTGGCCCGGCGAAAGCTTCTCTTGCCGACCTCCCACAGCAATCTGGCCACGGCCGACCACCCTACCCGGTTGGCCATGCTCCCTTTCCGTGCCTGTGAGCTCCAACTTCCGGGAGTTCACAGGCACAGAACGTGGTTTTGTGGGGGTTTGGTTGTTGCCTACTGCTATATGCGGGTAACGTGTGAGAACGGCGCTTGTTGCACGCCGCTCGTGGGCCCCTCCACTCCAAGCAGGTCATTCACTGGAGTGCGAGGCGGTGGCGTAGTGGTGTGGTGTCTCTGGGCGGCCAAGGGTGGCAGCGGGTGTTCGGTCGTGGCTGCCTCAGCGGCGATGCTCATGGCCCGCCGTGCGCCGGTGCTGCTGGTCGACCTGGCCGGTGGCGACCTGGCACGGATTCTTGGTGTCGAGCCGGCCGGTCCCGGACTCGTGCGCTGGCTTCGTCACCCCAATCCCCCGCCCGACGCGCTGACCCGCCTCGAGCTGCCGGTTGCCGACGGACTCGCGCTGCTACCGCTCCGGGCCTCCGATCAACGTGCGGTCGTCGACACGGCTCCCGGTCCGGTGGTCGATCTCGGTGAACGGCTGACGTTGCTCGCCCACCTCCTCGCCGCCGACGACCGTCCCGTCATCGTCGACCTGGGCGTCCAGCGGACGGGAGCGTCGGTGGCCTGCGGCGTATCGGTGGCGGCCTTGGCTCCGATCGGCGCGGTGGCGGAGCGCTCGACGCTGGTGACCAGGCTCTGCTATCTGTCGGTCGCCGCCGCCATGGATCTTCCCGTGGCCGACGACGTGATCGTGGTGGCCGAACCCGACCGGGCGCTGCGAATCAACGACGTGTCCGTCGCACTCCGGGCACCGGTCACCACCGTACGGTGGGATCCAGCGGTCGCTCGTGCTGTCGACGCCGGCCTGCTCACCCGGCGGCTTCCTCGGGCATTGGCCCGCCTGCCGCTGGCGGTCAACGCGCCGGCGGCGGCAACCGGCCGGCGGGCGGCGCGATGACGGCCCCGCCTACCCGTGACCCGTCATCCGGGCGGTCCTGGTGGTCCGAGCGGTCGATGTCGAACCGACAGCGTCTCGGCCGAGCCGGCTCGGGACCGCTGCGGCCGGAGGCGCTGTCCGAATCGGCGTGGATCGAGTTGATCCGGCGACGAGACCCGCTGCTGTCATCAGCTGAAGCCGAGGGCCTCGCCCGGGCCGATCGGTCGAAGATCGCAGGTCTTGGCGTCGTCGATCGCCTCCTCACCGCGCCCGACGTCAACGAAGTCATGATCAACGGTCCCGGATCGATCTGGGTGGAGCGCCACGGCAGGCTTGAACCGATCGACGAGCGCCTCCCCCGAGGCGAGCTCGACCTGATCATCGAGCGAATGCTCGGTCCGCTCGGGCTCCAACTGTCGCGCCTGAATCCGATCGTCGACGCCCGCCTGCCCGACGGGTCGAGAGTCAACGTGGTGGCCCCACCGTTGGCGATCGACGGGCCGGTGCTGTCGGTCCGGCGCTTCGCCGACCGCACACTTCCGCTCACTGCGTTCGGGCCACCCGAGGTCGCCGAGCTACTGGCCGGCCTCGTTGGATCCCACCGGTCGATCCTCGTCGTCGGTGCCACGAGCTCCGGTAAGACCACGCTGCTCAACTCGCTGAGCGCCCACATCGCGGCGTCCGAACGGATCGTCACGATCGAGGACACAGC
>CBDCGP010000048.1:0-129254 GCA_965216655.1 Acidimicrobiales bacterium
GCACGGCGACGGCCAGCAGCCCACCGGGCGACAGGCGGGCGGCCATCGCCGGGTACAGATCGGGGTTCCTGAACAGATGGCAGCACACGAGGTCGACCGGCGGGCCGGCCGGAAGACCATCGTCGAGATCGGTCACCCGGAACCGGCAGTGTGCGTCCACGCCGGCCTGCTCGGCCAGCCACCAGGCGCGCTCGAGAGCCACCGGCGACACGTCGAATCCGGTCACGTCCAGACCTCGACGGGCCAGCCAGACCGACCCGACGCCTTCACCACAGGCGATATCGAGCGCCCTGCCCGTCGTCGGGAACAGACCGACGTGATCGGCGAAGCCACTCGGCGGGGCGACGTGATCGATCCGCACCGGTTCCCGCGTACTGAAACGCTCGTCCCAGTGGGACCTGTCGTCGTCGCTCATCGTCCGACGTCAGCGAGCCGATGTCGACGGCGGTCCGATGAGCACCTTCATCGCGTCGCCGGCCCCGAGCGCGGTGTGCATCGCGGTCTCCGCCTCCTCCAGTGGAAACCGGTGGGTGACGGCTCGTTCGAACGGGACCTCGTGCTGGTGGCGGTCGAGCATGTCGAGTGTGCGGTCATAGACCCTGGAGTCCTCGCCGGCGACGCCGATGATGGTCAGGTTTCGTCCGAGCACGGCGGCCGGGTTCACCGGCACGGGCCCCAGGTCCACGAATGCCCCGACCTCCACGAGGGTGCCGCCGTCTCGCAGGAGGTCGAGCGAGGGACCGAAACTGGCGGGGTGCCCGGTTGCGTCGACGACGACGTCGGCGCCACGACCGTCGGTGAGATCGCGGATCCGCCCGACGAGCGACGGGTCATCGGCGGTGGCCGCCACAACGTCGGTTGCCCCCAACTCGGCCGTCAGCTCGGCGCGTCGTTGGTGGGGGTCGACGGCAATAACCCGATCGGCACCCATGATCGCCGCCTTGGCCGCGTGCACGAGACCAACGGGGCCCGCACCCATGACAACGACGGTGTCGCCGGGAGCGAAACCACCGGGACGGGACGCCGCCCTCACCAGCTCCAGACTGTGCGTGACGGCGAACAGCTCGGTCAACACCGCCACGTCGGTCGGCAGCGACTCTGGAACCTTGAACACCGGCGTTCCGGCTCGGAGATAGAGGTACTCGGCCCAGCCGCCGAACAGATGCGGAGGTTCAGCCGACGTCAGCGAGTTTCCGTAGTTCTCCAGGTTGCGGCAGAAGTAGTAGGGGAAGTCGTTTCTGCAGTAGTGGCAGTCGCCGCAGGCACGGTTGGGGGCTGGAACCACCCGATCGCCCGATTCCAAAGGCGTGCCGTCGAACGCCGCCGCTCCGCCGGTGCCGACCGCCACCACACGCCCGACGTTCTCATGACCCTGGATGATGGGGAACGGTGGTCGACGAGGCGTGATCGGTGCCGGCGTACTGCTCGGTCTCACCGCGGTACGTGTGTTTGTCGGTGCCACAGATCCCCGAAGCCAGCATCTGGAGCAGCACCGCCCCGGGTTCGAGTTGCTGCGGGTAGGGGTAGCGCCTCAGCTCGAGCCGCCCCGGGGCGACCAGCTCGGCGGCCAAGACGTCGGTGGCCATCGAACGATGATAATCCTTCGGGCTCGGCCAAGTAGTGTGGCCATGTGGTCGACCTCATCCGCACCCTCGGTCGCTGGCTGCTCGGACTGGTTCTCGTCGGAGCGGGCGTCGCGCACCTCAGTGTCAGCCGCGAGGAGTTCCGGGCCCAGGTGCCGGGCTGGTTTCCGGTCGATGCCGACCTGGTGGTCGTGGGGTCGGGTGTCGTCGAGATTGTGCTGGGACTGGCGCTGTTGTTCGCTGCTCGACACCGGAAGCTGGTTGGCTGGATCGTCGCCGCGTTCTTCGTTGCCATCTTCCCGGCAACATCGCCCAGTTCGTCGAAGGAACCGACGCGTTCGGACTCGACACCGATCTCGAGCGCTTTGTTCGCCTGCTGTTCCAGCCGGTATTGGTTCTGTGGGCGCTTCTGGCGACCGGCGCGTGGCAGCCCGGGATCTTCGGTCGATCGGACCGGGTCGACGAGCCGGACGGCGAGGAAAACGAGTGAAGACGTTGATGAACGCGCCAGTCGCCGGTCGGGACAAGGGGGCAATCCCGACCGGCGACTGATTGGTCCGCCGACAGCGAATGCGATCGACGAAGACTGTTGTTCGGTGAACGATCAGTACCCGTCGTTCGTCTCGGCCTCTTCCGCCGCGGTGGCCCCCGGTACGCCGATCAGCGTTCCGTCGGGTGCCGCCGCGAACCAGACGTCGCCCGAACCCTGGCCTTGGATGTCGCCGGCCTCGGCGTCGCCGGCGAAGAGGTAGAGCGGCCAGATGCCGGCTGCGAGCTGCAGGGAACCGTCGTCACGAGCCATGAGCGAGAAGACCTCGGGGTCGAGATCGGCCGGGAGTTCGTCGCCGTCGACGATCAGGGGTGGCCATGCGTCGGCGCAGTCGTCGTTGCAGCTCGGGCCGCCGGCATCCCGGTCATTGAGGAAGCCGTAGAGGGTGAGGCCGTCGCCGTTGACGAGCACGTCACCCAGATCTGTCGAGCCGGTGCCGACGATCGCTGCCGCGTCAATGTCGGCCTCGACATCGCCTTCGGCGGCCGCTGCATCTCCGCTTGCGTCGGCGGCGGAGCCGGTCGCCTCGATCAGGAGTCCACCGTGATCGACGGCGAACCAGACATCGCCTGAACCCTGGCCCTGAACATCGCCGGGGACGGCGTCGCCGGCGAAGTAGTAGAGCGGCCAGCGGCCGGCGACCAGTTGACGGCTACCGTCCTCCCGGACGGTGGTGGCGAAGATGCCGAAGTCGAGTCCGGGGCCGGCTGTCCAGTCGTCCGATACCAGTACCGGCGGCCACGCGTCGGCGCAGGTTCCGTAGCAGGTGCTGATGGCGTCGACGTCGTTGGTGAAGCCGTACAGCGTTCGTCCGTCGGGACCGACGAGGACGGGACCGAGGTTGGAGTCGCCGGCCAGAACGTCGACGGTGGCGGGATCGGCCGGGGCCGCGGCGGGCGCTGTAGCCGCTTCGGATTCGGTTGGTGCGGCCACAGGTTCCGTGCCGCTGTCGCCGCAGGCGGCGAGCGTGAGGGCGAGGCCAACGGCCACGGCCACTAGTCGGGTGTACATTGTCTTTCTCCTGGTTGCTTGTGTGTGTGCGGTTCGTAGCGAACGGTCAAAACGGTTCTCGAATGGACGGCCGACGCGGGCGCCGGCTCCGGTTCAGCCCGTGACGATCAGCTGTCCTTGCATGGACGGGTGGATGGCACAGAAGTAGTCGTAGATGCCGGGGAAGGCCGGCGCCGTCACGGTGGTGGTGGCGCCCGCCTCCAGGGTTCCGGTGTCGACTTCGGCCGAGCGGAAGGTCAGTGTGTGCGGCGAACCGTCGAGGTTGGTGACCGTCAACGTCGCCCCCGGCGCCACCGACTCCGGTCCGTCGAACGCGAACCCCTCGATGGTGATCGTGGCCGCCGCGACGGCGTCAGGCTCGGCGGCCGCTCCTGCAGCCTGGCCGGCGTCGTCGGCGGCGGGAGCCGGTGCCGCTGTTCCGCCCCGGTTCCCGGTTCTCGTGCCGGTTCGGTAGCCGCCGTCGCCACCGGATTCAGCTGCGGCATCATCGGTGGCAATCTGCTCGGCGGCGACAGATTCGGCGGGCTGGGGAGCAGCGTTCGACGGGCGGGCGAGGCCGATCCCTGCGGCGAGGGCGCCGGCGATGATCAGCGCAAAGGTGGGTGTGAGTTTCCGATTCATGGGATTCCTCCGAATGTGGGATTGCGGCCGGGATGGCCAATGGGCGGCGGGGCGGTCTGGTGGGTGCCCGGGGGGCGGGTGCATTGTGCTGAGCTCGTCCGTCAGACGCCGGGAAAGCCGATCGTGGTGAAGAACCAGAGTGATGACGTGAACCAGATCCCGGTGAGCGTCATCACCAGCAGTCCTCCGGCCGCGGGAAGCGTCCACCCTGAAAGGCGATCGGAGCGAAGCAGCAGCAACTTTGCGGCCAAGGCGCCGTAGAAGGCGCAGCCCAGCAGCGAATGTGTCAGCACCCGGGCGGTCGTGTCCTGAAAACCCAATGCCCACAGGCAGTGGTAGGCCACGGGCAGGGTCAAGAAGAAGGCGATGGTGCCCAGCCAACGATGCCAGGTGGCCAGACTCGACGGGGCCGGACCCACTCCGGGCAGGCGCCCCCACAGCCAGGCCGCCGAGACGGCTTGGCCGACACCGAGCGCGGCCGCTGCGGTGGTGAACCACGCCTTCATCGAGAGCAGTGTCGGGAACCCGAAGTCGAAGACCGTGCCACCGGTGGGAGTGTGGACGCGTCCGTAGACACCGAGCGACAGTGCCACGGCCGCGCCGACGGCGGCGGCGAGCAGGAGTGGCGCCGCCGCCGTTCCGGGCAAGGTGTCAACGCGGGGGTCGGAGTCGGGCTCGGAGGCGGAGTCGACGGTCGGGTCGGAGGGCGTTGTCTGGCTTGAGACCATGATGTCCACGATGCCAACCGGCGCTTTCAGCCTCTGGTCCCGCGGCTTTCAGCTCGCTGTCGTCTGACAGTCAGGCCAGGGCAGAGGTCTGACAGGACCGGACCGTACTGTTGCCGGTATGGGAGTCGAGTGGTTCGAGGCCGAGATCGATGAACCGACGCTCGCCGCACTGGCGGGATACGACCACTATCGCTTCTCGCTCGACGGGTGCGCCGCCGTTCTCATCACCTACCTGGCGGCGGTGAACGGGGCGGCGTCGAGTGACGTCGGCCATCGTCTCGTGGCCGTGCGTCACTGTGCGTCCAGCCACTACCCAACGCTGCCGCCGAAGCTGCTCGACATCGTCGACCAACTCCCGTGGCGCCCCTCCACCCCGCCGTCGACCGACCGAGTCAGACGGTAGACGACGATCAAGCGGCCAGAAACCCCTCGAGTTCGTCGAGGAAACGGGGCCAAGCCGGCTCGGTCTCGAGCAGAATGTGGTTGCTGCTCTCCAGCGGCACCAGCTGGCTGTCAGGGATCAGGGCGGCCAGGCGTCGGGCCGATGAGAAGGGCACCCTCAACTCGTTGCGGGAGTGCATGATCAAGGTCGGACAGCGGACCAGACGGGCCGACTCCACCACGTCGATCGAGGCGAAGATCTCCATGAACCGCACGGCGTTCTCGGCTGAGCACGTCTGGCGCTGCAGCTCGTTGAACGCCTCCCATTGCTCCTGGGTACCTTCGGGCATGAACTGTGAGGTGAAGACCTGGCGGAACGTTGGTTCGCTGGTGCCCCAACCGGCCCAGGCCAACTCGAGATGCAGGTCCGCCTCCCGCTTCTCCTCCACGGTCTCGGCGCGAACGGCCCGGCCCTCCGGGTAGGCGCCGAACAGCACCAACCGGCTGACCCGCTCCGGGTGGCGCACGGCGTAGGCAATCGCCACGGCACCACCTTGGGAGACGCCGAGCAGGGGGAACCGGTCGAGACCGACGGCGTCGACGACGGCGGCCAGGTCGTCGACCCAGGCGTCGAAGGTGAATCGCTCGACCTGCCAGTCCGACATCCCGCAGCCCCGCTCGTCGTAGCGGACCAGCGTATGGTGCCGGCTGAGGCCCACGTTCCAATGCCGCCACACCGGCGACAGCCAGTCGTAGTCGAGGTTGGTCATCCAGTTGGCGGCCTTGACCAGCGGCGGGCCGTCTCCGGACACGGCGTAGGCCAGACTCGTGCCGTCGGGCGTGGTGCACATCCGGATGTGTTGACTCGGCGACGGGTCGGCCCTGTCCGACAGCTCCTTCGACGTGGTACCGGCGGATCTTCCCCGCACCTCGACGATGTCGCCGGTCAGATCGGTTGCCGCTGGCTCTCGACTATCCGTCGGATGAGCAGCGACGTCCGCCGGCGTGTCTCCGGCCGACGGGCCGACGTCAAGATCCTGTCGCAGGATGGCCATTTCCACGTCCCTGAGCTCGGTCGACGGATCGACGCCGAGACCGTCGAGCAACCGGGTTCTGAGGTCGGCGAACGCGGTCAACGCGTCAGCCTGACGTCCCGTGGCGTAGAGCGACTGCATGAGTGTGGCCACCGGGCGCTCCCGGTAGGGGTGCTCACGCACGACCTGGCCGGCCACCTCGACGGCCTCGGCGTGTCGACCGAGCCGACAGAGCGACTCCGCCAGCGATTCGGTCACCTCCACCCGCAGTTCGAGGAGACGCTGTCGTTCGGCCTCGATGTCAGGATGATCAAGATCGGACAGCGGTGTGCCGAGCCACAGCTCGAGGGCCTCGACCGCCAGCTCCGGGCGTCTCGCCAATGGCTCTGTTCGGACCTGGTCAACCAGCTGCTGGAAACGGGTCAAATCGAGGTTGGCCTCAGGGCAGCCGAGAACGTACCCGTTGCGGCTGGTCTCGATCACCAACGGGTCGGACAGCAGGCGGCGCAAGCGCGACACCAGCGTCTGTATCGCAGCCGCCGGATCGCCGGGCGCGCCATCACCCCAGACGAACGTGGCCAGCCGATCAACGTCGACGACCCGAGCCCGGTGCAACCCGAGGACCGCCAGCAGCTGCCGTTGGCGCCTCGATCCGATCTCGATGCGTTGCCCCTCGGAAGCCGTCAGTTGTGTCGTGCCAAGCAGCGACAGCCTCATCACCCGGTCAGTATCGCACGCCGACAAGGAGGGCGCTGGAGAAGCAAGCCAGGAATAGCACGAGATCCTCCAACCCCTTGATCCCGGGCTGACGTCGCGAGTAGGTTCAACATGCGGGCATCGAGACGGCGGCCCGGTTCCAACGGGAGCCGAGAGGGGATTCGTGATGTCCGACTACGACCCGAGGACCGAAACCGGGATTCCGGTGGAGAACGTTGGTTCTCTTCCGCGCCCGACGACGTTGCAGAACGCGTACGCCGCCTACGACGCAGGCGAAATCAGCCGGGACGATCTCGAGCAGAAACAGGATGCGGCGGCGAAGGAATCGATCGAGCGTATGGAGGCCACTGGTCAGCCGATCGTGTCCGACGGTGAGCAGCGCTGGTCCAGCTTCGCCACCTACGCCATCACCGACACGCTGGCCGGCACAGGATTGGCTGACACGCTCGCCGGCGACGGCGGCCAGTACTTCGCCATCTTCTCCGACGGCCACGGCCGCCAGCTTCCACGGTTGGCGAAAGGTCCGTTCCGATACAAGACCTACGCCGCCGACACACTGGCCAAGTCGATCGGGTACGCCACGAAGCCGATGAAGCAGGCGGTGATCGCACCCTCGATGCTGGCGCTGCTCTATCCGCTCGACGATGAAATCCCCGATTACTCTCGGGATGACTTCGAGGCCGATCTGGTTGACGAGTGCGAGAAGGACATCCGCCAGGCATTCGCCACGGGAGCCAAGCGGGTCTCGGTCGATTTCACCGAAGGACGACTCGCCACTCGGGCCGATCCCCGCAACCCGTGGACCGGTCGGGGCCTCCTGCCCCACTTCATCGAACTGAACAATCGCGTGTTCGCCCGATTCACCCCCGAAGAGCGAGCCAACATCGGTGTCCACACCTGCCCGGGCGGTGACCGCGACGCCGTTCACAGCGCAGATGTTCCCTACGTGAACCTGCTCCCCGAGATGTTCAAGATGAACGCCGGCTATTTCCTCATCCAACTGGCCAGTGAGCGCGACAAGGAACCCGTGTACGAGTTGGTGGGAACGCACAGTCGGGAGGACGCCGACGGCGTTGCCCAGATGTGCTACATCGGGGTCATCAACCCTCTCAACCCGAGAGTGGAGTCACCCGAGGAGGTCCGGGATGCACTCGTCACGGCCGCCAACTACATACCGAAGGAACGTTTGGCGGCCACGGATGACTGCGGGTTCTCACCGTTCAGCATCGACGAGAAACCGAACCACGGCTCACCCGACTTCGCCCGCGACATTGCGTTTCAAAAGATCACGAACCGGGTGGAGGGAGCACGAGCGGCCGCCGAGGCCTTGGGTGTGAATTGACTCGTCGCGGGCCCGTGATCCGGCCGCGCTCTCGTTGGTCAGGCCCTCGGCCCGCTTCTGCTCCGGGGGTGAGGCTCGAACTCACGACCCACTGATTAACAGAAATGTTGGGGGTGTTCCTTGCCTGGCGCTGACGCTTCGCACGCCTGCGATTCGGTAGATCCAATGGTGACCTGGTATCCGATCGTGCACATCCGTTCGTCCAGTTTCCTGGATTAGATCCTGGATGACGTATCAACCGCATACTGTCTGCGCCAGGCATGATCCGGCTGTGGCGAGCCGGAGTTACACGGGCCAGATCGCAGAAGCCGACCGAGCGCTGGCGATCGCCATAGGCGACCTACTGTCGAATTGAGCCGATACAGCGGAGGAATATCCATGCCAGTGGGGTCGCCGTCGGCAACACTGGGCTCTGATGCCCAAGCCGAACATGTATCGCAAGGACCACCATCGAAAGACCGGTGATCGATGGTCAGAGGCATCGGGATCTGTCGATGGCCCTCAATGCGGTTTGTGTACCTTCTGGATACCTCTCACCGGCACGTGGGGCCTCGATTGGGGCGCGTGCTCGAACCCGGCCGCCCAGACCGACCGTCAGGTGGTCTTTGAGCACTTCGGGTGCGCTGAACACCGAAACGCAGGGAGATGGCTTCAGCCTGTTGAGAAACCGGAGACGCTGGAAGGATAAAGCGGTCGCTCGAAACGGCGGTTTCCTGGATGAATCCTGGATTGTGGGCGAAAGTGAACCCGCTCCCCGGATGGTGAAGCGGGCGTTTTGCCTGGTAGGGCGGTGGCTCCGGGGGTGAGGCTCGAACTCACGACCCACTGATTAACAGTCAGTTGCTCTGCCAACTGAGCTACCCCGGATTGGCGAACGTCAGGATATCAAGTTTCGCCCCCGAGCCGATCACCTTTTTGGCCGTTCCAACCGCCCTCAACAAGCTTCTGTGCGCTCCAGGCACCGCTTTCGGTGCCGTGAGCGCACGGAAGTCATTTCGGCGGCCTGAACGCTGGTCAGTCGAGATAGTCGCGGAGGCGGTCGCTGCGAAGAGGGTGGCGGAGCTTGGCCAAGGTCTTCGATTCGATCTGGCGGATCCGCTCCCTGGTCACGCCGAACTCCTTGCCGACCTCCTCCAGGGTGCGGGGACGGCCGTCGTCGAGCCCGAAACGCAGACGGACGACCTCGGCCTCACGCTCGGAGAGATCGTCGAGCACGTCTTTCACCGCCTCCTCCAGGAGCTTGCGGGCCGCCACGTCGAGCGGGGCGGCGCCCTTGTCGGCGATGAAGTCGGCCATCGACGTGTCGTCTTCGTCGCCGACCGGGGTGTCGAGCGACAGCGGATCCTGGGACGCGATACGCAGGATCTCCTCCACCTTCTCCGGCGGCAGGTCGACCTCCTTGGCCAGCTCGGGCACCGTGGGATCACGCTCCAGCCGGGATCCGAGCATCCGCTGGGCCCGCAGCACCTTGTTGATCGACTCGACCATGTGCACCGGCACCCGGATGGTGCGGGACTGGTCGGCAATGGCCCTCGTGATGGCCTGGCGGATCCACCAGGTGGCGTAGGTGGAGAACTTGAAGCCCTTCGTGTAGTCGAACTTCTGCACCGCCCGCATCAAACCCAGGTTGCCCTCCTGGATCAGATCGAGGATCTGCACCCCCCGGCCGACATGACGCTTGGCGATCGACACCACCAGCCGGAGATTGGCGGCGGTCAGATCCTGCCCGGCGGCCTCACCGTCGGCGACGGCGCGGCGCAGGCGCCGCTGCTGGTCGGCCGCGGTGCCCTGCCACTCCCCCGTTTCGATCAACTCGGCCATCTGATCGGCGGCCAACGATCCCGATTCGATTCGCTTGGCCAGTGAGACCTCTTCGGCTGCGCTGAGCAGCGGGACCTTGCCGATCTCCTTCAGGTACATGCGGACGGGATCCGACGAACCACTGGCTCGGGCCATCGCCGCCGCGGCGGCCTGGGCCGGGTCGGCCGTGCGCCGGCGACGACGGACCCGAATGCTGTCGAGTTCGCTGACGTCAACCGGTTCCTCGTCGAACGGGATCGAGTTGGCGGACATGAAATCGCGTATCTCGGCCAGGACATCGGGCGTCAATTCGACCCGGGGCATCACGGCGACGACATCGTCCATGTTCAGGGGACGACCGGCTTTCGCCCGCAACAACAACCGAGGGGTGTACTCCTCGATCGTCGTCCAGGTCGATTGCGCCGGCTTGTCGCTCAACTCTGCTCCTCGCCTTCGGGGGCCTCAATCCAAACTAGCAAGTCTGCTATGGCCCGTGCCTGTCGGGATGGATCGCGGACCTCCTCCAGCTTGAGTCGCAACCACGTGTGCTCCTGCGCCAGGCGGGTGAAGGTCTCTGGACGCTCCGAGTCGGGGACCGTGGCCAGCGCGGCCTTCGAATCCGACATGAGGCGGTCCAGATACGGCTCCCACAGCCGGCCCGCCACCTCGATCGGCGTCGCGAGCGTCTCCTCCACCGACAGTCGCTGCACCAACTCGCCGACCTCCGGTCCGCCGGTGTCGATCACCTCGTGCAGCTTCTCGTGACGGCCCAGCAGATCGAAGACCGTGGCCGCCAGCTCATCGGTGAACAACTCGGGGACGACGAGACCGGACAGCAGCGACCGGTCCTGGACCGCCAGCTTCAACGCCTCCAGTTCCGGTCCTTCCCGCAGGATCGGCCGGGTACCGGTGTTCGTCGTGGCCCCGGCCGATACCGACGAGGCCGAACCGGCCGCCGAGCCGGGCTTTCCCCGGTTACCGAGCTGAGACCGCACCAGATCGACATCGAGACGGCAGCGGGTGGCCACGTTGATCACGTACTGGTCACGGACCAGCGGATCCGGATGCTCGGCGATCATCCCCAGCGCGGCATCGGCCGCCCGCGCCCGACCCTCGGCCGACCCGAGGTCGGCGCTGCTGAGCACCCGCTCCACTCGAAACTCGAGGAACGGTCGGGCCTCCGAAACCGCCTTGCGCAGACGCTCCGGATCGTTCTGACCGAGATCTCCCGGATCAACGCCCGGCGGTAGATCGGCCACAGCGACATCGAGATCGTGGGCCCGCTCCCACTCGTAGAAACGGGCGGCGGCGTTCTGTCCGGCCGAGTCGGCGTCGAATGCCAGCACGACCCGGCGGGCGAACCGGCGCAGCAGCTTCACGTGGTCATCGGTCAGGGCGGTGCCGCACGTGGCCACCGCCCGGGCCATGTCGGCGGTGAAGAAGGCGATCACGTCGGTGTAGCCCTCGCAGACCACCACCTCGTCGGCCTCCACGACCTGGGTCTTGGCCCAGTTCAACCCGTACAGCAGGCGACTCTTGGCGTAGACCGAAGACTCCGACGAGTTCTTGTACTTGGGCCCCTCGGCCCCGGGCATGTTGCGGCCGCCGAAACCGACCGCACGGTCCTGCGCGTCGAACACGGGAAACATGACCCGGCTGCGGAAGGCGTCCTGCTGTCGACCCCGCCGGTTGACGAATCCCAGGCCCGAGTCGGTGAGATCGTCGTTCGACAGCTTCAACGACCGGGCCAGCAGGTCCCAATCGTTGCCGGCCCATCCGATCTTGAACCGGCGAACGATGTCGC
This sequence comes from Acidimicrobiales bacterium, assembly GCA_965216655.1. Taxonomy (GTDB): domain Bacteria; phylum Actinomycetota; class Acidimicrobiia; order Acidimicrobiales; family SZUA-35; genus JAHELU01. Next base: position 11,572 of record CBDCGP010000048.1, read on the forward strand.
CGTCATAGCCCCGTTGGCGCAGATAGCTGCGTGCGGCGCCGGCGTCGGCCGCCGACAGGAGACGATCGTGGTAGAACTCCACGGCCTGAGCCACGGCATCCTGGAGGCGTGATCGACGTTTCCTGCTCTCCCCCTCGTTGGAGTCGGTGTAGCGCAGGCTGATGTTGAACTTGTTGGCCAGCCATTCGACGGCGCCGACGAAGTCAAGTTGCTCCTTCTCCCGGACGAACGTGATGACGTCACCGCCCACGCCGCAGCCGAAGCAGTAATAAACGCCCTCCTCATGGTTGACCGAGAACGAGGGCGTCTTCTCGGCGTGGAACGGGCACAGGCCCGAGAATCGCCGCCCGACCCGCCGAAGCTGGGTGTACTGGGTGACGACCGCGACGATGTCACTGTCATCTCGAACCCTGGCCACATCTTCGTCGACGATCCCCACAGAGCACCAAAACTACACGGTGGGGCCGGCGGTCACCCACCAGCCCCCGGCCAGGGGGGACGTGAGTGGCGAGCGCTCAGAGGACGGCGCGCAGGAGTTTGTAGGCCTCCGCGTACTCCACACCGATCTCCTTGCCCCGCAGGCAGGCGAGCGCCTCGACCGCCTCCGGAGAACGGATGTGAGGCGACGGTCGGGCCTGGGTTGCGTAGCCGGCCAGGGCCTGTTGTTTACGGTCGAGAACCTCGGAGATGTCGACGAACACCTCCGGGCGCGGAATGTCCGAACGCCACCACATGATCTTCGGCGATTCGTAGACCAGAACCGTGGGCACCAGCCACTTGCCGAACACCGGGGCGATCGGGCGAAGTGCGGCCAGTGCGGTGTCGAAGGTCACGACATGATCCTGGTCGTAGTCGTCGCCGGAGGGAATCACGACCGCGTCGGGTTCGAAAGCGTTGATCTCCTGTTCGAAGCGGTCGACGATGTCACGCTTCGGAACGGTGTCGAGCTTCTCGATCAGGTCCTGATCGCCGTAGACGACGTCCCAGTCGAACTCGAGGATCTTGGCCACCTCGGCGATCTCGTCGAGCCGCTGCTGGTAGGTGGTGCCACCTTCCAGACCGTAGTGGTGGAAACCGTCGACGGTCATGAACAGGACCCGCACCGCCGAACCCTGATCGGCCAGGCGCGCCATCAAACCCCCGCAGCCGAGCGCTTCGTCGTCGGCGTGGGGGGCGATGATCAGGACCCGGTGAAGGTCCGCGAGGTTGGGCATCAGGCGGCGGTCTGCCGGGAGGCCACGATCGGGCGGTAGTAGTCGATCGTTTCCTGGATCAGCTCACGAAGGTCGACCTGGGGCTTCCAGCCGACGGCGGGGGCATTGACGAGAACCGGGTTCTTCTGGAATGACTCCGCCTCCTCGTAGAGGTCGCCGTGGATCTTCTTGGCGTCGGCGTAGATGATCTCCGACGACGACTCCGTGATCTGGCGCACCAGCTCGGCGAGACCGCGGACCGTGATCTCGTTGTCCGGGTTGCCGATGTTGTAGATCAGCTGACCGGATTCGAGCGCCTCGTCCATGTGCTCGACGATGAATCGGGTGAGATCGCTGACCGACAGGAACGACCGCAGCTGCTCGCCGGTGGCGAACACGGTCATCTCGTCGCCCTGGAGGGCCTGCTGCACGAACGTCGGCACCACGAAACCACCCATCTCCGACTGGCGGGGCCCGGTGACGTTGAACGGGCGGATGACGATGGCCCGCAGACCGCGGTGGCGGGAGTTGGCCACGATCGCCTCGGTCAATGTCTTGGCGATGGCGTACTCGATCCGTACCGAATAGTCGACGGGAACCTCGATGGTGTCGGTCTCGGCCAGCTGCCCCGATCGGCCGTACACCTCGGCCGACGAGAAGTCGACCATGGGCACGTCGCAGCGAATGCACTCCTCGACCACCAGCTGACACGCCTCGACGATGTCGTGGCCGAGTCGCCCGGCGAACCGGAGAATACCGGCCGGGCCGACCAGCGATGCGGCATGGACCACACGCTCGGCGCCGATGAAACCGCCTCCACTGGCGAAATACTCCTCGACGCTGATCTTCATGACAGTGCAGTTGGGGTTGGTGTCATAGGGTTCGGTTGAGATCACCGAGCTGACCATCGAGTCGATGATCACGACCTTGCGGCCCAACGCGAGATACGCATCGGTCACGAACGAGCCGATGAAACCCAGACCACCCGTCACGACCACCGCATCGGTCGTGTCCACCTCGGCGGGTGTGATACTCATTGCTTCTCCTCTGCTCAGCCGAATGCTCCACCTGCAATTGATTTCATGTCGATTCGGCACGACGCGGTGACATGCCGAGGCTGACGCCCGGGAAGCCACCGCTCCATCAACCTACAGCAACAAGCCACGCAAAAGTGCCTGGTCAGGGGGAGGAATCCTCCCCATGGGCACGGCCAGAAGGGCTAGTCCAGTTTCTCGCGGAGCCAGCCGACGACATCGGTTATGGGCAGGCGCACCTGCTCCATCGTGTCACGTTCACGGATCGTGACCGCCTTGTCGTCGAGCGAGTCGAAGTCGAAGGTGATGCAGTACGGCGTGCCGATCTCGTCCTGGCGGCGATACCGCTTGCCGATCGCCTGCGTCTCGTCGTAGTCGACCATCCAGTGGGGCTGCAGGGCGGCGAGGAGTTCACGGGCCGGTTCGGTCAACTCCGGCTTCTTCGAGAGCGGGAGAACAGCCACCTTGTAGGGGGCGATCCGGTGATGGAGGCGCAACACGGTGCGGGTCTCGTCATTGACGATCTCCTCGTCGTACGCCGCCATCAGGAACGCCATCATCGTGCGGGTGGCCCCCGCCGCGGGCTCGACGACGTGGGGCACATAGCGTCGATCGTTGACCTGATCGAAGTACTCGAGTTTCTGACCGGAGTGGGCGGCGTGCTGGTCGAGGTCGTAGGAACCACGATTGGCGATGCCCTCGAGCTCACCCCACCCCCAGGGGAACAGGAACTCGACGTCGCTGGTCCCCGACGAATAGTGACTCAGCTCATCCGCGTCGTGGGGACGCAGGCGGAGCTTCTCGGCCGGAATTCCATGGTCGATGTACCACTGCATTCGCTCGGCACACCAGTATTCGTACCACTGCTCCGACTCCTCGGGCGGCACGAAGAACTCCAGTTCCATTTGCTCGAACTCGCGGGTGCGGAACACGAAGTTTCCAGGCGTAATCTCGTTGCGGAAGCTCTTTCCTATTTGCGCGATCCCGAACGGTGGCTTCTTGCGTGACGTGTTCAACACATTGGCGAAGTTGATGAACATGCCCTGGGCCGTCTCCGGGCGGAGATAGGTGACCGCGCCCTCGTTCTCGACGGGACCCGAGTGGGTCTTGAACATCAGGTTGAACTGGCGCGGCTCGGTCAGCTGCCCGGACTCGCCACAGGTCGGACAGGTCTCGGGATCGTCCATCTGGTCCTGACGATGGCGGGCACCGCAGTTGCGGCAGTCGACCAGCGGGTCGGTGAAGTTGGCCAAGTGGCCGGAGGCCTCCCAGACCGCTGGCGGCGACAGTATCGACGCGTCGATTCCTACGACATCGGCTCGCAACTGAACCATGGACCGCCACCAGGCATCCTTCACGTTGCGCAGCATCAGCACACCGACCGGACCGTAGTCATACGTTGATCGGAAACCGCCGTAGATCTCAACCGAGGGAAACACGACGCCACGCCGCTTGCAGAGGTTGACGATCTTGTCGAACAGTTCCGGATCTGGAGTTTCCATATCAGGCAGCGTAACGGCTTTGCAGCGGCGGCCATTTCCATTTTCACTTGCCACGATCAAAAACCTGCCGACAGGAAGACCGTGGACGGCCGCCCCAGTTCAGCGACCGAATCGACGGGCGACCCGTCACTCCTCCACCGGCGTGTCAGCGCCGGCCTGGTGGATCTCACGACAATGGCCGTCATGACAGCCGGAGCCGCGGTGGCCACCTCGACCCGGGTCACCGCCATCCGAGGGCCGGACGGCTCGGTGTCGTTCGCATCCACCGATCAGGCGGCGCTGTCGGAGATGACCGGGCCACTCAGCCGAGGGCATCTGCTCGGTGACACGCTGTGGGCATTCTCGACCACGGCCGTGCTGCTCGTCACCGCGGCTGCTGTTCTCTCCGGCATCATCGTGGGGGTCGTGATTCCCGGCCTCGCGGGAGGAAGATCGCCGGGCAAGATCATCTTCCGGCTCTGCGTTGTCCGAGCCGATGGCGGATCGGCCGGGATGGTCAGGCATCTGGTCCGGACGATCGCATCACTCGCCGATCTGATGCCCCTGGTGGTCCCGGGCCTGACCGGATATGCGTTTGCGGTGTCGAACCCGAATCATCAGCGAATCGGGGATCGCCTCGCCCGAACGGTCGTCGTCGACCGGAACCTGAACCGGGCCGTGCTAAATAGATCGGCCGAACCGTCCGATCTGACTGATGACGGACAAAACGGTGCGCCTCGGCCCGCCGTCCGAAACCGAGCGCCATCCGACAGCCGGGACAACAGCACTGCGGAGCCGCCACCTCATGGAGACACCGTTGACATGACCGACAGAGGCAACACCTCCGACGCAACGACATCAGCGGAGGTCGACGCGGTACTGGCAAGGATCCCGGTCGAGGAACGTTCGAACAATCCCTACCCGAAACCGGTGCGACGCGTGCGCGACGAAGCAGACGAAACCCGCCATCCCGACTTCGACTCACTGACCCTTCCCGAATCGTCGCTGTCGGATATGCCCTTGACCAACACCGCCCTGTTCGAAGCACTCGGTCTGGCGCCCGATGGTTCCGACGACCGCGAATCGGTGACCGAACCCGCCGTTGAGGAACCGGCCACCACGGGCCCGCTCGCGGGAGAAACCGCCGACAAACGGGCTCCGATCTGGAGCGAGGACTGGGACGCCTGGATCTACTGGGACACGAGCCTTCGAGGTTGGTTCCGTTACGACGAGGACGAAGGTGCCTGGGTTCCGATGGACGAGGACTGACGGGTCCGACAGCCCGACGGACCGGCCCGACACACGCTCATCGGTGCAACTGCTGATGGAGAACGACCGAGCTCTTCAGCCGGCGTTCGATGTGTTGCTCGACCAGGCGTGACACCAGGCTTTCCAACTCGAGGGCAACACCGGGCGATGCACCTTCGAGCACCTGTCGGACCTGGCCGTCCAGAATGGACGAGAAGGCCTCTCGAACCTCGTTCGACAACGGCTCCCCGGTGGGCGGGCAACGGAAACACACCGCTCCTCCCTCGGCCGGCTGAATCCCCTCCAGCCCGTCGGCGGACCCGCAGCGAACACACGAATCGAGCCGAGGCTGCACACCTTCGAGCGCAAGAAACTTCGCGGCGAAAGCCGACACAACCACAGGATTCCCGCTCCGCTCCAGCTCGTTGAGCGCACCGGTCAGCAGTTTGTAGAGCGCCGGGTTGGATTCGGCTTCGACCACGGTCGAATCGACCATCTCCAACACCACAGACGAACGGCCGTAGAGATCCAGATCCGATCGCAACCGGGTGAAGGCCACCACTCGCTCGGCCTGGGTGATGATGTCGAGGTTGCGCCCCTCGTAGAGCTGCAGCTGCACGATCGTCCCCGGTTCGAGGCGGGAGCCGAACTTGCTCCTCGTGCGCCGAACACCTTTAGCCACGGCCCGGATCTTGCCTCTGCCCCTGGTGAACAGCACGACGATGCGGTCGGCCTCACCCAGCTTGTAGGTGCGGAGCACCACACCCTCGTCGCGATAGAGGGCCACGATCGGCGACTCTAGGCGCCCAGGCCGCCGAAGCGCCGATCCCGACGCTGATACTCGGCGACCGCGTCGGAAAGATGCTCCCGCCGGAAGTCGGGCCACAGCGTCTCGGTGAACACCAGCTCGGCGTAGGCCGACTGCCACATCAAGAAGTTGGACGTGCGAAACTCACCCGAGGTGCGAACCAGAAGATCCACATCGGGCATCTCGGGGTCGTACAGATACTTGTCGAGCATCGATTCGTCGATCGAGTCGGCCGTGACACCGGAGGCGATCATCGCCCCGATGGCATCGACGATCTCGGCACGACCGCCGTAGTTGAAGGCGATCGTCAACGTCAGTCGTCGGTTTTCGGCCGTCAGCTCGATGGCCTCGTCCATTCGACGAATCAGCCGCTTCGGGACCTTCCAATCGCGGCGGCCGATGAAGCGGATACGAACACCCATCTCGTCGAGCTCGTCGCGTCGACGCAAGAGCAGGTTCTCGTTGAACCGCATGAGGAACCGAACCTCATCGGCCGGGCGGCGCCAGTTCTCGGTCGAGAAAGCGTAGACGGTCAGCCATTCGATACCCAGCTCGAGTGCGCCCTCGACCGCGTCGAGGAGCGCCTCCTCCCCCGCGCTGTGTCCGTCGGTGCGACGAAGGCCGCGACGCTGCGCCCACCGTCCGTTTCCGTCCATGACACAGGCCACGTGGCGGGGTATCCGGGACGGATCGATGCCCTGATTGGTCATGGTTTGAACCGTACTCGCTTTCTTCGCACAAGGCTCGACACGATGGGCGCCGACCTCACCCTGCGCCCCGGTTCAAGGCGTCGTGGTGGACTCGCCGCCGCCGGACCCCGCAGTCGTCCCCGTGCTTTCGGTGGTGTCCGAGGACGGCGTGGACGACGACGAGGTATCGGACGTCGGTGTCGTGTCATCGGGGTCGGTGGTCGACGACGATGTCGTCGTGTCGGTCGATGAGGTCGAGCTGTCGGTGGTGGATGTCGAGTCGGAGGTCGACGTGGAGTCGATGGTCGATTCCGTGGTCGTCGACACGATGGTCGTCGTCGGCCGGGCGGTGATGACCGGCGCCGTCGTCCGGGGGCGGCGTGGCCGGGAGGTCGTGGCCGACGTGGAGAAGGTTTCCGGGGGCGCGCTCGATGCCGGCTGCTCGGGGTCGAGCTCGACGGGACCGACGCCGCTGCTCGCCCCGGTGGAGGACGCCGTGTCGTCGGCCACCGACGTTTCCGTCGTGTCATCGGTCGAGGTGACGGCGATCGGTACGCCGCCCACGATGTCGGCTCTCTCGGAAGCGAACGGAATCGGTATCAGGTTGGCGGCGGCCACCAGCCCGGCGGCGACGATGCCGACAGCCGCGGCGACGGCGCCGAGGAACCACCGGCGATCGGTGAGGTCGATCAGCAGATCGGAAACGGTTCCGTGCCGGCGCTCCTCGCCGGGAACCCGAACACTCCGATTCGGAGCGACGGGAGCCGGTATCGCGTTGGGAACGAGCGTTGCCGGATAGACGCCGTTTCGCTCGGCGTCGGAGGTTCCCAACACGAATCGGGGATCAGGCTCGGTGCTGAACCGCAGATTGCCGTTGCCGACGAGCGGACGCGGCCGTTCATCGCCAACGGGGACGATTGGTTGGGTCCACGAACGATCGAGGGCCGCCACCGACGCGTCCACCGACGATTCGTCACCGTTGTCCGACGTGGAGGCGTCGGCATCGCCGACCCGCGTCGGAATCGTGGGGCGGTCCTCCTCCGCCAGGTCGGCGGTGATCGTGTAGAAGGGCTCCGGTTCGGGCCCGTCGTCGACCGCCAAGTGGCTTGGTTCGTCGTCTGGATCCGACGAGTCTGCGTCGTCCAGGTTCGACGAGTTGTCGACGTCGCCCGGCGAATCCGGATCGCTCCACGGCCCGGCCAGGTCGGACACCGCCGATGACGACATCAGGTGGGCCAAGGGGCCGTCGAAGTCTGCGGTCGGCTCGGACACGTCTAGGGTGAAGACTTCGTTGACGTCCCTTTTCGGAGGGGTTTGTTCGTCGGCCATTGTGTTCCTCGCCAGTTGGGAATCCAGCCGGTTTTCGGCGACCCGCACGATCCCAACCCACCAGCCTAGTCGAAAGGACCTGTATCAGGATGCGCGTATGAGCAGGATGGATCATCTGCTTCGAGCTGTCACCGAATCGCTCCCCGGGGGCGGCGAGGAACGACCGGGCCAGGTGGCGATGGCGGAGGCCGTCGCCGCTGCACTGGTCCCGGCATCCAAGGAGGCCGAGGCGGCCGATGGTGAGGACGCGGTGAACGACAAACGTGTCGTGATCGTCGAGGCCGGAACCGGCACCGGCAAGTCACTCGCCTATCTGACGCCGATCGTCGACAGCGGACTCCAAGCCGTGGTGGCGACCGCCACCATCGCGCTCCAGGGCCAGTTGGTCGACAAGGACATCCCGACTGTGGCCGACGGCCTGGGGCGGCCGGTATCGGCCGCCGTCCTCAAGGGCCGGGGCAACTACCTGTGCGTCCAACAACTGAAGGATCTCCAGGAGGCCGACCGGTCCGAGCAGCTGGAACTGCTCGCGGGGCGGGATCCCGACCACCGACTCGCCTCCCTGCTCGAGTGGGCGGCGGGAACCGAGACCGGTGATCGGGAAGAGCTCGACGAGATGCCGCCCTGGGACGTTTGGCGGGCTGTCAGCGTCACCGGCGACGAGTGCCCCGGAGCCACTCGCTGCCCCTCCGGTTCGACGTGCTACTCGGAGGCCGCACGCCAGGAGGCGTTCGCCGCCGACATCATCGTCACCAATCAGCACTACTACGGTCTCAATCTGTCGAGCGGCGGCGCACTGCTCGGCGATCATGACGTGGTCGTGTTCGACGAGGCGCACCAGTTCCCCGACATCCTCGGAGCCACGTGCGGCACCGAGCTGAGCGGGGGGCGGCTTCGGGGAATGGCCCGGCGAGTGCGCTCCATCCTCACCGACGAAGCGCTGGCCGACGGGCTCAACCGATCCGCTGACGAGTTCGACAGCGCGCTGAGTCCTCTCCTCGGCCGTTCGGTGGACATCGACCTGGATCTGACCAGCATCATCGTCCTGGCCCGGGATCGCACGGAGCGCGCCCTGGCCGAATTACGCAAACTCGACGCCGCCGAGGGTTCGAACGTCGGCGCCAGGATCGAGCGAATCACCCTCGTCGCCACCCGCCTGGTCAACGACATCGACCTCGTGCTCGAGTCCGGGCCGGCCGACGTGGTGTGGGTCGACGGCTCCGCGGCCAACCCGGTGCTGCGCCTGACCCCGCTGGAACTCGGTCACATCCTCGCCGAACACCTCTGGCCCGAACGCACCGTGGTGCTGACGAGCGCCACGCTGGCCGACGGTTTCGGGCGCCGCCTCAGCCTCGACGACAGCCACGACGTACTCAGGGTCGGGTCGCCGTTCGACTATCCCGAGCTCGGCCTCTTGTACTGCCCCACCGACCTTCCACCCCCGAAGAACGCCGACTTCCGCTCGGCCGTGCAGGATGAGCTGATCGGGTTGATCAAAGCGGCCGGCGGGCGGGCGCTGGCCCTCTTCACCAGCTATTCGGCGATGACCGAGGCCGCCGAGCGGCTACGTGACGAGCTCGAGTTGCCGGTTCTGGTGCAGGGCGAGAACTCCAAGTCGGCTCTGATCGAGCGTTTTCAGGATGATCCCCAGGCCGTGTTGGCGGCGACCATGTCGTTCTGGCAGGGCGTCGACCTGCCGGGCTCCACGCTCACGCTCGTTGCGATCGATCGGCTGCCCTTTCCCCGCCCCGACGACCCGGTGCTCGAGGCCCAGCGCAACCGGGTCGGGGCGCGCGCGTTCAGAGAGGTCGACCTGCCCCGGGCCCAGATTCTCCTGGCGCAGGCCGCCGGACGGCTCATTCGCCGATCCGATGACCGCGGCGTCGTCGCCGTGCTCGACTCCCGGCTGGCGACGAGCAGAGGCTATCGATGGGACCTCATCAACGCTCTGCCACCACTGCGACGGACCAAGGATCGCCAGGAGGTCTACGCCTTCCTCCGGCAACTCAACACCGAAGCCGCCGACTAGGAGGCGTCGAACTCCTCCGGGCAGTTAACAGGCTGGAAACGTCGACGAAACACTCGGGTCGTAACGTTCCACCGGTAACGAGGCGATCCCTTGCGCACAACGGGGTGAGTGTGGGATCGACTCGCTTCTCAAGCCAATCGGTGGAACAACACCATTCACCCCGTAGGAGTTCACATGACAAGCCCCGGTGTCTCGCGACGCCTGAACGCATGGCGCGCCACGAGCAAGCTCTCAGCCCCCGCCACCGCATCATCGTCTGCCTCATCATCTGGCGCCCCTCCCCTCACCCACCGCATCCAGCGGGTTGGCGCCGTGCTGGCTGTGCTGGCAGTGGCGTCCCTGCTGTGGGGATCGCCTGCCGCCGCCCAGACCGCGGATCTGGCCGACCAGTACGACCGGCTCGATCCGAGCGGAGCCATGAACATGGTCGTGCTCGACAACATCTTCATCTTCGTCTGCGCGGTTCTGGTTCTGCTCATGCAGGTCGGCTTCGCCCTCGTCGAGGCCGGGCTCACCCGAGCCAAGAACGCGGCGAACATCATGATGAAGAACATGATGGATCTCTGCTTCGGCGTGCTCGCCTTCGGCTTCATCGGCTGGGGAATCGCCTACCCCGGCGATTTCAACGGGATTCTCGGCCTCGCCGGCCTCGGCGTTCCCGGAATCACGTCGGTCCTTGTCGACGTCAGCCCGGAGGCACTGGCGTCCGAGGGCTTCTACCCGCTGGCCGTGCCGGTCGACTTCCTGTTCCAGGTCGCCTTCGCGGCGACGGCGGCCACCATCGTCTCCGGAGCCGTCGCCGAGCGGACCAAGTTCATCGGCTACATGCTGTATTCGGTGGCGATCACGGCGTTCGTCTATCCGATGGTCGTCAGCTGGAAGTGGGGCGGCGGCTGGCTCGACGAACTCGGTTTCATCGACTTCGCCGGTTCCGGACTCGTTCACATGACCGGCGGTTTTGCAGCCCTCGTTGCCGCCGCCGTGCTCGGGCCCCGGGACGGCAAGTACGACGACGACGGCAAGCCACGCGCGCTGCCGGGCCACAGCATCCCCCTCGCCATGACCGGTGTGCTCATCCTGTTCATCGGCTGGTTCGGCTTCAACCCCGGATCACAGCTGCAGGCCGACATGGCCGTCCCCCTGATCGCCGTCTACACCGCCTTCGCCGCAGCCGCCGGGGGTGTCGCCGCCATGGCCACCTCGTGGGTCGTCGGCAAGAAGCCGGATGTCTCGATGGCCGGCAACGGCATCCTGGCCGGCCTGGTCGCCATCTGCTCCGGAATCGGTGAGTTCAGCTGGGTCGGCACCGTGCTGACCGGCCTGGTCGCCGGTGTGCTGGTCGTGGTCTCGGTCATCTTCGTGGAGCGACGTCGGGTCGACGACCCGGTCGGGGCCTTCTCGGTGCACGGAGTCTGCGGCTTCTGGGGTCTTCTGGCCACGGGCCTGTTCGCCACGACCTCGCCGGTCAACGGTGCCGCCGAATCCGCCGGACTTCTCTACGGCGGCGGGCCGGCCCTGTTCGTCGATCAGCTCATCGGTGGCCTCGCCATCGCGGCAACCGTCACGACGATCTCCGCTGCGCTCTTCGTCGCACTGCGATCGGCCAATCTGTTCCGGGTCGATGCCGACGACGAGTCGGTTGGACTCGATCTGAGCGAGCATGGCAGCCCCGGCTACGGACCGGAGCTCCTGACCGCCGTGTAGTGGGCGGCCGAACGGCAGGCCGACGAACGAGGAAGAGGATTCGAAACATGATGAAGTTGATTACCGCAATCATCAAACCCCATCGACTCACCGAGGTGAAAGACGCCTTGGTCGACATCGGCATCAGTGCCATGACCGTCACCGAGGTCAAAGGCTTCGGCCGTCAGGGCGGCCACACCGAAACCTATCGTGGTGCCGAGTACCGGATCGATTTCGTGCCGAAGATCCGGGTCGACGTCGTAGTCGGAGAGGAACTGGTCGACCTGATCGTCAACGCCGTACGCCATGGTGCCCAGACCGGGGTGATCGGCGATGGCAAGATCTGGGTGACCCCCGTCGACAGCATGGTCCGGATCCGAACCGGCGACTCGGGCGTCGACGCGGTCTGACGACTACAGGTTTCCGGAGATCATCGCCCCTACGGGCGGTGGATGTCACCCTCGGTGTCCTTGAGCGCCGTGACGTGACGACCTGATCGTAGGGCGATGATCTCCGAACAGATCGAAATGGCCGTCTCCTCCGGTGTGCGGGCTCCCAGGTCGAGGCCGATGGGGGCCCGCACCCGGTCGATTTCAGCCTGCGTCACCCCCTCGGCCATCAGACGCTCGTTGCGGTCCTTCGTGGTGCGTCGAGAACCCATCGCGCCGATGTATCCCGTATCGGTGGCCAGGGCCGCGATCACAGCCGGAACGTCGAATTTGGGATCGTGGGTGAGGACGCAGATGGCATCTCGGGGCCCGAGTTCCGACCCGACCTTCTCGAGCAGCCGATGCGGCCAGTCGACGACGACCTCGTCGGCGTAGGGAAATCGTTGGGTCGTGGCGAACACCGGCCTCGCGTCACACACCGTGACCCGGTACCCGAGAATCTTCGCCACCCTCGTCAGGGCGGCCGTGAAATCGACGGCGCCGAAAATGAGCATCCGAGGTGGAGGGGCAAACGACTCGATGAAGACCGAGACCTCCTCCTGACGGGCCTCACCTCGGGGTCCGTAGTGCCGGATGCCGGTGGTACCGGCCGACAGCTCACCTCGGGCGTCACGGATCACGACCCGGTCGAGGTCGTCGTTGCCCAGCGATCCGACCGGTTCCGCTCCGGGCTGGAGGAGAATCTTGGCCCCGACCTCGGGCAGCTCGCCCGCGTCTGAGGGCGCGTCGACCGCAACGATCGTGGCCAGTACCACCGGTTCCTCGGCCGTTACCGCGGCCCGCAACACGGTGAACAGCGAATCCGACGGTGAATCCGGCAGTGAATCCGACATGGACGGCTACCAGTCGAGCGGTTCGAGATACAGGTGGATGGTGCCGCCGCAGGTAAGACCCACGGCGAACGCCTCGTCGTCCGAGTACCCGAAGGTCACGATGCGCCGGGAGTTCTCCTCCAGACATTGCAGCGATTCGGTCACGACCGCGCCCTCGACACATCCTCCGGACACCGAGCCGGCCACCTCGCCGTCCTCGTTGACGGCCATGGCGGCTCCGGGAAGGCGCGGACCCGAACCTTCGATGTCGACGACCCGGGCAAGGGCGACCCGTTTGCCCTGCTTCCGCCAGCGTTCGAGGTCACCAAGGATCTCTTTCATGATTCAACCATACCGACGGATCCAGGCCCGCACGGCACCGGGTCAGTCGATGCCCGAACCCTCCAGCGCCCGTCGGGTGAGGACTCGAGCCAAGTGCTGTCGATACTCGACGGTGGCGTTGAGGTCGCTCGAGGGCTCCATGCCCTCGGCCGCAGCCGCCGACGCGTCCGACGCTCCCGATCCACCGGCCAGGGCCTCCTCGACCGCGCCGGCTCGGACCGGAGTCGGGTGCATGTTGACGAGCGCCACCCGTGCACCGTTGCCCTCGCCAGTGCGCTGGGCCGAGACACCGACGATGGCCCAGTCCTGTGCCCGCCGGTTGAATTTCTGGAAGTTCCAGCCGAGCCCGGTGTGCTTGGGGATCCGCACCTCGGTGATCATCTCCGTCGGGTCGAGGCTCGACTCGAGGAAACCGGCGAACAGGTCCCCCGCATCGATGACCCGCTCCGAGCCGTCACCCTTGCGGGCGACCACCGAACCGTCGAGTGCCAGCAGGGCCGACGGATGGTCGGCGGCGGCATCGGCGTGAGCCAGCGACCCACCGATCGTGCCCCGGTGACGGACCTGGGGATCACCGACATGACTCGTGGCGTGGGCCAGCAACGGCGCGTGCTCATTGACCAGCTCGCTGATCTCGATGTCGCGATGACGGGTCAGTGCGCCGATCGCCAGGTGGTCGCCGGCGTCGTTGATGTAGGAGAGATCACTCAGCCGCCCGATGTCGACGATGACCGACGGATAGGCGAGCCGCAGTTTCATCATCGGCAGCAGGGAATGACCACCGGCCATCAACTTGGCCTCATCGCCGTGTTCACCCAGCGCCTCGAGCGCCTCGTCGGCCGACGAGGCCCGTACGTAGTCGAATGGAACCGGAATCATGCGTTTTCTCCTGCCGCGCTCAGGACCGCCTTGACGATGTTGTGATAGCCGGTACACCGGCAGAGATTGCCTTCGAGCCCTTCCCTGACCTCGGCTTCGGTGGGATCGGGGTTCTCGTCGAGGAGGGAAACCGACGCCATGACCATTCCCGGCGTGCAGTAGCCGCACTGCAGGGCGTGGCAGTTCATGAACGCCTGCTGCATCGGATGGAGATCGTCGCCGTCGGCCAGACCCTCGATGGTGGTGATCTGTTCACCATCGGCTTGGACGGCCAGCATCGTGCACGATTTCACCGCTTCACCGTTGAGATGGATGGTGCAGGCACCGCATGACGAGGTGTCGCAGCCGATATTGGTGCCGGTCAGCCCGATCGCATCGCGTATGAAGTGCACGAGCAGCGTTCGAGTTTCCACGTCGTGGGTGTGACTGGTGCCGTTGATCTCGACAGTGATCTCCACGGAGTCTCCTTTCGGATAATGTTCCCCCGGGATTCTTGCACAAATTCACGGCGACCGCCGCAATCGCGCGGCAACGTCCCGCTCGGCGGAAAAACGCATGCCCGACTCGGATTGTGGCTGCCGTGACGCCGGCCATATCGAGCGTGGAGACAACCCATTCGGCGAGAACGCGGTAGTCTCGACATCAGAGGCAGCTTGGGTCAAAGCGCTTCCGGGACTCCATGATCGCCGCCCGACCTTCCCTCCCGGGCGGTGTGTCGGCGGTCGAGGTGCAACCTCGGCCGCCGACTATTTTTTCCCGACTATTTCACTGGTCGGGTTCGGGGAGAATGCGGTAGCTCTCCTCGCCCGGGAACACCAGGTCGAAGTCCTGACGGGCTCGCCGTTCTACCTCGTCATCGGTCTGAAGGCGGTCGAGCTGCGTCTCGAGATCGGCGACTTCGGCTTCGATACGAGCGAGCTCCACTCGAGCCTCGTCCATCTTCCGTTGCTGTGCCAGCCACGTCCGGACGGGAACGATGGCGAGGCCGACGAGAACGGCCGCGGCGAGGCAACTGGCGAGCGCCACCGGCGCCATGTCTCGAGTCCGGTCGACCGACGAACGTCTTGCTTTCGGGGCCGGCGCCGGCCGGCCCCGCCGTCGACCCGTGCTTGGAGTGCGGCGGGAGCGGGTCATCACCGACCTCCCGATCCCGCAGTGAGTCCGGCGGCGAATCGTCCCGCGTAGCGAGCGGCAGCGCCGAGCTCGTGTTCGATGCGGAGGAGCTGGTTGTACTTGGCCACACGGTCGCTGCGGGCCGGAGCGCCCGTCTTGATCTGACCGCAGTTGGTGGCAACGGCCAGATCGCTGATCGTCGTGTCCTCCGTTTCCCCGGAACGGTGCGACATCACGGAACTGTAGCTGCTGCTCGTGGCCAGCCTGACGGCCTCCAATGTCTCGCTCAACGAACCGATCTGGTTGACCTTGACGAGTATCGAGTTGGCAACGCCCGACTCGATACCTCTCGACAATCGTTCGGTGTTGGTGACGAAGAGATCGTCGCCAACGAGCTGACAGCGATCACCCACCGCTTCGGTCAATTCCTTCCAGCCGTCCCAGTCCTCCTCGGCCATGCCGTCCTCGATCGAAACGATCGGATACCGGTCGACGAGCCCGACCAGCTCGGAGACCATATCCGAGGGCGTCAGGTCCCGCCCCTCCCCCGCCAGACGGTACCGTCCGTCGTCGAAGAACTCGGTCGATGCGACGTCCATCGTCAGCGCGATCTCGTCACCGGGGGTGCGACCGGCATTCTCGATTGCCTCCATCAGCAAGGCGAGCGCGGCCTCGTTCGACTCGAGGTTCGGGGCGAAGCCGCCCTCGTCGCCAATGGCGGTGGAGAGGCCCCGCTCCGCCAGCACCTTCTTCAATGCGTGATACGTCTCGACCCCCCAGCGGAGGCCCTCGGTGAAGGAGGCGGCCCCCACGGGCATGATCATGAATTCCTGGAAGTCGACATTGTTGTCGGCGTGCTCGCCGCCGTTCAGAACGTTCATCATCGGAACCGGAAGCACGTGGGCGTTGGCGCCGCCGACGTACCGGTACAGCGGCAGCCCGAGGTCATCGGCCGCGGCCCGGGCGGTCGCCAGGCTCACCCCGAGGATGGCGTTGGCGCCGAGCTTCGCCTTGTTGTCGGTGCCGTCGAGGTCCACGAGGAGTTGATCGACCTCGCGCTGCGCGTATGCGTCCATGCCGGCCAAGGCATCGCTGATCAGCGTGTCGACGTTCTTGACGGCGTTTTCAACACCTTTCCCGAGATACCGGTCGCCGCCGTCGCGCAACTCCACGGCCTCGAACTGGCCGGTCGAAGCGCCGGACGGCACCAGGGCGCGGCCGAGGGCACCCGACGCAAGCAGGACTTCGACCTCGACGGTGGGGTTGCCTCGGGAGTCGAGCACCTCCCGAGCCAGGACATCATGAATAACACTCACGCTTTGCGTTCCTCCTACCGCCCGCAGTGGGATCCTACTGCGTCGGGAGCCGGGACTCACGAATATGTGACATATTCAGGAGTTTCGGGCGATTCGGAACTCGAATCAGGACGTCTCGCGTCGAACAGACCAACTTTCCCGGCGATCTGCTGCTGCCATAGCCGCAGGCACTATGATCGGGCTAGAGATTTTGCGTCCCGCACAAACTTCGGGCCGGCAGGGAGAGCCACCGGCGTTCGCCACCTTCGACCTGCTCCCGAGCCCCATCGAGGCGTGCCATAGTGAAGCCCTTCTCCCTGCGGCGGAGATCACAGCAGTATTCCGGCTTTGGAGTTCGGCAGAGACGGCCGAGAGGCTTCGTACGACCATCCGCATCGATACGACCGACAACGACCCCACGGAAAGACTCCCCCGCACCGCTCAATGGCCAAAACGTTCGCTCTAGAGGGCTTCGAGCCGATCAAACGTATAGGCGGCGGCGGGTTCGGCGATGTCTGGCTGGCGCGTCAGACCAACGTCGACCGTGAGGTGGCGGTCAAGGTCGGGCACGCCCCGATCCAGGACGACGTCATCCGGCTGCGATTCGATCGTGAGTGCAAGGCGCTCGGGCGTCTGTCCGGCCATCCCAACATCGTCGACGTGTTCACCGCCGGATCTCTCGACGATGGCCGACCGTATCTCGTCCTCGAGTACATCGACGGTGGCACGCTCTGGCAGCGGCTCAAACAGGGGCCGATGACCGACGACGAGCTGATCCGTGTCGGGTACCAGCTGGCCGATGCATTGGCGGAGGCGCATTCCTCCGGTGTTCTCCATCGCGATCTGAAACCGGAGAACATCCTGATGCGCTCGTCCGGCGACGCCGTACTCGGCGACTTCGGTATCGCCCGCCTCCAGGACGGCATGAACACAACCTCGGCGGCCATCACGGCCAGCGTGGCCTACGCCGCGCCAGAAGTTCTCGGCGGCACCCAGGCCAGCGCCGCCAGCGATCTCTACGGCGTCGGGGTTTGTCTGCTCGCCGCCATCCTGCGCTCCGTTCCGTTCGTCGACAAGTCCGACAAGTCGATTCACCCCATCATCACCCGGGTGATGAGCGACGAACCACCCGACCTCCGAAGCCGCGGCGTCTCGGAGGATCTGGCCAAGGTGGTCGAGTCACTGCTCCAGAAGAATCCCGGGATGAGACCGTCATCGGCATCGGATGTGCAGGAGATGTTCGAGAGCCTGGCCGTCCGTCCCTGGCAGGCCGACCAGCACTTGTTGGGCCGCCGTCGGAGTGCGCTCGATCCACCACCGGCTCACCGTCAGACCGCCACCGGCACCGGTTCCGGATCCGAACCTTCGACGGGGCTGTTGGGGACGGCCCGATCGACCCCCGGCGATGACGCGGAGACAGGGCGACCGCCGGTCGTTCCGATGCGACCGGGGGCGACCGGCCCGACGATCGCCGGTGGGGCGTTCGACAGCCGGCCGAACACCAACAGCCCGGCAACGTCGGGCGTCGACGATCGATCGCCGTTCGGAGTACCCGGTCTCGCCACGTCGGATCGGGTCAACGGCCGGGCCGATTCCGGCAGCAACGTCAAGGCGTTCGCCCTGGCCTACGTCGCAACACTGGCCGCCGGGGCGTTCGTGATCTTCGTTCTCGCTCAACTCCTGTCGTAGATCACCCGGTGTCCTGAATCACCCGACCACCCACGAAAGGCCGGCGTCGGCGTGCCCGGCGCGGGCGCCCGTCGCTCGCTCGTGCTCGCGGACCGATGCTGTGAGCGCGTTGAGAGCCTCCCGGAGCGCCTGCTCGGAATCGACGCCGGCCGCCCGGGCCAACTCGACGACGGCCATCAGCAGCCGACCGATCTCGGCGGTGTCGACCGGCGGGCCGGCGTGTACCGTCAACCGCTCCAGCCACGGACCCGGCCGAGGTACACCGTGCTCCGAGGTCACACGTTTCAGCACCTTGGCCGCCCGGGCCAGTGAGGGCAGCGCCGGCGGAATGCCATCGAGCACAGACGACCGGAGATTCTCGGCGGCCTTCAACTGCTCCCACCGGGCCTCGACCACTTCGGTGGTGGCCTCCTCGCCCGTTGCCCGCGAGCGGAGTGTGGGGCTGTCGGTGCCAAAGACGTGCGGATGGCGGCCGATCATCTTGGCCGTCAACGTCGTCGCCACGTCGCTGATGTCGAAGTGGCCCGCCTCCTCGGCCAATCGGCTGTGGAAGAGAATCTGGAGCCAGAGATCACCGAGTTCAGACTCCAACTCCTCGAATGCGTCGACCACCGCCTCATCCGGTTGACCGCTCCGCGTTCCGGGCCCTGCATCCGGTTCCAGATCCGCTATCCGATCGAGCACGTCGAGAACCTCATAAGCCTCCTCGATCAGATACTTCCGCAAGGATGCATGATCCTGGGCTCTGTCCCAGGGGCAGTCGGTGCGGAGCCGCATCATGAGCTCAACGGACCCGAGCAGCGACCGCCCGACGGGGGCCGCCACCGTCGGCAGGTACAGCGACGTCAGATGGTCGGGCTCGACACGGCGGTCGAGTTCGACGAGCGGGACTTCGAAGACCTGCTCGTCGGCGGTGCCCAGCCGCTGGAGGACGACGATCATCTGGTCGTCGGGCTGCTCGTGCGCCAGCAGCGCGAGCTTGACGTCCGAGAGCACCCAGGGGGCGTGGGCGTGGGCGATGAGCAGCGGCCCCCGCTCCCCCGCCGCCTCGACGCCGAAGCGGTGACCGTCGATCAGCCGAACGCCGTCGTCGACCGGATCGACGCCGAGCCGGGCCCAGACCTCATCGAGGAACGACAGCGCCGGAACCAGCTCGACCTCGACGTCATCTCGGGCCCGGAGCATCGCCACCGACCGCTCGAGCACCAGCGGTGAGCCGGGAACGCAGTAGGTGACCCTCCCGCCCTCGAAGGCGGCCGCCGCGATCTCGTCGGTGATCGTGGCGTACACCTCATCGAACGAACCGGCGGCGTCATAGACCGCATCGAACGTCACGGCGTTGGCGGCGAACCGCTCGGCTCCGGGGTGGCGGGCCGTCCGCAGGAATCGGGGTCCGGGGCCGTTCAGGATCTCGACGGTACGTTCGGTGAGTAGATCCGGTGCTCCCGGACCGAGACCGCAGACCGTTACGATCGGACGGTCGTCACCCACGCCCATCGGCTTCGTTGAACTCGAACGGGATCCCCACCCCTCGGATCACTCGTCGGCTGAAGGCGTGATCGTGAGGTTCAGCGGATCCCAGGAACCGATGCGGGGATCGACGTCGACGGTGGCCGACTCGAGCCGGGTGCGTATCCGCTGCCCGATCTCCTCGGCCGGGTCGAGCTGACTCTCCTCGAATCGGTCGACGACCAGCACGTGCCACCCGAACTGGGTCTGGACCGGTCCCACGTACTCACCGAGCGTGGCGCTGTCGACGGCGGCCGCGAACTCCGGGACGTATCCGGAGCTCGGGGAACAGCCAAGATCCCCACCGCTCGGTCCCGTCGGGCCCGTTGAACGCTCAGCGGCCAGTTCGCCGAAGTCGGCACCGTCTTCGAGTAGCGTCAACACCTCCTGGGCGGAGGTCTCGTCCTCGAGCAGGATGTGGCGAACGCACGGCGCATCGACGGCCAGGTCACCGCTGTCGATCAAGGCGTCGCCCAACGCGGTCTGAGTGGCCTGCTGATCGACGACGAACGGCAGGTACGGCACCTCGTCGTAGAGACGATCGGCCTCGGCCACTGGATCGTCGGCGCCGGCGAACCAGCTCTGGATGAGGCCCGACAGGGTTTCACGGGCCGCGGTCGTCGCTGCGTCGTCGACCGTTCCCCCGGCGTCGGCCAGTTCGAGATCGAGCACTTCTCCGATGAGATGCTCGTAAGCCACGCCGGGGTAGAAGCCGGCCGGGACCGAACCGCCGAAGGCGAGCGTCACGAACTCCTGATTCTCCCACGTGGCGATGACGACGTCGTTGAGTTCACCGTGGGTCAGCTCCCACACCTCTCCTCCTCCGAGGTCGGCGGTCACCGCCACCTCGTCGGCCGGAGCGGTACTGGGGGTCGGCGTTGGCTCGACGGCGGCGGTGGTCGGCGTGGTGGCCTCATCGGCGGCCTCGCCGCCGGCGGTGTCATCGGTGCTCGTCTGATCCTCGGTCAGCGCGGCGTCGGATGGAGCTGAACGGGAGACTCCGCAGGAGGTCAGGGCAAGCAGCAGACCGAGCATGAGGGCCGGCCAGATGGGCCGGGCGGTCTTTGCAGAACGAAACCTAGTCACGTGAGCAGGCTAACAATCCGTGGGTCGAATCCCTGGCCCGCAATCGAAGTGAGACATGCCGGTGGGCCGGAGTTGGAGGCGCCTCGCCCCTCACCGAACTTTGTGATGCTGACGCCCCCCTCCGCTCGAACTTTGTGACGGTGACGACCCACGTGGGGGGTCGTCAGGTGCACAAAGTTCGGCTGGACGTGCAGGGGCAGCCCTTGGAGTCGGTCGGCTACGTGACGGTCCAGGTGGCGCCCGAGCGCAGCAGGTCGTTCAGATCACCGGGACCCTGCCGATCGTTGGCCATCAGGATCTGCTGGTTGACCGCCTCGGAGTACTCGGGAGCCTCCACGGCCCGGAACACCCCGAACGGTGTGGGTGTCTGGTTGTCGGTGGCGAGCATCGACAGGGCATACGAAGCCAGGGAATCGGGGGTGGTCTCATCGTGCACGACGAGATCGGACTCGTCGACGTTGGCGACCTCGACGATCTCCGCTCGGCCGTTGCGCATCACCACACCACGTTGATTCTCGGCGCCGAAACGGACCGGTTCGCCGTGCACGAGGTTGATCATCATCTCGTCGCGGGAGTCACGCTTGGTGATGGCACCGTAGGCACCGTCGTTGAACACGTTGCAGTTCTGGTAGATCTCGACGAGCGACGCACCGTTGTGCTCATGGGCTCGACGGAAGACCTCGATCATGTGCTTGCGGTCGAGGTCGTGGGTGCGACCCACGAACGTGGCCCCGGCACCGAGGGCGAGGCTGATCGGGTTGAACGGCCGATCGATCGAACCCATCGGTGTTGACTTGGTGACCTTGCCGACCTCGCTGGTTGGCGAATACTGGCCTTTGGTCAAACCATAGATCTGGTTGTTGAACAACAGGATCGTGAGGTTCACATTGCGGCGCAGCGCGTGGATGAGATGATTGCCGCCGATCGACAGCATGTCGCCGTCGCCGCCGACCACCCAGATGTTGAGATCGGGCCTGCTGACCGCGAGACCGGTGGCGATGGCCGGGGAGCGACCGTGGATGGTGTGCATGCCGTAGGTCGACATGTAGTAGGGGAACCGGGCCGCACAGCCGATGCCGGACACGAACACCGTGTCCTCGCGTTTCACGTCGAGCTCGGCGTGGAGGAACTGCACGGCGGCGAGGATGCCGTAGTCGCCGCAGCCGGGGCACCATCGGACCTCCTGATCCGACGTCCAGTAGCCTCGCTTGGTGGGGTCGAGTTGCACGTCGGTCATTGGTTGATTCCTTCCCGGATGGCTTCGATGAGTTCGGCTCCGGTGAACGGAGTCCCCATGACTTTGTTGATCGGCTTGGCGTCGACCAGATACTCGGCTCGGAGCACCTTCACCAGCTGCCCCCGGTTGAGTTCGGGAACGAAGACGTGCTCCCGACCGGCGAGGACATCACCGAGATTCGACGGGAACGGGTGGAGGTGGGTGAGGTGAGCGTGGTCGACACCGATGCCGTCGTTGCGGAGCCGCTCGACGGCCGACGTGATCGAACCCCGGGTGGAACCCCAGCCGACGATCAGCACCGGAGCGTCCCCCGGACCGTCGATCGTGACCGGCGGGATGTCGTTGGTGATGCCGTTGATCTTGGCCTCCCGCAATTCGGTCATGAGACCGTGGTTGGCGGGATCGTAGTTGACGTTACCGGTGCCGTCCTGCTTCTCGAGGCCGCCGAGGCGGTGTTCGAGCCCCGGCGTTCCGGGGATGGCCCACGGTCGGGCCAGGGTCTCCTCATCACGGAGATAGGGCAGGAACATCGGATTGCCCGCGGCGTCGGTGCCGTTGGCCTCGGTGGCGAAGCTGGCGCTGATGTCGGGTAGTGAATCGGAATCCGGGATGAGCCACGGCTCAGAGCCGTTGGCCAGGTAGCCGTCGGTCAACAGGATCACCGGGGTGCGGTACTTGACCGCAAGGCGGGAGGCCTCGATGGCGGCCAGGAAGCAGTCGGCCGGGGTGGAGGCCGCCACCACCGGTAGCGGCGCCTCACCATGCCGGCCGTAGAGCGCCATCATCAGGTCGCTCGCCTCGGTCTTGGTCGGCAGGCCGGTGGACGGGCCACCCCGCTGGACGTCGATGATGACGAGCGGCAGCTCCATGCTCACCGCCAGGCCGATGGTCTCACCCTTGAGGGCGACACCGGGACCCGACGTGGTGGTGAAGGCGAGGCTCCCGCCGAACGCGGCGCCGAGGGCGGCGCCGATGCCGGCGATCTCGTCTTCCGCCTGGAGGGTGCGGACCCCGAAGTTCTTGTGGCGGCTCAGCTCGTGGAGGATGTCGGAGGCCGGCGTGATCGGATAGCTGCCCAGGAAGACCGGGAGCTTGGCCAACTGCCCGGCGGCGATCATGCCCCAGGCGGTGGCGACGTTGCCGGTGATGTTGGTGTACTCACCGGGTTTCTGCGGAGCGGCGGCCACCTTGAACTGGGAGCCGAACATCTCGGCGGTCTCCCCGAAGGCGTGACCGGCCTTGAGCGCCGCCGTGTTGGCGGCGGCCACCATGGGTAGCTTGCCGAACTTGGCCTCGATCCATTCCAGGGTCGGTTCGAGGGGGCGGGAGTACATCCAGCTGACGACGCCGAGTGCGAAGAAGTTCTTCGACCGTTCGGCGTCGCGCTTCTTGACATCCAGGTCGGCGGTGGCGTCGAGCGTGAGCTTGGTCATGTTCACCCGGTGCACGACGTACCCGTCGAGTGTGCCGTCTTCGCGAGGGTCGGACTCGTAGCCCGCCTTCTCGAGGTTGCGCTCGTCGAACGTGTCGTCGTTGAGGATGACGGTGCCGCCTGATCGCAGCCGATCGAGTTCGCTCTTGAGGGCGGCCGGGTTCATCGCCACCAGCACGTCGGGGGCATCACCGGGCGTGTGGATGTCGTGGTCGGAGATGTGGACCTGGAAGGCCGACACACCGGCCAGCGTTCCCTGTGGTGCGCGGATCTCGGCCGGGAATTCCGGCAGGGTGGCGAGATCGTTGCCGATCGCGGCACTGACGGAGGTGAATCGATCACCGGTCAACTGCATACCGTCGCCGGAGTCACCGGCAAAGCGTATGACGACGTGATCGAGGGTGGTGTCATCAACTCGATCAGCTGTATCTGTCACGTGGACCCCTATTGTCTCGAGATCAGCGATCAATCAACGACGGAAGTGCTGCCATAGCTCTTCGTTTGTGACCGTGACCCCTTCGTACGGTTCAATTCACCGTACCCGCGTTTCATCGCGAGCGGCACGTCATTGGTCAGAGATGCTCAAAGGCTGAAATCAATCCGAAATGCGTGGTCTCAACGCTGTTCGCCGCACCGCGCCGGCGGGTGTCCGCTGGCACACACAGGTGGCGGCCGCTACGTTGACAGGCGATGGCCCGACTACCTCACCTCAGCGCCCGCCTCCAGGGATTCGGCACCACCATCTTCGCCGAGATGTCCGCCCTCGCGGCCAGGACCGGGGCGATCAATCTCGGCCAGGGGTTTCCCGACACCGACGGCCCACCGGAAGTCTCGGCGGCCGCAATCGAGGCCATTCGGCGGGGCGAGAACCAGTATCCGCCGGGGCCCGGCACCGCCGATCTCCGCCTGGCGATCGCCGAGCACCAGGAACGCTTCTGGGGAATGGCTGTGGACCCCGACACCCAGGTGCTGGTCACCGCCGGTGCCACCGAGGCGATCGCGGCGTCGTTGCTGGCGTTGTGTGAGATCGGCGACGAGGTGATCGTGTTCGATCCCACCTACGACTCGTACGCCGCATCGATTGCGATGGCCGGAGCCAGGATCAAACCGGTTTTACTCTCCCCCGACCCGGCCACGGGGCGCTACCGGTTCGACGAGTCCGAGCTGCGGGCGGCGTTCTCGGCGAAGACCCGGCTCATCCTCCTCAACACGCCTCACAATCCCACCGGGAAGGTCTTCAGCGACGAGGAGCTGGCGCTGGTGGCCGAGCTGTGTCGTGACCACGACGTCCTCGCCGTGACCGACGAGGTGTATGAGCACCTGGTGTTCTCCGGCGTTCACCGCCCTCTCGCCACGCTCGAGGGCATGGCCGAACGAACCATCACGATCTCGTCGGGTGGCAAGACCTTCTCGTTCACCGGGTGGAAGATCGGCTGGGCGGTCGGTCCGCCGGAACTGGTGACAGCCGTGCGCACGGCAAAACAGTTCCTGACCTTCGTGAACGGAGCTCCGTTCCAGCCCGCCATCGCCGTGGGTCTGCGCCTCGGTGACGACTACTACGACCGGTTCGTGGCCGATCTACAAGCCAAGCGGGATCTGCTGAGTGGCCTGCTGGTCGACGCCGGCTTTCCGGTGCTCGAACCGGAGGGCACCTACTTCACAACGGTCGATATCGGGCCCACGGGCGAAACGGACGGCATCGAGTTCTGCCTCGGCCTGCCGGAGCGAGCCGGTGTTGTCGCCGTTCCGAGTCAGGTTTTCTACCAGCACCCGACCGCCGGACGAACCATGGTCCGGTTCTGTTTCGCCAAGCGTGACGAGGTTCTGATCGAGGCCGGCAAGCGGTTGGTCAACGCCTTCGGCGGTTGACCTCGAATCGACGGTGCCGGAACATCGACGGCGGCGCCGGGTCGATCGACCCGGCGCCGCTGAACAATCCTTCGATCCTCGGCCGGTTACTCGGCCGGCGGGATGCGTAGAACCTGACCGACGTAGATCAGGTCCGGGTCCTTCAGCATCGGACGGTTGGCTTCGAAGATCACGGGGTACTTCATGGCGTCGCCGTAGTACTCCTTCGCCAGCTTGCTCAGCGTGTCGCCGGACTCGACGACGTGAAGCTGGGCCTCATCGCCCTCGTCGCTGACCTCGATCGAATCCTGCACGGTCTCGACGCCGGAAACATTGCCGACCGCAAGGATGATCTTTTCCCTGGTCTCCTGATCCTTGACCTTGCCCTCGATGGTGGCCAGGCCGTCGTCGAAGCGGATGTCGAGGCCTTCGACCTCGAATCCGAGCTTGCCGACGTAGGTCTCGAGCCCCCGGGCCCGACGAGTCTCGTCGAGACGCTCCTGACGCTCCTGCTTGGCCACCTCGGCCTTGCGAGCCTTGATCCGCTTGGCCATCTCCGCCGCGCGTTCAGCCGAGGCCGCCGAGGCCTTGGCGTCCTTCTCGTCCTGACTCTCGCCGATGCCGATCTTGGCCCCGGCCTCCTTGATGAAGTCGAATACGCCCACTTTTCTCACCTTCTTTGTTTGATGGCGACTTGTCCTTGACAAGCCGTATCGTGAAACTATCAGCCGAAACGATCATTTCTCGTTCCCCGTCTGGATTGCCACGCTACGTGGCAGTGGTGGCCGCATCGAGTATCTTTCTAGGAGCGGCGCACGCGGATGTGCTCACCGAGCCCAACCGGATGTCGCCCACTCGAGAACAGAAGCAGGCGAGACGAGGGAGACATGCCGGTTCAGGCGCCGGCCCAACGGTCGCCGGAACGACAGCCCATCGAAGCGCGGTCAGGCCGTCGGCCGGACCGCCTCTGAATCCGCCGTATGCTCGGCCGACCGACAATCGAATGCAACAGATCGCTGACTACGACGTCGTCCAACAAATCGGAGAGGGCACACAGGGCTATTACTGGCTGGCCCGACCGCCGGCGCGCTTGGGTGTGACCGACGAGGTCGTGGCGGTCAAGACCATGGACCAGGCGGCAACCGACGCCGAGTTCGGCCGGCTGGTCGAACATCTCCGCTCGTACGCCTCGGTGTCCTCGCCGTATCTTCACTGTCTCTACGACGTCGGCCAGCAGGGCTCCCTTCTGTACTTCGCCGGCGAATACCTTCCATCGGGCTCGCTGGCCCGACCGGCGAGGCCGTTCTCCCGGGTCGACGTGTTGCGGGCCTTGGCCGACGCCTGTCGTGGCGCCGACGCACTGCACGAGGCCGGGATGCCGCACCGAAGTGTCCGGCCCGGCAACGTGGTGCTCGGCGACAACGGCGCCAAGCTGGCCGACGTCGGCGTATCCCAGCTGCTCAATCCCGGCCAGACGATCACCGGGGCGGCGCAGATGGGGGCCATCGAGTATCTGGCCCCCGAGGTCATTCAGGGACGCCCCGCGTCCCGGGCCAGCGACATCTGGGCGCTCGGAGCAACCCTTCATCGTGTACTGACCGGCGTGTCGATCTTCCCGACCCTGCCGTCGAATTCGCTGGTCGAGGCCCTGCGGTTCCTGCTCAACGAACGCCCGGTCATGGGCGACGCCCTCCGCAACGGTGAGCGCCGGCTCATTGAGTCGGCCGTGGCCACCGATCCCGGAGACCGGCCGGCCACCGCCGCCGAACTGGCGGAGGCCATCACCTCGGAGGCCGAGCGACAGGCGGGGAAGATCCCGTGACGCCCCGATCACCTGAAGATCGGTCGGGTTCGCTGTGACGGACCTCGACCTGCGTTCCGGGCAGATCCACCGGGGTCTTGGCGTCGTGGCCCGCTGGCCCGACATCGCCCTCGTCATCCCCAGCGATTCCGCCCACGACGGGATCGTCGACGACATGTTTCTCGAGTTCGGCCCGAATCCCACGTCGCAGGACATCATTCGGGCCGTCAACGACCTCCTGTCGGAGAACAAGCTGCGGTCCGTCGGGATGATCGTGGAGGCAACCGGCGGGCCGATGGCGGTGGCGTTCGGCCCCGTCGAGATCCTGAGCGATGGCGAACGGGTCATCATCGGCACGGCCGGCCTGCAGAAACAGCAGCTTTCACACAACGCCCAGCGTCTGACGATGCGGGCGGCCAACCTGTCGAAGGCCGCCGAGCCGGTGCAGCCGTTCGATCTCCGTCGCGGGGTGGCGCCCGGCGGAGGATTGAGCCTGGTCACGATCCCCGGCAGCCAACCGCCCGCCCTCGATGACCTGGCACCACTGGGAGCGGGTGTCGACAGCACGGCCGATCCTGTGGCCGTGGCTCCGGTCGCCAAACCGGCCGAAACCGGGAGCGAGGCCGTCGCCGAGTACCAACCCGCCCCGCTGGACGACGGCGGGCTCGGGTCCGACCCGAGCCAGGCCCCGTTCCGGTCGGTGATACTGATCGGGGCCCAGTCCCCCATCTCACGCCCGCCGTTGCCGATCGCCGCCCGCGGCGAAGGCGCCGATGTCGACGAGTCATCACCGACGGCGGCGGCACAGACGAATCGGGTCGACGTCGAGGGCATCCTGTGCTCACGCGGTCATTTCAACAATCCGAAATCCGCATACTGCATGGTCTGCGGGATGTCGTTACTGCATCTGACCCCGCATCCGGTCATCAGGCCGCGCCCCACCCTCGGGTTCATCGTGTTCGACGACGGCGCCAGCTTCGGTCTGGATCGCTCGTACATCATCGGGCGTGAACCGTCCGGTGGCGACAACCCGGACGCCGAGCTGTTGATCATCCACGACAACAACGACACCCTGTCCCGCACCCATGCCGAGCTCAGGCTCGATGGATGGACGGCCCAGATCGTCGACCTCGGCTCCACCAACGGTACCTACATCTGGGACGCCCAGAACGACCGCTGGAACCAGCTGACCGCCGGCCATCCGGTCGAGCTGCAATCGGGCGAGACCGTAGCACTCGGGCGCCGTACCTTCGTGTTCGAGAGCGTCAGCCGAACGTGAGGTCAGCTACTTTCGTCGAGGTCAGGAACTGACGAGGCCGTAGCGCCGGAGCGTCTGGCGAGCCTCCACCGGGCCCTTGACCGTCTCCGCGGCGAGCCCGACCCGCCGGGCGCCGTCCACGTTGATCCGGTTGTCGTCGAGGAACAACACCTGCCCCGCCGGCAGGCCGAGATCGTCCAGTACAAGGCGATAGACGGCCTCATCAGGCTTGACCTCACCCAGCCGATACGAGAGGTAGGGCCGCGGCACCAGCTTCTGCAGCAGGTGGGCATCGATCTGTGTTTCCCAGTGGAGCTGGTTCGTGTTCGACAGCACACCGATCTCCACCATCTCCGACAGCTCGACGATGAGGTCGGCGGCACCGGGATACAGCCCGCGGGGAAAGCGGGCGAAGTTCGCCAGAAACGTCTCCGGGCTGATGGCAAGCTCGAGATCGGCAACCGCTCCGACTGCGAAGTCCTCGGGTGAGCACAATCCACGTTCGAATCGCCTGACGGCCGGGCTCGACAGCCAGCGGGGCCAGAACCGTTCCTCGTCGATTACCGACCCGAGCAGCTCGGGTAGCGAGCCGAGCTCGACGAGGACCCCGCCCATGTCGAACAGGACGACGTCGATACTGCTCGATCGCTCGGTTGGCACCGGACCAGAGTACAGGCACCACTACCCAGAGGGTTTGCCCACGAGGACTACCGACGTTCGGCCACACTGAATCTCGGCGGCACGACATTCTTGGTCGGCCGCTGGTATCCCCCACTGGGGGAGCCGCGTGGCCCGGTCTTGGTGGTGACCGGGCCACGCATTCGTTTTCGGCACGGCAACAGGCCGCACCTCGACCCACGAACACCGGCTGAGACGGCGCGCTACTTGCCGTTGATTCTCGCCAACGCCTTGGCGGCCAACCGGACCACGCCACGCGGGGTCACCCTGGCCGCGGCGATCGCCACTCGGTTGTGGAGGCCGGTGATCACCTGCGTTCTCCCCGCCGCAAGCCCGGCCAGACCCTCCGCGGCCACCTGATCGGCGCTCTGCCAGAACAGTCCGGGAAGGGCGCTCGGTTGATAGTCGGCCTTCTCCTGGAACTCGGTGCGGGTGAGCCCGGGGCACACACAGCTCACCGCAACACCCTGGGGACCGAGTTCCACGGCGAGGGCCTCGCTGAAGCTGGTGACGAACGCCTTCGTCGCGCCGTAGGTCGCCGACTTCGGTGACGGCGTGAACCCGGCGATCGACGACACGTTCAGGATGGCCCCGCCCCCACGATCGGCCATTGCGGTGCCGGCGGCGTGGGCCAACCGGTGCACCGCGCCGATGTTGACGTCGATCATGGTCGACTCGTGCTCCGGGTCCTGATCCAGAAAATCCCCCACGGTGCCGAACCCGGCGTTGTTGACGAGAAGGTCGATCGGCTTCGATCGATCCTCGAGCCGGGCCACAACTCGATCGAGGTCGTCGGGTTCGCTCAGGTCGGCGGTCAGGACCTCGACATCGACGGCGACCGAAGCCGGGCCACCGGACAGAGCGGTCGAAAGCGTCTGGAGGCGATCCGTTCGACGGGCGACGAGGACGAGATCGGTTCCCTGAGCCGCCAGCCGGCGGGCGAACGCCTCACCGATACCGGAGGACGCCCCGGTGACGAGCGCCCGTTTCCAGGTGGGCGTGTCCGCATCGCCGACGTCGGGTGGGAACGCCGCCGACATCAGCCGCTGTCCTCGTCCGGGAACATCGTCTCGAAGAACGTCACGAGATCGTCGGCCACGGAATTCTTGCGCATCAGTCCGACCTGGAGTTGCCCGCCCCGATCGCCGTACTCGGCCGGTTTCCACACCCCGTTGGCGAACAGTCGCTTGAAGCGAACCTCCTGGCTCGCCTTCAAGCTAACCGGACCGAGTTTGGCGATGTGTTCGGGCCCGCCGAAGCCGGGGCCGCCGATCACGATCAGTTCGGTCACGCCGAGCCGGGCGCAGTGGGCTCTGATCCGAGCCACGTCGAGCAGCCGCTCCGCCGCCGGGGGAATCGGGCCGTAGCGGTCCTTCCATTCGACGGCGACGGCCTCGACCTGCGCGGTGTCGGTGACCGCCGCCAGCTTGCGGTACGCCTCCAGGCGCTGGGCCTGACCGGTCACGTAGTCGTCGGGCAGGTTGGCCGCGCCGGGCAGATCGATCTTGATCTCGATCGGTTGCTCCGGCGTTCGGCCGCTGAGTTCGGCGACGGCATCGGTGACCATCTGGCAGTAGAGGTCATAGCCGACCGCCGCGATGTGACCGGACTGGCCGGTGCCGAGCAGGTTGCCGGCGCCCCGGATCTCGAGGTCCCGCATGGCGATCTGGAAGCCGGAACCGAGGTCGGTGGCCTCACCGATCGTCTTCAGCCGCTCGTGGGCCTCCTCGGTGAGGGCGACGTCCTGGCGGGTGAACAGGTAGGCGTACGCCCGTTGACCTGACCGTCCGACCCGACCCCGTAGCTGATGGAGCTGGCCGAGGCCGAGCAGTTCGGCCCGATCGACGACCAGGGTGTTCACGGTCGGCATGTCGATACCGGACTCGATGATCGTGGTGCAGACCAGAACGTCGTAGAGACCCTCCCAGAAGTCGATCACCGTCTTCTCGAGCGTGCCCTCGTCCATCTGCCCGTGGGCAACGGCGATTCGGGCCTCCGGAACGAGGTTGGCGAGGTCGTTCGCGACCTTCTCGATGCTCTGAACCCGGTTGTGCACGAAGAAGACCTGACCCTCCCGCAACAGCTCCCGGCGGATGGCCTCGGCGGCGGCCCGCTCGTCGTACTCGCCGACGTAGGTCATGATCGGCTGACGGTCGGCCGGTGGGGTGTTGAGCACCGACAGGTCGCGAATGCCGGTGAGGCTCATCTCCAGGGTCCGGGGGATCGGGGTGGCCGACAGTGTCAACACGTCGACGGCCACGTCACCCGACCGGCCACCCGCGGCGCCGGAATCCTGCTCCTCGGGAGCAGCTGAGCACTGCAACTCGGTGAAGCCCTTCAGTGCCTCCTTGTGGCTGACACCGAACCGCTGTTCCTCATCGACCACCAGTAGGCCGAGTCGATCGAACGACAGATCCTCGGACAGGATCCGGTGGGTGCCGATCAATACATCGACCTCTCCGGCTGCCACGTCGGACACCACCTTGCGGGCCTGGGCCGGGGTGAGGAACCGGCTCAGCACCTCAACCCGGATCGGGTAGGGGGCGAACCGGTCGGTGAACGTCTGATGGTGCTGCTGCGCCAGCAGGGTCGTCGGTACCAGTACTGCGGCCTGCTTGCCGTCCTGGACGGCTTTGAACACGGCGCGCAGGGCGATCTCGGTCTTCCCGAACCCGACGTCGCCGACGATCAGACGGTCCATCGGCACGGGCCGCTCCATGTCGGCCTTCACCTCATCGATGGCCGTGGCCTGGTCGGGGGTGAGCTCGTAGGGGAAGGCCGCCTCGACCTCGCGTTGCCAGGGTGTGTCCGGGGCGAACGCGTGGCCGGGCGCCGCCATCCTGGTTTGGTAGAGGACCACCAGCTCCTGGGCGATCTCGGCCACCGCCGAGCGAACTCGGGCCTTGGTCTTGGCGAAGTCGGAACCGCCGAGCCGGTGCAGGGTTGGGGAGTCGGCGCCGGTGAACTGGCGGATCAGGTCGATCTGATCGGTCGGGAGGTAGAGCTTGTCGTCGCCGCGGTACTCGAGCAGCAGGTAGTCACGTTCGTGTCCGCCGATGGCGCGGGTGACCATGCCGGCGAACCGGCCGACACCGTGCTGATGGTGAACGACGTAGTGCCCGGGCTTCAGGTCGTGGAAGAACCCCTCGCTCTGGCGTTTCCGGGCCCTGCTCCGCCGGTGGGCCCGACGACGGCCGGTCAAGTCCGATTCGGTGAGGAGCGCAAGACCGGCCTCGGGGAGCACGAAGCCTCGGTTGGCCCGGGCCACGACGAGGTGGGCGCCGGGGTCGATCACATCGGGCAGACTGTGGCCGTGGTCGGCGACGTCGGTTCCCCAGTCCGACAGCAGCGCCTCGGTTCGCTTTGCGGTTCCGGCTCCGTCGGCGGCAACGACCAACCGGGCCCGATCGGCCAGCAGCTTCTGGATCCGCCCGGCGAGAGCCTCACCCGGCGGTTCCCAGCCGGAGGCGGGCAGCACGGCCACGTCGGGATTCTCCGGAACCGACGTGATCGTCACCGCCCGGACCGAGGTGTTGGCCAGTAGCTGGTCGAAGGGGACGTGAAGGGCCGGGAACGCCGGGGCATCGCCGCCGCTCCCCTCCCCCGCCGCGGTGCCGGACTCGGTGATCGCACCCCAGGTTCGGGCCAGGCTGCGGGCCAGGTCGGCTTCCTCCGCGAGCAGGTCGGCACCGCGGGACCGCATCACCGACGGATCGACGAGCACGACCTGACCGTCGGCGGGCATGATGTCCGTCAGCACCCGGACATCGTCGGTCAACCAAGGCAGCCACGACTCCATGCCGTCGAAGATCTCGCCGTCGGCCAGGCGCTGCCATTGCTCCCGACCCCACGGTTCGCTCGACTGCAGCTTTTCGGCCCGTTCCCTCACGTCCGGCCCGGGAAGCAGCTCACGGCAACCGAAGATCTCGATCTCCGCCCGGTCGACGGTGGACCGTTGATCGGCGACGGTGAATTCGCACAACCGCTCGACCTCGTCGCCCCACAGATCGATGCGGTAGGGCCCGTCCGCGGTGGAGGGGAACACGTCGATGATCGAGCCCCGCACCGCGAACTCGCCGCGATGCTCCACCTGCGTCTCCCGCCGATAGCCGTGAGCCACCAGGTTCCGAACCAGTTCGGTCTGATCGACGACGTCCTCGGCTCCGATGACGATCGGGTCCAGCCGATCCGACCCCGGACTGAGTCGCTGCATCAACGCTCGGAGCGGAGCCACGACGACCCGAGGACAGCGGGTGGGCTCCTGCATGTGCCACAGCGTCTCGAGGCGGCGGCCCATCGTCTCGATCGACGGGCTGATCCGTTCGAACGGCAGGGTCTCCCAGGCCGGAAAGGACAGCACCTCGTCGTCTCCGAGGAACAATTCGAGATCGCCGAGCAGCCGGTCGGCCTCGGCCGTCGTCGGTACGGCCACCACGATCGGCCGTCGTCCGGACGCCTCGGCCAGCGCGGCCACGGCGATGGCCCTGGCCGGTTCGGCCACGGCGAGGACCGAGGTGACGCGGCCGACCACCTGGGTGATCGCCGGGTCGTCGGCCAGAAGCCTGGTCAGATAGCGGAAACTCAACGGGACGGCTACTCGGTTCGGCGGCGGCGATTGACCTGGGCCATGGTGGCCTCGACCCCGACCTCGGTCATGAGCTCGAGCGCGTCGGCTGCATCGATCACCGCCTGATCCAGGATTGCCCGATGCTCCTTCGACGGGCGGCGGAGAAGGTAGTCGGCGCCGGACTGCGAGGCCGGCGGCCTGCCCACACCGATCCGGAGCCTGACGTATTCGGTGGTCCCGAGATGCTGGGTGATGGACCGGAGGCCGTTGTGACCGGCCAGACCGCCGCCCTCCTTGAGCCGGAGCCGGCCGACATCGAGATCGAGTTCATCGTGCACGATCACGATGTGGTTCGCCTCCTGGATGCCGAAGCTCCGCACCAGTAGACGGACCGACTCACCCGAGTTGTTCATGAACGTCTGCGGGAACGCAAGCACAATCCGTTTGTCGTTGAGCAGGATGCCTGTGGCCAGGGCTCTCGCTTTCGTCTTGCGGAGCCTTGCCCCCGCTCGATCGGCGAGTTCGGCCACGACATCGGCACCGACGTTGTGGCGGGTGCCCTCGAACTGATCCCCGGGGTTGCCGAGGCCGACGATGAGGAGGTCGGCCGGGGTTCCCTTGCGTCCCGGATTCCCGAGGCGTCGAGAGAAGGCCGACATGACGGTCGTTACAGAGCGGACGGAGTGGCTACCGCCCGGCTACTCGCCGCCCTCGCCGTCGCCCGAGTCGCCGTCGGAGGCTTCGGCGTCGCCGCCTTCGCCCTCGCCCTCGGCGCCCTCTTCACCTTCTTCGCCTTCCTCGCCTTCGAGGTCCTCTTCCTCCTCGGCCACGAGAGCGGCCCGGGAGACGACGGCGGCGGCAACGGAGATGTTTTCCGGCACGGGCGTCGACGCGCCGTCCGGCAGCTTGAGATCGCCGACCGAGATACGGCTGTCGAACGTGAGATCGGCCAGATCCACCTCGATGGCGGACGGGATGTTGTTCGGGGCGACCAACAGGTCGATCTCGAACCGCAGCTGTTCGATGATGGCACCGGTGTCGATGATGTGGCTGTCGTCGCCGACCAGGTGAATCGGCACGCTGACCTGCACCTTCGAGGTCGGGTCGACCCGGAGGAAGTCGGCGTGGGTGGCCACCCGCTTGATCGGATCACGCTGCACGTCGCGGACCAGGACGGTCTGCTCGTCGCCGTCGATGTCGAGGGTGAGTACGGCGTTCATGCCGGCCTCTCCGCTGAGAGCATGCCGCAACTCCCGGTAGTTCACCGAGATGGCCTGCGGATCCTTGCTCAGCCCGTAGACGACGGCCGGCAGTTGCCCCTCGGCTCGGAGCCGGCGGGACGGGCGGGTGCCGAGGGCACGCCCTGCAGTTGCTTTGACGACGGTCTGGTCCATGATTCTCGAGTCCTTGCCGGTACGTGCGGGGCCCGGCGAACCGGGTCGCGAACTTGTGTCGATCGGGTGGCCTGCGTTCGGCAACCGAGGGTTGGCGTTCACACTCCGAGACCGATCAAGCGGATCACGGGGCGACAGCGGGGTGCTGCTACCGGTGGCGATCGCTACCAGGGCGCGAATCGGAATTCACGCCAGCATGTGATGATACCGCCGCCCACGGCCAGAACCACCCGGCCGTTCACCGCCGAAGCCGGTGTGCTACTGCTGGTTCTGACCGTCGAAGATCTGGCTGACCGACGTGTCCTCGAACACCGCACGCACTGCGTCGGCGATCACGTTGGCCACCGTCAACACCTCGAGTCGGTCGAACCGCTTCTCAGACGGCATGGGAAGCGTGTCGGTGACGATCACGTTCTCGAGAACGGAGTTCTTCAGCCGGTCGACTGCGGGGCCGCTGAAGACACCGTGGGTGGCGGCGGCGCTCACGGTTGCCGCTCCCCGCTCCTTGAGCAGCTCCGCCGCCTGACAGATCGTGCCGGCGGTGTCGATCATGTCGTCGATCAGCACACAGTGGCGGCCGTCGACCTCACCGACGATGTCCTTGGCCTCCGCCGCGTTCTTCTGACCCTTGATCCGGCGTTTGTGCACGATGGCCAGATCGGCGTGGAGCTGTTGGGAGTACCGTTCGGCCACCTTCACCCGACCGGCGTCGGGCGACACCACGACGAGGTTCGATTCGAGCCGCCTGAGTCGTTCCACCAGAACCGGCATGGCGGTGAGGTGATCGACCGGCCCGTTGAAGAATCCCTGGATCTGCCCCGAGTGCAGATCCACCGACACCAACCGTTTGGCCCCCGCCGCCTTGAAGAGATCGGCCACGAGGCGGGCGGTGATCGGTTCACGTCCCTCCGCCTTCCGATCCTGGCGGGCGTAGCCGTAGAACGGCATCACGGCCGTGATCCGCTTCGCCGAGGCCCGGCGGGCGGCGTCGACCATGATCAGATGCTCCATGATCGCATCGTTGATCGACCCCTGCTCGAACCCTCCGTGGCTCTGCACGATGAACACGTCCGAGCCCCTGATGGACTCGGAGAACCGGCAGTGGGTCTCACCGTTGGAGAACCGGTCGAGGTGGGCGTCGGTGACCGGCACGTCGAGGTTGGCCCCGATCGCGGCGGTGAGCTCCTCGCTGTGCCGTCCCGAGAACAGGTGGAGGCGCTTGGTCGTTGGTACTTCCACGAGAGGTCCTTCCCTAGCCCGGCTCCTCGGCAGGCGGAACCCGCCCGGCCTCAGTCGCCTTCGCCTCCAGCATAGAACGCGCCGGTGTTGGTGCCATCAGCGAGGACCGACCCGGGGGGCAATGCCGCGTAGGGACCCACGACACAGTTCGCTCCGATCGTCGCCAGCGCTGCCGATGTCTGGGCGATCCGGGAGTTCTCGGCAACCTGACACCGGTCGAGATGGGCATCGGGCCCGATCTCGCATCCGTCGCCGATGACCGTGTTTCCCTGGAGGATCGACCCCGGGAAGATCGTGACGTCGGTGCCGAGCTCGACCGTTGCGTCGAGATAGGTGCGATCGGGGTCGACCATCGTGACCCCCCGACTCAGCCAGTGGTGGTTGGTTCGGCGCCTGAGTTCGGCCTCGGCGTCGGCCAGCTGCACCCGGTCGTCAACCGGGATCAGATCGCCTACCTCCTCGATCACCGCGGTCTCACACGAGTGTCCGGACTCGGTCAACACCTCGACGATCCCGCTGATCTGTGTCTGACCCGTGGCCTCGTCGGCTTGGCAGCGGCGAAGGGCCGGGGCGAGCAGGCTCCGCCGAACGCACAACACGCCGAGGGCGATCTCCGGTTCGGCGCGCTGAGCCGAATCATCATCATCACCCGTGTCCGCCGTGGCGCTGCTTGCGCCGAGGGGCTCGATGGCATCGGGCGGAGCAAACATCTCGTAGTCGTTGACAACGGCCCTCACCCGACCGAATCGATCCCGTCGCACCTGACCGGCGCCCACCCGATCGGCGGCCGCCGCGGCCAGCGGGTGGTCGGCCGCCGCCGTGAGCAGGGTGCACGCCGCGTCGGTCGCCCGGTGCACGGCGAGGAGGTGGTTGACGGTTGCAGCCTGGAGCAGCGGCAGGTCGGCGGGGACGAAGACGACGTCGTCGTCTTCGTCGTCGACATCGTCGAAGCTGTTCAGGCCGATGAGGGCGGCGTCACCGTTGCCCCGGTTGTTCTTCTGCTCGACGAACCGGATCTGGAACTCCGGCGGTTCCTCCAGCAGTTTCTTCGAGACCCGGCCGCCGTTCGGACCCGTGACGACCACGGCCTGGCGGATGCCGACGGCATCGAGGGTGTCGAGAACGTACGAGGCCATGGCCCGGCCACACAGCAGGTGGATCGGTTTGGGGCGGGCCGAATGCATCGGCCCCCCATCACTGGTTGCGGCTACCAGGCCGGACGTTGAACGCACAGTTTCCACACTTTCATCGGGCACCCCGTGGATACGGGGACCTCAAGGACTCACGTTAGGCAAACAGTCCGACGTCGTGCAATCTTCCCCGGTCAGCTCGTCCGTATCGATCTGTGTCGTCGATGAAACCCATTCGTCGCGGCGCAAAGGTCGCTCGAAACCAACGAAGACCGGCGCATCCAGAAAGGCGGCGACCGGTCTTCGTGGTATCGGGGGAGATACCACTCCATCGACGTTTCAGCCGGGCTGTTTAGGGATTGCCCATGACGAAATTCACAGTCTTGCTCGCGGGGCAGGGCTCGAACCTGCAACCCCCAGATTCAAAGTCTGGTGTTCTGCCAGTTGAACTACCCGCGAAGGTCGTGGGTCTCAACTCACGCTACCGGAGATTGTTGGTCCTCACCCGTTATTGGCCGTCGGTCAGCCCGGCACCGGCCTGGTCGGTTCCCTGTGCGACACCTGTGTTGCGATCGGCGAAATCCGTCCCGCGACGAGTGTCGAGATCACGAGATTCGGTTAGCCTTCGTCACCTCATGGGATCGTTGATAAAGAAGCGTCGCAAGCGCATGCGTAAGAAGAAGCACCGCAAGCTTCTGAAGCGCACCCGCGTCCAGCGCCGAAACAAGAAGTAGTTGCGCCCTCCGGGGGCCTGATGAGGCGCCCGACCGGGGCGACCGCCCGACCGTATGGTCGGGCCTCTTTCAGTTTTGCCCCTCGGCGTCGGCCGGGGCCGGCGGTTCAACGGTTCGGCACACGACCCGCCCCGCGCCGGGATACGCACCTTCGACGAACCAGGTCGATCCGCTCCCCGCCAGTCGCGGCCGCTGCCCGGTGGCCGCGGCCAGCCCGTCACGCCATCGGGCCAGTTCGGGT
The DNA here is from genome assembly GCA_965216655.1 of Acidimicrobiales bacterium. Taxonomy (GTDB): domain Bacteria; phylum Actinomycetota; class Acidimicrobiia; order Acidimicrobiales; family SZUA-35; genus JAHELU01. The sequence continues at coordinate 49,799 of CBDCGP010000048.1, forward strand.
ACGACGGCCAGGGCTGCCGGCTCCAGGTCGTTGCCTGCTTCGCCTTGTGGTCCTCCCAATTCGTCCCACATCGTGTAGACGGCACCGGTCGGGCAGGCGACCGGAGGTGTGAGCAGTGTGTAGATTCTGTTCTCGAACGGAAGGACGGTCACCGATTCCCCGATGCCCTCGACGAGCGCCCGCCCGCCGATCGTGCAGAAGGCGACGTCGGCTCCCAGACCGGCGGCGGCCTCCAGGTCGGAGAAGCCCGCCCATCGAAGAATGGCACCCGCATCCGACGAGCCTCCCCCGAGTCCGGCCTGGGACGGTATGCGTTTGGTCAGCCGCACCGCAGCGGTGCGCTCGACGAGGCCCAGGGCCCGGGCCACGAGATTGTCGGATCCAACGGGAATGTCGTCGCCGCCTCCGATCACCTCGAACCCCGATCCGCCCGGCGCCAATTCGAGGGTGTCGTGGAGGTCGAGCGTGACCATCTCGGCCCGGATCAGGTGCAGGCCGTTGTCGCGGACCCCGGTGATCCGCAGGGACAAGGTGAGCTTCGCCGGGGCGGTGAGCACGACCGGGTAGGCCTCACCGACGAGGGATTCGGGGTCGCTCGAGGAGGGGCTCGAGGCCTCGGATTCCGGCTCGGGGTTCACGCGGCGCCTCCGTCGGCGTCGACCACCGAAACGAGTCGCAACCACTGGTCGAGACCCAGCTCCTCGGGGCGGCTGGTCTCGGCGACTTGGGCCATCGAGAACTGATCCGGGGTGACGAGATCGGCGAGGCTCCTCCGCAACATCTTTCGGCGTTGTCCGAACGCGGTGCGGACCAGGCGGCTGAGAACCGCGAAGTCGACGTCATCCGTCGGGTGTCCGGGCGGCGGGCGGCGCCGGATCTCGACCAACACCGACTCCACCTTCGGCCGGGGCAGGAACAGATCAGCCGGTACGGATCCCACGATACGGGCCTCGGCCCAGTACGAGGTCAGCACCGACGGGATCCCGTAGATCTTCGACCCCGGGCTGGCCACCAGCCGCTCACCCGCCTCCCGCTGGACCATGACCACCCAGCGTTCGAGCTGTGGTTGCCCGGCGAGTAGGTCGAGGATGAGTGGGGTGGCGATGTTGTACGGCAGGTTGGCCACGACGACCCACTGGTCGTCCCCGAGCACCGACGGCCAGTCGAGTTCGCGGACATCCGCGTTGATCACCGTGAGGCGGCCCTGCTCCCGGTGGTGGCCGACGTGTTCGATCAGAGCAGGGATCAGATAGCGGTCGATCTCAACGGCCACGACGCGAGCTCCACTGTTGCCCAGGCCGTTGGTGAGCGAACCGAGGCCCGGTCCGATCTCGAGCACGTTGTCGCCCGGCCCGACGGCGGCCAACCGCACGATCTTGTCGACCATGCCCTGATCGCACAGGAAGTTCTGTCCGAGGGCACGGCTCGGGCCGAGGTCGTGGCGCTCCAACAACTCACGGATCAGACTGCGGGACAGCGCCACCGGAACCGGTCAGCCTGCGTCCAGGGCGGCCGCTTCGGGTGCGACGGTACCGAGCGCCAGCGCCTCGATGGTGTTGGCCGTCGTGATGGCGGCGAAGTCGGCGACGGGAACGCCGCGTAGCTCGGCGACGTAGGCTCCGACCACGGCGACATGGGCCGGCTGATTCGGTTTGCCCCGATGCGGGACGGGGGCCAGGTAGGGCGAATCGGTCTCCACCAGGATCCGGTCGGACGGCATCCGGGCGGCGGCGGCCTGCACATCGCCGGCCGAGCCGAACGTCACGATCCCGCTGAACGACACGTAGGCGCCACGGTCGACGGCGGCGGCCGCCTCGTCGGGGCCGCCGGTGAAGCAGTGGAAGATCGTGCGTTGGGGCATGCCCTCCCGGTCGAGGATGGCGAAGGTGTCGTCCCAGGCCTCACGGGTGTGGATCACCAGCGACAGGCCGGTCTCGTTGGCCATCCCGATCTGACGAGCGAAGACCTCGGCCTGAACGTCGCGCGGCGAGTGGTCGTAGTGGTAGTCGAGGCCGCACTCCCCCACCGCGACGACGCCGGGGCGGTCCAGGAGCTCGGCGAGGCCGTCGATGCCGTCCTTGGCGTCGTGGGGGTGGACGCCGGCGGTGGCCCAGACGTTGTCGAAGCGGGAGGCGGTGGCGACGACCTGGGCCGAATCGGCCACCGTGCAGCCGACGGTCAGCAAGCGGGTCACCTGGTTGGCGGATGCGGTGGCGACGGCCTCGGCCGCCAGATCGTCAGCCGGATCGCCGCGCAAACTGGTGAGGTGGCAGTGACTGTCGAACCACATGGGCTACCGGGCGAACCGACGGTTACTCATCGGATACCTTGAGCCGGGGGAACAGTGGCTGGCCCTTGGTGACGGTCAACCCGCCCGGGTAACCGCCCCAGCCGGCGGCTTCGGGCAGACGCTGGTCGAGCGGCGACCCGTCGAGGCCGATGGCCGCCCAGATGGCCTCGCCCGCCCGGGTGAGTGCCGGGCTCGAGAGTATGGCGGCGAGGCGGAGCACCTCGAGGGCGTCGCCCAACACCGCCTTCACCTCGTCGGACCCCTCGGGCAGCTTCCACGGCTCGTGTTCGACCAGGTAGGCGTTGGTCTCCCGCAGCAGGTTCCAGACCGCCTCGAGGGCGACCGAGGGCTGGACGCGGGCCCAGGCGTCGGCCGCGGCGGCGTAGGTCTCGGCGGCGATCGCGGCGAGCGGGCTGTCGGCGGACGGCGGCGGTCCGATTCCGTCACACTTCTTGGTGACCACGGTGACGACCCGTGACAGCAGGTTGCCGAGCGTGTTGGCCAGATCGGAGTTGTAGCGGGCCACCATTCCCTCGTAGGAGAACTCCGAGTCGGGGCCGAAGGACACGTCGCGCAGGAAGTGGTACCGGAAGCCGTCGACTCCGAAGTCGGCGACCAGATCGGCCGGCGCGATCTGGGTCAGCCCCGTCTTCGACAGTTTCTTGCCGCCGAGCAGCAGGAATCCCGACACGTGGATCTGCTTGGGCGGTTGCAGTCCGGCGGCGATCAGCATCGCCGGCCAGTAGACGCAGTGGAAGCGCAGGATGTCCTTGCCGATGAGGTGGTGCACCTCCGGCCACCACTTGTCGAACTCGGCCTCGTCGGCGCCGAACCCGGCGGCGGTCGCGTAGTTGATGAGTGCGTCGTACCAGACGTAGAAGACGTGATCGGGATCCCAGGGAACCGGCACCCCCCAGTCGATCGACGTGCGGGTGATCGACACGTCGTCCAATCCCAGCTTCACGATGCCGAGGGCCTCGTTGCGTTTGCCCTCGGGGAACACGGTGTGACTGTTGAGCCATTCCGTGAGCTCCGTTTCGAGGGCTGAGAGTTTGAAGAAGTAGTTGTCCTCCTCGAACCACTCGACCGGGCGTTCGTGGACCGGGCAGTTGCCGTCGACCAGATCGCTCTCTGTGTAGTAGGCCTCGCAGCCGACGCAGTAGTAGCCCGCGTAGGACCCCTTCTCGATGTACCCGTTGTCCTTCGCCCTGGTGAGCAGCTCCTGGACGGCGTGGTGATGGCGGGCCTCGGTGGTGCGGATGAACTGGTCGTAGGCGATGTCGATCTCGTCCCAGGCATCGCGGAAGCGTTTGGACGTGACGTCGGCCTGCTCGATGGGGGTCACGCCGTTGGCTTCGGCCGCCCGCTGGACCTTGAGACCGTGTTCGTCGGTTCCGGTGACGAACAGGGTTTCATCGCCCAGCAGACGATGCCATCGGGCGACCGCGTCGGCCGTGACGGTCGAGTAGGCGTGCCCGATGTGAGGGGCGTCGTTGACGTAGTAGATCGGGGTGGTGATGTAGAACCGGCTCACATGGCCAGACTACCGGCACGATGCAACCTGCGGCCCGGATTACGGCTCCCGCGATTCTGCGTGTGGTTGACGTCGCACAACGACGTTGTGCACACGCAGAACCGGGGTGAGCCGGCGCCGGCCGGCCGGATCGGTGACTCAGATCACTCGCCGGAGGCGTTGACCGGACCCCTCGATCTGGTCATCGGCCCGAAACGACTCCAGCTTGTCGAGTTGCCGTTCGAACTGGCGGGCCCGCGGCCCGGCCAGATCGTCGAACGCCTTCTGGGCCGACGCCAGGCCGCGACGCATTTTCTCCATCGGCTCCTCCCACTTGTCGAACTGCTCCCGCAGACCTCCGAGCGCAGCGAGAATCTCGTGGCTCCGCTGGTCGACGCGGAAGTTGTCGATCGCCTGACGGATCACGGCCAGCACCGCGAACAGCGTGGTCGGCGAGCAGAGCACGACCCGCTGGGCCAGGGCGAAGTCGATCAGATCGGGATCGTGCTCGTGCACGAACCCGTAGACGCTCTCGTTCGGCACGAACAACAGCATGTAGTCGACCGTGGTCTCGGGGTCGATGTAGGCCCGATCGGTGAGCTCCTTGATGCGCAGACGCACATCACGCTGAAAGGCTTTGCTCAACTGGACCCGCGACTGCTGATCGTCGGTTTCGAGCCAGCGGAGGTAGTTGTCGATCGGGAACTTGACGTCCATGTGCACGACATGGCCGGTGGGCAGCGGGAACGTGTAGTCGGGCACACCACCGCCGGCCAGCTTGACCTGCTTGCGGTAGCTGGTGCCCTCCAGGAACCCGGCGGCCCGCAGCACATCCTCGGCCATACGCTCCCCCCACTGGCCGCGGGCCTGGGGTGAGGCCAGAGCCTGCTGGAGCGTGCGGGTGGTGTCGTTGAGTGCGGCCGTGGCCTGGAACGCCCGCTCCAGGCCGGTGGTGAGCTGGCCGGTCTGCTCTGCCCGCTCCTTCTGGAGCCCGGCCACGAGCTCACCCATCCGACGCAGCTCCGACTGCACGTTGGAGACCTGCGTGGCCACGGCCTCGTGCTCCCGGTCGAGCACCATACGGCCCGCCTCCAGCTGATCGCCGAACTTCGACGAGGCCACCGACACCATCGTCTCCATCGCGGCGTGGAAGCTCTGATGCTGCTCGCGGCTGAGCCGGTCGACGGCCTCGGCCGACATCTGGGACACGGTGTGTTCCGCCGCCCGGGAGGCCAGCAACCAGCCGACGGCAACTCCAAGAACGACAGCAATGATTCCGATCGATACAACGGCGTAGATCATGTCACTCGACCTTAGAGATGGGGTGTGACATCGAAGACCGACCGTGGGGTCCACCAGCCGCTCGTCGAGCGCGTTCGCGGGCGAAAACGGTCAAAACCGGTCGGAATCACCCGCGAACACGCAAGGCGACGGGCCGGTCAGGCCGTGCGGAGGGCTCGGGGAACCACGGCGACCGACAACAGCAACGTCGCAACCAGCGCCCAGGAGAGAATCGACAGCCAGCCGAGCACCTCCACCACGTCGTCGGACGCCCGGGTCGCCACCGCTCGCAGCAGAAGTCCGTAACCCAACCGGCCGACGAGCGAGTTCAGGCTGAGGAGGGTGGCCCGCTGCGCCTGTTCGACCCTCGGGGCCACCGCATCACTGATCAGGACCGGGGCCGCCGCGCCCTGCACGCTCCGCAACACGACAAGACCGATCACGGCGGCGTGGACCACCAGCGCCATGCCGGTGACGATGACCGCCGACAGAGCGGCGAGGCCGAGCAGCGTCGGCACCGTGCCGAATCGCCGGCTGACGGGAGCGCTGGCCCGGGCGGCCGCGGCGCCGACGAACGACGTCACGGCAAACACCACTCCCGCCCACATCGGCGTTGAACCGACGGCATCCGCGGTGCGGCCGAGCACCTCGGTGAGCCACAGGGGCATCATCTCGAATGCCACGTGCTCGAGTGTGACCATGACGAACCCGTAGAAGAAGATCCACGCCAGATACCGCTCCGACAGGTATTCGAGGCAGCGTTTGATCTGCGGCCACAGCATCGGTGATCCGACACCGGTGGCAGGCGGCTCGGTCAGACGAAACGCCACCACTGCCTGGGCGACGGCGAGCGCCAGCGCCGTGGCGAACACCAGCCAGTAGCCGACCAGAGCCAGCAACCCGCCGGCCAGTGCACTGGCCGCCGTCGCCGTGAGGCCGAAGGACCGCAGCCGGGCCTGGCGATCCCGGAACTCGGCGGCCTGTCCCCTCGATTCGAGCGTGTCGTAATGGAACGTCACATCGGTTCCCGACAGGGAGGCGAACCCGCCCGCCAGGAAGATCTGCCCGAGGGCAACCAGCCAGAACCGCTCGTCACCGACGAGGAAACAGCCCTGGGCCAAAATCCAGCACACAGCGGCGAAACGGAGCGTGAGAACCCGCCCGAGCCGATCACTCATCCAGCCCGACGGCACCTCGAGCAGCACCACCGCCAGGTAGTAGATCGAGGCGAGCGCCAAGGCCCCCTCGAGATCGAACCGCGACCGGGTGAACAGCACGAAGATCGGCAGCCAGACGAGAGATCCGGCGAGAACCTCGTGCGTCGTGATCAGCCGCAGATTGCGGTCCATATCGTCGGTGTCGGTGTGGATGTCGGAAGCGGCCAAGCAGCCAGTCTTCCGGGGAGCCCGCCGTAGGCCAACTCCGCCCGTCCGGATCGGTTCGCCCTGGGCGTCGGGTCGACAATCAGGGCCTACGGCACACCACGGGGAGCGAGCAGTACGGCGATGACGATCATCGAGGCGACGACAGCGGCCGTCCACCAGATCCATGTTCGAAGCCCGTTCAGGCCCCACCCGCTCCCGGGTCGTGGGGCGTCCGGCGGGGTGGCCGGTTGGGCGGGTACCCGGACCCTGGCCACGTTGCGGGTCTCGGTGGCCAGCCGCTCGATCCCGAGTTCGTCGCCGGCGGGCGGATCGACCAGGCCGAGATCGGCCAGTGCGTGATGTTCGTGACGTAGGCGAACCGTCAGCTCGTCGTCGGAGAGCCCGAGTTCGGCTCGGACCTCCCCGATCGCCGAGGCGACGACCGGCGCAATCCGGGCGACGAGCCGTTCGACCACATCGATGGCGACACCACTCTTGCCGGCCAGACCGACGACCTGCTCCTGGTGGCTCGGTCCGAAGACGCCGAGGGCGAACACCGTGGCCGTACCGGTACCGGTCGCCCGTTCGGACAGCCCGACGATCAGCGTGGCTGCCGTCTCAGCCACGAGCCGACGGGTCCGATCGATGTCGAGCCTCGTCATATCTGCAAGTCGATCGAGCACGAGTTGCTGATCCAGCACAGCACCAACTCGATCGAAAATAATCGTGGACGTCCTCATACCGCCGCGAATACCTGTCCAGTTCCCCCCTGGGTGGTTCCCGCCGGGCCAGAGAGTAGCCCAAGGCGAGGACCGCCTGGACAACTTTGCCAATCCTTGGGCTGGCGGCCGATCAGGCTGGGGTGTTCAGCCGCGACCCCGCAGGCGGTCGATCCGGCGTCGGTCGCGCTTGGTGGGGCGACCGGCACCACGATCTCTCGCACCGCCCGGTGGAGGGAGGGCGGTTGCGCGTGTCGGGCGGGGCGGCGAGTGGTCGTCGTAGCACTCCCGAGCCTGTTCTGCGCCGACCCGCTTCTCGATCGGTCTGATGACGGTGTAGACGAGCTGTTGGTCACCTCGTCGGGATTCGACGGTGTCGCCGACACCGATCCTGGTGGCCGGCTTCGCCACCTCGTCGTTGACCCGGACCCGACCCGCGTTGCACGCCGCCGTGGCCGCTGTTCTGGTCTTGTGGGCCCGAACCGCCCACAGCCATTTGTCGACCCGGACGGTCATGGACCGGCCTCGGCGACGGTGTCGGCGGACGCATCCCCAGTACGTCTCGACCGGGTGACGGCGAGATCATAGACCCGCCGCTTCGGTTGACCGGTGGCGGCCACGACCGCGGCCACAGCATCCCGGGTTGAATCCCCGACGGCCAGGCGGCGGTCGATCAAGGCCTGCAGGTCGATGTCGCTCAGCTCAGCTGACTCCACCGGCGCACCCTGTATCACGAGGACGAACTCGCCTCGGGGTACGTCGGAGTCGAAGCGGCGGGCGGCCTCCGCCAGCGTGGTTCGGTCGACCTCCTCGTGGAGTTTCGTGAGCTCGCGGGCCACCGCAACCTGGCGTTCCGAGCCGCACGCGGCCGCCAGATCGCGGAGCGTCCTGACGAGTCGGTGGGGGGCTTCGTAGAGCACGATGGTTCGGGTCTCGCCGGCCAAAGCCGCCAGCCGATCGCGGCGCTCACCCCCTTTGCGGGGCAGGAAGCCTTCGAACACGAACCGTTCGGCGGCGCCGCCCGACAAGGCGAGCGCCGCTGACAGTGCTGTCGGGCCGGGAATCACGATGATCCGGTGACCGGCCTCGGCCACGGCCGCTATCAGCGTGGCGCCGGGATCGGACACGGTCGGCATCCCCGCATCGCTGACCAAGGCCAGCGTCTGCCCCTCCGCCAGGCGGTCGAGCACCTCGGGTACACGCGAGTACTCGGTGTGTTCGTTGGCCACGAGGAGGTCGGGTCGGCGGTCGGGGCCCGTAGCGGCCGTGGAAGGTGCGAGGTTGTTGCGGATATGAGCGAGCAGCCCGCCGGTGCGCCGGGTGTCCTCGCAGATCACACCGTCGACCGCCCGGAGGGTTGTGGCGGCACGGAGCGACAGGTCGCCCAGGTTTCCGATCGGCGTACCGACGACGTAGAGGGTGCCGGGCTCGAGTTCCGGGACGTCGCCGGTCACGGAGCCGACGGCGACGGTCCGGGCGATTCGCCGTCGTCGCAGCCCTTGACCTCGACGACGTCGCCGACCTTCAGCTCCCACCGTCCGAACGCTCCCGCTTCGGCCTCCAGCACCGCCCGAGCCCGCCATACCGGCAGCGTGACCCGGTTGCGGTGCAGGCGCATGGTGCGGATCACGACCATGTCGGCGTCGACGAAGGCCACGTCCAGTTCGAACGCCATGTTGAACGAGTGGACCGATCGAGCGCCCTTGATGAGCATCGCCCCGTCGAGCGAGCGACGACCCAGCAGGCCGCGGGCCTTGGCCACTCGGCCCTGTGCCACCTCCAGCGACGCCAACACCTGGCCGTCTCGCAGCAGCCAGCCCTGGGTGGCGACCTGGGAGGCCGGCAGCCGGGGCCGGCGGACACGCGCCCGCGGCCGCCTAGCCATGCCGGCCATCGCCGAGCTCAGACGTTGAATCGGATTTCCAGCACGTCTCCATCGTCAACCACGTAGTCCTTGCCTTCCTGACGAACTTTGCCGAGTTCTCTCGCCTTGGCCCACGATCCGATTTCCACCAGTTCGTCCCAGCGAATGGTCTCGGCCCGAATGAATCCTCGCTCCAGATCCGAGTGGATGCGACCCGCGCATTCGGGCGCCGTCGACCCGACCCGGAAGGTCCACGCCCGGCTCTCCTTCTCACCGGTGGTGAGGAACGTACGGAGGCCGAGGGTGTGGTAGGCGGCCTGGATGAATCGCACCAGCGCGCCTTCGCCAAGCCCGTAGGCGTCGAGCATCTCGGCCCGGTCCTCGGGGTCGAGTTGGGCCGCTTCGGCCTCCAGCTGCACGCAGGCCCCGAACACGGGGGCAAGATCCGTCAATTCGTGCTGCACCGGTTTGATCACCGTGTCGACGTCGGCCAGTTGACCCTCGTCGAGGTTCACGATTGCCAGCACCGGCTTGTTGGTCAGGAGGAACCACGGCTTCAACCGGGCTGCGTGCTCGTCGCTGATGCCGCTGCGATACAGCGGTGTTCCCGCCTCCAGGAACTTGAGCGCGGCCTCGGCGGCCTCCACCTCGTCGCGCAGCGACGGATCACCCTTGAGGGCTTTGCGCTTCTTCTCGATCTGCTTCTCGACCGTTTCCAGGTCGGCGTAGGTCAGTTCGAGTTCCACGATACGAAGGTGTTCCAGCGGATCCTGGGGGCCGGGCACGTCATCGTCTCGGAAGGCGCGTAGCACGAAGACGATGGCATCGACCTCCCGGATCCCGGCGAGAAACTTGTTGCCGAGGCCCTCGCCCTTGGAGGCACCCTCGACCAGGCCACCGATGTCGTTGAACTGCACCGACGCCGGCACCACGTTCTTCGAACCGCTCATCTCGGCCAGGGCATCGAGCCGGTGATCGAACACCTTGGCCACGCCGACGTTTGGGTCGGTGGTGGCGAACGCGTAGGGTGCGGCCAGCGCGCCCCCGCCGGTCAGTGCGTTGTAGAGTGACGACTTTCCCGCATTGGGCAGACCGACGAATCCGAACTTCTCCATACGGATTCCATGCTAGATTCATGGCGTCGTAAATTCGTGATTTTTTTTCGAGTCATACCAGTTTCGGCCTCAGGTCGAAACTGCAAGCGAGGCGCTCCGCGCCGAAGCCTGCTACTGGAGCCGGTGCCAGCTCGGAGAGGGAATCATGGTTCCGGCGGCGGCATCGACCGTGGGTGCGATGACTACGATGGGGTCATGGCATCTCGTGCCTCGACGGACGGCGGCGTCGCCGACGAACCACCGTTCAAGCTGGCGCTCGACCGGGCCATCTACCTGCTCGATCGCGACCTGGCGCCGACGCAGAAGGTGCGGGCGTTCGTGAAGGGGCGAACCATACTCTCCGACCTCGCGGCGGAACATGGCGATCAGGCTGTCGAGGATCTCGTTCGGGCCGGCCGCCTCACGTCGCTCGAAGGCATCGGCAAGTCGATCGACGCCGTCGTGTCGAGCGCGTACGGCGGCCCCACCGACTACCTCGACAAGCTGGAGTCCTCCACCGTCATCGAAGTCGGCCCCGGCGCCGAGTTGCGGGCGCTTCTCAAGGGCGACTGCCACTCCCACTCGACCTGGTCCGACGGCGGGGCCGAGCTGCGCACCATGGCGCTGGCCGCCCGCGATCTGGGCCACGAGTACCTGGTGGCGACCGACCACTCGGCCCGCCTCACGGTCGCCCACGGCCTGTCGCCCGAGCGCCTGACCCAGCAGATGGGTGAGATCGACAGGCTCAACGAGGAGCTGGCTCCGTTCCGGATCCTCACCGGGATGGAGGTCGACATCCTCGACGACGGGCGTCTCGACCTGCCCGACGAGTACCTGGCCCGCCTCGACGTGGTCATCGGCTCGGTGCACCATCGCATCCACCAGGATCCCGACGAGATGACGAAACGCCTGGTCCGGGCGGTGGCCAGCCCGCACGTCGACATCCTCGGCCACTGCACCAACCGCAAGGTGCTCGGCAACAAACGGCAACCCAGTCGCTTCGACGCCGACTACGTGTTCGCCGCCTGCGCCCAGTTCAACACGGCGGTGGAGATCAACTGCCGTCCTGAGCGGCAGGATCCGCCGGAGGAGCTGTTGGAGTTGGCGTTGGAGTGGGACTGCCGCATCAGCATCGACTCCGACGCCCATGCTCCGGGCCAGCTCGAATGGGTCAACTACGGCTGCGACAAGGCGGCTGTCGCCGGCATCGAGCCGGACCGCATCCTCAACACCCGCTCCGCCGACGACCTCCTCGATCTCCTGACGGCTTGATCGCCGCCGCTCATACGTTCGGCGATCCAAAAGGAAGCAAAACCCGACAAAAGCGCGCGAGTTCGCTTCCCTTTGGCGCTGCGTTCACCGGTCGAAGCGAAGGTAGCCCTCGTGTCCGGCCGCGAGTACGGCGTCGACCGTCTCCTTCACGTCCAGCACCCCACGCAGTATGTGCCGGTGGTCGATTGTGGCCGCGCTGAACTCGGCGTGCATCTTGCGGGTCGCGTCCTCGTTGCGGAAACCGTGTCCGGTTCGGTCCCGCACTCTCGATACGCAGGTCTCCTCGGGAGGCAGCAGGATAACGTAGTCGAGCGTCGTCAAGCCGGTGGCTGCGACAAAGGTGGGTAGAAACCATGGACCGACGACGCCGTCGTACACGGTGTCGTAGTCGCGGGCAAAACGTCCCGTCGCCACGGCGGCAGCCTCGGTGACGACCCGGTTCTGGTCGTGCGACTCGGGACGCCACGGCTCGATGGCGCCGGAGGCAAGGAATCCGAAAAACCGGTCGCCTTCGACCAGCACGCTTCGCTCCATTCCACCGACCAGAGCGTCGGCAACGGTCGACTTTCCGGCGCCGGGTGGGCCGGTGACGATGAGGAGCGAGCCCATCTGGCCATTGTCCCGCGCTCAGCCGGCGCAGGTGGGGAATTCGTCAGAGGCGAGGTCTCGGCAGACCTCCGTCCCTCGACCGCCGCCGTACGTGTCGGCCGACGCGTCGTAGTGCACCGCGTATCGCTCACCGTCCCACTCGACCCGATAGAAGACCGGGTCACCCTCGACGGTGAAAACCTCCAGGTCCCAGGTGATCGGTGTGCCCTCGGCGACGGCGGCGTCGAAACAGCCCCGACCTCGGCTGAGGGCCGCGGCGTCGCCCTCGCTGTTGGTCATCCGGGTGTAGGGACACGGATCGGCATGGCCGAAGTCAACCGAGGGCGCACACTGTGTGAGAGCGAGACCGGCAAGACCGATCACCAGCATGGGAGTGATAGTGCATCTCACGGGCCGGTCCGACGAGGGGCGGATCACTCGATCAGCTTGCCACACCGACCCGAGCTTTTGTGGCTTGACGACCCCCAAACGGGTCGTGGAGCAGCAAATGCTTGGGGTGAGAGGGTCGAGAACCCGCAAAAGTTCGGGACGGTCACGTGAGGTTCGACGGCGGTCAGGCGGCGAAGAGGAGATCGAGCGCGCGGTAGGTGCCGATGGTCAGTGTGCCCGTCAGGTTCACGGTGACCGACGGTTGGAGCACCGCGCTCAGGTCGTGGTCGAGCGAGATGGCACCGACCTCGATCGAGCCGGCGGCGCGACGCCATTCGGCGGCCAGGTGATCGAGCAGGTAGCCATCGGCGTTGAGACGAGCGGTGGCCGTCTCCATCGGCAGGCCGTCCGAGATGAGCACGAGAACCCTTCGCCGTTCGGGACGTGCGGTCAGCCGGTTCGCCGCCCAGCGCACGGCCTCACCATCGACACCCTCCCGATAGTGGTCCGTTCGCAGCATGGCGGCCAGGCCGAGTCGCGACTGCCGCCACGACCGATCAGCCGACTTGTATTCGATGTGCAACAGGTCCGCCACCCGGCCCGGATCGGCCGGCGCGCCGGCGGCCCGCCAGTCGTCGGCCGACCGTCCACCGCTCCAGGTCGACGTCGTGAACCCGAGCACCTCGGAGGCGACGCCGGCCATCTCGAGCGCCCGGACCAGCGTGTCGACGAGCACCGCCAGACTCTCGTGCCGCTGCACCTTCATCGATCCGGACGTGTCGATGAGGAACGAGACGACCGTGTCGGTCGTCGGACGGGACACCGGCTGCCGGTACACCGGCGCGTCGACGGGGTTGGCGATGAGACGGGCCAGGCGGGCCGGGTCGAGGCGGCCGTCCTCGTGGCCGCCGATCCACTGGTCGACCGAATCGGCGGCGAACAGCGCCTGCAGCCGGAGAGCCAGGCGGGCTGTGCTCACGGCCTGACCGGCCTTCAGCTCCTCCAGCCGGGTACGCAACGATCGCAGCGCCGCCGACCGGTACAGATCCTCCCCTGCCGTCTCCCGGTCGTGGACCGTGGTGAAGACCCGGTAGACGGCGGCGCCGGACTCGGATGTCACCGGTCCACCGGGTCCGACGGCCACGTCGTAGTCGACGGCGTCCCAGTCGATCGGAATCAGCAGCCGGGCGCGGTCATCGGCGTTTGACGACCGCAGTTCGTCGGCCGCGTCCCCGGCCATCTCCGCCACCAGCCGGGCGATCTCCTTTGCTGGAACCGCGAATGCGGCCTGGTCGTCGACGAGTGCGGGCAGCCGGACCAGGGCGTGGCCGACGAGGCGGGACAGATTCCCACGGGTGGTCTCGATCAGATCATCGACCTGCTCGCTATTGGGCCGGCGCAGCAGTCGCTGCCTGAGCATCTGAGTGATGGTGAAGATCAGCAGGCCGACACCGGTCTCGGTCAACGCTCCCGCCGGGCCTCCGGCCTGGGCCGTCTCGTTCCAGCGGTCGAACGCCCGATCCCGGTTGGCGGCTGAACCACGCCACCAGGTCGGAGCGCGGGCCTCACAGCGAAACTGCTCGGCAACGTCGAACACGATCCGCTCCAGCGGCTCGACGGGGGCCAGCGAACGGTGAAGATCGTGGTCGCTGTGCCGGATCCGGAGCCCCAGCGCATCGGCCACGCCGCGCCGTTCGGCCAATCCACGCCCGCCGAGGTCAGCGGCGAGATGGGGCACGGCGATACCGAGCGGCCGGCCGGCCACCTCCACCCGGGTTCCCCGCAACTCGGCGGCCGGTTCGGCCCCTACGGCCCGCACCGCGGCCGCCGTCAGCCGGTCTTCCAGCCGCGACGCCGGATCGGTCATCGTCAGCCGAACACCCGCTGCAGGTACTCGAGCGCGATCGGCGCCTCGGCCTCGTCGCACCGATTGACGAACGACAGGCGGAACGCCGCGGCCACGTCGTCGAAGATGACCACGTTCTCCGCCCACGCGATGATCGTCCGGGGCGACATGACCGTCGACAGGTCGCCCGCCGCGAACCCGGTGCGGGTCATGCCTGCCACCGCCACCATTCGATCCGCCAGGGCCGCGGCGTCGGTCCGCTCGGCGAACTCATCGGCGTGGGACAGTACGACGGCGGCCTCGGCGCCCGGGTCCAGGTAGTCGAGCCGGGCCACGATGTCCCACCGGTCGAGCTGAGCCTGGTTCAAAACATTCGTTCCCCGGTACAGGCCGCTCATGTCGCCGAGGCCAACGGTGTTGGTGGCCGCGAACATGCGGAAGTGGTCGTGTGGGGTGATGACCTCGTTGGTGTCGAGCAGGGTGAAGCGGCCATCGCGTTCCAGCAACCGCTGAATCACGAACATGACGTCGGGGCGGCCTGCGTCGTACTCGTCGAGCAGCACCGCGACCGGGCGGCGCAACGCCCAGGGCAGCATCCCGTCGACGAATTCGGTGACCTGTAGGCCATCGCGGATCACCACCGCATCGCGGCCGACGAGGTCGGACCGTGTCAGATGGCCGTCGAGGTTGAGGCGCAGCAGCGGCCAGTGGAGGCGGGCCGCGACCTGCTCGACGTGGGTGGACTTGCCGACGCCGTGGGGGCCCTGAATCATCACCCGCCGATTGAGTTCGAACCCGGCGAGCAAGGCGATCGTCGCCTCCGGGTCGAAGTGGTACGACTCGTCGACCTCGGGGACCAGGGCGGCCAGCGTCTCGTCGGCCGGAGGTTCGAGTATCTCCACCTTGCGGGCCGCACCGCCGAGGTCCGCATCGAAGCCGAACAGCTCGGCTGCCGTCTTCATCGATCCTGACTCCCCGGCGGTCGACATGCACATCAACTCTACGGCAGCCCCTCGTCGAGCCACCAGTCCCGTGGCCGGCTCGCGTCACACACGGCTCGTCCTCGGGAAGATCCAGCGGGCCAGCCGACGGGTGACCCACGGCAGAATCAGATACGTCATGAGCGTCATCTCCACCGCGATGACGATGGCCAATCGCAGCGGCGGTGCCAGGTTCCCGATGGTCACGTCGGCGACCGCCCCGAAGATCAGCACCAACACGTACACCACGGTGCCGAGGATCACCGCCATGCGCCATCGCACGGGCTGAGACACGATGGTTCCGGTCGGTGGCGAGAACCAGAGCTCGAGTCCGGTATGAGTATCCCAAACGGCGTCGGCCTCGACGTAGTCGGCCACCTCGTCGAGATACCGCCGCCATAATTCACTGCGCTCGAAGCTGCGGAGCTGTTCGAGGGTGGCGAACCTGAACACGCTGGTGTAGGTGGCCTGGTCATCGTCGGCTCGTGGCGGGTGGATGTCGGCACCGAGATATCCGGGCAGACCATCCGCATCAGCGAGCAGCCGTCGCAGCCAGCCCTCGTAGGCCGCCCGGCATTCCGGACGGACGTGTCGTCTGACAACCGTTGTGACGGGTTGGCCGGTCCCACCGTCGCCCTCCGACGACCCCGACGCGACCGACGATTCGGGCGGCAGCCGCTCAGACACCGAGGGCCTCTATCACGAGGCGGGCCGCCGCAGCGCCGGAGTACTGTTGTTGACCCGTGATCAGATTTCCGTCTCTGACCGCGAACGGCTTGAACGGTGAGTTGACAATGAAGTTGGTGGTGGGAATCGCCCTGGCTTCGTCCTCGATCCAGAACGGTTGGATCTTTTGCCCCGCATAGTCGTCGGCGAACGCCTCCTCGGAGTTCGCGAATCCGGTCCACGTTTTCCCGTCGACGATGAGTGCTCCCTCCGAGGTTGTGGCGCTGAGGAGGACACAGGTGGCGTGACAGACCACGGCGACGGGCTTACCGGCCTCGTAGAAGGCGGCGACCGCCGCCTCGACATCTGCGTTGTTGCGGAACGTGACCATTGGACTCTGACCCCCGACGAGGAACACAGCGTCGAAATCGTCAGGGTCGACATCGTTCAGTTTCACGGTGTCCTCGAGACGTGCGACGTGCGCGGGGCTGTGCTTGAAACCGAGGCTGATGAGGTCGTGCGCCGAATAGCCGGAGGCGTCTTCCGGGTCGCTGAAGCTGTCGGCGATCAGTGGACCTCCCTCGGGACTGGCGATGGTGATCTCGTACCCCTTCTCACTGAACTCCCAGTAGGGGTGGGTGAACTCCGCCCACCAGAAGCCGATGGGCCATCCTGTTTGCGGCGATGTGGCGGCGTTGGCGACGACGAACAGGATGTTCTTGGGCCGATCCGGGTTGAGGGCATCGATTGCAGCTGACATGGGTTACTCCAAACGTTTAATAACGATACTGGTGTGTTATGTAACTCGAGTTGAAGCGTCGATATTCCGACCGAGACCTACGGATGGGCGCCGTGGGAGTTGTACGGCACACCGGCATCGGCCGCCGCCTGGCGGCCCGTCTCGTACTGAAACGGGCTGATCCCTCCCGGCTCCCATGGCCCGACCGATCCGGCAGCGATGGCCTTGTCCGCTTTCGAGGTGATCCCGAATCGCCGGCGGAGCTCGTCGAGGGGCCTGTCGGCGTACTCGAACCAATCGAGCGCCATGAAGTCGACATCGTCCTCACCTTCAGGACCGTGACTCAAGGCGCCGCGGCGCAGTGCATCGGCCAGCCGAACCGACATGCCGTCGGCCGAGAGCTGACCGGGGGCGGCCTCGAACAGACCGGCACCCTTGGCCAGATAGCCGGTCTCGAAGAGGCTGACCACCATGGCCAGGAGAGAGAATCCTCGTGGATCGTCATTGGCCCTGGCGATGAAGGCGAACACTTCGAGCTCTGACTCGACCCTTGTGCCGTAGTCGGCCAGCACGTGGACCCAGTCGTGCTGGGCCAGTAGGGGCGGAGCCGATCCGGGTTCGCCGGGAAAGGCGAAGCCTCTGGCCCGGTAGAACTCCCAGATCCTGCGGCCGAGCGTGTCTCCGGGCAATTGCTCCAGTGCCTTCCAGCGGCTGGCCAGATCGCTGTCATCGACGGTCTGTTGCCACGCATCATCGAGGCCGGTCGTCGTGTGCAGCGCACGTGCCCTGTCGGGATCCCAGTCGGCGGTGTAGCCGTTGCGGTCGAAGTCGACGGCAGCCAATCCGAGCTGCCCGTCCGCGAATCGGCGGGCGACGGCGAGCATTCCGTCGTCGACACTCATCGCCCGGGCGAACGCCTCCACCCGGGCGGCCACCTCATTGGTCAACGGCCGCAGGACCAGTGCGCCGAGAATGATCGTCTGCAGAATCCTCACCCGGAACGCCTCGTTGCGGCGGGCGAGACCTCGCGCGAACTCAGCCGCGTCGATGGAATCCTGATCGACGCTCGGCAGATGCCCCGTCATGGACTCGAAGGCGGCCGGAATGAGCAGTCGCTGCAGCTCGGTGAGACCGCCGTGCGGAGCGACGGCACTGGCCACCCCGCGGGCCAGGAACTCGACCTCGGCCGGACTCGGCCGCTCGAGATCGGTGTCGGCGGGATCGGGAAGAGGAGTGGACATCATCGGCCGGCCACCACGAAACCGAAGTCACGCCCCCACCCACAGCCGAAGGCCAACTGGATCCACAGTCGAGCGTGGGCCTCGACCAGAGCGAAGGCGTCGCGACCGCCGACGACGACGGGGGCGAAGCCAAGTCCTTCGGCGAGCGGGAGAACAGCGTCGGTGGCGACATCATCGCCGGCCAGGGGCAGAAACGCCGGCCTGCCGTCGATCGTGCCGTCACCCAGGAATTCGGCACCGATGGTGTTGAAAGCCTTGGCCATCGACACGCCGTCGGGGAGCAGAGACGCCACGAAGGAGCCGACCGAGTCGTGGCCGTCGGGAACCGGTGTCCGCACGGCGTTCGTTGCGTCGACGAGATGTTGACCCGGCTGGAGCCCGAGCGTCGGCACGACGTCGCCGACCGCCGGTGCGGGCACGGCCAGGATCACCACGTCGGCGTCTGCGCAGGCGCTGGACACGGCGGACACCTCGCTGAGATCGGTATGGCGGGATTCGGTCGGATCCCGGACCCCGTAGACCACGCTCGCTCCCACCTTGCCTGCGAGGCCGCCGCCCAACGCCCGCCCGACCGATCCTGTGCCGATGATCGCTATACGAGTCACGACTCTCCAGACTCCTTACGTAGATACATAACAGATCTGTATCGTAAGGTATCGGCTAGCCTAGCGGTATGGCAACGTCCAAGCCATCCCCCGGTCGCCCCCGTGATCCCGACATCGACACGGCCGTGCTCGATGCAGCTCGACGTCAGCTCGCGACCCATGGCTACGAGGCGATGTCGGTCGCAGCCGTGGCGGAGGAGGCCGGCACCACCCGCCAAGCCCTCTATCGACGGTGGCCGAGCAAGGCCGACCTGGCGACGGCGGCGATCTCGGGCATGTCCCGTGCCGACGAGCGTCCTGACACCGAGGATCCGTTCTCCGACCTGGTAGCCGAGTTGACCGCCTACCAGGCGGGCGTCAGCAGGCCGAACGGCGTGAGCATGGTCGGGTCCATGCTGCAGGACGCCACGGACGGCGATCTCAAGAGGCTGTACCGAGAACGGATCGTCGATCCACGGCGAACCCGCCTCCGCCACATCCTGAACAGGGCCGTGGAACTCGGACTCCTGGACCCCGACGCCGACCTCGACCACGCCGTCGCGGCCTGCACCGGTACCTACTACGCCCTCCAGCTGGCGGGAGGCCGGATCTCGAGCGACTGGGCCGAGCGCACGGCAGTCCTGGTCTGGCGGGCAGCCGGCGGTAAACCGCCGCCGCCCTGACCTGTCGATCAGACGAAGTCTTTGTACTTGTCGAGGTGGCGGACCGGAGTCGACAGGGCGTCCCGGCGGAACGGGTCGCCCAGCTCCTTGGTGCACATGATCTCGATGACGGTCGTCTCGCCCCGGTTCATCTGGGCGTCGATGGCGTCGGTGAGGGCGGCCCCGACGTTGTCGATCTTGTCGACCCGCACGCCGTTGGCTCCCATGGCCCGGGCGATCTCCGCGTAGTTCTCGCCCCCCTCGAGCTCGCCGGCCACGAACCGGCGGCCGTAGAAGTCGACCTGGTTCTTCTTCTCCGCCCCCCACTGACGGTTGTGGAACACCACGGCGGTGACCGGAATGTCGTGACGCACCGCCGTCATCACCTCGACCATCGACATGGCCCAGGCACCGTCGCCGGCGTAGGAGACGGCCGGACGGTCGGGGGCCGCCTTCTTGGCGCCGATGATCGTCGGCAGGGCGTAACCGCAGTTACCCCAACTCATCGGGGCGAAGAAACTGCGGGGCTCCTCGAACCGCAGGTAGGAGTTGGCCACCGAGTTGATGTTGCCGATGTCGGTCGACACCATGACCCGGGGCGGCATGGCCTTCTCCAGCTCCCGCAGCACCTGGCGGGGATGGAGCCAGTCGCCGGGCTCGTCGGCGGCCTCGGCGATCATCTCGAGTGAGAACTCGTCGCGCTCATGGGTCCACTCGTCGAGCTCGGCCTCCCAGATCGCCTTCTCCTCGGCGGTCTTCGCCGCACGTTCCTCGCGGGTGGCATCGCAGGCCAGCTCCCTGTCGGCCAGCCGGGCGGACAGGGCCTTGGCCGCGGCACCGGCGTCGCCGGCGATGCCGACCGAGACCGGCTTGACCAGGCCCAGCATCTTGTGATCGGCGTCGACCTGGATGATCTTGGCGTTCTCCGGCCAGTAGTCGAGACCGTGCTGCGGCAGCGTGCCGAACGGGCCGAGCCTCGTGCCCAGGGCCAGCACTACGTCGGCCTGGCTGATCAGCTTCATCGCCGCCTTTGAACCCTGATAGCCGAGTGGACCACACCACTGGGGATGCGAGGCCGGGAACGAGTCATTGTGCAGATAGGAGTTGACGACGGGACAGCCGAGCCGCTCGGCCAGCTCGATCGCCTCGGCCATGGCGTCACCCATCACGACGCCACCGCCGGAGAGCAGGACCGGGAACTCGGCCGTGGCCAGAAGGTCGGCGGCGGCGTCGAGGCTGGCCTCCCCGCCGGGGCCCCGGTCGACCCGCATGGGGGTCGGGATCTCGACATCGATGTCGCCGTAGAACCGGTCGCGGGGAATGTTGAGCTGGGTCGGCCCCATCTCCGACATGGCCCGGTCGAAACAGCGCATGGTGATCTCGGCCATCCGCTTCTCGTTGTTGATGTGACCCTGGTACTTGGTGAACTCCTCGAACATCGGCAGCTGGTTGGCCTCCTGGAAGCCGCCGAGGCCGATGCCCATCGACCCTGTCTGCGGCGTGACGATCACCACCGGCGAGTGGGCCCAGAACGCAGCGGCGATTGCGGTGACACAGTTCGAGATACCAGGACCGTTCTGACCGATCACCACACCGTGACGGCCCGACACCCGGGCGTACCCGTCGGCCATGTGGGCGGCGCCCTGCTCGTGGACCACCGGAACAAGGCTGATGCCGGCCGGGGCGAAGATGTCCATGGCGTCCATGAAGGCGGATCCCATGATGCCGAAGGCATCGGTCACCCCGTTGGCCACCAGGGTCTCGACGAAGGCTTCCGATGGGGTCATGCGGGTCATTGGGTGCGCTCCTCGGGTTTGATTCCACATTGTGGAATCGATGTTCTAAACTCTTCGCAAACGATCCCACAGCATCACACTCATGTCAACGTCTCAGACCCCCCGAACGACGACTCCCGGCACCCAGTCGGTCGCCCGCACCCTTGCGATCCTCGAATGTTTTCTGTCCGCCCGCGACCTCGGCGTCACTGAGATCGCCGAGAGGGCCGATCTCACGCCCTCCACCGCCCATCGGATCGTGCGGTCGCTGGTGGCCCACGGTTATCTCGAACAGAATCCGGCCACCGACCGCTACCACCTCGGCCGCAGCGCCATCGTGCTCGGCCAGGTGGCCCGTAACCACCGGGGCCTCGACCGGGCGCTGCCCCTTCTCGAACGGCTCGGAGCGGAGACCGGCGAATCGGTCAACATGGGTCTGCTGGATCGTCACGAGGTGGTGGTGGTTCTGCGGGTGGAGTCGACCCAGCCGTTGCGGTTCGATCAGCCGGTCGGCAGCCGCATCCCCGTCCACTGTTCATCGATGGGCAAGGCACTGCTGGCCTTCGGGCCCGACGGAACTCCGGCGACGGACTCCCTGGCCGGCATCGAGCTGGAGCCCGTGACCGCTCGCACGATCACCGACCACGCGGTTCTGCGCGAGCAGCTGGACGACGTCCGGGAGCGGGGTTACAGCACCGACGACGAGGAGAGCATCCTCGGCGTGTCGTGCGTCGGCGCCCCGATTCTCGACGGTCGTGGTCGGGCCATCGCCGCCCTCGCGATACAGGCGCCGACGGCCCGCATGCCGGCCGATCGTATGGCCGAGCTCGGCCCTCGGGCGGCACAGATCGCCCGGGCCATCGGCGCCGAGATCAGCTGACCAGCTTGCCCGATGTCGGAACCGCCGAGCGATGGCGGTTCCGCACGGTCGTCACGGGTTGCGGAACCAGGACGAGCGGGCGTCGGCTGACCAGGGGCCTGACCGCCAGCTTGGGCGTCACCCGGAGCGAGACGATGAGACCGATCACCGCAACCGCAGCGCCCAGCACACCGTCGATCACATAGTGATTCCCGGTCAGGACGACGGCCGCGAACATCAGTGCGGGCGAGACCACACCGAACACCCGAGCGGCTCGGTTGACGCCGGTCCGGTAGACGGCGAGGCCGATGAGCAGATTCCAGCCGACGTGGAGGCTGGGTAGGGCGGCGTACTTGTTGACGAGCGACGGAGGCTGCAGCACCCGGTAGGAGTTCGACAGCTCGGTCACGGTGTCGACGAATCCCGACGGCAGGAGGCGTGGGTGGCGCCACCGGGTGGATCATGAAGATGACCAAGTCCGATGGCTCCGGAGACGAACAGGGCGTTGCGCAGGACCAGGTAGTCGAAGCGGCGGGTTCGGTAGAGCCACACGAGGGTCACGGCAATGACGGGCCAGTGGCCCCAGATGTAGATCCAGTTCACGAACGTCACCGCCCACTGGCTGTCGAGAACGAGACCTTGGAGTTGCGACTCGACATCGAGCCCGATCAGGCTTTCCAAGCGGAGCAGTTGCAGACCGTTGGCCACGGCGTCCGAGGTCGAGCCCTCGGTGCGGCCCCGGACACCGAAGTACAGCAGCACGGCGGTGCCGATCAGAACGGCCTGGGTCGCCAGGCTCTGGAACCGGCTGGTCGGTTCGGGAACCTGTTCGAGTCGTCGCTGTTCGGTCATTGTTCGCCGTCCCTCGGTCGCTTGCCCTCGGAGTCCATGTCGCCCGGACGTCTCGTCTCCCACCTTTGTCCTGTCCCGGCCGATCGGCCATCGGGAATAACCAGGACGCGACCCCGAGATGTCCCCTACTTTCGGCCCAGGGATCTCCCCGACGTCGTCGCGCTTTTGGCTCAGTGAGCCGCGGCGCTAGGTGACTTGGGCGGCGCGGATCACGGAGCGGGGCACAGCAGGGCCTCGTGGACCAACCAGCCGTCGCCGTCGTTGCGGAGCTCGAGCACAGCCTGGGACCTCCCGTCGCCGTCGATCAGGTCGGCGGCCGCCACATACGGGGATGTGACCGGGGCGAGCGACGCCACGTCGGGACGATCACCATCGGCAACTCGATCCATCCAGTCGTCCACCGCCTCGGCCACTGTCGGGAACGCGGGGCCGCCGGCTCCATGCTCTTCTACCGCCGGCTCCCCTTCGACTCCGCTACAGTCGAGCATGCCAAGCGGCCCGGCGTCCGGCGCTGCTGGGCGCTCCTCGGCGCCGGTCGAGGCCAGCGTGAAGCACAGCTCACGCAAGGTGTCACCTTCATCCGCCCGGGGATCGGGTAGGTACAGCTCGACAATCAGGGCTCCGTCGAAGTTCGGGACAATCAACGTCGGTCCGATCTGCGATGGAATCGGGAGAAGCTCGCCGCCGCCATCAGGCGGGTTGAGCCACCACCTCACGTCACCGTCGGTGGAATCGTCCAACTTCAACGTCAAGGTGTCACCAGGGGTGACGGTGAGGTCGGGCCGGTCGACTCGGCATGAGCCGGCAGGATGGACGGCCACATCGACCGCCCCATTGGTGACGGCGACGCTGTCGATCGCCGGCGGACCGTCGGAATCGGCGAGAGCGGCGGTCACTGCATCGGCCCAAACGTCGCCTACGGCCCGATCCAACAATCGGGAGCGATCAATCTGATAGGGGACGGCCGTCGAGAGGCCATCAGGGTGGACGAACTCGATGAAGTAGCGTCGGCCCTCCCCGAATACGCCTCGATCGCCGCTCGACGTTGCCGATTTGGCTGCCTCGACCAATTCGGTGATCGCTGACCGGTCGTCGATGGTGGCGAACCTCGTCCGGCCGTCGAAGTCACTGTTCACGCCGATCTCGTCGATGTCGGACGCCAGCGTCGCCGTCAACGACATCGCCTCCGACGTCCGGAAGACGGCTACGCCATAGGGGGTCACGGTGGCCAATGCGTCGTCGGGCGATCGGGTCGAAATGGCTCGAATCTCCGTCCCGGTCCGTTCGCCCAGAGCGAAGATGCCGTCACCCATGCTTTCGGGCGAATCGACCATACAGTCCCACTGGCCGTCGACCGTTCCGATCACCTCGCCGAGCTGGTCGGCTGTCAGGCGATCGCGGTTGTGCCAGTCAGACTGGTACAAAACACCGTCCATTATCAGGCCGCCGATACAGTCGGCCGAGGCGCCGTTGTCGACGTCGTCGGGCTCGTCGCTTGCGTCGCCATCGCCAGCATCGCCGTCGGTCGTCCCGTTGCTCGTTCGGTCGTCCGCCTGGCCACAGGCGGCGACCACGACGCTCAGTGCGAACAGCGAGCAGATCAGAATACGGATTCGTGGCGCAGGTGACCTCATATGCTCCCGTCGCCACAGTACTGGCTCTATCGAGCGGCTCTACGTCACCAGGCGAAGGCGAATCCCCCGGTCCTCAGCAGCCGGTGGCGACGGCGGCGGAGTCGCGGGCCATGGCCCGGATCCCCCGGCACAGCACCGTGAGCAGGTCGTCGAACGACTCGTCGAGGTCGTGATCGAGTGGGTAGCCGTCGCCCGCCTCGAGGTGGCTGAATCCGTGAAACGCACTGCGGAGGACCCGACCGGCGTGCACGGTGGCATCGGCCGGCAGTTCGTAGGCCAGCAGACTCTGACCGAGTATGGAGACGATCCGGTTGACGGCGCCTTCGAGCTCGGGGTCCCCGGCGCACGGATAACGGTCGGTGGCGGCGTAGAGACCGGGGTGATCCCGGACCGTGGAACGCCAGGCGTTGCCCATGGCTCGGATGGCATCGTCTCCCGAAAGGCCGACCGCAGAGGCCGTCAAACGGTCCGCGAGCAGATGGCGGGCCTGTAGGCCGAGGGCGCGGATCAGATCGTCGAAGCTGGACACGTAGCGGTAGAGGGCCGGCTGACTGGTGCCCAACTCGGCCGCCACCCTGGTGAGGCTGAGTGCATCGAGCCCCTCCTCATCGGCGATGCGGGCGGCAACTTCGACTACGATTTCCGTGGTGAGTTGGGGTCGGGCCATGTCGAATTAGATCTTATAACCCGAATGCAATACGGTCTAAACCCAATGAGCAGTCCAACCATCGACGACGTGGTCTCTCGGGCCAGAGCGGCTATGACTGCGCTGGCCGACGGAGGGCCGTTCCCGTCCCAGCAGGCCGTCGATCGGGCCGTGACAGCGATTGCGTGGTCGATCTATCAGCCGACCAACGCCCGCGCCCTGGCCGAACTCGCCGTTGCCGACACCGGGCTCGGGAACGTGGCCGACAAGATCGTCAAGAACCAGCGAAAGACCTTCGGCACGATGCGCGACCTGCAACGCACGCCCACGATGGGCCTCCTCGATCACGACCCGGCCCGGGGGCTCAGCCGCTACGGCAAACCGGTCGGGGTGGTCGGGGCGATAACCCCGTCGACCAACCCGGCCGCCACTCCGATCAACAAGGCGATGATGGCGGTCAAAGGCGGCAACGCCATCATCGTCGCCCCCTCCCCCGCCGGCTGGTCGACAACCGCCCGGGCCGTCGAGCTCGCCCGCACGGAACTGGAACGTGTCGGGGCACCACCCGATCTGGTCCAGGTGCTGCCCGATCCGGTCACCCGGGCCGCCACTGAGGAGCTGATGGCAGCCGTCGATCTGGTGGTGGCGACCGGGTCGCAGAACAATGTGCGACGGGCCTACCGCAGCGGCACGCCGGCCATCGGCGTCGGCGCCGGCAACGTGCCGGTGATCATCGACTCCACGGCGGATCTGGCCGACGCCGCCGCCAAGATCACCGCGTCCAAGACGTTCGACAACGCCACGTCATGCTCCTCGGAGAATTCACTCGTGATCCTCGATGACGTGTACGAGAGCGCCATGTCCGCCCTGGTGGAGGCCGGCGCCCACCGGGCCGATGAGGCCGAAGCGGCTCGGGTGATCGAGCGGCTGTTCCCCTCCGGCTCGCTCAACCGGTCGGTCATCGCCAAAGACTACGCCGTACTGCATCACGAGTTCGAGCTCGGCGGTCCGACCGACGCCCGCTACGTGCTGGTCGAGGAACCCGAACCGGGGCCGGACCGGCCGCTGACCGGCGAGAAGCTCGCCCTGGTGCTGACCGTCTACCGGGCTCGAACCTTCGACCACGCCGTCGAGCTCACACGGCGGGTGCTGGAGGTGCAGGGCATCGGACACTCGGTCGGTGTCCACACCGCCGACCCGGGACGGGCCCGGCGTCTGGCCGAGACCCTCCCGGTTGTCCGGGTGCTGGTCAATCAGGCCCACACCTTCGGTAACGGGGGCTCGTTCGACAACGCCATGCCGTTCACCCTGTCCATGGGTTGCGGCACCTGGGCCGGGAACTCGATCAGCGAGAACCTCAATATCGATCACTTCATCAACATCACCCACCTCGTGGAGACGATCGAACCCGACGAACCCGCCGAGCGGGACCTGTTCGGGTCCCACTGGGATCTCATCGGTCTCGACGGGCAGTGACTCCGTGCGGCTGACCGAGGCTCAAGCCAAGGTGCTGCTGGCGGAGCGGGGTGTCGCTGTGCCGCGATCACGGATGGCGACAACGGTGGACGAGGTCCGTCAGGGGGCCGCAGCGCTCGGTGGCGGGGCGGTGGTGGTGAAAGCGCAGGTCCATTCGGGCGGACGGGGGAAGGCCGGTGGTGTCGTCGTGGTCGACGACCCGGACGAGGCGGCTGCGGTGGCGGCCCGACTGTTCGGTTCGGAACTGAACGGCGAACCGGTGACCGAGGTGCTGGTCGAGGAGGCCATTGCCATCGCCGCCGAACGGTATCTGTCGGTCACCATCGACGACACCCTCCGACAGCCGGTTCTCATGCGATCGGAACTCGGCGGCATGGAGGTCGAGGCCATGACCGAGGCCGTCGAGGTTCTTCCTCTCGATCCGATCCATCCACTGGCAACACCGGACCTCCCAAGCCTCACGAACGACATCGAGCGCGCGCTGATCGAGCTGTTCGTCCAGTCCGACGCGTTGACCGTCGAGATCAACCCGCTGGCCGTCACCGTCGACGGCGAATCGGTGGCACTCGACGGCAAGATCGAACTCGACGACTCGGCCCGCTTCCGTCGGAGCAACCTGCACGACCGATTCGAGACCGACGGTGACCGGTCCGGCGGCGAGCGCGAGCAACGGGCCGCGCAGCTCGGCCTGCGGCTGATCGAACTCGGGGGCGAGGTCGCCATTCTGGCCAACGGCGCCGGTCTCACGATGGCCACGATGGACGCCGTGGTCGAGGCGGGAGGGCGGCCGGCCAACTTCTGCGAGATCGGCGGTGATGCCTACACGAAGGCCACACCCGCCCTCGAACTGGTGCTGGCCCAACCCGGCGTGCGAAGCCTGCTCGTGAACTTCTGTGGCGCCTTCGCCCGCTGTGACGTGATGACCGAAGGCGTCGTCGACGCATGGGAACGCCTACAACCCGACCTGCCGGTGGAGTTCAGCATCGCCGGTACCGGGCAGGACGAAGCGATCCGGCTGCTGCGGTCACGCCTGGGCATCGAGCCGCACCCCACGATGGAATCGGCGGTCCGAGCCGCGGTGGCGGCCGCCCATCGATCGGACACCGAGCGGTGAACGCCAAGGCTCATCCGCTCATCGTCACCCGTCAGGACGCCGTGGCGGTCTACGGCATGACGGGGCGTCAGGGTTCGTTCTGGACCGACCGCATGCGGAACTACGGCACCAACGTGGTCGCCGGGGTGAGCCCGACCAAAGGTGGCACAACCCACCTCGACCTCCCGGTGTACTCGACCGCGGTGGAGGCAGCGGCCGACGGCGTGGCCATCGATGTGGCCGTGTTGTTCGTCCCGCCGGCCGGGGCTCGCGCCGCCGCGACCGATGCGGCGGAGGCCGGGGCCAGGCTCGTGGTCGTACTCACCGAGTTCGTCCCCGTCTCCGACACGATGGCCATGGTCGCCACCACCCGGAGCGCGGGCACCACGATCATCGGCCCCAACACCGCGGGGATCGTCAATCCCGGCGAGACGTTCGTCGGCTTCATGCCGGCCTTCGACCCCCGAATTTTCTCCCCCGGCCCGATCGGCGTGGTCTCCCGCAGCGGCTCGCTCGGCACGCTCACCGCGGTGGAGCTCACGAGGGCGGGGTTCGGTCAATCGGCGTTCCTGGGAATCGGCGGTGATCCGGTGTCGGGGACCACCACGGCCGAGGCGGTGGAGGCACTCGACCGGCATCGTGGAACCGGGGCCATCGTCGTTATCGGCGAGATCGGCGGCCGCAAGGAGGAGGAGGCGGCGCAGGCAATCGCCGCCACCACCAAGCCCGTGGTCGCCTTCATCGCCGGAGCAGCCTCGCCGCCCGGCAAACGAATGGGCCACGCCGGAGCGATCATCGAGGGCGGCACTGGCACCCACGAGTCCAAACGCACCGCCCTGGTCGAGGCCGGTGCCGTCGTCGTCGACGCCCCGTGGCAGGTCGCCTCGGCATTGGTCGATCTCGTTGTTGATCCGAAGAAACGCCTGATGGGCACATCTGAGGTTTGACATTCAAACGCTTTTGTTAGATGCTCTAACCCAATCGGTCCGAAGGAGATCGAGGTTCGGTTGTTGGCCCGGTCGAGCCGGGTCAACGTCACGAAGGGGAACGGTCTGTGACGATCACGGCCAAGGCACCGATCTTTGACGCCGCCGACAACGCAAGGCGGCATCTGCTGCCCCACTTCACCAAGGGCCATGCCTGGCGCAGCGGCAACCTCGGCGTGATGGAGCGGGGCGAGGGGTGTTACGTCTACGACACCGCCGGCACCGAGTTTCTCGACGGGCTGGCGGGGTTGTTCTGCACCAATCTCGGTCATGGGCGGGCGGACCTCGTGGCGGCGGCGACGGAGCAGATGGCGAAGCTGGCCTTCTACCCGACCTGGGGCTGGGCCAACGAACCGGCCGCCATGGCGGCGACGATGATCGCCGAGGTGGCCCCCGGCGACCTGTCGGAGGTGTTCTTCGTCAATTCCGGCTCCGAGGCCGTCGAATCGATGCTGAAGTTCGTGCGCACCTATCACCTGAGCCGGGGTGAGGAGAGCCGCTACAAGGTCATCTCGCGAGAGTGGTCCTATCACGGAACCACGCTCGGCGCCTTGTCCGTGACCGGGGTACCCCGGTTCCAGGAGCCCTTCGCCCCCATGCTGTGGGACGGCACCCGTAAGGTGCGCAACACGCTGGGCGACACCGCCGATGAGCTGGCATCGGCTCGCGCCGTGGAGGACATGATCCTGGCCGAGGGCCCGGAGACGGTTGCCGCCGTCGTCTGCGAACCGGTACAGAACGGCCGGGGCGGCCTGGTTCCGCCCGACGGCTACTGGCAGGAACTACGTCGAATCTGCGACCGCCACGGGGTGCTGCTGGTGGCCGATGAGGTCATCTGCGGGTTCGGACGGTTCGGGCATTGGTTCACCAGTGAGCGATTCGACGTCGTTCCCGATGTGATCACCTTCGCCAAGGGGGTGACCAGTGCGTATCAGCCGCTGGGCGGCATCGTCGTGCGAGGTGATCTGGTCGAGTCGGTCTGGGAGTCTCCGGCGGGCGCGTACCTCCACGGCGCCACCTTCGGCGGCCATCCGGTGGCGACGGCCGTTGCCGTGGCCGCCATGAGCGCCATGCGTGACGAACTGGTACTCGACCACGTTCTTCACCACGAGGCCGGGTTCCGCCGCCGCATGGATCAGCTCGCCGAGGCCCACTCGATCGTCGGCGACGTCCGGGGGCTCGGCTACTTCTACGCGTTGGAACTGGTCGCCGATCGGGCCTCTGGTCGACCGCTGTCGGACGAGCAGCACACCGAACTCCGGGGCGGTCTCCTGTCGCAATGGCTTCGGGACCATCGGGTGCTCATCCGGCCCGACGACCGGGGTGCGACGATGCTCACCATTTCGCCGCCGCTGGTGGCCGACGATCAGGTTCTCGACGATCTGACGGACCGCCTGGACCGGGTCCTGACCACGGTCGCGGCCTACGTGGCCGGCACCTGATCCTTTCGTTCAGCCGTGACGATCATCGACCGATGGCGAGCCGAAGCCGCTCGGCAACCCTGCCGTGTGGTCCTGGCCGACGCCGGTGACGATCGGGCGATCGAGGCGGCGGATACGATCAACGCGCTCGGTTTCGCGAAGGCGACGGTCATCCCATCGAATCCCCGCAACTCGGTGACCGCGGCGATGTCCGAGCGGGCCGAGGCGCTCGCTGCCACGGTCGACTTCGACGACCCGCTCGACATCGCGACGCTCATGGTGGCGGCCGGCGAGGCCGACGCCTGTGTCGCCGGGGCGTCGCGTCCCACCGCGGATGTGATCCGATCCGGCCTGCGGATTCTCGGGACCTCGCCGGGGACGAAAACCCTGAGCAGTTCGTTCATGTTCGTTCTGCCCGACGACGGCCCCGCCGCGGAGGAGCCACGGCGCCACATCGTCTACGGGGACTGCGGCGTTGTCCCGGAGCCCGACACCGATCAACTGGCCGACATCGCCGTGGCCAGTGCCGAGACGTTCTCCAGCCTCACCGGTCTGGAGCCGCGGGTGGCGATGCTTTCGTTCAGCACGAAGGGAAGCGCCGATCACCCCTCGATCGATCGGGTTCGGCGGGCGGCGGCAAGAGTACGAGCCTTCGCACCGGAACTCATCGTCGACGGTGAGCTGCAGTTCGATGCCGCATGGGATGTCGCCGTCGGCTCGAGCAAGGCGCCCGGATCGCCGGTGGCAGGACAGGCCAACGTCTTCGTCTTCCCCGATCTCAACAGCGGCAACATCGCCTACAAGATCACCGAACGGCTGGCCGGAGCACAGGCGTTCGGACCGCTCCTCCAGGGTCTGAACGGCGTGCTCCACGACCTGTCGAGAGGCTGTTCGGTCGACGACATCGTCAACGTGGCCACGATCGCCGCCGTCCAGACCACAGAGCGTCGTTAGACCATGTAACGAAAACCTTAGACATTGTAACTCCGCCGCCCTATGCTGCTTGAAGTCATGTAGCGTTGCCAGGATCGGTCCGAACCGTTCGGCTCCGACAAGCAGGCATCCTGCGCCAATCGAAACCAAACGATCCCCAGGGGAGGGACTGTGAAGAAACTCTTAGCACTGTTTGTGATCATGGCCATGTTCGTGGCCGCATGTGGAGACTCCGACGACGACTCCACAACCGCCGCCGAGGACGACGCCTCCGCCGAGGAGACGGAGGACACCACCGAGGACACCGCCGCCGAGGAATCGAGCGACGAAGAGGCCGACGCCGAGGAGCCGGCCGACGAGGGCGACTCCGATGAGGCCATGGCCGACCTCGAGGAACTGAACGTGGCGTACTTCGCCGAGTGGCCGACGCCGAACCAGATCGGTCAGGCCGACGGTTCGTTCGGTGACGCCGTCGGCGTCCCGATCAACTGGCTGCCCTTCGACAGTGGCAACGCCATGTCGGAGGCCATGGAGGCCGGTGAGGTCGACATTGCCTACTCCCAGGGGCTCACACCCTTCGCCAACGCGGTGAACAACGGCGCCGACCTCAAGATGGTCGGTGTCGCCGTCTCCTACGCCGAGGCCGACAACTGTGTGGCCCAGGGCGCGCTCGGAGTCACCAGGGACAATGCGGCCGAGACCCTCAGCGGCAAGACCGTCATGACCCCCATCGGCAACGTCACCCACTTCAAGATGCTGTCGATGATGGAGTTCCTGGGTGTCAATCTCGATGACATCAACGTCGTTCCCGCCGAGAGCGGCGCCACCACGGCGGCGGCGTTCGAGTCGGGTGAGATCGATGTCGGCTGCGCCTTCGGCGGGGCCGTCGTCAACATGCTGGACGCCGGCGGCGAGCTGATCATGACCGGCGCCGAGCACGAGTCGGACATCGGCATCTTCACCTACGACATCGTCTCGATTCCGACCAGCTTCGGCGAGGAACACCCCGATGTGGTGACGTCGTTCCTGGCCGCCACCGAGGACTTCAACGAGATGTGGGCCGCCGATCCCGACGCCTACAACGACACCATCGCTCAGGCAGCCGGTATGACCGACGTCGGCAACTTCCTCGCCGGCGACGTGTGGTTCAGCTTCCCGACCGTGTCCGAGCAGCTCGGACCGGACTGGATGGGCGGCAACGTAGCCACCAACATGAAGGAGCAGCTCGAGACGTTCGTCCGCCTGGGTGAGATCCCCAGCGTGATCGACGACTTCTCGGGAGCGGTCGACACCAGCTATCTCGAGGCCATCGAGGGCTAGCAACCGCAGCACCACAGCCGTCACGCGCCAGGGGGAGTGTGTATGTCCAATCTCATAGCCGACTCGGTCGACATGGTCTACCAGGTCCCGAAGGGTGAGCCCGTCCACGCCTTGAACGATGTGTCGTTCGAACTGGAGGGCGGGCGCCTACTGACACTGCTCGGGCCGAGCGGCTGTGGGAAGACAACCCTGCTGAACATCCTGGCCGGCTTCCTGGCCCCGACCGGCGGGTCGGTCACCCTCGGGGGTGAACCGATCACCGGTCCGGGCCAGGAGCGGGGCATGGTGTTCCAGCAGGGCGCCCTGTTCGAATGGATGAACGTGGCCGACAACATCTCGTTCGGCCCGAGGATGAACCGGGCCGACCGGTCGGCCACCAAGTCCAAGGTGAACGAGCTGCTCGATGTCGTCGGCCTCCAGGGTTTCGGCGACAAGCGGGTCTACGAATTGTCGGGCGGCATGCAGCAACGGGTCGCGCTCGCCCGGTGCCTGGCCAACGACCCCGACCTCATCCTGATGGACGAGCCGCTCGGTGCCCTCGACGCCCTCACCCGGGAGAAGATGCAGGGCCTGGTGCTCAAACTCTGGAAGGAGACGGGCAAGACGATCGTGCTCGTCACCCATTCGGTGGAGGAGGCGCTGTATCTGGGCGACATGTTGTTCGTGATGGCCCCCCGACCGGGCCGAATCGAGCGGACCTACGAGCTGCCGTTCGCCAACACAGCGCTCGAAACCGACGCCCGGGCGCTCAAGGCCTCGCCGGAGTTCATCGAGAAGCGGGAGGAGATCCTGTCGCTGATCTGGGAGATGGAGGAGGAGATCATGGGCCAGGTCGAGGCGGGATAGGGGAACGACATGTGGAGCTTTCTCACCGGATCCAGCGGAGCCGACAGTCGTAAGACGATCACGTTCGGTGATGCCGCAGCCGTCCGCAGCCAACCGTTGTGGTCGCTCATCTCACTACTGGTGCTTCTCGCCCTGTGGTGGGGTTCGACGGCGATCTTCGGGTTCCCGGAGGACTTCCGGGCCGAGGCCGAGGCCGCAGCCGAGGCCGACGGGGTGACCCTCACCCAGGCCCAACTGGTGGCCCAGTGCGGCCTGGCCGACAACTGCTCGGACGACGAGTACACACAGCTGTTGAATCCCAGGCGCTTCCCCTCCCCCGGCGACACCCTGCTCGGCTTCGAAGAGCTTCGCACCATCGGGTTCAAGAACATCACGTTGTGGGAGCACACCCGGACGTCTCTGTGGCGGGTGCTGCGAGGCATGTTCTTCGGCATCGTGCTCGGGGTGCCGATCGGCGTGGCGATGGGCCTGTCCGGCCGGGCCAGGGGTTTCTTCGACACCCCGGTCGAGCTGTTCCGGCCCATACCCCCGCTGGCTCTGCTCCCCTTGTTCATCCTCTGGTTCGGGCTTGGTGATCCCCCGGCTGTGCGCCTGCTCATCTTCGCCTCGATCTGGATCATGATCCTCGCCGCCCGAGCCGGGGTCCGCACGGTCAAGCTGTCCAAGGTGCGGGCCGCCTACTCGCTGGGTGCATCGAAGTCACAGGTTCTGCGGCGGGTGATCCTGCCGAACGCCCTGCCCGAGCTGTTCACCGGGGCCCGAGTGGCGCTCGGCGTGAGCTGGGGCACCCTGGTTGCCGCCGAGCTCGTCGGTACCGACACCGGTCTCGGTTCGATGATCTTCCAGGCCCGGAACTTCTTCCGGCTCGACGTCATGGTGGTGGGCGTCATCATCATCGCCGTGATCGGCGTGCTGATGGACATCGCCATGCGAATACTCGAGGCCCGATTGATCCCCTGGCGAGGCCACGGCTAACGGCTGCAGGCGAACGATACTGTTTCGCCCATGGGTCCGGTCACCGTTGACAACGCCGACGGCGCGTCGCGCCGAAACCTGACCGATCACGTCAGGCAGCTGTGGGAACAACAGCGCCATCACGTCGCTCGCAACTCGACTTTCTACCGGGAGCTTTGGGAGGGCCGTACCCCGCCCGCGGAACTGAGCGATCTTCCCGAGCTTCCGCTGTCGGACAAGTCGCAACTCCGGGAGTCGCAGGCCGCCGCTCCCCCGTTCGGCCGTTACCTGGCATCCGAGACTGCAACGATCAGTCGCATGCATCGCACCTCGGGAACAACCGGACAGGCCATGAACCTCGCGCTGTCGGCCCGTGACGCAGCAGTCATGGCGGAGGTCGGTGGTCGCTGCCATCGGGCGGCCGGACTGACATCGGAACACATCGTCGTGCATTGCCTCAACTACAAGATGTGGATGGGAGGTGTCACCGATCACCTGACACTCGAAGCCACCGGTGCCGTGGCCGTGCCGTTCGGCGTCGGGTCGACCGAGCTGCTGGTGCGGACGATCGGCGAGGTCGGGATCAACGCCATATCCTGCACTCCGTCGTATCCGGCGGTTCTCGAGGAGACGGTGCGGGAGTCCTTCCCTGGCCTCGAGCCGCGGGATCTCGGTTTGAAACTCGGCCTGTTCGGAGGCGAGCCGGGCGTCGACGACCCGGCGTTTCGGGCCAGGATGTTCGACACGTGGGGAATGCAGGCCCGCAACGCCAACTATGGGGTTTCGGACGTGTTCTCCAACTTCGCGGCCGAGTGCGAATTCGAGACCAGCCTCCACTTCATGGCGGCCGACGTCCTCCACCCCGAACTGATCGACCCCGGCAGCACCGACCCGCTCCCACTGGCCGGGGGTGAGCAGGGCGAACTCGTACTCACCCACCTGGCCCGCGACTGCCAGCCGCTGGTCCGTTTCCGCACCGGCGACATCGTCGAGGTCCACAGCGCCGGTGAGCCGTGCCGCTGCGGCCGAACCGGCTTCCGGTTCGCGGTCGTCGGGCGCTCGGACGACATGGTGATCGTCCGGGGCATCAACCTGTTCCCGACCATGGTGGCGGCCGTCATCAACGCGTTCCCCGAACTCTCGGGCCAATACATGATCCGACTCGACCGGCCGCCGCCCTACGACCGGCTCCCGGTTGTTGTCGAACGCGCCGGTCTCGCCGGCGACGATCACGCGTTGGCGCAACGAATCGAATTCGCCATCAAGGACAAATTGGGGGCCGGAGCCGACGTGACGGTCGAAGCGGCCGGCAGCTTCGAGCGCACGGAGGGTAAGACGACCAGGGTCGAACGACACTACTGATTCTGTTGACGGACCGATTCGAGGACATCCATGACCACATCCGACCACCGCTACGACACCGTGCTCAGCGAGTACGCCTCGAACGGTATACGCACGATCACCCTCAACCGCCCGGACAGCCTGAACGCCATGAACGTCCAGTTGATCACCGATGTGGCCGCCGCATTCGACGACGCCAACGCCGATCCCGCCACGAAGGTGATCATCTTCACCGGTGCCGGAAAGGCGTTCTGCGCCGGCGACGATCGCCGCGAACACGTCCATCCCGAGAACGAGGCGGAAGCCCGTGGTCTGGTCGACGCCATCCAACGGGCCACCACCGCGATCGTCTTCGGATCGAAGCCGGTGGTGGGAGCCATCAACGGTTGGGCCGTCGGCGGGGGATTCGAGTGGGCCATCAACTGCGACTTTCCGATCTGGGCCGAGAGCGCCAAGGGATTCTTTCCCGAGGTGTCGCTCAACCTGTTCGTCACCGGCGGGGTGACCGCCCTGCTTCCGGCTCTGGTCGGGCTGAATTCCGCCCGCGAGATGCTGTTCTTCGGCGATCGCTACTCGGCGGCCGAACTGCTCGAGCTCGGTGTGGCGTGGAAGGTCGTGCCCGACGGCGATCTCATCGACGTCGCAACCGAGACGGCATCACGGTTGGCCGAGCTCCCGGTGCTCTCGACCCGGGCCATGAAACGAACGCTCAATCGAGTGGCCGTGGCGGATCTGGGTCGAGCGATGCAACTCGAGACCGACGCAACGGTCGCCGGTTTCATCGATCCCGAGACCACCCGCCGGCTCAAGGACTTCTGAGTCGAGACGGCCACGCCGGCCGCCTGCTACCTCCGCAGTTCGGTGTTGAGCGGGTTCGGGAACCGCACCTTGTACCGGGTTTCGCCGATGCGCTCGGCCAGCCGATCGAGTTCGTCATCGACCATCTGCTCGGCTTCCGATCCGACGTCGACCAGCAGCTCCTTCACCAGCTCACCGTCGTCGCGTTGGGCCCAGCCGCCGACGATCCGACCGCCGAGCCAGATGGTTTGACCGCCGTTGCCGTTGCGGTCGTACAGCCGCTTCGTCATCGACGGATCGAGGTAGTGTCCACGGTGCTTCCACCCCATCGTGGTGGGATCGAGCGCGGGCAGGAGGGCGACGGAGCCGTCGAGTTCGTCGTCACCCGGGTCGGCGGAGGCGCGACGGTCGTCGTCCGGCGACAACCAACCGCTTCGGCCGTCCAGTTCGACCTCGATGGCTCCGAGCCGAGCCAGCGCCTTGGTGACGGCGCCCTTGGGCCACCCGGTCCACCACACCACGTCGTCGGTCGTCACCGGGCCGAAGGCCAGCAGGTAGCGCTCGATGATCGCCGCTTGGGCTGCCGCCACCTCGTCGGCGGCGTGGTCGTCGGCACCGGCCAACGGTCGACCCGTCCACGCCACCGGATCAGCCCAGCGATACTGGCTGGCGATCCAGGTTCCACGCGGTTCGGCTCGTACGATATGGCCGCCGTAGCCCAGGATCAACAGGATTCGGGTGTGGGCCGCGATGGTCGCCGCGTACTTCTTGCCCGACGCCATCTCCATCCCGATGGCGCGATGAGGCAACGCCTCCCCGACCGCCTGCGTGTCGACCACACCCTCGTCGAGGACGAAGGCGAGGATCTCGGCACAGGCGTCGTCGATCCAGGCCTCCGGCCCGGCCTCGCCGGCATCGGCCAGCATCGAGGCGAGGCGCCGCCGCTCGGCCCGCTCCAGACGGTCGGCCGACGCCGCGACAATCTGGCGGGCGGTGTCGACATCGGCCACCCACAACGTGCGCCGCATACCGTGTACCCGTAGCAACTCCCGGTCCTCGTAGAGCGCGGCCGTGACCGACTCGATCGTCGCTTCGGGGGAACGGGCGAGCACCGAGAGATACACCGACACCGGGTCGCTCGAGTGGAGCGCCACCACCGATCGGGCGACGGCGACCGGCGACAGATCTTCGGCCCCGTCGGCGGTCGACGATCGGGTCAGCCGGTGGCGCTGGACGAGCCGGTGGCGCCGCTCGGCGTCCGAGATCGGCCTGCCATCAGCAGCCGTCACAGGAGGTGTTCCTTGGGAGCCGCTCCCGAGGCCGATAGGTTTGGATCATGTCCAAGCGTCGACGCAAGAAGCGAATGAAGGCCCGTCGAAGCAAGGCCAACAAGGGCCGCAAGCCCAACGCCGGGCGTTAGGCCGGGCCTCGGGTCGCCCGCGGCGGCCGTCATTCAGCGCTGCCGGTCAGCAGCTCCCGAACGCCGCCGGCCAGTGTCTCCAGACGTTCCTGGGCCCGTAGTCGTGCCGCCGAGACGTCTTCGGCCGCGTCCTCGATGACCTCGAGGTAGGCCTTCATCTTCGGCTCCGTTCCGCTCGGACGGATGACGATTCGACTGCCGTCGACCAGGTCGAGGACGACTCCGGCCGTGGGCGGTAGTCGACGGCCCTCGGTCAGATGCTCGACGGCCGCGACCTCGACATCACCGACGACGCTTGGTGTCATCGTGGCCGCCCGCTGTTTCAGCTCGGCCTGCTCGTGGTCGGACATCCCGACGAACGACACGGTGACCTGCGACGTGGCGTAGAGGCCGAACTCAACGGCCAGCTCGTCGAGCCGATCCCGCAGCGTTCGGCCCTCGGCCTTGAGGGCGGCCGCAATCTCGGCCATGACCAGCGCCGCCGAGATGCCGTCCTTGTCGCGCACCCGATGACCGATGCAATAACCCAGTGCCTCCTCGTAGCCCATCAGATAGTCGCCGTCGGGTTGCTCGACAATCGGCCGGGCCACCCACTTGAAGCCGGTCAGCGTACGCACGCTTCGCGCCCCGTTGGCCTCGGCGATCCGGTCGACGAACCGGGAGGACACGATCGACGACGCCACCACCGGGACGGCGGCGTCGCGGCGGTGACGGAACACATGGTCGAGAAACAGATACCCGACCTGATCGCCCGTAAGGCGTCCCCAGGTGCCGTCGGCGTCGGGCAGGGCGACCGCCAGGCGGTCGGCGTCCGGGTCGTTGGCGATAATGATGTCCGGGGCCGGATCGGACGCCGCGGCCTGGGCGTACGCCAGGTCCAAGGCGCCGGGCTCCTCCGGATTGGGGAAGTCGGCGGTGGGGAAATCGGGATCAGGATCGAACTGCTCGGGAACGACCTCCGGCGGCATGAACCCGGCGGCGGCGAAACAGTCGATCAGATGGGCCCCGCCGACCCCGTGCATGGCCGAGTACAGCACTCGGACGTCGCGTTGGTCGGTGAGCAGCGCCTCGGTTGCCGCCTCGAGGTGGCGGCGCTGCGGTTCGTCATCGAGCTCGGTTGTCGATCCCGAGTCGAGTTCACCGCCCAGCAGCTCCGTGACCGTCGATGACCGCAGCGGCTCGAGCCGTTCATCGCGCCCATCGCCGACCACCCCGTCGGTATCCAGACGATCGATGGCCGACGAGGCGACCGCATCGTGTTCGGTGGCCACCTGGTCGATGGCGGCGGCGATCTCGGCGTCGGCGGGAGCCACAAGCTGGATTCCGTCGGCGAGATACAGCTTGTAGCCGTTGTCGGCCGGCGGGTTGTGGCTGGCCGTGATCATGATGCCGGCGATGGCGTTGCGATCGAGCACGGCGTGGGCCAAGACCGGCGTAGGGGTCGGGCCCATCAACAGTTCGGCACCGAAGCCGCTGGCAGCGAGCTCCTCGGCGGCGTCCCGGGCGAAGGTCTCGGAGTAGTGACGGGCGTCGAATCCGACGACGACGTTGCCGAATCCGACGTTCGCCTGCAACCACCGGGCCAGGCCGGCCGTGGTCTGGGTGACGACGACTCGATTCATCTGCGTTGGTCCCGGGCCCAGTGCGGCCCGCAATCCCGCCGTTCCGAACGCGATCCGACCGTCGAACAGCCTCGCCACCTGCTCCGGGTCATCGGCCAGCATCGACTCGAGCTGCCCTCTCGTCTCAGGATCAGGATCGACGGCGATCCACCGCCGGGCCGCCGTCATGACGTCTGAATCAACGGTTGTGTCGCTCATTGGTGGGAGTATCCAGTTTCCTCATGTGCCTGCGTTCGGCGAACCGGCGACTGCCGGATCACCCGAGACCAAACTACCCGCTCCGGCCCGTGCGGGCCCGTTTGGCACGATCGGGTCGGACCGGCTGGTCGGTGCTTCGAGGCGGGACCGCCGGTTGGGATCGGCGCGCCGCGGCTACGATGGTCGGTCTCATGCTCGATCATGTGTTCACCGATGCAATCGGAGCGCTTCGCGATGCGATGGAATCGGCGCTGCTCGAACGGCAGGCACTCGAGGAGCGGTTCCAGGCCGACATCCTCCTCGGCGACATCACATGGGAGACGAGCTACGGACTTCCGGGCGAAGGCTCACCGCCTCGGGTCCAGGCCGACGT
Source organism: Acidimicrobiales bacterium (assembly GCA_965216655.1). GTDB lineage: Bacteria > Actinomycetota > Acidimicrobiia > Acidimicrobiales > SZUA-35 > JAHELU01. Next base: position 89,439 of record CBDCGP010000048.1, read on the forward strand.
CACCCTCGAGTGGCCGACCTGGGCCCAGACCGCCTACCGGACCTGGTACCTCGACGAGGAATTCACCGAAGGTCCGGTCATCGCCATCGAGGTCGTGTTTCGAGTGCAGCGACTGAAGGATCCACCCGACCCGTCGGTGATCATGGACGGCATGCCGGCCATCGTCCCCCAGATCGGTGACGAGGAGCTGTCCGGCCTCGGGCCCTCGCTCGAAACCGTTTATGATCCCGACCTCACCGTCTGCTCCCATGCGGCGGAGATCACCTACAACGGCGCCTACGAACTCGACGAGAAGACGCTCGAGGACGGGTCCGCCCTCGACGAGCACTTCGCCCAGATCGGCGGCTGGATCACCGCCACCCTGGTCCGTCTCGGCGACCTTCCTCTCGCCTACCTCCCTGCAGGGGACTTCGAAGCGATGTAGCCTGGTCGGTTGTGAACGGTGGTGGAACCTTCGGAGCGGATCATCCAGCTCCCAGGTGTGTGCCAAACCGGTGGTGACGAGGTGGTGACATGGTGACACGGTGGTGAAACCTTCAGAACGGATCATCCAGCTCCCGGGCGCTGTGCCGAAGCTGATCCTGCTGGCGTCGGCTGACGCCGCGATCGTCAAGCATCTCGACGAGCACCTCATCGCCCAGGCCGATGCCGTGGACATCCGGTCGGGCGTCGTCTGGATCGAGGTGTCCGAGTGTCGCAAGTATCTGCACCTGCTGGTCGAGCGCATCGCTCATCCCGACGAGGTGAACGTGGCGGTCGCCGACCTCGACGCCGCCCCGGCCGACCTCGTCGCGGCCTCGATCCTGGCCCCCACATTGGCCACCGTCGGCCGGGCGCTCGAGGCCGAGGATCGCATCAATTCGGAGATCGACTACGAGATCCGCTATCAACCCGTGGTTCGCCTGGCCGACCGCAGCGTGGTCGGCTACGAGGCCCTCATCCGGGCCACCCTCGACGGGAGTCGGCTGTCGGCCGATGACCTGATCACCAGGGCGGCCAAGGGCGGCTGGTTGTCGGAGTTCGATCAACTGTGCCGCCAGCACGCCATCCGGGGGGTGGGTCCGTGGCTCGGTGCCGGGCTGCTGTTTCTGAACATCATGGCGCCCGACGGCACCTTCGATCTCGCCGCCGCCCGACGCACGATCCGCCAGGCGGAGGACATCGGCCTCGATCCTGATCAGCTGGTGTTGGAGGCGACCGAGCGGAACCGCTACACCGACATCGATCTCGCCGCGGCCCAGCTCACGAAGCTGCGCAACGCCGGCGTGCGCATCGCGATCGACGACGTTGGCGACGGCTACTCGAGCCTGCGGGTGGCCACCAGTTTCAAACCGGATGTACTGAAGATCAGCGGTGACCTGGTCGAAGCGCTGCCGGGCGACGAGGCCACCGCCATCATTCGGGCGGTGGTCGAGCTCGCTCACGAAACGGGAGCCTGGGTGGTGGCCGAGGGGGTCGAAACCGAGGCGCAGGCGGCGACACTGCTCCGGCTCGAGGTCGACTGGGGTCAGGGCATCCTCTTCGGCCGTCCCGAACACCTGCCGCCTGGCTGACGTCGATGCTGGGCCGGCATGGGCCGATGGGGCCGCCCGGAGCTGGGCGGTCCTTCCCGCTTCTTGAGCGTTTGGGTTGATCCACCCACCGGTCCGGGTCCGGGGCCTCTGGGACGGCACCCGCTCCTCCTGATATCCGTGGTGATGCAACGAGCCTTCCGTCTGCTGTCACCCCCGTTGGGGCAACTGACAGCTCGAGGCCCTACGACAAGGCATCACCATGACACCCAGCACAACCACCACGGCATTCGCCGGTCCAGCCGCCCCACCCCCCGATGACATCGAGCTACGACCGCTCGATTGGTGGGCGAAGCACGACTTCGCAACCCCGACCATCGATCACGAGCGCCACACGGCGCCGATCCCGGCCTTCGTGCGGCTGTCACGCCTGATCGATCCGAATCGCCGTATCGTCACAGCCGAGGCGCCTGATGCACTCGCCGCTCCTGCGGCATCCACGGAGGGAGCCGTTGACCCCATCGACGACGTCCAGCCGGAGGAACTGACAGCGGTGGACACCACTCGATCCGCCGGCGGGAACTGGGTTGATTCCGCCGGACGGCCACTCTTCCAGATCGGGCTGGCCGCGATCGTGGCCGCGGTCGTCGTCGGATTCTCGACCTTCGGCACCGGCCGCTCCGGTCTCACCTCCGTCGAATCGAGCGAAGCGGAGGCGATCGTCGATCTCGACGTCGCCGGCCCGACCGCGGACGGCGAGCAGACACGAGAGGTCCTCGACGCGCTTGCCCGGCAGGCGGGCGCCGGTGACGCCGACCTGTCGGTGGTGGGAACGGCCACTGGAGCAGGAACCGATATCCGCTGGACGGCCACGGTTCGCAACGAGGGGCCGGAAACGGCGCAGGGACCGATCATGGTGGTGCACACCATCGGCTCGTCGTTCGAACTGGTGTCGATGGCAGGGACCGGTTGGGACTGCCGCCACAACCGGGCGGCGGGTACGATCACGTGTGAGCTCGATGACGACCTGGCGACGGGTCAGCGCAGACGGCTCGGGATCGTCACCACCGATGGTGGGGCGGCGCCCGGTTCGCGTATCCCGAGCACCATGTCGGCGGTGTCCGGATCCGGCGATCCGGATCTGGGCAACAACACCGTCAACGTCACGGCCATCACCGGTCCGGCCGTCGACGCCGACGCGGAGAATCGATCACGGTCGACCGGAGCGTCCTCCGAAGCCGACAGCGAGGACAACGCAGGAACGTCGACCGACGGCGGACGGGCGGTGGCAGCCACTGCGAACCCGACAGGGCTCGAGGAACTGCCCCGAACCGGGTCGGGCCTCGCCTTCGCCCTCGGCGGCCTGGGAATCGTGATGTGCCTGTCCGGACGCAGGCTCACGCGCTGGAGCTCGCGGGCTCAGACGCGCACCCTGCTCGACGCCGCCATCATCAACTGACGCCGATCTCCAGCAGGGGTTACGACAGGAAGTCGAGGAAATCCGACAGAGGGCGCTGGGGTCGGGGGCCCATGTGGGAGATCACCTCGGCGGCTGCCAATGACGCCAGCCGCCCGGTGTCCGGGAGGGGGAGCCCCTGACTCAGGCCGTACAGCGCCCCGGCGGCGTACTGGTCACCGGCACCGGTGGTGTCGACGACCGGGCCAAGGTGTTCGGCTTCGATTTCGGTGATACGACCGTCGGACACGATCAGTGACCCGTCGGCACCCATGGTCACGAAGGCCAGTTCCACCTCATCGGCCACCCGCTTCACGGCGGCGTCGAAGTCGCACTCGTACAGACGGGTGATCTCCGCCCGGTTGGCGAACAACACGTCGACAGGACCAACCACGAGCTCGAGGAACTCCTTGTGATGGCGGTCGATACAGAAGCTGTCGGACAGCGTGAGCGCCACCTGACGGCCGGCATCGGCCGCAATGTCCATCGCCTTCCGGATCGCCTGCTTGGCCGACTCGACGTCCCAGAGGTAACCCTCACAGAAGAGGATCCGCCCGGCGGACACCGTGGCAGGGTTCACGTCGGCCGGCTCCAACATGACCGAGACCCCGAGGAAGGTGTTGAGCGTTCGCTGGGCGTCGGGCGTGACCAGGATGACGCATCGGGCGGTGGGCGGCCCGTCGTCGGAAGGAGCGATCGAGAAGTCGACGCCCAGCGACCGCATGTCGCGGCCGAAGATCTCGCCCAACTCGTCGTCGCTGACCTTCCCGATGTATCCCGCGCTTCCACCGAACGACGCGACGCCGGCCACGGTGTTGGCCGCCGACCCTCCCGAGGCCACCACTTCGGCCTCCACCAGCTCGTAGAGTTCGGCCGCCCGGCTTTCGTCGATCAGCAGCATCGAGCCTTTCGTGAGCCCCTGCTCGTCGATGAACGCCTCGGTCGAGTGGGCGATCACGTCGACGATCGCGTTGCCGACACCGACGACGTCGAATCGTGGATCTACCGCTTGATCAGCCACAACGATGCACCGTACATGCTCACGCCGGCCAAGGCACAAACACGAGGCGGGTCCTGACGAAGGACCCACCCCGTGTCGTGTCGTTCGACCGTGTCTGCGGCGTGACCGGAGCCGGTGTGATCAGCTACAGCCGCTGGTGTTGCCGCAACCCGGGCAGGCGTGACAGCTTCCGGCCCGCTGCATGGTGATACCGCACTGCATGCAGATCGGCGCATGCGGATCGGCCTTGGGTTCGGAACTCTCGGCCGCGAGCGATGCCACGAGATCGTCGGCCGACTCGATCGACGGCGGATCGGCCGGCAGGTCGCCGGGTGAGGAGTTCACGGCCTCGTCGACCCCCGGAAGGGTCTGCTGGGTTCGCTCACCGGTGGTGAAGATACCGAGCGAGGCCCGCTCCTCGTAGCTCAGGTACAGCACAGCCAGCTTGCGGAACAGGTAGTCCATGATCGACGTGGCCAGACGAATGTCGGGATCGTCGGTCATACCCGCCGGCTCGAACCGCATGCCGGTGTAGGTCTCGACGTAGGCCCGCAGCGGCACGCCGTACTGCAGACCGTGGCTCAGCGACAGCGCCAGGGCGTCCATGATGCCGGCCATCGTGGAACCCTGCTTGGACACCCGGAGGAACACCTCGCCGGGGCGGCCGTCGTCGTATTCACCGATGGTGGCGAACGCCTTGCAGTCGGCGACCCGGAACTCGAAGGTGCGGGACCGGCGATCGCGGGGCAGCTTCTCCCGAACCGGCTTGTAGACGATCTTGGTTTCGATCACGGGAGCCGCTGCTTCCGCCGGCTGGGCCGTCGGGGCGTCATCATCGGAATCGGATTCCTTCTTCGCCATCGACAGGGGCTGAGCGACCTTGCAGTTGTCGCGGTAGATGGCGATGGCCTTCACCCCCATCCTCCAGGCGTCGATGTGGAGCTGTTCGACGTCTTCGACCGAGACCTCCTCGGGCATGTTGACCGTCTTCGAGATGGCGCCGGAGATGAACGGCTGCACGGCGGCCATCATCTTGACGTGACCCAGGTAGTGGATCGGGTTGTCGCCCATCGAGCAGGCGAACACATTGATGTGCTCATGGGCCAGCCCGGGGGCGCCGAGAATGGTCTTGTTCTCGTCGATGTAGGCGGTGATGGCGGCGATCTGGTCGGTGTCGTAGCCGAGACGACGCAGCGCCCGGGGCACCGACTGGTTGACGATCATCATCGTGCCACCGCCGACGAGCTTCTTCATCTTGCACAGACCAAGATCGGGCTCGATGCCGGTGGTGTCGCAGTCCATCAGCAGCCCGATGGTGCCCGTCGGGGCCAACACGGTGGCCTGGGCGTTGCGTACGCCGACCGAGGGGCTCAACTCACAGGTGGCGTCCCAGGCGTCGCGGGCCGCAGCCAGGATCTCGGCCGGAGCGAGCGTGTCGTCGATCTCGGCCGCCGCCGCCCGATGCTGGTTCAGCACCCGCAGCATGTGTTCCTCGTTCTCCTCGTAACCCTCGTGGGCTCCCATCCGGGCCGACGTGCGGGCCGAGGTGTGGTAGGCGTGACCGGTCATCAGCGCCGTGATGGAGGCGGCCATGGCCCGGCCCTCCTCGGAGTCGTACGGCAGACCGAGGTTCATGAGCAAGGCGCCGATGTTGGCGTAGCCAAGACCGAGCTGACGGAACTTCCGGGAGGTCTCCCCGATCCCCGGAGTGGGGTAATCGGCGCGACCGACCAGGATCTCCTGGGCGGTGAAGAAATGCTCGACAGCGGCCTTGAAGCCCTCGACGTCGAAGGTGTCGTCGTCGCCCAGGTACTTGAGCAGGTTGAGGCTGGCCAGGTTGCACGCCGAGTTGTCGAGGTGCATGTACTCCGAGCACGGATTGGAGCCGTTGATCTTGCCGGTGGCGGCGGACGTGTGCCAGCGGTTGATGGTGGAGTCGTACTGCATGCCGGGATCGGCGCACTCCCAGGTGGCCTGGGCGAACTGACGCATGAGGTCGCGGGCCTTGACGGTGCGAATGACTTCGCCGGTGGTGCGGGCCACGAGGTTCCAGTCGTCGTCGTCGACGACGGCCTGCATGAACTCGTCGGTCACCCGGACGGAGTTGTTGGCGTTCTGGTACTGGATCGAGTGGCTGTCGGCGCCGTCGAGATCCATGTCGAAGCCGGCCTCACGCAGCACCCGGGCCTTGCGCTCCTCGGTGGCCTTGCACCAGATGAACTCCTCGACGTCGGGGTGGTCGATGTCGAGCATGACCATCTTGGCCGCCCGGCGGGTCTTGCCGCCGGACTTGATGGTGCCGGCCGAGGCGTCGGCGCCGCGCATGAACGACACGGGGCCCGAGGCGGTGCCGCCCCCACGAAGCAGCTCCGAGCTGGAGCGGATTCGGGAAAGGTTGATGCCGGCCCCCGAGCCGCCCTTGAAGATCACGCCCTCTTCGACGTACCAGTTCAAGATGTCGTCCATCGTGTCGTCGACCGACAGGATGAAGCAGGCCGACGCCTGCTGGGGCACGCCACGCACACCGATGTTGAACCACACCGGCGAGTTGAAAGCGCCCATCTGGTGGATGATGAGGTGCTTGAGCTCGTCGTTGAGGACCTGGGCCTCGGCGGCGTCGAAGTAGCCGTCTTCGATTCCCCACTTGGTGATCGTGTTGACCACCCGGTCGACGACCTGGCGCAGCGACGTCTCGCGTTCCGGAGTGCCGAGCGTTCCCCGGAAGTACTTCTGGGCCAAGATGTTGGTGGCATTGACCGACCAGAAATCGGGTACCTCGACACCGAGCTGTTCGAAGGCAACCTCACCGGTCTTCCAGTTCGCTATTCGGGCGTCCCGTTTCTCCCAGTTGACGGTGTCGTACGGATCGACACCGGCAGTGGTGAAGTAGCGACGAAGGCCGATTCGTGTTTGCTCGGATGCGAGGGCCATGTTCCTAGTCTTCTCTTTCTCTGACTACGAGGCTCGGTGGTTCGACCGAGCCGGTGGGTTGGTTTTACTTGGGGGGTGTGACAGTGGACCGGCGTTCCGTGGTTGTGCCTCCGGATCTCGATCGAGTCGGAGACCCGATCACCCGAGAGCACGCGCACACAGACCGTCGCACCGTCACCGGTGGTGTAGTCAGCACAGTAGAACCCGCCTTCCGTCCGGATGGACGTCTGTTCCCTGCGCCTCTCCTCTACTGATTTTCCTTCTTGCGTTGGTTCGTCGGGGTTCGGACCGCAGCCGACCCGCCTCCTCGACAATCCTTTCCTCACATCTCGTGTGTCGAGCGGGTTCGTCGTGGGGTTTCGAGCCGGTGACGGACGACGCTGTGGTCAGGGCAGTAGGATCCAGCGCCTTCGTTCGGGCCTGTCCTCAACCTGTCACTGCTGCGCTTCCTGCCTGCCGACCGGTCGGGACCGGTGATCCAGGCTCTGTGGGGCGTGCAATGTTTGGTTTCGGCGGACGGGCCACGAACAACCAGCCACTAGATCTTGTGCCTGCCGCCAGCTCGAATCCGAGCGACGCACAAGATGTAGTCTCATTACACCACTGTAATTACGACTGTGTCAACACTGACTTCAAAAGAATATCGCTGCCTCGGCCCAGTATTGCAGCCCCTCTCGCCCACCATGGGTAGATCGTCCCTACACCCGGGTCATGAGGCGCTGCGTGACGGAGATCGGCCATTGAAGGCGAACAGGTCGAGGTTCGAGTCCGGCCCGAAACGACGTAGCGCCGCTGACCGCACGTTGCTTGCAAACCCAAGGGCCCCCGGATCGGTGACCCGCCCATACTGATGCCCCCTCCGACCTCCGTCACAACATTGCCCCACGACGGGCGCAACGACCACAGTACCGAGGGCGGTCTGTGGATCGAAAGAGGACGACCTGTGGATTTTGAGCCGATTCGGTGGAAGAAGTGGGGATTAGCCTGGGTTCCGACACAAACTTCGGGCAGACGAACTCCATACCGGCCGATAGACAACCGGCCGACAGCACAGCGAGAGCGCCATGATTCAACTCTTTCCTCCATCCGACGACACCGTTCACGATGATTCCGACGTCGACGACACGGTCGACGAGGCGACATCGGTGATGCTGCGGGTCGGCGGCGAGACCCGGGTTCCACACATCGATCGGCCGTGGGTCTACACCAACATGATCGTGGCCGCCGATGGCGCAACCGCCGTCGACGGCGTCTCGGGGCAGCTGGGCGGCGATGGCGATCGCATGATGTTCCGGGCGCTGCGGGCACAGGCCGATGTCATCCTGGTCGGCGCCGGGACGGCGCGGGCCGAGGGCTACCGTCCACCGCAACGCTACGACGCCGCTCAAGCCCAGCGGCGGTCCCGGGGCCAGCAACCCCGGCCACGTCTCGCGCTCGTGACCCGCAGCCTCGAGCTCGATCCGGACATGGCACTGTTCGACGACACCGAGCCCGACACCCGACCGTTCGTCATCAGTTCGGCCGAGGCGTTGGAACGGCGCGGCGCCGGAGTGACCGATCGCGCCGACCCCATCCCGGCCGGCGATGACGAGGTCGACCTCGCTGCGGCACTGGGCGAACTGAGGCAACGGGGGTTCGACCGCGTGCTGTGCGAAGGAGGCCCCAGCCTCAACGGCCAACTCGTCGCGGCGGGCCTGATCGACGAGTGGAACCTGACCATCGCCCCGCTGCTGGTCGGAGGAGACTCCAAACGGGCAGCCGTCGGCCCCCTTCCGGGTGGCCCGCCCCCGGGGATGACCCTGAACCGGGTGTGGCTGCGGGAGGAGTACCTGTTCTGCCGCTGGATCCGCCGCCAAGACTGACTGCCCCCTGTTTGCGCGGTTTTGCGTGGTCAGCACGCAGAACCGCACGAACCTCGCTGCGGGCAACCCTTGGAACGGGGGCTGCTAGTTGGGTTCGACCTTGATCAGGCGGGCCTCGCGCTCGAAGTCGTCGACGTTGTCGAAGTGTTTGTAGACGCTGGCGAACCGCAGGTAGGCGACCTCGTCGAGTTTCCCCAGTTCCTCGAGAACGGCCAGACCGATGGCCTCGGACGACGTTTCCGTGCCTTCGTGCCGCAGACGTTCCTCGACCCTGGCGGCGAGGCCTTCGAAATCGACCTCCGAGAGCGGACGGCCCTTCGATGCGGCCAGCAGACCGGTCACGATCCGGCGAGGATCGAACGGCTGTCGATCGCCCGATCGTTTCACCACGATGAGCGGGATCTCCTCGAGGCGTTCGAACGTGGTGAATCGGTGACCGCAGTCACCGCATTCGCGGCGACGCCGAATGGACGTGTCGTCGTCGGCGGAGCGGGAATCGACGACACGGGTATCAGCTTGCACACAAACTGGGCACCGCATAGCTCCTAAACTAGCGGCCAACATGAAGCTAGACGCACCACATTCGGAATGGCTTCGAGCGGTCAGTCGGCGAGCAGGGACGGCGGCACGGAGAGCAACTGGCCGGCGGTGATCGTGGAGCCGCCGTTGGCCTCCACGAACAGATCGACGACCCGGCGCGGGTCGTGGTTGGGGAAACGGTTGGTGGCGATGGACCACAGGGAATCGCCGGGATGGACGACCACCACCTCGGAGGTGGAGGCAGCACCGACGGCTTCAGCCGCCGACGGGGGCGCCTGATCGGCGGACCCCGACTCCTGGAGGAGGCGAAGTCCGAACAGGCCACCGAACATGACGATGGCGGCGAGAGCGATGGCGGGGCGGACGTCGACGATGCGGCGACCGAGGCCGACGCCGCCGTAGCGATTGATCAGTTGCTGCCGGACCAGCCTCGACCGATCGACCAGCAGCCCGACGAACTCGACGAGCCACGCCGCGAGCTCCACGGCGAAGGAGGCGGGAGCGGGACCGGAGGCCGCAGTGCCGTCGACAGTAGTGACCACCGTGTCGTTGAGGGTGTTGTCGACCGTATTGTCGACAGTGTTGTCAACGATCAGACGGAGCTGCGGCCGGGCGCTCCGATCGCCGCAGCCGGAACGGTTGGGACGGCCGGGATGGACACCGGACTGGGGAGCGAGCGGGCGACGGCCAATGGAGCTTGTACTGGGATGGTGGGGTGCGACCATGTCCGTATTCTCCTCACGGGGTGTGACAGTGACGGTCGACCGAAGCCCGGAGTGGCGTGAACGAGCGTTCGATTCCGCCTTCATGCTACCGAACGACCGTTCGCCGACAACACCAATCGACAAAATAGTCGAACAAATGTTTTCGCTTGTCGACGGCAGCCGAAGAGCGATGCCGAAAAAGAAATTTGGCGAAAAGCGAACACCCGTACGTCAGTTGTGGCATAGTGGTGGATGCAAACACCTGTTCGGACCGCCGAGGTCCCGTGAACCATCAAAGAGTCCGACCATCCACGAAGCGGGTCGGCTCCACACAACATGGGAGATTCGCCATGGGCGAGCACCAACTGACCAAACGTCAACTTGCCATCCTCGAGTTCATCGAGAATCAGGTCCGCGAGAACGGCTTTCCCCCGTCGGTCCGCGAGATCGGAGCCGAGGTCGGCCTCAATTCACCGTCGTCGGTCCATTCCCAGCTGGCCACGCTGCAGAAGCACGGCTACCTCAAGCGGGACCCGGCCAAGACCCGGGCGATCCGGGTGCGCTGGGATTCCACCAGCGGCGCCGCCGATGTCGAGCGGCGCCCGGTGCGCCACGTGCCCCTTGTGGGCGATGTGGCGGCGGGCACCGACGTCCTGGCCGAGGAGCACATCGAGGAGACCCTTCCCATCCCGGCCGACTTCACCGGCGACGGCGATCTGTTCATGCTGCGGGTCCGGGGCGATTCGATGATCGACGCCGGGATTCTCGACGGCGACTACGTCGTGGCCGAGGTCCAGAACACGGCCAGTAAGGGCGACATCGTGATCGCCGGCATCCCCGGTGAGGAGGCAACAGTGAAGACCTTCACCCGCTCGGGCGACAGGATCGTGCTGCTACCCGCCAACTCGTCGCTCGAGCCGATGGAGTTCGCGCCCGACGAGGTGCAGATCTTCGGTCGGGTCGTCACGGTGATGCGTCGCCTGTAGTCGTTCCACGATTCGGCCGTCACTCGGCCCAAAAACGGTGAATTGGCTCAGATTTGTGGTCTGAGCCAATTCATCCGAGTGGGCTTTGGAGCCCACATCCCCCTCAAGCAAGAACCGGTTGCGGCGGAAGTCGATGTTCAAACCGACGTCCGCTCAGATGTTACCGCCGTCACGTCTGAGAATCCAGACCAAACCGGATCTTTCGACCGATTTGTATGGTTGTATGGTCGACCTCGCCGCAAATCCGTGGCTGTCCGGCGGTCGATCGGCGCCTCGAACCTGTCTGTTACAGTTTGGTGTCGAGGCCGGATTCACCGCGAGCGAGCAGCCTGCTCCTCGAATCGGCGACGCAGACTCGGATCAGCGACGTCCCTCATACGCTCGGCCCGTTCCGCGGCGCTCACTCCACGCAACCGAGCCATCCCGTGTTCGGTCACGACACGATCAGCGAGGTATCGGGGCACGGTCACCGGAGCGTCTGCGTGCAGCGCCGGAACGATACGCGAGATCGGTTCCGAGTCGTCGTCGATCCTGCGACCACCAACAGTGCTCGGGAGGGCGACATAGGATCGGCCGTCCGCGCTCGTCGCGGCGGCCGCGGCAAAGTCCGGCTGCCCGCCGGGCCCCGACACGATGCGATCACCGATCTGCTCGGCGTTGACCGAACCGTCGAAGGAAACCTCGATCGCCGAGTTGATGGCCACGAACCGACGGTGCCGCGACAGCGCCGGAGCGCCGTGGCTGTAGTTGGACGCCACGATCACGACGTCATCGCGATCCCGAACCCATTCCGCCGCCCACTCGGTTCCGAGCACGGCGCTGGCCACGTGGAGACCGCGGTCGACGTCCTTGGCCGAGCCGTCCATCACCCCGGCGTCGATCAATGCCATGGCGGCGTCACCGATCAGCCCGCTGTGGAGCCCCAACGCCTCGTGGCCCGACAACGCCTCCATCGCCGCGTCGGGAACCGCACCGATTCCGTATTCGATCGTCGCACCGTTGGGCACGTCGGCGGCGATCTGAGTGCCGATGACGGAAGGCACCGATGCGGCGTCGGACCGGTCGTCGGAGGTCGCGGTCGAAGCATCACGGGCCGGTAAGGTCACCAGCCGATGCTCGACCTCGACGAGCAGATCGAAGTCATGACGGTCGAAGGCCGATGGTCCTCCTATCCACGGCATCGCGGGGTTCACCTCGGCGATGACGAGTTCGGCCCGGCAGATCACCTCGAGCGCCGCTCCCCCACTGACCCCCAGGCTGAACCGGCCGTCCGGTCCCGGCTCGCTGACCTGGACGAGTGCGACGTCGACCGCGAGCGGACCGCCGGGTAGGAACAGCCGGTGGAACTGCGACGAGTGGGCGGGCACGATCCGCAGCCGATCATCGGGGAGCCCGCTGGTCGCCCGTGACGGTTGCACGGACACGTGCTGGAACGGCCAGGCCTCGTCGGCGACGTCAGGGGGGCGGCTGAAGGTCGCCAACGGATCGAGGAGAAGGTCCGATGTCGTCGTCAACGAACGCCAGGTCGAGAAGCTCCCCGCCAGCGCATCGGTGAGCGCCGTCGGTGTCCCCATCAGGCCGGTCACGTAGACCATGGTTCGGTCCGGGATGAGGTCCACGGCATCGGCCAGCGTGGCGGATCGGCCGGCGCGATGCCGTAGCGGTGGCGGTAGCTGGCCCTCGCGATCGAGAGCGGATTCGGCGACCACGGCCTCAGCCGTGCACCGCGACGCCGGAGACGAGCGCCGTGAGGGCTCCGTGCACCGTTTCGATCGACCACCGCTCCAGGCGCTCATCGGCGGTATGGGCCAGCGTGGGGTCTCCCGGCCCGAAGTTGGTGGCCGGCACACCCAGCTGATCGAGCCGCGCCACATCGGTCCACCCGAGTTTCGCTGCCACCGTGAGCTCGTTCTCGGCGATGAGACGGTCGAACAACGGATGGGTGAGCGACGGAGCGCACGCCGGAGACACGTCGAGGACGCGGAAGCTGTCGTCATCATCCAGGTGTGGAGCGAGGAGGTCCCGCAGAAACGCCTCGGCGGCGCTCTCGTCGCGGTCGGGGGCGAAGCGGTGATGGATATGGAGGACACAGCGGTCGGGTACGACGTTGCCCGCGACACCGCCCTCGATCGAAACCGCCTGAACCGCCTCACGGTAGGTACAACCGTCGATCGTCGGCGTTCTGGCCTCGTAGCAGGCCAGGGTTTCCAGGATTCCGGCCATGCGGTGGATGGCGTTGCGTCCCATCCAGGGCCGGGCGGTGTGGGCCCGGGCCCCGGCCAGCACGACCTCCACTCTCATGGCCCCCTGACACCCGGCCTCGATGGTGCCGTTGGTCGGTTCGCCGACGATCGCGCAGTCTCCGGCCAGCAGCTCAGGCCGTTCGGCGATGATCTCGTTGAGACCGTTGTGGGGCTGGGCCACCTCCTCGCGGGCATAGAAGACGAACGTCAGGTCCACGGCGGGCTCGGTCACGGTTCGGGCGATGTCGAGGAAAACCGCCAGACCGCCCTTCATGTCGGCGGCGCCGAGGCCCCACAGCACATCGCCCTCGGTTCGAGGGTGGCCGTTGCCATTGGCCGGGACGGTGTCGGTGTGCCCGACCAGCAGCAGCCGCTGCGAACGTCCCAGCCGGGTGCGGGCTACGAGATTGTCGCCGACACGGACGACGTCGAGATGATCGAGGTCCGTCAGCTCGGACTCGAGCCAATCGACGAACGGACCTTCGGAGAACGACTCCGACGGCATGGCGATCAGCTCGGATGTCAGGGCTAGCAAGTCGACCATGGCCCCACGGTACCCGGTAGCCTGAACGGTAATGGCTACGACCACGACCCCCGAGGGTCAGGCCGGTGACGGTCCGGCCGCAGACGGCGGACAAGCGGAGCGGTTGTTCAGCAAGTCGATCGTGATCTCCGGCATCCGCTGCGTTCTGGCCTACCTGATCCTGCCGTTCGCCACCCCGTTCATCGGCTTGGCGCCCGGCGTCGGAGCCGGCTTCGGCCTCGTGATCGGGCTGGTCGCCATCGCCGCCAACGTGTTCAGCATCCGCCGGTTCTGGCGGGCCGATCACCGGTGGAAGATGCCGGTAACCGTCATTCACGTTGGCGTGATCGGATTGCTGGTGGTGCTCGCCGTCCAGGACGTGATCGAGCTGGTGGGCGGATGAGACCGCTGTACCTGATCGCCGGTCTGCTCTTCGTCGGACTCGGCTGGGTCGGCCTCGTCACACCGGGGCTACCGGGAACCGTGTTCTTCGTCAGCGCCGCCTGGTGCTTCTCCCGTTCGAGTCCCCGACTCGAGCGGTGGGTGCTGAACCTTCCAGGGGTCGGTCCGATGGTGGCCGACTACCGCGATGGTCTCGGGATGCCCCGCCGGGCCAAGATCATCGCCGTGAGCTGCATCGTGATCGCCTGCGTGTTCAGCGTGGGGTTCGCCATAGGAACGACGTGGGTCCGGGTTCTGGTGGCGGTGTTGGGTCTGATCGGTGTCTGGTTCGTCGGTTTTCACATTCCGACGTCGGAGCGGGTGAGGGCCGAGCGGGCCGTCGCCGCTCGTTGAACCACCGCTCTGAACGCCTACTGGTTCGAGTGCAGCGCCTCGTTGATCCCGCCCCACCGAGACGGGTCGGACTCTCGAACCTCCACAACCCCCGTCGCTGAATTCTGGAGGTAGAGCAGGCCCGGTCGACCCGACAGCTGGCGAGCCTTGACCTGCTCACCGTTGGGCAGGGTGACGATCGTGCCGGCCGTGATGTAGACGCCGGCCGCCACGGTGCAGCCGTCGCCGAGTGAAATGCCGAGTCCGGCGTTGGCCCCGAGCAGGCAGTCCTCGCCGATCGTGATCTTGTCCTTGCCGCCCCCCGACAGTGTGCCCATGATGGACGCGCCACCGCCGATATCGGAGTTGGCGCCCACCACCACTCCTTGGCTGATCCGACCCTCGACCATGGCCGGTCCGAGCGTGCCCGCGTTGAAGTTGACGAACCCTTCATGCATGACCGTGGTGCCCTCGGCCAGATGGGCGCCGAGCCGCACCCTGGTGGCATCGGCGATGCGCACGCCGGCCGGCACCACGTAGTCGGCCATGTGCGGAAACTTGTCGACGCCGCGGACGATGACAGTATGGCCCTCGGCACCGGCGGCCGCCCGCAACTGATCGAGTTTGTCGGCCGGCACCGGACCGGCGCTCGTCCAGGCGACGTTGGCGAGATGGCCGAAGATGCCGTCGACGTTGATCGAGTTTGGGGTGACGGTTCGCCGTGACAGCAGGTGGAGCCGCAGGTACGCGTCGGCCGCATCGGTCGGCGCCTCATCGAGGTCGTCGATGGTGGTGGTGATGACTTCGCTGCGAACCAGACCGAGGCGTTCGGCCAGGCAGGTCCGCTTCGCCTCGATCCCCTCGGGGGGATACCACACGTCGAGGCGGGCTCCGGTGTCGGCGTCGATGTAGCTATGTCCAGATGCGGTCACGGTCATTGATGTCACTTCCCATCCCATAGGGGACTTCCAGCCTTCGATGTTCGCCACCGGCGAAGTCGGTGCGCCGTGGCTCCGGCACGGCGACGCCTACAGCCTATGGGCCCGAGCGGGTGTGCGCGAACGCCTGCGATCGCGCCCCGGGCGGCGCGGCGTCAAACGCCGAGCCGTTCGGCCACCAGCTCGATGCGTTCGGTGGGCTGGACCACGGCTATTCGGACGTGCTCGGCGGCGGCGGAACCGTAGAACTCGCCCGGGCTGACCAGGGCCCCCGCCTCGTTGGCCAGGCGGCGGGCGAACGCCCAGGCGTCGCCGCCGGGGGCCGGCACCCACAGATAGAATCCGCCGCCGGGCAGGGCGACGTCGGCTCCGAGCCGGGCCACCACCCGCTGCATGACCTCCAGCCGTTCGAAGTAGCGCTTTCGTTGCAGTTCAACGTGCTCCTCGTCGGCGAACGCCGCCACCGCGGCGGCCTGAGCCGGACCGGGGCACATGAACCCGGCGTGTTTGCGAACCTCGCCCAGGTAGTGGACGATCTCGGAATCCCCGGTGTAGAAGCCGACCCGGACACCCGCGAGGTTCGAGCGCTTGGACAGCGAGTGGACCGCCAGGACGCCGTCGAGGCCGGAGGAAACCACCGAGCGCGGCGGCCCGTCCCAGGTGAAGGAGATGTAGCATTCGTCGGACACGACGAGCACGTCGTTGGCCCGCCCCCAGGCGACCACGGCGTCGAGATCGTCGAGTCCGCCGGCCGGGTTCCCCGGCGTGTTCACCCAGAGGCACAACGCCCGGGCCGCGTCGGCCGGGTCAACAGCCGCCAGGTCGAGGCGCCAGCGGTCGTCGACGGGAACGGCGACGGCCCGACAGCCGGCGAGGGTTGCTCCCATCTCGTAGCTCGGGTAGCTGACGGCCGGATAGAGCACCGTGTCACGTTCGGGTGTACGTAATCGCAACCAGTGGGGCAGACCGGCCACGAACTCCTTCGATCCGATCGTTGCCCGAACGTCGGAGGCGGTGATGGCACGGTCGCCGGCCAACCCCGCCATTCCGCTCAACCACGCGGCAGCCGCCGTTCGGAACGGTTCGGTGCCGATCGACGGCGGATACGTCCGCTCGCTGCCCGACGTGGCCAGAGCCTCGACGACCGCAGATGCCGGAGGATCGAATGGTGTGCCGATGGAGAGATCGACGAGTCCGCCGTCGAAGGCGTCACCTGCCGTCTTCAGCTCGTTGAGTCGGTCGTAGGGGTACGGGGGCGGTACGAATCCCACGGGAATCACCTCTCTCTCCGCCTGGTCGATGTGGAATCGGGCCTCACGCCGTCTCGGGCAGCTTGGTGACCACCACATCGGACAGCCGTTGCACCGACGCAGCCTCGAGCCGCGCCGTGACCCGCATCCCCTTCTCCTCCGACGTCTCGCTGAGCACCTGGCCCTCCCGGTGGGTGGCGGCCAGAAGGTCGCCCCGGGCCCACGGCACGAACAGCTCATAGACTTCGGTGGCGGCTCGGAGCTGATCGCCGACGGCGACGAGGAGTTCGTCGATACGGTCTCCGGTCAGCGCCGACACCGCAACCGATCCCGGATGCTGGCGGACGAGGGTTTCGATGTCATCGGCCAGGTCGGCCTTGTTGAAGACGATCAGCTGAGGGATCTCGTGGGCGCCGATCTCGGTCAGGACGTCGCGCACCGCGTCGATCTGACCTTGCGGATCCGGCCCCGACCCGTCGACGACGTGGACTAAGAGGTCGGCACCGACCGCCACCTCGAGCGTGGATTTGAACGCCTCGACGAGCTGGTGGGGCAGCTTGCGCACGAAACCAACCGTGTCGGTCATCAGAATCTGCTCGCCGCCGGGCAGCTGAAGTTTGCGGGTGGTCGGGTCGAGCGTGGCGAACAGTCGATCCTCGACGAGGACGTCGGCCCCGGTGAGGCGACGTAGCAATGACGACTTGCCGGCATTCGTGTAGCCGACGATCGAGACGGTTCGGTACGGCGAACGGTGCCGGGCCTTCCGCTGGTTCGACCTGCGGGCCGAAATCGACGCGAGATCGCGTTCGAGCTTGTGCATCCGGCGCACCAGCCGGCGGCGATCGACCTCGAGCTGGGTCTCACCGGGGCCGCGGGTACCGATGCCACCGGCCTGCTGGCTGAAGTTCTTGCGGTTCCGGAGCCGTGGCAGACGGTAGCGCAGCTGAGCCAGTTCGACCTGGGCCTTACCCTCGGCGGACGTGGCGTGCTGGGCGAAGATGTCGAGGATGACGGCGGTGCG
The DNA here is from genome assembly GCA_965216655.1 of Acidimicrobiales bacterium. GTDB lineage: Bacteria > Actinomycetota > Acidimicrobiia > Acidimicrobiales > SZUA-35 > JAHELU01. The sequence continues at coordinate 107,178 of CBDCGP010000048.1, forward strand.
GTCGAGCGCGGTCCGCTTCAGCATCCGTTCGAGGTTGACCTGCTGGCCGGGGCTCAGCTCGTCGTCGAACACCACCGTGTCGGCGTCGATCGCCAACGACGAGTCGAGGATCTCCTGGACCTTGCCCTGGCCGACGAACGTGGCCGGGTCGGGCCGATCACGCTTCTGCACGATTCGCTCGAGGGCGTCGGCTCCGGCCGTGTCGACGAGAAGGGCCAGCTCGTCGAGCGAGGCGTCGGTTTCGGCTTCGCTGCGTCCTGTGGTGGTGACGCCGACCAGCACGATTCGCTCCCGAAAGGCGCGGTCGAGGAACCCGAGGTGTCGCTCGACGTCGGTCGAGCCGTACTCGCCGAATGCACCGCGGTGATCGCTTTCGACACCACCGTCGAGCCAGGATCGGGTGTCGGAGTCGTCGTCGAAGAGGTCCGACTCACCGTCGGCGAAGGCGTCGAAGTCGATCATCGGTCCCTGGTCGGTTCCGGAGTCGGCGCGGTCGCCGTTCGATGACGCCTGTCCGCCGTTGGCTGCTGGGTTACCCAAGAACAATTCTCCCGATGTAGGTGGCCGGACCGGTGAGAAACACGTCGGATCCGGTGAGTTCCACGGTAGCCGAGCCGCCCGGCATGGTCACGGTGATTTCGTGGTCGACGAGGCCCATTCGATTGGCCGCCCATGCGGCGGCGCACGCCCCGGTCCCGCAGGCCTGGGTGACTCCGGCGCCCCGTTCCCACACCTTCAGGTCGAGCCGGGTTCGATCGGCGGGCCGAATCACGTGCACGTTGATGCCCTCCGGATAACCGGCCTCGATGACGGGACCGATTGTGGCCATGTCGACGTCGCCGAAGGCCGTGTCTTTGCCGAGGACGGCGACCAGATGCGGGTTGCCGATGTCGACGCCGAGCTGGGCCGCCACGTCCAGCCCCACCTCGGACCAGGCGTAGCTGATCCCCGGACCCTCCGCCACCGGTCCCATCCCGACCCGGACCGACCAGGTGTCTCCGGGCTCCGGGTGCAGCGTCAGCTCTCGGGCGCCGGCATCGGTTTCGACAACGAGTGAGCAGCTTTCGGCCGCCGCGTCGAGCAGGCCGACGGCGTGACCGAGGCAGCGCAGCCCGTTCCCGCTGATCTCCGCCCTGCCCCCGTCGGCGTTCCACAGGATCATGGCCCAGCGCCGGCTATCATCGGAGAGCGGGCGAGCCTGGATCAGCCCGTCGGCGCCGATGCCGGTTCGTCGATCACACCAGTGCTTGGCATCGGCTGACGTCAGCTCGCGATCGGGGTCGAGGGCGATCAGGAAGTCGTTGCCGAGTCCGTGGTGTTTCGTGAGCTCCGTCGTCACATCCTCCATGGTAGAGCCAGCCGGCCCTGGAACTTTGTGCAGCCGGCGACCCACTGGAGGGTCGTGGACGTCCCAAAGTTCGGGCGGAGGGGGACGCCGACGTCACAGAGATCGGCGGGAAGGCCGTCTACCGGATCGAGCCGACGGCCCTCCGGTTTCCCGGCCTCGGCGAGTCATCAGCGTCAGCCGGACCTCGTGGGTTGCGGCCTCGGCCCGAGCCCGGTGTCGGCCTGGTGTCGGCCGGCACGGGTCGCCGGGTGGTTGGCGGGTCCGACGGCGGCGGAGGCTGGGTCACCGAGGGGCGATCGGCTGCCGGCGGCAGCGTTGGCGACGAGGGCGAGCCCGACCCGACCGTCGTCGACGTGGATTCCGCCGCCGAAACGTCGACCGGTTCGTCGGAATCATCGGCGTCGGGCCCGCTGTCACCGGTGTCGACGTCCACGGTCAACGCCGGCACCGAGGTCGACGACTCCTCCAGGGCCGCTGGAGCGGGAGCCGTTGTGGTCGTTCCTTCGGTCGTGACCGGAGCGTTCGGAGAGCCCGGGGAGCCGCCGGACCGGCCGTCGTCGGTGCCGTCGGATCCGGCGATCACCTGATCTTCCGAGCGATGGGAGGCATTGAGATCGGCGGTGGCCGTCGGACCGCCCGATCGACCCGGCATCACGGCCTGGCCGTCTGTGAGGCTGCCACCCTCGTCAGCCATCTCGCCGGTGGTTCGAGCTCTCGATCCACGCTCCCCATCGAACTCGTCCCGCAGCCCGCCGTCGGAGATCTCGAACCCCTGCGAATTCTCGCTGCGGTCCGATGTTTCGTCTGGATCGTCGAGGGTGGCCAGGAACTGACCGGCCGCTATCACCACCACTGCGCAGGCGGCCACTGCTGCCAACCGGACACCGAACCTGCGTCCCGACCGGTGGAGGATGCCGGACACTTCGACGGGCTGACCGTCGAGTGGCGAAGCGGGCGGATTGTCGGTGAGTACGGCGTTCGAAGCTGGACGATGGTCGTCCATGGTTGCGTCCTACGGTGTCGGCGGGTTGTCACAACACCGCCGGAGCCGCCGTGCGCCGCCGTGTTGCGAGTGGTCAGTGTAGCCGCCCGCACGATGAGGTTTGTCGGTCGTTGGGGATTGAACCATCCGGTGCCTCAGACGTATCGCACGGAGTACACGGGCGGCAGGTGATGGGCCACCGTGTGCCAGTGATCGCCCTCGTCATCGGTGACCCACAGGTTCCCGGTGGTGGAGCCGAAGGCGAGCTGCCGGCCGTCATCGGCGACGTCGAGCGCATGACGAAGCACGAGGTCGTAGGCGTGATCCTGGGGCAGGCCCTGACGGATCGTTTCGAACGACCGGCCACCGTCCCTCGTCCGGTTGACGACGACGGACCCGTCGATCGGCGCCCGCTTCTCATCGGAGTGGGAGGGGACGAACCAGGCGGTGTCCGGTTCGCCAGGGTGCACGGCAACGGCGAAGCCGAACGACGATGGCTCGGCGTGCAGCCTGGTCCACGACTCGAGATCGTTGTCGGAGCGCCAGATGCCCATGTGGTGCTGGCACCAGAACACATCGGGCTGCGTCGGACTCTGGACCACACAATGGGGGTCCTGATGTTCCGGATCCTCGGCCTGATCGGGCGGGACGTAGTCGGCCACCATGCCCTTGGTGTGCGGCCCCCAACTTGCTCCGCCGTCGAGGGTTCGCCAGACACCACCGCTCGACACGGCGATCGTCACCGACGCCGAATCCCGCGGATCGACACAGATCGAGTGGATGGCGGGCTGGTCGAGGCCGCCCCCGTTCCAGTTGACGCGGGTCTCGTGATGCCACAGGGCGTCGACGAGGCTCCACGACTCACCACCGTCGTCGGATCGAAACAGACCCCCTGGCGTGGTACCGCACCACAGGCCGCCGTCGGTTTCCGGCGCAACCTCGAGGGCCCAGATACCGCCCAGGGTCCAGTCCCGTTCGCGACCCCACATGTCGATGTCGACGAAGTCGTCGGGTTTCGGCGGATACTCGGGCACGGCGACCTCGTCCCACGACGAGCCCCGGTCGGTCGAGCGGTGGAGCTTCGTGCCGAAATGACCGTGGTCCAGCACGGCGTACCAAGCGCCGTCACGCCTGTCGGTCAGGGTGAGGTTGACGTTGTCGCCGACGAAATGGGCGTCGACGATCGACGCGTCGGCGCCGGCGCCGTCGACGACGAACATCCCCTTCCTGGTCCCGATGTGAAGTAGCGAATCGGACACCGTAATCCTCCTTCAGCCGCCGGACAGCGCCTGCATCACGTACACCTCGCCATCGGGCCCGACGGCGTCGCTCAAGTTTCGCCGGTCGGAGATCTGTTCACCATCGACGAAGACGACCATGTGCTTACGAAGCGATCCGCGCTCGTCGACCACATAGCCCTTCAGCTGCGGTACCTCGTCGAACACCTGACTCAGTGCCATTCCCACCGTGGTCGCGTCAACGGTCATCGCAGGACAATCGACATGCCGCTGCAGGTTCCGGGTGAACACGACACGGGCCACCGCGTCACGTTACCACGGCCCCCGCTCTAGGGACCGGCGTTCCACCAGGCCGCCACCTCATCGACGAGATCGTCGGCCAAGGCGTCGAACCAGGTGATACGGGGATCGCGCCGAAACCAGCGCTGCTGTCGCCGGGCGAATCTCCGGGTGCGGCGTTTGGCCTCGTCGAGTGCCTCGTCGAGTCCCAACCGACCTTCGAGATGGTCGATCAGCTCGCGGTACCCGAGCGCCTGGGCCGCGGTGCGCGACATGCCGGACCGGTACACCGCTTCGACCTCCGCCAGCATGCCGGCCGCCATCTGGCGGTCATAGCGGGCGTTGATGCGCTCGTCCATGACGACACGATCGATGTCGAGCCCGGCCAGGCGAAAGGAGGTCGGCGGGTAGTGGTCGACCCCGGGTCCGTGCGCCGAGAACGGCACTCCCGACCCGATCGTGACCTCCAGAGCCCGCAGGATTCGCCGCCGGTTCGTCGGCTCCATCTTGGTCGATGCCGCCGGATCCAGATCGACCAGGCGCCGCCACAAAGCCTCGGTGTCGGGCTCGGTGTCGAGTTCGGCGGCCACCTCGGGGAACCGACCCGGCACCTGGAAGTCGTCAACGACGGCCCGGATGTAGAGACCGGTGCCGCCGACGATGATCGGGGTGACCGCCCGGCGATCCATGCCGGCCAGCACCTCACGGGCATGGGCCTGGAAGTCGGTGACGGTCACCTCGGTGGCCGGATCGAACAGGTCGATTCCGTGATGGGGTACCAGAGCCTGCTCGGCCGGAGTCGGCTTGGCGGTGCCGATGGTCATGTTCCGGTAGACGGCCATGGCGTCGGCCGAAAGGATCTCGACCGCCGGCCGGCGACAGGCGAGGGCGACAGCGAGATCGGTCTTTCCGGAGGCGGTCGGCCCCACGATCACCAGCGGTTCGGTTGGACGTTCGGCCTCTGGCTGCGCTCCGTCAGGCGGAACGGACACCCGGCTCCCCCGACTCTCCCATCACGCACGCCACCATAGCAATCAACGTCGCGGCCACGGGCTCCGGCGCCACCACCTGGTGCAGGTGATCGCCGGTGAGGGTCAGGGTGAACCACCCGGCGGCCCTGGCCTGATCCCGGGCCTCGGCGTAGGCCGGGCCGAAGGCCAGAAAGGCCTTGTTGACGGTCGGGGGCAGATCGGGTACCGGGCACCCTTGATCGAACCAACTCCGCGGGATCGGTGCGGCCTCGTTGAGCACGAGGTGGCGGGCCATGTCGTCGACGACGAGGCCCGCCACCAGCGACCCCCACCATCGGGGCCACGGAGGCAGGTAGTCGTCGGGCCTGACGAGTCCGTCGAGCAGGGCCCCGTAGCGGGGCTCCGACTCGGTGAACGAGCGGCCGTCGGGGAACCGCCCGTCGACAACGATCATCGCCCGTACGTCGGCTCCCCGGGCGAGCAGCCGGTCGACCAGAAGGGGTAGCCGGGGACCGGCGGCCGAGTGACCGACGACGACGACCTCGAGGTCGGGTTCCGGGAGTCCGAACTCGAGAATCTCGTCGATCCACGGGGTGACGTGGTCGTCATCGGCCCGAGTGGTCATCCGGGTGCACGCGATCGCCACGTGCTGGCCCTGATCGGCCAGTACGTCCCCGGTCGGCCGCCAACTCGACGGACCCAGAAACGGGCTCGGTACGAGCAGCCAGTTCCTCGGCACTGATCTCAAATCGACTCTGGCTCCTAGTTCGACGACTCAGGCGGCGAGCCGGGCTCCCCCCTGCATCGTGGCCGCGATGGCTGAACTATAGACCCTCTCAAATCGTGCCGGGGTCAGGCAAATCGACCCGAATGTCCGCGGTGACGGTTTTCGGCGGGTCAGTCCACCCGCCACCGGCCGAGCGTGTTCTTCACGACGTCGAGCTGGGCGAAGATGTCGTTGACCGCTGCGCCCTCGGAGGTCTGCGGGGCCTTGAAGTAGAAGCCGAGCCAGTCCTGCACGTCGCCGGCTCCGGCCCGGGCCGCCAGGTCGGCGAACAACGCCAGATCGAGCACCAGCGGTGCGGCCAGGATCGAGTCGCGGCAGGAGAAGTCGATCTTGATCTCCATCGGGTAGCCCATCCAGCCGAAGATGTCGATGGCGTCCCAACCCTCCTTGTTGTCTCCGCGTGGTGGGTAGTAGTTGATCCTGACGACGTGGTCCACGTTGCCGTACAGCTCCGGGTGGTCCTCGGGTTCGAGGATGGTTTCGAGCACCCCGAGTTTCGACGACTCCTTGGTCTTGAAGTTCTCGGGATCGTCGAGCACCTCACCATCGCGGTTGCCCAGGATGTTGGTGGAGTACCAGCCCCGCAGGCCGAGCATCCGGGCCTTCAGGCCGGGAGCCACGATCGTCTTCATGAGCGTCTGCCCGGTCTTGAAATCCTTGCCTCCGATCGGCACGTTGCGCTCCCTCGCGAGCTCACGCATGCACGGTAGGTCGACCGTCAGATTCGGTGCACCGTTGACGAACGGGACGTCCGACTGCAGGGCGGCGTAGGCGTAGATCTGACTGGGCGCGATGTCGGGTGAGTCGGCCTTGAGACCGGCCTCGAACGCCTTGATCGAGTCGTGGACCTCGGTCGGCTCCTGGTAGGCCTCGGTCGATCCGCACCACACCATCACCAGACGATCGCAGCCGTTCTCGGCGGCGAACCGCTCGATGTCGTCGATCAGGGCGAGGGCTTGGTCCCATTTGGAGCCGATGGGCTTCACCCTGGCTCCGTCGAGTCGTTTCACCCATCGCTGGTCGAAGACCGCGTCCATGGCGACGACGCCCTCCAATTCGCCCGACACGGCGTTGAGGTCGGACTCGTTCAGCACCCCGGCGGTGCGGGCCGCTTCGAGTGCGTTCGGGGAGATGGGATCCCAGCCGCCGAACACCAGATCGTCGAGAGAGGCGAGCGATACGGCCTCCCGTATGAGGGCTCCGTCGTCGAATCGGCCGGTCTGGCTGAGCGATCCAACCGGTGGCTTGTGTCCCGATCGGGCGGCCATGACGCCGGCGATGAAGGTCGATGCCACTGCGCCCATACCGGGGAGCAGCACGCCAAGCGTGCCGGCGGCGGGCCTGACAGTGGGTGCGGCGGTCGCTGTTTGGGTCGTTTCAGGCGAAGTAGTCATGGTCAGATACTAAAGTTGATCTAAATTGATGTAGCTGACTATTCAGATATTCTAAACTTCTGGTAACCGTAGATGAACAACGGACTCTGGACCGGATCGCATGACACTGCAGCTCACGACCCAACAGCTCGAGTACCTGGTAGCCGCCGCTCACACCGCCAGTTCGGCCGACGCGGCCCAGAACCTGGGGGTCACCCCCTCGGCCCTCAGTCAGGGTCTGTCAGAGCTGGAGCGTCGCATCGGCCTGCCGCTGTTCGAGCGCGAGGGCCGGAGTCGGGTCATGACCTCCTACGGACGTGAGGTTCTCGACTACGCGGAGCGCATCATCGGTCTGACATCCGATTTGGCGCAATGGGCCGACTCCGCCCAGCGGGGTGAGACCGGCCGGGTCGCCGTCGGGCTCATCGACGTGGCCGCCGTTCATCACTTCGCCAGCTCCCTGACCCAATTCAGGAGCAACAGGCCCGATGCCGAGCTGCACCTCACGGTCGATGCGTCCGCCGCGCTCGTCGAGCGCCTCCGTGCCGGACAACTCGACGCCGCGGTGGTCGTCGAACCGGTCGAGGCGGTCGACGGCATCATCACCGATCACCTGCTCACCGAACAGATGGCCGTGTACCCCCCGCCAAACACCACCGTCGGTCCACCGTCGTCCTGGGGGCCGTGGGTGGCGTTCCCGGCCACGTCGTTCACTCGGCGCCTGATCACCCGCAACCTCGGCGCCGTCGGGGCCCGCTACGAGATCACGGCCGAGTCCCATCAGCCGGAGGTGCTACGACGGATGGTGGCACTCGGCGTTGGCTGGGCCGTGCTGCCGGTCGTCCAGGCGGAGACGGAACCTGCGCCACTCAAACGGGCGGGCGCAGCACCCGTCTGGGACCGCCGCCTCGTCATCGCCCGCCGCGAGAGGGCCGCAATCGGGCCCGCCACCCGGGCACTGCTCGATCTGCTGGTGATCACGGCGGCGGAGTCACAGGCCGGCTGAGAACCGCGGCCGGGTCCCGTCGTCGAGCCGTCAGACCGACAAGACCGTGAGCCGCGTCCGGTGGCGGGGGCGGGCGGTCACCTCGACGAGCTCCCCCAGCAGGTACTGGTGGGCGGCATCGGTGATCCGGGTGGTGGCGTAGGTGCCCGGCTTGAGTGGCTCGGACGGGAAGTGCACCAGCTTGTTGTGGGCCGTACGGCCGGTCAACACGGCCGGATCCTTCTTCGACGGACCCTCGACGACGACCTCCTCGACCAGCCCGACACGGGCCCGGTAGCGGGCCAGCGCCGACCGTTCGATCACCGTCCGGAGCCGGGCGTAACGATCCTGCACGGCGGCAGGGTCACAGAACCGGTCGACCATCTCGGCCGCCTCGGTTCCCGACCGGGGCGAGAACACGAAGGTGTAGGCGCTGTCGAACCTGGCCTCGGCGGCGACCTCGAGCGTCGCTGCGAAATCGTCCTCGGTTTCGCCGGGGAAGCCGACGATGATGTCGGTCGACACGGCGAGATCGTCGATGGTGGCCCTGGCCTCCGCCAGTTTCTCGAGGAAGCGTTCGGCGGTGTACCCCCGATGCATGGCCGCGAGAATCCGATTCGAGCCCGACTGCAGCGGGAAGTGGAGGTGGGGAACGACGGTGTCGACCTCGGCCATTGCCGCGAAGACGTCGGGGGTCATGTCCTTGGGGTGGGGACTGGTGAACCGCACCCGTCGGATTCCCCGAACAGCCCCGACACGGCGGAGGAGTTCGCCGAACCGGGGACGGACCCGGACGTCGTCGCCGGCCCGGCGGGCGGCCAGCGCCAGATCTCGACCGTACGAGTTGACGTTCTGACCGAGCAGGGTGATCTCCGTGACACCGTCGGCCGCCACCGCCTCCGCCTCGGCGACGATGTCGTCCATCGTCCGGCTGATCTCCCGACCTCTCACCGAGGGGACGATGCAGAAGGCGCACGAGTTGTCGCATCCGATCTGAATGGTCAGCCAGGCCGCGTAGTCGGTTTCGCGGCGGGCGGGCAACGCCGAGGGGAAGGCGGCGTCCTCGCCCTGCATGGCCTCCTCCCAGATCTCGGTGACCGGGCCCTCCGTGCCGGCCTCAGCCAGCAGATCGAGGGCCCGATGGACGTTGTGGGTGCCGAACACCACATCGACGTGGCCGGCCCGCTGCTGGATCAGCTCGCGGTCCTTCTGCGCCAGACAGCCGCCGACCATGATCTGCAGGTCCGGATTCGTGTCTTTCAGCTGCTTCAGATTCCCGAGAGCGCCGTAGAGCTTGTTGTCGGCGTTCTCCCTGATGCAGCAGGTGTTCAGCACGATGACGTCGGCCTGCGCCTCCTGGTCGGTGGCCTCGTAACCGTCGGACTCGAGCAGACCGGCGATTCGTTCTGAATCGTGCTCGTTCATCTGGCAGCCGTAGGTGCGCAACAGGTACCGCTTCACGGCATCCAGCGTAGAGCCGTCGTCGCCCCGCCTGGCGCCCACGGACGGGAAGGTTTCCCCGGTCGACCGCGCTCGGGTGTGCCGGCGATTCGAGTACCGTTCCATGGTTGCCGCCGACGGCACGACCATCCGTGCCACTGCGCTCTACTTCACCGAGGTTCAGCATCGACATTCCTGGAACACCCGACGTAGACCACCCGGATCCGACCGGGGAGGATCCCCGGCGTGATGCCGGCAGGCGAACGCGACGACCGCGTGCGATCCATCACTACCTGCTGATGGTGATCGGCTGGCCCATTCTCGCCGGCATCGCCGTGGTCCTGGTGCTTCGTTGGCGCGAGGTCGACAAGGTCTATCTGGTCGCGCTGGTGGCGCTGACACCGTTTCTTCTGATCCCGCTCGTGGTTGCCGATGTCATCGCCTGGTTCAGTCGCAGCCCGACGCTGCGGATCGCTGCGGTGGCCGTGAGCGCCGCCTGCCTGTTCACGGTGGCCCCATTCGACGCCGTCATCGGATGCGGCTCAAACGAGGCGGACGACGCGATCACCATCATGACCGCCAACGTGGAGTCACGCGGCGGGCAACCCGACGCGATCGCGGCCAACATCGCCGCGGCCGATCCCGACGTGGTGGTCCTCCAGGAGGCCGGCGGCCGGTTCCTCGAGGCCATCTCCGATCAACCGGAACTCGAACCGTGGACCGCCCGATCCAACGAGCTGCCCGATGCGCGCAACGGCACCGTCATCTGGAGCAAGTGGCCGCTTTCGGATGTCCGCTTCGACGACCTCGAGGTTCGCTCCTGGGTTCGGGCGGTCGTCGAGTCCCCCGAGGGTCGGTTCACCGTCGCCGGCCTCCACGCCGCGTCCCCCAGCACCAGTGAAGACCTCGCCCTGTGGCACGACCACTTCGCCCGTCTCAACGACATGCCGACCGATGAACCGATGATCATGGCCGGCGACTTCAACGCCACCGAGGACCACCGTCCCTTTCGGCGGTTGCTCGACCAGGGCTGGACCGACGTCCATGACAACAAGGGCTGTGGCCCTGATCTGACCTGGCCGGCAGACGGGCTGCCCATGCCGGTGATGCGCCTCGATCACATCCTGGTCACCGACGACTTCGAGGTCCTCAGCACTGAGATCGGCGATCCGGGTGGAAGTGACCACCATCCCGTCATCAGCGGCATCCGCTTCGCCGACGGCTGAGCGGAACCTCGGAGGATCAGGCTGATCGGTCGACGAGGGCGGCCGCGTCGTGGTCGGCGATGATCACGGAGTGGGCGGCCATGACCAGCCCCGCCGGAATCGACATGTCTCCGTCCATGAGCCGCTGCACGACCTCGGCCTTCTCGGCCCCGTTGACCAGCCACAGCGTCATTCGGGCCCGGTCGAGGACCGGGCGGGTCAGGGACACCCTCTGGGTCGTCGGCCGTAGTTCGGCCTTGTCGAGCGCGGCCACCGCCTGGGTCGTGGTCGCAGGCGAGCCGGAGTACAGGCCGGTCAGGCCGACATAGTCACGCAGCTCGCTGACCAACGGATCGCCGGGAACCAGCGAGGCGGTGTGGCCGTCGGTTCCGAGTCCGAGATGGACGATGTCCAGCACTGGCGGGTCACCGGCCAATTCCGTGAGTTGTTCCGTGAACCGTCCGAGAATCGGTTCGGCGGCCTCCGCCGTGATCAACCGGGGTTGATCCTGATCCGTCGGTGGACGTCCCCGCAACGCCAGCAGCTCGTCGACGGGTAGCGGAAGCCACGCGCAACCGAGATGTCCCAGCACGTCGCGCTGGGTCATCAGGTTTCGCGACGAACTGTCGAGTGGCACGATCCGTTCGTCGACCTGCAGCACCGTGACGCTGGGCCAGTCCAGGTCCAGCTCGGCCAGTTCGGCGAACACCGGTGTCGGCGTCGAGCCGCCGCTCAGTGCGATCAGGCAACGGCCCCGGCGGTCCACGGCGGCGGTCATCGCGGCGCCGAGCACCTCGGCGGCTCGGGCGGCCCACCGGCCCGATGTCGTCACGTCCAACACGTGGCGGGAATCCGTCATCGTTCGGCGGCCACGAGTATCACCGCTCGTCCGTTCGGCCGATCGCCCGGTACCAGGCGGCCCCGCCGATGAGCGCGGCGTCGTCACCGAGGTCGACCGTGGCCAGCTCGATGTCGGAGGCGAACTCCGGGCCAAAGCCGTCGAGCTGACGCCGGATGACCGGCAACACGAGGTCGGCGTTGCGGCCCACTCCCCCGCCGACGATGACGATCTGGGGTGCAACCAGCCACGCCATATTGGCGATACCGACCCCGACGGCCTCGAGCGCCCGGTTCCAGATTGTCGTGGCCGGTTCCGAACCGGCGGCGACCAGGTCGGCCAGTTCGGCACCCCGCTCGGCCACTCCGGCATCGGCTGCGGCCCGCTCGATGGCCGTTCCGGAACCGAGGTCCTCCACGGTCGCCGGTTCGCCTCGGCCGGCGGCCTCCCAGTCGATGACGGTGTGTCCGAGTTCGCCGCCGGAGAGGCTTCCCTGCACGAGGCGACCGTCGACGACAATGCCGGCTCCGACACCGGTGGAAACGGTGACGTAGACGACATCGCGGTGGTGTCGACCGGCCCCGAACTCCGATTCGCCGACGGCGGCCAGGTCCGCATCGTTGGCGAGGCTGACGTCGATACCGATCTGGTCGGCGATCCAGTCCTCGTTGATCTTGTCGATCCAGCCCTCCGGCAGGTTGACGCCGGTCACCAGCCGCTCATGGACCTGGTCGATCACCCCCGGCAACCCGACCACGGCTCGCCCGGCCGTCCGGCCGGCCGGCAGATCATCGATGACGGACTCGATCAGCGTGATGAGAAACTGCGGATCGGGATCCTGGCGGGGGGTCGGCATGCGGCGGGTCGAGACGAGTTCCCCGGCCCGGTCGACCGCGGCGGCCCGCACATTGGTTCCACCCAGGTCGACGGTGATGGTGCATCCGGAGACGTCGCCGTCGGCTCCCACTGCGTCAGCCACGTCCGTCGGCCGACGGATTCGGGAAGTCCGCCCCGTAGGGGTAGGTGACGACCGGACGGGGTGAGTCGAGAACCGGTTGCACGATCTGCCACGCCACGTCGACCTGGTCGCCGCGTGCGAACAGGCGGCGGTCCCCACTCAGCGCATCGCCGAGCAGGCGATGATAGGGGCTCGGCCCGAACTCGATCCCATCGTGGTCGAGGCCGAGGCTGGTGGTCTCGCTCACGAGCGAATCACCGGGGGCCTTGGCCTGCACGTCGAGACAGATGACGTCGTTGGGCTTCATCTCGAACCGGAGGGCGTTCGGTCTGGGGGAGCACTCGATGTCGCTGAACAGCGGGCGGGGCGGGGCCTGGAACTCGACGACCGCCTCGGTTCTGGTTTGGCTCAGCGCCTTGCCCGCCCTGATTCGCCACGGTACGCCGGCCCATCGCCACGAATCGATCTCGAAGTCGATCGCAACGTAGGTCTCGGTGTCGGAATCCGGCTTGACGCCCTCCTCGTCGAGATAGCCCTCGTACTGACCTCGCCACACCCGCTCCGGGTCGACCGGCTTGATCGCCCGCAACACCTTGACCACCTCGTCGGAAAGGGAGTCGGCGTCGTCGGACACCGGCGGCTCCATCGCCAGCAGCGCAACGATCTGCAGGAGGTGGTTCTGGGCGACGTCGCGCAGGGCGCCGACCTCGTCGTAGAACGATCCTCGGCCCTCGACCCCGAAGTCCTCGGCCATGTCGATCGTGACCCGGCTCACGTGATGCCGATTCCACAGCGGCTCGAAGATGGCGTTGGCGAAGCGGAACACCATGATGTTCAACACCGGTTCCTTGCCCAGGAAGTGGTCGATCCGGTAGATGCGCTCCTCGGGGAAGTGGGCCTTCACCGCCTCGTCGAGCTGGCGTGACGACGCAAGATCCCGCCCGAACGGCTTCTCCAGCACCACCCTCCCCCGGCTCAGCCCGGTGGTACCCAGACCGTCGACCACGGTTGGGAACAGGAACGGCGGGATGGCGAGATAGCAAACCGGACAGGCGGCATCGCCGACCCGGTCCGCCACCCGCTCGAACGTGTCGGGCTCGCGATAGTCTCCGGACACGTAGTCGAGGCGGGATGCCAGGCGGTTCCAGATCTCGTCGTCGATCTCGGTTCCCAACTCGTCCAACGCCTCCCGGGCGTTGCCCCGCAATTCCTCGACGGTCCAGTTCGACGACGCCACCCCGATCACCGGGCAGCCGAGTTCGTCATCCGCCTCGAGGCGGTAGAGCGCACTGAACAGCTTCTTGCGGGCCAGATCGCCGGTGATACCGAACAGGACCAGCGCATCGGCTCTCGTTTCCTGATCAGGCGTGGCGTCGGAACCGGCGGCTGGATCGTCGATCGATCCGGGCGGTCGGCCGTGTGGTCGTGGGTGTACACGATCGCTGGTCATCGTCGATCTCCCGGTGCTGTCCGTCGTGGCCTTGGTGATTCTCGATGCCTCAACTCGACGCCCCCCGCTCGCTGTGGCCGCCGAATCCGGCTCTCATGGCGGAGAGAACCTGGTTGGCGAACTTGTCGTTGTCGCGTGACGAGAACCGGCTGAACAGCGCGTCGAGGATCGTTGGCGCAGGCGTGCCCGTCTCGATGGCGGCGAGCGCCGTCCAGCGGCCTTCTCCCGAGTCGGAGACCCGGCCTTCGTACTGCGACAGGTCACCATCGTGGAGCAGGGCCTCGGCGGTCAGATCGAGGAGCCACGATCCGACGACGCTGCCCCGGCGCCACACCTCGGCCACGTCGGCCACATCGATGTCGTACTGGTACAGCCGAGGGTTCCCGAGAGGCGTGGTTTCGGCGTCGACTTCGCGGTCGTCACGGCCGATGCCGGCACGGGACATGAGATTGAAGCCCTCGGCGTAGGCCGCCATGATGGCGTATTCGACACCGTTGTGGACCATCTTGACGAAGTGCCCGGCTCCGGCCGGACCGCAGTGGAGATAACCGTGCTCAGCCGGCGACGGGGTGTCGTCACGGCCTTCGGTTCGCGGTTCGGCGTCGACCCCCGGGGCCAGGGTCTCGAACACCAGGCGGAGCCGCTCGACGATCTCGGCTTCACCGCCGATCATCTGGCAGTAGCCACGTTCGAGACCGTGGACACCGCCCGAGGTTCCGACGTCGAGGTAGTGGATCCCCTGCTCCGCCAGGCGGTCGAATCGCTCGATGTCGAGTGGATAGTGGGTGTTGCCACCATCGATGATGACGTCGTCGGCGTCGAGCATGGGGGCGAGCTCGTCGATGACGTCGTCGACGAATCCGGCTGGAATCATGATCCACACGGCTCGAGGTCGCTCCAACTTCTCGACCAGATCGGCGAGCTCGTAGGCTCCGGTGATCACGCCTTCGGACTCCAGCTCATCGACCGAATCCCGGCTGTTGGCGTGACCAACGCATTGGATTCCGGCCCGGTGCAGGCGACGAACCATGTTGGCCCCCATTCGTCCCAGTCCGATCATTCCGAGCTGTTGCATGCTGTTGGGTCCCTTGCTGGTTGAAGATGTCCGCCACCGGATTTCGACCCGGTGAAGGTAGACGATAGCGAGATCCGCTCCACCGTCTGCATCGCCGAGCACATCGCGAGCAGCCGAGCGCCCGGATCTCCGACGTCGACGCCCGTCGCATCTACACTGCTCGGCCATGAGCAGTCGCGAACTGGTGGTGCTCGGCACCGCCAGCCAGGCACCGACCCGGTACCGGGCGCACAACAGCTTCGTGCTGCGCTGGGACGACCAGCTCATCCTGTTCGATCCCGGCGAGGGAACCCAGCGCCAATTCATCTTCGCCAACCTCTCGGTGGCCCGGCTGACCGCAATCTGTATCACCCATTTCCACGGCGACCATTCCCTCGGGCTGGCCGGCGTCATCCAGCGTCGTGCCCTCGACTCCCGATCCGGCACCCGGTCACTTCCTCCGCTGCCCGTCTTCTTTCCGGCCGACGGCATCGAGTACTTCGAACGGCTCAGAACATCGTCGATCTTCCACGACACGAGCAACGTCGTACCCCAGCCGATCGCCGTCGGGGGGCAAGTCGGTCCGATCGGCTCGCTGGAGCTGTCCGCCGCGCCCCTTGCCCACCGGGTCACCACGCTCGGCTACCGGCTGAGCGAGCCCGACGGTGTGCGCGTCGACCAGGCGGCCCTCGATCGGCACGGACTGGCCGGGCCCGATGTCGGACGCCTTCTCGACGAGGGTTCGATCGAAACCGACCACGGAACCGTGACCGCCGCCGAGGTGACCGTTCCCCGCCGTGGTCAATCGTTTGCGTTCATCATGGACACCGCACCGTGTGCCGCCGCCGTCGAGCTGGCCCGCGATGTCGATCTGCTGGTGACGGAGTCGACCTACCTCGAGTCCGAGGTAGGTCTGGCCGCCGACTACGGCCACCTCACCGCAGGCCAGGCGGCCCGCATCGCGGTCGAAGCGGGAGCCCGGCGACTGGTGCTCGGCCACTTCTCGGCCCGCTACACCGACAACGAAGGGTTCACCGCCGAGGCGGGTGCCGTGCACCCCGATGTCGTGGTGGCCGAGGATCTGGCCGTGGTCAGGGTGCCAGGCCGACCCGCGGATTGAGCCGCATCCGGGTGTAGGCCGCCACCAACAGCAGACCGGAACCCACGATGCCGACCATCGACAGGATGTGGAAGCCGGCCATCGTGAAGATGAAGCCGGAGGCGAGGGCGCCGGCACCGCTCACGAAGCTCTTGATCAGATCGGCCGCACCCTGGGCCGCCACCTCGTCGCTGTCGTTCACGGCCTCGGTGAGCAGCGCGCTCGACCCGACCGTGCCGAAGCTCCAGCCCAGACCCAGCAGGTAGAGGCCGGGGAACATCAGGAGCGAGGGTGCCTCATGGGCGAAGGCGGTCATCACCGTGGACACGATCAGCACCACGGCCGACAGCACGACCGCCTGGATCCGGCCGAAGCGGTCGGCGAACCAACCGGCGAGCGGGGCGAACGCGAACATTCCCGCGGTGTGGGCCGACAGCACCCAGCCGACCAGACCCACCGACTTTCCGTGGGCCTCCATGTGCAGCGGCGTCATGGCCATCACCATCACCATGACGGCCTGTGAGATCACCAGGCCGACAAGAGCCAGCATCGCGAGAGGATGGCTGCGGATGGCCGTCAACCCGGCGGCGAATCCCCCCTCCGCCGGCCGGCGCCTCGGGCATCGAGTTTGCCGCTGGCGACCAACGGATCCGGTCGCAAGCCGATGAAGAGCAGACCGCCGGCGAGGAGGAAGAACCCGACCGACACCAGGTGGGACCCGATGTAGGGCCCGTAGCCGAACCATTCCCCGAATCGGGCCGCCGGACCCGAAAGTGCCGGACCGCCGACGGCGCCGATGGTCGACGCGAAGACCACATACCCGATCGCCTTGCCCCGATCCCGGTCGTTGGCCAGGTCGGCCGCGGCATAACGGGCCAATCCGGTGCTGCCCTGACCGACACCGAACAGCACCAAGCCAACCAGATACGCGATGATCAACGCGGCCTGTCCGCCGAACGCCGCGATCAGACCGCCGGCCGCCGCCACCATGTACCCGACCACGAGGCCCGGGCGACGGCCCTTGCGCTTCATGTAGCTGCTCAGCGCCGACGAGCTGAGCGCCGTGCCGACCGTGATGGCCGCCACTGGCGATACCGGCCCAGGTTGACCGACCCCAGGATGTCTTTGGTCAACAGGCTGACGACGACGAACGCGATGGTCATCGCGGCTCGTCCGGCGACCGCGCTGGCCGACAGCACCAGCAGCGTTCGACGCTGCAGCCTGCCTCGGTCGCCGTCGGACAGTAGGGGTGGCTCGACTATCGATGTGGTCGATGAATCGGGCGTGATGGGCGAGGAGGTCAAGAACAGAAAAGCGTAATTCGTGGTGTCAGATCACGTCGATTCCTGTGCCGGACCAGGACCGTCGGGCCGGCCAGGTCGAAGCGGACCATCCCTGCACAACGATCACGAATGGGCTAAAACGAACCGAGAGCCCGGGGCGGAACCAGTAGGACCCCGGGCTCTCGGCGTTGCTGACCAACGTTGGTGGCAAGCTCTCTCGGCTGGGCAGCTAGTGCCCTCGAGTTCGATGTTCTGTATTCCTCCTAGTCGAGCTTCACGGGCTCGTCGTCGGCCTCTTCGTCGGAAGCGGCTTCGCTCTCATCGGCGACGAGGCCCACCTGGCGCAGCACCCGATCCTGGATCTCCATGACCAGCTCCGGGTTCTCAACCAGGAAGTTCTTGACGTTCTCCCTGCCCTGCCCCAGCTGCTCGCCCTCGTAGGTGTACCAGGCACCCGACTTCTTGACCAGGTCGTTGTCGACCGCGATGTCGAGCAGTGAGCCTTCCCGGCTGATGCCCTTGCCGTACATGATGTCGAACTTCGGCCTGACGGAACGGTGGGGCCACCTTGTTCTTCACGATCTTGACCCTGGTTCGGTTGCCGACCACCTCGGCGCCGTCCTTCAACGACTCGATGCGGCGGATGTCGAGCCGGACCGAACTGTAGAACTTCAGCGCCCCGCCCGCCCGGAGTGGTTTCCGGCGAGCCGAACATCACACCCCGATCTTCTCCCGCAGCTGGTTGATGAAGATGCAGATGGTGCCGGTCTTGCTCAGATTGCCGGTGATCTTGCGCAGCGCCTGGGACATGAGCCGGGCCTGGAGGCCGACGTGGGTGTCACCCATCTCACCTTCGATTTCGCCCCTGGGGGTGAGGGCGGCCACCGAGTCGACCACGATCACGTCGATCGAACCGGACCGCACCAGGATGTCGGCGATCTCCAAGGCCTGTTCACCGGTGTCGGGTTGGGAGATCAGCAGCTCATCGACATCCACCCCGATATGGGGAGGCGTAGACCGGGTCCATGGCGTGCTCGGCGTCGATGTAGGCGCAGAGCGCCGCCGTTGCGCTGGGCCTCGGCCACCACGTGCATGGCGAGAGTGGACTTGCCGGACGACTCCGGACCGTAGACCTCGACCACCCGACCTCGAGGCAGGCCCGCCGACCCCGAGGGCGAGATCGAGGGCCAACGCCCCGGTGGGGATGGTGGCGACCTCCATACCCGTGCGCTCGCCCATCTTCATCACGGCACCCTTGCCAAACTGCTTCTCGATGTTGCCGAGAGCCATTTCGAGCGCTTTGTTCTTCTCCACTGACTTGCTCCTGTCTTTTCAGGATTGATTTGGCGGGGGATGACCGGATGGACCGTGGTCCGCCGGGACTGCAACCCACCTTAATCTCGGGGTGTGACAGCCACGGGGAAGGCTGTCGGGCTCAGCCGGTGCGGCCGGATTCCCGTCCACACCCTGAGGGTTTCGAGCGGTGACTACTGGTACTCTGGAAGTCGGGAAAACTACAGGGCTGTAGTTCTTCGACCTCGAGCCTCACTGTAGCCCCGAACACTTGTTCGTTCAACTCTTATCCGGGAAATAGTTGAGAAATCTCGTCGGACCGATCACGCTCCTGGTTGCACTGGGTCTCGTGGCGTCCGCCTGCAGCGACGACCGGCCGGAGCATCACCATCGAGGAGCGGCTCGAGAGCATCGCCGGAGCCGACCTCACCCCGGCCGAAGTGGAGGCGACGAGGCTCGACGTGGCGTCCACCCTGTGCCGAACCGAATTCCAGGTGCTCGAGATCATGTGGTCGTCGATGTCGGCTCGTCAGCTCCGATTCCAGGACTTCGTGTTCGGCACCCACTGTCCGGAACGCAGCATCGAGTACGCCGTCGTGACCGGGAGATCACTCACCCCGGAGGCCCACAGCGCCCTCGCCACCGGCGCCGGAACCTCCACCGACACCAACTCGACCGGATCCGGGGCCACAGAGCCGACGCCATCGACCCTCGTGCTTCCGACCACACCCACGTCCGGGCCGTAGCGCCCGGCTGCCGACACGGTCACCAGTAGCGCGGGACGGGTCCAATTTGGCGTGGTTCGACGGTCGATTTTCGAGTAGAACTAAGGAATGAGCGAAACCAAGGACCCCTTCACCGCCCCCTTCGGATCCCTCTTCGGCGACCGGATGACCGTGGCGGTATGGCAGGACGGGGTCTACAGCTACTCGGGTCAGGCCGGCCCGCTCGAGAACTTCTCGCTCCATCCCGCCACCCATGCCTTCCACTACGGCAGCACCTGCTTCGAAGGCCTGAAAGCCCACCGCCAGGTCGACGGTTCGCTCGCCATCTTCCGGCTCGACGACCACGTGGCCCCGGATGCGTCAAAGCATCACCAAACTTCGGATGCAGCCGCCGGAGGCCGATCTCCTGAGGGCCTTGATGATCGATGCCGTGGAGGCCAACGCATCGTTCACCCCCGATCCCCCGGGCTCCCTCTACATTCGTCCGACGTTCATCGGCACCCTCGAGAACATCGGGGCGGCGGCCGCACCGAGCAACACCGGAATCCTGTTCGTGATCTGCTCCCCGGTGGGCGACTACTTCGCCGGTGGCATCCGCCCGCTGTCGATCTACATCGAAACCCAGATCCCACGTACCACCCCCCAGTTCGGCATGATCAAGTCGGGCGCCAACTACGCGATGGCGCTCGGCCCGACGCTTGACGCCAAACGTGATCACACCGTCGACCAGGTGCTGTTCGCCTCGGGGGGCGACATCACCGAGACGGGGGCGTCCAACTTCTTCCTCGTCGACGATCAGCGTCTCATCACCCGAGAGCTCGACGAGTCGTTCCTGCACGGGGTGACCCGGGCGTCGACGCTCACCCTGGCCGCCGATCTGGGCTACGACGTCGAGGAGCGCAAGATCCCGATCGAGGAACTGCGGGCCTGGGCCGAACACGGTGAGGCGTTCCTCTCGGGAACCGCGGCGATCATCGCTCCCGTCGGCAAGGTCGTGCTCGGCGACGAGCACATCGACCTCGGCGACGGTCAGCCGGGCGCCAACACGCTTCGACTACGGCAGGCTCTGGTCGACATCCAGATCGGCGCATCCGAGGACCATTACGGCTGGCGAACCACGGTGAGCGGCTGACGCCGACCGTCTCGGCCGTCGCGAGCCGAGGTGGACGCCCTCAGATCGGTACCACCTCGACCACGACGTTCGCTGCCGATTCCGGCGTGACCAGCACCAGCTCTGGTGAGATCCAATCTCCGGGCGAGAAGCTGCCGTCTTCGTCGATGTCGAGGTGCACGGCGGCGTTCACGTCGACCGAGCCGTCGAGGGGAAGCGGAAGAAACACCTCGACGCGGTGGTCTTGAGCCGCCAGATCCTCGATCGGCAGCTCGACCCGCGTGATCTCCACCGACTCGGTGTCGGCGAGCGAGACGTCCTCCAGGGTGATGACGGCCTCGCCGACCAGATCGGTGTCAGGCGGAAGGGCGACCGTCACCTCGACGACCGAGGCGGCGCCCGGCTCGCCGTCGGGCCGAGCGTCTCCCTCCTCGACGATCTCGGAGTCGGAGCCTTCCGCCACCACCGCCTCGGCACTGTCACCGGCCGCCAGTGTCGGTCGTTCTCCACCTGCGCCGCATCCGGTGACGATACCTGCCGTCACCAGAGCGGCGATGATGCTCGTTCTCATGTTGTCTCCGATCGGGCTCGTGGTCGATGTCCGACGCCGCTCGGCGCCGGATCTATCGGGCCTTGATGGTGATGCTGGTTTGCGACCACACGCAGCCGACTCCGTCGTCGGACACCGCGTAGGCCGTCAACGTGTAGTCGCGGCCGCTGCGTAGACGGAGACCCCAGTCGTAGGTGGACCAGTACTCTCGTCGGGCGCCGAGAAACCGCCCGGTCTCGGCGTCGCGCAGCACGAGAGCCACCCACCGGATCCCGTCGCCGTCGTCGGTGCCGACATCGGGGTCGTAGGCGACCACGTTGATGCCGCCGTAGGGCACGTGGGTGTCGACCGTGTCGCCGTCTGCGACCGAGACGAACTCGACCACGGGCTTCTGATCTCCCGGGGGCTCCGGGCTCGTTACCACGGTGGTGGGTTGCTGGGTGGTCGACGGGGCCGACGTGGTCGTGGTCGACGCTTCGGTCGTGGTCGTGGTCGAGTCCTCGGTCGTCGTGGTGGACGGCGACTCCGTTGTGGTCGTGGTCGACGGGGGCGCTTCGGTGGTGGTCGTGGACTCCTCGGTCGTGGTGGTCGACTCCTCGGTTGTGGTGGTCGATTCCTCGGTCGTTGTGGTCGAGGGCTCCGTCGTCGTGGTCGAGGGTGCTTCGGTTGTGGCCGTGGTCGACGGCGGCGCAGTGGTGGTCGTGGTCGACGGCGGCGGCGGGGGTGGCGGCGGGTTGCTGCCGTAGACGTACTCGACGGCGGCGACGTCGGAGTCGGTGAGAACGCCTCTGCCGCCGATGGTTCTGGGATCCCGGCCGTCCTTGGCCGTGATCACCGGCCGGGAACGGTCAAGGGCGAAGGCGTAGGCGGAGTAGTGCATGACCGAGTTGAAGTCATACGTTCCGACGTCGGTGCTGCCGCTGGCGATGCGGAACTGCGATGCAGCGCTGCTGGACACATTGGTGAAGTCGATGTTGATGTACTCGTCCCGGTCGTTGCGATTGTGTTCGTGGCTCATGCCGACCGCGTGGCCGATCTCGTGGACGAGGCAGCCCCGCCCGTTGCCGGCGTAGTTGATCGGCTGGCGGCCTCCGACTCGACCCAGATA
>CBDCGP010000049.1:0-17873 GCA_965216655.1 Acidimicrobiales bacterium
GCACCCGCTGCGGTCCGACGAGGCGCGATTGAATGGCGTCGTCGAGCCGTCCGGTCGAACGCGGTGGGATCGTCGGGGCGCCGGTTGGCTCGAACGAGCGCCCGACAGCCCAGTTCCAGGATCCGGTCGGGAAGCTCCATCAGCACCGAGATCAGCGACTCGACCACGGATCGGTAGCCGTCGCCGTCGACGGTGGTCAGCGCCCCGCAGAGCCGCTCGAGGTCGGCGGCGATACGGATGTCGGGTGCGTCGCTCAGCCTGGTCAGCCGATCGCGGAGGATCTGCACCCGCTCTGCCTCGTCGACCGCTACCAGGAGGTCGACCACGGCGCCGATCCTCGATCGGGGGGCGAGCCGCTCCTCCAGATCGGTCAGGGTGGCGTTCACGGTCTGCCACTGGCCCGAATGCAGGCGGGGATCGAACACCCCGATGGCCAATTCGGCGTGATGGACGGCCCGGGCCAGATCCTCGTCGGATCCTCGGCGGCGAAGAGCGACGGCCATGCTGTGGCGGGCGATGGCGTGCTGGAACGGGAAGGCGTTGGCGCTGAACACGGCCAGTGCGTGTTCGATGGCGGTGATCGCCTCGGTGACCAGAATCAGCATGGCCGGCCGCCGGCAGCCTGGTGGCCTGCTCGAGTAGCACCGACGCCCGGCCGTGCCAGGCCAAGCCGGTCTGGGGTGACTCGGCCCCGAGCGTGGCGATGGCGGCGTCATAGTCGGCCAGTGCCGAGGCGAGTCCGTCGTCGGTGGCGGCCGCTTGACGGGCCTGGGCCCGGTTGACCAGCGCCGCCGCCGAGGTGACCGCCGGGCCTCGTCGGATCGGCTCCCCCCGGTGACCGCCCCTCGGAGCAGATCGATCGCCCCGTCGAGGGCATCCGATCGCCCCGGCCGCGTCTCCTGCCTCGGTCCGGGCCAAGCCCAGGTTGGCCAGCGCTGCGGCCTCCTCCACCGGTTCCGCCCGGCCGGTCAGCGCGTCGGCCGCGGCCGTGAACGCCGAAACGGCGAGGTCCGGTCGCCCGGCCGATCGGTAGCAGTTGCCGGTGGCGGTCATGATCCGGCCGTGTTCGAGCGGAGCCCGATCGACGGTCAGGATCCGGGCCGCCTTGTCGAGCATGTCGACGCAGGTTTCCAGCTCGGATCGAATCGGTGGCCAGCTCGCTACGGGCCACCGCCAACCGGTAGGCGGCCAGAGCCCAGCCGTCGGGGTCGACGGCGATGTCGGCGTCGGGCCAGCCGGGCGGACAGGTCGGCGACGTTCACGGTGCCACCGCCGATCTCGTCGAGGCACCGGTGGATCTCCGCCACCGCGGCGTCGACCGCGCTGGTGACCTGATGGGTGAGACCGATACCGAGCGTCTCGATCTCGACCGGTTGGCAGCCGACGATGATCGTCCGTTCGGGCAGCACCCCCACCGCCCGGGCCACCATCAGCGCCCGCTCGGGAGTCGCGAGATGCATGTCGGCCAGCAGATCGTGCCGTTGCTCGACCGGCATCGGTTCGACGTCGATCACCTCGGCCTCGATCACCATCACGGTGCCGGGCGGCCGACCCCGGTCGACGGTGTCGACCACGATCAGCGCGTCGTAACCCGCCATCAGTTCGTGCACCAGGTGGATCCCGCCGATCCCCGTCTCCGCCACGTGAACCCACGGCGGCAACGGACTCGTCGGCCGCCAGCCGGTTGGCCACCTCGACCCCGAAGCCGTCGTCGCCGTGCAGGACGTTGCCGACGCCGACCACCATGACCCTCGGCGTGTCGCCCACCCGTGGGCGGCCTTGTGCTCAACGGGGCCTCGGCTGCCCGGATGCAGTAGCCGTGCACCACCCACCAGGCGATGTAGGCCTCGAGGTCGGCCCAGTCGGCGTCGCTGAGTTGCTCACGCACGTTGTCGGCCCGCTTGTCCAACTCCGTGGCGATCAGCCGGTCGAGCGCGGCGATCGTCTGATCGGCGGGCAGGAGGGTCACCGAGGCGGAGTCACCGGTCCGCAGTTCGGTGGCGATCGCCACCGCCGCCGCCGACAGCGACTCGTCCGCCAGTTCGATCGGGGTCGAGGTCACATCCACCGTGTCCTCCTCCGTGCGGCGGAGGCAGTAGCCGACGTCGAGCGCGGTGGTGGCCCAGTCGGCGAAATCGGCCAGCGGTTGCTCAGCCCGTTGGGCGACGTGGCAGGTCTGCCGGTAACGGCGGGCGGTCTCGGTCATCGGATGCGACTGGGCCAGCGCCCGGGCCCGGAAGCAAAGTTCGGTGATGGACGCCGAGGTGGCCACCCCATTGGCCTCGCCGTCGATTGTCATGACGACGGCAGTCGGTGATCGGCCGTGCCGATCGACAGGCCGGTCACCACCTGGCCCGGTTGCGGTGGCGGGTGGGCCGCCGCCGTCGCCTCCTCCAACTCCACCCGCCGGAAGTCGATCCAGTGCTCCCGCAGTGCGACGTCGATCCGGTTGGCCACCGTGTCGTCGGCCGCCGTGCAGCCGTTGCACGTGCCGTGCATACGCAGCCGCACCACACCGTCGTCGGCCACCGACAGCACCTCGATCTCACCGCCGTGGGAGTGGACGTAAGGGCGGACCTCGTCGAGCGCCAGCTGGATCACCCGGTCGGTCGGTGGCCTGGTCGACATCGACACCGAGCGAGTAGGTCGCCGAGCAGATCGCCGACCACCGGATCCAAGTGCGGCCTGCTCCAGGAACAGCTCACCCCGCCAGTGGCGGATCATCTCCATCAAGGCGGCCCGAGTCCCTCCCGGTGGTAGACGTCGAGCCAGTCGACCAGCTCCTCCGCCGTGCGCCCGCCACGCCCGGCGTCGTCATGTTCCAGCAGCGCTGCCGCCAGCTCGGCCACCCGGTCGAGAATGTCGCGGTAGATCCAGTTCGGTCTGCCGGCTGATCCTCACCATGGTCATGTGGTCTTCCGCCACCGACCAACGAGCCGCTGCACCCGCTCGACCACCTCGGCCACCGCCTCCTCGACCGGCTCGGAGAACCCCCAGCCGAACTCGCGGTCCTCGGGCTCGACTTCGATCACGATGGTGTCGTCGCCCAGCGCACCCCAGTGACGGCAGACGGCGATCGTGTGATCGAGGTCGATGATGCCGCCGACGGCCTCCGACAACCGATCGTGCACTTCCTCCGTCGTCGGGCGGCGGGACGTCGCCCAGCCGGTACTGCCGGATCGTGCCCGCCGGGTCGGTGCCCCGGGGCATGCAGCCCAAGCAGCACCACTCTCCCCGGTTCCAACTCCTGAAGCCGGTGCAGCACCCGGTGGGCCGAGTACGACAGGTCCTCCAGAACCACCTCGTCGGGCCAGTCCAGAGTTCGGCGGCCCGGGCCAGCCAGTTCGTACCGAAGTCGAGATCGCGTAGCCAGGGCAGACCCGATGCCGCCCACCAACACGCAGCCCGGGCGGGCGCCGCCACCGGGACGGATCTGGGCCCCGGGGCCGAGTAGGGTGTCGAGCGCGTCGTCACGGGCCGCCGGATCGACGGCGCGCAGCGGGTCGACTCCGGGTTCGGTCAAACCCTCGCTCCGCCGTACTTTGGTCGGGCTTTGTCCCATAGGTTGCGGCCCAGCAAGGGATGTTCCGCCTTGAGGCGGAACTCCGTTAAGAGCTGCTCCGCAGCTCTGGCGTTTATTCGAGTGTGCACCCGCACGAGTTTACTTCGCGGGTGATGACGCCTCGGCCGGTGTCCATGTGGGTGGTGCACGGCATGCACGGGTCGAAGCTGCGAATGGCCCGAAGGATGTCGATGCCTTTGATGGCGTCGTCGGCCACGCTCTCGAGGATCGGGGTGCCGACGATGGCCTCCTCGTAGGGTCCGGGGTTGCCGAACGGATCCCGAGGGGCGGCGTTCCACGTCGAAGGCGTGTTGATCTGGTAGTTGACCAGCTTGCCCTTGTCCATGTGCATGTGATGGGTCAGGTAGCCGCGGCCGGCCTCCCACACACCCACCGAGACCCGCTCGTCGCGCGGCACGGTGAACGGGGTCGACACCTTGGTGTCGCCCTTGCGCCACAGCTCGAACGCCTGATTGAGGCAGATCATGCCGATGGCGGCGGTGAAGGCGATGCCGTAGGCCCGGCCCCGGTTGCGCTCGAAGGCGTTGAGCTTCGCCGGGATCTTCCAGTTGAGTTCCATCTCCGGCAGGTCGTGCGCCGGCAGCAGGATCCGCAGGCCGTCGCCGGTCGCCTCCAGGTACGGGTTGTCGGGGAGCTGCTGAGCCATCGCCGTGGTCCACATGCGGCCGTAGACGCCGGTCTCCATGGCGATCCGATCCCACCGCGGGGCCGTCGACCAGGAGTACTTCTCCTTGAAGTTCTTGCCCTCGGGCCGAGGGATCGTCTCCTTGTTCCAGGCATGGTACGGCGACAGCGGATTGCCCAGCTCGTCGTGGGGGAACCGGGGTTCGGCGCCGTTGTTGCCGGTGGTCCAGTCGTCGTAGTAGGAGTGCTCGACGAACTCCTCGATGCCCATGTTGATCTCGGTAATCTTGGTGGTGACCATTTCGCCGTCTTTGATGATGCCGGGCGCCGAATAGCGGGCGTGGCCCCAGGTGTCGATGTTGGCGTAGGTGGCGTCGTAGACGTCGGGGTCGTCCCAGATCCCGGTCTGGATCAGGTTGGAGGGCCGCAGGCCAACGTCGGAGTACGACGGGTTGGTGGCGAGGAAGAAGTCGCAGATGTCGTCCCAGATCCCGGCGATCCGTTTGGCGTAGTCGAAAATCTTGCCCAGGTTGGCGTAGTACTCGTTGAAGGTCGTGGTGCTGACGGTGGTCGACACGCCGCCCGGCACCAGCGTGGACGGGTGCGGGTACTTGCCGTACATCAGCGTGCACATGGTGCGGGCGATGCGGGTGTACTCCAGCGCCTCGAGGTAGATCGACCCCTCGAGCGGATTGAACCCGTCCATGATGTCCTTCACGGTGCGGTAGCCGTGCACATCGGCGCCTGGGGCCGGGGTCTTGGCCGCCAGGTCGACCAGCTCGGGGTTGGTGACCGACACAATGGCGGTGGAGTAGTCGGGGCCGGCCAGCAGGCCGAGGTGGAGCGGGTGGTCGTAGAACATCTCCGCCACCTCACCCAGGTTGCGGATGCAGACGCCGAGGGGAGGGGGCACGATGCCGAACGCCATCTCGATCGCCATCGACGACACCGTCGAGTGCACGCCGCCACACACGCCGCAGGCCCGTGACGAGATGTCGATCGCGTCGCGCGGATCACGGCCTTGGAGGATGATCTCGTAGCCACGGAACAGCATGGCCATCGAGTGGGCCTCGACCGCCTGACGGGAACCAAGGTCGAGCACGGTGTGGACCGCCAGTGCGCCGGCCACGCGGGTGACCGGGTCGATGCTCCACTCACGCAGTTTCGGGGGCGACGCCAGCGATCCGACCGATCCCCGTTGGGTGGCCTCCCGCACAAAGTCGCGGGGCTCGGCCACCGCGACCGCGTACGGGTTCTGGCCCCCTCGATCAGGCGGGCCTTGCCGTTGGCGTCGAACTCGATGGGCAGGTTCTTGAAACACATGGCTCAGCTGCCGCCCTCGTGGGAGTGCTGCTTGCGGGAATACAGCTTGTGGATGAGGCGCTCAGCGCCCACCGGCTGCGTCTTGTAGCGACGCCACCCCGAGGGCAGATCGCGGCTGTCCTCCCAGCGGGCCGAGACCATCTTGTCTCGCTGGGAGAGCTGGCGCATACGCCGGACGAAACCACCGACCACCCGGTTGGTGTTTGGTCGACAGCAGTGCCCCCGGCGGCGTCTCGTAGATCGGGGAGAACTTGTCGGGGAAACCGGGCATGGTGCAGCCGATGCAGATGCCGCCCATGTTCATGCAGCCGCCGTGACCGTCGACGATGCCCCGTTCGGCGATGTTGCACTGCACGACGGGACCCCAGCAGCCCAGCTCGACCAGGCACTCCTTGTCGCCGTATTCGTGGGCGAAGACGCCCTCCTCGTAGTAACCGGCCCGGGGACAATGACGGTGCACGGTCTCGGTGAACAGCCAGGCCGGGCGGCCCAGCTCGTCGAACTCGGGCAGCGGGGCCAGGCCGTTGAGGAACAGCAGGGCGGCGGCCGCCGTCTCGGTGATGTTGTCGCCGATGGGGGAGCAGCCGGGGATGTTGACGACGGGTAGGCCGAGGGTGGAACGGTAGTCCTTGCCGAGGTGGTCCATGACCCCCATGGCGTTGGTGGGGTTGCCGTGGGCGGCGGGTATGCCACCCCAGCAGGCGCAGGTGCCGATGGCCAGCACGGCGGCCGCACCGGGAGCCATGCGGTCGAGCCACTCGAGCGACGTGATCTGGCGGCCGGTCTCCGGGTCTTCGCCGAGCCCCATCCAGTAGCCGTAGTCACCCGACACGGTCTCGTCCATGATCGACCCCTCCCAGCAGATGAGGTAGGGGGCGTCCAGCTTGCCCTCGGCGGCCAGGCGGAGGTTCTCCGTCCACTCCGGGCCCGACTCGACCGACAGCACCGTGTGGACGAGCTCGACACGGGGCAGGCCCGGCACCCGGCCGGTGAGGAGGTGCTCGACCCGGGGATGGGTGGCACCGGAGATGGCGATCGTGCAACCGTCGCACGAGGCACCGACGATCCAGAACAGGTACACCTTCTCGAGCGGGCCCTCGGACACCCGGGTCTGGGGCTCACGCCGCTTGGGGCTGCGATAGGCGATCGGGGCGAGAGGATCGTCGCCGTCGGTGATCAGCGGCATGGCCTCGATCTCACCGTGGGGGACTCCGGGAACCACCTTGGTGTATTGCGTCACAGGATTCCCTTCCGATCGTCTGGCCGGCCGCGCTCGGTTGAGGGCGCGTGGCTGCTAGTCGCTATATGCGAAACGTTGAAACTGTAGTCGCTATATGCGAAACGCATCTACTCGGCGGTCCTGCCGCGCAGCGAGCGATTGGCTCGGTGCAACTGTTGCTCAGCGTCGGCGCTCATGGGTTCGGGTCGTCCCGCCGGCGCGTCCACTCGCCGATCGCGGCGGCCGAGTCGAGTCGGGTCGGCGTCGGTGGTGACATCCGGTGTGCAGCCGGTGGCGGACTCCTTCCGGGGCGATCCGGCGCAATTCGCCGAGGGCGCGGATGAGCCGCCCGCCGAGTTGTGGATGTCGCCGTTCGGATCGCCGGACACGCGCTCGTCGGCGTCGTCTCGCCCGGGTACCGGCGGCCTTGCCGGGAGCGACGAAGACGCCATCGGGCCGGGACGGGCGCCGCGCGATCACCGCCGGGTCGGAGCGTGGCCGGGTGCTGGTTGGGTTTAGGGGGGTGTCGGTGATGGTCATGTGATTTGGCCTTTCGGCGCCTCGCGTTGTGTGGCTGAGGATGGGTCAGTTGATGGCGATGCCGTAGATGGCGGTATTGACGGGGACGAACAGTGAGTGCCGGAGCCGTCGGCGGTTGATCTCCACTTGGGTGAAGCCGGCTGCCCGGATCGTCGAGGCGGTGTCGCGGCAGGTGTCGCATCCCTCGTAGACCCAGCGCCACGGCGGGCGAAGGGTGTGTTGCAGCCAGCGCCGAGGGCTCCACCGCGGTGCTGCGACGTGCTCGACGAATCGGAACCGACCGCCGGGACGGAGCACGCGTCGGATCTCGCCGAGCACGACATCAGGTTCGGCGACCGTGCACAGCACCAGCGAGCAGATGACATCGTCGACCGAGCCATCGGCAAACGGCAGGGTGTGGGCGTCGTCGGCGACGACTTCGATGTCGACACCACGTTCGCGGGCCCGGCGGAGCAATCCGTCGTGCATTGCGAGGTTCGGTTCGACTGCGATCAGGCGGCTCCCGGCCGGCAGATGATCGAAGTTCGCCCCGACACCCGCGCCGATCTCGACGATCGTGCCCGATGAGATGTCACCGAACGCGTGGCGTTTGTGGGGTCGCGTGATATGGCCGATGTATCGGTCGAACGCGGTGAAGAACCAGGCATTGAACCGTCCGCGGCGACCGTTGTGGAACGCCGCGGTCGCGCCTGGGGGGTCGAGGTCGGAACCCTCGTGGGCGTCGAGTGCAGTCATGGTCATGTGGCCTCGTCTCTGGTCGGGTGGTCACGGACGTCGAGCCAGGTGGATCGACGAATTCCACACTGCACGGAGCGTGGCTGAGGAGCTTGGAGGCCGCCTGTGGATTGGATGAAGATGCGCGGAGTCGCCTAGCGCGCCGAGTGCGAGTGCGAGTGCGACGCGCCGTGAACGCTCGGCCCTCTGGTCAGGACAAGACGCCGAGGGCGTAGTCGACGGCCCAGAGCACGTCGTGGCCGGTCCCGCGGTTCACCCACTCGTCGACGAGCTCGGCGTGGACGCGAGATTCGACCACGGAGCGCGCCTCGTCGAGCAGCTGCGACTCGGCGCCATAGGTCGCCTTGACCTCGGGCGTCGACAACGCGCCGAGCAGCACCATGGCCGTCTCATCGTCGCCGGCACGGACGAGGAGGTCCACGAGATTGCGCAAGGCGGTCGCAGCGTGCGTGAAGCTGTGGACCCGCCGGTACCCGGTCAGCACCGGCACGAACGCAGCCAGCGCTTCGTCGACATCATCGACACGACTCCGAACTGCGAGCGCCGACAATCGAGCGACGCTGGCAACAAAGCTGTTCCCGACCGACCCGGCGAGCCGGAGGACGTCGTCGAAGCGATCGAGGGCGTCACGGTGGCGGTCGAGCGCGGCCAGTGTGTCGGCCTCGATGTAGGTCACCCATGCGTTCGCCGTTGGACTGGCTCCGGCGGGACGCCCCTCCTCTTCGAGCAACTCCATGGCCGAAGCGGGGTTCCCGCCGTAGGTGAGGAGCATCATGTGGCCTGTCAACACCATCGCTCGGAGCGTCGTATCGCCGGTCTCCTCACCGAGCGCTCGGAGCTGCTCCAGGTACTGCGTGGCCCGTTCATCGTCGCCGTCGTAGATGCCGATGTTGCCCAGGGTGTCGATTGCGCTGTAGAGCACCCTGGGGTCGTCGGCCTGGAGTGCGGCCTGGGCGAGCGCGGTGGCCCGGGCGTACTCGCCACGGTTGGCTCGGTAGACGGCGCACATGGCCGCCGCGGCGAGCGCAGCCGGGTGATCGGGCGGGACGTCGTTCAGGAGCTGCTCGGCCCAGACAGACGGCTCGATCCACTGTCGCTCGTGGGCGTAGTGGGCGAGTGCCGCCGTCAGTTCGCCCGCTCGGTCCGGGGCGTTTTCTCGAGCCCACTGATGCGCGACGCGTAGGTCGGCCTGGAGCGAGGCGAGGCGTTTCGCCGCCTTCGGTTCGTCCGGGGTGCGCAGCATCCGATCCATCGCTGTCGCGATGTCGATGATCCGGTTGGCGTGGCGGGCCTCATGTGACGGCCGGCGACGGCGTGCCGCGCTGGCCCGGACCGTCTCCAGCAGCCGATACGTCGTCGGCTGCTGGGTGATGTCGGAGACCACCAGCGACTGGTCGACGCAGGCGGCGAGCGAACCAACCGCCAGTTCCACCGAGTCGAGATCGGCGACCGCCGCGATGTCAGCAGCAATGGCCGGGCCGGCAAACGCCGACAAGCAGGTGAGGGTCTCACGCCCCGCGTCGTCCAACAGATCTTCGGACCACCTGATCAGCTCGCCGATCGTACGGTGTCGCTCCTCCGCACTGCGGTCCGCTGCCGGCAGCAGGTCAGCGCGGTTGCGTAGCAACTCGAGGAGTTCGTCGAGCCCGAGGGTTGGCAGCCGGGCGGCGGCCATTTCGATCGCCAAGGGGAGTCGATCGAGCCGGTCGATCAGTTCCGTCAGCTCGGCATCGGACCCGTCGGGTACATCGAATCCCGGTTGCGCCGACCTTGCTCGCGACTCGAGCAATCGGCGAGCCGTGTCAAAGCTCAGCGGTTCGATCGGGAGCACTTGTTCGCGGCTGACACCCATGCGCTCCCGACTCGTTGCGAGGATTCGGACCCGGCCGTCCAACTCGCCGATCGAGGACACGAGTCGGGCGACCGGATCAATGAGGTGTTCGCAGTTGTCGAGCACCACGAGCGCATCGAGGTCGGCAATCGCCCGGATCAGACCTCGATCATCCGCACCTGCCTCGTCCAAGCCGGCGTTGCGACGCAACACGTGCACGATCGCATCGGGATCACGCAGCGAGGCGAGGGGGACGGTGATGACGCCGTCAGTATGCAACCCGAGACGCTGTGCCGCGAGTTCGCGAGCAAGTGACGTCTTTCCGACTCCACCCGGCCCGACCAGTGTCACGAGCGGCGAGGCGTCAAGTAGACGGTGCGCGGCCGCACTGTCGTCGTCGCGACCGAACAGCGAGGTCGCTCTGGCTCGGGACATCTGCTGTCTCGACCCGACCTCGCCCTCGGATTCTTCGACGACCGCGACGAATCGGTAGCCACGTCCACGGTAGTTCTTGATGACTTCCTGTCGGGTGCCGTCGTCGCCGACCGCCCGGCGCACCTCTTTGATCCTGGTCGTGAGCGCCGACTCCGACACGAACTGGTCTCCCCAAACCTCATCGAGCAACTCGGCCTTCGAGACAACCCGGTCACGGTTCGACAGCAGGTAGGCGAGCAGGTCGAATGCCTGTGGTTCGAGATGTCGCAGCCGGCCGTCGAACTCGACAGAGCGACCGGCGATGTCGACGACGCTGCGTCCGAACCGGTTCATGACTCCATTGTGGTAGGTCGAGGCACCCGAGGCGACGCCAATCGCTCGACGGAAGCGCAGCTACTCGAGGGTTGCTGGGCGACCAAGTGTCGAGAAGCGTCGGGCGCCCGACGTTGGTGGTCAGAGGATGCGATCCCTCGGCGGTCGGCTGTGATTATCGCGTGGTGTGACCACGAGAGAACGCCGGTTGCTCCGTGCTCGCTTCGCCACTGGCTCCCCGGTCTGAGGCGTGTTGGTGGACTGGTGGCATCTATCGTTGCTGCATGCCGGTGCCGGATCTCATCAAGCTCGTGTCTTCCCTCGACGGGGAAGCGTCCGTGGGCGACGATCTACGAAACGAGTTGCAGTCTGTCGCCCTTCCGCCGTTGTTCCGTCAGGATCTCGCTGAATGGCTTGACGTTGACCTCCTGCAGAGCACCCTCACAGAGACGGAACTCCAGCTCATCCGGAGCAAAGACGCCGATTACGTCAACCAGCTGCGACGCCACCAGCTCGAGCACGCCCGAGCACTGGGTACGGCCCGGGGTGATGGATCGCTGGCCGAAGCGCCTGGGGTCGCCGCCACCGAAGCCCAGCGAACCTATCGCGAGATCAATCGGCTCCAGGGCGAGGAACGAGGCCGCAAAGCGAAGGAGTTCGGCGAGCAGCTCCGCAGCGACCTCCTGGATTCTGACGCTGGGCTATACGCCCTGCTTCGAGCAACTGTTGCGTCGTTCATCTGGCGCCCAACGGCCCAGACGGTCGGAGAGTGGTTGAGCGACGACGCAAGCAGAGTTGAAGTCGAAGAACTCATAGGAGCACAGCTCGCACCGGACGATCAGTTCTTCGAAATCGCTTACTATCGGGGAGTCCTGTACCACATCTTCCCAAGCGACCAACGTCCGACACCTCTCGTCATCAGCACTGACCACGAAACAGCCTGGCGCCCCGGTTTCGTCGACAGCGTGGGGTCTATTGCGGACTTCCTGTCCAGCTTCCTGAGCGTCAGTGCCACTGTCTCCCTCGTTGCAGATGAGATGCCTTGAAGTCATGCAGTGAGGGCGCTGCACCCGCTCGAGATCGGCACCAGCGCCGTGCTCGGAAACGCTCACCGATCGGGCAGTCGGCCACTCAGTGTGGGCTTCCATCACGCCCGCAGCGTGAGGTCGCCCCGGACCTGGCCCGGCTCGAACGGGCAGCCACCCTCACCAACTGCGGGCCGGACGCCCCCTTACCGGGTAGGGACGCCTTGGGCAGGCTCGCCGCCCAGACTACTGGCCGACAGTTCACTCCAGCGCCTGAATACCTCGGCCTCCGAGCACGCTCAACGGCACCAGTGCCGCACTCGGGAACACTTTCCATTACCGATCGCACATCACGCATCGTGAGGGTCAAGTCGACGTCGGATCTGGCAGAATCGCTAGATGTCCGCTGAACGCATTGAGTTAGACGCTCTTGCCCCAGGTCTCGTTGAGGAGCTCGGGCAGGTCGGTGGGGTGGCGGGAGTCGTTCTGGGCGGCAGTCGAGCGCGCAGAGAACACCGGGCAAGATCGGACTACGACCTCGGTATCTACTATCTGGGTGAACTCGACGTCGGTGCTCTCCAGGGCATCGCCGACAGTTACAGCTCAACGGCGTGCGCTCTCGACGCCGGCGTTGCACTGCGCGATGTCCAAGATACTGCGAGCCATTCGGACCCTCGCACGACGATGCGCTATGACCGGGCTCGGCCCTCTCTCGACCGTCACGCCACCTACGTCGTGGCCACGTTCGTCGCAGCCGCTCCCTGATCGAGGTCCAACGCCAATAATCGAATGGTCATTCCTGAGCGGTCCCGGCGCGCCCAAACGCCGGTTGCTGCTCGGCGGGAGCATGTCAGTCGAGAGCGTAGACCGCCGTGGCGCGGGCCCGCCTCTCAGGATGGGCGAGAAGGTCGACGTTGTCGGACCACTGCTCGATCGAGCCGAGCGGCGGCAGGCCACGGACCGTAGGGTCACCAATCCGTTCACGCAGAGACAACGACACCTCGTCCGAAATCCCGAGAAACGGTCGATCGAAGAAGGGCACGAGTACCTCCGCCGGCAATTCCAGGCCCCCGAGCCGGTGCCGTCTCGCCAACGCCTCGATGGCGTCCGCGAGACGGCGTTGCCGCTCGGGCCAGTCCGATGCGGCTTGAATCGACACGAGCTGATCGGCCGTCTCGGTCCCTTCCGCCAGCCTGTCAAGCGCCGTGCCCGTCCATTTCGGGTAGGGCATCCAGGTTCGGTCGACCAGGAACGTCAGGTGAGCGATGTCTCGACAGAGTCGGGAGGCGATCATCCTGGAGCCGGCGTCGTCACCGATCTGGCCGGTGCGCCCCACGAAGGGTAGCTCCTGTCCGAGACGGGCCCAGCCCGCTGCCAGCACGTAGTACCAGACATCGTCGGGGTACCAAGTCAGCGTTTCCTGGATCACCTCGAAGCTGTCGGTGGTGTCATGAAAGACCGGCCCTGCGGTCACCTCCAGCACCGACTGTCCGGTGACGCACAGCCATTGCGACATATCAAGCGGCGACCGGAGATCGAAGCCGAGGCGTGTCATCGCGAAGTCGAAGCCGGTGTGGAGGTCGACCTTGTGAGCGGTTCGATCGTCCCAACTCGCCGGGAAGCGGACCGGCCAACCGTCGACCTCCTCGGGGAGCCGCTCCGAAAGCGCCTCGTCGACATCAGCCACGAGCGATGCGTGTTGGTCATCGACGAGTACCGTCAGTCGGCACCCGAAGTCATGGTCGGTAGACATCGCGTCGTCGAACCCCAACACGTCAGAACCCGAGCCGAGACGGCCAGCCAGATACCCGACGCCAGGGATCACATCCTCGACAATGGGGCGAACAGCTCGCTCAAAGAACGTCTGCGTGATCTCGACGCCTGCAGCCATGCGCCAATATCGTACGCCAGCACGACCTGAGGTGGTGCCGGTCGAGTCCTTCCGGAGAGACTCGACCGGCCCCTCTCTTCTACGTGAGTTCCATGAGCCCGCCTAGTGTGGGCTGAAAGCCGCACGCATCGATGTAGAAGTCCCGAAGGTCCTCGTCGAAGCCGACGTGCAGGAACTCACAACCAGCGGCCGCTGCTCCGTCCCTCGCAGCGTGCACGACACCGACGCCGATGCCGCGATGTCGGTAGTTGGCATCGACCATGACGTCCTCGATGAACGCATGGACGAGTCCGTCCCAGAGCACGTTGACGAAGCCGACAAAGCGGTCGCCGTCTCGTGCGACGACCCAGCCGAGGCTGTGTCGTTGGGTCTGGTCGACCCAGTCCCATTCGGATTCGTCAAACAGTCGTGTCTCGAACGCTGCAGCGTGGAGTTCGTGGATCTCGCGATTGTTGAACGGCTCGCGCCAGCCGAAGGTGATGTTGCCGTGAGGCATGACTCTCCTCGAAAGAAGGAAGGTTGGTTGCCCCAACTGCGTCCCGACAGCTCAACTGATGAGCACACTCTGCGCAGCGAGGGCAGCAAGGTCGAAACGTGCGGTATCCATCTGGGTCTCCTTGGCATCGGTGCGAACGGTCGCCCGCATCGCCGATCTTACGACGATCACGCTCTCAACATCCCGCAGGGGACCAGGCCCGCGTCGCGCACGCAGGAATACCGCCGACCACTTCCGTTCGTCACCGACGGTGACGGCCAGGTGGTCGTCGAACTGGCAACGCTCATGAAACCGAGCAGGTCTCGTTCCCAGGGTGCCTCAGCCGTGCCGGTTTCGCCGGTTCCCGATTGATGTCGCGCCGCAGCATGTTTGTGGTGGGGGAAGTGAGAAACTACAGGGATGCCGACTACGACCCTCTACCTGATTCGCCACGGCGAGGCCGACGAGACGACAGATGACGACCCTGGACTGACTGAATTGGGTCGACGACAGGCCGAGGCCGTCGGGGCAAGATTGAGGGGGCTTGACCTCACCGTCGTGCATCACAGCCCACGACGCCGTGCAATCGAAACAGCAACGATCGTTGCTGAGCAGATCGGGTCCGCAGCACCTGCCCCAAGTCGATCAGCCGATGACCTCACACCTTTCCCCGACGACTGGGATCTGGTGCCGCAAGGCTATCACGGGTGGTTGCGTGAAGTGCCGAACGAAAAGCGGGATCCCGGAGCTCGCCGTCTTGACAAAGCGATTGTCGAACTCAGCCGAGTGGAGGCTACCGACCAATCACGAGTAGTCATAACTCACAACTTCGTCATCGGCTGGTTCGTCCGGCACGCGCTTGACGCTCCTTGGTGGCGGTGGATGGGACTGAATCAAGCGAATGGTGGCCTGACGGTCATCGCATGGCGGGACGGCGATCCGCCTCGGCTGCTCACATTCAATGAGTGCGCGCATCTGTGCGGCCTTTGATCTCCGTCGAGTCTCACCCGGTATCAGGCACGATTCGCGCACGGCATATCGCTGTAGAGCTGACGCTCAGGGCCACCGAGGGTGACGGCGAGACCTTCGTCGACTGGCCCTGGGCTGTTGTACCCGAAGACGCAGCGTCCGGACGCTCGACTACCGTCGATTGGCATGGCCAGCACACCGGGTCCCGTGGCCGAACAACTTGCTTACTACCGAGCTGTCGCTGACGAGTACCACGAGCACGCCATCGACGTGCCGGGCGAGGCTGAGCTTCTCGCTGCAATCGAAGCGTTCACGCCCCATGGCGACGTACTCGAACTCGCCTGTGGCTCCGGTGTCTGGACCGAGCGACTCGTCCGAACTGCCACCACCGTCACCGCTGTTGACGCCGCCCCCGAGATGCTCTCCCTCGCTAGGGAGCGGGTGGATTCGCCTACGGTGCACTTCACGCAGGCCGACCTATTCACTTGGCGCCCGGCCCGCCAGTACGACGCAGTGTTCTTCGGGTTCTGGATCTCGCACGTTCCTGCAGAGCGGTTCGAGGCATTCTGGTCAATGGTCGCCGAAGCCCTTCAGCCAAGCGGACGTGTCTTTTTGTTCGACGACAACCACCGAACCGATGCCGAGCTGATCGAGGGCGCAGAGTCACCGATCGTCGAACGCCGGCTGCACGACGGCACTGCGTTCAGGGTCATCAAGATCCCCTACCAGGCCGACGAACTTGAGGAGCGTCTCCGTGATCTCGGCTGGAACATCGATGTTCACGCCACCTCAGGCCCGTTCTACTGGGGTACCGGAGGACAGTAGAACACGCCGACCACGGGCGCCCGGTAACGGCACTACTCGCGTGCGCGAGAACACCAGCTCAGAGCTTGACGGCGAAGGCGACCGGAGGCCAAGTGATCCAGGTCATCTTGATGTCGCTCCGGCCGGCCAGCAGACGCGAGAATCGGTCGATGGCGCTCCGGACCGTCCAACTCCTCGACGACGCCCCCTCGTCAGGTTACCCGTACGACCTCACGGCGGTGAGAGCGCTACCGCTGAACCTCAGCCGGCCGGTCTCGATTCTCGTAGGTGACAACGGTTCCGGGAAGAGCACTCTCATCGAAGCCATCGCCGTCGCAGCCGGCTTCAATCCCGAGGGCGGCAGCGGACAAGTCCAATTCGAAACCGAAGCCTCTCACTCGCCCCTCGCCAACCACATTCAGCTGATCTGGGGCAGTCGGCTACAACCCGGCTGGTTCCTTCGAGCCGAGACGTTCTACAACGTCGCCACGTTCCGCGACCGCAGCCCCGGCCTCGGAGCGCCACTGCCGTCCTACCACAAGATCTCCCACGGCGAATCCTTCCTCACCGTGGCGGCCGATTGGTTCAACTCTCAGAAGCTGTTCATCCTCGACGAACCCGAAGCTGCTCTCTCGTTCTGGGGCCAACTCGCACTCATGGCGGCCATAGGCGATGGCATCAAAGCCGGGGCCCAGTTCATCTTCGCCACCCACTCCCCGGTCCTCATGGCCACGCCAGACGCCGAGATCTTCGAACTCACCTCGTCCGGCCTGGAAGCCACCAGCTATGACGACCTCGAGATCGTCGGACTGTGGCGCAGCTTCCTCGAAGCTCCGCAACGCTTCTTGCGCTACCTCGACGACGAGACATAGGTCCCATCACTGACCACGCAGTACGGCACGTACAGAGCGCGTCGGAACGCTCCGGATTATTGGGCGGGGCCACCGAGAGTCACACCGCGCACGCCACCCGACCTCGGGGACGACTTGGGCCACTATGCTTGTGGTGTCAAGCTCACGTGGGGGAGATCATGAACACGACCGAACGGTTGGTACGCGAGGGCTACGAGGCGATGGCGAAGGGCGACGGCTCGGTGTTGGCGTCACTCCTCACCCCAGCGACCGAGTGGATCATCCACGGCGAAGGCGACCTGGCCGGGACCTACACCGGCCCCGATGAGATCTTCGACTTCTGGCGGCTCGTGGCTCGAAAGACCGGTGGTGGCCTTCAGCTGGAAGTGCGCGACGTTCTGGCCAACGACCAGCGAGCAGTAGCGCTGGTCATGGTCCGGGGATCCCGAGAGGATCGCACCCTCGATGAACGTCAGATCGTTGTATTCGAGTTCGACGGCGACAAGGTTCAATCAGCGTCGTTCGTCTACGAGCGTCCCGAGGTATACGACGCCTTCTGGGCCTAGCAGCAGGGGACGCACAACGACATAACCTGTGATTCACCGCCGGCCCGAGTCCGGCACGACCAGCGCGCTCAACATCACTGCTGTGGTGGGTCCGGTTCGCCATCGAGGATCGCTGCTCGTCCCTCGACCAACAGGATTGCGGCGTCATCGATCGAGGCTGCGAGATGCGAGACGGTCCAACCATCTGCGACCAGGACCGAAACAACCACCCGGTTTGATGACAGTTCGGATCCGATGCTGTACCAGTAGACGTCGGCGTAGGAGACCGCGGTCAGGCTGTCCCGAGCACGTTGGACCGAGGAGCTGTCGAAGTGTCCTTTGGCGACTGGGGCTCGATGCCGGCCCCCGCTCCCCCTCCGGTCGACCGGGCGATCAGTGATGAGACTGACTCCCCCGTCAACCGGCGGCCAGGAGACCACCAGCGCCCGCCGCCCCCAGGTCACTCCCTTGTAGGTCTCGGACCACGACCGATCCATCACGAGACCGTCGACATACGGCCCCCCGCCCTTCGGTGGCCGTGACGTGCGAACGACGGGGCATGCTTTCGGGCCTTCTCCATCGTCAATGACGACAGCGGTGAGACTGACCTGATGCGCTCGCCAGGGCAGCCCTTCGGGTCGGCACCGCGTCCAGACCTCAGCATCGGCGACCGAGAACAACCGCCACGGCGAATCTGCTGACGCTTGCCCT
>CBDCGP010000050.1:0-211856 GCA_965216655.1 Acidimicrobiales bacterium
GAGCGTCACGGCCAACCCGATCCTGTTCGCACCCCAGAGTTCCGAGATCGACCCGTCGAGCGACGCCGTGCTGGCCGACATCGCCCAACGCCTGATCGAACTGCCCGACGTTCAGGTCGAGATCGTCGGCCACACCGACGACCAGGGTCCGGACGACGAGAACCAGGTCCTCTCGGAGGAGCGGGCGGAAGCGGTGAAGGCCCGACTTGTGGAGTTGGGTGTCGACGAGAGCCGGATCGACGCCCGAGGCGAAGGCGAGCAGTTCCCGCTCGTCGACAACGACACGCCGGAGAACCGCGAACTCAACCGCCGGATCGAGTTCAATCTGATCAGCGGCGAGTAGGCCGGTCAGGGGCGTCACCGGCTGGACTCGGCATCGGAATAGCGCGCGTAGTCGGGCGATATCGCCTGGGTTCGCGCGTCATTCGCCCAAGCGCCGATCAACACTGGTCAAGGTGGCTGAACCGGTCAGGCGGTGTTGACGATGCGGAAACGTTCGGCGAACCGTCCGTCGTCCATGCCTGCGGCCTCGGCGGAGTTACGGCCCCACTCCCGTATCCGGTCGGGCATGGCGTCGGGATCCTGCATCTGACTCTCGTGGCACAGGAGTGCCTCGATCTTGCGCTCGATGGTGTCGGTGATGTCGACGTGGGCATCGGCTTGCGGGCAGCCCATGATCCAGATCTCGGGCACGGTGTGCGGTTGGAGTCCCTCGTCGGCCAGCAGCTCGGGAAAGGCGAACGGGTTCCGGGCGTCGGGGTAGACGGCGCACAGGGTCGCCTCGCCGACCGCCAGATGATCCGGGTGGCTGGGATAGATGCGATTCAGGTCACGCTGCGGTGACTGGGTGACGACCCGGTCAGGCCGTGTCTCACGGATCGTGCGGCTGATGGACTTGCGTAGCTCCAGGTCGGCCTCGACCCGCCCGTCGGGGAACCCGAGGAAGTGCAGTTCGGTCACGCCGACCACGGCCGCGGCGGCGGTCTGCTCCTTCTGGCGGATGCGAGCCATCTCCTCCCGGCTGATCGACTCGTCGAACCCGCCGGCCTGCCCGCTGG
The DNA here is from genome assembly GCA_965216655.1 of Acidimicrobiales bacterium. Taxonomy (GTDB): domain Bacteria; phylum Actinomycetota; class Acidimicrobiia; order Acidimicrobiales; family SZUA-35; genus JAHELU01. Next base: position 1,059 of record CBDCGP010000050.1, read on the forward strand.
TCACCAGGCAGTAGATCACATCGTGCCCCTCCGCCGTCCAGCGGGCGGTCGATCCGGCGCAACCGAAGTCGAGATCGTCGGGGTGGGCCACCACAATCAATATTCGCACCGCCCCAACCTATCCCGGAGGCTAGGAAGCCGAACGATACAGCTCGTCGAAGGAGCGACGCAGCTCGGTCTTCTGCACCTTGCCCATGGTGTTGCGGGGGAGGGCATCGAGGAAGATGTACTTCTTGGGTTGCTTGAAGTTGGCCAGCTTGCCGTCGAGTGAGGCTCGCAGGGTTTCGTCGTCGACCTGGTCGCCGGCCACGACAAAGGCGGTCACCGCCTCCCCGAAGTCGTCGTGGGGCAACCCGACCACGGCGGATTCGATAACCCCGGGCGTCTGATCGAGCTGCAGTTCGATCTCCTTCGGGTAGACGTTGTAACCGCCGGAGATGATCATGTCGCTGCCCCGGCCGGCGAGGGTCAGGCGACCGTCGCCCGTCAGCCAGCCGATGTCACCGGTTCGAAAATACCCGTCGGCCGTGAACGCCTCGGCCGTCTTGTCGGGAAGAAGCCAGTACCCCTTGAACAGGTGGGGGCCCCGCACCTGCACCTGACCGACGTCACCGTCGTCGACCACCTTGTCGCTCTCATCGGCCACCCGCAGTTCCATCTCGGGAAGGGCATAGCCGACGGTGCCCGCCACCCGTTGGCCCTCCGGCGGATTCGAGGTGATGATACCGCACTCGGTCATGCCGTACCGCTCGCAGATCACGTGCCCGGTGCGGTCGGTGAACTGGTCGAACACCACCTCGGTCATCGGCGCCGACCCGCTGGTGAACATGCGGATCGTCTGGCAGTCCTGCGGCCCGAATTCCGGGTCGTTGAGCAGGCGCACGTAGTGGGTCGGCACTCCCATGTAGACGGTGGCCTCGGTGAGGTGGCGACGCACCTGTTCGACGTCGAACCGCTCACAGAAGATGACCTCGGAGGCGTTCAGAATGGCGCAGTGCAGGGCCACGAACAGGCCGTGCACGTGGAAGATCGGCAGCGTGTGCAACAGCACGTCACCCAGCCTGAACCGCCAGATGTGGTGAAGTGCCACCGCGTTGGCGGCCATGCCGCCGTGGGTCAACATGGCGCCCTTCGGCCGCCCCGTCGTGCCCGACGTGTACAGCATGCACGCCACATCGTCGAAGGCCCGCTCGACCACACCGCCGAGGGCCGTCACCTGCGACGCCGTATCGGCCAGCGTGCCGCCACCGTCGTGGCTCAAGGTGAAGGTGCGCTTGACGTTGGCGATGTCGGCGACCGGTTTCAACTTGGCGGCCAGGTCGGGTGGATACACGAACACGGCCGGTTCGGCGTCGCCCAGGAAGAAGCCGATCTCGTCGGGGGTGTAGGCGGTGTTGAGCGGCACGTAGACGAACCCGCCCCGCAGGCAGGCTAAGTAGAGAGCCACCGCGTCAGGCGACTTGTCGACCTGCACGACGACCCGATCACCGGGCTCGGCGCCGCCGTCGGCAAGCACGGCGGCCATGGCCGCGCTGCGTTTGTCGATCTGGTCGTAGGTGTGGGACTCGCCGCCGGGGAGGGTCAGAAACGGGTCGTCGCGATGCTCACCGAACTTGGTGGCGAAGAGCTCGTAGATGTTGTGACTCACGGTTGATGCGCCATGTTGCTGTTCCCCAACACATACCCAACCCCGATGGAACAGCGTAGTGCACGGCCTGATGATCGTCCTGGATCAGGCGGCGCCGCAGATCGATCTCAGCCCGCGGCCCTGGTACGGCGCAGGATCGGGTCGGCCGCGGCGAGCGCCTTGTCGGCCACGGTCAGCACCCGCCCCGGGGTTCCCGGCGTGTCGGAGTCGATGAGGTTGCCCATCACCCCCAGCGTGATCCGGGCGATGGCGTCGGTTCCGACGGCCAGTCTGAGGCCGTTGCGGAGGATCCACGGGTGGCCGATCAGGAACGAGAACCTCCGACCGGTGCGGAGGAAGCTGTCGAAACGCTCGCCGACCGCAAGGTGGTACTTGATGGGGGCCGTGGCCGGATCGGCGGCGAACAGCTCGGCGGCCAGCATGCCCGACTCGAGCCCGTAGTCGATGCCCTCGCCGTTCATCGGGTTGATCAGACCGGCGGCGTCGCCCACCGCCATCCAGCCCGGCCCGTGGCGCCGCTGCGTGCTCATCGGCAGCCGCCAAGCCCTCGGGCGTTCGAGGTTCGGCCCGATGTCCCAGGTCTTCTCCACGAGCGCCCGGTAGGAGTCGAGCAGATGATTCAGGTTCAACTGCTTGAAGTTCTTCATCGTCGACAGCGCCCCGACGCCGATGTTGACGGTGCCGTCACCGGCGGGAAACATCCAGCCGTAACCGGGCACCGCCGTGCCGTGCTCGTCGACGAGGGTGAGGCAGGCTTCGAGGTGGCGGTCGGCGTGACGGGGCGACTCGACGTAGGTCCGGATGGCCAGACCGAACGGCTCGCCGTCGACCCGTTCGGCTCCAAGGGCACGGGCCACCTGGCCGGGAGCACCGGTGGCCACGACGAGCATGTCGGCTGCGTACGATCGGCCGTTGGACTTGACGCCCGTGGCCCGATCCCCGTCCATGATCGGCGTCGCCTCCGACTCCCAGAACAGCTCCGCCCCGGCCTCGGTGGCGGCGTCGATCAGCGCGGCGTCGAGCCGCCGCCTCGGCCACACTGCGCCGTGGCTGGGGAAGCGGTTCGTCGTGGGCCACGCCAGCTCCCGCACCTTCGAACCGGCGATCATCCGCAGTCCGTCGATGCGATGGGCTCCGTCGAGGTCGATGCCGAGCTCGTTGAGCGCACCGACCGCCCGTGGTGTGAGGCCGTCGCCGCAGACCTTGTCCCGCCCGTATCCCCGTTTCTCGAACACCGCGACCGACAGTCCCTTGCGGGCGGCCACGATGGCGGCTGCGGCGCCGGCGGGGCCCGCTCCGATCACGATGAGGTCGTAGGATTCCACCCGTCCATGGTGCCCGAAACCGGGTCGACCTCCGCCCGTCGCCGAGGTGATATGACCGATGATCTCGTACGAGGCCCCGGGGACGGACCCGGGGCCTCGAGAGATTGTTGTCAGCCGATGATGTCGGCCATCTGCCGGCGGGCCTGCAGTTCGAGCTGCAGCTTGGCCAGCGCCTGATCGTCGATCTCGCTGATCTCGGTGATGACATCGCCGAGCGTCACGGTTGCGGGACCGTCTCCGGCCAGGGCCCGGCGATCAGCCTGTTCCAATCGTTGCTGATGGACGAGGAGTCCACCGATCGCGAACAAAGCCAACGTGGCGACTACCAGCAGACTGATGAGTAGTGGGAACAACATGGCGATTCACCTCCTGTCCGTTCGACGTTTCTGCCATCTCCGGGGAGCTGGTTGGGATGGCAATGATAGGACGGATTTCGGGCCTGTAAAGTACATATTTCCGCTTGAAAAGCGGGGTTTTCGTATTCCCCGGGCCGGTATTCGGACCGGAGAAATCACCCTCGATTTCGGCGCTGTCGAATACTCGTGCTTGACCCAGGCCGGGGGTTATTCGCCGCCCGGGAGACGGGCCGGGGGTCGCTCCGCCCGCCGGGCGTCTGCCATGATTGAATTCATGCCGGATGACGCCCGATCGAATATGCGGCCAACCGATGTGTTGGCCCCTATTCTCGGCACACACCTGGTCAGCGTCTTTCACAGTCAGCTACGAACCCTGGCGGAAAACCTCGAAAAAAAACGGGGCCAACCGCCGAAAACCTCGCTCGCGGCGGCAAAACTGCTGTTCCAGCGTTCGGGCGAGGAGGCTCTGACCGCGCTCCGGTCGGTCAACGGGCGCCCCGACGAGCTCGACATCGCCGAACATCTGGAGGGGTTGGAGTCGTGGCTGGGCGACGGTTCGTGGCTCGACCCGCCCTACGACACCTCGCCGCTACTCACCGTCATCGAACGAACCGTCGACGAGCTGTCGCCGAGCGAGTTCGCGGCTGATGGCCCGCGCCCCCAGTCGGTGGTGAAGTTGATCGACAGCTACCGGGCGATGGTCGACTGGGCGGAGGCGTTCCTGCTGCAGCGACCCGACGACCAAGCCGGCCGCGACGAGGTGGTGCTGCTGACGGTGGCCCGCCTCAACATCTTGAACAACCCGCAGGCCGGGCAGAAGCCGGTCCAGGCCAACACGATCCTCAACCGGGCCTACGACCGGCTCCCGGAGAGCTGGGGCGACGACACCGCCGTCGGTGTCACCACCTTCAGCAAGGGCCACTTCGGCAACGATCAGGCCACCTTCAACGATGTTTGCCGGGCGTTCGTCGTCGACCTGTTGCATCGGGCCCTCCAGTCCTCGCCCAAGGTCATCTACCTGACGACCACGATCTTCGACCAGTCGACCGGCTGGGTGAGGGCTGAACTCGATCAGAAGATCATCGACTGCCTGGCCGCGGGCTGGCGGATCATCCATGTGCTCAACCGGGGCGGGGACACGTCGACGTCGGCCTCGGCCAGAGTCCAGGCCGACTTCGCAACCCATCTTTTGGCCCACATGGAGACCGACGGCGTGTACGTGCCGGTGCCGTCGGTCGCGCCTGATTCAACCGACATGGCACTGGTCGACGGTGTCGGTGCAGTGGTGTTCCCGAGCATCGGGTACGGCTCGATGCAGGGCCGTTCGTCCGGCCCGCCCAGCCCGGCCATGGCCGTCCGCTGCATCACGGGGCGGGGTCGGGACGGGCCGGCGGCCACCCCGATCGTGGCCGAGCTCCGGGCCGAGGCCCGCACCGTGTTCGCCGAGCAGTCCGAGGTCGAGGACGCCTACCTCGACCGCCGGGAGCTGCCGTTCGGCTACCGGGTCCCCACCGACAACCTGCTGTGGTTCGACCGTCAGCTGTCGGCCAGCGAACTCCTGGAGGGTGAGCGCTACGCGTTGATGGCCGATGTGACGATGTCAACCCTGCCCGACCGTCTCAGCGCCGCCCAGTTCGACGCCTGGAGTGTGCAACTCCGGAACCTGGCCGACGGGGAGCCCGACGGCGACGGGCTGATTCGAGGCTGGCCGGAATCGCTGGTCGAACAGGCTGTCGACCACATCTCCGAACGTGGCATCGACACCGTCCTCGGCCTTCTCCGCCGTCTCCGCCACAAACGATCCGTTCGCCACTTCAGCCTCGAAACCAACACGATGAACTTCCGCTACCGGGACTGCGTGCTGAAGCGGGACATGACCCGGTACCTCGCCGAGGAGGATCCCTGGTATTCGCCGAACCCGGCGTACGGGCCGGGCGGGCTGAGTCTCGAGCACCGCCACGAACACTGCCTCTACCTGGCCCAGCAACTGGAGACGACCCGGGTGAACCTGGAACTCGGTTCCCGCAACGGCTATACCCTGGGGCTCATCGGCGACGAACTCAGCCAACCATACGACATCGCCCGGACCTGGTGGCTGGCCACCCAGTCGAGTGACCGGAGGGCCGACCAGGTGCACTACCTGCATCAGCCCGACGAGACGTCGGCGGCCCACGTGGCGACGTTGAAGGCCGATTCCGTCGCCCATTTCGACGCGGTGCAGACCTTCGTGTCATTGTTCGACGCGGTGTGGTACACCGTCGCCATCAAGGACCGGTTCCCGGCGACGGTGATCGACTTCCTGCTCGACCGCCTCCCACCCTCGGTCCGCCGGGAGTTCGCCCGCGTCGATCAGGTCGGCCTGGCCCGTTGATCAGCCGTTCATCCGTCGGCCCGGCCGACCGGGATGCGTCCGAGCGCGCCGGCGGTGAGCCGCGTGGCCTGGCCCATGGTCTCCGAGCCCTCCGTCACGTCAACTACCGGCGGTTCTGGCTCGGTGCGCTCGTGTCGAACTCCGGCACCTGGCTCCAGAACCTGACGGTGCCCTATGTGCTGCTCGAGATCACCGACGCCGCCTCCTGGGTCGGTCTCGCCGCCTTCGCCAGCATCTTCCCGGTGATGACCCTGGGGCCAATTGCGGGCAATTTCGCCGATCGGTTCGATCGACGGAAGGTGCTCGTGATCGGGCAGCTGGCGGCGGCGCTGGCCGCCGCGGCTCTGTGCGCAGCCTGGGTCTGGGGTGTGCGCTCGCCCGGCGCGCTGGTGGCATTGGCGGCTCTGGGTGGTGTCATCAGTGGGTTCACGATGCCGACGTGGCAGTCGTTCATTCCGACTCTCGTCGAGGTCGAGGATCTGCCGTCGGCCATCAGCCTCAACAGCCTGCAGTTCAACATCGCCCGGGCCATCGGACCGGCCGCCGGCGGCGCGCTGATCGCGGCCCTGGGTCCGGGTTGGGCGTTCGGACTGAACGCGGCCAGTTTCGGCGCGGTGCTGCTGGCTCTGGCCCTGGTCGATCCTCGCAACACCCGCCAACAACGGGATCCTCAGCCGATCGTGGCCGGGTTCGTCAGCTCGATCCGCTACATCCGCGGTCAGCCGGGCATCGGCGTCGGGATCGCCCTCGCCGCCTGTGTCGCCTTTCTGGGGTTCCCGGTGGTCAGCTTCGTGGTGGTCTACGCCAAGCAGGTCTACGCCGTCGACACCTGGGCACTCGGGCTGCTCTCGGGGCTGTTGGGGATTGGCGCGATACTGGCGGCACCGATCGTGGCCGGGGTGTTCGGTGATCTGTCGCGGGCGACGACCGTGAGGGTGGCGCTCCCGTTCTACGGCTTGATGATCATCGTTTTCGGTTCGTCGACGACGGTGTGGCAGGGGTCGATCGGCCTACTGTTCGCAGGAATGGGCTTCCTGACCATCGTGGCCACGTCGAACACGGCCGTTCAGGTGATCGTGGCCGACCGCATCCGCGGGCGCGTCATGGCCACGCGGATCATGACCTTCACCGGCGCCTATCCGCTGGGGGCGCTGCTACAGACGGCGTTGGCCGACGTGGTCGGCCCTCGTCCGATCGTCACGACCGCGGGAGCACTGCTCACGGTGGTCGGTTTGATCGTGTTGGTCCGTCCCGGCCTGGTCGCCCGGCTCGACGATCCTCCGGACGACTCCTGAGGGTCTCGCCATCTGATCGATCGATCCGTTCTGGGGTTCCTCGGACCCCGTTTCCGGGTTGGGGAGCCCCGGTTCGAGATTCTCGAGAAATCGTGTGTGATTGTCGATTCGCCGTGCGCTTGTCCGTCGTGAATGTGTAGCAGACGAGAACAAGGAGACGGCTATGACCGACACAGCGCAGGCGGCGGAAGCGGCGCCGGCAACCGACGGCCCGCATGAGCCTATGGAGGTGAACGGCATCGACGACTACCTGGCGGCCATGACCAAGATGGTGTTCCAGTCGGGCATGGGCGCAGCGGTGGTGAAGGCGAAATGGGACGGGTTCACCGCGGCGTTTGCCGGGTTCGACTGTGAGTCGGTCGCCGCACTGTCACCGGATGACGTCGACCGGCTCTGCCAGGACAGCCGCATCATCAGGAACCGGCGCAAGATCGAAGCCACCGTGCACAATGCCGAAAAACTGCTGGAGCTCGAGGCCGCCGGAGGATTCGAGGCCTGGCTGTCGGGCCACCCGTCCCCGGCCGAGCGTGACAAGGCGCTGCGCCGGGAGTTCAAGTTCCTCGGTCCGGCCGGCATCGAGGCGTTCCTCTGGATGGTCGGCGTTACCGATGACGGCTGCCATGACTGATCACTACGGCCTGGGCGGTACGGTCGAGATGAAGGGAGGAGCGCGATGAAGTATGTGTTGTTCGTACGGGAGGGCGGATCCCCGGTCGATGATCCCGCAGCCGGGACCGGGTCGGCCGACACGTTGGATCCCGAGGCCGAGGCGGCAGCCTACGTTGCGCTCAAAGCCGATCTGATCACCAGCGGCGTGTGGCTGGGAGGCCAGGCCCTTCACGGCCAGTCGGCAACCACCAGGGTGGAGGTTCGCCGGGGCGATTCGCTGGTGGTCGACGGTCCGCTGGTCGAGTCCTCGGAGCAGATCATCGGCTACTACCTGCTCGACTGTCGGGATCTCGACGAGGCCATTTCGATCGCGGCCCGGGTCCCGGGGGCCCGGCGTGGTCACGTGGAGGTTCGCCCGGTGTGGGACTACGAGGCCGAGCTCGGTGGCGACCGGCCGTCCGGCGATTCCGGCGGCGACCCGCACGGGTAGATCATGGCGGCGCCGGAACCGGAGCGAAGCGCCCGTTCGGTCGTGGAGGAGGCGTTTCGGGCCGAGCACGGTCGCATCGTGGCGCTGCTGACCCGCGATCTCGGGGATCTCACATTGGCCGAGGATGCACTCCAGGATGCCTTCGTCGAGGCGCTGCGAACCTGGCCGGAGCGGGGTACGCCCTCGGTGCCCGCGGCGTGGATCGTCACCACCGCGAGACGCCGGGGTATCGATCGGCTACGACGCGCCTCCGTCGGAGAGGCGAAGGTACGGCAGCTTCCCGATGGCCGGCCTTCGAGCGGTTCGGTCGACGACCCGGTCTTCGACGAGATCGTGCTCGACGCCGATATCGGAGACGAACGCCTCAAGCTGATCTTCACCTGTTGCCATCCCGCCCTCACCCGGTCCGACGCCGTCGCGTTGACGTTGCGGTCGGTGGCCGGGCTCACCGTGTCGGAGATCGCGGCGGCCTTCCTGGTGAAGGAATCGACGATGGCCGCCCGGCTCACGAGGGCCAAGGCGAAGATAACGCGAGCCAGGATCCCGTATCGTGTGCCCGAACACCACGAGCTTCCCGATCGGCTCGACACGGTGATCGACGTCGTCACGCTGATCTACAACCAGGGCTACACACCGGCGGCCGATGTTGCGGTGATCGCCACAACCCGATCCGAAGCGCTGAAGTTGGCCGCCGTACTGGCCGCCCATCTCCCCGACGAGCCGGAGGCGCTGGCGCTACAGGCTCTCCTGCTGTTCCACGAGGTCCGCCAGCCGGCGCGTGTCGACGAGCACGGCGATCTGGTCCGACTGGAGGAACAGGATCGCTCCCGCTGGAACACCGAGCTGATCGACCCGGCCGTCTCCCTGCTCGCCCGGGCCACCCGCCACGGCGTCGATGGGCGCTGTCGGCTCCAAGCGCTGATCAGTGCCGCCCACAGCACCTCGCCGGCAGCCGATCAAACCGACTGGCCGCACATCGTCGACTGCTACGACCGGCTCATCGAGCTGGATCCGTCGCCCACCACGCATATCGCACGGGCCGTGGCGGTCGGGATGGCCCACGGTCCTGCCGCCGGGCTGGCCGCGCTTCCCCCACCGGATTCACCAGTGGACAGGTTCCACCGCTGGCACGCGGCCCGGGCCGATCTGCTGGCCCGCCTCGGTGAGAACGATGATGCGGCTCGTGCGTATCGTCGGGCCGCCGAGTTGGCGTCGAACCCGGCCGAACGGCGCTGGTTGGAACGGGCCGCCCGAGCGAGGTGATGATCGAGCGGGGTGGCCGGCCGGGCGACGGACCGGAATGGGACACCCCGAGAACCTGGTTGAATAGGGCCATGAACGCTCGTGCTCGGAAAGTCACGTTTCGCGGCAGTCTCGGGGCCGATCTGGCCGCCCGTCTCGACATGCCGGCCGGACCCCCCAAGGCCTATGCCCTGTTTGCCCACTGTTTCACCTGTGGCAAGGACCTGTTCGCCGCCGGGCGGATAGCGGCCGAACTCAACAACCATGGCATCGCCGTGTTCCGGTTCGACTTCACCGGGCTCGGGCACAGCGACGGCGAGTTCGCCAACACCGATTTCTCGTCGAACCTCGACGACCTCAGCCTGGCCGCCGACTGGCTGGCCGCCAACGCCTCCGCCCCCCAACTCCTGATCGGCCACTCACTCGGCGGGGCCGCGGTCCTGGCGGCCGCCCCCCACCTTCCGTCGGTCAAAGCCGTGGCCACCGTCGGGGCACCGGCCGACCCCAACCACGTTCGCCACCTCTTCACCGACGCCGTGGCCGACATCGAAGCCGACGGAAAGGCCGAAGTGTCGATCGGCGGGCGCCCGTTTACGATCGCCAAGGAGTTCCTCCACGATCTCGAGGCCAACCGGTTCGACGAGATCGGCCTACCCGAAAGTCAGGCCCTGCTCGTGCTGCACGCTCCGGGCGACACGATCGTCGGGTTCGACAACGCCGAGGCCATCTACAAGGCCGCGGGCCATCCGAAGTCGCTCGTCGCCGTCGACGGAGCCGGTCACCTGCTCGGCTCCCATCGTGATGCCACGTTTGTGGCTGAGACGATCGCCCACTGGGCCGACCGGTACCTGGTCGACGAGAACCCGGCTCACGACGCCCCGGACCCGACGGCGCCCGTCGTGGTGGCCGAGACCGGCCAGGGCAAGTTTCTCAGCCACGTCGTGGTCGGGAACCATCAGTTTCTGGCCGACGAGCCGGAGTCGGCGGGGGGCTTCGACGCCGGCCCAACACCCTATGACCTGGTTGCCGCCGGCCTCGGGACGTGCACATCGATGACGCTACGCCTCTACGCCGACCGCAAGGAGATGGCGCTCGACCGGGTGTCGGTCGAGGTCACACACGGCAGAGTGCACGCCGACGACTGCGCCGCCTGCGACGAGGCCACCCCGGCCGCCGGCAACAAGATCGATCACTTCGAACGGGTACTCCACGTCGAGGGCGACCTGTCGGAGGAGGATCGAGCGTCGCTGCTCCGGATCGCCGACCGGTGCCCGGTCCACCGCAGCCTCGAAGCGAAGTCGCACATCACGACCTCATTGGGCTGAGCCGCCGGGCAATTGCGGCCGAGGTCCGGGTGCGGGTTTCGGAGGTGAGCGAATGGGTAACACATCGCCGCAGACCCCCTCGATCCGAACAGGAGCATGATGCCATGTCAGTCCGCAGCGTCCTCGCCGACCACCCCAAGCTCGAAACCTTCGATCTCGATGAGCTGACCCGCTGCCTTGAAGCGTGCCTTCAATGCGTGGGAACGTGCTCGGCCTGCGCCGACGCCTGCCTCTTCGAGGACAACTTCGATCACCACCGGCCCTGTGTGCAGACCTGTTTGACCACGGCCGACATCTGCGCCGCCACGGCGAAGGTCATCGGCCGGGCCGGGCCCGACAACGACGTCTGGGCCGCCCTCCTCCGGGTGTGCCGTGACGCCTGCCTCACGTGCGCCGAGGAGTGCGACCGCCACGACAACGACCACTGTCGCGAGTGTGCGGCCGCCTGCCGTGAGTGCGTCGAGGCGTGCGACGCCCTCCTCGCCGTGGCCGACTGACGATCAACCCACGTCCGGGGAACCGTCGTCGACCCGGTCGTCCCGATCGCTCACGTACCAGAACGGCAGCGCGACGAGGAAGAAGGCACCGAGTACGTTGCCGACGGCCGCCGGAGCGATACCCCAGGCCAGGGCCGGGCCCCAACCCGGCCCGATCCCGGCCGGGGTGGCGATGGAGAAGAACGCCATGTTCGCCGGGCTGTGCATGAAGCCGGCGGCAACGAAGGCCGACACGGTGAGAAGCACCGGGATGTATTTGCCGATGATGGTCCGGCCCATCACGGCGAGGAACGCGGCCATCCCGACCATCCAGTTGCCGAGCATGCCCGACAGGATCGCTCTCGCCCAGCCGTCGATACCTCCGGTCTCCTGAAATTGCATCTTGGACTCGACGATCTCGGCCAGCAGCTCATTGAACTCCGGTGAGTAGGAGTGGGAGATGTTGATGGCGGCGCCGGTGACGTAGGCACCGACCAGATTGCCGACGGCGGCCAGGATCCAGAGCCGGCCGACCCGGCCGGCGATCGACCGGGCGTCACCGTTGAACAGTGTGGCCGGCATCTCGACGTTGACCTCGGTGAACAGCAGCGATCCGGACAGGACCACGATGAAGAAACCGACCGAGAAGCCGACGCCCTCGAGGAGTAGCTTCGTCCCCTCGTTCGGCGCACCGGTGGCGATGAGCGTGCTGAACAGCGCTCCGATGGTGATGAAGCCACCGGCGAGCGTGCTGAGCACCATCACCTCGCTGACCGAACGACGACTGGCCCGAGCCGCCCCGACCTCGGCCATTTCGAGAAGCACCAGATCGGACCCCAGGAACTGGTTGGGTGGGGCGGCTTGCAGATCGTGATCGGTCTCCATGGCCACAGAACCGGGGCCGCCGCTCGACCATTCCGCCGGGCGCTCTCGTTGGCCGGCTCCCGAGCTGTTGGTGGCGTCCGCTCAGTCGGCGCAGCGGAAGATCTGGTAGTCGGCGCCCTCGGCATCGCCGAGGAAGATGCCGGCCAACACGGTGCCATCGGCGTCGACCGCCCACCACATCAGCGGGTCGCCCTCCTCGACGGCCACAGAACCCGGCACCTCGGCGGCCGCCAAGGCCTCCGGCCCCTGACCGGTGTCGGGGTGACGTGACTCGACGAGTTCGGCGGCGGGATGACCACAGTCGAGACGCCCGGTGTCGGTGTCGGGCGGGTTCTCCTCGAACTCCCAGTAGGTGCACACCGAGGGCCTGTCCCCGCTCGACAGGCGAAGCGTCGTGCCGTCGTCGGCCACGAACGTGGCCAACTCACCTTCAATGGTGGCCGTACCGGAGACCTCGGTCAGACCCTGCCACTCGTCGGGGAGCGGATCGAGTAGACCGAACACCAGACCTCCGACCGAGATGGCACTGTTCTCGAAGCAGTCAAACCCGAGCCGAAGCACGACGTCGTGCACGACCTGATCGCCGGCGGTCTGCGGTGGGGCCGGCTGCTCGATCGGGCCGGTGGCCACCACCGGCGCCGCCGACAGTCCCTCCCACGCCAACCCGACGATCTGGACCAACTCCTCCGGCGGCGCGGCGAAGTCGATGTCGCCGGCCGTCGCACCCGGATCCGGCGCGTAGGTCACCTGCGAGACGGTGTTGTGGCGGGTGAGCGTCACCTGCCAGGTGGTTCGGCCCCGCTCGAACACGGGGCTGGTGAGGTCGGTGTCGCGGGAGGCGACCGGGAAGGAGTCGAAGCCGATCGCCGACACGGTGATGTCCTCGCCCTCGTGGCCGAACACCGAGCCGGCGTCGATCGAGGTCAGCGCCACCGGTTCACCATCGAGTTCGATGGTCGGACAGTGAGCCGCCACGGTGGCGGCGGCATCGGCGTAGGCCGCGGTCAGGAAGTCCAGGCTCTGGACCCGATACACCATGTCGGCCGATTCACTGGCCCAGACCGATGTCGCCGGGCCGCTTCGGGCGAACACGTCGAGCTCGTCGAACGGCCGGCACCCGGTGTCCCACTCGACGTCGGGCCCCTCGGTGAACCAGCGGTCGATCAGCTCCCAGCCGGACCCGAAATCGGCGATGTCGGCGTCCATGGGTTCCAGCACGGCGTCGAGTACCGGCGGTGCCGTGGTGCTCGCACCGGCCCCGGAACCCGCCTCGGACCCGGCCACCACCGTCGTATCGCCACAGGCGGACAACAAGAGACCGGCGGCACAGAACAGTGCTGCCGCCACTCGTGGTCGGTGCCTGTCGAGATGTCCGCTCACAGTAACCCGGATTGTACGCCCCGGCGTTCGGCCGCGGGTGTCGGGCCGGACGTTACGAATCGCCCTGCGGAGGCGGTGCCATGTAGGAACCCTGGCTGATCGAGGTGGGTTTGTCCGGGTCGTCGGTCCAGATCACCACCGAGCCCGACAGTTGGCGGCGACCCACGCTGTGCAGCTCCGCCCGGGCCATCAGCCGGTCACCGATGGCCGGGCGGAGGAACCGGATCGACAACTCGCTGGTGACCGCCATCGCCTCGAGGCCGATGGCACCGAAACAGGCGTACCAGAGCGCCACGTCGGCGGCCGCGAACTGGGTGGGACCGGAGATGTAGCCGCCGGGTCGTATCTGCTCGGGCCGTACCGGAACCTCGACGAGGGCATGGCGACCCGACACCTCGACACACCGGCTGCTGTTCGGGTTGTCGGGCCACTGTTCGGCCACGAAGGCGGCAATCGAGGAGGGCGTGACTCCATCAACCGGCGGCACCGCATGGCTCATGGTCGATGACGATAGCGGCCGACGATCAGTGGTGGCCCGTCGGGGGACGGAGACGATCCGCGATGCTCTGGGTCGACCGGTCGAGGATGATGGCCATGATGACGATTGCCAGACCGACGGCGATCCCGTGACCGACCTCGGAATTCTTGACCGCGCTGATGACCTGGAATCCGAGACCCCCGCCGCCGACCAGCCCGGCGATTATCACCATGGCCAGAACCATCATGATGACCTGGTTGATGGCGGCCATGATCGTGGTGGCGGCCAGCGGGATACGGACCCCCAGCATGGTCTGTAGCGGCGTGGCACCGAACGTCTGCGACGCCTCGATGCTCTCGGTCGGCACCTGGCGGATGCCCAGTGCGGTGATGCGAACACCGGGAACCATGGCGTAGAGGACCGAGGCGATGATGCCCGGCACCACACCAAGGGTGAAGATCGTGACGGCGGGGATGATGTAGACCAGCGACGGGATGGTCTGCAACGCATCGAGGATGGGGGACAGGAAGGCCTCGACCCTCTTGTTCCGTCCCGACCAGATCCCGAGTGGAATGGCCACGGCGAGCGAGACCACGACAGCCGCCACCACCTGGGTGAAGGTGTCGAGCGAATCCTCCCACACGCCGATCAGGCCGATGAAGCTGGTGGCGAGAGCACTGAACAGGGCCAACTTCCAGCCGCCGAGACGCCACGTGCCCCACGTCACGGCGAACACGATCACTGGCCAGGCCGTCGAGTCGGTCAACAAATCCCGCATGGGCACGTAGAACCAGGCCACGACCACGTTGGTGACGCCCCGGGTGAGCCAACTCATGTTGTCGCGAACCCACGTGACCAGGTTGTCGATCGGGTCGAAGATCCTGGTCTCCCACAGTTCCGGGAAACCCGAGATGCCGGCAAGTTTGCCGATCACGGTCAGGGCCACGATGCCGATCACGGCGATGACGACCGTGCGCCGCGACGGCGCCCGCGACTTGTCGGTCGAGGCGGCCGCTCGGCCGAGCCGGTCGAGGACCAGGGCGATGGCCACGATGGCCAGACCGGCGGCGACACCTCGCCCCATACGCCGTTGCAGCAGGGTGTCCATGATCTCCTGGCCGAGGCCTCCGGCCGCCAGCAGGGTGGCCAGAACCACGATGCCGAGCGCCATCATGATCGTCTGGGTCAGGCCGGTGAGGATCGTGGGCATGGCCATCGGCAGCTGCACCTTTAGCAAGGTCTGCCGGCTGGACGCGCCGAACATCTCCGACGCGTCGACCGAGGCGGCCGGAACCTGGCGGATACCCACGGTGGTGAGGCGGACCAGGGGAGGCAGGGCGTACACGACGGTGGCCAGTGCCGCCGGGACCGCTCCGATGCCGAAGAACATCACCATCGGCACGAAGTACACGGGGGCCGGGATCGTCTGCATGGCGTCGAGTATCGGTTTGATGGCCGATTCGAACCTCGGCCGGAACGCGGCGGCCACACCGACCGGGAGGCCTATCGCCACCGAGATCAGAACGGCGATGAGCATCAGCGAGAGCGTCTCGACCGTGACCTCCCACAATCCGACGAGTCCGGGATAGACGAGCGCGCCCGCAGCGACCACGGCATCGAGCCAACGGCGGGCCCGGGCGATGAACAGGAACGCCGCCACCGGAAGGACGAACCACGGGAACCACAGCAGGGCGGCCTCCACCGACTCGAGACCCCAGCCGACCGCATCGGAGATCGGATTGAAGAACAGGGTGAACAGGGCGTGCGGGTCGCCGGAGCGTCGGTTCTGCAATGCCCAGGAGGCGAAGCGGTCGAACGGATCGCTGAACGCCTCCTGCCATCGGGGAGGAAACACGATGTGGTCGGAGAACACGATCTGGAGCGCCGCCACGCCGCCGACCATCACCGCCCACCACACGGTGGCCGACAGCGACCGGGGCCAGTCGAGCGCTCGCCTCCAGTCGAAACCCGGCTGGGAGGTCGTGATCCCGACGTCGGTCATCAGGCCCGGCCCCGCGCAGAGGAGGGCCGCTCAGGCATCGAGCACGGCCTTGACCCTGGCCCGGTCGACGGTGCCGATCAGTTGGCCGGACTCGTCGACGACGCCGATCGCCAGGTCGGTGGCGACGAGCAGGCCGATCACCTCCTCGAGCAACGCATCGGCCCGAACGGTCGGCCCGCCGCTCGAGGTCGTCGCCGGGGTGGCGGTGGTTGCGCCTTCACCGGCGGCGGCTTCGGCGGCCATGACCCGGTCGACGGTCACCACCTTGGCCCGTGAGACGTTCTTGGTGAACTCACGCACGTACTCGGTGGCCGGAGCCGCCAGCAGCTCGGCCGCCGTGCCGACCTGGTCGAACTCGCCGTCCTTCATGATGGCGATGCGATCGCCGAGCTTGATCGCTTCGTCGAAGTCGTGGGTCACGAACACGATGGTGCGGTTCATCTCCGCCTGCAGCCGTAGCAGCTCCTCCTGCATGTCGCGCCGAATCAACGGATCGAGCGCGGAGAACGGCTCGTCGAAGAACAGCACGTCGGGATCGACGCACAGCGCGCGGGCGAGCCCAACCCGCTGCTGCATCCCACCCGACAGCTGCTGGGGATAGTGATCGCCCCAGCCGCCGAGGCCGACGACCTCGAGGATCTCGCCGGCCCGAGCGTGGCGTTTGGTGCGGTCCCAGCCCTGGACCTCGAGCCCGTAGGCCGCGTTGTCGATGACCCGACGATGGGGAAACAGCCCGAAGTGCTGGAACACCATCGACAGCTTCTTGCGGCGCACCTCCCGAAGCCGGTCGGCGCTCATGTCGGTCAGTTCGTCGCCGTCGAGCACGACCGAACCCCGGGTGACGTCGGTGAGACAGGCCACACAACGAAGAAGTGTGGACTTGCCCGAGCCGGAGAGACCCATGATCACGAAGGTCTCGCCGGGGGCCACGGCGAACGACGCGTTTCGCACGCCGATCGTGGCACCCGTCTGACCCAGGATGTCGGCCCGATCGGCGCCCGAGTCGGCCAGCGCCAGAGCTTTGGCACTGGCCGACCGGTTGCCGAACACCTTCCAGATGCCGTTGGCCGAGAGTTTCACGTCCTCGGCCGACGGAGACGCCGCGGGCGCCGCGGAAGACTCGTCGGCGGCTACTCCAGCCACGCCGACCAGGTGTCACCGTTGTCGGCGACCCATTTGGCCGCCACGTCTTCGGGATCCTCCCCGTCGATCTCCACCGCCGGCAGCATCGACAGCTGATCCTCGTTGGTGATGGTGAAGTTGTTCAGGAAGTCGTAGACGTCGGGAGCCTTCTCGGCCAGCATCCCGGAGACGGCCTTGATGATGACGTCCTCGGGATAGTCGCAGTCGACGCCGCCGTCACCGGCCGCCATGCTCTCGCCGCAGGCGTCGTTGTAGGCCGGGAGTTCGACCTTGACCAGGTCGTACTTCGACACGGCGGCGGTGGGCGTCCACCAGTACATGAGTACCGGCTCGTTGGCCGCCACCCGGGCGTCGAGCTCGGCCACCGTTGCCGCCTCAGATCCCGAGTAGAACACCTCGAACGGCAGATCGAGGTTCTCGATGATCTGCTCGTCGAAGGTCGAGTACGACGGATCGGTGCCGAGGAAACGACCGTTGTCCCCGGTCTCGGGGGTGGCGAAGGTCGATGCCACCTCCGGATCGTCGAAGCCCTCCCAGCTCGCGAGATCGGGATTCTCGTCGATCACGTAGGACGGCACGAACCAGCCGATCCGGCCGACTGCTCCGAGCTCGCCGATGTTCTCCACCGAGCCGTCGTCGAAGAACGCCTGCTCGCTCTCGGTGATACCCGAGGGCCAGATCTCGAGCACCGCGTCGGCGGTGCCGTCGGCGAGACCGGTGAACATCGCCTCGTTCTCGTCGATGTTGACCACCTCGGTCGGATAGCCCAGCTCGGACTCGATGATCTGCCGGGCCACTTCGACATTGAGGGCCGAGGCGGTCCACGGGTTGACGACGAAGCTGATCGTCGGCTTGTCGCCGTCGACCTCGCCGCCGGTGTCCTCGCTGCCGGTGTCCTCGCTGCCGGTGTCCTCGCCGCCGGTGTCGCCTTCGGCGGCCTCCGTATCGTCACCGGAGCCACAGGCGGCGGCCACGAGCGCGATGACCAGTGTCAGAGCGGCCAGTTTCCGGAGCGTGGCCCAGACGGTCGTGAAGGATGGTCGTTCCATCGTTGGTTCTCCCCTTGAAGCGGGTTGCTCGATGAGCAATCAGTGCCGCGAATCGTAGCACCCACCCGACCGAAAAAGCCCGTGTCGTGCGGTCGGCGGGCGGTACCATCGCCCGGATGGACACTGCCGCGGGCCGAACGTCGTCGGGTGCTGCCAGACAGGGATTCATGGCCGCGGTACCGCTGGCCGTTCCGGCGCTCCCCATCGGTGTGCTGCTGGGGGTGGCGATTCGAGAGTCGGTCGTCGTCGGTAACCTCGCCGGCTGGGCGTCTTCCTTTCTGGTGTTTGCCGGGGCCGCCCAGTTCGCCGCCGTCGAACTTCTCGACGACGGGGCCGGGGTGGTTGCCGTCGTCGCCGCCATCTTCATGATCAACGCCCGGCACCTCATGTACTCGGCCGCGATCGGCGGTCGTTTCCAGGAGGCGCCCAGGTGGTTCCGGTTCGTCGGCTCCTACTTCCTGGTCGATCAGGTCTTCGCCCTCAACAACGAACATTCACCGCTGGCCCCGACCGCCCGACCGCTGGCGGAGCAGCTCCGATTCTTTCTCGGCTCGGCGATTCCCATGGCCACCGTGTGGTATTTCGGGGTCGGGGCCGGGATTCTGCTCGGCGAGTTCATACCGGCGTCGTGGGAGATCGAGTTCGCGATCCCGTTGATGTTCCTCGGCCTGTTGGTGCTGTCGACGTTCAACCTGCCCGGCGTGGTGGCTGCCGTCATCGGCGGCGCGGTTGCGGTGCTCGGTCGTGACTGGCCGGCGGGAACCGGCTTGTTGACCGGCGCCGTGTTGGGTGTGATCGTCGCCGGCGTGCTCGACTGGTATCTGGGCGAACGGTCATGAGCGCGAGTGCAACCGTCTGGCTGGCGTTCATTCTCGGCGGCCTGGTCACCTACGCGCAACGGGCGTCGTTCCTCCTCGTGCTCGGTGACCGGGAGCTGCCCCAGCCGATGCAGCGGTCCTTGCGCTACGTCGCACCGGCGGCCTTCGCCGCCATCGTTGCGCCCCGGGTGTTCGACTCGGTGTCGCTGTCGGAATTCGCCGCGCCCGACGCCCGCCTGCTGGCCGCCATCGTCGGCGGTGTACTCATGTGGAAGGTGCCGAAGATGCCGGTGTTGCTGGTGGTGGGGATGACGGCTTTCTGGCTGTTCCGCTGGCTCGGCCTCTAACACGTTCTGTGCGCTGTGGGCCTCGATTGTGGTGGCTGGGGCGCACAGTTGGTTCTGGGGTTACCGGTCGGGGCGGCGGCGGCCGAGCATGCGGGCCACGATGTTGCGCTGTATGTCGGACGTACCGCCGTAGACGATGCCGCCCGCCGTGTTGCGCAGATCCCGCTCAACGCCGAACTCGGTGACGTAGCCCCGGGCTCCGTGGGTGAGGATGGCGTCGACCGATGACGCCACCGCCGCCTCCGACGCCTGGATCTTGGCCAGCGCCGCCGACTCCATCGACGGGCGTCCCAGCGCGAACTGGGCGGCCGCCCGGTAGAGCTGCAATCGGGAGTTGTCGTGGCGGAGCTTCATGTCGGCCAAGCGGTGACCCACGGCCTGGAAGTCGCTGATCGGTCGGTCGAACTGACGGCGATCGCGGCTGTACGCGACTGCCTTGTCGAGCTGTCGCTCCATGGCCCCGATCTGTGCGGCCAGGACGAACGCCCGCTCAGCCTCCATGGCCGCCGAGAACACCGCCGCCCCTGAGCCGACCGAGCCCAGAACCGCGTCGGCACCGAGCTTCACCCCCTCGAAGGAAACGTCGGCGAAGGGTGTGGTCCGCAATCCCATCTTCGGGCGGTTGGGGCCGACGCTCACGCCGTCGAGCGTGGCGTCGACGAGCAAGGTGGTCACCCCCCACTGGCCGAGCTCCGGATTCGACGTGGCGAACACCACGAACACGTCGGCCTCCGGGGCCATCGTGACGTACGCCTTGTCGCCGGTGAGTGTGAAGCCACCGTCGTCGTCTTCGACGAACGACGTGGTCATGGCGAAGGTGTCGGAGCCCGAGTCGGTCTCGGTGATGCAGAACGCGCCCTTCATGGTGCCGTCGGCCAACCCGGGAAGGTACCGGCGTTGCTGCTCGTCGTTGCCGAAGCGGGCCAGCAGCGGCTGCATCGTCCACACCTGGGTGCTGAGGGCGAAGACGAGGCCGGCGTCGGCGCAGCCGTAGCCGAGGCCCTCGAACTGCAGCAGTGCGGTGATCACGTCGTTGCCCGATCCGCCGTGGGCAGGATCGATCATCGTGCCCTGGATGCCGTGCTCGGCGGCGAGGCGCCAGCCCTCGGGCCAGAAGCGGCAGGCCGCGTCACGCTCGCCCAGCGTGGGGTCGACGAGCTTGGCCTCGGCCCACCGAGCCGACTCCGTCTTGACGGGATGGCGGAGATCGCAGAGCGCGTCGATAGCGGCGACCGCGATGGAGGGGTGGCGCGGATCCTCCAATCCGGATCCGTTCATCTGTTCGTCGTTGTCGGGCGAATCACCAGGAGACATCGAATCGTCAGGAGATAGCGGTCCTTCGGCCGGTACGTCGGGAAGGCGGTACCGGTAGTGTACGGACCAACCATCGGCGCCGGGGGTCCTTCCAGATGCATCGTTACCGTCTCTCATCACTTGTGCCGGACGCGGCAGCGAGGCATCCGTCGGGCGAAGCGGTTGTCTGCGGCGACGACGTGCTCTCGTGGACGCAGTTCGAGTCACGGGTCGGCCGTCTGGCCGCCACCCTCGTGGCCAACGGCGTCCAACGCGGGGACCGGGTCGGCGTCTACCTTCACAAGTCGCTCGAATCCGTGGTCGCCGTCCACGGCATCCTACGGGCCGGCGCGGCGTATGTTCCCATCGACCCGCTGGCGCCGATCGATCTGGTCCGGTCCATCATCGCCGATTGTGGCATCGAGGCGCTGGTCACCCATGACCTTCGCGGGCCCGGTCTGACCAAGCTCCTCCCCAAGCTGGGATCGATGACGGTGATCGGTGTTGACGGTGAGGGTGTCGACCTGTCACCACCTGGTGTCGGCGGGGCCCCGATCCGGTTCGTGACCTGGGACGAGGTTGCTCAGGCCGATCCGATCGATCCGATCACCGGCGTGGCCGACGACCTGGCCTACGTGATGTACACGTCCGGGTCGACCGGGCGGCCGAAGGGCATGATGCACACCCATCGCAGCGGGCTGGCCTACGCGCTCATGGCGGCCGATGTGTATCGACTCGGCCCCGACGACCGGGTGGCCAACTTCTCACCCCTGCACTTCGACATGTCGACCTTCGAGGTCTTCGCCGGTGTCTCGGCTGCATCGACGGTGGTGCTGGTGCCCGAACCCCACCTGCGGATGCCGGCCAGCCTCACCGAGTACCTGTCGGTGCAGCGGGTCACGACCATGTACACCGTGCCGTCGCTGTTGATCCAGATGATGACCCGTGGGGCGTTCGCAGAGCGGGACTGGTCGGCGCTGCGGTGGATCATGCCGGCCGGTGAGGTGTTTCCTCCCGAGCCGCTCGCCCAGCTCCGGGCGATGGTGCCGGACGGCGTCGTGTTCAGCAACGTCTACGGCCCGGCCGAGGTGAATCAGATCACCCACTATCACGCGCCCGACGGTTTCGACGGTGTGTTGCCGATCGGACACGCCAGCCCGGGAGCCGAAGTCGAATTGATCGACGAGGACGACACCGTGATCGTCGGGCCCGGCACCGGCGAGCTGATCGCTCGAACCGCGACGATGATGGCCGGCTACTGGGGGAGGCCCGATCTCGACGAGCAGGGCTTCCTGCACCGGACGGGGCCCGGCGGTCTGACCCGGCGGTGGTACCGGACCGGCGACGTCTGCGAACGCGACGGCACCGGTCTCCTCCACTACCTCGGTCGCCGCGACAACCAGGTCAAGGTGCGCGGCTATCGGGTCGAGCTCGAGGTCGTCGAGGCGGCCGTCGGGAGCCTGGCCGGTGTCGAGCAGGCCGTCGTCGGCCTCCGCCCCGGCGATGATGGCGACGGCACACTGGTTGCCCGATATGTGCCGTCGATCGATCTCGAGCAGGCGCCGGGATCGTGGCCGGGGGAGTGGCGCACCGCCCTCACATCCGCGCTGCCTGGATACGCGATCCCGGCCGCCTTCGAGCCCGCCGAGACGTTTCCTCTGACCCCCAGCGGGAAGATCGACCGGCGCACGGTACGGGAGCAGATCGCACGCGGCTGACGCGCGGCTACAAGCGAGGCGCGCCGCGTCGAAACCTAGAGGCGGGGGCTGACCCGCAGGTTCGGGGTGGGTCGGGGATGGAGTCGTTGGTAGAGATCGCCGTTTCGTGACAGGTCGGAGGCGAGGGTGCGAACCGCGTCGAACGACTGCTGGTTGAGTGCGACCTCGTCGTCGACCGGCTCCCAGACCGGGTGGGGGAAATCCGCCCCGTTCATGACACTTGGTGCGTCTCCCACCTCGACCTGGTCGGCCACCTGGTCGATACGGAGCACGGCGTCCTGGAGCAGCGACATGGCGGACAGGTACCGACCCCAGCGGTGCGAGCCCATGTCGAAGTCGATCAACTCGTCGGCCGCCCTCACGCCGCGGGTGGAGAGCATGCCGACCTGGCGGGGGGTCATCGTGAAGTTGAGCCCGCCCTCCCCTTCGTCGAGCCGCACATGGACGACACGCTCGCGGTACCCGGGGAGCGTCATCAGGGTGTTGTCGGCCCAGTTCTGCATCGTCCGCACCACGTTCTCGAGCAGGGACGTGATCGAGGTGATCGGCGCCACCCGAAGCGAACTGCCGCCCGACATCGGGTCTCGGGGCCGGTACACCTCCTGGTCGGGGAAGTCCGGGTGGGTGGGCTCCAGCGTGATTCCGAACGTGGGTCGCGACGGAACCAGCGAGTCGAAGAAGTGCATGGGAAAGTTGGACGAGATCCCGCCGTCGGCGAACCACATCCGCGTGATCACCTGCTTCTCCGACTTGCGGTTGCGGTCGACCGCGTAGAACGGCACCGGGCAGAACAGAACCGGGTAACTCAGACTCACACGGACGGCCACGATGACCGGCAGATCCGGCTCATCGGGAACGTGGTACAGCTTCTGGTCGGGATGGAACGGGCACACGTGATCGTTGTTGGGGGTTCGCTCGACGGTGGTGAGGGCGTCGTCGACGAGCACGGTCTGCTGCTTGAGGGCGGCGATGACCTCGGTCGGGAAGTACTTCTCCCAGCAGGTGGCGCACCAGAAGTACTCCCTCGTCTGGAGCGGGAATCGGTATGGACGTCGCAGCGAGAGGTTCGTTCCCATCACTTGGAGGTCGATCTGCCGTTGGCCGACGGCGGCTGCCGGCACCGGATTTCGGCGGGCCCGCTCAACGGATCGGATGTATGCGGCGACGCCGTCGCCACCCCACAGGTCGCCGAATGTGAGAACCCTCCGACTGGGGCGGTCCGCTCCTTCGGGCCAGCCGAAGGCACACTCCGACAGCAGCTCGTTGATCCAGTCGGTGACGGGATCACTTCCGTTGCCCGTCTGGCGGGTGTGGCCGTCGCAGATACCGAGGTTGTTGTCCTCGATGGAGGACACGGCGGATCGGGTGAAGTCGAACGTCACCCAGGCGACGAGCAGTGCTGCGGCGAGCACGGCGAACAGGACGGCGAAAGCGATCCAGCCCCCGCCCAAGGTTCCGATGGCGATGGCGGCGACGGCGATCGCGAGGATGCCCGTGTCGGTGACCGCGGCGTTGGTGCGCAAGGCCCGGAACATGTACCGCCCCAGCACGGTGGCTGCACCGTCGGGCCGTTCGCCCACAATCGACTTGTCGGTTCGGCGCTTCATCTCGCCGACGAGGAATGTCCACAGTGGTACGAGGTCCTCGGACGGCTGAAGCATGTCCAACATGTTCTGGCCCAGATCTCTGGGCAGTGTGTTGAGCCGGCGGAAACCGCCCCTGTTGTCGAGCTCCCCGTTCTGGCGGTGGTACTCGCAGGCCGCGGCCACCGCGGCGCCGATGGCTCCGGCGGAAGCGCCTCCCACGTTCACGAATCGGTGATCCCGCGAGAGACGGCGCACCGTGCCCGGATAGACGACGCCCGAGGACAGGCCGCCTTTCATGATCATGTCGCACGGAGTCAGCGGCGGCCCGCATTCGCCGTCGGTGGTGGGATCGCCGTCGCCCTCAGTGTCGGCGTTCGCGGCGTTCACGGCATTCGTGGCGGCAGCGGTGGTCGTGGTGTCGGTCATGAGCCCCCTCATCTCGGACGTCCCGAGACCGGCGGTCCGGGAGCACGGTGACCGACACCGACGCACGGTCGGGCGAGCCACCCCCCACCTTTGTTGCCGATCGATCAGCGGGTGTCAAGACGGACGGCAAATCGAAAAACCGATCGCCGGACGGTGTGCCGAGCCCTGGCACACCGTCCGGACGATCGAACCGGCGGGAAGGGTGGCCCTAGGCCTTGACCAGATCCCGCTCGGTGGCCTTGGCCGACGTGGCCTTGGACCCGTTCAGCGTGAGCTCGGGTTCCCGTGCGACCCAGAACATGCCGAGCCCCGTGAGCAGCGACAGCAATCCGAGGGTCGCCAGCACACCCGAGATCGCATAGCCCACCTGGATCGAGGTGTGGGTCACAACCCCGACGCCGAGCTCGCCGACCAGGCCGTGGACGGTGCCCGACCACGCCTGCTCGCGGGCTGGGCCCTCGATGGGGTGTTGGCGATCGAAGCCGGTCCAGTAGCGACCGTCGACGTCGAACTCGTACGTGCCGGCGGCGAAGGTCTCACCGTTGTAGTCGACGTCCTCGTCGAGCACGACGGTCTGCGTGCCGTTGCGGACGTGGTAGACGATCGTCGCCATCTGGTACATGTACTCCGACGCTGTGTTGACGACCGGATCGTCCGGATCGAGTTCACCGTCGAGCACCGGATAGCCCCACTCGTCGGTCAGCATCGCCATGATGGCGTCAGCACCTTCGGTGGTGCCCCGGTCGATCAGGTTGCCGTCGTCGTCGTAGGCCAGCGTCACATCTTGGGCCGCGCTGAAACTGCGCAGTGCATCCATTCCCTGCTGGGTTCGGTAGAGAGCGACCCCGGACGCGATCAGGCAGACCGCGCCGATGACGGCGAGTACGGTTCCAAGGCCCTTGAGTTTCCTGGCCATTTCCAACCTCCGAACTGGAAGCACCGACTTGGTGCTTCCAGCCTCCAGTCTCCAATTGGTCGGCAAATCCGGATACGGCCAAAGGTCCCAATCGGGCCCCACACCTGTGCGTTCGCGGGTGATTTCGACCACTTTTGACCGTTATCACCCGCGAACGCGCAGAGGGGGGTGGACCGGGTTCCCTCTTTTCCTCGGCTCCGAGATCTGAGACGATCAAGACTGTGACCCACGGTCAGGCCCTCACCGACGATCAGCTCGTCACCTTCCGGCGGGAGGGGGTCACCGTGCTGCCTGGGCGCTTTAGCGGGGCCGAAGTCTCCGACATCAATGCCGCTCTCGCCGAACTCATGGACGAGGACGTGGCCGAGAACATCCGCGAGAAGTCGAGCGGTGCGGTGCGAACCGCAATGGGCCTCCATCTCCGACACGAGGTGTTCCACCGTCTCGTCAACGATCCCCGGTTCCTGGTGCCGGCCGGTCAGATCCTGGGAGACGTCGACGTGTACGCCCAGCAGGTCAAGGTCAACGTCAAGGAGGCGTTCGTCGGAGAGCAGTGGCAGTGGCACCACGACTTCGCCACCCATCACCACGAGGACGGCGTACCCGAGCCGCTGGCGCTCAACATGCACATCTTCCTCGACGATGTGACCGAGTTCAACGGCCCGCTGATGTTCGTGGCCGGGTCGCACCTCGACGGTCCCGCGCCGGCGACGCTCGATCAGGTCACCACCAGCTACGACCTGTGGACCGTCGGCCCCGGCGTGGTGGGCCCGCTGGCCGAACGGGGAGGCCTCGTCAGCCCGAAGGGCCCGGCCGGCACCATGTTGATCTTCGGCGACTCGGTCGTCCACGGTTCACCGCCAAACATGTCACCGTGGCCCCGGCGCATCTTCTCGCTGATCGTCAACCCGATCGGGAATCGGCAGACGACGATGCGGCGCGCCGATCATTTTCACCACCGGGCCTTCACCCCGCTGGACTGACTGATACGAGAACGAACCTCAGGTGAGCTTTGTTCCGCAGTAGCGGAGGGTGCGCTCGATCGTCTGGAAGTTGTCGAGGGTGATCTCGGTGGCGTCGACCTCGACGCCGAGTTCATCCTCGATCCAGCCGGTGATGCTCATCACACCGAGCGAGTCGACGGCACCGGTCAAGAGCAGATCGGTCTCGGGTTCGATCTCCTCGCTGACCAGCGACACCTCGGTGTTCACGAACTTCAACAGCCGTTCGGAGAAGCCGGCAGGCAGCTCGGCGGTGAGCTTGTCGGTGCTCATGATCGGCTGGCCTCCTTCTCCCGGTCCGCCTTCTCCCGGTCCGCCTTCTCCCGATCTGCGTTCGCCGTCGCCTCATCGGCCTCGGGATCCCGGACGTCGACGATCGTCGGCAGGAGTCGGGAGGAAGCCGACTCGACCTGGAACGCCGCGGCGGCCGCCATCGTGAGCGCGATCACCACGAACAGGATGCGGGGCCAGGCGAAGACCGGGTCGATGATGGCACTGATACCGAGGTCGGTTTCGGCCAGGCGTTCCACCATCCACACCAGGGCGACCACCGACATCACCACCGAGGCCGCCACGAAGAAGGGCCGGTAGAAGCGGGTTCGCCGCAACAGGTACAGCGCGGGGAACAACAACAGCACGACGACAGCCTGTCCGATCTCGATGCCGAGGTTGCGGCCGAGCAACGAGATGAGCTGGGTGCTGCGTGACACGTCGAGCCCGTCGACCAGCGAGGCGAAGCCCATGCCGTGGAAGAGGCCGAACACGAACGACAGCAGCCACTCCCGGTTGGGGAACACGGGGCGGATGTTGTGCAGCGCGGCGGCCGCAATCGACAGCGCGATGATGAACTCGACGAGCTTCGACGGCGGCAACGGCAACAGTTCGAGCCCGGCCAGCGTGAAGGTGATCGAGTGGGCGATGGTGAACATCGTGACGATCTTCAGAACCCGCCACAGTGACGCACCGAATCCGCTGGTCGGCCACCACCGCGAGTCGAACACCAGCACGGCGGGAAGCAGCAACACGAGCACGAACAGGATGTGGTCCGGGCCGGTCTGGATGTGGTTGACGCCCTGCTTGACGCTGGCCACCAGATTCTTGAACCCGCTCGGTTGGCCGAGATCGATCTCCTGTTGCCGGCTGCCGTCGTCGAACGTGGTCAACGACTCCCAGCCGTTCTCGATCACGCCACCGGCCCAGTCGTTGCCGATCAGCAGCAACGCGGCCCGCCCGTCGATCTCGTCGACGAACGGATCGAGGCGGAGGTCGAAGGTTCGGGGCACCTCGCCCTCCACGGTGATGGTGAACGGGGCGACGAGGTAGTTGTCGTCGACTTCGGGTTCGTCGGAGAAGAAGACGAACACGTCGTCGTAGCTCTCCTGCCACGTTTCACCGTCGACGCTGAACTCGATGTGGTCGGCGAGGTAGGAGACGATCTCACGCTCGTAGTCCTCGACCACCTCTTCATTGCCCACGTCCTCGCTGATTCCCAGCGCGGTGCGGATGTCCGGGATCGGAGCCTCGATCCGGCCGCTCAGGCTCGACTGGGTCACGTCGAGGTAGACATAGGTCTGGTCGCCGCTGTGCGCGGAGGCCGCGGTGCCGAGGGTGAAAAGGATCGCGGCACACAGTACCGCCACCGTCATCATCCCCACCCTGCCAAGAACTCGTCGGATCATGGTCCGTCTCCCCACCCGTTGATGCATCTGCATGGACCGGCTCAACGATAGAAGGTTTGGACGCCCACCAAGTCCCGAACAAGTTGAATGTATGGGAAGTTTTCGGAGCCCACCGGTTCCGAAATTTGCGCGTCTTCGTACAGTGAGTAGCTGCGGTAAAAAGGGAGAAGGTTGATGTTGGCACCGCCCGTCGGGGCACAACGGGGGGCGTGCGTTGTCCGGCGGTAGCGTCGCGGTCGCCCTGCAGCCCACTGGTCCTCGGGGCCGGGTGCTCTCGCCGATGCAACGGTCGCTGTGGACCTCCCAGCGTCTGAACGGCGACGCCCCCGTGCAGAACACGGCGTTGGTGTCACACATCGATGGTCCGATCGATCCTCGGCGTCTGGCGCGGGCCTTCGCAACGGTGGTTGCCGCCCAGGACGTTCTTCGGACGACGATCCGGCGTGGGCCCGACGGCGACGACGTCGGCCTGTTCCCGATCGACGTCGAGGCCGACTGGCGTGAGCTGACGGAGATACTCTCCGGATCGCCAAGGGAGGCCGAGGAGTTGGCGGCCGAACGGTGTCGGACCGCGCTAGACATGAGCCGGCGCGGTTTCGACAGCCTGATCGTGGCTCATGACGACGGCACCTGCTCGTGGTACTTGAACCTGCATCACGTGATCACCGACGCCACGTCATCGGCCTTGGTGTTCGCAGCGACGGCCGACGCCTACTTCGCCGGCAGCGAGCCGTCGGCCGATCGCTCGGACGTCGGCGAGTCTCGTTCGTACTACGACTGGGTGGCCGCCGAGTTCGACCCAGCCGGCCACGTCGGAAACCGGTCGCACGAGCGGGCGAGAAAGCATTGGTCCGCTCGACCGCCCTCGGTCGAGCTCGACCGCCTGTACCGGCCGGTCGACGCCCGCTCGGCCGGCGACGAATCACCGAGCGCGGCCATCCGGCTCCCGGTGCCCGTCGACGATGCCCTCGTCCGGCAGATCGCAAACCGGCTCGACGCCGACATGAAGCTCCTCAGCCCGGATCTGTCATGGACGGTGCTGCTGATGACGGCACTGGCCGTGCACCTGCACCGGGTGAGTGGGGCCGACCGGTTCGCCATCGGCATGCCGGTGCACCATCGGGGCCGTCCGGCCACCAGGGATCTGATCGGCCTGACCATGGAGGTCTTCCCGGTCGACATCGTCGTGGAGCCAAACGACACCTTCCGCAGCCTGCACGCCCGGGTGGGAAGGGCTGTTGTGGAGACCATCCGCAACGCGGCGCCCGGCACCAGTCCGGCCGCCGACTTCAGTGCCGTCGTCAACATCATCCCCCGCGCCGAACAGAACCGGTTCGGGCCACACCGGGCCACCACCCGTTGGATCCACCCGGGGGCGATCGACCGGAGTCATCTCGTGCGGCTGCAGATGACCCGCTACGCGCCGTCCGATGCCGCCGCTGCAGTCAAGACAACCAACGCCGCGGCGCCCGAGCACGGCAGCGTCGACGGCATCGGGTTCAGCTTTGCGCTCGACGTCGCCCATCGGGCCGCCGATGCATCCCATCGCCGCCATGCCGTCGACCACCTCGTCTCGGCGTTGCGGCGTCTCGTCACGGATCCCGACACGCCGCTCGGATCGTTCGCACTCCCCACGCCAGACGAACGGCGGCTACTGGCCGAGTGGGGGGCCGGGCCCCAACCGGCCGCCGCCACCGACGTCGGCATGGCCGGTGCGGCACCGGGGTCACATGCCTCGGTGATCGATCGCCTGCTGGCCGGTCTCGACGGCCGGCGAGATACCGCCCTCGTCGATGGCGACCGCCGGTACAGCGGCGTCGAACTTGCCGCCTGGATCCGGCGAACCGCCCGTTGGCTGACCGATCAGGGGGCGACACCGGGTTCGAGGGTCGCCGTCGATCTTCCACGGTCGCCCGAGGCCGTCGTCACCATCATGGCCACGCTGGCGGCCGGCTGCTCCTTCGTGCCCCTCGACCCGTCACAGCCGATCGACCGGCGACGCCGGTTGATCGAGCGGGCCGGGTGCGCGGTTGTCGTCGACTCGATCGACGCCGTCGGCCGCCAGGCGAACCGGGACGATGATGGGGTCGACGATGATGGGGCCGTCGATTTCGAACCCGTGCCGAGGCAGGCCGACGACGAGGCCTACCTGCTCTTCACCTCGGGTTCGACCGGCGAGCCCAAAGGGGTTCCCATAACCCGGCGAGGCCTCGCCGACTACCTGGCGTTCGCGCTCGACGCCTACGTCGAAGCCGACAAACCGCCGGTGGCACCCCTGTTCAGCGCGCTCACCTTCGACCTCACGATCACGACGTTGTTCGTACCCCTCCTGACCGGCGGCCGGCTGCTCGTGATCGGCGCCGACGGTGTCAGCGGTCTGACCGAGGTGGCGGCGGCCACCGACATCACCTGGGCCAAGGCCACACCATCGCACCTCGAGATCCTGATCATGTTGCTCCCGTCCGATCACCGGCTCCGAACGTTGATCGTCGGCGGCGAGGCGTTCGGTTCGGCGCTCGCCCGCCATGTCCTGGCGTTCAACCCCGAGGCCCGGATCTTCAACGAGTACGGTCCGACCGAGGCCGTCGTCGGCTGCATGATCCACCAGGTCGCCCCGGACGCCGTCGACGAGCTCCCGGAGGTGCCGATCGGGCGCCCGGCCCCGGGCGTGACGTTGGTGGTGGTCGACCGCTACCTGCAGCCCGTCCCGCCGGGCGTCGCGGGGGAGTTGCTGATCCATCACCGGGGTCTCACCGCCGGTTACCTCGACGCTGTGTCATCGTCTGTGTCCGCGTCATCGCCACCGTCACCGTTCATCGAGGTCGACGGCCGCCGTTTCTACCGCTCCGGTGACCTCGTCCGCCTCCACGGCCATGATCAACTCGTCTATCTGGGGCGTATCGACGAGCAGGTGAAGGTCGGTGGCCGCCGGCTCGAACCGGTGGAGGTCGAGCAGGCCATCGCCGAGCATCCGGCGATAGACCGGGCGGCGGTGCGGTTGTGGGCGCCGTCGGCCGCCGACCCGACCGCGCACTGCCGCCGATGCGGGCTACCCGACAACGTGCCCGGCGTGGCCTTCGACGAGGCCGGCATCTGCGAGACGTGCCACGCCTACGAGGCGGTCGCTCCGGTTGCCGACCGCTGGTTCAAGGACCCCGACGAACTGCGGACCGAATTGGAGAAGGCCCGGTCGAACCGCACCGGTGACCACGACGTACTCCATCTGCTCAGCGGCGGCAAGGATTCCACTTACGCCCTGTATCGGCTGGTCGAGATGGGGGCCCGACCCTACGCGATCACGCTCGACAACGGCTTCATCTCCACCGGCGCGAAGGACAACATCAGGCGCTCGGTGGCCGATCTCGGTATCGACCACGAGTTCGTGACCACCGAGGCCATGAACGCCATCTTCGCCGACTCGCTGGCCACCCACTCCAACGTCTGCAACGGGTGCTACAAGACGATCTACACGCTGGCCACCAACCGGGCGGCGGAGCTCGGGATCCCCATCATCGTGACCGGGCT
Source organism: Acidimicrobiales bacterium (assembly GCA_965216655.1). Taxonomy (GTDB): domain Bacteria; phylum Actinomycetota; class Acidimicrobiia; order Acidimicrobiales; family SZUA-35; genus JAHELU01. The sequence continues at coordinate 32,442 of CBDCGP010000050.1, forward strand.
CTCCCGGGGTCAACTGTTCGAAACGCGGCTGATCCCCCAACAGTTCGACCTCGACCGGTTCGATCCCGCCGCCATCGACCGGGCGGTGCTCGAGGCCCGCAAGATCTACCACCGGGCCGACGACGCGGCCAACCGGCTCCTCGACACCGACATCTTCACCACCGACGACGTGTTCTCCCGCATCCGCTACGTCGACTTCTACCGCTACGTCGATGTCGAACTGTCGGAGATGCTCGACTTCCTGACCAACCGGGCGCCCTGGGTGCGCCCTGCCGACACCGGTCGCTCCACCAACTGCCTGATCAACGCCGCCGGCATCCACACCCACCTGACCGAGCAGGGTTACCACAACTACGCCATCCCCTATGCCTGGGATGTTCGCCTGGGCCACAAGACCCGAGACGAGGCCATCGCCGAACTCGACGATCAGCTCGACCTCGACGAGATCGGCGCGATGCTGGCCGAGGTCGGCTATCAGCCCCGCAGGCGGGAGGTGCTGACCGCCTGGTTCGAATCGGACTCGGGATCGGCCGACACGCCCGACGGTGCCGAACTGCGTGCCTTCCTCGGCCGCCGTCTTCCCGACTATGCGATTCCGGCCGCCTTCGTTCCCGTCGACCGTCTGCCGATGACCGCCAACGGCAAACTCGACACCGCCGCGCTCCCGCCGCCGCAGCGGATCCACCGCCCCTCGGCCGGCCTCCACGTCGAGGCGTCGACCCCAACGGAACGATCGGTGGTTCGAGTGTGGGAGAAGGTGCTCGGCATCGAACCCATCGGCGTCGACGACGATTTCTTCGCCATCGGCGGTGACTCGCTGGCCGCACTGGAGGCGATCGTGGCGCTCTCCGAGACACTGTCGGTCGACGCGTCCGAGGATCTCGCCTTCCGCCACACCACACCCCGCGCCCTCGGCGCGGTGCTCGACACGCTGATCGGCACCGAGTCGGCGGCGGCCGCGGGCGAGGCCGGAGACATCACAGGGCCCTCGTCCACGCCCCCACCACCGGCGCCCGTCGAGGAGACGCCGGAACTGTCGCCGGGTCAGCAGGCCATCCTGTTCGATCAGGCGGCCCGTCCCGACGACGTCATGTACAACATCGGGCGGGTCTATCGGCTCGAACCGGCCGCCGTTGTCCTCCGGGATCAGGCCGCCCTGCGCCAGGCGCTGGAGCGTGTCGTGGAGCGGCACCAGCCGCTGTCGTGGACGTACGGGGCGAACCGGCGCCGGTTGTCGGGAGCCGAGGCGCTGTCGTTCCGGGTCGCCGATCCGGTCGCCGACAAGGATCTGTCGGAGGTACTGGCCGTCGCCCACCGGGCACCGTTCGACCTCGACGCCGGGCCTCTGCTTCGCTGCCTCGTCCAACCCGTCGCCGACGGCCCGACCGCGGTGCTGCTCGTCGTTCACCACGCATCGGCCGACGCCGAGAGCTTCGACATCATCTGGGACGAGGTGAACACCTTGTTGGCGGGCGCCGAACCCGAACCGCTGCCCGCCGACTACGGCGGCTACTGCGGTTGGCAACAGCTTCGTCGACACGACCGGGATCGGCGGTACTGGCTCGACGCCGACGTCGGGCGGGGCAGCAGGCCCGGTTTCGTGGTCTTCGACGCCGAGCCCGACGGCTTCCTGGTGCGAGCCGCCTCGGTGTCACCCGATGCCCTCGACCGCGCCGAGGGGGCGTCGGCCTTCGCCGTCGCCCTCTGCGCCATCGGTTCGGCGCTGCGCCCGTTCTGCACCGGGGCGGAGGTGGAGGTCGGATTGATCACGTCGACCCGAACCGAACCGTCCGCCGATTCTCTCGTCGGTTACTTCCTCAACACCGTGCCGATGGTCGTCGATCGCGATCCGGTGTCCGTGGCCCGCCGCTTGGGCGACACCCTCGGCCACCGGGCATTCCCGTTGGCCCGCATCCTGGCCGATCGGCGCGATGCCGGGTTGCCTGCGGCCGCCCCCTCGATCTACGTCGCCTTCGACGATCTCGGACCGGCCACCGTCGGGGCCGAGTCGGTCGAGCAGGCGGTCCTGTCCAACGGATCTGCAGTGGCCGATGCCACGATCTTCGTCGAACGCCGCTCGGGCCGGCTCGACATCAGCCTCGAATACCGGGGATCGGTGATGACCGGCGCCCAGGCCGAACGGTTGCTCGCCGCGATCGATGAGGCCCTGGTGGCGATGACAGGCTCGACGGTCCCGATCGGCGGCCTCGACCACCCGAGCCGCCTCGACGGGCCGGATCTACCGGCGGATGCATCCCGGCCGCTCATCGCCCGGATCAGCGAGCTGCTGGATGCCGGCGGCGAATCGGCGGCGGTCGTCTGCGGCGGCCGATCCTTGACCTGGGCCCAACTCGATCGACGCTCGACGGCGCTCGCCCAGCACCTGATCGTCGCCGGGGTGGGGCCGGGTGAACCGGTTGCCGTCACCGTCGACCGTTCCGTCGACCTACTGGTGGCCATTGTCGGGGTGTTGCGGGCCGGAGGGGCCTACGTGCCCATCGACCCCACCTATCCTCGTGCCCGCCGTGATCTGCTCCTGGAACGGTCCGGTGCCCGGGTCGTGGTCGATGGCGAGCTGGTCGACACCGTGGCGGGAGAGGAGACCTCCGCCGCGCAAAATCGCGCCGACGCTCCGCCGCCGGCCCTGCCGGCCGTCGACGCGGAGGATCCGGCGTATCTCATCTTCACGTCCGGGTCCACCGGGGAGCCGAAACCGGTGTTGATCTCGCACGGCCGGCTCACGGCGAGCACCGTGGCCCGCTCCCCGTTCTACGCACTCGACGCCATCGGCGCGCCGATCGAGGCGTCGGGTGCCGTCCACGATTTCCGGTACCTGATGGTGTCGAGCGTGTCGTTCGATTCGAGTGTGGCGGGCATCTTCTGGACGCTCGCCGAGGGTGGCACCCTGGTGTTGCCGGCCACCGATGAGATCCACGACGTCGATGCCCTCGCCGATCTGCTCGTCGAACAAAAGATCAGCCACACGCTCATGGTGCCGACCCTGTACCAGGCCGTGATCGAGTCCATGGAGCGGCGGGGACGATTGCGGCCAATCGGTGACGAGCAGCAGTGGCCCGGCCAGGTGATCGTGGCCGGCGAGGCCTGCCCGGCCGCGCTCGTCGACGAGCACTACCGACGCTTTCCCCTGTCGAGGTTGACCAACGAGTACGGGCCGACCGAGGCCACCGTCTGGGCCACCGCCCATCACGTCCGATTCGGCGACGATCCGGTCCCGATCGGGGTGCCCATCGCCGGCACCTGGCTCGAGGTGCGCGGCGCCGACGGGACGGTCCGCCCGACCGAGGTCGCCGGTGAACTGGTGTTGGGCGGGGCCGGTGTGGCCGAGCAGTTCGGCACCACCTACGCCACCGGCGACCGGGCCGCCGTCGTCGACGGCGTCGTGCACTATCTGGGACGGGTCGACAATCAGCTGAACGTCGGCGGCGTGCGGGTCGAGCCCGAGGAAATCGAGCGAGTGCTGACCACCGTGCCCGGCGTCCGGGGTGTCGTCGTCACGGCGTCGAGTGGGCAGAGGCTGGCTGCCTGGATCGCCACCGAGGACGCCGACGAGAAGAGTCCGGCCCTGGAGACGACCCTCCGGGCGGTCGTGATCGATGCGCTGCCCCCGCTGTGGCGTCCCGCCGTGTACCGGTTCCGGTCCGACCTGCCGCAGACGGCCAACGGCAAGCTCGACCGCCGGGCGGTGGCCGAGCTGGAGACATCGTTCGAGGGCGACCACCGCGATCCGGCGGTCGCCGCGGTGAGCGGAGTTCGAACCGACCCGAGCGTCGCATCCGCTCGAGAGTCGGCCATGGCTGCGCTGTTCGCCGAGGCTCTGAGCCTGCCGTCGTTCACAGTCGACGAGTCGTTTTTCGACCACGGCGGCCATTCCCTGACGGCCATCGAGTTGCTGTTGGCCATCGAGGACGGGTTCGAGGTGCGGATCCCGGTCTCGACGTTGTACCGGGCGCAGACGCCACGGGCCCTGGTCGCTGCGATCGACGCCACCGACGACTCCACGGCTGACGCCGGCACCTTGTCCGCCCATGACCCGTCCCGACCCGGTGCCGCCGACCACCACGACCAGAGCGCCTTCCTGGTGCCGATACAACCCAACGGCAGCCGGCCGCCGATGTTCGCCATCCATGTCCTGGGTATCGATTGCTCCTTCTTCAGGCCGCTGTCGGCCCGTCTCGGCAACGACCAGCCCATGTACGGGCTCGGCCAGCCGACCCACGACGCCGACCTCCGGACGGAGGGGCCGACGTCGGTGGTTGGCATCGCCGCCGAGTATGTCGCCGAGATCAACCGGATCCGCCCCGACGGCCCTGTTGTCCTCGTGGCCATTTCGCTCGGTGGTGTAGTGGCGTTCGAGACGGCACAACAGCTGGTGGCCTCCGGCCGCGACGTCAAGCTACTGGCACTCTTCGATGCCGTCGGGCCGGACGCCGAGCAACTGCAGGAGGAGCTCGGACTCCGGGGCCGGCTGGCCACTCACCTGCGGGCCCTGCGCGACGATCCCCGTGACTACGTGGTCGGCCGCACCGCTTTCCAGATGACGAAGCTGCGCCGTATCGCCGAACTCGGTGAGACCGGGCTGCGTCGTCGCCTCGGCCTCGAACCCAGCCATCGCCTCGAGGTCCGGCGGTTCATCGAGGAGAACATCCAGAGCCAGGTTCGCTACGAGTACGAGCCGTATCCGGCGCCCATGGCCGTGTACAAGGCGGCTGACGATCCCTTCACCGGCCACTTCCTCGACATCGACCTCGGCTGGCGGCCGGTGGCCGCCGGCGGACTCACGATCCGTGTCGTCGAAGGTGATCACCTGACGATGGTGGCCGAACCCCACGTCGAACGTCTCGCCGATCTACTCCGAGTTGATACCGAAAACACCGGTTTCGGGTCCAGCGGATCGGGTAGAGACGCCGAGATTCCCCCGCCCCCGAGCCCTCCCCCCGCCTCATGATCTCTCTCGAGTCCGTAACCAGCGGCATCTTTTCCCGTACCCACCTGCGCGCCGACATGGCGGCCGGAGTGACGGTCGCGGCCATGCTTGTTCCCCAGGGAATGGCCTACGCCCTCCTCGCCGGGCTTCCCCCGGAGGTCGGGCTGTACGCGTCCACCTTCCCGCTTCTGGCCTACGCCCTGATCGGCTCCTCCCGGCAGTTGGGAGTCGGGCCGGTGGCCATCGTTTCGCTCGTCAGCGCCAATGCGCTTGCCGGTGTTGCCGACGAGGGGAGCGCCGACTACCTCACCGCGGCAGCCGTGCTGGCGTTGTTGGTTGGTGTGATCCACGTGGCGGTCGGATTGCTCCGCGCCGGGTTCGTCGTGCGGCTTCTCAGCCATCCCGTCCTGGTCGGCTTCACCGCGGCGGCCGCGATCATCATCGGCACCAGCCAGATCCGCCACGTTCTCGGCACCGATCCCGACCGTGCCGACGGTTGGCTACGAACGGTGGCGGCAAACGTATCCGCGCTCGGCGGGCTGCATTGGCTGACGGTTGCGGTCGGTGTGGCCTCGCTGCTGGTCATGGTCGGCGTTCGGCGGGCTGTGCCGGGAGCGCCGGTCGCGTTGATCGCCGTCGTGGCCGCCATTGCCGCGTCGGCCGCGTTCGGCCTCGGTGAACGCGGGGTCAGCCTGGTCGGCGACATACCGTCGGGGCTGCCACCCCTCACGGTGCCGGGCGTCGACACGCTGACCGACCTGACGGTCCAGCTCCTGCCTTCGGCGTTCACGATCACGCTGGTCGGGGTGCTGGAGGCCATCGCCGTGGCCAAGGTCTACGCCCGCGAACATCGCTACGACCTTGACCCCAACCGTGAGCTGATCGGCCTCGGCGCCGCCAACCTCGCCGCCGGCGTGTTCGGCGGCTACCCGATCGGCGGGGCCTTCTCCCGCACGGCGGTCAACAACGACGCCGGGGCCCGGACCAAGACCGCCGGCATCGTCACGGCGGCCACCATCGTCCTCGTGCTCGTGCTCCTGACCCCGTTGTTCGAGCGGCTGCCGCAGGCCACGCTCGGGGCGATCGTGTTGCTGGCCATCGTCGGCCTTTTCGATGTCGACGCCATGCGGGAGATCTGGAGAGTCCGCCGCGCCGACGCCTACACGATGGTCGGGGCCTTCGTCGCCACCCTGGCACTCGGTGTCGATCTGGGAATCCTCGTTGCCGCCTTCGGCTCGGCGATCGTGGTCGCCGAGCGGATCATGCAGCCTCACGTCGCCGTGCTCGGACGTATCAACGACTCCGACCGATGGCGCGACATCGAGCGATATCAGGAGGCCGAACAGGTCCCGGGTGTCACCGTGGTCCGCTTCGACACGTCACTCAACTACCTGAACGTCAGCTTCATGAAGGACCAGATCCGGCGTCTGCTGAGCCAGGACCCCCACGCGCTGGTGTTGGACCTGTCGTCGGTCAACGATGTCGACAGCAGTGCGGCTGACACGCTCACCGAGCTTCTCGATGAGCTGGACGACGAAGGCGTTGCGGTGCACATCGCCTCCTACCGGGGTCCGGTGCTCGAGATCCTCGACCGAACCGAGATTCCCGAACGGGTCGACGGAGTCCATGAGGATGTCCACGAGGCGGCAATGGCCGCGGCCGCTGGCCCCCAACCTCCGGGATCCGAGGCGGCTCATGTCCGAGCCCGGCTCACCCGTCGCCGCGTGGTGCCCGGCAACCAGACTGCTCAAAGCCCCTCAAGCCCTGAACCGTTGAACCAACTCGAAGGAGCATGACTTCCGATGACCGACGTCCAAACCGCTGAATCCCAGGCCGCCGCAACTCCCGGGTCGGTGGTCGACTGGCTCCGGGCCGGAAACGATCGTTTCGCCTCCGGCGCCACCACCGAACGTGACTGGTACGCCGAGATCGAGGCGACCGTCGATGGCCAGCACCCGCTGGCCGCGTTCGTGTCGTGCATCGACAGTCGGGTGCCGCCCGAGATCGTGTTCGATCTCGGAATCGGCGATGTGTTCGCAGCCCGCACCGCCGGAAACGTCGTCGACGGTGACGTCCTCGGCAGCCTCGAGTTCGCCTCCAAGGTCGCCGGGGTCAAGACCATCGTCGTGCTCGGACACTCGGCCTGCGGCGCGGTGAAGGGCGCCTGCGACGGCGTCGAGCTGGGCCATCTGACCGGGCTGCTGGCCAAGATCACCCCGGCGGTCGAGGAAGCATCCGGTGGCCGGTCGACGCCGGGAAGCGACGACAGCGAACTGGTGCAGCGGGCTGTCGAGGCCAACGTCCGCAATGTCGTCGCTGCGATCACCGAGTCGAGCGACGTCATCGCCGCAATGGTCGATGCCGGTGAGCTCAGCGTGGTCGGGGCCGTCTACGATCTGACGTCGGGTCGAGTCGACTGGATGTAGGACTCCGCCCGAACACCCGGTCGGCCTGCCCGGAAAGGTCGTCACCCGGGACTGCACCTATCCTGGAAGCATGGCAGCCACCGAACCCGACACGACGACGCCGGCCCTCGCCCTCCAGCCGCTCCCGATGTTCAACGGTCGTTCCGGGCCGCTGCTCGTCATTGTCGCCGACGGCGTCGGGGTGGCCCCACCGGTCGACTCCAACGCCGTCCACCGAGCCCACACCCCGACCCTCGATGCCCTGGCGGACTCGGCGCTCTACACCGAACTGGCGGCCCACGGTGTGGCCGTCGGACTCCCCACCGACGATGACATGGGCAACTCGGAGGTCGGTCACAATGCGCTCGGCGCCGGCCGGATCTTCGATCAAGGGGCGAAGCTCGTCAACAACGCATTGGCCGACGGTTCGCTCTTCGACTCCGAGCACTGGCGGACCGCGATCGAGCGCGGACTCGAGGGCGGCACGTTGCATCTGCTCGGGCTGCATTCCGACGGCAACGTCCACTCCCACACCGACCACCTCTACGCCATGTTGCGCCGATCCGCCGAAGACGAGGTTCGTCGAGCCCGGGTCCACATCCTCCACGACGGGCGCGATGTGCCCTCCCGCTCGGCGCTCGACTACATCGAGGCCACCGAGGCCGTGCTGGCCGAGATCAACGACACCTATGACGGCGCCGATTTCCAGATCGGATCGGGCGGCGGCCGCATGTACATCACGATGGACCGTTACGAGGCCGACTGGGAGATGGTCGAGCGAGGCTACCGGTGTCACACTCACGGCGTCGGCCGTGCGTTCTCCTCGGCCGCCGACGCGGTCGAGACCATGTATGCCGAAACCGATCGAGGTGACCAGTACCTCGAGGAGTTCGTGATCGTGGATCACGAGGGCGACCCGATCGGCACGATGGCCGACGGCGACACCGTCATCCTGTTCAACTTCCGGGGTGACCGGGCCATCGAGATCTCACGGGCCTACGAGGAGTCGGAGTTCACGCCGTTCGACCGAACCGGTGGCGGCTCCTACTCCCACCCCGACGTGTTCTTCGCCGGGATGCTCGAATACGACGGTGATCTCCACGTGCCGACGAATTATCTCGTCGCCCCGCCGTCGATCTCCCGCACGATGAGCCACTACCTGTGCGCCGAGGGATTGACCAGTTTTGCCATCAGCGAGACCCAGAAGTACGGGCACGTCACCTACTTCTGGAACGGCAATCGCTCCGGTCACATCGATCCCGACCTGGAGACCTACATCGAGATACCGTCCGACAACGTCGAGTTCAACAAGACGCCGGGTATGAAGGTGCGGGAGATCACGGCCGAGACGATCGAGCTGCTCGAATCCGGAGAGTACCGGTGGGGTCGAATCAACTTCCCCAACGGCGACATGGTCGGCCACACCGGCGATCTCGACGCCACCACCCAGGCGATGGAGGTGGTGGACGAGTGCGTCGAGCGATTGCTCCGGGTGATCGACAAGATGGGCGGCATCCTCATCTACACCGCGGATCACGGCAACGCCGACATCATGTACACCGAATCGGCCGACGGGGTGCGTTCGCCGAAGACCTCCCACACGCTCAGCCCGGTGCCGTTCGCCATCCACGACGCCCGCTACGACGGTGAGTATCACATGGCCCCCGTCGACGGTGCCGGCCTCAGCCATGTGGCGGCGACGGTGCTGAACCTGCTCGGCTACGAAGCCCCCAGCGACTACAACCCCAGTCTCATCAGCTTCGACTGACGGCCGTTTCAGCGCGGCGTCAGCCCCATCGGTTGATGGTCAACACCTCGCATCGGGTGACGTCCTCGCCGTTCTCGATCCACCATCCCTGGTCGGCGGCCGCCGTTTCGTCGGGTTTCAGGTCGCGTACCCAGGTCGAGAACTCGCCGAGCCGTACGTCGTCGTCGTAGAAGGCCACGGTGAGCTCGTAGCTGGCCACGTTCGGCGTGTTGTTGGTTATCTCGGCGTCGAACCGCCACTGGCCCAAGTCGCCCGGTTCGCAGCCGTCGAAGGCGGTCAGATCGGACTGGGGCGGGAACTCCTCGTCGGCCGTCCGGGTGCCGACACCGTCGATCTCCGAGTACTCGCACGCGCTCAACCCGAGCACCGCTAAACCCGCCGCCATCAGAATGTTGATTCTCATGCCCACCCTGTCGAGTCGACGGCCGCCTCCGGTTCACGGACGGAAGGTTGGCGTACCGTGGCGGCCCAGGGCCCCCACTTCTGGGGCCCGATGACGGCACAGTTCGAGCGCTACGGCGTTCGCTCGGAGAGAGCGGATCGCGCCGCGTCGACGATGTCGTCCCAACGGTGGTTGAACTGATGCCAGGTCACTCGAATTGTGCGCCAGCCGGCAGCGGCGAGCTGCAGATCCCGCATGCGATCGCGCTCGAATGCAACAAGATCGTGATGGTGGGCCACGCTGTCGAGTTCGAACGCCACTAGAGCCTCGACGAACGCTGCATCCACCTGGGCCAGCAGCGCTCCGCGCCGATCGAGCACGCGATACTCCAATCTTGGTCGAGCCAGACCGCTCTCCTCGAGCTTGTCGACGAACCAACGGCCCCAGTCGGACAGTGGCACCGCGTGGTCCGCCATGCGGCGTTGAAGCACCTCGTTGAGCACCGTCGATCCTGGTCGACCCTGGGAGCAGAACCGAGCCAGTGCCTCGGCGATCCGCTCGCTCGTGGTGAGTTGGCGGCGAAGCGCCTCCTCGAGCAGCGTATGGACTCGGGCCGCAGAGGTCGTGGCGGAGATGGAGGCGATCGCTGATTCGACGGTGGGGACGTCGCCCCAGTGGCGTCGAGTGAGGAAGACATGATCGAGTCTGCGAGGGCGGACGATGTCAACCGATGCGCACGATCGCCGATCCCGAACGGCGACCACCGGCCGGATTGGGTGCGGCATCAGATCCCAGACCGCCACCGCCGATTGAGCCCACGGCATTCCGTTGAGCGCCCGACAAGCCGCGATCAGCTGTGCACACGAATCCTCGGCGAAGCTCGGCAACAGGTACACGCCCTGTGCCGGGCCGCGAACCCATTGACCCCGCTGCAAGCGACGCTTGATCTGGCGCGGATTGAGACCTGCCGCGAGCGCTTCGTCTCGAAGTATCACGCCGTGCTGCTGAGCAGAACGGTGCTCGACATGGTGCCGGCCGCGGCTGCTGGTCACGAGCTGCTCCCTGGAAACGTTTGTCGAGGGAGCTCCCGCTGCCGAGGGGTTCGATTCTAGAACCTGGATCCGCCCGCCACTCAGTGTGACTCAAGCGTGGACACTCAGGGCCCCGGAAATGGGGCCCTCAGCCACCACGGTTCGCGGGTGGGATCGGAGTGGGAGGGACGAGACGAACGGGCCTCAGTAGAGGAACATCGGCTTGCCGCCCACGTGGCGGACCTTCGGGCGGTAGTTCTCGGCGTCGTAGAGTTCGCCAACGTCGACCCGCTTCACGCCTTCGCCCGTCACCGAGATCGGGACGTTGGTGTAGGTGCCCGAGCGCAGGGCGACCATGCGGCCGGAGGATCCCTCGAGCGCCAGGTCGGCGGCCATCACGGCGTAGTTCGTGGCCACCATCAGATCGAGGCTGTCGGGTCGACCCGAGCGCATGAGGTACGCCACCTCCTGGAGGATGATGCCCTCCCCGGTGACCTCCTTCAACAGGTCACCGACGGTCCGGCCGATCCCCCCGAGCTTGCGGTGTCCGTAGGCGTCGGCTTCACCCGACAGATGGACCTCGCCGCCTTTGACCGTCGCCCCCTCCGACACCGTGATCATCGCGTAGTGCGAGGGATTGGCGGCCTTGTCGGCCACGACCATCTCCGCCAGGCGGTCGATCTCGAACGGCACCTCGGAGATCAACGCCCGATCCACACCGGACAGATAGGCGGTGATCAGCGAGGTCTCACCGGAGTATCGACCGAACAGCTCCACGATCGCAATCCGCTCGTGCGACCCGGTCGAGGTGCGGAGATTGTGGATGAACTCCACACCCCGAGTGACCGCGGTGGAGAAGCCGATGCAGTAGTCGGTGCCGTGCACGTCGTTGTCCATCGTCTTCGGGATGGCGATGACCGGGACGCCCTCGTTGTGCATACGCAGCCCGTAGGACAACGTGTCGTCGCCGCCGATCGGCAACAGCGCGTCGACGCCGAGCGCCTCCAGCACCGACAGCACATGGGCGGTCAGATCGTGCGGTCCGTCACCGGTGAACTGGTCGGCGAGGAAGTCGGGAACCTCGGAGCCCTTGACCCGGCCCGGGTTGGTGCGAGAGGTGTGGAGGAAGGTGCCGCCACTGCGGTCGACGGTGCGGACCCGGGCGGCGTCGAGCGGCATCGTGTTGGCGGCGAGCGAGTCCGGGTCGGCCGGATTACAGGCGACAAGACCGCCCCAACCGCGCCGGATCCCGATGATCTCCGACCCGGCGTCGACGACCCGGTTGACCGCGGCTTTGATGCACGGGTTGAGACCGGGAACGTCGCCGCCCCCGGTCAAAATGGCGACCTTCATCTCTGCTCCTCCGTTTACCTCGCGGACAGCCTACGGGCCGTTTCGCTACGGGAGACAGCCGGCGTGGGCCAGTGCGAGACGAAGCAGTCGATCCTGACCCGACGTCATCTCCGCCCGCACCTCCGGCGAGTCGGCCTCGTCGGGCGTGAGCCAGGCGATGTCCAGCGTGACCTGCGACGGTTCGCAGATCCCTTCGACCGGCACGACGTAGACGAGGCTGACGGCGTGCTGGCGCGGGTCGGTGTAGCCGGTGACACCGGCGTCGGGAAAGTATTCGACCACCGTGCACGGCGTGGGATCGACCGGAATCTTCGGTAGGGCCAGCGACCCCAGATCCTTCTCGATGTTGCGGATCAGCGCGTCACGCAGCCGCTCGCCGAACAGGACCCGACCACTGACCACACTGCGGCTGATGGTGCCGTCGGCCATGGCCCGAAGCAGCAGCCCGATTCGGGTGACCTCACCGTGATCGTCGACACGCACGGGCACGGCTTCGACGTAGACGATGGGCACCCGGCCGCGGACCGTGGCGATGTCCTCCTCGGTCAGCCAACCCTGCTGGGTTTCGGTTTGGTCGGGCACACCCGTCTCCTGCCTTCTCGACGACCCTGGTGGCACGAGTCCTCGCATCTCGAGGCCCAGGCCGTACCAAGACTAGGCGATGGGAGCGTTGGTGGTACTACTCCGACGTTGTCCGGGACCCCAAGCGGGGCGAAGCGAGATCTGGGTGATAATCCTTCATAAAAGTTGATAATCATGTACTCAACTTTGTAGGATTGACTCTGTGCTTCGCTGCATACTCACAGGCGGCGAACCGGCAGCCGTCGGCGAATCCCCCTCGTCGAGCCGGCCGATCACTCCAGAAGAGTCAGAAATCCACAGCGATACACAGCGAATCAGAGCAAACAGGAGCTTGAAACAACATGGCAAAAGCCGTTGGAATTGACCTCGGAACCACGAACTCGGTGGTCTCGGTCCTCGAGGCCGGCGATCCCGTCGTGATTCCCAACGCCGAGGGATCACGGACCACCCCCTCCGTCGTCGCGTTCTCGAAGGACGGCGGCGAGGTTCTCGTCGGCGAAGTGGCCAAACGTCAGGCCATCACCAACCCCGATCGCACCATCCGCTCGGTCAAGCGCCACATGGGCACCAAGTGGTCGAACGAGATCGACGGCAAGACCTACACCGCGCAGGAAATCAGCGCCCGCACGCTCATGAAACTGAAGCGTGACGCCGAGGCCTACCTGGGCGACACCGTGACCGACGCGGTCATCACCGTGCCCGCCTACTTCGACGACGCCCAGCGCACCGCCACCAAGGAGGCCGGCACCATCGCCGGTCTCAACGTGTTGCGCATCATCAACGAGCCCACCGCGGCCGCCCTGGCCTACGGGCTCGACAAGGGTGAGCAGGAGGATCAGACCATCCTGGTGTTCGACCTCGGTGGTGGTACCTTCGACGTCTCCATCCTCGAGATCGGCGACGGCGTGTTCGAGGTCAAGTCGACCTCGGGCGACACCGAGCTCGGTGGCGACGATTGGGACCAGGCGATCATCGACTGGATGGTCACGGAGTTCAAGAACTCCAACGGCGTCGACCTGGGCGCCGACAAGATGGCGGCCCAGCGGCTCAAGGAAGCGGCTGAGAAAGCCAAGATCGAACTGTCGCAGGTCATGTCCACCAACATCAACCTGCCGTTCGTCACCGCCACCGCCGACGGCCCCCTCCACCTCGAACTGACGCTCTCACGAGCCAAGTTCGAGGAACTCACCGCCGATCTGCTCAAGCGGGTCAAGGCGCCGGTCGAGCAGGCCTTGGCCGATGCCGGCAAGAAGCAGGCCGAGATCGACCACGTCATCCTGGTCGGCGGCTCCACCCGTATGCCCGCCGTGACCGAGCTGGTCGAATCGATGACCGGCAAGGAGGCCAACAAGACCGTCAACCCCGACGAGGTGGTCGCCATCGGCGCCGCCATCCAGGCCGGCGTGCTCAAGGGCGACGTGAAGGACGTGCTGCTGCTCGACGTGACCCCGCTGTCGCTCGGTATCGAGACCAAGGGCGGCGTGATGCACAAGCTCATCGAGCGCAACACCACCATCCCCACCCGCAAGAGCGAGGTGTTCTCCACGGCCGACGACAACCAGCCGTCGGTGCAGATCCACGTGCTCCAGGGTGAGCGTGACATGGCGATGTACAACAAGACCCTCGGCAAATTCGAGCTGGTCGATCTGCCGCCCGCCCCCCGGGGTGTGCCCCAGATCGAGGTCACGTTCGACATCGACGCCAACGGCATCGTGCACGTCTCGGCCCTCGACCGGGCCACCCAGAAGGAGCAGTCGATCACGATCACCGGTCAGTCCAACCTGTCCGACGACGAGATCAACCAGATGGTGAAGGACGCCGAGTCCCACGCCGAGGAGGACCGCAAGCGGCGTGAGGAGGCGGAGATCCGCAACAACGCCGACTCGCTCGTCTACCAGACCGAGAAGCTGCTGACCGATCAGGGCGACAAGATCCCCGACGACGAGAAGAAGTCGGTGGAGGAGGCTCTGACCGAGGTCAAGACCGCGCTCGACGGTGACGATATCGAGGCCATCAAGGACTCGACCGAGAAGCTGGTGACGGCAAGCCAGACCGTGTCGACGAAGCTCTACGAGCAGGCGTCGGCCGCCGCCAACGCCGAGGGCGCCTCCGCCGCCGGTGATTCCGTGCCCGACGACGATGAGGTCGTCGACGCCGAGATCGTCGAGGAAGAGGACGACTCCGAGGACGACGCGTGAGCGAGGTCGAGACGGAACACGATGCCATGAGCGACACCGGGTCGGAGCCGGCCGACAACGTCGTCGACCCGGCCGACCCGGGCCCATTGAGCTCGTCGCCTCAGGACGCCGCAAACGGCAGCAGCGAGCAGCCCGTTCCCGACGCCGGACCTACCGCCGGGCCCGCCGACGGCGGCCCCGAGGATGACCTCTCGGTCGAGGGTCTTGTCGGCGACCTGGAACGGGTGACCGCCGAGCGCGACCAGTACCTGGAGACGTCCCGGCGGATCCAGGCCGAGTTCGAGAACTATCGCAAGCAGGTCACCAAACGCGAGACCGAGGCCCGGCAGCGGGCCAATGAGGGTCTCGTCGGTGAGCTGCTGCCGGTGCTCGACGCGTTCGACGGCGCTCTGTCGAGCGGTGTCGACGACGTGGCCCCGATGCGAACCACGCTTCTCGACGCACTGGCCAAGCACGGCCTCGAACGTATCGACCCGGCCGACGCACCGTTCGACCCGAACCTTCACGAAGCCGTGATGCACGAGGAGGGTGAGGGCGACGGGTCGGGTCCGGTCGTCGCCGAGGTCATGCGCGCCGGTTATTCATGGAAGGGCCGTGTCGTCCGACCGGCCATGGTCCGTGTCCGTGGCTGACCAAGCTTCGCTTGGTCAGCATGAGTTTCGGCCTCCGGCCGAAACGTCAGGCGGGCACGAGTTCCGGCCGAAGGCCGGAACATCGGGCCTAACAGGAGAATAAGTACATTGTCGCAACATGATTGGCTCGAAAAAGACTTCTACAAGATTCTGGGCGTCTCCGACGACGTCTCGGAGAAAGAGCTGACCAAGGCCTACCGCAAGCTGGCCCGTCAGTATCATCCCGACGCCAACCCCGACGACAAGACGGCCGAGGAGCGGTTCAAGGAGGTCTCCGAGGCCTACGACGTGCTCAGCGATCCGGAGACCCGCAAAGAGTATGACCAGATCCGCAAGTACGGCCCGGCCGCCGGGATGTTCGGCGGCGGCACCGGTGGCGGGAATCCGTTCGGAGGTGCCGGGGCCGGTGGCGCCGGTTTCGATTTCGACGCGGGCAACCTGTCGGACATCCTCGGCGGGCTGTTCGGCGCCGGTCGTGGTGCACGCGGCGGGCCCGGCCCGGGAACGGGTCCCCGCAAGGGTGACGATCTCGAGGCCGAGCTGACCCTCAGTTTCGACGACGCCGTCAACGGTGTGACCACCTCGGTTCACCTCACGTCCGATGCGGCCTGTGACACCTGCACAGGCTCCGGCGCCGCACCCGGCACATCACCGGAGATCTGCGGCCAGTGTCACGGTCGCGGTGTGCTCGACGACGACCAGGGTTTCTTCTCCCTCAGCCAACCCTGCCCGCGGTGCGGCGGCCGGGGTCGGGTCATCACCAATCCCTGTCCGACCTGTCGGGGGAGTGGTATCGAACGCAAACCCCGTCAGGTCAAGGTCCGCATCCCCGCCGGGGTGAAGACCGGGCAGCGCATTCGGCTGAAGGGCCGGGGGGCGCCCGGGCGCAACGGCGGACCGGCCGGCGACCTCTATGTTGTGGTGAGGGTCGGCAACCACGACCTGTTCGGCCGGAAGGGCAACCACCTCACGATCGAGGTCCCCATCACGTTCGCCGAGGCCGCGCTCGGGGCCAAGGTCACGGTGCCGACCCTCGACGGCACGACCGTCACGCTGAAGGTCCCACCGGCCACACCGTCGGGCAAGACCTTCCGGGTCAAGGGCCGCGGCGTGACGACGAAGAAGGCCACCGGCGACCTGCTGGTCACGGTCAAGGTCGATGTGCCGTCCGAGCTGTCCGAGGATCAGCGGGCCGCCGTCGAGGCCTTCGGTGCCGCCACCACGGACTCACCCAGGGAGAACCTCAGCACCGCCACGTAATATGGAGAGAGGAGAACGATCATGGCCGACAACAACCAGCCCAACGACTTCTCCACCCGAGCCGTCTACGTCATCTCCGTCGCGGCCGAACTGGCGGGGTGTCACCCCCAGACCCTTCGAATCTATGAGCGGAAGGGTCTACTCGAACCGGCCCGTACGGGCGGGGGAAGTCGCCGCTACAGCGACCAGGACATCGCCGACCTGCAACGCATCCAGGAACTGACCGAGCAGGGCCTCAATCTGGCCGGGGTCAAACGGGTCCTCGAGCTGGAGGCCGAGGTGGCGGCGCTCCACGCCAAGATCGACCGGATGAAGGCCGACGCCGACGAGGCGGTGGCCGAGACCCACCGCCAGTACCGCCGTGACATCGTGCCGGTGAAGCAGAGCGTCACGCTCTACCAGCGCCGTCGCCGGTCCTGACGTCGGTCTGGCGAGCCTCCCGTTTCACATCGTAAGCTGAGCCCATGAGCGCGGCAACGGACAGGTCTACGGTCATGCGTGATAACAGAGGGGCGTTCACCATCGGCGTCGAGGAGGAGTATCTTCTCGTCGATCCGGCCACCGGTGAGCTGGTGTCCGAGTCCGGGGTCCAGGCGGCCGTGATCGAGTCGGTGAAGGGTTGCATCGGGGCCGAGGTCGGGTTCGCCACGCCCGAGTTCCTCCGGGCCCAGGTGGAGGTCGGCACCGGGGTCTGCACCTCGATCAGCCAGCTCACGATGTGCCTGCGCGAGCTCCGCACCGCCGTCGGTGAGGCGGCCGAGGCCCAGGGGCTGGCCTTCATCGCGGCGTCGACCCACCCGACCGCCGTGGCGGCAAACCTCAAACACACCGACGCCGAGCGCTACTCGACCCTCGCCAATGACCTGCAGGAGGTGGCCCGCCGCATGGTCATCTGCGGCATGCACGTCCACGTCGGGGTCGACGACCGCGAGCACCGCATCGATCTGCTCGGCCAGTTGGCTTACTTCCTACCCCACCTGTTGGTGCTGTCGACCTCGTCACCGTTCTGGGAGGGGCGGGACACGGGGTTGAAGTGTTATCGCCTCTCTGTCTTCGACGAGCTGCCCCGCACCGGCCTGCCCGAGCGGTTCGACTCGTGGAGCGAGTACGAGCGTCATCTGGCCGCACTGACCACCGCCGGCGCCATCGAGGACTCGTCGAAGATCTGGTGGGACATCCGCCCTCACGGCACCTTCCCCACTTTGGAAATGCGGGTGGCCGATGTGTGCACCTACCTCAGCGACGGCATGGCGGTCGCCGCCCTCTACCTCTGCCTCACCGGCATGCTGCAGCGGTTGCGGCGCTCGAATCAGCGGTGGCGGACCTACGCCAACATGTTGATCGACGAGAACCGATGGCGGGCTCAGCGGTACGGGGCCGACGAGGGTCTCATCGATTTCGGCATCGGCGCAAATGTACCCTACGCCAGTCTCCTGGAGGAGCTGATCGAGATGTTGATGCCGGAGGCCGAGGCCTACGACTGTGTCGACGAGCTGCTGCACGGGCGCACCATCCTCGAACGGGGCACCAGCGCTGATCAGCAGCGGGCCGTCCATCAGGCGGCGCTCGAAGGCGGCGCCACCAAGGACGAGGCGCTCAAGGCCGTCGTCGATTGGTTGGTCGAGGCCACGGTCGCCGACCTGTAGCAGTCCCTGGACCCTGGAGCCGCCGGCGCACTGCTGTCTGCGGCGATGACTGGTTCGGTATCCTGCGCACTAAGGAAAGTTGATAGCAATAGTGTCAACTTTGGATTCAGTCGGATAGACTGGAGTCACTATGGCTGTAGATCCCAAAAAGTGGACGATCAAGACCAACGAGGCAGTCGCCGCCGCCATCGAACGGGCCGGTGCCCACTCGAATCCCGAGGTCACCCCCGACCACCTTCTCGCCGCCCTTCTCGGCCAGGCCGAGGGCGTCGTACTCCCGTTGCTGACCAAGGTCGAGCGTCCCGTCGCCACCCTACGTAACGAGACCGAGGAGGCGCTTTCGAAGCTGCCCAAGGCGTACGGTACCGAGCCCCGCCTGTCCCGCCAGACCAACCGTGTGCTGGCCGAGGCCGATTCGGTCCGGGCTGAACTCGGCGATGAGTACGTGTCGACCGAGCACCTGCTGCTCGCTTTGGCCAACCCCGACATGGGAGGCGCCACCGCGGCCCGGATCGACCTGCGTCGAGACGAGCTGCTGGCCGCACTCCAGGAGGTGCGGGGCTCGCACCGCGTCACCAGTCAGAACCCCGAGGACCAGTTCCAGGCGCTCGAGAAGTACGGACGTGACCTCACCGAGGCCGCCCGGTCCGGCAAGCTCGATCCCGTCATCGGCCGCGACGACGAGATCCGCCGGGTCATCCAGGTGCTCAGCCGGCGTACCAAGAACAACCCGGTGCTCATCGGTGAACCCGGCGTGGGCAAGACGGCCATCGTCGAGGGACTCGCTCAGCGGGTCGTCGAGGGTGACGTGCCCGAATCGCTGCGCAACCGGAGGGTCATCGCACTCGACATCTCGGCCATGCTGGCCGGCGCCAAGTTCCGTGGCGAGTTCGAGGAGCGGCTCAAGGCCGTGCTCAAGGAGATCACCGACGCCGAGGGCGAGGTCATCACCTTCATCGACGAGATGCACACCATCGTCGGCACCGGCGCCGGCGGCGATTCCGCCATGGACGCCTCCAACATGATCAAGCCGATGCTGGCCCGGGGCGAACTCCGTATGGTGGGCGCCACCACGCTCGACGAATTCCGCCAGTACGTCGAGAAGGATCCGGCACTGGAGCGGCGATTCCAGCAGGTGTTCGTGGGCGAACCGTCGGTCGAGGACTCGATCGCCATCCTGCGCGGTCTCAAGGAGCGCTACGAGGTGCACCATGGTGTGCGCATCCAGGACTCGGCCATCGTGGCTGCTGCCACCCTGTCCGATCGCTACGTCACGGGCCGATTCCTGCCCGACAAGGCCATCGACCTGATGGACGAGGCCGCCTCCAAACTCCGCATCGAGATCGACTCGCTACCCACCGAGATCGACGTCGTCGAGCGACGTATCCGCCAGCTCGAGATGGAGCAGGTGGCGCTGGCGAAGGAGACCGACGACCAGTCGGCCGAGCGACTCGGAGAGCTGGAGGCCGAGCTGGCCGACCTCAACGAACAGGTCGCCGGGATGCGGGCCCACTGGCAGAACGAGAAGGAAGCCATCGAGAAGATCCGTGTCCTGAAGGAGCAGTCCGACAACCTCCACCGCCAACTGGAGCGGGAGGCCGACCTGGAGAAGGCGGCCGAGATCCGCTACGGGCAGCTGCCCGAGGTCGAGCGGCAGATCGAGGAGGCGTCGGCCAAGCTGGCCGAACTCCAGGCCGATCAGACCATGCTCAAGGAGGAGGTCGACGAGGAGGACATCGCCGAGGTGGTGTCGCGCTGGACCGGCGTGCCCGTCTCCCGCCTGATGGAGGGTGAGGCCCGCAAGCTGCTGCGGCTGGAAGACGAGCTGCACAAGCGGGTGATCGGCCAGGACGACGCGGTGTCGGCCGTCGCCGCGGCCATTCGCCGCAGCCGGGCCGGACTGTCGGACGCGAACCGCCCCATCGGCACGTTCCTGTTCCTCGGCCCGACCGGTGTCGGCAAGACCGAGCTGGCCCGAACCCTGGCCGACTTCCTGTTCGACGACGAGCGGGCCATGATTCGCATCGACATGTCGGAGTACATGGAGAAGCACACCGTCAGCCGCCTCATCGGCGCCCCGCCGGGCTACGTCGGCTACGACCAGGGTGGTCAGCTCACCGAGGCCGTGCGCCGCCGGCCGTATGCGGTGGTGTTGCTCGACGAGGTGGAGAAGGCCCACCCCGACGTGTTCAATGTGCTGCTGCAACTGATGGACGACGGTCGCCTCACCGATGGCCAGGGTCGCACGGTCGACTTCACCAACGTCGTGTTGATCATGACCTCCAATCTGCCCGGTGATCCGAAGGACTTCTTCCGTCCCGAGTTCATCAACCGGGTCGACGACATCGTCCGCTTCACCGAACTGTCCGAGGACGACCTCGTGAAGATCGTCGATATCCAGCTCGAGCTGCTCGCCCGCCGGCTCGCCGATCGCCGCATCGCCGTCGACGTGAGCGACGACGCCCGCAAGCTGCTCGGCCGCATCGGCTACGATCCCGCCTTCGGCGCCCGACCGCTCAAGCGGACGGTGCAGAAGGAGATCGCCGATCAGTTGGCCCTCATGATCCTCGAGGGTGACATCGGCGACGGCGACAAGGTGCGAATCGACGTCACCGGCGAAGAAGGCGATGGGGCCGAGGCCCAATTCACCTTCACCAGGGCCTGACTCCTCGGGTAGCGTGGCCGCCATGATGTCTTTCGACGATGTGGCGGCCATCGCTCTCGATCTCCCCGAGGCGACCGAGGGGACGAGCTACGGCAGCCGGGCCTGGAAGGTGAAGGGCAAGCTGTTCGCCTGGGAGCGTCCGTTCCGCAAAGCCGATCTGAAGCGATTCGGAGACGAGACACCACCAGAGGGGCCGATCCTCGGCCTCGCGGTCGACGGTCTCGAGGAGAAGGAGGTCGTCCTTGCTCAAGGGTGGGCGGGCTTCTTCACAATCCCCCACTTCGACGGGCACGCGGCCGTACTCGTCCAGCTCGACACCGCTGAACCCGACATCGTGAGCGACGCGATTGTCGACGGCTGGCTCTGCCGGGCACCGGTCACACTTGCCGCGGAGTATCTGGCCGAGAATCGGTGAGTTGACCCGACGTCAGGGACTCTCGGGCCAGTCGGCCTGAACCCCACGCATGAGACGAGGGTCGAGGTCGCCGCTGCCGTGCAATACGCTGACGTCGCCGGTGCTCTCGAGCACCACGGCCATGACCTGCGACAGGTGGGTGACGTTGGCCTCCCTGAGCTTGGCGATCACGTCGTCCTCGGTCACCCGCGCCGAGGCCAGGTTCTCGGCGACCATCGTGTCGCCGCGCATGAGGAGTAGCGGTTTGTTGTCGATCCACGGTTGGAGTCTCTTCTGTCGGCGCAGCAGCGCCACCAGTCGCTGAACCGCGATGAGGCTCACGAAGGCGGTGACACCGACCGGCAGGTTCACGGAGCCGGCAACGGTTGTGGCGATCACGGAGCCGAGGGCAACGGTGACCACGAAGTCGTGGACCGCCATTTTGGACAGTGACCGGAGCCCGTTGACTCGAATGACCGCGATGGCGACGGCCAGCATGACCACAGCAGAGACCGCCGCAACCGCCACCGAACCCCAGTCGATCATGCTCACGTCACCTCTCCGAGGACCCGACACCCCGATTTGGAGCGTTGTCACACAGCGCCGTTGCTTTGGTGTTTCACCGAAGGAAGGGCGGCAAACACTCGGCCGCCGGCGTTAGTTCTCCGCCCGAGCTGGGTAATCCCACCAACAACGTCGACACCACCAGGAGCGCACTATGACCTCCGACCAATCCGTGACCGGTGATGAGCCGGACGATCTCAATCGGGATCTCGTCGAGATGGAGCGCAGCTTCTGGGATGCGGCGGGCGACGGGGGCTACTACGAGCGGAACATGGCCTCGGACGGCCGTTGCCTGCTGCCCACCGGAATCCTGGATCGAGACGCCACGGTGGCCGCCATTGCCGAGTCCGAACCGTGGGCGGACTACGAGTTGGAGGATCTGGTCGTGCACGAGATCGGGCTGGAGGGCGCCGTGGTCGGCTATCGAGCGACCGCTTCCCGTGGTGACGACGAGCCCTACCGGGCGCTCGTGTCCACCACCTATCGGCGAGACGGCGATCGCTGGGAACTCGTCGTGCACCAGCAGACACCGCTCACGCCAGACGGCTGAACACGGTCTCAGGGGTCGATCAGGGTGATCCCCGATTCCTGTGATGGCGCTCGGGCGACAGGATGGAGGTATGAGCATCTCGGCCCCCTCGCGATTCGTCATCACTGCAGTCGGGATCGCCGGCACGTCCGCCCTTGCCGCCTGCGGCATCGGTATCGATGTGGCCGATGATCCCGGTCCGACGGTCACCGAGGTCTACGACGTCGACGACTTCGACCAGCTGGAGGTCGACAGCGCCTGGGAGGTAACCGTCGAGATCGGTCCGGAGGTCTCCCTCGAGATAGACGTTGACGAGGACCACCTCGACAAGGTCGAGATCGATTCCGACGGCGACCGGTTGTCACTGTCTATGGACGGCGGGTGGTCTGGAGGATGGTTCTTCTCGAGCGGGCGAGCTACACAGACCGCACGTATCACCACGCCGAGCCTCCGTGATCTGACGCTGAACGGCGCGGCCGAGGTCGAGATCGACGAATTGGTCTCCGATCGGCTCGAGGTCGATCTCAACGGCGCCTCGTCCGTCGATCTCGGGCTGATCGACTTAGACCGTCTCGAGATCGAGCTGAATGGCGCCTCGACCATCGACGGCGCCGGTACCGCGGAAACCGTGGTCATAGAAGCCAACGGTGCGTCGTCGGTCGAATTCGCCTCGATGATCATCGACGAGGCTGAAATCGATGCCGAGGGAGCGTCGTCTCTCGACCTCGAAGGGGCCTCGACGGTCAGCGGCCGCGCCGGAGGTGCGTCGTCGGTCGACGTCGACGATGACGCCACCGTCTCGGTGCGAACCTCCGGCGCTTCATCGGTCGGCTGAACCAAAACCGCGTTCTGTGTCTGTGAGCTCCGAGAAGCTGGAGATCACAGGCACAGAAGGGGTGTTGAGGCGGGGTCAGGCGGCGGCGCCGGCGATGAGACGACGGCCGGCCAGATGGGCGGTGAGGTGATCGGCCAGGTCCGCCGAATCGGGCCCGACGCCATCGAGGAAGCTCGACTTACGGCGACGGAGGAACGGTAGCCCGAGGATGTACATGCCCGGCAGAGCCATGACGCCGCCGTCGTGGATCACGGCACCCTTGGCGTCGAGGGTGGCGTCGGGCAGCCACGGGTAGTTCGGCCGGAAGCCGGTGGCCCAGATGACCGCTCCGAAGTCGCCGACCGGGGCCATGAGCGGCGCGTCGGGCAGACGTGTCGGCGCCGGCCGGTCCGGGGCGTCGACCTCGGTCGACAGGCCCTGATCGGTGACGAACTCGTCGATCTGATCCAGCAGCCGGCCCATCTTGAGGTCGGCGCTGGAGACGGCGTTGGCCAGCGAGCCCGAGAACTGGACGTGGGAGTCGGTGATGCCGGCCAGCCGTCCGGCGAGTTGTACGCCGTTGGCGTCGAGCGAGTTCAGGTCGAGGTTGCGCTGGGCTGGTGTGCCGACGAGCTGGAGCGATGGCACCCGGCGGGCCCGGGTGATGTCCTCCATCTCGGTGTAGCCCTCGTCGAGCAGGCCGAGGGTGTGCATCCACCAGTGGATGTTCATGCCACGGTAGAGGCGGGGGAGGCGCACGTGATGGCCGACGGCGAGCGTGACATCTCGCCCCGCCCGGGCCAGTTCGTCGGCGATCTGGGCCCCGCTGGCCGACGGTCCGACCACGAGCACCCGACCGGAATCGATCTGCGCCGGGTTGCGGTAGTGGATGGGGGCCAGCTGTTGCACGCCGGCCGGCAGGTTGTCGGCCAGGGCCGGGATGCGAGGGTTACTGCAGGCGCCGGTGGCCACGATGACGGCCCGGCAGCGCCACGTACCGGCGGTCGTGACGACGTCATAGCGGCCGTCATCCATGGGATCGACCGATGTCACGGTGACACCTTCGACGACCGGCGCATCGATTGCGGTGCGGTACCGGTTCAGGAATTCGGCGGTCTCGGCGGCGGTCATGTAGCCGTCGGGATCGTCGCCGGAGTAGGAGAACCCGGGAAGTCGGGTCATCCAGTTGGGGGTCAGCAGCCGGAGTGAGTCCCACCGTTCGGTTTTCCATGAGTTGGCCACCTCACCTCGTTCGAGGACGACGTGGTCGATCGAACGCTCGGCGAGATTGCGGCTCATGGCCAGTCCGGCCTGGCCCCCGCCGATGACGACGGCGGTGACCTCATTGATGACGCTGCTGGTGACCGAGGTTGGGTGTGGGTAACGCATGGGACTCACTCCGTGTTGCTGCTGTGCATGGTTGGTGTTGGTTGATTTGAAGTGACGGGTGGGCCGGATCAGGCCGACACCACAACCGTCGTGGGGTTGGTGACGATGTCGAACACGGCCGACCGCTTCTGGGACTGGGCGACGATGGCCTTGATCTCCTCGTCGGTGGCATCGGCGTCGATGTCGAAGCTGACCCGGATGGCGCTGAAGCCGTTGCGGACGTCGGGGTCGATCCCGAGGATGCCCTGCATATCCATGTCGCCTTCGACCGTGGCGCTGACCGAGTTGAGCTTGATGTTGCGGTTGGTGGCCACAGAGGCCACACCGGCGGTCAGGCAGCCGGCCAGTCCGCCGAGCACGACTTCGACCGGGGTCATGCCGTTGTCCTCGGAGGCGAAGATCTCGGGGTGATCGGTGTCGAAGGCGTGGCTGCGCGCCGGGTGCTCCTCACCGAGGCCGAAGAAGCCCTCGACCTTGGTGCTGGCGTGGGTGCCGTACTTCCAGTCGCAGGTGGCCCTCCAGGTGAAGGCGGCGGCTGGCGGAGCCTGGGTCAGCGCCTCGCGGGCACCGAGCAGGGCTTCGACGTTCACGCCGTTGTCTACCGGGTCGGAGTCCACGGCGGGGGTTTCGGTGATGGTCATTGTCTTTCTCCTGTATTGGTTTGGGTTGTTCCGTGCGCCCTCGGCCCCGGTTGTGAGGCCTGTGGCGCACAGAACGCTGTTGGTTGTTGGTTTGGGTATGAGAATCAGGTCAGTAGGGCTCACCGAGCCACGCTCACTGAGCCACTGCGACCACGCAGGTCAACTCGTTGACGATGCGGTAGGAGCCGTCGTCGGCCCGGCAGTGTTCGATGGTCGGGAGTAGCCGATCTCGCAGCGTGTCCTCTCCCACTGCTTCGAGCGCCGGGACGAGGAGTCCGGGCGATCGCATGGCCTTCCAGAGGTCGTCGACATCGACGAACTCGAGGATCGACGGCACATCCCAGCGTTCGATCCGACCGAAGCCGGACGTCGTCAGCATCTCCTCGACAACGCCGGGGGTGCCGATCGAAGCGAGCGAGATCATCTCGTCACCGACGGGAGGGGTCGACGAGCCGAGGGCGATGAACCAGTCACGCATGTCGAGTCGGTCGCCCCGGCCCCAGAAGGTGAGGCCGATACCGCCACCCGGGCTGAGAACCCGGCGGGCCTCTCGCAACGCATCGGTGCAACCGCCCCAGATACCGTTGAAGGAGGTGACGGCGTCGAACGAATCGTCCGACCAGGGCAGATCGAACATGTCGCCGGGCACCAGCTCGGCCGACGGCGCCCGACGGCGGGCGATCTCGATCAGCGCTTCACTGGCGTCGAGGCCGGTGACGGTGGCCCCCCGGCGAACGGCTCGTCCGGCGGCGAAGCCGGATCCGCACGCCATGTCGAGCAGGTTGGTACCGGCGCCGACGCCGAGCCGACCGAAGACGGACTCGATGGCATCGGCACCGTAGGGCTCGAACCGGTAGGCCCAGTCGATGGCGGCGTGGCCCCAGGCACGTCCGGCCTCGACCCAGGCGGGCTCATTTTTGGTTGCGGTGGTTGCCATTGCGTTCATCGTGTGTCTCCTGATCTGCGGGGCGAGTGGCCGGATGACCGGGTCGTCGCTGCGTTCTGGAGTCAACAATGACCGAGAGCAGCCTCCAGAGCTTGAAGAAGATGTGGAGACCTTCTGAAGAAATGCCGGGATGGCAAAACCTCGCTTCAGAAAGAGGGTTTTGCCGTCGTCACGGCGGGCATAAAGCTCGCAGATCGGCGGTTTCAGAGCAGAATCGGACCGAGCCGCGACCGGAGCTCGTCGGCCAAGGTGGTGGCACCAAGACGCTCGTAGAGGGCGACGGCCTTGGCGGCGTCGGCTCTGGCCGCTTCGGTGTCTCCGGCCAGCACACCAAGCCGGCTCAGTACGTCGGCGGCCGCCTTGCTCGGAGCCCAGGGGTGACCCAGGATCACGTCGTCGAGCGGACGCAGCACGTCTTCAAGCGGCGCCACCAGATCAGCGCGTTCGAGCGCGATCACCGTCTCGGCCGCCCCGATCAGGCCCATGCCGCCCATGAAGTTCTCCGCCATGCGGTTCAGGTGGGGGATGAGTTCGTCGATCGTCTGGTTGGCGCGCGTTGAGTCGCCCGCCACGGCTTCAACCCAGCTCCACGTGGCCCGCATGCTGTCGCTCGGTACCGCCGAAGCGATCTCACGCCACCGATCCAGTGAACGCTCGGGCTCGCCGTCGATCATGTCGATCACGATGTGGACGAGCGCATGGACGACCCGGCCGGCCTCGCCCCACGGTTCCCGACCGAGTGGCAGCGCCTTGTCGGTCAACCTTCGTGCGGCTTCGAGGTCGCCGTTCCACAGGGCGAACGTGCCGTCGAGCGCCGTCATCCGCCACTGGTCGACGTCGCGGCGGTGCCGGGGGTCGTCGGCGATTTCCGCTGCCAGTTCACGTAACTCCGTGCCCTCGGCCCGCCAGTACATGCCGATCTCGGGGGCGCAGGCGTCGCTGGTCAGCGCTCCGAGCTCCTTGCGCATCGCCTGCAGCTCCTCGTCGAGTCCGGTCAGCTCCTTCACCCGTGCCGGGCAGGCGATGGCCATCCAGCGTGCCTCGACCACCTCGAGCCGTTCCGGAGTCGTCTCGGTGCCCACCAGTTCCATTGCCTCTGCGCTGACGGCGTCACGTTCCGACAGCGGGCCGGAGAACAGGTTGAACGCGGCCTTCTTGGCCAGGAGCCGGGCCACCGTGACGTCGTCGGTGGATGGTGTCTCACCGGTGCCGGTGGCGAGGTCGAGCGCTTCGTCTATCAACGGGATGACCGTGCGGTCCTGGCTGGCTCGGAACGGGCTGACCCCCCACGTCCCCAGCGCAGCGGCGATCAGAAGATCGGGCCAGCCGTTCGATCGGGCCAGTTGGGCGGTGCGGTCGAAGGGGGCGAGGGCCTGAGGCTGCCTGCCGGCGGCGTTGTACGCGGCTCCCAGCTCGGCGAACACCTCCGCTCGGTGGCGGGTGTCCATCGGCAGGTCGACACAGCGGGCCAACAGCCCGGCGGCGGAATCGTAATCGAAGTCGGCGATCGCACTGGCCGCGGTGCGTCGCACCTGGGCGACCACGTCGTCGGCATCGAGTATCGGACAGGCCTCGATCAGGTGGTGGGCGACCGCCATCGGGCTCCCGCCGTGTTGCTCCATCACCGTGGCCAGTCGGGCGTGGAGCCGGATGCGACGGGCGTTGCTCATCGACTCGAGCACAGCAGCCGGCATGAGTTGGTGGGAGAACTGGAAGCGGTCGGCGCTGCCGTCGACCTCGTGGATCAGCTCGGCGCCGAGGGCGACGTCGATGGCGTCGAGGGCGTCGGCGTTCGACAGCTCGGTCGCCGCGATCACCGGCGAGAGCGGGAACTCCTGACCGATGGCCGCCGCGGTGCTGACCAGCCGGTTCACCTCCCGGGGAAGACGTTCGAGCCGAACCCGAACCAGTTCGGTCACCGAGGTCGGGAGGCGATCGAGGCCAACGCCGCCCCGGAGGTCACGCAACAGTTCGGTGGCGAACAGCGCGTGTCCGGCCGACATCGCAAACACCTGGGAGCCGACGCCGGGGTCGACAGCCGATGTCTCCCCGTCGGACTCCTTGGCGCCTCCGACCGCCGTCTCGACGAGTTCGGCGACGTCGGCGGGCAGCAGGCCACCGAGATCGAACCGGGCCACGCTCGTGTGCCCACTCAACTCGTTCAACCAGTCGGCGGCCGCCTGATCCAGATCGTCGACGGTCGTTCGAAAGGTCATCGCCAGGAGAAGGCGCGACGTTCCTCGTCGTAGAAGCAGGGAGACGAGCGCCCGGGTCGCTCCTCCCGCCCACTGGACGTCGTCGAGCACCACGGCCATCGGTCGGCGCTGTGAGGCCCGATCCATCAGCACGGCCAGGGCATCGATGACGGCGTACTCGTCGGGGTTGCGAACCGGTTCGTGGTCGGCCGGTCCGAGGCGGGCGTCGAGTGAGGGCGCGACCGCCCGCAGATGCATATCGATGCCGCTCAGGTCGGCCCGTAGTTGATCCTCATCGGTGGTGTCGACGTAGATGGCGAGCGCCTCGAGCCACGGTTGAAGACTGGTGGCCAGGTAGCGATCGCAGCGGCCGCCGAGGGGAAGGAAGCCCCGCCCGGCCGCTCGACGAACGGCCTCGGTGGCGAGGCGGGTCTTGCCGATACCGGGTTCGCCGCCCAGCATCAAGATCGCGGTTTGACCACCCGACACGATCTCTTCGAGGCCGAGGGCAGCCTCGAGCACGTCATGGCGACCGACGAACGGGAACTCCTCGTCGACGGCCAGCGCCAGCCGCTCGGCCCGCTCGGCCGCGCTGATCGCGGCGACCGGAACGGCGGCCGACGGTGATCCGTCCGCCATGTTCGGACTTCCATCAGTGGCGAATGTGGGTGAGCCGGGGGTCGGATCGGGCCCGTCCGCCTCCGCCACATCGGCCACGAACTGATAACCCCGCCCGTGCACGGTTGCGATCAGCCGCTGAGCGCGCCCGTCGTCACCGACGGCCCGCCGGGCGGACTTGATGCGGCTCGTCAGTGCCGACTCGGACACGAACCGGTCACCCCAGACGTTGTCGAGCAACTCCTCTTTGGGCACGACCCGCTCCCGGTGTTTCACCAGATACACCAGCACGTCGAAAACCTGGGGCTCGATGGCCACAACGTCTCCGCCGGAGGTCAGCCGAAAGGTCGCGTCATCGAGCTCGAAATCGTCGAACACGAAGCGCATCGGGGAAGTATAGATCCGGTCGGCGCCGTGCTTCCCATCCCGGGTCGGCCGGATGGAGCCTCACCGGCACACGTTCATCAAAAAAGGTCTGATCACCAGCCCTCCAAACATTAATCCACATGCTGATGACAGCAGTCATTCACAGATTGAAGAAGGAAGTAGCTCGTGGCTCTTGGATAGGTAAATCTGACCTGACTCCCTCACCTCGGTCGATGGCGTGCCGTATGGTGGGCCTGGAAGGGCGATCTTGGCGATCTACCCGACGAAGTCCGCCAACGAAGTAGAGGAACAATTAAGAAATGGAACGAACTCCGCCGCTCATTCACCAGGCAAATAAGAAGTCAGTCGTGGTGTTTGTTTCCGCAGTAACACTGACGTTGATCGCCAGTGTCCTATCGGTCGCCCCCGTCGCCGCGACTGAAATCCCGTCGGGTGACATCTTCCCGTCGGTCTTCGACCCGCTCGATTCGACGTGGAAGAACGGCCAGCCGAAAGGTTACTCCGAGGGGCAGGTCGCCGTCTTCGAGACCGAGCTCAGGGCGGGGGCCTCCTCCGCCGACGACACGTGGGATGTCGCGATCTGCCTCGACTACTTCACCGGTGACACCCACTTCTTCACCGACTTCCGGATCTGGAACTTCTCGTACTCTCCGGAGATGCTGGCCGACGGCACCCCGATTGCCGGCCTGGATGAGACCACGGATGGTTTCATCACGTTCCTGTACCCCGATGACGGATCGACGTTGAGCATCGTTTCCGTGTCGGACATCTACGTGCAGGGTTCGACCTCCGCCGACGAGGCGATCTGCGTAGACGTCAGCTACACCTACGACGGCACTGAAGACGTCCACCTGCTGACCGGCGGCTACATCGCACAGACCGGCGACGTCGCCACCTACACCCAGCGCGAGCCGGTCGACACGGATCCGGCCGTCGTGTTGCCGACCGGAGGGACCGTCGTCAACGGCGCGTCGACCACGAACGGCACCTTCAAGGTTCGCCTGAGCGGAACCGCCGACAAGACCATCAACTTCAAGGGAACGGACTTCGCGGCCGACCCCCCGTCGCTCACCTTGATCAAGGAGATCGACAACACCGGCGGCGGTGTCGACGACGCCACCGAGTGGTTGCTCACCGCGACCGCTTCCGGCGAGCCGGCCCCGGCGTTGAGCGGCTACACCGACGACAACGATACATCCGACCCGGCCCTCGGTGTCACCGGGCCCGTGCTTGCAGGCACCTACACACTCGGCGAAACGGCCGATCCCGGTGTGGACGGCGACTACGTCGAATCGTGGGATTGCGGTGCGACCACGGTGAACGAGCTCAACGAGATCGAGGTGGCGGCGGGCGAGGACGTCACCTGCACCGTCAACAACACCTACGCCGCGTTGAGGGTCTCGAAGTCGGTTGTGACCGATCCGGCACCTGTGGCCGGGTACGACGTCGGCGACGACATCCTCTACCGGATCACCGTGACCAATCCGACCAATGCGCTCCTCACCGAGGTCGGCGTCTCCGACCCGCTGCTTGCCGACCTCGACTGCGATCCTGGCGCCGAGGGTGCCCAGACCACGGGCTTCAGCCTTCAGCCCACCGACGGCGCTCCCGGCGGTGACGACGAACTCGTCTGCACCGGCAGCTACACCGTGCAGCAGTCGGACATCGACGACAACGGTGACGACAGTGCCGCCGGCCCCGACGGTGATATCGACAACACCGCAACCGCCGACAGCGCCGAGACCGGTGAGGCCGACGACAGCGCCGAGGCGCCGCTCGACCGCAACGCCGGTGTCGACATCGTCAAGGATGGTTCGTCGAATGTCGTGGACGGTCAGCCGAACCGTATCGTCACCGGTGACGGAGCGGAATTCGAGATCACCGTCACCAACGACGGAAACGTCACATTGACCGACGTCGTCATCGACGACGCGTTCGCCACCGACTGCGATCGGTCGTGGGCCGACATCATGAGTCTCGACAACAACGACGTTCCGGCGGTTCCGGTTGGGGCCGGCCTGGACCCGACGGAGTCGTTCACCTACACCTGTACCGCCACGGCCGACGAGGTGTCGGCCAACGCCGTCGACGACGTCTTCACCAACACCGCCGATGTCGACGCCCAACCGGCCGGCGGAGGGCTGGTCGAGGACTCGGGCGCGGCCGAGGTGACGATACTGGCCCCGGCACTGTCGCTGTCGAAGTCGGCGGCCGTGACCGATGGCGACGGCGCGGACACCGATCCGCTCGACACCGCAACCGAGGCCGGCGATCTGGTCGAGTACACCGTGACCGCAACCAACACCGGTGAGGTCGTGTTGACCGGCGTGTCTGTGGTCGATGCAAAGGTCTCGCTGACCTGCGACTGGCCGGGAGAGGCCGGGGTGCTCGCCGTCGACGACGACGCCGGCACGGCCGACGTCGTCGAGGATGAAGTCGTGTGTACCGGCGTCTACACCGTGCAGCAGGATGATTTGAACGACAACGGCGATGACAGCGCCGATGGCCCCGACGGTGACATCGACAACACGGCGTCGGCCACCAGCGACCAGGGAGTCGGTGACAACGCCTCGGCCGCAGTGCCGATTCAACGGACCGCCTCCATCGACATCGCCAAGTATCACGCGCTCAATCCCGACGGCAGCGAGGACGACACCCAGGTGCTGGTCGCTGGAAGCACCGCCCTGTGGACGATCGTGGTCACCAACGACGGCAACGTCTCGCTCACCGAGGTCGTCGTCGCCGACCCCAGGGCCCCGTACTGCACGATCGGCTGGGCCGACGTGCAGAACAAAAGGAATGCCGACGACGTTGACGTCGGCGACGCACTCGAACCCGGCGAGTCATTCGCCTACCCCTGCATGCTTGAAGATGTGGACGAGGCATTCACCAACACCGCCACCGCGACCGCGACCCAGGACCCGACGGGTGACTCCGACACCTCGGACGTCGACGTGATCGACCCCGACATCGAGTTGACCAAGACGGCGCCGGCCGACATCGTGGTCGATTCGGACACCGAAGGCGCCGACGTCGTCTTCGCCTTGACGATCGCCAACACGGGTGACGTCGATCTCGTCGACGTCGCGCTGACCGACACGGGCGCCGTCGTCGACTGTGACCCGGACACCGACGGCGATCAGCCGATCCCGACCACGCTGGTCGCCGACGACGGTGCACCCGGTGGCGACGACGAGGTCGAGTGCACCGCCACCGTCGACGCCACGCCCAATCCCGACGGCACCTGGTTATCGGTCTACAACGCGGCGAGCGTGACCGGCACCGCCGATGCCACCGTCGACGCCGGTGAACGTGGTGTGCGCGACGACGATGACGCCACCGCGCACGTCGTCGGAGTGACCGTCGACAAGACGGTCGTCGAACTCGACGCAGCCGGAGATCCGATCGGCGATCCGGTCGAGGTGTCGACGGTGCTGAGCGGATCCGACATCCGCTGGGTGGTCGACGTCGTCAACATCGGTTCGAAGGCCGTCGAGTTCGACCTCACCGATCCGCTGGCTTCCGGATGCGAGCGAGTCGACATCGCACTGGCCGCCGGGGCCGGCACAACCGTCACCTGTGACGTGATCGGAATCACCGACGACGTCGATCCGAACACGGCAACCGTATCGGCCACCCCGGCTGGAGCCCAGGAACCGCTCGCCGACGTGGCCGACTCGGCCTCGGTCGACGTCATCAGCCCCAGTATCGAAATCGTCAAGTCGGTCGACGGACCGATCGTGGTGACCGGCGATGACCAGTCGATCGACGTAACCTACACCATCACCGTGCGCAACACCGGTGATGTCGAGTTGACCGGTGTGACCGTCGACGATCCCGGCGCCGATGTCGACTGCGGTGGTGGCGACGGCACGGTCGGCACGCTGGCCGCCGATGACGGGGCCGACGGTGGTGCCGATGAGGCCGACTGTACCGCCTCCATCACCGTGACGCCCGATGGCAGCGGCATCTGGTCGGCGGTCGACAACACGGCGACGGTCTGCGCCGAATCGCCGCTCGGTGACCCGGCCAACGATGCGGACGACGTGTGTGACGATGATTCGGCAACGGCCGACTTCGCCGGTGTAACAGTGGAGAAACAGGTGGGCCCGAGCGCGGAGGGGCCGTGGTCCGACAGCTACGACGCCGCAGTCGGTGACACCGTGCACTGGCAGGTGACCGTGACCAACATCGGATCGGTCGACCTGATCGACGTCGAGGTGACCGATCCCCACAACATCGGCTGTGAGGTCGTGATCGGCACACTCGGTGCCGGTGAGACCCACTCGGTGTCCTGCAGCGAGATCGCCCAGTACTCCGACATCGGTGTGACCAATACGGCGGCGGCCACCGGCTGTGCCGAGGTCGACCCGACCGGTGCGTGCGTGGCGGACGTAAGCGACGAGGACAGCGCCGTGTACTCGGCTCTCTACAACGGGTTCACCCCGGGCTTCTGGAAGAACCACGCCAGGGGCAAGAAGAACTTGTTCGACGGCGATCTGATGTGTGGCGACGGCGTGCTGATCGACACCGACACCACGTTCGGTGATGTCTTCGGTGCCGCCGTCGACGGCATCACCATCCAGCTCTGGGACGGCAAGGGCAAGCATGCCGGAGTGGTCGACAGGGACCTCGCCGAGGTCACCGTCTACGACGCCCTGTCGTTCCAGGGAGGTGATGAGTATGCCGGAGCGGTGGAGATCCTCCTACGGGCCGCGGCCGCCAGCACGCTCAACACCTGCTTCCACCTCACCCTGGGCAACGAGATCGGCGATGTCGACGACATCTGGCCGACCACGCTCGAAGCCCTGGGTGAGGATCTGGTGGCCGCCCTGGCATCAGGTGATCGTGACACCGTCCTGAAACTGGCCGCCACGTACGACGGCTGGAACAACGGGTTGCACGACATCGACTGGTCCGACTGGTAGGCCATCGAGAAGCCGGCGGTTCCCAGTCGGCCCGTACTACGACCTGAACGGGTGAAACCGCGCCGTACGGCGCGGTTTCGCCCTTTTTCGTTAGTGCGTCGACACCCCCAGGAATCTTCAGATCTTCTCCAGATGGCCTCCAAGATGATCCGTCCGAGGTCGTTCAGGCTGTGTCCATACGAACACTCGTGTCGAACACACGGATCAGCGAAGCGAACGAGGAGATCCCGATGAACAGCGACTGTCAGGCCGACAACCCGAAACTCCCGAGGCGACTACTCGGGGTCTGGGCCCATCCCGACGACGAGGCGTATCTCAGCGCCGATCTGATGGCCCGCACCGTCGAGGCCGGCGGTTCGGTCACGCTGATCACGCTCACCGACGGTGAGGGTGGATTCGCCGACGACGATCGTCGCCCCCTCCCCACGAAGGCGGCTCAACGACGGGCCGAGCTGACCGAGGCCATGGCCGAGATCGGCGTGCGCGACATCCGCTTCCTCGGCGTGGCCGACGGCGGGGTGTCGGATCACCGGTCGAGCCCCCTGGTCGACCGGATCGCCCGGACGATGCGCAGCGTCAACCCCGACGTCGTCGCCACGTTCGGACCCGACGGCATCACCGGGCACCCCGACCACGTGGCCTGCAGTCTTCTCGTCACCCGGGCCTGGTGCGAAACCCGCATCGGTGAACTCTGGTACGCCACCAAGTCCAACGAATGGTTGGCCCGGTGGCAGGACCTGCACCGTCGGCTTGGTGTGATAATGACCGACGACGGTCAGGCCACCGATCTCGGTCGGGACGATGTCGAATTCCAACTCGACATCGACGGCGAGCGCCTGACGGCCAAACGCCGGGTTCTCGCCGCCCATCGCTGCCAGACCGAGCTGGTCGCCGGCTTCATGGGCGAGAAAACCTATCTCGAATGGATCGCCGAGGAGTGCTTCCGCACTCCGACCGAGGCGGAGCTGTTCGACGCCGACCCCTTCCTGGCGCTGGCCAACTGGTGCCAGCCACGACGAGCGAGGTCTTGGACATGAGAACGCTGACAAAACAGTCCGACGCCCGGCCCGCCGCGCCGGCCCTTCCGGCTCCGATCGCCCTCGGAGTCGCTGACATCACCCCGATGATCGTGGGACTGGTGCCGTACGCACTCGCCATCGGGGCCACCGCAGCCACCAACGGTCTGTCGCTCATCGAGACCGTTGCCGGTGCATGGTTCCTCATGGCCGGGGCGGCCCAGCTGGCCGCCATCGACCTGATCGGCGCCGGAGCCGACGTCTGGCTCATCGTCATGACCACCGCCGTCATCAACCTACGCTTCGTGCTCTACGGGGCCGGCGTGGCCCGCTGGTTCGGTGCCTCGTCGCTGTGGAGACGAATGGCGCTGGCTGTGCTCGTGGTCGACCAGAACTTCCTGTTGTCCGAGCAGCGGTTCGGCGATGAGCACGACCAGGCGTGGCGAACCCGGTACTACCTGACCCTGTGCGGGGCGCTCCTTCCCGCCTTCACCGTCGGTCAACTCGTCGGCTACGGGCTGGGCGCCAGTCTGCCCCCGGGGCTCGGTCTTCACCTGGCCGCCCCGCTGGTGTTCGTCGGCATGCTCACCAAGTCGCTGGCCGGCGGGGCTCAGCGTCGTGCCGCCGCCGCGGCGGCCGTGGCCATTGTCGCCGTGGTCGCACTGCCGATCGCGTGGATCTCGGCGGTGGCATTGCCTGTTGCGATCGTCGCCGGCATAACCGCCGCTGGAGGTGGGTCACGATGAGCCCGATACTGATTCTGCTCCTCGCCGGCCTGGTCACCTATGCCCTCCGCTCTGCCCTCGTGGTCGCCGGTGGCGTCATCAGCCCCGGAGGATGGATCGAACAGCGGATCGCCTATGTTGGTCCGGCGGTGCTGGCGGCACTCGTGGCGTCGTCGCTGTTCGTGGCCGACGGCGCGCCATCCGTCGGCCGTCCGGCTGAGATTCTGGCCGTGGCCGCCGCGTTCGGAATCGTGATCAAGACCGAGAACGTCGCCCTCGCCCTCGTCGTCGGGTTGCCCGTCTTCTGGGTGGCCTCGATGCTCGGCCTCGGATGACGAACCCCGGGCGGCTCCAGACGCTTCGACTGGTTGAGGGTGGACTTGACCCGTGGAACAATCGTTCAATGGCCGAGTCTCCGTCCACGAGCAGCGAGGAGATGCCCACCTCGACCCGATTCGGGAACGTCGTAGTTGATCGATCGTCCCGCCGGCTGATCGTCGACGGCGAGTGGTGCAACGTCGAACCGCAGGTCTTCGACGTACTCGTCCACCTCATCGACAATCGCGACCGGGTGGTGTCGAAGAACGAGCTTCTGGACGAGATCTGGGGTAGCCGGTTCGTGTCCGAGTCGGCGCTGACATCCCGTATCCGTTCGGTTCGCTCCGTCGTCGGTGACGACGGTCGCCGCCAGGCCGTGATTCGAACCGCGCACGGCACCGGTTACCAGTTCATCGCGGAACTCGACAGCGACGATCGGGAAGGCGCCGAGAGTGGCGGGGACGATGCCGACGAATCCGTCGATGCGTCGTTCGCAACCTTTTCCCGTCCGGCCAATCCGTTCCGAGGTCGTCGGGTGGAGCAGGTCGCCGTGTCCGAGTTGCTCGACAGCCGTCGGCTGGTCACGATCATCGGACCGGGTGGCACCGGCAAGACCCGCCTCGCGGCCGAAGTCCTTGCCGGCCGCGATCGAACATGGGCCTTCGTCGACCTCGCCACCGTCCGAGACGGATCGGCCCTCGGTCAGACCTTGCTTTCGGCACTCGGCATCGAGATCGGCACGGCTGAGGACGAAGTGGCCGCCGCCGCGGCTTTTCTCCGCAGCGTGCCGGTTGACCTATTCGTGGACAACTGCGAGCACGTCGCCGACGCGGCGGCCGATCTGGTCAGCCGGCTGCTCGCCGAAACCGAGACGCCGTCGGTTCTGGCCACCAGCCGTGTTCCGCTCAACCTGCGAGATGAGCATCTCTATCGTTTGTCCCCACTTCCGATCCTCGACCACGAGGGGGCGATCACGCCGACCGTGGCGATGACCAGTCCAGCGGTGGCGCTGTTCCACGACCGGGTGAAGCAGGTGGCCCACGACTTCGAACTCGACGAGACGACGGCCCGCCATGCCGTCGCCCTGTGCCGCGCTCTCGACGGGTTGCCGCTGGCTCTGGAGCTGGCGGCGGCCCGGGTCGGCACGTTCGGGCTGGCCGATCTGTTGCAGCGGCTCGACGATCGCCTCGACCTGCTCGACGACGATCGCCACGACACGACCGACCGCCACCGGTCACTGCGGGCCACGCTGAACTGGTCGTATGATCTGCTCGACGACGAGTGCCGTGAGCTCTTCGTCCATCTCTCGGCGTTTCCGGCCGGCCTGACACTCGACGGCGTCGAGTGGCTGGTTCGCCAACTCGGGCTTGCCGGACCCGTACCGACGATGCTCGATCGTCTGGTCAAGGTCTCGCTGCTCGAACGAATCGACCACAAGTCAGGTGTTCGTTACGGACAGCTGGAGACGATGCGAACGTTCGGCGTCGACCGGCTGGCCGAGCAGGGACGGTCGGCCACCGCCCGTGACATCGGGATTGCCTGGGTCCGCGATCTGCTCGCCGACCTCGCCGTCGGCCTCGACGCACCCTGGGCCCTCGACTGGGATGATCTGATTCGCCAGGAGATTCCGAACATCCGTCACGCCCGCCGTCACCTTCTCCACCACGGCCGCCATCGGGAGCTGATCGAGATCTCGGTGGCCCTGCACGAATGGGGGTGGTCACGCGATGTGTCGGAGCTGTGGGTCTGGTGCGACGAGCTGCTGGCCCTCGACCCGACGACGGCCGGTCTCGATGACGGTGACCGCCACCGGATCAACACCCTGTCGGCTCAGGCGGCGTGGCGTCGAGGACGGGTCGCCGATGCCGAGAAGCTGTCGGAGGCGGCGCTACAGGCCGACCGCAGCGAGTGGGCCCACGCCGCCGCCTACACATCGTTGGGCACGGCGAAGCTGTTCCAAGGGGAGTTCGCATCGGCCCGAGACGCCTACCTCACCAGGTACGAACTCGACGGGTTCCTCATCGACCTGGCGAACGCGGCGTTGGTGTCGGCTTACCTCGGCGACATCGACGACGCCCGTCGTCTCAGCTCCGAGGCCTACCGGATAGCCGACGAACGCAGGTCGGACAATCAGCTGGTGTGGGCGTCCTATGTCCGTGGCGAAGTGCTGGCCACGGCGGGCGACCCGGCGGCGACGATGATTCTCGAGTCGGCCGTCGAGCGGGCTGCCGCCATCGGGTCGTCGTTCGTCTACGGGGTCGCCTCGGTCACGCTGTGCACCCTGATGGCGTCCGAGGGCCGCACGGTCGAGGTGGCCGGTCGCTACCGGGATCTCGTCACCCACTGGCTGCGATCCGGTACCTGGACCCAGCTCTGGACGACCCTTCGTAACGCCGCCGCCGTTCTCGTCGACCACGACCCGGCGATCTGCCTTCAGGTGATCGACGCTGCCGCCGAGGACCCGTATGCATCGATGGTGGACTCCGACGCCGCACGCGAGTTGGAAGCGCTTCGGGAGCGGGCGGTTGGTCTGCTCGATCCCGAGCAGATCGCCGAGGTCGCAGCTCGGCGACTGACCGTCGATCGGGGTGAACTTGCGGTGGCGGTCAGGAATAGCCTCGATTACTTCCAGGCGACCGCCAAGACACGGACCTTCCGGCGGCTCTGACCCGCGGTTTCGGTGGGTTGGAGCCGCCGGTAGAGGGTTACGCCTCGG
This sequence comes from Acidimicrobiales bacterium, assembly GCA_965216655.1. GTDB lineage: Bacteria > Actinomycetota > Acidimicrobiia > Acidimicrobiales > SZUA-35 > JAHELU01. The sequence continues at coordinate 71,489 of CBDCGP010000050.1, forward strand.
TGCTGCGCAGGTAGGGGACGCCCAGCGCCGAGGGGGCGTTGACCCGGCGGCTGCCGACGGCCAGCGCGGCCAGCGTGACCAGATAGGGGAGCGCGAGGAAGAATTCGTACGGCACCGACGAGTCGAGGCTCTGGAACCGGAACTGGAGGGCGTCGAGCGCCCCGAAGAACACGGCACCGGCCACGATCCACCCCGGTCGCCACCGTCCGAAGATGACGAGGGCGAGCGCGATCCAGCCCCGTCCGGCGGTGATGTTCGAGTTGAAGAAGCCGAGCTGGCCGACGACGAGTAGCGCCCCACCGAGCCCGGCCAGGCCCGAACCGACGATCGTCGCCCGATACCGCACCGCACTCACCGAGTGGCCGGCGGCGTCGGCCGCCTCCGGGGTCTCGCCTGCGGCGTCGAGCACGATCGTCTGATACGACCGCTTCAGCCAGATCGCCAGTGCGGCCACCAGCGCCGCGGCCGCGTACGCAACCCAGGTCTGGCGAAACAGGCCCTCGCCCACTAGCGGAAGATTCTCGAGGCCGGGGATGCCCAACGGCTGCGGCAGCGGGGATCGAGGCGGGATCGGCTGATCCCGGAACAACTCGGTGTTGAGAAACGACGTGAGGGCCAGCCCGACCAGCGTGAACGACAGGCCGGCCACCACCTGGTCGACCCGCAGGCCGACGACGAGCGCGGCAAACGCCCCGCCGACCACGCAACCGGCAACGAAGCCTGCCACCAGACCGACGGGCACCGATCCGAACCGCCAGGCCGCGGCGAACCCGAAGAAGGCCCCGATGATCATCGTGCCCTCCAGACCGAGGTTCAACACGCCGGCCCGCTCCGTGATCATCTCGCCGATCGCGGCCATGGCCACCGAGAGAGCGAGGCGTACGCCCGAGGCCAGGATCGCGGTCCAGAATGCGAGTTCGGCCAGCTCAGTCATGCCGTCCTCCGTCGGTCGACCTCATCACGCCATCCACTGCCGTCAACCGCCATCCTCCCGGGCGTGTCGGGCCAATCGACCACTGCGTTCGACCAGCGCCCGAGCGGTGATCACACAGACCACGATCAGGCCCTGCACCGTCTGCATCAAGGTGACCGGGACCCCGGTGCGGCGCTGTGCCGCCTCGGCGCCGACGAGCAGTGCGGCCAGTCCGAGCGCCGCGGCCAGGACTCCGTAGGGTTTGTTGCGACCGAGGATGGCGACGATGATGGCAGTGAACCCGAAGCCGGCCGCCGTGCCCGACGCAACCCGGATCTGATCCGACGCCAGCACGACATAGCCGGCAATCCCGGCGAACGCCCCGCCGAGCATCAACAACAGCAGGGGAACCAGGGTGCGCCGCTCCTCGTTGGCGTAGACGGCGCTGGCGTTGTCGCCGTGGGCCCGCACGATGTATCCGAAGCGGGTGGAGTTGAGAATCCAGTGGAACAGAGGCACCGCGGCGAGGGCCACGAGCACGCCTGCGCCGGTGTCGATCCAGGGGAGATCGGGAATCGCACCGGTCCCAATCACCCGGGATTGGGGCAGACGGCTGTCGGGATCCTTGAGCACCGTGCGGGTGGCCCACACCAGAAGGGACGTGGCCACGAATACCAACAGCAGCGTGGCGATCACGGTGTTGACACCGAACCGGGTGTGGAGGATGCCGGCGATGGCCGCCCACACCATGCCGCCCAGCGCGCCGAGCACAAACCCGAGGGGCACGGCAACGACGGTGGGCAGCGAGCTGGTGCCGAGCACCGCGATCGACGCCAGCGCCCCCAGCACCATCTGGCCTTCGGCGCCGATGTTCCACACGCCGGCCCGGAATCCGACGGCGAGACCGAGTCCGATCAGGATCAGCGGCGTGGCCTGGGTGAGCGTGTCGCGCCAGCCGGTTCGGGCGAACAGCGATTCGCTGATGGTCAGGCGGTAGACCTCGAGCGGATTGGCCCCCGACCAGAGGATGAGCACGCCGCCGATGACGAGCGCCACCAGGATCGCCCCGACGGTGGTCAATGCTCCCGCCGACAGTGAGTTGCGTGCTCGGGCCCCGGCCCCCACGGTGGCCGTCGTCATCGAGAAGTCCCGCCCTCGTCGTTGCCGGTCTCGTCGTTGCCGGTCTCGCTGTTGCGGGCCTGGTTGTTGCCGGCCTCGTCGTTGCCACCCTGGTCTTCCAGCCCCGCCATGATGTGGCCGATCCGGGACCGGTCGAAGGGGCGGTTGAACGGTCCGTGGAAGTGACCGTCGGAGGCGACATAGAGCCGGTCGGCCGTTTCCAGCACCTCGTCGAGATCGGCCGAAACGAACAACACGGCTCCGCCGTCGCGGGCGAAATCGATCGCCGCCTGCCGAACCATGCTGGCCGCCCCCGGGTCGAGACCCCTGGTCGGCTGGCAGGCCACGAGCAGCTTGGTGTCCGGCCCGAACTCCCGGGCGGCCACCAGCTTCTGGGCGTTGCCGCCCGACAGGGAACCGGCCGAGTGGCTACGCTCGCCCTTGACCGTCCACTGCGACAGCAGGGAGGTGGCCCCGTCGGGGTCGGGGGTGAGCCGCCACCGGGTTCGACCCAGGCGCAGATTCTCCTCGCATGTCATCGGCCCGACGAGTGCCCGGGCGTACCGGTCCGACGGCAGGTAGGCCACGCCCATGCGAACCCTCCTGCGCGGATGGACGCCGAGCAGGCTCTCGCCGTCGAGGGTCACCGTTCCCGACTCGGCCTCGATGAGGCCGCAGATCGCCAGCTCCAGTTCGACCTGGCCGTTGCCGTCGACCCCGGCAACACCCACCAGCTCACCGGATCGGATCTGAAGCGAGGCGTTGGTCACCTTCCCGGCGCTCAGGTCGGCGACGTCGAGCACGACCTCGCCGGGTGTCGGGTCATCCCGCTGGATCGTGGCCACTTCGGAGCCGACCATCTCGGCCGCCAGGTCGGCGGGGCTGCGTTCGCCAACGGCGGCCTCGGGGCTCACGACCTCACCGGTGCGCAACACCACCACCCGGTCGGCGGCCGCAATAACCTCCCGAAGCCGGTGGGTGATGAGGATCACCGCCTTGTTCTGCTCGACGGCCAGCCGTCGCACCACATCGAGCAGTGCGGTGGCCTCATCGTCGGTCAGCACCGCGGTCGGCTCGTCGAGGAGTAGCACCTCCGGTGAGGCATCGAGCGCTCGCAGTAGTTCGAGGCGCTGCTGTTCGCCGACCGACAGCGATCCGACGACGGCGTTCGGGTTGACCGAGAAACCCAGCTCCTCCGCTTCGTCGGCGAGCTGACGGGCGGCCTCGGCCCGGGTGCAGCGCCGGGACGGGTCGGAACGGAACAGCAGGATGTTCTCGGCTGCTGTCATCGTCGGTACGAGGGCGAAGTGTTGGTGCACCAGGGCGATCCCGGCGGTGACCGCGTCCTTCGGCGACTGGGGCTCGTAGGGCCGACCCTTGAGCAGCACCCGGCCACCGGTCGGCGAGTCGAGCCCACCGAGAATTCGCATCAGCGTGGTTTTGCCCGCCCCGTTCTCGCCCAGAACGGCCAGAACCTCACCCCGCCGCACATCGAGGCTGACACCGGCCAGCGCCGCCACGTCCCCAAACCAGCGGGACACGTTCTCGACCTGAGATGATCGGCACATCCGAATCCGGGGTCGTGGTGGTGTCACTGATGTCGCTGGTCTGGGGCATGGACGCTGTCTCGTGACAGGAGTGTGGGCTACTGCTCCCGGGTCTACTCGGGGATGAACGGAACGGTGAAGTCGCCGGACTTGATTTCGGCCAGGCGCTCCTCGTAGGTGGTCATCGCCTCCTCCGAGATGCTGATCGGAGAGGCCGTCGTTGATGGCGACGACGAGGCCGTCGTCGGCCACGCCGACCTCGTAGTAGTCGGCGTCGCCGCCCTCGGCGAACGTGCCGTCCTGGATGTCGGTGACCATCTGCCGCAGCAGCGCGTCGGTCTGCCACACCATCGAGGCCAGGATGTTGTCGGGGGCCAGGCTGCTCATGTCGCCGACGTAGCCGGTGGCCAGCAGACCGCGCTCCTGGGCCAGTTCGATCTGGCCGAGCACCGGACCCTCGCCGCAGGCGCCGAACACGTCGGCTCCCTGGTCGGCGGCGGCCACCGCGGCCTCCTTGGCCTTGGCCACGTCGATCCAGTCGCCCACGTAGGTGGTGACACCGGAGGCGTCGGGCTGCACCTCCTGGGCGCCGAGGTAGAAGGCTTCGATCAGCGAGTGGCAGGCCGGGATGTCGAAGCCGCCGGCACCGCCGAGAACGCCGGAGTCGCTGGCGCCTCCGGCGAGGATGCCCATGAGGTAGTAGGCCTCGTGGAACGGCTGGGCGTAGTCGGCGACGTTGCCCTCGGATCCGTCGATGCCGCCACCCCAGGCGAACGCGGTGTCGGGAAAGTCGGCCGAGACGGCCTTGGCGGTGTCGCCGTAGCCGAACGAGTGGGCGACCACGAGGTCGATTCCGTCCTCGGCGTAGCCACGGATGGTCCGCTCGGAATCACCCTCGGGCACCAGTTCGGTGAAGAGCACCTCGGACACCAGCCCCTCGTCCTCGAGAGCCTTGGCCCCCTCGTACATCTGCTGGTTCCACGACAGATCGTTTATCTCGCCCGGAAGCACGAGGGCGATGGAAACCGCTTCGCCGTCGCCTCCCTCGGCCGAGGACTCGTCTGAGTCCGATCCGCATGCGGTGGCCACGATGGCCAGCGCCGCAAGCAGCACCAGTAGTCGCCTGATCGACGTAAGCATTGATCTCTCCCTGTTGTTCATCCGGCCGAGCCCGCTCGGTTCGGATGTGTGTTCTGGCTCTTCATTGGTACTCAGCCCCGAACACTACTTTACATTTTGTAAGGCGTACAGAGCTAAGATGGCCACAGCCTCCACAACTCCGACCGTCCAATCGTACTTGTGGATGATTCGGGGCGGTGGCCTTCGGTATGAACTCTTGCGAAGTTCGACAACGGAAGGATGACTGTCGACGATGACGCAGCACGCTCCCATCGCCCGTGACCTCTGGTTCGCGATCGTCGCCATCGATGAGCTGAAACAGGGACAGAGGTTTTCGACCCGCCTGCTCGGCCGGCCGATCGAGCTGTCGGCCGACGGCGATCACCGGATCTCGGCCACCACGGCCACCGTCACGGCCACCGCCGATTCCGATGGCCGTCCGCTGCCGGTGACCGAACGGTACGGCTACGTGTGGACCAGCCTCGGCGATCCGGCGCCGCTGTTCGACATCCCCGAGTTCGAGGAGGCCGACCGGCGGATTCTCAATGCCGGGACGCTGCAGGTGGCGACGTCCGCACCCCGCTGCATCGAGAACTTCCTCGACATGGGCCACTTCCCGTACGTGCACACCGACCTGCTGGGCGCCGAGCCCCACACGGAGGTTCGCGACTACCAGGTCGAGGTCGACGAATCGGGTGAGATCTGGGCTACCGAGTGCGTGTTCTACCAGCCCAAGGCGGCGGCCAACGCCACCGACGGCCAGCTCACCGAGTACACCTATCGTGTGCCCCATCCCTACGTGTCGATCCTCTACAAGTCGTGCGCCGAGGATCCGAGCCGCCAGGACGTGATCGCGCTGTTCGTCCAGCCCGTGGATGCCGAGACCAGTCGGGCCCACAACTTCCTGTGCATGGTCGATTCGGTCAACACGGAAAACGGCATGCGCCACTTCCAGCAGCTGATCTTCGGCCAGGACAAGTCGATTCTCGAGAACCAACACCCCAAGCGGCTGCCGCTCGATCCGAGAGCGGAGACACCGATCCGAGCCGACAAGTCGTCGATCGTCTACCGCCGGTACCTGACCGATCTCGGCGTGCGGTACGGGGTGTTGCGACCCGACGAGGCGGCTGTGGCGCGATGACCTCTTCGACGACCCCGGCGTTGCTACCGACTTGTCCTCGAGCATGATCCCGTCCATCGACCTGGTCACGAACGCCGGCTGGTACCCGGTGGCCGCATCAACCGACGCGGTCGCCGGTCACGTCGTGGCCGGTCGGCTGTGGGGATCGGACCTGGTCGTGTGGCGGGACGACAACGGCTCGGTCAACATCTGGCCCGACCGATGCCTGCACCGCGGGGTGAGGCTGTCGTTGGGCACGAACACCGGCACCGAGTTGGTGTGCCGATACCACGGTTGGCGCTACGCATCGGTGGCCGGGAGCTGCACCTACATTCCTGCTCACCCCGACAACGCCCCGCCCCAGTCGATGTGCACGGCGACGCTTCCGGTGCACGAACACGCGGGGCTGATCTGGACCACACTCGATGGGGCGCCGGGGTCGGGTGCCACGGCATCGGCCGCCGCGCCGTTCCCGTCCGCCGGTGATGACTCCGATGATGTGGTTGCACTGTGGTCGGTGGCCGTGGCCGTGGGTGTTAGGCCCGTCGTCTCCCGGCTCGACGAGCTGAAGCGCGAGCTGGCCGCCGTCCTCGGCGCCGGCCGTCGGGTCGACGTCGCACTCCAGCCGGTCGACCCCGATGTCACGGTCGTCCGGCCGGTGGTGGGAGCGGTCGAGGGCGAACTCGACGTGGATGACCATCGGCGGGCCGTCGCCGTGATCGCGACGTTTGCCCGATCGGTGGAAGCAGGCGCGTCGGAGAGCGCGGCGGCATCGACGACGTCGGCCGGGTTCGGCCAGGTCGTGGCCCAGGGCCGTACCCAGCCGATCGGACTCCTCCACGTCGAGGTGGCATCGAAGCAGCTCACCGCCGACGGCATCATGGCGTTCGAGTTCGTGCCGCCTGAGGGCGAGCCGCCACTGCCCGCCGCTCAACCCGGAGCCCATATCGACGTGCACATGGCGGAGGGCTTGCTGCGTCCGTACTCGCTCACCAACGGGCCTGGTGACACGGTCTACCGCATCGGCGTCAAACGGGAGCCGGAGTCTCGAGGCGGGTCGGTGGCGATGCACGACTCGGTCTCCGTCGGTGACCGGATCACGATCTCTTGGCCCCGCAACACGTTCCCACTGCGTCGCGACGCCGACCACACCATCCTGGTGGCGGGCGGCATCGGCGTGACCCCGCTGCTGTCGATGGCGCAGACGCTCGCGGCCACCGGGGCCGGATTCGAGCTGCACTACTTCGTACGCGGCCCCGACCACGTCGCCTTCGGCCACGTGATCGAGCGGCTCGGCGAAAACGTCATCGTGCACGAGGGACTCGATCCGGCCGCCACCGGCGACCGGTTGGCGGCGCTGTTGGCCGAGCCCGGATTCGGCCGCCAGGTCTATGCCTGCGGTCCCGGCCCGATGCTCGATGCGATCCGGGCCACGGCCCGCACCGCCGGATGGTCCGACGATGCCGTGCATTTCGAGTATTTCCAGAACCCCAACGACGTCGACCTCGACTCGACCTTCGACGTCTCGCTCAGCCGATCGGCCCGCACGCTGACCGTCGCCGCCGGCGAAACGATCCTCGACGTGCTGCGGGCTGACGGCGTCACGATCGAGGCGTCCTGCGAGCAGGGCGCGTGCGGCACCTGCGTGGTGCCGCTGCTCGATGGGCGGGCCAACCATCAGGACGTCTTCCTGTCCGACGCCCAGAAGGCGGCGCAGGACCGGATCGCCGTCTGTGTCTCCCGAGCCGAATCCGACCGGCTCGTGCTGGAGCTGTAGCGGTATGGGCGGCACGGGCATGAAGTTGTATGACTACGAGCTGTCGGTCAACTGCTACAAGCAGCGGCTGCTGCTGTCGATACTCGGCCTCGACTACGAACGGGTCCCGATCGACTTCTTTCCCGGAGCCGAGCACAAGGGCGAGGCCTTCCGGCGGATCAATCCGCTCGGCCACATCCCGGTGCTCGACGATGACGGCTATGTCATCCGCGACGCCTCGGCCATCTCGATCTACCTGGCCACGCGCTATGACGACACCGGTCGCTGGTACCCGGTGGCGAACTCCCGGCTGCTTGGTGAAGTGGCCTCGTGGATGGCCTTCGCCGAGGGCACCACCAACACCGCATCGGCCGCCCGCCTCCACGACACCCTCGGCTACGACTTCGACATCGACGCCTGCCGGTCCGGAGCCAACGATCTGTTCCGTCACCTCGACCAGCATCTATGGGTCCGCGAGCGTGAGGGACGCTCGTGGTTGGCCGACGCCGATCATCCGACGATCGCCGACCTCGCGGTGTTCCCCGACCTCGTGCTCGCCCCTCAGGGCGGCATCTCGTTGACGCCGTATCCCGCGGCGCGGCGATGGGCCGACCGGGTGCGGGCCATTCCCGGATTCACGGTCATGGCCGGCATCTACCCCCTCTGAGGTCCCACAGCCGCTGCTCGTTCACACCTCGGCGTAGATCTCCACGATGTTCGACTCGGGGTCGGCGAAGAAGAACACACGATGGCCGAAGTCGTCCAGCTCGCGGACTGGCTCGAGCAGCTCGATACCGCTGTCGACCAGCTGTTGTGCCGCCACGTCGACCTCATCCGGTGGTACTCGAAACGCCAACTGCACCGCAGCCGGTCGGGGCTCGGTCATGGTACCGTCGTAGGGCCGTCCTCTCCGTCGGAGGGCCAGGACGGTCGCTCCGGTGGAGAATTCCACGTAACGACCGGGCAGCTCTCGGATTATCGGTAGACGCAGCACCTCTGCGTAGAAGCTACGCATCCGGGCGATGTCATCGCAGAGCAGCATCGTGTAGTCGAGAGTTCGTATCGCTTCGAGACCGGACTGACGATCCATGGTGGCCAGTCTTGCACTTCCTCATCGCGACCGTGCTCGTAGTCACGAATGAGTCGGTCAGCGAAACGCTCCGGACCAAATCATGCCGTCGCCTCGATGGAGGCCTTGATCTCGTCGGCGGTGACGACGCTGGCGTACTCGCCGTCGATGTTCGCCAGCGAGAGCGCATGCACATCCTCGGCGTCCCATCGCCGGCCACGAAGATCGACCTTGTCCACCGTCCAGCATCCGTCGGCCACGACGAATGATCGGAACCCGAGATTTCCCGACATACGTACCGTCGCTTCCAGCGAATTGTTGGTGATCACGCCGGCGTAGACGACGGCGTCGCAACCGGTCGAGGTCAACTGCTCGGCGAGGTCCGTGCCTATGAAGGCGCTGTTGGTGTGCTTCACGACGACGGTCTCGCCCTCCAGAGGTCGGGCCTCGGCCTTGAACTCATTGCCGCTCTGGCCGGGCCGGTACGGCGATTCCGGCTCGGTACTGTCGTGGCGGACGTGGAAAATCGGCAGTTGCCAGTCTCGCCAAAAGGTGAGCAGCGCCGCAATCACGCGCTCGGCGTCTGGGTTGTTGCGCGGACCCCACACTGGATCGTCGATGCCGTTCTGCAGATCCACGATGACCAGAGCGGGGCGGTTCGAGCTGTGACTCATATCGAGACGGTAGAACGAATCGAGCGGCCCGCTCGGCCATTTCCGTCTCCGTCAGCTCGTCGTCACGGGGATTCGGCCTCGATCGCCGGTTCCCGCCGAGTTGAACCCGTCCCGCTCCGGTTTCTCCCACCCGGGATCCGAGCCGCGTAGCGCGGCGAAGAGGCCCTGAACCCGCCACCAGGCGTAGAGTTGGCGGTAGCCGATGGTCTCGACCACCGCAGACACGAACACCAGGAGCAGGTCGCGCCAGCTGCTGTAGCGTCGGAAGGCGAACTCCTCGATCAGGATGGTTCCGGCCGACAGCACGATCGTGTACAGCAGCGCAACGAGGGCGAAAAGGATCGCCATATCGGTGTTGATGAGGCCCAGGGCGTAGCCACCGATGATGGCCCAGATCCCGACGAACTCGACGAGGGCGCCCAGGAGTTCGAACACGAGATAGTACGGCAAGCCGATCATCCCGATCCGACCGTAGCGGGGGTTGAACAGCATCCTCCGGTGAATCCAGAGGGTTTGGGCCAGGCCCATGGACCAGCGGCGTCGCTGCTTGCCGAGCTCCTTGGTGTCGCGGGGAACCTCGGTCCAGCAGACGGGGTCGGGAAGGAAGGCGAGGCGGTGATCGCTGCCCTTGTTCCGCAGGTGGTAGTGGAGGCGGATAACCAGTTCGGCGTCCTCGGCCAGCGACTCACCGTCGAGTCCGCCGAGACCCAGAAGCAGGTCGCGACGGTACACGCCGAACGCCCCCGACACGATGATCAGTGCCTTCAGCCGCGACCAGGCCATCCGCCCCAGCAGGAACGACCGGAGGTATTCGACGACCTGGATCCGGGCCATCCAGGTCGGGGGCGCCTGCGCCTTCTCCAGCTGACCCCGTACCACGGTCGAGCCGTTGGCGGCTCGGAGGGTCCCGCCAATACCGACGATGCGTTCCGGGTCGCGCAGATAGGCGGCGGCGACGAGGAGCATGGCGTCCCGGTCGAAGATCGAGTCGGCATCGGTCATACAGACCAGCGGGTTCACGGCGTGGAGGATCCCGGCGTTGACCGCGTCGGCCCGTGTTCCGCCGTTGTCCTTGCGGACGACGACCAGGCGGTCGTCCACCCTGGAGCGGTGAACGGATCGGACGGCGCCTCGCAGCCCGATCTCACGACCGGTGTAGACCGGCGCGGTCTCCGGGTCGATGGGCGGCGGCGGCTCGAAATCCACCTCGACCAGGTCGAACTCGTTCGTCAGCAGCTCGAATGTTGCGTCGGTCGAACCGTCGTCGACCACGACCACCTCGTGGGACGGGTAGCGGAGGTTCAGCATGCCGTGCACGCTGTCGACGATCGTCGTCGCCTCGTTGAAGGCCGGGACCACGACCGAGATGGCGGGAGTCAGCGGGTAACCGAACACCTCCTCGAGGCTCACCGGCCGGCTCCGTCGCCGTGCCTGGATGAGTTCCCAGCCGCCGGTGGCCACGAGAACGAGGAACGTGGAGTTGAAGGCGAAGAAGTAGATGATGATGAACCGGTTGAAGAGCAGGATCCATTCGGCCACCGGGCCGCGAAGTGTTTCCATCATGTCGGGTCAGCTCGCTGTTCGGAGGATGACGACGTTGTCGGCCCCGTCGGTGATCCGGTCCTCGGCGAGGCTGCGAACCACTTCGTTCTCGGCCTGGTTCGCCACCCGGGTCAGCTCGATCGTCGATTGAGGCGTGCCGATCCGGTCGATCGCCCCAACGGCCGCGGTGCCGGCGTCGGTGTCGAGCTCGGCGATCGCCATGTCGGCGAGATGGGGCACGGCTCCGTCGACGCCCAGATGGCCGAGGGTTTCCGCCGCGCACGTTCGCACCGCCGCCGACTTGTTCGTCAGCTCCCGTATCAGGTTCTCGCCCCCCGCGTGTCCGATTCGGTAGAGGGCCATGCGTACGGTGTGACCGGGTACGCCTCGGTTGTCGTCGTCGAGTAGGCCGACGATGGGGCCCACCGCGGCAGGATCACCCAGCCGGCCGAGAGCCAGAGTCGCGGCCTCGCGGACATACGGGCTTCGGTCGTCGAGGAGGGCGGTCAGCTCGGTCACGTATTCGTTCGCCTCGCTGATGGCGAGCAGCTCGGCCGATCGGATTCGAGCCGACGGAAGGGGATGGCGCAACTTTCGCTTTGCGGTCGCGAGGGTGCCGCGACGAGCCAGAAGGCTCTGCAACCGCTTCCGGTCGCTTCCCCGGAGGTTCACCATGATCAGCTCGGCAACCTCCTCGATCATGGCCCCCTCGAAACCGGATGGTCCGATCAACCCGGTGGTGTCCGGCTCGTCCTCTACGACCAGCCGCGAAATGCGGGGGCGGAGTTCGGCGGCCAGAGCCTGACGGCGGGCCAGGCGGCGAAAGCTCCAGAGATGATGGACGCCGGTGAGTACCAGGATGCCCGTCAATATCACGAGGAACAGGACGAGCAGATCCAGGATCATCGACGCCAGGAGGTCGGCCACGCCTACTCGCTTGCTGTGGTGTTCCCGGCCGCGACGGTGTCCGCGCCACGTCCGGCGGTGCGGGCCAGACGGGTCTGGAGCGCCTCGACCCGGCTCAACAGCTCGCGGGGGCTGAAGGGTTTCACGACGTAGTCGTCGGTTCCCGCCGCGAATCCCCGTTCGATGGCGTCCTCTTGCGCCCTGGCCGTCAACAGGATGATCGGCGTACCGGCGAGCGCGGGATCGGTGCGGACCCGTTGCAGTACCTCGAGGCCGTTCATTCGGGGCATCATCCAATCGAGGATCACGATCGACGGAGCGAGTTCCCGGATCGCGGCGAGACCGCTTTCACCGTCGGCTTCCTCGTGGACCTCGTAGCCCGCGATCCCGAGCTTCGTCGAGACCATTGTCCGGATATCGGGGTCATCGTCGATGACCAGGGCAATTCTGTTGTCCATCCGCGTCACCCTTCCGTCGGTGTGCCGAATCAGCGATGCCGGAGCAGCTGCTGACGATGTCTTCCGCACTCAATCGGCACACACGATGCCTCTGTTGAGCGGTTTCATCGCCGCTCATCGGTCGATTCGAGCAGCCGACAGGAGCGGTCGTGGATGACGTTGCGCAATGGAGCGACATTTTCGTGAGGTTCTCTGGTTCCGATGCCCTCGGCGACCGGGGCCGTATTAGGGTTGGACCACGGGCGAAGGCGAGTGAGGATTCCAGGACGTGAGGCAGGCGGGTACGGGTGAGTGAGCTGATCGACATCTCGCTGTCGTTGCCAACGGTCGTCTTCACCGTGGCGGCGTTGACCTCGGTCGGTTACTGGCTGGTGTCGGCCGCGCTGGGATTCGCCGACGGTCTCGGTCCGGACGCCGACTTCGATCTCGACGCCGACCTCGAACCGGGTTTCGATCTCGACACCGGATCGAGCGGATTCGGCCTGAGTTCACTGATAGGGATTCTCGGCCTGCACCTGGTACCGGTCAGCGTGTCGATCACCGTGTTGTCGCTGGTCTCGTGGCTGACGTCGGTCGCTGCGGTCGTGATGCTCGGCGGAGCCGAGGCTCGGGTCGGTGCGCCCGCTGTGGTGGTGGTACTCGCCGCCGCCCTCGTGGTGGGAATGGTCGTCGTCGGCCGCCTGGCCCGAGTCGTCGCCCCGGTGTTCGCCACCCGGCGGGCCGAACAGCACCGAGATCTGGTCGGCCGGCTGTGCACGGTCCAGACAGGCCGTGTCGACGCGGTCTTCGGTCAGGGCATGATTCGCAGCCCCGCCGGCGACGAGCACGTCGTCCAGATTCGTTGCCCCGGTACCAACCGACTCGGGGCGGGAGATCGAGCCCTGGTCGTGGATGTCGACGACGGCGTCTTCGTCGTGTCGCCCGACGTCGACGGCCTCACCTGATCGGTTTTGATCGAACCCAGACCGAACCAGATTGATCAAACAGAGCGAAGACAAGTCGAAGCAAAGAACGAAACAGAGCCAAGAACCGAAGAAGAAAGTAGGAGTGGAACATGGGAACCCTGGTCGTTGCGGTAATCACGGTCGTCGCCGTGGCGCTCGTCCTCATACTCGCAATCGGGATGATGGTGGCGCGGCTCTATCGAAAGGTTCCCCAGGGCAAGGCGCTCGTCGTTTCGACGATGAAGGACGTGATCGTCACGTTCACCGGCAAGGTCGTCCTGCCCATTCTCCACAAGGCCGAGCTGATGGACATCTCGGTCAAGGCGATCGAGCTCGATCGTCGCGGCCATGAGGGTCTGATCTGCCAGGACAACATCCGGGCCGATATCAAGGTCACGTTCTTCGTCCGGGTCAACAAGACCGAGCAGGACGTGATCAAGGTGGCCCAGGCCATCGGCACGGAGCGGGCATCCGACCCGGTGACCTTGGAGGAGCTGTTCACCGCCAAGTTCGGTGAGGCGCTCAAGACCGTCGGCAAGAAGATGGAGTTCGAGTCGCTCTACACAGAGCGGGCGGCTTTCCGAGACAAGATCATCGAGGTCATTGGTACCGACCTCAACGGCTACTCGCTGGAGGACGTCGCCATCGACTACCTCGAGCAGACGCCGATCACCCAACTCGACGCGGCCAACATCCTCGACGCCCAGGGCATCCGCAAGATCACCGAGTTGACGGCCGTCGAGCATGTCGCCACCAACAACGCCTCCAACGACGAGTCGAAACTGATCACTGCCAAGAACGTGGAGACCCGTGAGGCGGTGCTCGAACTGGAACGCCAGCAAGCCGACGCCGAGGCCCGTCAGGCCCGTGAAGTGGCCGCGGTGCGAGCCCGGGAGGAGGCGACGATCGCGTCGATCAGGGCCGAGGAGCGGTTGAAGGCCGAGTTGGCCGAGATCGAGACCGACCAGAAGGTCGGCATCGAGCGGGAGAACCTGCAACGCGAGATCGACGTGGCCGCCAAGAACCGTGAGCGGGTCATCGCCGTCGAGGACGAGCGGGTCAGCAAGGCGCGCGAACTCGAGGTGATGAGCCGCCAGGTCGAAACACTGGCCGCGGAGAAGGCGCTCGAAACGGAGAAGGCCACGATCGCCGACATCCGCCGGGATCGGGTCGCGGTGGAGAAGACCGTGGCCGAGCAGGAGGAGCAGATCGCCACCCTTCGGGTGGTGGAAGACGCCGACCGTCACCGGCAGGCCGTGGTCATCGCCGCCGAGGCCGAGGCCGAGGGCGCGCTCGTCCGCGACATCAAAGCGGCGGAGGCGGCCGACACGGCCGCCCGGCACAAGGCGTCGGAGAAGCTGACGTTGGCCAAGGCCGATCTCGAGGCCTCCGACCTGAGTGCCCAGGCCGAGGTCAGGCTGGCCGACGGTGCCAAGGCCAAGCACGCCGCCTACGGGTTGGCCGAGGCCGAGGTGGCCGAGGCCAAGGCTCAGGCGTCGGAGAAGCAGGGCATGGCCGACGTTCGGGTCGACGAGGCCCGTGCCGGAGCGATCCGAGAAGTCGGAACCGCAGAAGCAACGAAGCTTCGCGAGGCCGGCGTGGCCGAAGCCGAGATCATCGAGGCGAAGCTGCGGGGCGAGGCCTCCGGCCTCAAGGAGAAGGCGGCCGCCATGCGCGACCTGGAAGGGGTCGGTCAGGAGCACGAGGAGTTCATCCGCCAGCTCGAAGCCGACACTCAGGTGCGCCTGGCCCAGGTCGACGCCCAGGTCGGCGTGGCCACGGCCCAGGCCGAGGCCGTCAAGGCCGGTCTGGAGTCGGCCGACATCGACATCATCGGTGGAGCCGACATGTTCGTCGACCGCCTCGTCAACGCGGCGGCCAACGGCAAGACCATCGACGGCTTCGTCGGCAACTCCGACGTCGCGTCGGGCGTGGCTGCCCCGTACCTCAACGGCGAACGTGATCTTGTTGCCGCCATCGCCGCGGCCGTCAGCGGTCTCGGCACCCAGGGAGTCAAGGATTTGACGGTGGCCGAGTTGCTGCACAAGGTGTCGTCCGGTGAGGTGAAGGTGCCGCACGGTGCGCTGGCCGCACTCGGCGGTGCGGTTCCCGGGGGCGGGGAGCAGGACACGCCGGAGAGCGGCGGTGACGGTTCCAACAACACCGGCGCCTGATGGCGGACACGCCCTCGACCGACGGGCCCGACCAGACCCCCGACCAGACTGACCCGCCGCGGTCGGAGGTGGCGGCGACCACCTACGACCTGCTGCGGGGCCGCCTCGGGGAGGCGGCCGAGGAGTTGAGTCGCCGGGCCAACGATTTGAACCGCCGCCGCACGGAGGTCTTCGGATCGGCGGAGTTCGGGCTCATAGCCACCGAGCGGGTCCGCACCGACAACAACGTCGTGCCCCGCGATGTGGCCGCCGTCGGCCGTCAGCTGATCCTGGCCTACAACGCCACGGCCGGTGTGCGAGCGGAGATCCGGCCCGAGGACGTGTTCGCCGTCCACCACTTCGAGCCGGCCGACACCCGCGACGCCCCGCCCGACATCAGCCCGAACCCCGACGGGCTGGCCGGATCGGCGCTCGACGACAAACGATTCCGCCGCGACTTCGGCGAGCTGATGGCGTACTTCAAGGACGCCCGTATCCAGCAGGTGTACGCCGTCGGCCAGAAGCTGTTGGCGGTGTTTCGCACGGGCACGTCGGCCAGCGACATTCGTGTGCTCCGCTGGCAGATAGAACCCGGCGGCACGTTGTCGTACCTCGACGACCGGGGTGAACGCGACCACCGCTATCCGCCCCGCCATGATGTCGACTGGGTCTCGACGACCAGAGCCGACCACGTCGACGACCGCTACGTACTCATCGCCGATCGCATTCTCGTCGACCCCCTGGAGGGGACGCTGGAGCTCCGCTACGACGACGGCGGTCCGGAGCCGACGGTGCTGTTGAGCGAGTCGGTGATGCAGGCCGACCAGGCGCTGCAGGACTGCGAGGTGTCCTACGGCGAGGCCGGTGATCTCGTGATCGTGCGGGTGCGCCCCTACGGCGAGCAGACGCTGCGCCACTACGTGGTGAACCGTCTCCTGCACACCGCAGTGCGGCTCGACCCGCTGCAATCGTCGTTTCGGCAACTGCCGGACGGCCACGGTCTCATCTTCCCCGACGGTCTGTACCTTCGGACCGGCCAGCTGCGCAGCTTCGACGTCGACCCGGGCGGCATGGAGCTGCTCGAGGTCGTTCACTCACCCAACGGTGAGGACGTGCTGTACGTCTTCCACCAGCCCGACGAGGGCCGCTCGATCCTGTTGCCCTACAACATCGTGACCCAGGACGTGGCCACGCCGATCTGGTGCCACGGTCACTGCCTGTTCGAGAACGGCGGCATGGTCATCTTCCGGGAGGAACCGAACCCCACCAGGATCCATCCGATACAGATCTGGTCGACGCCGTTCTGCAGCGATGAATGGTACGAGTCCCAGCCCCGCCCCAGCAGCGGCTTGACCAGGGTTGGCAACGCGGGGCTCGTCGCCGGTGTCGCCGACGTCCTGTCGCTTGTCCGCCTCGTCGGTGATCTCGAACCGTCGGCGGCGGTCTACGGCGATCTGGTCGCATCGGCCGGTCGCACCCTCGACGCCCACCACTGGATGAGCGGCACTGAGGTCGGCAACCTGGCCGAACCGGTCTCGGAGATCCGGCGAATCGCCGAACAGGTCATCGACGAGTTCGAGCGGGTCGAAGAGGTCCGTCTGGCCGGCGTTGCGACGATGGACGAAGCCGAAGCCGAGTTCGACGCGGTGCTCCGGGAGGTGAACCTGTCGCCACCGACGTCCACACAGGACTTCGTGGCCCGTCTCGGTGAGCTGCGCCACAGCATCGGACGATTCCATGGGTTCACCCAGCGGCGTGACATGGACATCGAGCGGGCGGCCGCCCTCGAGGCCAAGGCCCAGGAGGCCCACGACACCTTGGCCCAGGCGGCCGCAGCTCGTCTGGCCGAACCGGATTCATTCGTCGCGTACCATCGCCGGTTGGGCGTACTCGACGGCGAGATCGGTCAGGTTGAAGGCTCGGTCGAGGCCGCCGACATCCTGGACCGCGTCGACGCCGTCGGTGATGACATGGACGTGGTGGCGGCCACGGTCGGGGATCTCGTGGTCGACGACACCAGGGTCCGAACCGCGGTGCTGGAACAGGTGTCGGGCGTCTTGGCCGAGCTGAATCGGGTGCGGGCCGCGGCCGACAACCGCCGCAACGAACTCGTCGAGGCCGAGACCGGGGAAGCGTTCGCCACCGAACTCAGCCTGTTCTCCCAGACGATCGCCACCACGCTGGCCAGAGCCGACTCCCCGGAAGCATGTGACGACGCCCTGGCCAGGCTGTTGCTCCAGCTCGAACAACTCGAGACCGCCGGTCCCCGCACCCCGGGCCAGCTCGACGAACTGAACGAGCGACGCGAGCACGCGGCCGAGATCTTCACGGCCCGCCGGCAGCAGCTGCTCAACGAACGCCAGCGGCACGGCGACCGGTTGGTGAACGCGGCAACCCGGAACCTCGAACGTCTCGAGTCGAGAGCCTCCTCGGTCGAGTCGATCGACGATGTGCACGGCCTGTTCGCGGCCGACCCCATGGCGGTGCGGCTCCGTTCGATTGTCGAGCAGCTCCGCTCCATCGGTGAGTCGATCAAGGCCGACGAACTCTCGGCCGCCATCGCCAACGCCGCCGACAACGCCGTTCGGACACAGCGGGACCGACTCGAACTCTACGAAGGGGAGGCCATCCGGCTCGGCCGCCACCGGTTTTCGGTCGAGCGTCGCCGCCGGGACCTCTCCCTCGTCCCGAGTGACGATCACCTGGAGGCGGTCTTGACCGGCACGGATCTGCGTCTCGTGCTCGACCGGCCCGAACTCGATCGTTTCCGGGACCTGTGGGCCACGCCGCTGCCATCGGAGTCGCCGTCGCTCTACCGATCCGCCTTTCTGGCCGGTGACCTCGTGCTCGGTCGGCTGGCATCGACCGCTCGTGACGGTGGCGGGGCCGAGGAAACCGATCCGCTCACGGCCGTGCGGGAGGCGATCGAGACCCGTCTCGACGAGGGCTATGACCGCGGCGTCCACGACGCCGATGCCGCAAGGCTGATGGAGGTCATCGCCCGGGCCGCCCTGGCGGCCGGCACGTTGATCCACCCCGGTTCGGACCGGGCCGAGGTTCAGCTTGCGTGGCACCTGGCCGACGATGATCTGCGCGACCGCTGGCGTCGTCGGGGTGAAGCCGCGGCCGGGTTGGGAATCGACTCCGAAACCCGCTCGCGACTGGTCGGCGAGCTGGCGGACGAGCTGTCGCTGACCGAACCCCGCGCCCGGTACCTGCTGGCCGAGCTGTCGACCGGTCATCCGCCGGCCTTCGCTCAGCCGTCCGAGGCGACGGCACTGATCGAGCAGCTCGCGGGCAAACCCGAGGTGAACACCACCACCGGCTCGATGGACCGCGACATCCGTGCCGCCCACGCCATCATGTGCGCCTTCGTGGCTCGCACCGCGCCGGCCCATCTGGTCGGCGAGGTGGCGGCCGCGCTCGTCATCCCGGACCTGCCTCGCCGCACGGTCGATGTCGACCTGACCTTCTCCGTGTCGGGGCTACAGGGCCGGCACCCGACCATCGTCGACGGCACGCTGACCGGCCGCGTCGACGAACTCCTGGCCGCCGTCGACGCTCACCGGACCACGGTGATGCCCCGCCAGCGGGAGTTCCAGGCGATTCGCCGAGAGACCGTCACCGACCTGCGCCGGCAACTGCGGCTCGGCGATCTCGAGCCGGCCGTACCCGAGGGGTTCGTCCGCAACCAGCTCATCGACCGCGTCTACCTTCCCCTGATCGGCGACAACCTGGCCCGCCAGATCGGCTCCGTCGATGACGGAGGTGGCGCCCGCAGTGGTCTCCTGATGCTGCTGTCGCCGCCGGGCTACGGAAAGACGATGCTCGTCGAATACGTGGCCGAACGCCTGGGCATGGCGCTGGTCAAGGTCTCGGGCCCGGGGCTCGGCCATGATGTCACGTCGCTCGACCCGGCCCAGGCGCCGAGCGCCACCGCGGCCCGCGAGATCGAGCGGATCAACCTCGCCTTCGCCATCGGCTCCGGCGTGATGCTCTACATCGACGACATCCAGCACACCAACACGGAGTTCCTCCAGCGGTTCATATCGCTGTGCGACGCCCAGCGTCGGGTGGAGGGCGTCTGGGACGGTCAGGCCCGCACGTTCGATCTGCGGGGCAAGCGGTTCGCCGTCGTCATGGCCGGCAACCCCTACACGGAGTCCGGGCAGCGTTTCGTCGTTCCCGACATGCTGGCCAACCGGGCCGACACCTACGATCTCGGCGACGTGCTGGCCGGCAACGAGAACGTGTTCGCGCTCAGTTACCTGGAGAACGCCTTGAGCGCCAATCCGGTGACCGCCCCGCTCGTCGGTCGTGACCCCGGCGACATCGACTGGTTCGTGCAGGCCGCCCGCGGCATGCGGGCATCCGACGACGATCTGAAACACAACTATTCCGCGGCCGAGATCGACCAGATCGTGCCGATGGTCCGCCACATCGAACAGGTGCGGGAGGTGGTGCTGGCCGTCAACCGCCAGTACATCGCCTCGGCCGCCACCGATGACGCCTACCGCAGCGAGCCGCCGTTCCTGCTACAGGGGTCGTACCGCAACATGGCCCGGATCGTCTCGAAGCTCGTGCCGCCGATGACGGCCGCCGAGGTCGACCGGCTGATCGACGAACATTATATTGCCGAATCCCGAGCGCTGACCGGGGCGGCCGAGGCCAACCTCCTGCGCCTCGCCCGGCTCAGGGGTGGCGAAACGCCGGAGCAGGCGGCCCGGTGGGCCGAGATCATCGAAACATTCCGGCGGCGTCAGCGGTATGGCGGTACCGGCGATGATCCGGCGGCCAAGGTGGTCGCCGCCATCGAGGGGGTCGCCGCCGCACTCAAGCACTCCTGACCACTCCATCGAACTTTGTGACGGCCACGACCCGTCCGGGGGGTCGTCGGTGTCACAAAGTTGGCAGTCTGCGGGTCGTCAGCGTCACAAAGTTGGAGGGGGTGAATCGCAGTACACGGTCCCATCCGGTGGGTCATACTGGAACCATGACGTACGCAGAGCGGCTGAGCCCGCCGGGCCCGATGTTCGCCATTGAGGGGGACCAGGCGACGCGCCGGGAACACTTCGTCTACGTGTTCTTCGGGTTGTGGCTGCTGGCCGGGCTGAGTCTCGACGGTTGGGCCCACCGCAATCGCCCCGAGCTGGAGTCGTTCTTCACGCCGTGGCACGCCGTCTTCTATGCCGGATTCATCGGCGGGGCGGCCTGAATGCCGAGATCGGGCTCGACTGGTCCCGTGGATCCCATACCCGCACGATCTCGGGTTTGAGTTCTTCGTCGCGGACGGCCCGGGCTGACAGCGGGTGTCGATGGGGCGATGCCAAGCGTGTCGCCGCCGAACCGGATCACTTCTTTGACTGGCGGCGCTCATCGGCTTTCGTCGCAGCTCGTGGTCGATCGGGCCCAACTTCTCAGCCACCGATCCCACTGCCGTGCTGATGCTCCAGCACCATCCGCACCGCCCGCTCCCGGGTCTTGGCATTACTCGCCGGGCCAGTAGGGCGGTCTGTGATGTCCCATCGGGGGTTGTGGTCGTGTGGTGGGCCTCGGTTCAGGGGCGGCGACAACCGCGTGGAGTTGGCGTTGGGTATCAGAGGCGGCCCCAACAGCAGACCGGCGGGCCGCTTCGCGTCTGAGCGTCGCCGACATGATCGGGATTCATCGTGCGGCTCGAATAGCGTCGACCTGGCTGGCGTGGATGGTGTATCGCCGCCGGGCGTCATCGGCGTCGCTGGTCGATGCGATCCCGACCGGGTACGGCCTGGCGGTGGTCGGCCTCGGCGTCTTCGCGGTCGGCGGGATCGGCGATGGAATCTGGCACACCGTGTTCGGGATCGAGACGAGTATCGATGCGCTCCTGTCACCGACCCACTTGGTCATGCTCACCGGGATCCTGATGTCGGTGACCGCCCCGATTCGCGCCTACTGGCGTGTAACCGACGTGGATATCGCCGGGCGACTCGGCTCGTTCCTCCCGGTGGCCATTTCCACCGCGCTGGTGGCCACGGCCGCCGCCTTCTTCTTCATGTACGCCAACGGCCTGGCCAACTGGCCGATAACCCGCCCCTACACGCCGTACACCGACGACCTCCTGGCGGCCCACGGTGTGCTGTCGACGCTCGTGACCACGATCATCCTGCTCGGACCGGTGTTCGTCCTCCTGCGCCGCTGGGTCACCCCGTTCGGAACGTTCACCCTGCTTTTCGCCATCGTCGGTGCGGCCATGGCGGCCCTCGATGCCTTCGAGCTCTGGTGGCAGGTGATCGCCCCGGTTGTCGCCGGACTCGTCACCGACGCGATCGTGGCCCGCAGCGCCACCACCGCTGACGACAGTGCTGATGATCATGCCGCCGGCCGTGCCGACCGACGGTGGACGATCCGGGTGATCGCGCTGGTCGTTCCGCTCGTCCTGTGGTCGGTTTCGACGCTGGTGATCCATCTCGCCTGGAGTGTTCGCTGGCCACCCGAGCTGTGGATCGGGCAGATCGTGCTGGCCATGATGGTCGCCTACGGGATGGCGCTGCTCACCGCGCCCGAACCCGCACCGGCGCCGTAACCCCGCCGAGCGGCCAACCACAATCCACCCCCAACACCCCCCTCGCCCGTCGATTCGGGTGGCTACCCCCAGCGCACCGGGAGGTTGAGCGGGCCGCGGAACGCCCAGCCGTCGAAGCGAACCTCCTGCCCGTCGGCGACGTCGAGTCGCAGGTGCTCGAGCCGCTCGAACAATCGGGGGAGTGCGTGGTCGCCGATCAGACTCCGTGACGCGGCGGCCCCGGCGCAGAAGTGGGGTCCGGCACCGAATGTCAGTGACGGTCCGGTGTCTCGGGTGACGTCGAATCGATCGGGATCGGTGAAGTGGGCCTCGTCCCGGTTGGCCGACCCGAACATCAGGAACACCCGTTCCTCGGCCTCGAAAGCAACGGTGGGACCGGCTGCGGACGTGAACTCGAAGTCGCGGGCGATCCGGCGGGGAGACATACCGATGGGAGCGATCCAGCGACAGTACTCCTCGAACACCTGAAGCCACGTCACGTCACCCGCTCGGACCATGGCCAGCTGGTCGGGATGGTTGAGCAGCGCCCACACGGCTCCGGCGATGGCATCACGGGGTTCGTTCTGCCCGCCCGAGATCGTCAGCTTGATGTTGGCCCGAACCTGATCGAGCGGCATCTGCGACTCGATCATGACCGACAGCAGACTCGGATCGGGCTCGGCCTCGACGGCCGGCAGTCGCTCGTCGATGGCGGCGTCGATCGCGGCGGTGGCCTCATGGCAGCGGGCCTCGACCGCCGGGTCGCCCACGTAGTTGGCGATCCCGTCGATCATGGCCTGGCTCCAGGTGTCCATCTGCAGGTGGGTGATGTTGGTGAGTCCCGTGATGACCTTGAGCGCCTCGCCGCTGAGGGCGGTGGCGTACACGGGAACCAGGTCGACCGCCTCGAGGTCGATGATGGAGTCGATCGCCACATCGGTGAGCCGGGCGAACTCGTCGGACCAGTACGTCCTGACCTTCGACGGTGAGATTGCCGGGTAGTAGACGAACCGCTCCCGACGGTGCTCGTCGCCGTCCGTGCGCATCATGTTGCGGCCCATCAACACGTTCATCAGCCCGCCCGGCTGCTCGGACGAGAACACCGCCACGTTCTTCTCACAGGCGTGGACGTCGTCTCGTCGGGTCAACAGGGTTGCCCCGAGTTCGGGTACGAAACAGATCGGTGTCTCCGCCCGCATACGTGCCAGCGTGGGGTACGGATCCTCCCGGAACACAACCGGATCAATCGACACCACAGGAGCATTCGACACCGGCCCAGTATGGGGCATGGCAGGCTTGGCGTCCCACTCTGGGTGTCGCGGGCCATCCGCGGTACGATCGAACAGTGCCAGCAACAATCGTGGTCGGGACCCAGTGGGGCGACGAGGGTAAAGGCAAGTTCACCGATCTCCTGTCGAAGGAGATGTCGATGGTGGTGCGCTATCAGGGTGGCCACAACGCCGGCCACACGTTGGTGGTGGACGACGAGACGTTCGCCCTTCAGCTCGTGCCGAGCGGCGTTCTCTACGATCACATCGTGCCGGTGATCGGCAACGGTGTGGTGGTCGACCCGTTCGTGCTCCTGGCCGAGATAGACATGTTGAGCCGGCGAGGCGTCGATTGCTCCCGGCTGCGGGTCTCGGGCAACGCCCACCTGATCCTGCCCTACCATCAGCAGCTCGACGCCCTCCACGAACGTCACCTGGGCAAGGCCAAGCTCGGTACCACCAAGCGGGGGATCGGGCCCGCGTACGCCGACAAGGCGATGCGGCTGGGCCTCCGGGTCCAGGATCTCCTCGACGAGATGATCTTCCGGGAGAAGTTGCGGGCCGCGCTCATCCACACCAACAAGGTGCTCACCAAGGTCTTCAATCGGCTGCCGGTCGACCCCGACGCCTTGGCCGACAAGGTGCTGTCCGAGTGCCTCGACCCGCTCAAGCCCTACATCGCCGACACCACCGACCTGATTCACGACAGCCTCGAAGCCGGCCAGGAGGTGCTGTTCGAGGGGGCTCAGGCCACGTTCCTCGACCTCGATCACGGCACGTACCCGTTCGTGACGTCGTCGAATCCCACGGCCGGCGGCGCCTGCACCGGAACCGGCGTCGGGCCCCGCCACATCGATCGGGTGCTCGGCGTGGCCAAGGCCTATGTCACCCGGGTCGGGGCCGGGCCGTTCCCGACCGAACTGTTCGACGACGACGGCAACCGGATGGTCGACATCGGGCGGGAGTTCGGCACCAACACCGGTCGGCGACGCCGTCCGGGGTGGTTCGATGCCGTGATGTTGCGCCACGCCGTGAGGATCAACAGCCTCACCGATCTGGCCATCACCAAGATCGACGTGCTCGACACGTTCGACGTGGTGAAGGTCTGTGTCGCATACGAGATCGACGGCGAGCGGGTCGACAAGCTGCCCTACCACCAGTCCGACCTGCATCGGGCCACGCCGATCTACGAGGAGTTCCCCGGCTGGAAAACCGATCTCACGATGGTGCGCCGACCCGACGAGCTGCCGTCCGAAGCGGTCGACTATCTCGAGTTCATGGCCGACCAGGTCGGCGTGCCCGTCTCGATGGTCTCGACGGGGCCGGGTCGTGATCAGTATCTGTATCTGAACGCCTGACCGTCACCAATCAACGCCGCCGGGGCAGCTTCTGGCCGGCCTCGGCCGCATCCTCGGCAATGCCTCTCAACGCGGGCGGGATCCAGGACCCCCGGGCGTCGGTGTCGGCCCGTTCTCTCGGAGTGCTTCCATCGAGGTCCGGAACGTCGTCGACGGCGGTCCACGCCGCCGAGTCGTCGTCGACGGTCGGCAGAACCGTCGAGCCGGGCGGGGGAGCGGTGGTGATCTCCTCCGCGGCCGCGACCGGCTGCGGTTCCGACGGAGCGTCTGGCTCCGACTGAGCGTCTGGTTCCGCCTCCGGATCCGGTTCCGGCTCGGTGAGGATCTCCTCGAGCGGTGAGGAATCAGGTGCCATCAGATCATCGATCGAAGGCACGTCATCGTAGACGGGGTCACTTCGCCGTCTTCGTTCCACCTGCGTGAACGCAGCAACGGGATGGGCGTCCGATGCCCTGCGCATCGGCAGCGCCGTTTCCGGTGATCCGGAGACGACGGGCGACGTCGGTGCCGACTCGATGCATGTCTCGGCTGCGGCGACCTCCGAAGCCGGGCCTGGATCATCGACCACATCGGCAAAGGGATCGGTGGTGTAGTCGGGACCGGCTTCCGGCTCGTGGTCGACCCGGCCGCGTTTGAGGAAGGGATTGTCGGCCGGCTCGTCCTCGGGGTCCGTCTTGGCCGGGCTGGTCACCAGGGCCTGCAGCCGAGGCGAGGCCTCCGTTGTCTTGCCCAGTTGTGTAGGTTGATCCGTCGCCCGTCGAGTTCGCCCGTTGCGGTTGTGGCGCTGCGCATCCGGGTAGTCGCTGATGGGCGCCAGCGGGTAGCGCCGGTCCTCGAGTTCGGCTGAGCCATGCTCGTCGTCAACCTCTGACGGCTCGTCGTCCGAGAACAGGTCGTCGAAGTCGGATGGTCGGACAACGTCGTCGGACTCGGATACCGGATCATCATCCAACGAATCACCGTCGAACGAGTCACTGTCGAACGGATCGCCGTCGAGGGGATCGTCGACGTGGTCGGATTCGTCGAACGCGTGCAACATGCTCGACGGGATCGCCACCGCTCCGTCGGCTTCTGGATACTCGTCGGCTGAGACCTCGTCGATTGGGCGGTCGTCCTTTCGCCGACGACGTCGTATGTCGGCCAGCTGACTCACGGCGTCGGCATCTTTGCCGTCGTGTGGCTCGTCGGACGGCTCGTGCTCGGCAAGGACATCCTCGATAGCGATGAAGTCGTCCTGGTCATCGGATTCGGGACTGTCGGGCTTGAATCGGCCGAGTAGTCGCCGGATCCCGGACCCCTCGGTGCTGCCGGATCCGGAGCCGCCGTCGGATTCGTCGGTTGCGTCGTCCCCGCCGCCGTCGGCATCGCCGGATGGCGCGTCGACGGCGGGGTACAGGACATCGTCGGGCAGGTCGGTGTCGAAGTACTGGAAGAAGTCCTCGGCGGGCTCGGCCTCGGCGTACTCCTTACGTCTCTGCTTGACGGTTCGCCGGTCACCCCTGGGCTTCGGTTTCGCCGAACCCCGTACACCGGAAACGGCAAGGGTGCATTCCTTGCAAACGGTGTCCTTGCGGCCCTTCATCGGAAGCGCGCAGTTGTGACACAGGTCCCCGAAGCAGAGTCCGCAGACGTCAACGGCCCTCTCGAATGTATGAAAGTCACAGTGACCGTTCATTACTACTTTCCGGCACCCGGCGATGTACCCTGTTCCATCGACCGCCGCAATATCAGGCTTAAGGAAAGCGGAACAGAGGAAACCCGATGACCGTGCCGAACGTTCTCGCCGCGAGATACGCCAGTGGTGAGATGGTCGGCATCTACGACCAGGCCAATCGGGTTCGCTTGGAGCGGCGCTTCTGGATCGCAGTTCTGCGGGCGCAGGCCGAGCTGGGAGTCGCCGTTCCCGACGAGGCCATGGCTGCGTACGAGTCGGTGGTCGACGACATCGACCTGGAGTCGATAAACCAGCGGGACCGGGTCTTGAAGCACGATGTGAAGGCGCGAATCGAGGAGTTCAACGACCTCGCCGGCCACCAGGAGATCCACAAGGGTTTGACCAGCCGCGATCTGACGGAGAACGTCGAGCAGATGATGACGTGGCAGGCGCTCGCGCTGGTCGATCATCGCACGGTCTCGCTACTTCGAGTGATCGCGGAGCGGGCGTCGGAGTTCAGCGGGTTGGCGATGGTCGGAAGGACCCACAACGTGGCGGCCCAACCGACCACGCTCGGCAAGCGGTTCGCCCAGGTGGGTGAGGAGCTGTTGTTGGCCCATCGAGAGTTGCGAGACCTCCGGCGCTCCTATCCGCTACGTGGAATCAAGGGGCCGGTCGGATCACAGCAGGATCAGCTCGACCTGCTCGGCTCGGAGGAAAAGGTCGCCGAACTGGAGCGCCTGGTCGCCGCCCATGTCGGAATCGACAACCGCTTCAATGCCGTCGGCCAGGTCTATCCCCGATCTCTCGATCTGGCCGTTGTGTCGACCTTGGTACGGCTGGCGGCGGGACCGTCGAATATGGCCGTGACGATTCGTCTCATGGCCGGACACAATCTGGTCACCGAGGGTTTCCGGGAAGGTCAGGTCGGTTCGTCAGCGATGCCGCACAAGATGAATGCACGGTCGTGTGAGCGCATCAACGGGCTCTATACGATACTGCAGGGCCACTTGACCATGGCATCCGGACTCGCCGGCCATCAATGGAATGAGGGCGACGTCGCCTGCTCGGTCGTAAGGCGGGTGGTCATCCCCGATGGCTTCTTCGCTCTCGATGGCGTCTACGAGACCACCTTCGATGTGCTGCGAAATTTCGGTCCGTACCCGCAGGTCATCGACGCCGAACTCAGGCAGTACCTTCCGTTTCTTGCGTCAACCAAGCTTCTGGTCCACGGTGTACGCAACGGCATGGGCCGGGAGAATGTCCACGAAGTCATCAAAGAACACGCCGTGGCCACGGCACTATCGATGAGGGAAGGTGCGGGTGACGGATCCCAGCTGATAGACAGGCTGGCCGCCGACGAGCGATTCCCGGGCTCGGCATCCGAGCTTCGGGCGTTGATCAGCAGGCCATCGGAACTGTTGGGCACGGTGGAAAAACAGATCGGCGTATTCTGCGACCAGGTCGAAACCCTGTCGTCGGAATACGCCGAACCGTGGTACCGAGGTTCAGAGATCCTCTAGACCACCGCTTTCGTGGGTCCACGTCGCGGTAACAGGACGTGGACCCACGAAACCTCATCGATGCGGCGCCGCTAGGCCGCCCGTGAAATGCCCGCCCGCTTGAGCACCGCGGCGGGAACACCGATCTGCCGGAATGCCTGATAGGTGATGCCCTTCCGCTCGGCGTAGCCTTGGGCCACCTGCACGAAGTCGTTCTCCAGGTCGGTCAGGTTGACGCCGCTGTCCATTCCTTCGAGTTCCTCGCTCAGATCGATCTGCTCCTGTGTGAGCTGCAGCCTCTTCAGGGGGTCAGCCGATTCCAGCTCGGTGTCGATCCGCTCCAGGCGACGAGAGATCGACTCCTTGGTGCGCTTGCGGCCTCGCTTTGGCCGGCTGGACTCCAGGGCCTCCAGATAGGCCCGAACCATACGTCCCTCAGCCCTGCCGATGGCGAGTGCTTGCTTGTGTTCTTCCGTCATCTGCGCTTTTTTGGCCGCCATAGCCTCTGTCCTATCCTATCCCTACCACTTTGCCGTGGTAGCTTGTTGTTTCATAGTTACCCACCCGGCTTGAACAAGGTCCATGAGCCCGGCATAACCGCCAAAGCCTCATGGTACTGGATTATTCAGGCGGAAAAGTGTTGGCCATTTAACAAATTTCCTATGCTCGTTGTGCGCCAGTTGTTAGAGTCAAAATTTGAACTAATCTCAAAGCCGGCTCTCCCAGTGCGCTTGTTGCGTCGAATGTGCGGCGAACAACGGAAGCCGACCAGCCCATTTCGCTCTGGACACGCCGCCTGGACACAAAGAAGAGGGCCGGAACCAAAGAGTTCCGACCCTCTACTCGGTTTGCTTGTGGTCGGGACCGGCGTCGATCCGGTGACCTACCGCTTTTCAGGCGGTCGCTCTCCCAACTGAGCTACCCGACCGGATTTGCTGCGGGGATGCCGGCCGATAGCTGTTTGAGAGCTAACGTTGGGTGCCGGAATTCCATCCCATTACAGCAGATTTGAAGCGGTCCCGACGAGATTTGAACTCGCGACCTCCGCCTTGACAGGGCGGCGTGCACTCCAGACTGCACTACGGGACCAGATCAACTCTTCAGTTGTTCGCACCCCCAACGGGATTTGAACCCGTGTTACCTGCGTGAAAGGCAGGCGTCCTAGGCCGCTGAACGATGGGGGCTCGTGCTGTTTCGCCGATTCCACTTCGCCGATCCGGCCGGGGCCGGATCAATGTAGCAGCAGCCGGCGAAAGCTGCACCGAAATCCACGCATCCCTTCCGTGGAAAGGTGGAGCATGGCATTCGGCTACCAAGAGTATCCGGTCACCTCGCCAGATGGACAGAATTTCGGCGGTCGATCGTCAGGATGACTCCGGACCCGGAGGAGTCGGATCGTCGAGGTCCGGCGGGTCGACGTCGGGCGGGTCGATATCGTCCCGCGGTTCGGGTAACGCCGTGATCATCACCTTCACGATGCTGTCGAGCAGGTAGCCCAGGTCCTCATAGATCAGATACAGCTCGAAGTTCGGGTCGTCGATGTCGAGTTCGGAGTCCTCGGACACGTCGAGGCGGGTGCCCAGGACGAGTCGGGCGTCGTTTATCACCGACATCCACTGGGCGAGCTCCTCCTCGGTGAGGATGTCGTTGTCGGCGGTGGCTTGGAGCGTGTCGGCCGCGTTCCGACGTTGGTCGACCAGCTGGTCCCGAGCGAGCACTTGATACCCGGCGTCCTTTTCCGGGTCGTCGGGATAGGCGGTCGGAAAGAGCCGCCGCGTCTCCGGAACGTCGTGGGCGACGACCTCGGAGATCTCGGTGGCCAGGCGCGCCAGAAACTGGCGGACCTCGGCCGTCAGATTGACGCGAAACGTGCCGTTTGCACGAGCTTTGAAGGGTCGCTGCCTGCGGGATTTGACCATCGGTCGTCGTTGGCCCGTTCTACTCGTCGTGCTGCATCGTGGCCCAGAGACCGTGTCCGTGCAGTCGGTTGACGTCCCGCTCGGCCTCGGTCCTGGTTCCGCTCGACACGACGGCCCGACCCTTGTGGTGAACGTCGAGCATGAGTTTGTTGGCCTTCTCCTTGCTGTAGCCGAACACCTTCTGGAACACGTAGGCGACGTAGCTCATGAGGTTGATGGGATCGTTCCACACGATCACCACCCATGGCAGATCCTCGTCGACCAGTTCATCGGTGACGAGCTCCGGATCCTCGAGTTCCAACGGTGCGCCCATCACTACAGTCTGTCAGGTTTTTCCCACGTACCGACACGGCCGAGGCCGGCCTCGACCTCGCTGAGGCGGCCGGCCGGGCCGGGATGCGGAAGTCTTCGTTGCGAACTGGTCGCGCCCTACCGTTGTTGTGGCAGACTTAGAGGTCAGGAAGTTCAGCGGGTAGGTTTGAGTTCAGAACTCCAAAGCACGATGAACACGAGCCCGTGGTCAGGTGTCGTAGCATCTGGCCGTTCAGGGCACCAATACCAAAGGCGAAGGCGTGCTAGGAGCCGGACGGGATCACCTGAGACGATGACAGCGACCACCCTGGCGCAGATGATCGAGCCGGCCTCCGTGGGCTTCGACGAGCTCGAAAAGGACTACCGGCCGCTCCTCAAGCTCGTCGAGCAGCTCATCGGTGTCGTCCCGAACTGCGACCCGGTGCTCGAGATCTGGCCGACGGGGTTCCGTAGCTACAACCTGCTCGTGCCCAATCTCCTCAACCTTCCCGGCTCACTTCTCGGCCAGGGGGCTCCCAAGGATCTGGTGGGGCTGGCCATGTACACGTCCAGCCGGGCGGCCGAATGTATGTACTGCTCCGCCCACACCTGCTCCTTCGCCCTCCGGCGCGGCACCACACCGGAGGCCCTTGTCGGCAACTACTCGCCGATCGAGGCCGCCGTGGCCCGGGTCGCCGAGGGAATCTCGACGGTCCCGGCCGACCTGACCCGGGCCGACGTGGCCGAAATCGAGTCCTATCTGCCACCCGAGGACATCGAGTGGATCGTGCTGAGCGTTGGGATGATGGGTTTCCTCAACAAGTTCATGGACACCATGGGCATCGAGCTGGAGGAAGCCGCAATCTCCGACGTCGAGGAGCTGATCGGACCGACGGGGTGGAAGGTCGGCAAACACGGGTGGAATTCGGAGGATCTCGTCGAGCTCGACATGGCCGGTGGTCGCCCGCTCCGGCCGCGCCGATCGGGAACCAACGGAGCCGGTCCGGCCGGCGAGACCCGTCCGTCGTACCTCGACGTTCCCCAGGACTCACTCGGCACCTACCTGAAGGTGATTCGCCAGGCACCCGCCGCCATCCGCAAGGAACGGAAGTGGACGAAGGGGATGTCGAGCCGGATCGCCCCTGCGCTACTCACGCTCGAGACCGACGTCGGCCACTCCTTCCCGATCCTGGCCAGCCTCCACCACAACCGCGGCGTGCGGGCGATCGCCACCGTTCTCCGTGACAACCTCGACCCTGATCTCTCCGCGCTGGGGCTACGGGCGAAATGCCTGGTCGGCCTGGTCTACGCCCGAGTGGTCGGCAACGAGGTGCTCACGTCGGAGGCCATCCAGCTGGCGCTCACCCTCGTTCCCGACATCGATCATCCACTGTTGACCGCGGTCGGGCGGTTCGCCACGGCGTCGCCCGAGACGGCCACGCTGCCACCGCAGCTTTCCAGCGTCGAGGCCGCGGCGGTGATGCTGGCCAAGGTCGGGGCGCCGAGCCCGTCGCAGGTCAGCGAGATCAGTATCGAGGCCGCCTCCGGGTCGCTTTCGGCCGAGCAGATCGTGGAGACCGTGGTCTGGTTGTCGGTGCAACAGTTGCTACACCGGCTCTACGTCTACTACGACGCCAGCCGTGAGATCTACTGACGTTGCGTCTCGGTCGCCGTCGGCCGGACGTCGGGCGAACAGGCTCAGGTGGACCAGAAGGGCAAGGGCCCACACGATCACCGATCCCAGCACGTGGAACCACACCAGTAGGGGCGGCACGCCGGTCAGATACTGCCAGTAGCCCACCGCCCCCTGGCCCGCCACGGCGATCAGCAGCCACCGATTGAGTCGCCGGGGATCGAGGTTTGGGGAGGGCAACGGTTCGATGTTCGTCGACTGGAGGCGGACGAACAGCCAGACGGCCGCCAGCAGGAAACACCACGCCGTCACACTGTGGGTGCGGGCGATCGTCGTGAAATCGAGGCCCAGCCGTTCGGCTCGACCGTCGCCGCTGTTCGGGCCCGTGCCCGTGACCAGCGTGCCGATCACGAGCACAGCGGTGATCGCCGCCACCGTGATTCGGCTGTGGAGCACGATCGAGCCGTTCACTCTGGGAGTGGCCGGGCTCCGTTTGGAACCGGCCCGGAGCCACAACACGATGGCGTTCCAGAGCATCACGGCCGACAGCAGGTAGTGGCCGGCCACGGCGATCGGGTCCAGCTCGAGTTCGACCACGGCCCGGCCGAGCAGAACCTGGGCGACGGAGCCCACGATCAGCCCGATCGACCACGGGAGGAGATCGGGTCTCGGATCGACGGTTCCTCGGCGCAGGCGCCAGGCCCCGGCGACGACGGCCAGGGTGAACAGCCCGATGATGCCCGAGAACACCCGGTTGCCGTACTCGATGAGGCCCAGTACGTCCTCCTCCGCCGGTAGCAGCTGGCCCTCGTGACATTCCGGCCACTGCGTGCAGCCGAGCCCGGCCTTCGTGAGCCGCACGGTCGCGCCGCTGACCACGATGAGGCCAAGCAGGACGGTGGTCACGGCCACCAACCGTCGGTACCGACGCAGACTCACGGTTCCCACGCTACGTAGTACGGCGCCGAAGCACGCTACCGCTCGGTTACGATTCGCCGATCTGGCCAAATCTGTTCGGTCACCGCCACCGGGCACGGCCGTTTCACAGTACCCTTGTGGCTGGTGCTGACAGCTGCTCCTGCGCGTTCTCGGGTTCGGGCCTTCGTAGCCCTGACGAAGCCTCGGATCATCGAGCTTCTCTTGGTGACGACGGTACCCACGATGATCGTCGCCAACCGTGGGCTCCCATCGTTCTGGCTGATCCTGAACACGATCATCGGCGGCACGCTCGCCGCCGGCGGGGCCAACGCCTTCAACATGTACATCGACCGCGACATCGACGCGGTGATGAAACGCACGAAGGGGCGGCCGCTGGTCACCGGCGAAGTCGAGCCCTCCGAGGCCCTGGTGTTCGCCGCCGCCATCGAGGCCCTGGCCTTCGTGTGGCTTGCGCTCTTCGTCAACCTGCTCTCGGCGGTGTTGGCCGTCGGCGCCTGTGCCTTCTACGTGTTCGTCTACACGCTGTGGCTGAAGCGTACGTCCACCCAGAACATCGTGATCGGCGGTGCGGCCGGGGCCGTTCCGGTTCTGATCGGCTGGTCATCGGTCACCAATTCGGTGGGCTGGGCGGCGCTCATCCTGTTCGGGGTGATCTTCTTCTGGACCCCACCCCACTTCTGGGCCCTGGCGATCAAGTACGAGGACGACTACTCGGCGGCGTCGGTCCCGATGATGCCGGTGGTCGAGGGCCATCGGGCCACCGCCACCCAGATGGTCGTGTACTCGATCGTGGTGTGGGCCCTGACCATCGCCTTCTGGTGGGTGGCCGACATGGGTTGGCTCTACCTCGCCGTGGCCATTCTCCTCGGTGTCGCCTTCACCGGCGGTGCCGTCCGTCTGCTGACCGAAACCGACCGGGAGGCCCAGAAACAGCAGTCGTTGCGCTACTTCACCTTCTCCATCACCCATCTCACCGTCCTGTTCGCCGCACTGGCCGTCGATCAGTTGGTCGGGTGGGGAGTGTGAGGCTCTTGACCGCTGTGCCTCGTTCGGAACACGGTGACGCCGTTCATCATGTGACGGTTTCATCATCGGGGGTTCGACGCGGTTACAGTACGTGGCCGCAACGGTGCAAAACTGGCGCGCCCGACGACAATGTTGCATTGACACATCGCACTGACAATTCACAGAAAGCCTCGACGGAAGTTCCGTCGTTGGCGGTGACACCCTGGCTCGAGATGAACTCATGGCTCTAACCGAAACCCGCCCTGCCGACACCGACCACAGCGATCCGGCCACCGCCGTCGGGTCGATGACGCCCGATGGGCTGCTCGGCTCCGTCGACCACAAGCCGATCGGCCGTCTGTTCATCGGTGGCGGGGTCCTCTTTCTGGTCGCCGGCTTGATCGTCGGCCTCGTGGCGGCGCTGGAGTCGGCCGACGGCTCGGGTTTCCAGATCGCTCGCGACAGCGATGAATTCGCCCAGATCTGGTCGATCAGTCGTGACCTGACCATCTTCGCCGGTCTCGTGCCGCTGCTGATCGGCATCGGCCTCTACATCGTCCCGCTGCAGATCGGGGCACCGAGCCTCGCCTTCGCCCGCGGCGCGTCCGGGGCGTTCTGGACCTGGCTGCTCGGTACCGGCCTGCTGATCGTCGCCTACCTCCTCAACGGCGGTCCCGGTGGCGGCCGGCGGGATTTTGTCGTGCTGTGGGCCTGCTCGCTGGCCATGATGATCGGTGCCGCCGTCTGGGCGCTGATCGTGTTGGCCGCCACGATTCTGGGCGCACGCACGGTCGGTATGACGATGGACCGTATGCCGTTCACGTCGTGGGCCTACTTCATGTTCTCACTCCACGCCATCTTCAGCCTCCCGATCGTGATGGGTGAGCTGCTGTTCGTGCTCCTCCGGGTTCGCTACGGTCACCTCGATGTGGCCGAGACAGCGTCGATCACCGGTGTGCTCGATGGCGTCAGCCTGGCCCCTTCGGTCTACTGGCTGGCCCTTCCCGCACTCGGCATCGCCGCCGACGTGATCGGCGCCCACACCGGCTTTCCGGTGTTGCAGCGGAGAATAACCATGGTGGCCATCACCGCGTTCGAGCTGCTGGCGTTCGGTCAGAGCCTGGTCGGCATGGCCACGGAACGGGCCATCGATTTCGACAACGGCCTCCTGGTGCTCGGCCTGCTCGCCGCCCCGTTGCCGGTGCTGGCCGTGCTCGGCCTCGGGGGCAACAGCCTGCGCCGAGGCACGCTTCGGCCGAAGGCGGCGCTGCTCGCGGTGCTGACGTCGGGACTGCTCCTACTCGTGGCCACCGTGGTTTCGCTCCTGGGTCTCGTCGAGCCGATCATGGGCTACCTCGACAACTGGTTCCCGGATTCGGTCGACATGACCAACTCGTTGGTCCTCAACGGCACCACCTTCCATGAAGGCGTTCGGGGCTTGGTCATGGCCGCTGCGCTCCTGTCGATCATCGGCGCCCTGCACCATTGGGCTCCCAAGCTGTGGGGTCGAACGCTGGCTGAGCCCATGGGCATGCTGAGCGTCCTGCTCGCCGTCGGCGGCGGCCTGATCTGGGCCCTCGGCGAGATCGCCGCCGGGTTCGTCGACCAGCCTTTCTATCCGGCCTCGGTCGAGACCACCGGCTCACAGGAGGCGTTCGGCTACATCGCGCTCGTCGGAATAGCGCTCCTCGCCGGTGCTGCGCTCCTGGTCGGTGGCAACATCCTGTCGGTCGCCGCCGGTAGCAAGCCGGCGGGCACGAGCTCGGTCGACTGGTCGGGCCTGACCCTCGAATGGGCCACGGCCTCGCCGCCGCCGCTGGGGAATTTCCCGGCGCCACCGATCGTTTCCTCCGCCACGCCGCTGGCCGACGGGGAGCTGGCCTACGACGGGCTCGAATCCGACGCCGACTCCGAATCAGACGAGGCTGCCGATGAGTCGGAGGACGGCGCCGAGGACGGGGAGGATTCCTGACATGGCAGTCACCACGACATCGCACGACCTGATCCCCTCCGAATTGTCGGAGGCCCCACCGGCGCGGCCCCGGCTGCTGGTTCTGGCCACATCGCTCGTGTCGGCCGCCATGGCCATGGGCTTCATCGGTCTCCACGCCGTCTACATCTCCCATCGGGCCGACACGCTCGCCGGCGGCACACGCTGGCTTCCCGATGGCGTCAACATCCCGTTGACGCAGCCGAACTTCATGGGTCTGACCCTGGCCTTCTCGGTGGTCACGATCTGGTGGGCGGTATCGGCCACTCGAGACGACGACCGGGCCAACGCGCTGCTGGCCTTCGCCATTTCGCTCATGTTCGCCTTCGCCTACCTGGCCCAGACCGCGTATCTGTTCACGATCATGGAGATCGAGATCCTGGCCGACGAGCGGGCGGTTCTGCTCTACGGCATCATCGGCACCCATATCGTGATGGCGGTTGCCGCCATGGTGTTCGCCGTCGTCATGGCCCTGCGCACGATCGGTGGCGACTACGGCAGCCGCGATTACGAAGGGGTGCTGAGCGCTGCAATCTTTTGGACAATGATGGTCGCGATGTATGGCGTGATGTGGTACGTCATCTACATCACCAAGTAGGGAGAGCGAAGCAACGTGTTTACCTGGGGATCACGAAACCTGTTCGGGGTTGCGCTGCTGGCCTACGTCGGAGCGATCGTCTACGGGATCTCGACCGGAGGCCATCTCATCGGCACCCTGAGCATGGGGTACAAGAACGGTGTCGGTGACCACGTCGGCTACACCATCCTGATGGGGGCGATGTTCGTTGCTCTCCTGCTCGGCATCATGTCGGTTGCCACCCGAGAGGGCAATTCCGAAGACATGTCGGAGCTGATCGGTGTCGATCACGCACTTGCCGTCCGCCCCCCAACCCGGCCTGCCTACTGGGGCCCGCTCGCCGGTTTCGGCTTGGCCTGTATCGCTCTCGGTGTCGCCACCAGCCAGGCCTTCCTGTACCTGGGCATCGCCGTGCTGGCCGTCACCGTGCTCGAGTGGACGGTGCTTGCCTGGTCCGATCGGGCCACGGGTGACGCCGAGGTCAACTCGATCATCCGCAGCCGGTTCCTGTCTCCGATGGAGGTGCCGATGCTGGCCCTGCTCGGCATCGCGGTCGTGGTTCTCGGCCTGTCCCGCGTGTTGCTGGCGGTTTCGGAGATCGGATCGGTTGTGGTGGCCGTCGTGGCCGCCATCTTCGTGTTCGGTTCGGCGATCTTCATCGCCAAGTCCCGAGCCCCCCGGCCGATCATCTCGGCCATTCTGGCCTTCGGCGCGGTGGCCGTGCTCGCCGGCGGTATCGTCGGGGCCGCGGTTGGCGAACGGGATTTCCATCACGGCGAGGATCACGCTGAAGAAGGGGATCACGCCGAGGAGGGCGAAGGCTAGATGGCGTCGACGGTCAACCGTTCGCAACCTTCCCGACAGCACACGAGTTCTGGAGAGGACATGAGTTCTGGAAAGGGCTGGCCCGCACAGGGCTCGGTTTCTGCAGTGATGAGCCTGCTTCGTAGAGGTTCGATACTGGCGGCGGCCACGCTGCTGCTGGCCGGTTGCGCCGACGACAAGCCGCTCAACACCTTCGAGCCCCGCGGCCGGAAGGCCCGTGAGATCAACGATCTCATGATGACCTGGGGCATCTGGTGGATCATGGTCGCGGTGTTCATCATCGTGGTCGGTGGTGGCATCTGGGTGTCGTGGCGGAACCGGGTCGATCCCGACACCTACGATCCCAACGACCTCCCCGAGCAGATCCACGGCAACACCAAGGTCGAGCTGGGCTGGACGATCGCCCCCGCCGTGGTGCTGGCGTTCGTGTTCATTCCGGTGGCCAACACGATCTGGTCGCTCGAGGAAAAGAACGATCCGGAGGACCTCTGCGCCGTCGGTGAGTTCTCCGACGACTGCACCGGCCTCGACATCATGGTCATCGGCCAGCAGTGGTGGTGGGAGTACCGCTACGACGCCGACGGTGACGGCTTCTTCATCGACGGCAACGGTGACGACGTCGTCGACGAACTCGATCAGCGGCTGCCACTCGACCTGATCCTCGATCCCGACGACGTGGTGACCGCCAACGAGCTGGTCATCCCAGTCGGCGAACAGGTCGACCTGCTGTTGACCTCCCGCGACGTGATCCACTCCTACTGGATCCCCCGCCTCAACGGAAAACGAGACACCGTGCCCGGCCGCTGGCACACCTGGTCGCTCGAAGCCGACGAGGCCGGCAAGTTCACCGGCTGGTGCACCGAGTTCTGCGGGTTGTCGCACGCTCGGATGCGGATGTCCACGTTCGCGTTGGAGCCGGCCGATTTCGACGCCTGGTTCGAGAACCAGAAGCAGCCGGCCGAAGTTCCCACCGATCCCGATGCGGTGGCCGGCCGGGAGATCTTCCAGAATCAGTGCATGAGCTGTCACCTGATCGACGACGGCGAGCTGGAGTACGCCGACGACTTCGCCTCCACGGTGCCGCTGGCGTCCCGGGCCGCTCCCAACCTCACCCACTTCGCCTCCCGAACCACCTTCGCCGGCGGCATCTTCGCCAGCTATGAGGGCCCGGGCACCGACGCCAACGACGACGCCTTCGACCCGGCCGACTATCTCAACATCGCCGAGCTGGCCGAAAACCCGACGACCACCGACGACTACCGGTGGAACACGGCCGAGCTCAAACGGTGGGTGGCCAACGCACCGGAACGCAAGGCGATGGCTTCCGAGGTCGATCCCGAGACCGGCGTCGGTCGGGGCATGTTGCCCTTCCCCCAGTTGTCCGATGAAGAACTCGACCAGATCGTCGACTACCTGTCGACGCTCGACTAGGTGAGGAGCGCCCGAATCAATGGCTGATCTCGAACCACGACTCGCCCTCCCGAGCGGCTCCAGCAACGGGCATGTCGCCCGCCCCCTCGGATCGTTCTCCCGGCCCCGCAACCCGACCGGGCTGGTCAAGTGGCTGACCACCGTCGACCACAAGAAGATCGGCATCATGTACGGGGCGGCCGCCCTGTTCTTCCTGGTCATCGGTGGCGTCGCCGCCCTGCTGATCCGGTTGCAACTGGCCGTCCCCAACAACGAGCTGCTGTCCGCCGACTTCTACAACCAGGTCTACACCATGCACGGCACGGTGATGGTGTTCCTGGTGGTCATGCCGATGGGTGCCGCGTTCTCCAACTTCCTGATGCCGTTGCAGGTCGGTGCTCGCGACGTCGCCTTCCCCCGTATCAACGCCTTCAGCTTCTGGATCTTCTTCTTCGGCGGCCTGATGCTCAACACCAGCTGGTTCCTCGGCGGCGGTGCCGACGGCGGCTGGTTCAACTACGCCCCCAACAACGGCATCGCCTTCTCTCCGTCGAACGGCATCGACTTCTGGAACATGGGTCTGCTCATCGCCGGCCTCGGTTCGCTGACCGGTTCGATCAACCTGATCACCACTGTGCTCAACATGCGGGCGCCCGGCATGTCGATGATGAAGACGCCGATCTTCACCTGGATGACGCTGGTCACCCAGTTCCTGCTGCTGCTCGCCATCCCGGTGCTCACGGTGGCCCAGATCCTGCTGGCCTCCGACCGGCTGTTCGGAGCCAACTTCTTCAACGTCAGCCAAGGGGCCGACCCGCTGCTGTGGCAACACCTCTTCTGGATCTTCGGTCACCCCGAGGTGTACCTGATGATCCTGCCTGCGTTCGGCATCGTGTCGGAGATCATCCCCACGTTCTCCCGCAAGCCGATCTTCGGCTACCCGTTCATGGTGTTCTCCGGTGTCGCCATCGGCTTCATGGGCTGGGGTGTGTGGGCCCACCACATGTTCGTGTCCGGCATCGGGCCGCTGTCGGTGGTCGGCTTCACGTTCGCCACCATGTTCATCGCCGTGCCCACCGGCGTGAAGATCCTCAACTGGCTGGCGACCATGTGGGGCGGCAAGATCATTCTCAACACGTCGATGCTGTTCGCCATCGCGCTGGTCACCCAGTTCACCGTCGGTGGCCTGTCCGGTGTGTCGCACTCGCTGGCCGCCCACGACACCCAGCAGACCGACACCTACTACATCGTGGCCCACTTCCACTACGTGTTGTTCGGTGGTGCCTTCTTCGGGTTCGTCGGCGGCATGTACTTCTGGTGGCCGAAGGCCTTCGGCTACATGCTGAGCGAGAAAATCGGCAAGATCCAGTTCTGGGGCATGGTTGTGGGCTTCAACACCACGTTCGGCCCTCAGCACATCCTTGGCCTGCAGGGCATGCCGAGGCGCATGCACTCCTACGACGCCGTGCAGGGCTTCAACACATGGAACATGGTGTCGACGGTCGGCGCATTCATCCTGGGCGTGAGCACCTTGATGGTGCTCTACAACGCACTCGTGTCGTACCGGGCCTGGGTCCGATCGGGTCGGGCCGACGTCGGCCCCGACCCCTGGGACGCCCGGGCGCTGGAGTGGTCGATCCAGTCTCCGGCTCCCGACCACAACTTCGACTACGACCCCGTGGTGACCCAGCTCGACGACTGGTGGTACCAGAAGTACCAGAAGGACGAGAACGGCGTGTTGCGTCAGGTCCATTCAGGGGCCGAGTTGGCCCAGCCCGGCAACGGCGAGGGTGTCCACCTGCCGGCGCCGTCGTACTGGCCGATCGTGGTCGCCTTCGGCATTCCGATCGTCGGCTACGGGCTGATTTTCAACCTGTGGCTGGTCATCCCCGGGGCCATCATCACGATGGCGGGGCTCTACGGCTGGGCGTTGGAGCCGGCCGACGATCTCGATATAGACGACGATCACGGCGGCCATGACGACGTCCACGACGGCGGCGACGACACCGACACCGCCGTCGAGGCCGACAAGGAACTGGAGAGCGTCTGATGCGCGTTACCGCTGATCCCGTCGCCGAAACCGCCGTCCATGATCACGACGATCATGGGCATCACACGAGTCTCGGCTTGTCCAACATGAAGCTGGCCATGTGGCTGTTCCTCGGCTCCGAGTGTCTGCTGTTCGGGGCGCTGATCTCCACCTACCTGCTGTCGAAGGCCAACTTCGTGGCCGAGGTGCTCGCCGGCAATCCGCGGGTGATCGAGACGATGCCGGCCGAGCTGATCAACGAGTTCCGTGAGGCCGGCTCGGTCGAGCCGATGTGGGACATTCCTTTCACCTCGGCCTCGTCGTTCATCCTGTTGATGAGCTCGCTCACGATGGTGCTGGCCCACAAGGCCGTTTCGGAGGACGATGACCTCCAGACCAAGGTGTGGCTGGCCGCCACGGCGATGCTCGGTTCGACGTTCATCGCCGGGCAGGTCTACGAGTTCACGGCCTTCTTCCGGGAGGGTCTCACCTACGACGGCAACCTCTTCGGATCGTCGTTCTACACCCTCACCGGCTTCCACGGGGTCCACGTCACGGGCGGCATCCTCATGTTGATGTCGCTGCTGTTCATGGCGTTCCGGGGCAAGCTGAAGTCCGACCGGGCGGAAACCGTCGAGCTGGTCGGTTTGTATTGGCACTTCGTCGACGTCGTGTGGGTGCTCATCTTCACGATCGTCTATCTGATCCCGTAAGGTTGGTTTGTTGAATGGCTGACAGCACCGCAACCACAGAGGCTGCTCACGGCGCCCACGACGATCACGCTCATCATCCGACCGAGCGCCAGTACTGGATCGTCTTCGTGGCCCTGGCGGTTCTCACCGCCGTGGAGGTCGCCTGGTCCTACATCGGCCTCGAGGGTGCCGCTCTCGTCGTTCCGCTGATCGCCATGATGGTGGTGAAGTTCCTGCTGGTGGCCGGTGCGTTCATGCACCTGTATTTCGATCTGAAGATCATCAACGGCCGGGTGTTCAGCTGGGCCTTTGGCTTCTCGCTTCTCCTGGCCGTGATCGTCTACCTCGTGGTGTTCGCGGCCTTCGACACACTGCCGATCTAGACATGGTCGGGCCAGGGTCCCGACGCCGAGGTCTGACTCGATGATTGCCG
The DNA here is from genome assembly GCA_965216655.1 of Acidimicrobiales bacterium. Taxonomy (GTDB): domain Bacteria; phylum Actinomycetota; class Acidimicrobiia; order Acidimicrobiales; family SZUA-35; genus JAHELU01. Next base: position 112,875 of record CBDCGP010000050.1, read on the forward strand.
TAACGGTTCCCTACGAAGCCCATGTCGAGGTATGGACCCTCATCGCCGGGGCCACTGCGCTCGGCTGGTACGGCTGGAAGGTGCTCCAACCCAAAGCGCTGGCTGCGGGCTTCGACCCGATCTCGAAACGTCAGGCCGCCTGGTTCGTCGGCGCCGTGGCTTCGATGTGGATCTTCTCGGACTGGCCCATCCACGAGATCGCCGAGCAGCACCTCTATGCGGTGCACATGGTGCAGCACTTCTTCCTGTCGATGTTGATCCCGGCGATGTTCCTGCTGGCCACGCCGCGGTGGATCGTCGAGTTGGTGGCCCCGCCGGGATCGCGGGCGTGGCGATGGCTGGAGACGGGGTCTCGCCCGGTTGTGGCCGGTGTGGTGTTCAACGCACTGACCGTTCTCCTGCACTGGTCGGTCACGGTCCGGCTCTCGTTCGAGAGCGGAGCCATACACTTCCTGTTCCACCTGATGATCTTCGCCTCCGGTCTGCTGATGTGGATGCCGGTCATCTCGCCGGTGAGTGAGTGGCGCATCCAGCCGGTGGCCAAGTGCATCTACCTGTTCTGCATGTCGATCATCCCCACCGTTCCCAGCGGCTGGCTGATCTTCGCCGAGGACGTCGTCTACCGCCACTACGACACGCCGGAACGGCTGTGGGGGATCGGGGTCATGGACGACCAGACGGCGGCCGGGTTGGTCATGAAACTGCTGACCGGCTTCTTCCTCTGGGGTGCGATCTTCCTCATCTTCATCCGGTGGGCCCATGAGGAGATGCAAGCCGACGAGGAGCGGCGAAATGCGCCGCTGACCGTCGATCGGATAGCGGATCAGTTCGCGCTGTCCGAGCCGGTCCGTGAGCCGGTGCCCGACACGTCGACCGTCGGCCCCGGCTTGGAGTCGGGCGATTCGTGACGGGCCGGTGACCGATCCGACGAGCGATCCGGCGAACGCTTCCGAACTCGATGTGGCTCGCATGCGGGCCGAGTACGAGACCGCCGGCATCGAGCCCGACGACCTCGATCCGGATCCGGTGGTCCAGTTCAAGCGCTGGTTGGCGGTGGCCGTCGATGCCGGCGTCACCGAGGCCAACGCCATGGTCCTGTCGACAGTCGATGTGGAGGGTCGACCCTGGAGCCGCTACGTGCTTCTGAAGGACGTCGACGTGCACGGGTTCACGTTCTACACCAACTACGGCAGCAACAAGTCGACCGAGTTGGCCGCCAACGGCGTGGCGGCGCTGACGTTCGGCTGGCTGGACCTGCGGAGGCAGGTGAACATCACGGGCACGGTGAGCCGGGTCGACGAGGTCGAATCCGACGCCTACTGGGTCGTGCGGCCCCGCGGGTCACAGCTCGGCAGCATGGCGTCACGACAGAGCGAACCGGTGGCCGACCGGTCGGTGATCGACCGCTGGTACGCCGAGGCCGAAGCCCGCCACCCCGAAGGTTCCGACGTGCCCCGACCGGCGTATTGGGGCGGCTGGCGACTGGATCCGCGAACCATCGAGTTCTGGCAGGGCCGCCTCAACCGGCTTCATGACCGGATCCGTTATCGGCGCGACGACGACGCCGAGTCGCCGAGCGGCTGGACCCGGCAGCGACTCTCGCCCTGATTCGGTCGTTCGGACTGAGCCGTCCGCTCAGCGAGCGCGGTACAGGTCTCGCAACAGCGCCACCTCGGCGCCGTGGTGGATGACCTCCCGTTGCGCGTGGAGGACCAGGTCGCAGGCCGAGTGGTCGGCGTAGGGTCCGAAGTCGGGGCCGATCGGTGCCCACCACCGGTCGTCGTCGAGTTCACCCATACCGCCCCGGAAGTTGGCCCACGCCCCGTCGAGATCGTCGATGGCGTCGATGGAGGACAGATACCAGGTGTCGCCCGAGACCCGGGCGCCGGTGCTGTCGAGAAATCGTTCCGAATAGCCGTCGAGGCAGTCGATGGCAATGTGCCAGAGGCGCCAGGCGATCGTGGTGACGGGGGCGGGATCGACGTCGCGCTCTCCGGCGCCGTCGACCGAGATCGTCCCGTCGTCGTGCCGGCGTACGGTCCACACCTCGGAGCTGGGGGGCCAGAGGTACTCCTCGTCGTCGATTCCATCGAGGCGGTCTCGGAATTGCTGCCACATGACGTCGCAGTGGTCGAGAACCACGGCCTTGGCGTCGGACGTGGGACGGCTGATCATCCCGCCGACCCTAGCGCCCTTCCAAGTTTGCGGCTCTACGACCCGTTAACGGGTCGTAGACAAGCAAAAGTTGTGGGGGAGGGGTGGGCGAGTTCAGGATTCGGCGAGGGCCGGGATCAAGTCGGCTCCGCCCTGGGCGATGTGTTCGAGGTCGCCCAGGTCGAGAACCTGCAGGTAGACCCGCTGGATGCCCTCGTCGCGGTACCGGCCGAGTTTGTCGAGGACCTCCTCAGTGGTGCCCGCGGCGCCTGCGTCACGCAGCTCGTCGGCTTCGCGGCCGATCGCCTTGGCCCGTCGGTTCACCTCGGCCTCGTTCGCGCCGAGGCAGAACACCATCGTGGTGGACTTGACCACTTCGGCCGGTTTGCGGCCCAGGTCGGCGCATGCCTTGTTGACCCGCTCGATGGCCGGCGCCACCTCCTCGATGGGGGTGAACGGCAGGTTGAAGTCCGATGCATACCGGGCCACGAGGGCCGGTGTTCGTTTGGCTCCCCGGCCGCCGATGATGATCGGAGGGTGGGGACGTTGGGCCGGCTTGGGTAACGCCGGTGACTCGACGAACGTGTGGAACCGACCCTCGTGCGAGAACGTCGACCCCTCCGGCGTCATCCAGAGGCCGTGAATCTGCTCCATCGCCTCCTCGAGCCGGTCGAAGCGCCCCCCGAGCGGTGGGAACTCGAGGCCGTAGGCGCTGTGCTCGGCCTCGAACCAACCCGAGCCGATTCCGAAGTCGATGCGACCCCCGCTCATGGCGTCGACCTGGGCCACGGCGATCGCCAGTGGACCGGGCTGGTAGAACGTGATCGGACTGACGAGGGTGCCGAGGCGGATCGACGTCGTCTCCCGAGCCAATCCGGCCAGCGTCACCCAGGCGTGGGTCGGACCGGGCTGGCCGTCGACGTTGCCCATCTTGAGGTAGTGGTCCGAGCGGAAGAACCCGGCGAATCCTGCCTGTTCCGACGCGTGCGCCACCGCCAGCAGATCCTCATAGCGGGCTCCCTGTTGCGGTTCGGTGAAGATGCGTAGTTCCACCGTCGTACCCTACCCCAACGCGACAGGCCGGTCTTCGTTGAGGTTTGGTGGATTTGGTGTCACTACGACGCGGAATCAACCAAACGTCGGGTATCGGTCAGCTGCCGTTGGGATCGGGTGGCCAGGAGGCCGCGGCCGCCGCCAGCGCGTCGATCAGGTCGGTGAGCAGGGGAAACCGTGCCCCGTTCGTGGCCCGGTACCAGTGCAGTGCCGCCGGGGTGATTCCACGGATACGTGGTGGCACCTCGAGTTGCATACCGCCGTCGACGGTGAGGTTGCACGGGTTGCGGGGATGGGTGCCGCGCAGGCCCCTCGGAATGTCATCGAGATCGTCGATGGCCCGGTGATGGGGGAGGGCCGAATCGAGATGGCGGGCGACGTGGGAGGCGAGCCGTCGGTTTCGTCCACCACACAGGAGGCTGGTGAAGTAACCCCGCCGCCCGAAGCCGTGCACGGTGACCACCACCGAGCAGTGATCGATGAACGATCGGAAACGCGGGGAGGCGTCGGGGTCGACGCGGGTCGACGGGATGTGGTGCGCCAGCTCCGCCGGTTGGATGACGGCGTAATACGACGATCCGGAGCGTTCGGCCGCCTCCCGGGCGATGATGTGGGTCTGCCGTTCGAGATGCCCGCCGTGGTAGGCGCAGAACCCGAACCGGCTCCGGAGTTCGAGCTCCTCGACCACCCCCGGTGTTCGCACCAGGTCGGCGAAGTCGGCCGGAGGGGTCTGCGGCGACGTCGACGAGGCGGAATCGAGCATGACGGTGAGCCTACGACATCGAGGCGCCCGCTCCGAATCGAAGCGGGATCAGGAGCCGACGTGCTCCGCCTCGGCCGACGTGTCGGACACGGTGGCCGGAGTCGATGCGGTGTTGCGGCGGGCCAGGAAGCCGGCGACGGCGACCGCCACATTGATGATGAGGAACGACCAACCCATGATGGTGGTTCGGGCCCGCGGTTCGGCGAACACGCCGAACGGGTTGACCCGAGCGGACATCCAGCCGGTGAGCGAACCCTGCCAACCCTCGGCCGTGAGCACGATCGAGTCGATCCAGGGGGTGATGTCGGTGGGGTCGCTGAACACCTGCTGTGACCAGACGCCGTAGATGGTGACGTAGGCCCCCACGATCAGTAGCACGATGGCGGAGAAGAGGTTGATCTTCGGCAGCAGGCGCCGGAAGTTGTTGACCAGACCCTTCTTTCCGAAGCCGACCGCCAGGGTGACGACGGTGGCCAGGAGACCCATGCCGATGGCGTACGAGATGAACGATCCGAGCCGTTCACCGAAGCCGGAGCCTCGGGTGGTGTTGGCGACGATCGTGATGAAGATCCCGATCGTGCAGCTCAGCGAAGCGATCGCGTAGGAGACGCCGAACACGAACATCGACAGCACCGACTGGTCGTTGCCGCCGCGATTGAGCTTGGGCAGGCTGAGCGCCGGCTGGAATCCGCGGAGCATGGCGATGCCGAGCACGATGAGGCCGATGCCGATGACAATGGTCAGCCTCGGCAGCCAGCCCGACTGGCCGATGGCGGTCAGCGATCCGGCGAGGAACAACCCGAGCACGCCGAACACGGCGAGGAAGCCGGCTGACATGGACAGGCCAACCACCTGACCTCTCTGGAGGGCGACCAGGGTGGAGCCGGCGCCACTGCGTCCGTCGTCGAGGCCGAGGAAGTAGCCGAGGTAGGCCGGCAGCAGGGCGAAGCCGCACGGGTTGAGCAGGGCAACCATCCCCAAGGCGAAGGCGCTTGGGTCGAAGAGGGTGTCCAGTGACATCAGGATTTCTCCACCAGGTGTTCGTCGATCAGCTCGGTGAGTTTGTCGTCGGTCAGCAGACCGGCCCAGAGGTGCACAACCTCACCGTCGGGTGAGATGAACGCCGTGGTGGGCATCGCCCCGGTCCCCAGCTCGTTCCAGATCTCGCTGTTCGGCTGGAAGACGGTCTCGTAGGTGACCTGCGCCTCGGCGACGAAGGCCCGCCAGCTCTCCTCGGTGAAGTCCTGGTTGACACCGACGAAGGTGACGTCATCGCCCACCTCCTGGTGTACGGCTTCGAAATCGGGTAGCTCGGCCCGGCATGGCGGGCACCAGGACGCGAAGAAGTTCACGACCAGCGGTTCGCCGCCGAAGTCGGACAGCGTTCCGGTCGTTCCCTCGTCGGTGGTGTAGGCGATGTTGAGGATGCCGTCGGGCTCAACCGCAGTCGCCGCATCGGAGACCGTGTCGTCGGTGCCGGAAAACAGGGCCAGGAGACCGACCGAGGCGATGGCGATCACGATGGCCGCCGTTGTCAACAGGGCGGATTTCTGACGGCCGGTTCCGGACGAGGACCGGCCGTCTGCCTGATCTTCGTCGGAGGATGACATCGGCGTCGGTTCGGGGCTTGGTGACTCTGGAGGCGCTGTCGTCATGGTACGGCTGACTTCGAGGTCGGGGATGTTAGGAAGGGTAACCGGAGTGGTTGGAGGGTCATTCCCGGCACCTCGAAGTTGCGCGTTTGTTTAGGCCGTACGGCCTCGGCGCCGGGCGGAGAGGGGGAATCCGCCCGGCGCGGTTTTCTGGCTCTTCGGCCAAGGCCTCATCGCTCGAGGGCCGCAACCGCTGGGCCTATCCGCTAGCCCTCTTATGCGATGAGCTTCTGCAGGTGGGCCGGGATCGGCACCTCGAGCAGCTGGTCCTCGGGGCGGGCGACCTTGGGCGGCCGACCCCGACGACGCTTCCGGTGGATGATCTGCCCGTTGTCGAACAGCTGACCACCCCAGACACCGCACGGCTCACGCCGCTCGATGGCCGCCTCGAGGCACGGCGCGATGACCGGGCACTCGGCGCAGATGCGCTTGGCGGCGACTATGTCCGGAACCTCTTCGGAGAAGAAGAGGTCGGAGGCACCGGGAACGGTGCGGCAGGCCGCAGCCTCCGCCCAGTTGCCGGCGGTCGGGGCACCGATGATCTCGTCACCGACTTCGGTGATGAACGGTGCCTGATCCTGATGTCCTATCTCGACTTCCGTGATGGTCATGTCATGTTTCCTTCGGGCGTTGCCCCGGGTCGGTCCGGGGCGGTGACGCAGCTTGTGCGTCGATGAATCTGATTGGTCGGTCAACGTTTCATGTCGATGCGGATCTCCTTCCGGTGTTCGGGTGCAAAACACGAAGAAGCCGCTGGGTTTGCTCCCAGCGGCTCGGTGGACGGTATGCGATGTTGCTTGTACAGCTAGGTCGCAAACCTCGAGGGCTGGGAGTGGCCGGTGTTGCCGGTCTTGATCTTGCCGAAGTCCGGTGAACGCCATCCTTCGGTGATCGGGGCGGCGGCCACACGCACGGCGGCACCGGTGAATCCGGCGGGAACTCCGGCCTGGACCCGGTAGCCATGGTCACAGGAGACAAAGCTCTCCCGGTGGAACCGCCCGGTGCGAGACACCGGTACGAGGGCCATGGCCGGCCGCTGGTCGGACGCCGGAAGCAGTCCGAGGGACTGCATCACCGAGCGCGCGAAGGCCAGAAGGTTGGTCATTTGGTGATTCATGAGATTCAACATCAACCATTCTCCTTCCGGGTCGCGCAGCGGTCGGAGGGCACTCCGACTTGAGACCAAGCAACTACGTATCGGACGGTTTGTCAACCGATTAAATACACATTTCGGCCCTATTCGACGAAATCGTCTTTCGGGTTCGCGATGGACGTTGGTTGGGTGACTACCGTCGGTGTCTGTGAACAGGCCTCGAAACCCCAGAAAACAAGACGATTCCCGTGGCTGACGACGGCGCACCTCTGTTGCCCGAGCTCCCCGAGGGCAGGGTCTTCGTCGGCCGAAGAAAAGTTCGCCTCGGCGACGTCGATCCCGACGGTCGGCTGCGGTTCGACGGTCTGACCCGCTACACCCAGGACGTGTCGAACGACGACACCACCGACGCCCGGCTCCCCGATGCGCCCGGTTGGGTGGTCCGGTCGACGGTCGTTGACGAACTCGTTCCCGGCTTCCTGGGCGAGACCCTGACCTTTCGCACCTTCTGCTCGTCGCTCGGCAAACGGTGGGCCGAACGGCGACTCACGGTGCACGGCGATCAGGGCGCACGCTATGAGGTGGCGACACTGTGGGTGTGCGTCGACCTCGATTCCGGCCAACCGGCGCTACTCACCGACCGGTTTCTCGGTATCTACGGTCCGGCCGCCGGTGATCGGAAGGCGTCCGCTCGGCAACGCAATCCGAAGATCGAGTCGTTGGGTGAACGGGCCGCCGATGTCGTCGCCGAGACGTGGCAGTTGCGGCGGGCCGATCTCGACACCCTCGGTCATGTCAACAACGCGGCGTACTGGGCGGCGGTGGAGGAGTGGCTCGGGCCGTTCGGTCAACCTCGACGGGCTCGGGTCGAGTACGGGCGAGGACTTTCACCCGCACCTCGTGTCGGCATCGCCCGTGTCCAGACCGACGAAGCGCTGTTGCTGTGGTGGCTGGAGGAGGGCGAGACGTCACCGTCGGCCACGGCTTCGATCACCGGTCTGCCGCCGGGCCTCTATCCGCTGAACTCCTGAGCGGCCCCGTCGTTGGCCGCCACCCCGGCGGCGCCGGTCGGCTCCGGCGCTTCACCCGCCGGCGCCGGCACGAACAACGCCTCACGGTAGTAGCGCAGCTCGTTGATGCTCTCGGTGATGTCGTCGAGCGCCCGGTGGCCGACCTCTTTGCGGGGTGCGTCGTCGAGGGCGGCCGGGTGCCAGCGGCGGGCGAGCTCCTTGATGGTGGTCACGTCGATCGATCGATAGTGCAGGAACTCCTCGACATCGTTCATGTGCACCGCCAGGAACCGACGGTCCATGCCGATCGAGTTGCCGCACAGCGGAACCGAGCGGGGCTCGGGGATGTGGGCCTTGAGGAACTCGAGTGTCTGGCTGGCCGCCTCCTCGAGGGTGACCGTGGAGGCCCGGATTTGGTCGAGCAGCCCGGACTTGGTGTGCATCTCGACAACGACGTCGTCCATCAGGGCCAGCTCCTCCTCGGAGGCGCTGATGACCAACTCCGGTCCGGTCTCGATGATGTTCAGGTCGTCGTCGGTGAGGAGTGTTGCGATCTCGACGATGACGTGCTTCGCCGGGTCGAGCCCGGTCATTTCCAGATCCATCCATGCCAGCAAGCCACTCACCTTAGCGAGTTTGCCGCCGAGTGAGCGGGCGAGGGACCGGGTTCAGGACGGCCGGCGGTGCCCGGCATCGGCTCCGCTACGCTCCAGTCCGTGGTATCGGTTCCCCTGCAGCAGCTCGATCCGGGGCTGTCACCGCCCGCCCGCATCCGCGACGGCGATGCCGCCGCCGATCTGCCGTCCCGCGTCGACGTGACGATCGAACCCGGTTGCCGTGAGCTGGTGCCGACGGGGTTCGCCGTGGCCATACCGGAGGGCCTCTGTGGCCTGATCCTGCCTCGGTCGGGTCTGGCCCTCAAACAGGGATTGACCGTGCTCAACTCGCCCGGTCTCATCGACTCCGGCTACCGGGGTGAACTCCAGGTGATCCTTCACAACACGAGTCGGGAGGCGGTCGCCATCGAGCGAGGCCAGCGCATTGCCCAGCTCCTGATCCTCGACGTTCCCGGCCTCGAGTTCGTGGTGGTCGACGAGCTTCCTCCGTCCGGTGATGACCGGGGCAGCGCCGGCTTCGGCAGCTCCGGCTAGGCGGCTGCTGGCCGAACTCGCCGTATCGGCCGAGACGGTTGCAATCAAATGTTGTAATCACATAAGGATATGTTTATATTTACGTTTGGTGATTACAGATCCGGACACTGAACGGAAGACGGCACTGGGCAGCGACGATCTCGTGGCCGGCCTACGGGCCATTGGCGAGCCGACCCGGCTGCGGATCGCCGCACTGGTCAGTCAGGGTGAGCTGACGGTCACCGAACTGTGCCGCATCCTCGGCCAGTCACAGCCGAGGGTCAGCCGGCATCTCAAGCTGCTGTGTGACGCCGGGCTTTTGCAGCGACACAGCGAGGGGACGAGCGCCTTCTTCAGCCCGTCACTCGATGTGAACGGTCGGGCATTGCTCGAAGGAGTGATCGGGCTCATCGAACACGATGATCCCGTGATCGCCGCGGACCGTCAGCGTCTCGAGGCCATCCGGGCCGAACGGGCGGCCCAGGCCGAAGACTACTTCGATCTGATCGCCGAGCAGTGGGAGTCGATGCGCGACCGCCACGTCGACGACGCCGAGGTCGAAGCCCGGTTGTGTGAGATCGTCGACGCTCACCTCAAGCGGGCCGCGAGCACCGGGCCCGGACGGCTCGGCGACCGACGGCGGCTCCTGCTCGACGTCGGCACGGGAACAGGTCGCGTGCTCGAACTGCTCGCCGACCGCTTCGACTCCGGCGTCGGCATCGATCTCAGCACCAACATGTTGAACCTGGCCCGAAGTCGCCTGATCGAGCGAGACCTCGCCAACTGCACCGTCCGTCAGGGCAACATCTACGCCCTCGACATCGGCGACGACGGGCGGGACCATCCGGTCGACGTCGCGGTGTTGCATCACGTCCTCCACTTCCTCGACGATCCGGCGGCGGCGCTGCGGCAGACCGCGTTCACCCTCGCCCCGGAAGGTCTCGTGATCATCGTCGACTTCGCCCCCCACGGTGTCGACGAGTTGCTGGCCGAGCACCAGCATCGCTGGTCGGGTTTCTCCACCGGTCAGATCGAGGCCTGGTGCGCGGATGCCTGGCTCGACGTGATCGAGAGCCATCAGCTCGTTCCCCCCGAATCGTCGGCGAGCGAGACCCTCACCGTTTCCATCTGGGTGGCCAAACGCGCCGACTGACACCTGATCGACATCGATTGACACCGAAAGGCCCGACCGCCAATGGCCAACAACTACATCGATCCAAGCATCGCCGACGCGCCATCGGCTCTGATCCCACCGGATGACGTCGGGTACGCCCAGGGCCTCGACGAGACGGCCATGCGGCTCGCCCGCCGGCCGTGGCCCACCCGTCCGCTGCAACGGGAGGTTGCGGTGTCGTTCGAGTACTTCCCGACCGGTAGCGAGTCGGCCGCCGCCGATCTCGACGACTGCGCCCGCCGGCTAGACGAGATGCGGCCCGGCTACGTCTCGGTCACCTACGGAGCAGGCGGTTCGAGTCGGGATCGGACGTTCGCCACGATCGAGCGGCTCCAGGCGCGCCTGACGTCGCCGGTTGCCGGTCACCTGACCACGGTCAACGCCACGAAGGCCCAGACGCTTGCCGTCGTCGACCGCTACCTCGAGCTGGGCGTGCGCCACATCGTGGCGTTGCGGGGCGACCCGCCACTGGGAGCCGACGGTGCTCCCACCACGCCGGAGGTCACGGGGTACGCCACGGCGGCGGAACTGGTGGCGGCCATCCGGGCTCGGGCCGTCGAGCGTACCGACGATCACGTGACCATCTCCGTTGCCGCCTATCCCGAGGTCCACCCGAAGGCGAGGTCGGCGGTGTCCGACATGGTCAACCTGGTCGAGAAGATCGACGCCGGGGCCGACCAGGCCATCACCCAGTTCTTCTACGACAACGGCAACTACCTGGAGTTCCTGGCCCGGTGCCGGGAAGCCGGTATCACCGTGCCGATCGTGGCGGGGATCATGCCGGTGACCTCCTTCAAACGGGTCGCCAACTTCGCCGAGCGGTGCGGGACCCGGATACCGGAGTGGATGACCGACCTGTTCCGGGGGCTCGACGACGCGCCCGACGTACATCAGCTGGTCGCCGCCACGCTGGCGGCCGAGCAGTGCCGGGAGCTGGCCGAGCACGGCGTGCGCCGTTTCCACTTCTACACGATGAACCGACCGGAGCTGTCGCTGTCGACGTGTCGGCTGCTCGGATTCGGGGAGCCTGTGACCGCCGCGGGGGGTCCGTCCCGGGCGACGTTCAGCCGCACCAAGGCGTCCTAGGTTTCGAGTTCGAGAACGATCGCCGACTCGGAGACGGTGGCGTTGCCGATCAGCGAGTTGAGTTCGTCGACCAGATCACCGTTGCCGCCGATCCTGGCATCGGGATTGCTGAGCGAGATGCTCAACAGGTCGGGGCGCCATGACGCGAGCATGCTGATCCGGCCCGGTCCCAGCAGGGCGTTGACCGAGGTGTCGACCGCCGATCGGAGCCTCTCCACGGTGGCGATGTCGACTCCGAGACGCAGCGCAAGGCCGGCGACGGCCACCCGCCCGATCCTGGTGAAGACCGGTGAGGCCGGGAACGACACGTTGATCTCGTCGGCGGTGCCATCGTTCATTGTGTCGGGTTCCGTCTCGTCGACCTCGGTGTGGCTGGTGCTGGTGTGTGTGATGTCGTTCCCGCCGGTCGGCCGCAGCGGCGTCGGCCGGCGAACGCCGTTGTCGACCGTATCGGTGATACTACTGCCTCGACCGCTTGCTCCCCGCACTCGGCAGGGTGACCGGTTTGCATTCCGTTTTACTCCCTCACGACGTCGGCCGGGTCGCGATCGATCCGCAGGCCGCGGTAGACGGGGTGGCGCATCATGCCGTCGGCCGGCCACTCGCCGTATTCGACCTCGACGACGACGGTCGGCTCGACCCACACAGGACGTTTCTCGATCGGCGGGACCTCGGCGAACGGCGGCTGATCGGTGGCGACCAGCAGCTTCTCCAGCCGACCGCGTTCCACCTCGGTCAGGCCCGACCCGACCCGGCCGGCCATCACGAGGCGGCCGTCGTCCCAGACGCCCACCACCAGGGATCCGAGACGGCTCTCGAGCGATCGCTGTCCTTCCAGCCAGCCACCGACCACGAACTCCTGCCTCCGCCGTATCTTGATCTTGCGCCAGGCCGAACTTCGGGCCCCGGGCTCGTAGACGCTGTCGAGGCGTTTCACGACGATGCCTTCGAGGTTGCGGTCGGCGGCCAGGCGGAGCAGGGCCGCGGGGTCGTCGTCGACGGAGGGCGGGGTGTTCCAGTTGGCACCGTCGGGAAGCAGGTCGCGGAGCAGGCGACGGCGTGTGCTGTAGGGGAGGCCGAGCAGCGGGTTGCCGTCGAGCATCAGCAGGTCGAACACGATGTAGACGACCGGGTGGGCTTCGACCAGGCTCGGGTGGGGTCGGTCGATGTGGATCCGCTGCTGCAGGCGGCCGAACGACGGCCGGTCGCCGTCGAACACGACCACCTCGCCGTCGAGTACGGCGTCGGCCTCCATCGCCCGGGCCAGATCGGCGAGCTCGGGGAACGACCCGGTGACGTCCCGACCGTTGGAGGATCGCAGCGTCATGGCCGGTTCGCGGTCGGGGGCCCCGGTGATCGTGGCCTGAATGCGCATGCCGTCCCACTTGATCTCCGCCGCCCAGCCGGGTCCGGTGGGAATGTCGTCGGTGGACACGGCTTTCATCGGCGGGATCCAGGCCTCGGAAGCGCTTGACGACGTGCCGGTCACGTCCCTGAGAGTAGCCCCTGGATCGGGCACAATCGGGTAGGTGGATCCATCACACTTTGCCTGCCTACCGACCAGTCGGTAGGCTAGCGTGCATGGTCCGTGACGCTGACGTAGACATCCTCCACGAACTCGAGGGTGAGGTCGAACGCCTCCTCGAACGCCACTACAGCGCCACCAAGATGTGGCACCCTCACAAGCTGGTTCCCTGGAGCCGGGGCGAGGATTTCGACGACGACTACGAGTGGTCGCCCGAGGAGGCCAACGTGCCGCCCGAGGTGCGGAGTGCGCTGTTCGTCAACCTCCTGACCGAGGACAACCTGCCGTACTACTTCCGCGACATCGAGCGCATGTTCGGCGCCGACGGCCCGTGGGGGGAGTGGACCAGGCGGTGGACGGCCGAGGAGGCCCGCCACGCCGCCGTCATCCGCGACTATCTGACCGTCACCCGTACCGTCGATCCGGTCGAGCTGGAGGAGGGCCGGATGACCCAGATGTGCGGCGGGCAGGTGCCTCAGCCCCCGTCGGCCATCGACGGGCTCGTCTACGTGACCCTGCAGGAGCTGGCCACCCGGATCTCGCATCGCAACACCGGTGCCCTTCTGGAGGACCGGGCCGGCTACGACATCATGCGGCGGGTGGCCATCGATGAGAACCACCACTTCCTCTTCTACCGCGACGCCGCGGCCGCGGCGATGGAGATCGACCCCAGCCAGGCGGTCGAGGCCATGGAGCGTCAGATCATCGGATTCGCCATGCCCGGTGAGGGCATCCCGAGCTTCACCGCCCACGCCCGCGTCATCGCCTCGACCGGCATCTACAACCTGGCCGTCCACTACGAGCAGATCCTCGAACCGATCGTGGTGAAGTTCTGGAACCTGCCGGGGATCGAGGGATTGAGCGGTGAGGCCGAACAGTCCCGCGAACGGGTGATGGCCTACATCGAGAAGTCGGCTCGTGTGGCGACCCGGCTGCGTGAGCGCGAGGAGGCTCGGAAGGCGGCCGCCAAGAACGGCAGCCCGGAGAGCGTCTCGGCCTGATTCCGCCGGTGATCACTCAGACGTGGCGTAGGGTGTGCGCTTTGCGCCTTCTGCGCTGTTTCGCCGTGGGCTCGGGCGCGGACTCCGCAGCCTCACCGCTGACCCGGGCCCGCTCACACCGTTCGACCTGCAGCAGATACTCGCCGGTGATCTCGCCGTTGAATCGAAAGCAGGCGGCGAAGTCCTCGTCGGACAGCTCGAGGAAGTACGCCAGGCGATGCTCGGCGTCCTTCACCGGTTTCGTCTTGGCCGTCGCCCAGCCGTCGTTCGGTTCACGATCAGTATCGGGCGATCCGTCCCCGGCGACGAAGTGCTGGTACACGTAGTCGTTCGCAAAGGTTGCAGCGGTCACGAACACGGTGCCGACGGAACGAACGAGCGGCATACCGGCGGCGATCCCGCGGTGCCGGCTCCTCGCATCGAGGACGTGCTCGGGGGTCACCAGGCGGCCGATGGCGGTGCTGTCACGCAGGCCCCAGACGCCGCCCCGTCTCCGGGTCGGCTCCGCCGGTCCGCCCCTGCTGTCAGCCCCGTTCGAGTCGCCCCGAAGGTCGACCACGTCGTCACGAAGATCGAGCGGTTCGGACGTGCGGGGATCGGTGAGGTCGATGATGGTGAGATCGATCTCGAGAACCGGCTCGACTCCGATCACGAGTTCATCGGGCCGGTCAACGTCGACGTCAATGTCAACGTCGGTGTCACTGTCGATATCGATGTCGTCGATCTCGGTTGGCAGTTCCCGGGTGATGAGAACCCGGGCCAGATAGTCGATGTCCGCTGACGGCCGCGGCGATTGGTCGTGCATTACTCCTCCGAGCGGGATGGTCAGCGGCTGGCCAGTCGCCGGCCGAAGCTGACGAAGAATCCGCCGACGGCGACGAGCAGGGCGCCGAGGGTGGTCAGCAGCGTGCTCGAGGCACCTGTTACCGGGAGTGATTCAGACATGCATTGCTCCTTTCATGAGGTCGGGGTGATGGTTCACGAGGCCACCCGGGCCGGTGAGTCCCATTTGCAGGCACTCACGGTCGGTTGGCGGATCGTTTTGACGACGGCGTGGATCCAGATGACCCGAAACAGCAGGTCGAGCACGATCAGGACCGGAGCGAACAGCACGAGGTGGAAGTGGCGCAGTTGTACCGACGCGGCGATCAGCATCAGGTAGAAGACGATCCAGCGGGTCAAGAGCAGGTAGAGAACGATCATCGGACCCTGCGTGACGGCCAACAGCACGAGGAACGGGAGCCCGAGCAGGTACGTCACCCAGTTGGCGATGAGCAGGGCGTAGAGCGCCTCGAACACCGAGGCTCGCCGCCGGAGGAGTCCCGAGCCGACCTTGTGGCCGACGATGCCCTGATTGGTGCCCCACAGCCAGCGCAGGTTCTGTTTGTAGAAGTCACCGATCGTGGTCGGATCCTGAATCCAGGCCCAGGCTCGTTTCCCGTAGCGGATGCGGCCGAGGCCGAGCCGGTGGGTTTCGAGCACCCAGTAGGTGTCGTCGACGATGTAGGGGGTGGTCTCGACGAGCACCCGGCGAAGGACGTCGGTGCGGTAGGTGGAGTTCGATCCGGAGATGCAGTTGAGGGCGTTGACCCACGACTGCGGGGTGCGAATGGTGAGCTGGTAGAACCAGTAGGCGAACGCCCGGTAGGCCACGAGCGGGTTCCAGCGCAGCGACCGGGGCCACAGGGTACAGGTGCGGCCGACGACGATGGCCGTGTCGTCGTCGAAGTACTCGAGTGACCGTTCCACGAAGTCGGGTTCGAGGTGGGTGTCGTCGTCGATGATCGTGAGGTAGCGGTAGCGGTCGAGCAGGTCGAGGTCGTCGCAACCGGCGTGGAGCGTGGCCGGCTTGCCCCGGTTGATCGGGTAGTCGACGACGTCGGCGCCGGCGGCACGGGCCACGGCCACGGTAGCGTCGTCGCTGCCGTCGCTCAGGATGTGGACCGGGACGCCGTTGGCCACGGCGTGTTCGATCGTGGTGGCCAGGGTGGGGGCCCCGTTCTTGGTGGCGACGAGTATCGCGCAGTCGTCGAGCGATGGCGGGGTCGCCTGCTCGCGTACCCGGATGGCCGATGATCGGCCGAGGTGCGGGGTGAGGTAGCCGTAGACGAGCCCTCCGATGGCCGACAGCACGAATCCGGCGGCCAACGCGACGAGGATCCAGACCGTCGTTGCGCCGAGAACGTCGACAAGTTGTTGGCTCATACTCTTCCGCCAGGAGTGGGTGGTTGTTCAAAACCGAAGAGTATGGAGCCGTTCAACCGTTGAACAGGGTGTTACCGTGACTGCTCACTCAAGTCTGGGTCGCCCGACCTGCGGCCGGCCGCGATCAATCGGGAGGATCGCCCGTTTCGACCCGGGACGGGCTGTTCGACCGTCAACCCGGAGCGGGGGAGAATTCGGCCAGCTCGGCCTTCAGCCGCCGCTCGTCGTAGCGGAAGAACAGGAGAGCGGCAAAGGCGTAGAGGGCCATGCCGACCACTCCGGTGAGGCGGATGCCGAGGTCGTCGCCGACGTCTCGCCCCAATGCGGTGAACAGGGCGAACACGATCACCGCGAACGTCTGGCTGATCTTCTGGAGGAAGGTTCGCGCGGCGAAGAAGCTGGCCGCAGTGGCCGTGCCCTCGGTGAGTGTGGAGTGCTCGGCGATGTCGGACAGAATCCACTGGGGGAGGATGCTGAGCGCGGAGAACGCGACGGCGAACACGATGACCACGATCACGGCCTGGAGCATGCTTGGTAGCGGCACCGTGCCCAGCAGGGTGATCATTGCGAAGTCGAAGGCCGAGATGGCGAAGGCGCCGATCACCATCGTCTTGCCGCTGTGCTTTTTGGCCGTCCGGTTGACGAACGGGTAGAGCCCGGTGGCGACCAGGATCATGATCAGGGTGAGCGGCGCGGCCAGCGCCTGGTCGAGTTCGAGGAGCACGGTGACGTAGTAGAGCATCCCGGTCTGGATGATCATGAGGCCGCCGAAGTAGGCGAAGTCGGCGGCCGCGTAATAGCGGAAGAATCGATTGTTGGCGATGATCGACAGAACCTGCCGCGGCGGCACGCCGGCAGGTTGCGAACGGACCCAACGGGGCTCGTCGACGGTGAACACCGGAACGTACATGGCGATCACCCCGACGGCGATGACGATCCCGGCCGCGATCTGCCACGACCGCAGCACCTCCACCCCGGCATCGGCGATCACGGCCGCCAGGAACGGGGTGGTGGCCGCGGCGACGATGCCGACCGCCCAGGCCACCGACGTCCAGGTGGCGAGGTCGAGGCGTTCCTCGGCGGTGTGACCGAGATCGGCCACCAGCGAGAACGCCGGGGTGACATAGGCGGTGAGGGCGACGTAGAGAAGAACCTGGGCGCCGACGAGCCACACGATGTTCCAGGTGCTGACCGACTCGACCGGCGGGATGAAAAGGGCCAAGGTGGCCAGGCCGGCGGGAAGCGCACCCCAGGCCATGAACGGGATACGTCGGCCCTTGCGATGGGTGGAGCGGTCCGAGAGTACGGCGATGGCGGGATCGGTGACCGCGTCGGCCATACGCCCCATGGCTGCGAGCAGGACCACGGCGTTCAGCACGAACAGGAAGGTCTGATCCGACACGAGCTGGGGGAGTCCAGCGGTGTCGGGCGGCAGATAGAAGTAGACGAGGATCAGGCCGAGCAGGTTGTAGAGCACCGACATCCCGCCCTGACCGACCGACACCGCCGCGATCACCGACTTCGGCAGCGGCTCGTCGACCGCCCGAACGAGTGGTCCGGCGTCGCTCATGACAGGATCGGCGTTGGTGTGATCGGTGCCGACGGGGTCGCCGGCGACGAGCTTGTCCGGAACAGGGTTGTCCAGGACGGTCTCGAGCGCTTGATCCGTGTCGTCCACCGGGCCCGAGTTTACCGGTGGGCCGGCACCGGCGTAAATCCCAACGAGGGACGAAGCGGCGTCAGAGGAGTCGCTGCATCAGCGCCACGTCGTGCCAGCGCCCGAACTTGCGGGCCACCTGGCGTTCGACGCCGACGAGTTCGAAGCCGTGCCGCTCGTGCAGGGCCACGCTCGCCTCCTGGGGGCCGACGATGCGGGCGAAGATGGCGTGGAAGCCGCGGGTCCGGGCCGCGTCGACCAGGGCGGCGAGCAGTTCGCCCCCGACGCCCTTGCCCTGGTGGCCCTCGGCCACGTAGACCGAGTCCTCGACCGAGGTGCGGTAGCCGGGACGGTCTCGGTAGAAGCTGAGGCTGCCGAAGCCGATGACCTCGCCGTCGTCTGGGCTCTCGGCCACCAGCACCGCGAGACCGCCGGATCGGGCGTCGATCCAGTCGCGCTGTTCCTCGACGGTGCGGGCCACGAGATCGAGGGTGCGGGTGGTCTCGAGGACCTGCGGATTGTAGATGTCGACGAGGGCCCGTGCGTCGTCGAGCGTGGCCAGCCGGATCAGCATGGCGGCCAAGGATAGTCCTGCCTGTTTGCGGCCGAGAGGCGATTTCCATTCGGTTTCACGCCGCCTGGTTCGACCTGCGACGATGTGGGTGACCACCCGATGGAATGTCACGGCGATGCCCCGGGGGACGAGGCGTCGGACGATCGGGTCCGAACAAAGGAGTAGGGGTATGTACAGCGCCGATACGGACAAGTTCCGGTTCGATGCCGAGTTCGGGAAGGGGTTCGACGGCCAGCGGGTCTTCATCACCGGGGCCGGTAAGGACGGCGGTATCGGGCAGTCGTTCGCTCTCGCCGCCGCGCTCAATGGCGCGGAATCGGTGGGTGTTCATTTCCACCGCAGCTACCAGGACGGTTTCGACCTGGTCGCCGAGTTGGAGAAGCACGGGGTCAACGCCTTCCCGGTGCAGGCCGACGTGACGAACCCCCGCGATCTCTGGGCGTGCCGCACGTACGTCATCGAGCAGATGGGGGGTAAGCCGCCGAGTCTGGTCATCTGCAACTCGGGGTTGACCGAGAGCGGCTATTCGTTCGGCCGGGCCCTGCGGCCGAAGGAGGAGGAGTCGATGGCGATGCGACGGGCCCGGGTCCGCCAGCATTTCATCGATTCGCTCGACGAGTCCCGCATGGTGCTCGACACCAAGATCGACGGGTTCCTGGGCTCCACCCACCTGTGGGCCGGCGAGGCCGTCTACCACGAGGAACCGCTCCGGATCGTGTATGTGTCGTCGCGGCAGGCGATCGATCCCGGCCCGGCTGTTCCCGGTTATGCGATCTCCAACTGGGCGGTGCTGTTGTTGCCGAAGGTGCTGGAGGTCAACCTCGGACGGTCGGCGGAGTTCGTGTCGGCGTGCTCGGTGATGTTCCCGTTCGTGCGGACCGACATGACCGACGAGTACGCGTCGAACGAGAAGGTGTTCGGCCGCTGGCAGCCGCGCATGTTGGAGACCTACGAGTGTGCGCAGGCGTTCGCCCAGCTGATGGCCCGGTCGAATGACGAGATCAACAAGGGCATGTTCGAGCTGCTCGTCGACGAGGGCGAGTCCGACGGCGACATCGAGGTGACGTGGCGTCAGGTCGAGTTCAACATCAACGAGGCCAACCTCGACTGGAGTAGCGGAGCCCCGCTCACCTACTGACGGTTCTGCTGATCGCGCGGGCCCTCCGCGCCGCTGATCGCGGCTGTCCCAGCGTGGTTTCGGGCGGTTGCGGGCGTCTGTCGACGCGATCGCGACGATCCTGCTTACAGTGGTAGCCGCGACGTTGGGTGAATAGCCAACGTGGGTAATTTTGTTTACTATGAGATGTCGACAGCGTGAGTGCACGGCAGGCACACCACCGAGAGGAACCAGTTGACCGGGTCAGAGGGCTCAAGCCCCGACATTCTCGGAATTGAGATGACCCCCACGGTTGTTCGGGCCGTGCGACTCGACCGTGACGCTCGCTCCGTTGTTGCCGCCGCCGAGTGCCCGGTGCTGGCCGTCGGCGATGCGGTCACGCTCGATCCGGCGTCGATTGGGCCGGCCATGGACGAAGTGCTGTACCAACTCGGTGTCGACGATCGCAGCGAACACCTCGCCGGCGTGTCGATCGGCCCTCCCCGCGCCGGGGTGGGCAGCGGCCCGGCGCTGCCGGCGTGGTTGGAGCATCGGGCCCGTCAGTTGGGCGAGAACATGGTCTGCGCCGGCAAGCTCGGCATCTCGTTCTGCCCCCAGCGTGCCCTCGACACTGCGATCATGATCTGTGAGCAGGCCAACATCACCGTGAGCCGGATCGATTTCGCTCCCGTGGCGGCCGCCCGAACGCTTGCTCCCGGCACCGACACCGTGACCCTCGGCTCCGGACGTGGTTGGCGGGCCCGTCTGCGTGACGACGAGGTCCTCGAGGCGCTCGAGAACGCCGAGATCGACGGCCACGATCCACTTCGGGTCATCTCCGCCGAAGGTGAGTCGGTGGCGATCGATGAGTTCCACGGGATCACGCTCGAGTCCGGGGTCGGCATCGACACCGACGACGATCACGGCCATCTCGCGGCGTCGGTGGGATCCGCCATCGGTGTCGTCGACGGGAGCTCGGGCAATCTTCTCGACGGTGATACCGTGCGCGGCCGGACCGTTCCCTCCGCGCTCGGTGATTCCGGCGGGGCGTATGGTGTCGGGCCCGATGCGTTCGGCGGTCGCACCACGGTCGACCTCGTTCGCTCCCAGGGTGAATTGGAGAACCGTTCGGTGATCCGCCGGGTCGGCACGGTCGATCCTCCGGGCTCCGATGCTGCTGGGGGCGCTGGCGAGGACGGAGACGGCCTGTTGGTGAGCGCCGACGATCCTGTCGACGACGCAACCCTCAGCCTTCGCGACTCTTCGTCCTCGGCGGTGAGGGCTGCGATCACCTCCGACCTGGTCGATCCGACCGGTGACAGCGATTCGTCGCTGTTCGACGCTGGGGGTGGTGGTGTTGGTGGTCGTGCAGGGGCGGTCGGTCGGCAGACGGGTCTGGAGATCCACGAAGACGACCCGATCCACGGCTTCAGCCCCGAGCCGGGCGCCGAGCGAGCCCTCGAGAGCCGCGGTCGCAACATGGCCCTCATCGTGGCGGCGTTGATCATCTTCTCCGTGGCCGTCGCCATCGGCATCCTCGTCACCCAGACGTAGCGTCGTCTGTTCTTGGCCGCCGCTGCGTTTCGGTGGCCGTCGCCCCTCGCTTGCGATCTGGCAGATTTCCCGCGCCCCCGGGCGCGCGAAAATCCTTCCAGATCTCGGGGCGCGCTGGTCCCGGGCTCGTCGTGGGACCAGGTGGCGAAACTTGCAAAAACTGGTTGGCCGACCGATGAACCCGTGGCAGACTTTGTGTGCCCGTGTGGTACCCGCCTCCTTAGCTCAGTCGGCAGAGCGTTTCCATGGTAAGGAAAAGGTCGAGAGTTCGATTCTCTCAGGAGGCTCCGTTTTCCCTGGTCAGCGCCCTGGCTCGGTTGAGGTCGGCAGGGAGAGTCGGGGTCCCGGGACCCTACGCCGACCGATCTGCGGTTAGTCGGCCGGGCTTGCAGCACACATGAGTGTCTTCGGCCGTCCGGCCGGATGGCGATGACGGCTCGAGGTTGCCTGGAGATCGGGCCTCGGGCGCTGACGTGTCTCTGGCGAGTCGAGGGTCGTTCCGTGGGAGACGGTTCGAGATTCGATTGCCGACGAGTTGACCCTGGGCGGCCCCGCTACACCTCATCGTCGATCCATGCCGGCGGATCGGGGTAGGTCCCGGTGGGCCACACGTCGAACCTGACCACCACGACCACGCCGGGGCCCGCGAGGTTGGCCCACAGTTGGATCAGATCGGCCGACGCCGGCGTTTCGGCGGCGAACCGTTCCGGTGTCGCCAACGGCATTGATAGACCGTCAAACGTGACCCGGACAACGGCCAAGAGCTGATCGATGTCGGCCAACGCCAGGTCAGGGTCTGGCGGATTGTGCTCGTCGGGCAACGGTGCGAGCCAGTGGCGCAGCGACGCCCACGGCTCGGGGTCCCATCGGATGTCGACCATCTGCAGCGGTGGCTAGGCCACCGATTGACGCGCAGCCCGGACACCCTCGACGAACGCTCGAACCTCAGCCTCAGAGTGAGTAGGGAGCGGGTCGCCGGCCGCATGCGATGCGATGTGAGCGTCGCTCAACTCCTGGGCCCGCTCAGCTGATGCGTCGAGCGCCGCCCGATACTGCGGTGACACGTCGTCACCGACCCTTACGGTGGCGTCGTGTGCCGGGCCCGATGTGGTCATGACGACAGTCTAGTGTCGACCGTGCCACCCGTCCCGTCTTGTGATCATCGTCCAGCACGGTCAAGGCGACCAGAGGCTGCCTGCTCACGTTGATCGGAACCGGCGGACTGGCCCTCATCCACCGCCCGGGAACACGACCACGGACGGGCAACGAGCCCTGCCAGCTCGACGACTGCGTGGTCGTCACCGTCGGTGGCCAGGTGCGGCTGGCCGCCGGTGTTCCTCAGCGCTCGCACTGGTGCCGGACCAGCGTGCCTGTCGATAGTCGCGGCTGAACAGTTCGAGCGCTCTAGGACCACAGCTCCGCTCCAGGGGACTCAGCTCACCTCGAATCCTGATGTTGCTCGCCTCAGCCATCCAATCCAGTCCGCCCAGACCGGGTCGGCCTCGGCATCGGAGCGCGCGGCCGGAGAAACGCGGTCATAAGCAGACAGTGCTGTCCGGATCTCCTCGGCGACCACAATCCACGGGCCGTTCGATTGCAGTTTGAACCGAGCGATGCCCGGGCCTTCGCCGCGCTGGCTCGATGCGCGCCGCTCAGCATCTTCGTAGGCACACCAGAGGTCCGGGTTTGCCAGGCGATGCTCGATCTCAGATCCGTACATCGATCGGTCCCACGTCGGATAGAGAGGGAAGGGCTCGGAGTCTCCTCCTGCCAGCATCCCGAATCGCGCCATCTGCTCACGACAGTATCCCGTCGCAGCAATGTTGAGATGCAGGCTGTACGGCTCCACGGCACGCAGATATCGCTGAAAGGCCTCACGCTCGGGCTCTCTGTTGGCAATATCGCGCATCTTGGCGAGATCGCTAGGGAGGTCAAGCAACGTGAAATCGTAGCCCATGGACGCCATGGTCGCAGACTCGACTGCCTTAGTGCTGACTCGAGGGGCGCGCTCGGTATCACCGCTCGGAAACGTCCGGCCCCTGTGCGCGAGTCCCGGCGATATGCAGGTGATCTTGTCAAGGAGAATGTTCGGGTTCATTTCTGGTCTCGGGTTTGGTCGAGGAGTTTGGTGAACAGTTCGGCTCGTCCGGGCTGGTTGTTGGCAGCAGCGTGATCGCGTTGGCGGAGCAGGACAGGCTGGAAGGTCGGGTCGGTGGCGAAGTGGGTGCAGGACTCACAGATCGATTCGAAGCTGCAGTCGAGTTGGGTGGGTCGTTGACACCAGCCGTTGCCGAGGAGCCGGTAGTGGACTTCGTGTTGGAGCCGGCGCATGGCTGGCCCGGCGGCGTCGGCGTCGAGTTGTCGGTTTTGGTCGTAGAGGGCTTCGACTTTCTCGGCGACCGATGCGTATTCGTCGGCGACGACTTTGTTGGAGATCTTGGCGTAGCGCATGGTCATGTCCAACGATCGGTGTCCGAGGAGGGCGGCGATCGCTTCGATCGACATGCCCCGGTTGATGGCTTGGGTGGCCAAGGTGTGGCGGAGTTTGTGGGGGTGGACGTGCCCGATCCCGGCCCGCCGGCCGATCGACTTGACCCAACGGTCGACGGCGTGGCGGTTGAGTGGCCCTTCGGCGCCTGACAGCAGCCGGCCGGGTGTGAACGGTCCGTCACTGGCTTGGTATTGGGCGATGAGGTCGACGAGGTGCGGGTGCAACGGCACGAAGCGGTCGTTGTGGAGTTTGCCGACAGGGATTCTCAGCCATGGTTCGTTGCCGATGATGGTGACGGCGTCGTGTTCGAGGTCGCAGAGCTCTCCGACGCGCATCCCGGTTCGGGCCAGCATCTCAACCGCGAGACGACGAAAAAGTGTGGGTTCGTCGGCGAGGGCTCGCATGAACTTGGTGTAGTCGCCGTCGTCGAGGAACTTTGGGAGGGACTCGTCTCGTTGGGGGACATCGCCGAAGAAGATCGGGACCCTGGCCGGAGTGTCGTCCCAGTCCCATTCGGTGATGCGGATGAAGAACATCTTCAGCAGCGACATCCGTCGCCGGAACGATGCCTCCTTGTATGGCTTGCCGTTTCGGCCGGTCTGGGCTCGTTGCCAGATCTTGAACGCTTCGACGTGGGAGCGTTCGATGTCGGCAACGCAGCTGAGCGCTGGGTCGTGGCCGATCAGGAACCCGGCGAAGATCCGCAGATCAGCCTCGGTCGAGCGAACCGTGTCCGGCCGCATCGACACTGCGATCTGGTCGAGGTAGGCGAGCATCGTGGCCGCCAGCTCCGGGGCAACAGCGTCGATGGTGACCCATTTCTCTGGGACCTCCGGCGAACCGGACACGGCTTCGGCACGAAGCGCTGTCATTGGGTCGCTCCCAGGTTCTGGGCGTCAATCACTTCCGACGCCTTGCGGTATTCGCCAGCAAGCCAGTCGTTGGTGAGATGCAGATAGACCCTTGTGGTTTCGATGGATGCGTGACCGGCTTGCGCTTGGAGCGCTTCGATCGACATGCCTGCCTCACGCAACCTCGTGAGGCAGGTGTGGCGCAGCTCGTGGCATGACGCATGCGACAGGCCGGCACGGCGGCGGGCGCCGCGCATGATCTCATCCAAGCCCGCCGCCGACAACGGCGACCCGCGCGTCGGGCCTTTCAACACCACGAACACGGCGTCAGTCGTTGCGTCGTCGGGGCGTTCGTGATCGAGGTAACGGCCGACGGTGTTGAAGAACCGGTTGGAGATCGGGATCAGGCGTTGGCGGCCGCCTTTGCCATCAGCGATGAACAATCGGCGCTCACCGATCCGGATGTCCTCCAAGCGCAGACCGAGGACTTCGCAGCGCCGCAACCCGCCCAGCAGCATCGCGTCAACCATCGCCCGGTCACGATCGGTGCGCAGCGCCGCCACCAGCGCGTCGACCTCGGCAGGCGCCAGGATCTTGGGGAGCGTGACCGGTGTGCGGATCAGCGGGGTGTGCCGTTTCGGCCCGGAACGCTCACGGCGTGTCACCAACCCGCGTGGCACCGGGTTGCGTGTGACCGACGTGTCACCACGGACCATCAGATACGCGTAGAACCCTGACACTGATGACAGCCGTCGCCGGATCGTCCGCGGCGACAAACCATCAGATCGGTCGATCGGGACCACGTTCGATCCGTCAGTGCCGTTGCGTTGCCGAGTGATGAACGACATCACATCAGCGCTCGTCACCCGGGTCGGAGTCTTGCCCACCACAGTGAAGAACACCTTCAGATCGAACGCCACCGCCCGGATCGTGTTCGGTCGAGCCCTCCCCCGAAGAAACTCGAGATAGTCATCCACCAACGGATGCCCAACCGTCACCTCCAAGCTCCCCGAAGCGCCCTCAGACTGCACAACCACCGGCTTCCAACGCATCACCGAACCTCCAAGAACAGGCCAACGGCCAGGAGGTTAAAGGATCTCAGGATCACCCACATATCATGCGTTCTGGCCCGGGTCAAGCGCGCCATAATACGAACACTGAATGTGGCGGCGAACAGCGCGGTGAGGCACGGGGCGGGACCCGTCCTGGGACCCAACAGGAGCGCATACCAGGGCACATCGGCGACCGCCTAGGCTAGAAATTCCCGTCGCGGCGCGGAGGGACGCACCACTGTGCATGCGTCGAGCAGCATGGTAAGGAGAAGGTCGAGAGTTCGATTCTCTCAGGAGGCTCTGAAACCCTGCTACTTCAGCGGGTTCGTCGCTCTGGGGATGGCGCGGGCCGACGCCGGAAGCTGTCTGCTAGCCCAGCTGGCTAGCAGCCGGCCCTCGTTCCGGATGAAACGGCCCCGTCAGATCGGGTCCACTTCTATTGCCGCCACGACGATTTGCTGGTCGCCGAGTTCGACGGCCACGAAGGTTGCCACCACCAGCGGATCCCGAGCGGGGTACACGCGAAGGTAGTAGCGGACAGAATCGTCGCTCCGGTCGCGGGCAAGTGTCGGCCATGCGCCCGCTACAGCAAGCAGGACATCGACGGCGGCATCCTGATCGAAAGCTTCGAGCGCTTCTGGGTATGAGGCCAACGCGGCTTCGAGCTGGGCGGGGAAAGCTTCGTTGTAGATTGCCCATCGCGTGTTGGACGACACGCGAAGAGCGCGCCAGTTGATCGGTGGCATCCTATGAGCCGACTACTGGTCGTCGTCTGTCGAGCGGAGTTTTGCTGCGGCCGCTCGCCCAGTGATGACGATTCTCTCCCGATATCGCTCCAAGCGACTGGGGTCGCTGACAATGGCGTCGAGGTCTTCGAACGCGACCTCGGCACCCCATCGCTTGTTGGGTCGGTCGCCATCGACGTGAGCAACGGCCATGTATCTACCGTACACCTGATTACGCCGCCGGAGGGAGTGAGGTGTCGGTGATAGCCAGATTGCTAGCCACGGTCACCTGATCGGTATCTGTCGGTTACCGTCGACCCGCACGATTCGCGCACCAAACAAGGGCTCTGGCGACCGCTGCCGACGCCCGCCGACAGCATCGGAGGCCATGGTAAGAAAAGGTCGAAAGTTCGATTCTCTCAGGAGGCTCCGAAACTCCGCTATTTGAGCGGGTTTTGCCGCTTTATGAGGGCGTCGCCAGAGCGCTGAAACTGATCTGCTAGCCAGGCTGGCTAGCAGCTTCGCCTTGGTCCCGATCAGACAGCCCACGCTCACACTGTGCCTTGGCTGCGATTCGGCGTGAAGCTCTTGCGCTGACTGACGAGGAGCGAGCCGTACTGGCCGCCGACTTGCTCGCGAGTCTTGATGATGCGGTCGGCGAGTCCGACGATGCGCTTGAAGTCGCGTGGGCGGAGGAGATTGAGCGTCGAGCTCTGGCGGTGACCTCAGGCGAAACGAAGGTGGCGGATTGGGAGACGGTCCAGGAGTCGATTGTCGACGAGCTTGCTGAGTGAGCCTGCCGGTCAAGCTGACCGCTGAGGCAGTTGAGGACGTGAGCGAAGCGAGCGCATGGTACGAGGAGCGCCGGGTTGGGCTCGGCTTGACGTTCGTTGCAGCGGTGGATCGAGCTGTGGAGCGGATCGTTCGGTGGCCAGCGGTAGGAACTCTTGTGGAGGGCGTAGACCGAAACTAGGCCTAAGGTTCCTTGGCACAAATCCGAAAGACTCGGCGAGGGCGGATGTGGCACGCCCGACATCGTCGAGAACCGTCCAGCACCGGCGGTTGACATCACACCAGCTGTTTGACCGCGTGGGTCTCGCCGTCTTCGATTTTCCCCGACGGTTCATACCCTCGGGCCAGGTACATCGGCGCCGGTGAACCCGGTCCTTCGACCCACGAGACCTCGATCGCCGAGGCGCCCTGGTCACGGCACCACTGTTCGAACCGATCGAGTGCGAGCGACCCGATGCCTCGGCGCTGGTGCATGCGGTCGACGAGCAGCCGCCACAGATGCGGGTTGGGGTGGGCCTCGGTCACCTCGGTCGCCATGATGAAACCGACGATCTCGCCGTCGGCCTCGATGGCCCGGTACCACGGCACCAGGGGCGACCCCTCCAGCGACGGCGGCACCAGGGCGTCGCGAAAGTTGCCGAGCATCGTCGAGACGAACCGCTCCTGGGATTTGTGGGTGACGAGATCGGCGACCACCCGTCGATTGTCGGCGGTCACCTCGATCAGTTCGACCCGGTCAGGTCGCTGCTGCGGCCGGCCGCACCACTCGTCCCAATCGGTGCGGGTCATACCGTAGAACATCCCGTCGGAACACTCGTCACCCTTCCAGAACCCCTGACGCTTCAATCCCTCGTAGGTCATCCCACATGCCTCGAGGAGCCGGGCCGATGGATGGTTGTCGGGATGCAGCGACGCCTCGACCCGGCTGACCCCGAAATCGGTGAACAGATACTCGACGATGGCCTGTGCTGCCTCGGTTGCGTAGCCCCGCCCCCAGTGGTCGGGATGGAAGGTGTAGCCGATCTCGGCACAACGACCGCCCCAGGAGATACCCACGTACAGGTCACCGAGGATGCGGTCGGGCGCGGCGGCGTCGACGACCGTCAGCGACCACCCCTCGCCGTCGGTCGGGCCGTCCATCGCCACCAGGTCGGCCATCTTCTGCTGGGCCTGCTCGAGCGTGTACGGCAACTCCCAGTCCTGATATCGGGCCACCTCGGGAAGCCGGCGCCGCTCGTAGGCGGCCTCGGCATCGCTGAGGAGCGACGGCCGAAGGATCAGGCGATCGGTGTGTATCGGTGTGAAGGCCATTCCGGCCGACAGTAGCCGGAGACGACAAGCGGTCGACAGCAGATTCGACAGGCAGAGCAGAAAGGAGAGTCGACAGGAGAATTGCCGTAGTGCTTGGTGTTCGACGACAACGGCCGATGTGATACCGACACGTCAACGGAGCACGTCATGATCGAATCGGCCTCACAAGAGCACCGGACCGCGCCCGCTGTGGTGCAGGACCAGAACGTCGCCAATGGAGGGACACCCGCACCCAACGGCCCGCACCCCGACGCACCGCCGATCACCGAGGTCGTCGGCGCCCTCGAAGATCTGCCGACGCTGGCGCCGGTAGCCATGCAGGTCATCCGCCTGGCCGACGACGAGGTGGCCTCGCTGAACGATCTGGTCGACGTCATCAGCCGGGATCCGGGATTGACGGCCCGCCTGCTCCGCGTTGCCAACTCGGCCACCTACGGCCAGATCCGTCAGGTCACCAACCTGAACCGGGCCACCTCGCTGCTCGGCAGCCACACGGTGAAGCTCCTCTCGCTCGGGTTCAGCCTGGTCGCCAGCACCCGTGACGCAGCCGCCGACACCGGGGTCATCTGGCAACGCAGCCTTGTCACCGGTGTGTTGGCCCGGCACTTCTCCGGCCTCCCGGGCTATCAGCGACTGGGTGACGACGCGTTCGTCGCCGGCCTGCTCGGCAACATCGGCAAGCTCGCCCTGGCCAAATGCCCACGGTCGGCCGAACTCGTGTCGAACAGCGGCATGTGGTGCCAACCCGAGACCGAGACGGCACTCCTCGGCTACACGAGCGATGAGGTGACGGCACGGATACTCGAGTCATGGGGTCTCCCGGCGATGCTGGTGGACGCCGTTCGTCATCGTTGGAACCCCACGAAAACCGAAGATCCCGGAACGTCGTTGGCGGCACTGCTGCAGGTCGCGGATGCCGGTGCCGGGTTGCTCCTGTCCGAGGATGACGACTCCCGTACCAAGGCCCACAACCGGATGATCCTCGCCGGCGCCGCCAACCTCGGGGCCACCGCAGGCCAGCTGGAGGAGTTGATGACGGCGGCCCGTCCCGAGGTCGACGACATGATGGACATGTTCGATCTGGAGAGCGTGCCCGACATGTCGGTGGCCGACATCATCATGCAGGCTCAGACCCGGATGGCTCAACTCAGCCAGGAGCTGGCCGGTCAGCTCCTCCAGCAGGAGGAGCGAAATCAGGTGCTGGTGGAGGCGAACCGTCGACTGTCCGACGAGGCGGCCACCGATCCGCTCACCGGCATCGCCAACCGGCGCACGTTCATCGCCTACCTCGACAAACAAACCGATGGCACCACCAAGGCGTCGGCTTCGACGGTCCTCGGTCTGATCCTCATCGACATCGACAACTTCAAGGAGATCAACGACACCAACGGGCATACCGTCGGCGACGCCGTGCTCTCCGAGGTGGCCGGACGTCTGTCGTGGGCCACCCGCCGAAGTGACCTCGTGGCCCGGCTCGGCGGCGACGAGTTCGCGGTCGTCATGCCCGGCATCGACCCTCGCGAGCTCCATCCGGCCGCCGAACGCTTTCGCCTCCTGTTCGCCAACGAACCCATCTGCGCGGAGGACATGAGTGTGGACGTCACGGTCAGCATCGGGGTCGCCAACACCGCCGTCGATGTCACGCCCATGGCCGGCGATGCCGAACAGCTCTACGCCGCCGCTGATGCCGCCTTGTACGAATCCAAGAACAGCGGGCGCAACCATGTCACGGTGTCGCCCCTGCCGTAGAGGCCGCGGCGCGAAGCACCTCGTCCAAACATGGCACTCAGGTCGAGTGCGATCACTGCCGATGGTAGTGCGACGCGCCACATCGTCCCATCGACTTCAGCCCCGGCGCGAGGAAAGGTGCGACCAATGACACTGTCGACATCCGTCAGCCATGAGATTCCCGATTTCTCCGATCTTCCGGTCGAACGTGACCGTGATCAGTTCACCCGAGAACTGCTCCGGGAGCTGTCCGGCATCCTCGAGGAAACCGTCGGACTCGAGAAGGCCGCCGGCTTCATCTCCATGGTCGGCGGGCGCCTGGGCCTGCAGATGGACCGCGAATACCGGGCGGCGACCCGTAGTGAGCGGCTCACGCTGGCACAGGTGGCCGCAGCGCTGGTCGATCTGAAGGACCGGATCCAGGGCGGCTTCTCCATAGAACGGCTCGACAATGATGCGATCGTCCTCACCAACGACGCGTGTCCCTTCGGGTCCTTCGTCGAGGGCCGCCAATCGTTGTGCATGATGACGTCGAACGTCTTCGGCCGCATCGCCGCCGACAACCTCGGGTACGCCCGGGTCGAGATCGGCGAGTCGATCGCTGCCGGCGACGAGCGTTGTCACGTCGTCGTTCATCTGAGCGGGGATGGACCCGGTCGTGAGTACTTCGGCGACTGAGTCCTCAGCGCCGCAGTACCACCTCAACACAACGGCCGTCGCCGGCGACGACATCTTCGACTGCCTGCCTGCACCGGCCGTCGTCGTCGATCGCTCCGATCTCCGCGTGCTGGCGGCCAACAAGGCCGCCGTCAAGGTGATCGCTCCGCAGCCGCCGACGGCCGATGAGCTGATCGGCCGGCCGCTCGCCGATCTGCTCATCGACCCTCCCGACCCGCTCGGCTCGTCGATCAAGGTGTCGGTCGGTGGACTCGGGCTTCCGGTCAGGCTCCGCACCGGCCCGAACCGGGACACGAAATTCCAACTCTGCGTTTCGGCCGGCCCGAGCGAGGGCCCCGCCTGCTGGGTCATGTGCTTCAACCGTGCCGCGGACGGCGGCGACGAGTTCGCCAAACTCAACGACCAGATGCGGCTCGACAATGAGCGGGCCCTCCGGCGGCAACGCGAGCGTCTGGCCGCCTCCAACCTCGAGCTTCAGGCCGCTCAGGAGGAACTGCGGGACCTCAACCTGGACCTGCAGCACTTCACCCACATCGCCGCCCACGATCTGCGGGAGCCGTGCCGCCGGCAGATCACCCTGGTCAACTCGCTACGGGACGATCTCGGGGACGGAGCCGGCAGTGAGATCCTGAACCAGCTCGACATGATCTGGCGTCAGGGCCGGGAGATGCTCGATCTCATCGACGGTTTCCGGTTACTGGCCAACCTGACCGGCCCGGAGATCGATCGGGTCGAGGTCCCGATGGCCGACATCGTCGCCGAGGTCACGGCAGCCCGCCTGCCCGACGGCGAACAGATCCGGGTGGTCGGCGACCTGCCACGATCGGTGCCCGGCTTCGAACCCCTGATCCGGATCCTGTTCGACCACCTCATCACCAACGCCGTTCAACACGGACGCCGGCCGCTCGACCTCGAGCTCGCCGTCGAACACGAAGAAGGACCGATGACCTATCGCCTGCAGAACAACGCCGAGCACAAGCTCGATCACTCCCAGAATCCACTCCGGCCCCTGGTCCGAGGCGGAGGCCGGTCGGCCGGCATGGGCCTCGGGCTCAGCATCTGTGCCCGATCGGTCCAGCGCCACGGCGGTCAAATCTGGGTCGACCGGACCGATGAGATCTTTGCGGTCAACTTCACACTCGAAAGGGCAGTCACGTGAGCACCGTCAACACCTTGAAACTCGTCGGTGACGGGCCCGTCGTGCTCGTCGACGACGACGAAATCGACTCCTACCTGATGGAGCGGATCTACCGCAAGGCGGACCTGCCGAACGAATTCCGTGTCTTCGATCGCGGCCAGGCGTTTCTCGATTACGTGACGGCAGCGACACGAGGCGAAGGGCAACTGCCGTCCATCGTGTTCCTCGACATCAACATGCCGGTGATGAGCGGCTTCGACGTCCTTGCGTCGGTACGCCGACACGAGGATCTACGTGATCTGCCGGTGATGGTGTTCTACAGCAACTCCGACAGCCCCATCGACCGCCAACGGGCCGACGAACTCGGATGCCACCTGCAGGAGAAGTTCACCGACCCCAAGGAGGGCGCCGCGTTCCTCCGATCGCTGGTCGACACGGCCGGTGCCGACGGCGGATAGGTAACCGTGAGCCCGTGGCTCCGGCTATGCGGCGGCCAGAGCGGGTTGTCGGTCGGCTGCTGTGTGATCGACAGCCCTGGTTCCGACGAGTGAGCCGGAATCGAACCGCATCGTGAAGCCGAGCGAGCGGAACAGCGCGGAGGCCGCCCGGTTCGAGGGGAGCACGTCGATCACGAACGTCTCGACGTCTCGCCCCAGCGCCAGTTCGGTCAGCATCGCCATCAGGCGACGAGCGATGCCGAGCCCCCGGTAGTCGCTGGACACCGTCACGGCGACCTCCGCCGTGGTCGGTGCACGGGACGTTCGCACGTAGCGGATCACGCCGACGCAGGTTCCGTTCACGAAGGCTCCGACGGCCACGTGGTCGTGCCCGTCCATGGCCGTCAACGCCTTCAGGGTCGACGACGGGTAGGACGGCATCGGCCGGAAGAACCGGAGATACCGGTCGAACTCGGACAACTGCTCGAACAGCTCGACGATCTGGGAGGCGTCGTCGGCTGTCAGCTCCAGGAGCGTGACCGTTGGTTGTTCATCCAACGTCGGCTTGGCCACGTCGGACGGTACTGGGATGGGTGCCGTTGATCTCATGCCATCATCGTCGACGAATCGATGCCGACGAGCTTGGAGGCCCTGTGAAGAAGGTCTGAAGATCTTCTGTGGCTACCTCAATGCACGCTCCGGCCGCCGTCAGGCGGCCGTCAGGCGGAACCGAGGCCGGTGATGGCCTCGAGCGTGGCCAACAGTTCCTCCCGCTTCGTGGAGGGCAGCTCGCCCAGGATGCGACTCTCGGCCGCGTCGACGGCCGGATCCAGTCGGTCGAGGAGTGCCTGTCCGTCGGCCGTGAGCTCGATTGCCAGCGCCCGCCCCCGTGGCTCCGACGGGCGGTGAATCAGCCCCCGGTCGACCAGCGCGGACAGCGCCTGGTTCATGGCCTGGGGGCTCACCAGCGACCGACGAGCGAGTTGGGCGTTCGAAAGCCCGGGTCGGCGGGTCAGCACCGACATCGCCGTGTACTGGGCGATCGAGAGATCCACGTCGGCCAGTACCTCTTCGAGCTCGCGTCGAACGAGACGATCCAGGCGCCCGATGAGGTACGCCAGACGAAGTGAGGAGTCCTCAGCCATTGCGAACCACCGGCTCCCGACTGTAGTCGCTGTCCGGCGCGCCGATCACCCACGGCCCACGACCCACGCCCACGACCTGTGACCGACCTATGACGTTGTCATCTGACTCTTCGTCAGCGAAGAACCCGTCCCGAGATCGAGGTCGGCTCGATTCGGACCCAGATCGGCCGCCACTCGGCCTTGGTCCACGGGATAAGCCCGATCTCGTCGAGCTGGGCCTCCTCGGCCCAGTTCTCCACCTCGCGGGCAACCCCCTGGACGACCACACTCCATCCCGACCTCTTCTCCGCGTCCCACTGGTCGACTTCGAAGCAGACGTTCTGGTTGTTGGCCGCAGCGGCCAGCTTCATCCCGTCGAGGGTGCGGAACACGACGCCGCCTTCGTGCCAACGGAAGTTGACGGGCAGGGCGAGAATCTGGTCATCGACCATGAAGGCGATACGCCCGATGGGCGTCGACTCCATCAGCCGGATGCACTCGTCGTCGTCGATCACCCCCATCTTCGAGGTGAGATCGATGGCCACGGGTTCCGGGTTCCGGGGTGAGGGCACGCGTACATCCTTTCCGAGATCCGCCTGTATTGAACTCCGGTCGGGCGGCGCCAACCAGGGGCGTTTGGCCCTATGGCCAAAAGCAGGTCGAAGGTAACGTGCGCAACTGCGGTGGTGTGTCTGCTCACCTCGGCAGTGGAAGGAGTGGAATGGCCGACAACATCCCCTCGACGGCTGGTTCGGTCACCGTCGACGGCAACGAGGCGGCGGCCTACATCGCTCACCGGCTGTCCGAGGTGATCGCCATCTATCCGATCACCCCGGCATCACCCATGGGTGAACTGGCCGACGCCTGGTCGCAGCGCGGCAGGACGAACGTGTGGGGTTCGGTGCCCGAGGTGATCGAGATGCAGAGCGAGGCGGGCGCGGCCGGCACACTCCACGGTGCGCTCCAGGCCGGCGCGATGACCACCACGTTCACGGCGTCGCAAGGTCTGCTGCTGATGATCCCCAACCTCTACAAGCTGGCCGGAGAACTCCTGCCGGCCGTCGTCCACGTGGCCGCCCGCGCCGTCGCCACCCACGCCCTCAGCATCTTCGGAGACCACAGCGATGTCATGGCCGCCCGCCAGACGGGGATGGCTATGCTGGCGTCCGGGTCTGTGCAGGAGGCCCACGACCTGGCCCTCGTCGCCCACGCCGCCACCCTGCGGTCGCGGGTTCCCTTCCTCCACTTCTTCGACGGCTTTCGAACCAGCCACGAGGTGGCCGGCATCGACACGATCGACGACGCCATCATCAGGGCCATGATCGACGAACACCTCGTGGTCGCCCACCGGCTCCGGGCGCTCGATCCCGACGATCCGGTCATCCGGGGGACCGCCCAGAACCCGGACGTGTTCTTCCAGGCCCGGGAGGCCGCGAACCCGTTCCACGACGCGGTGCCCGACATCGTGGCGGCCGACATGGACCGGCTGGCCGAGCTGACCGGCCGTCGCTACCGGCTGTTCGACTACCACGGTCACCCGGAGGCCACCGATGTGGTGGTGATCATGGGTTCGGCCGCCGGCACGGTGGTCGAGGCAGTGGACCGACTCGTGGCCGACGGCCGGCGGGTCGGGGTGGTGACCGTCCGGCTCTACCGCCCGTTCGATGTCGAGTCGTTCGTTGCCGCCCTCCCTCCGTCCACCCGTCGGATCGCCGTGTTGGACCGGACGAAGGAACCGGGATCGGTGTCGGAACCGTTGTGCCTCGACGTGCAAGCGGCCTTGGCCCGGGCCTGGAATGCCGTATCGGATCACGGCCCGATCCCGGTGGTCACCGGTGGACGCTACGGTCTGTCGTCCAAGGAGTTCACCCCGTCGATGGCGGTGACGGTTTTCGACGAGATGACCAACGATCGGCTTCCGCCCGAATTCACCGTCGGCATCGTCGACGACGTCACCGACCTGAGCCTGCCCCCGAGCGAGCCGTGGCGGGAACCGTCGACGGTACGGCGAGCGGTGTTCTACGGCCTGGGGTCGGACGGGACCGTCGGCGCCAACAAGAACACGGTGAAGATCGTCGGGGAGCAGACCGATCTCCATGCCCAGGGATACTTCGTCTACGACTCGAAGAAGTCCGGCTCGACCACGATCTCCCACCTGCGGTTCAGTCCCGACCCGATTCGATCGGCGTACCTGATCAACGAGGCCGACTTCGTCGGGGTGCACTACTTCGGGGCCTTCGACCGCTTTGACGTGCTCGACATCGCGGCCGACGGTGCGACCGTGTTGATCAACTCGCCGTACGAAGCGGCCGAAACGTGGGACCGGCTGAACCGGGAAACCCAACGAGCCATCGTCGACAAGGGCCTGACTGTGCATGTGGTGAACGCTTCGAAGGTGGCGGCCGACAACGGCCTCGGCCGGCGCGTCAACACCGTGTTGCAGACCTGCCACTTCCACCTGTCGGGTCTGCTGCCGCCCGGCGAGGCCGTCGAGGCCATCAAGGCCTCGATCGCCAAGACCTACGGGAAGCAGGGTCGGCTCGTCCTCGACCGCAACTACGGAGCGGTCGACGCCGCCGTGGCCGCCTTGGAACCGATGCCGGTGCCCGACACGGTGACGGCCGAGCGGGATCGCCCGCCGATCCTCTCGGCCGAAGCTCCGGACTTCGTGCAGCGGGTCACCGGGGCGATGATGGCCGGGCGGGGTGACCTGCTACCGGTCAGCGCCCTCCCCGTCGACGGTTCGTTCCCGCTCGGCACCACCCGGTGGGAAAAGCGGGCCATCGCCTCGACCATCCCGATCTGGGACCCCGACATCTGCATCGACTGCGCCCGCTGCGCGCTGGTCTGCCCTCACGCCGCCATCCGGCTCAAGGTGGTGCCGGCCGAGCAGTTGGCCGAGGCGCCGCCATCCTTCCAGTCGAAGCCGTGGAAGGACAAGGCGGCTGCCGCGGCCGGTATCGAGACCCGGGCCATCATTCAGGTGGCGCCCGATGACTGCACCGGCTGCGGCGTCTGTGTCAACATCTGCCCGGCCAAGAGCAAGGAGCAGGTCAAACACAAGGCCATCAACATGGAGCCCTACGGCGCCCACGTCGACGCCGAGCGGATCAACTTCGACTACTTCCTGTCGCTCCCTGAGCACGACCGCACGACGCTCCGGCTCGACACGGTGAAAGGTTCGCAGCTGGCGCAACCACTGTTCGAGTTCTCGGGGGCCTGCTCCGGCTGCGGCGAGACACCCTATGTCAAGCTGCTCAGCCAGTTGCTCGGCGACCGGATGGTCGTGGCCAACGCCACGGGCTGCTCCTCGATCTACGGTGGCAACCTGCCGACGACACCGTGGACCACCAACCCGGAGGGCGAGGGCCCGGCCTGGGCCAACTCACTGTTCGAGGACAACGCCGAATTCGGGCTCGGCATCCGGCTCGGAATCGATCAGCACGAGGCGGCGGCCCGTCGTCTCCTCGCCGAGCTCGAGAGCGAGATCGAATCCGACGACCTGGCCGGCAACGGTGGTCTCGTCGTCGATGTGCTCACGAACCCGCAGGCCACGGAAGCCGATGTGGCCCGTCAGCGCCAGGCCGTCACCCGCCTCGACCGGTGGTTGGACGCCAACCCGGGGCCGCTGTCGGATCGCCTGTCGTCGCTGCTGCGCTACCTGGTCCGTCGTTCGGTGTGGCTCGTCGGAGGTGACGGATGGGCATACGACATAGGGTTCGGGGGTGTCGACCACGTGCTCGCCTCCGGGCGTGACGTGAACATCCTGGTCCTCGACACCGAGGTCTACTCCAACACCGGAGGTCAGACGTCGAAGTCGACGCCACGGGGGGCGATCGCCAAGTTCTCGGCCGGGGGGAAGGCCACGGCGAAGAAGGACATCGGCATGATCGCGATGGCCTACGGCGACGTCTACGTCGCCCACGTGGCTATGGGGGCCAACATGACCCAGACCGTGAAGGCGTTCACCGAGGCCGCCTCCCATCCCGGCCCATCGATCATCATCGCCTACAGCCCCTGCATCGCCCACGGGATCGACATGGCCGACATGATGGGTCACCAGAAGATGGCGGCCGAGAGCGGCTACTGGCCGCTGTATCGCTTCGACCCGACGCGCGAGTCCGAGGGTGACCACGCCCTCCACCTCGACAGCCGCAAACCGACGATTCCGTTCCGGGACTTCGCCATGACCGAGGCCCGCTTCTCGATGCTGGCCCGGGTGAACCCCGACGTTGCCGACGAACTCATGACGGCCGCCCAACGCGACATCGACGACCGATGGCACCTCTACGAGCAGATGGTCGAGGTCGAACGGACGGCCCGGTTCGGGATGATCGACGACGATGACACGGCGGACGACGAGGACGCCACCGAGGAGATCGGCACATGACGGATCAGAAAACGACGACCCGCACCGATCTGACCACCGACTACCTGGGACTGTCGCTCCGCAATCCGCTCGTGGCGTCGGCCTCTCCGCTGACCGGATCGCTCGAGACACTGAGAACCCTCGAGGAGGCGGGCGCCGGAGCGGTCGTGCTCCCGTCGCTATTCGAGGAACAGGTGGTCCACGAGGCCATGGCGTTCGGGTACCACCAGGCCGACGACGCCGGATTCAACCCGGAGGCTCACGACGGCTACTTCCCGGCGATGGACGACTACAACACCGGTGCCGACCAGTACCTGGACCTCCTGGTCGCGGCCAAGCGCCAGCTCTCGATTCCGGTGATCGCCAGCCTCAACGGCACCTCGGAGGGCGGGTGGACGCACTACGCCGACGCACTCGAGGGGGAGGGGGCCGACGCCGTCGAACTCAACATCTATCACCTCGCCGCGGACGCCGGTGAAACGGCGGCCGACGTCGAGCACCGCTACCTGCGGTTGGTCGAGCAGGTCAGGTCCGAGATCGCCATCCCGCTGGCCGTCAAGGTCGGACCATACTTCAGCTCACCGGGCAACATGGCCCGCCGCCTGGCCGAGGCCGGAGCCGACGGACTGGTGCTGTTCAACCGGTTCTACCAACCCGACATCGACCTCGAATCCTTCGACGTGGCCCCCAACCTCGAGCTGAGCACCCCCTCCGACATGCGCCTGGTTCTGCGCTGGATCGCCATCCTCCACGGGCAGATCGAGGCCGACCTGGCCGCCACCAGCGGCGTGCACGACGGTCACGGCGCCGTCAAGCTGCTCCTGGCCGGAGCGAACGTGGTGATGATGGCGTCGGCGTTGCTCCGCCACGGCCCCAGCCACCTGGCCACCGTGCTGGCCGATCTCGGACGGTGGTTCGACGCGAACGGCTACGAGTCGGTCACCCAGGCCCGAGGCAGCATCAGTCAGGCGTCGGTGCCCGATCCGACCGCCTTCGAGCGGGCCAACTACGTCAAGACGATCTCGTCATACCACCCCGACATGTAGCCGAGCCGCTCGGCCGCCTACTCGGAGTCGATCGCCTCGACCTCGACGGCGGTGTCCGAGAACGTCGGGGCCCGGCCGATGTCGGCATAGCGGTCGGAGTTCAGCGCGTTGACGGTGGCCTCGCCGTATTCCGGCGACGACCAGTGGCCCATCGGCATCAGCACCACTCCGGGCATCACCGTGTCGGTGACCCGGGCCATGGCCTGCAGCTCGCCGCGGGCATTGAACACCCGAACCAGGGAACGATCGGTGATACCCCGGGCCTCGGCGTCGGCCGGATTCAGACGGCAGGCCTGCGGGCCCTGCTGACCCAGCTGCTTGTCCATGTTGCCGTACTGGGAGTTCATGAACGCATGTGCCTTGGGTGAGATCAGCGAAAGCGGATACCGCCCGTCGTCACCGGTTTCGGCCGGTGGGTAGTAGGTGGGGAGCGCGGCGACCTCCCCACCGTCCTGGTTGCCGGGAATCCCCTGGCGGAACAGCGGCACGACGAAATTCCCGCCGGCGGCCATCGACGCCGACAACTCGACCTTGCCCGACGGCGTCGGAAACCCGCCGTTCGAGTGCGGAGCGTAGACATCGGCATCGGGCAGGTTGAGCCGGGCGTACCCGTCGGTCTGCAGGCGATCGAGGGTGATGCCCTCCATCTGGGGAGCCGACCAGTCGAGGGCTCGCTCCAGCTGTTCGTCGTCGGTGAGATCGAACCACGGGTCGTCGAGCCCCATGGTCTCGGCCAGCCGGCGGAACAGTTCGGTGTTCGGCACACAGTCGGCCGGCGGTTCGACCATCTTGGGAGCGTGGGTCAGATACAGGTGACCCCAGGAGAACATGATGTCGGTGTGCTCGGTGGCCATGGCGGCCGGCAGCACGATGTCGGCGTAGCGGGCGGTGTCGGTCAGGAAGTGTTCGGACACCACGGTGAACAGGTCGTCACGGGCCAGGCCCGCCCGTAGCCGCTCCTGATCTCCGGCCACCACTGCCGGGTTCGAGTTGTAGACGAAGAGGCTCTTGATCGGTGAACCATCGTGTTCACCGGCCAGCGCCTCGCCCAGACGCCACTGATTGATGATCGGCACGGTGTCGGGGTTGGGATGGGGTCCGTGGAGTTCGTTCCAGTTGACCGGGAACGCCCAGATCGGCATTTGCAGCACCCCACCGCCGACCTCACGCCAGGCGCCGACGAGCGACGGGAGGGAGAACACCGCCCGGGCGGCGTTGCCCCCGCTCGTCGAGCGCTCGAGCGCCACGCCGACCCGGATGAGCGATGGCGAGGCCGCCGCGTACTCCCGGGCCAGGGTGCGGATGTCGTCGGCCGGGATTCCGGTCTCGGCTTCGGCCCATTCGGGGGTGTTGCCGGCCACGTGCTCGACGAGGTCGTCGTAACCGACCGTGTGGTTGGCGACGTAGTCGGCGTCGACCAGGTCCTCGGTGATGATCACGTTCATCATGGCCAGCGCCAGGGCGGCGTCGGTGCCGGGACGGATGGGGATGTGCCAGTCGGACTTCTCGGCGGTGCGGTGGCGGACCGGGTCGATGCACACGACCTTGGCCCCGTTGCGTTGCGCCTCCTCGATGAAGGGCCAGAGGTGCAGGTTGTTCGACAGCACGTTGCAGGCCCAGATGATGATGTAGCGGGAGTGGACCAGCGATTCGGGGTCGACGGCCGCGGTCGGGCCCACCGTCATCATGTAGGCGCTGATGCCGCCGCCGTCGCAGAACGTACGCTCCGACACCGACGTGCCGAGCCCGTTGAAGAACCGGTCTCCCACGGTCAGGCCGTTCAGGATGCCCATGTTGCCGAGATAGCTGTAGGGCAGGATCGACTCGGGGCCGTGCTCGTCGATGATCGACCGCAGCCGGGTGCCGATCTCGTCGAGCGCCTCGTCCCATGTGATCTCCTCGAACTGGCCGAGACCCTTGGGCCCGACCCGCCTGAGGGGATGGAGCAGGCGGTCGGCGGCGTAGAGGTGGTTGGGGAAATCGGTGACCTTGACGCACAGTCCACCCCTGGTGAACGGGTGATCGGGGTTGCCGCGCACCTTTTCCACCTTGCCGTCGGTCACGGTGACGACCATGGAACAGGTGTCCGGGCAGTCGTGCGGGCAGGCCCCGAGGAACTGCTGTGATTCGGTTGCGGTCATGGCGAACCCCCTTCGAGCGGCCCTGATGGCGCGCTATGAACAACTCTAGGAAGCTTCACCCGATCGGGCCATTGCAGGATCCTGCTATGACCCGCGCCCCGCACCGCCCATCTGAGGTTGTTCGACGTCGTTCAGCGACGTCGGGGAACCTCAGAAACCCTCCATGGCGACGTTTGCCATCGAGACGAGTTCGGCGGTGTTGCGTGCTCCCGTTTTCTGGCGGGCCGACCGGAGCTGCTGGCCGACGGTGTTGACCGATGTGGCGCGCTGCCGGGCGATCTCGCGGTAGGTCAGGCCCTGGGCCGCCAAGGCAACGACCTCCCGCTCGGCGTCGGTCAGAGCTTCGATCGGCCACCGGCCGCGCCCGTCGTTCGCGGTCTCGTGCAGACGGAGGATCGGAGCCCAGATCCGAGTCACGAAGTAGTCGATCAGGTCGAGCAGATCCGGGTCGACCTCGTCCACATGGCGGTCGACCCAGTCGATG
Source organism: Acidimicrobiales bacterium (assembly GCA_965216655.1). Lineage (GTDB taxonomy): Bacteria > Actinomycetota > Acidimicrobiia > Acidimicrobiales > SZUA-35 > JAHELU01. The sequence goes on from CBDCGP010000050.1 coordinate 153,969, forward strand.
CACACGATGCCGAAGGGATCGATCTCGTCGTCGATCCGGCGGACGACCATCGACCGTGTGTTGTTTCCGGTGAGAAGCGTGTGCACGGGACCGACGGGAACCTGCTCGGCGGTGTCGGCCACGAACACCGGCGCGTCGGCGGCGAGCACGCCGTGGACCACCGGGTCGGCGATCGGGACGCGGAAGCCGTCGGTGTCGACAGGGGAGCGGGCGACCACGCTGACCGGCTGGTACCAGGGGATCGACGGCGATACGAAACCGGCATCGGCCCGATCGGCTTCGACGAGATCCAGCAGCCCACAGAGCCCGACGTCGAGCGGCGACCGTGACGTCGCCGGTGCCTCCAGCACCGACGCCGTCAGCTCGAGCAGCGCCCGTGGCCCGTCGTGCAGCCTCATACGTCAACACTAATCGCCACCCTGCGTCCGCCGCCATCGACGGATCAGTGTCCGGCAGCCCTCAGTCGGTGGTGCCGCCCGCCTCGGATCCGCCCGCCTCGTCGGTGTCGTCGTCGAACGCGGCCGACGACATGGTGTTGTCGGGGTGGTTCGGTATCCACATGTCGATGCGATTGTGGTCGGGTTGAAAGCCGTGAGCCACGCCCCACAGGACCGCCTCGACCCGGGTCGTCACCCCGATCTTGCGGTAGGCCGATCGAATGTATGACTTGACCGAGTTGATCGACAGGTACACGAGTTCGACGATCTCGGCGTTCGTCTTTCCCTGGGTGATGAGGGCAAGGATCTCTGCTTCCCGTTCACTCAGACCTTCGGTTCGGCCCGGCCAGTTCTGACCCACCGACAGTTGATTCTTCGGTGGGGCCGGGCTGGTGATCTGCTGGCCGGCGTTGATGGCTTCGAGCGCTTCGACAAGATGCCGGGCCGGGAGGGTTTTCGACAGGTAGCCGGAGGCCCCCTTGTCGTATGCCGCTTTGATAAGCGTGGGGTGGAAGTTCCACGTGTACACGACGACGCGCCTGGCCCGCGGGTTCGCGGCCAGATCGGCTATTTCCAGCTGGTCCGCCTCGGGCTGGGCGAACGAATCGTACAGTGCGATGTCGACCGTGTCGCTCAACGGGGTCGTGGCGTCGAGTTCGAGTACCTTGACCCTGTCGGCGTAGGCGTCGAACATGTGGGCCAATCCGATGACCACCAGGTCATAGTCGTCGATCAGCGCCAGCGTGATGGGCTGTCGCTCGCTTGTCACGTTCTCAACCTAGTCGTGATGGCGCGGGGCCGAATCACCCCTAGGGGTGTATCGCAGGATCCCCAGGGGTTGTTTGATGCTACTTGTCGGCACACCCTGCAATCGGCAGGTGTCGACCCAGGCGCAATGAACCTATGGCACCACATCTGCTGCACGACGTGACCGTGAACCCTCATCACCTCGAGCTGGGGCTCGTCCGACGACCCGGTCGTCTCGTGCTCCACGTCGCCGGCGAGATCGACCTGTCCAATGTCGAATCGCTCCGACGTTGGATGCGGGAGGCGGTCGGCGGCGACGAGCCGCTGGTGGTCGTCGACATGACCCGCGTTGCGTTCATCGACGGTCGAGGTGTCAACCTGCTCGCCGAGACGGCCCGGAGCCTGCGCACCACCGGGCGGGAATTCGCCGTTGTCACACCGGAGCGCGGGATGATCGCACACCTGCTGGAGATCACCGGTCTGGACAAGACCGTTCCGACGCGGTCGGCGGTGGACGACGTCGGTTGAACGAAGGGCCGCCACGCTGCTCACGTACCGGGATATGGGAGGTTGAAAATCGTGCCGGTGGGACGGTTCGGCTCCCACCACAACCCGGGTGACAGTGCTTCGGCGATCGACAGACCTCGACCGAACTCGGCCAGACGATCGGGGTCTCCACGGTCATCGGGTTCGTAGCCCTCGCCAAGGTCGGCCACGACCAACACGCGCCGGTCGTGGTCGATGGAAACGGTGATCGGCTCATCGATACCGGCTCGTCGATGAGTCTCGATCGCGTTGGTGACCAGCTCGTTCGCGGCGACCAGATAGAGGGTGTCGTCGGTGTCCGCATCGTCGAGCATCTCGTCGGTGATGAACTGCCTGACTCGTTCCAGATTGGCGAACTCGGGGGCGATTTGCAGTTGCGTCCGACGATGTGGTTTCCCATTCCTGTTGTTGTCATCGACGGAGCCCATGTACCAGCGGTACCCGCGTCGGCGACATTCATGCATGAAGACGCGCGACTCCATCCGCAACGCACCCGGATCGCCCGATATCCTCCGTCGGAGTGGACCAGGACTTGACGGCCATCGTCTCCGACGCCGGCATGACCGCCGTTCGGATCGCACTGATCATCGTCGGCACGTTGATCGTGGCGCGGGTGTTGCGTCGTTGGGTGCCGCGCTCGGTCGATCGCATCATCGAGCAGCGCGAGCACGATGAGGCCAACCTCGACCGGGTGCGGGGCTCCGAGGCCGGCTACCACCAGCGTGAACTGAAACGGGAACGGGCCCGACAGCGGGCCAGAACCCTGGCCACGGTTGTCGTCTCGGTGGTTACCGGGGTGTTGTGGTTCGTCGGCTTCCTGCTGATTCTCGGCGAGGTCGACATCGATCTGGCCCCGTTGCTGGCCGGCGCCGGTGTCGCCGGTATCGCCATCGGCTTCGGCGCCCAGTCACTCATCCGCGATCTTCTCGCCGGATTCTTCATCGTGCTCGAAGATCAGTACGCCGTCGGGGACATCGTCGATCTCGACCACGCCATCGGTGAGGTCGAACGCATCACGCTTCGATTCACACGCCTGCGTGACCTGGAAGGCAAGGTGTGGTTCATTCCCAACGGCGAGGTCCAGCGTGTCGGTAACTTCTCGAAACTGTGGTCGAAGGCCGTGCTCGACATCGGTATCGCCTATGAGGACGACATCGAGCGAGCGCAGGAGGCGATGATCGCCGCGGCCAACGACGTGCGGGAGGCCGACATGGAGAACGCCACGATCATCGATGAGCCCCAGGTCCTCGGTGTCGAGCAGCTGGGCGCCAACTCGGTGATTCTGCGCATGGTCGTACGCACCGAACCGGGCGAGCAGTGGGCGGTGGCCCGAGCCATCCGGTTGAGGATCAAGGCCCGGTTCGATGCCGAGGGCATCGAGATCCCGTTTGCCCAGAGCGTGGTGCGGTTCCGATCCGAGGACCAACCGCCGATCTCTCCGACCGCCACGTCCGGTGAAACAGGGGCCGACGACGGCGACGCCGGCTGAAGAGGCGGCTGAGGCCACGGTCGGGACTTCTCAGGGAGGGTCGGCCGCTATACGCTGATTCGAATGTCGACTGGGCGCATACAACCGACTCGTTTCCCGACCGTCTCGACCTCCGGTCGGAGGTGTGGCTGATGGCGGGTGGGCTGGCTGCACTGCTCGACGACGTCGCCACGCTGGCCAAGGTGGCGGCCGCCTCACTGGACGACGTCGGCACGGCCGCCGGACGGGCCGGGGCGAAGGCCGCCGGGGTGGTGGTCGACGACGCCGCCGTGACGCCCCGCTACGTGCACAACTTCGCCGCCGAGCGGGAACTCCCGATGATCCGCCGCATCGCCACCGGCTCGCTGCGCAACAAGATCTTCCTCATCCTCCCGGCCGCATTGCTGATGAGCGAGTTCCTACCGTGGCTGCTCACCCCATTGCTGATGTTGGGCGGTACGTTCCTCTGCTACGAGGGGGCGGAGAAGATCTGGGAGAAGCTCGGGGGAGGCCACGGCCATGGTCATGGTCATGGTGATGGTCATGGTGCCGGCAGCGCTGCCGCCGGCGATCATCCCGACGCGTCCACGGCTGCAGTCGAAGCGTCCAAGCTTCACTCACCGGAGCGGGAACAGGAGATGGTGTCGAGCGCGATCCGCACGGATTTCATCCTCTCGTCCGAGATCATGGTGATCGCCCTCAACGAGGTGACCGGTGAGCCGCTGTTCAGTCGGGCCGTCATCTTGTTCGTGGTCGCCATTGGTATCACTGCGCTGGTCTACGGGGCCGTTGCGCTGATCGTGAAAGTCGACGACATCGGCCTCCACCTGGCCCAGCAGGAGTCGGAACTCTCGCAGACGGTGGGCCAGGCACTGGTCAGGGGGATGCCGACGTTCATGGCGTTCCTGTCGACGGTGGGCATGGTGGCCATGCTGTGGGTGGGAGGTCACATCCTGCTGGTGGGCTTCGACGAGCTCGGTTGGCACTGGCCCTATGACCAGGTTCACCATCTGGAGGAGGTGGTCGGCGATGCGTTGTCGTCGATCGGCGGGTTCGCCGCGTGGCTCACGAATACCACGGCCTCGGCCATCCTCGGCGTCGTCGTCGGCGCGATCGTCGTCGCCGTCATGCACGTGATCCCCCGCCAGGGCGGCGCCGCTGCCCACTGAGACGGGCCGGCCCGGGGCGCCTCGTCCGGCTACTCCAAGACAATCGTCGCAGAGCGGTCGCAATAGCGGCCGTAGGCGTCGGCCACGTCTTGCAGCCTCGCCTGTTCGTCGGCGGTCAACGGTCGATAGGTTCCCAGCGTGAATTCGACGGTGGACTCGGTGAGCGTGCGGTTCATCGTGGCCACGAATTGCGAGTCGATCAATGTCATTCCGATCGACGTCTCCCGGCCGTGGGGGACGATTCCGGCCGTGTCGAGAACCACGCGTGACTCCTTGTGATAGCCCCGGTACATCTCATCGAGTATCTGGAGGATGTGGGCCGACGGAGCCGGTGACGTCGGTGGCTCGTCGCCCCGTCGATGCCAGAAGGTGAGCCCGTTGTGTTCGAACGAGCCGACCGCGTCGCCGATGGCGGCGAGCGCCGAGCGGACGTCGGTCAGCGTCAGTTGCGCCCAGTAGCTGAGATCCCGCTCGGTCACCGGGCCGTGGCCGGCAATGTAGCGGAGGGTCAGCTCGGCCAGCGCGTCTTCCCGATCGAGACGCCGGGCGGTCGGTGCCCGATCACTCATCAGCGCATAGGTTTGGGCGCCGTTGCGCCGGGGTCCGCTGCAGATCAAGGCGTCGGATTCGGCCATCGCCAAGGCCAGGATGAGGGCTGATCCGCTGGTCGGGAGCCCCTTTGTCGCCAACCGATCTCTGACCTCGTCTCGGGTGAGGGGACCATCCGACCCGATGGCTTCGACCGCGGTCGCCACCATCTGTTCCCGTTGATGATCGGTGATGCCCTCGGGCTCCTGGTGCGCTCGGATATAGGAGGCGCGGAATCGCGGCGCCGTCAGCTCGACCAGCCACACGATGTCGTCGGGCACGGCGTAGTGCCATGTCGGACGGATCACGTGAGTGCGCAGGATCTCTCCGCTGTCGAACAGCTCATGGAAGGTGCGCTCTGTTGGCGCGGGCGCGCATCTCGCCGCCAGCGCCCAGCCGGACTGGCTAAAATTCTCGGCCTGGAAACACAGCATCTCCCGGACCACCTCGACGGGATCACTCCAACGCTCACCGATGAGTCGCTGATTACGCAGCCGCCAGTGGGCGATCTCGGCGTCGGTCAGCTTGTCGAATGCCGTCATCCGAGATCGACCCTAGCAGGCAGCTTGGAGCGAAATCAGCGAGTCCAACCCAGCGGCCCGTTGATACACTGGCCCACGCCCGACCGGTCATGGCGACGTAGCTCAGTTGGTAAGAGTGCTCGACTCATAATCGAGAGGTCGTGGGTTCGAGTCCCACCGTCGCTACTGGTGTCAGCCGCAGGGGCGGCTGACCTCGAGCTTCGGCGCTGCCGAAACGTCGCAGGGTCCCGCGGTGCGGGGCCTAACCGAGTTTGCCGTCGGCAAACGTCACTGGCCGAGAGCTGGGAAAAGGAAGCGAATACGAACAAAAGCGCGCGGATTTGCTTCCTTTTGGACTGACGCATTCAGGATCGCTTGCTGGCCAGGAATCCGACCAGCGGCAACTCGCTGCGAATCGGTAGGCCATCGTGCACCTGGTCCCGGGCCAGTTCGGCCGCGCGGGTCAGGAAGTTCTCCTCGCCAATGGTCTGGATGGCCTCGTAGCCAGGTCCGGACGCAGCCATGGCTCGGGCGTAGATCTCCGGATCCGGGTACTCGATGACACTCGTCAACTCAAAGCGCTCTTCGACGTCGAATCCGCCGTTCTCGAGGAACGCTTCACCGACGCCAGGCCGACCGAGAGCGACCATGTCGGACTGGTGCTGCAGCTGTTCCTCGGTGGCCCAGGCGAAGGGAACCATCGTCCACGCCGCCTCCGACTTGCCGATGTTGCCCCAGACGGTGATGGCCAGCCGACCTCCCGGCACCAGAACCCTGGCCGCCTCCTCGACGGCGGCCGGCGTGGTCCCCCAGATGCCGCGGAAGCTGGTGACGACATCGAAGCTGCCGTTGTCCCAGGGCAGCGCGGCCATGTCGCCGACCCGAACGTCACGGTCGGGATTGCGCAGCCGGGCAACGGCGACCAATCGCGGCGAGGCGTCGATTCCGCACACCACGGCGCCCCTGATGGTCGCGAGCTCGAGCGCCAAACCCGAGCCACAGGCCATGTCGAGAAGTCGGTCGCCGGTCTGCACTCCGACCCGGTGATGAACGGCGACGTACTCCCGACAGCCAGACGGTTCCGCAAGCGTGGCCCACTCCGCCGCGCGCCGGCCCCATCCTTCGTCAACCATCTCCCACGACATCATCTTCTCCTTCTGATTGCCGGTGCACGCCCGGACTGTCCATTGCCGCAAGGTGCCGGGCCCCCACGGCCAAAGTGAGAGCGACAGCGCCGACAGTGAGCGCGAGCACCAGCAGTGTGCGGGGCGGTGCCGCGCCGGCCGACGCGACCGCGACAAGCGTCACGATCGACGAGACCACCAGAACGTAGCCGATCTCCCGAGCCCGCTCCAACTCGACCGCCTGCGATCGTCTGCGCCCATCGCGGCGTTCCATCGAATCCCACGCCAATTCGGCCGCCAAGTACCAGAGGCAGGCGATGATCAACGACCGCCCCCATCGCTGTTCCGACACCGTGCCGATCTCGATCACGGCTCCGGCCAGGGCGATCAGCACACCTGACCCGACGGCGAACCGTGAGCCGATGACAACGGCAAGCACCAGCACCACCCATCCGAACGACACGAACTGGGTCACGGCGTCCGGGAACCGTGTCGTCGTGGCGACGGTGTACCACCCGGCGAACCCGGCAAGAATGATCGAGGCCAGCGCCGACGGTCGCCCCACCGCCGTGAGTTCCGCCATCCGGCCCTCACCCGTCATCGCCGCACCAGCGGACCGATACGGCGGCGTTTCCGGGACAGCGCGCGCAGCGTCACCTCGAGCGGCAGGTCCCGTTCCCAACGGGCCACCGCGATCCCTCGCTGCGCCAGACGGTCGCGCAGCATCGCCCGTTCGGTCGACCAGATCATCCACGCAACATCCGCCGCCGTCGGATCATCGGGCGCGCCGCCCGATGGATCATCCTGGGCGACGGCCGGATCGCATTCGACGACGGCGATGTCGTGCCCTCGACCGGCCAGCGCCGTCAGAGCGTCGGTGAACCGCTCGTCGAGCAGCGGTGACAGGGCCACCACGAACGAGCGCGGCGGAAGGGCCCGCGGCCCGATCAGATCCAGGCTGCGGTCGGCGACGTTGGCGTAGAGGCCGGTGGCCAGCAGCGCATCGACCAGGCGCTGGAGCTGGAGCCGTCCGGTGCCGGGCACGACCCAGCGAACGAGACCGCCCAGCTCCACCAGGCCAACTCGATCGGTGACGGCCAGGTGGCTCTCGGCCAAGGCGACGGCGGCCTCGATCGCCAATCCGAACACCGTACGGACGTCGTGACCCGACTCGACGAACGAATCCAGCAGCAGCACGACGTCGGTGGCCCGATCAGGGTGCCGGTGGGAGGTCCAGAGCCGGTCGCTGCGGGCACTGACCCGCCAGTTGATGTCGCGAAGCGAATCGCCGGGACCGTACGGGCGAATGTCGGCGTACTCGACCCCGCGACCGATGGCCCGCGATCCGTGCGCACCGGTCGTGCGGCGCACGAACCAGGGGGCGACCATCTGCTGGATCTGCTGGGCGGTCGGGTGCACTCGGATCGGAGCGAGGTCGTGATGCACGCCGGTCCACCGAATCAAGCCGAAGGGTTCGACGATGTCGACGTGCATGCGTCCGACGTCGAAGGTACCCCAGTGGTCGGTCGGGACGGAGAAGCTTGCCGACGAGGGTTCGACACCTTCCACGACGACCTCCTGTGGTGGGACCTCGTCGTCGCTCAACGGTCCAACCGATGACGTCGGCGTGACGCGCACGTTCACCCTGCCCCTGGCATTGGCCACGGTGGCGACGACCTCGATCGTGTCGCCGACCAGCGGGCGCGTCTCGACGACGGCCACTGCGACCGTCGGCTCCTGCCTTGAGGTCCGGGCGATTCCGTTGGCCAGTAGGACGAACCAGGGGGTGACCAAGATGGCGACGGCCGGCCGGCCGAGTGCGATCGCCGCCACGACGCCCACGAGACTCAGCGCCACGGCGACCAGCAGTCGCTCGGTCGACCGTCGGGTCATGAACCCCCCGGCGGCCCGGACTCCAGCGGCGCGGAGAACGTGTTGGTGGGCAACGTGGTCGGCGTCGGAACCGAGTGCAGGCATTCGTCGACGACCGACGAGGGGTCGACGCCCCGGACCCACAGCTCCGGGCGCAACACGATCCGGTGGGCCAGGGTCGGAATGGCCACGGCCTTCACGTCGTCAGGGGTGACGTAGCCCCGCCGATCGAGCACGGCGCGGGCTCGAGCCACTTTCACCAGGGCCTCGACACCGCGGGGGCTGGACCCGGCGTGAACCTTGGAGTTGGTTCTGGTGGCGTGGACCAGGCCGACGCAGTACTCGATGATGGCCTCCGACACCGTCACGTCCTCCATGGTTCGCTGTAGCGACAGCACCGTTGACCCGTCGACGACCGGGGACAGCTCGATCGTGTCGGTGCGACGGTGCAACCGACGACGAATGATCTCGGCATCGTCGGCTGCGCTCGGATAGCCGATGGAGGTGCGTAGCAGGAACCGGTCGATCTGGGCCTCCGGCAGGGGATAGGTGCCTTCGAACTCGATGGGGTTCTGGGTGGCCAGCACCAGGAACGGCTGCGGCAATTGGTGGGAGACGCCATCGATCGTGACCTGTCGTTCCTGCATCGCCTCCAGCAGCGCGGCCTGCGTCTTCGGCGGTGACCGGTTGATCTCGTCGGCCAACACCACATTGTTGAAGACTGGTCCCGGCCTGAACTCGAACTCCGACCGACGCTGATCGTAGAGCATGGAGCCGGTCACGTCGGCCGGCATCAGATCGGGTGTGAACTGGATTCGGCCGACGGACAACCCGGTGACCTGAGCCAGTGAGCGGGCGATCAGCGTCTTGCCGAGACCGGGAAGGTCCTCGAGGAGCACATGGCCGTTGGCCAACAGACCGCTGAGGATGAGCTCCAACTGGGATCGCTTGCCGACGATGACGGACTCGACCGCGGCGACAATGTGATCGCTCGTGGTGGCGGCTTCGTCGATGGTCATCTCGGTTTGGTTGCTCATGATTCCTGTCTGTCGGTGCGTCGTATGCCGAGTGGTCGGGTCTGACCAAACTAGATCGGATCGTCGCCCGGGATCAGCCGTCGTAGAAATCGGTCGAGTTCGTCGAGTGACGGAACTCGATCGTTGACGGCGGGATCGAGCAGCCAGGCGGTGTCGCCCAGGATCTGCTGTTGTAGCGCCACGGCTCCTGCCGGGTCGGACGCCGCGTCGATGCCGTGGCGCAGGTAGAGCTGGTAGTCGGCCAGTGTCTTCAGTCGAGGGCGTAGGCGGCGGGAATGTGACCGTTCGTTGGTGATGGCCCGCTTGACCAGGGCCTCGATGTATCGATGGTCCTTGAGCTGGGTCTCGTCGGTCGCCCTGGACCGGCGGAGGCCGGCAATCCAGCGGGAGACGGCGGGAACAAGGCTCCGGCGCCGGCCGCCGTGAGGAGGGGCCGCTCTGACGAGTGTGATCGCCAGTCCGGTCAACAGCCAGACGGCGAGGGCGGCGAACCACAGTTCCACCGAGATGCGCTGTTGCCCGCCGACCGGTAGCGCCACCAGAAGGCCGAGAGCGAGGGCCCAGACCACGACGCGTCGCAGCCTGCGTGCGAGTGGCGTTCCGCTCATGGCCGGGCGAGGTCGGCCAGGTCGTCGCGGGCCCTGGTCAGGTCTGCTGTCGCCTGCTCTCGGTCGGTTTCGGTGATCGGCCGGCTGGAATAGCGGGCCAGCTCGTAGCGGAGGGCCAGATCGAGAAACGGGGTTCGATCGACCGGTAGCCGGGTCAGTACTCGAGCGAGGTGTTCGCTTGGGGTTTCGGTCGGCCGGCGAGGCCGGCCCTGTTCGGCGAGGGCGCGTTCCAGGCGGTCATAGGCGGCCAGAACGGCGGACCGTGGATCCGACCCGAGTTCGAGATCGTCGACCATGTCGTCGAGCGTCACTCGCAGGTCCGGTGTCGGTTCCGTCGCACCGTCGATGAAGGCGTGGTCCGATCCGGTTCGTCGCCGCGCCAGGAAGGTCACGCCCGCCCAGGCTCCGATGACCGCCAGCACGATGTAGACCTGATTGGCGGTTATCTCGAAGTCGGCCGGCGGCGTCTCATCGGCCTCGGGTACTTCGGGGGCGTCCGTCTCCGCCACCTCCTCGGGTTGGAGTTCGAGCAGCCGGTCGATGAGCGACGGGTTGACCATCAGGATGGCGACGGCCAAGGCGAGGCCGAGCCACAGCGTTATCAGATTGGCCGAGCGGGTCTGAGTGGCTCCGCCGCCGACCCGGAGAACCCGCACCGTCCAGACGATGGCCCAGATGACGAGAGCTACGAACGCGACGCCCATCAGATCATCGAGGGCGGGTAGGCCGATCCAGGTTCGGCTGTCGGGTCGCGGGCCTGCCGCCACGACGAGAGCGAGCGCCCAACCGGCGATGGCGGCGGCGGCGACCGCGCGTCGACGGTCGAATCTTGGTGCCCGGTTGCCGTTGGCGGCCATCGTTCCACGATAGTTGGCCGGTTCGGGCCGGTGCACACGAAACCCCGCCGGGAGATCCCGATGGGGTTTCGGCAACCTGACTGGGTTTGGGAGCGTGATACTCCTATTTGAGGATTTTGGTGACGCGGCCGGCGCCGACGGTGCGGCCACCCTCACGAATAGCGAACCGGAGACCCTCATCCATAGCAATCGGGTTGATCAACTCAACCGTCATCTCGGTGTTATCACCCGGCATACACATCTCGGTACCCTCCGGCAACTGCACCGTCCCCGTAATATCAGTGGTCCGGAAATAAAACTGCGGCCGATAATTGGCGAAGAACGGCTTATGACGGCCACCCTCCTCCTTGGTCAACACATACACCTGGGCCTCAAAATCAGTATGCGGCGTAATACTGCCCGGCTTCGCCAACACCTGACCCCGCTGCACCTCATCCTTCTCAATCCCTCTGAGAAGCGCACCGATGTTGTCACCCGCCTGCCCCTGATCCAAGAGCTTACGGAACATCTCCACACCAGTACACGTCGTCTTCTGCGTCGGACGAATACCAATAATCTCCAACTCATCACCCGTGTTGACAATGCCCTGCTCAACCTTGCCCGTCACCACCGTGCCCCGACCAGTGATCGAGAACACATCCTCGATCGGCATCAAGAACGGCTTATCCAACTCACGCTCCGGCTCCGGAATATAGGAATCCACCGCATCCATGAGCTCCATGATCTTGTCCCCAGCATCAGCATCACCCTCCAACGCCTTCAGAGCACTCACATGAATCACCGGCACATCATCACCAGGAAACTCATACTCGGTCAACAGTTCACGAGCCTCGAGTTCGACCAGCTCCAACAACTCCTCGTCATCAACCATGTCAGCCTTGTTGAGGGCGACCACAATGGCGGGGACACCAACCTGACGAGCAAGAAGCACATGCTCACGAGTCTGCGGCATCGGACCATCAGCCGCACTGACCACCAGAATCGCCCCGTCAACCTGCGCGGCACCAGTGATCATGTTCTTGATGTAATCAGCGTGACCCGGCATATCCACATGGGCATAATGCCGGGCCTCGGTCTCATACTCCACATGAGACACGTTGATCGTGATCCCACGCTCACGCTCCTCAGGAGCCTTATCAATATTGTCAAACGCCGTCGCCTCATTACCCGACACCCGATCCGCCAACACCTTCGTGATCGCCGCCGTCAACGTGGTCTTACCATGATCGATATGACCCATGGTGCCCACATTCACGTGAGGCTTCGTACGCTCAAACTTTGCCTTGGCCATGACGACCTGTTCCTTCCTTGGATTCCAGTACCAGTTGGTTAGAGAAGTTGCGGCGACACGCTGTCGCGACACTCGGGGGCTCCATCCGTCCGCGGAGCCGAGGCCAAGCGAGCGGTGGCGGCCCGGTTGCCCGGGGGGCTGGTGGCGGAGGTCCCGATGGGAGATTCCTGAACCAGCCTTTTCCGAACGCCCAGGTTAGCGGTTTCCGCCGCGCCTGCGGTGCCGTGCGCCCACCTTCGGGTTCGGCTGTCGACCGCCGCCTGGGCGGCCTATTTCCACCGATCTCACACCGTGGTTCGTGCACCTCACGGCTTACTGCGTTAATGGCGAAGCCGTGGTTTCGGACCCATCAATCGGTGTATAGTTTCCCCGCGCGCCACGATGTTGGCGCCCAACCACCATCTGGCGGCGAAGGGGACGGCGGCATGGCTGATCGAAGTCGCGGCGATCAAAACAACGGCGGTAACGAAGCGGACGAGCTGCTCCGGGAGCTCATTCCCGGATCGACGCAGCACGGCCAACAGGCCGACCCGTCGGGCGAGTTACCCACGTGGGGTGCGGCCCAGATCCCGCCCACTGGAGCGGCTGCGGCGGCCGAAGAGGCGTCGTCGTCAGATCTATTCGATTCCCGATCCGTTCTTGACGGGTCCAGCCCGACAACCGGGCGGCCCACGGCCTCGTGGTCTGCCAATCAGGGATCGGCTGGTGGTGGGACCGAGTCGACCCGGTCCGTGCCCCCAGCCGGGTGGCCGCCGTCGGAGACGACCGTCCGCGAGCGCCGAGATCCCCGGTGGCTGACCATGACGCTCGGCATCATCGCCGGGCTCGCCCTCCTCACGGTGGCGTTCCAGGCCGGCTTTGCGTTCGGCGGCTCGAACGAGTCGGCCGACCAGACCAACCAGGCCGTGGCCGGCGATGGCGACGGCGGTGATTCAGGCGACTCAGGCGAGCCCGCCGCGCCCACGACGGCCGACACCGGCGATGCGGCGCTCGAGGTGACCGCCGACGACATCGACACCGAGAGCTTCGCCGCCGGGGCCACCACCTCCTCGATCCGGCTGAGCCTCGAGGACTACCGGTTCACGATCGACGGGGTGGTGCCGAGCGAGGAGATAAAGGCCGGCATCGAACAGCGGATGGGCATGGTGTTCGCCGAGTTCGGCACGTCGACCATCGCCGTCGATCCGGAGGTCGAGGGGGCCGATTGGCTTGCCGAGGCGCCGTCGCTGGTCAACACGATGGTCCTGCTCCACGACGGCACGATCGACATCACCGGTGATGGGGTGACCGTTTCCGGCCGGGCTCTGGCCTCCGATTTCGCGAAGCTCGAAGGGACCTTCACCCCCGAGCGGGGCTTCCCCCCACTCACCATCTCCGATCAGGAGGTGGTCGACAAGGAGGCGCCGTGGGTTCGGGCCATCGCCACCGGCGACGGAACCTTGACCCTGACCGGTGAGCTGGCCGACGAGACGATGCGGTCCACCATCGTCGACGGAACCCGGGAGGTGTACGGAGCCGAGAACGTCGTCGACGAAACGACGGTGAATCCCGAGCGCCACAACCGGTTCCTGATCATGCGCTTCCCCAGCAACGTCGCCGCCTACAGCGTGTTCGGAACGTTCGACATCAGAGGGGAAAACGAATCGTTCACCGCCATTCTCGAAGACGGTCTCGTCTTCGAGTCACTGGAGACCGAGCTGACCCCCGAGAGCAGGGAACGACTGGCCGGCGTCATGTTCACCCTCACCCGGAACCCGCTCCCGGTGACCGTGACCGGGCACACCGACTCCACCGGGACGGCGGCATCCAATCAGACGCTCAGTGAGCAGCGAGCCGAGTCGGTGGCGGCATTCCTCATCGAGAACGGGGTGCTGCCGGAGAACATCGAGACCGCAGGTCTCGGGGAAGCCGATCCGATAGCCGACAACGACACCGACGAGGGTCGGGCCCGAAACCGCCGAGTGGAAATCGTCATCGGTCTGTACAACTGAGCGGGCTGGGCCGATCGGTCACGAATCGAGGTCGTGTATCTGCATCAGGATGTGCGACGACATGCCGCCGTCGAGCGCCAGGTTGGCTCCGCGGAACCACCTCGCCGCGTCGCTGTGGAGGAAGGCGACCACCGGTGCCACGTCGTCGGGAAGCCCCGGTCGATCCATGATCCGCATGTCCTCTTCCGCCCGGTCTCCCAGCGTCTCGATGAAGTCGGGCAGTATCGGGGTGTCGACGGGGCCCGGGCTCACGCAGTTCACCCGAATGCCGCGTTCGCGCCAGGTCCATCGATTGCGCATCGTGTAGACCTGCACCGCCTCCTTGCTGAGGAAATAGCTGCGTCCCTCCTCGTGGAGCCGGTGGCGAGCGCAGAACCCGGCGATGTCGTCGTCGTAACCGAGGGCCAGGACCTGACGTACCTGTTCGACCGCCTGCGGCCAACCGATGCCGGCCATCGAGGCCAGATGGGTGATGGCGCCGCCCTCGGCCATCGTGGGGGCCAGATGCTCGGTCAAGTACTTCACGGCGATGACGTTGACCCGGATCACGGCCTCGGCCGGTGCGGTCGGCGGAAGACCGGCCACGTTGCACAACCCGTCGATTCCCGGCGGAAGCTTGTCGAGTAGTTGGTCGACGGCGGTGACGTCGCCGAGATCGACGTCGTGGTAGACATCACAGTGCTCCACCCGATGGCGGTCGACGCCGATCACCTCGGCTCCCTGCCGCCGGAGTTCCGCCGCGGTCTCGGCCCCGATCCCCGACGCGGCGCCGGTGACGACGATCGTCTTGTCCTGCAACATACGTTTTCTCCTTCGCTGCTCGACGGCCCGCGTCTTGGTCTGAGCGGCTCGCAGCTCGACCTCTGCCGGCAAGGGGGGCTGACCCAGGTACGAGGCCTCGATGGTCTCGATGTTGGCGGCCAGATACTCGGCCGAACCCGAGGTGATCACCGATCCCCGACGCATCACGTACCCTCGATCGGCGATGGCCAGCACCTGGCGGGCGAACTGTTCGACCAGCAGTACGGCCGCCCCGTCGTCGGCCGCTTGCCGTGCGAGCTCCAGCATCCGGTTGACGACGAGCGGAGCCAGCCCGAACGACAGCTCGTCGGCCATCAGTACCCGTGGCCGACGGGCGATGGCCTGTGTCAACGACAGGATCTGTTGCTCGCCACCCGACAGCGTCGAGCCCTTCTGGTTCATGAGCGGTTCGAGCTCGGGGGAGAGGGTGACGACCGCGTCGGGATCACATCCGGCCAGCCGTAGATTCTCCTCCACGGTGAGTCGACGTATCAGCGCCCGGGTTTCCGGCAGGAACGCCATGCCGGCCGCAGCCCGCTCCCAGAGGGGTCCGTCGGCTCGCCGGCCGAGCAGGTGGATCCGGCCGGCGGTGACGGTGACGACGTTGGCACCGGCCAGAGCCAAGAGGAGCGTCGTCTTACCGGCGCCGTTCGGCCCGAGCACGGCCACCACCTCGCCGGGCTCGACCCGCAGATCGACGCCGTTGACCACGGTCTGCTGACCGTAGCCGGCCACCAGGCCCGACGCCGTGAGTCCGGCCTCCTTCCGGTCGAGGATGGGAAGGTTGCTCACGACACCGGCTCCCGGGTGTCGATTGCGCTCGGGTCGGGCTCGCGCTCGCCACCGAGATACGCCCGCTTGACCGCCGGGTCGGTGACAACCGCATCGGGTGGGCCCGAGAAGATCGTTCGTCCGAAGTCGAGGGCGACGACGTGGTCGCAGATGGCGGTGACGATGCTCATGTCGTGTTCGACCAGCAACATTCCGATGTCGAGTTCCCGGGCCACCTGCCGCAGTATCACCCCGAGTCGTTCGGTCTCTCCGCTACTCAAACCGGCGGCCGGTTCATCGAGCAGCAGCACGCTCGGCCCGCCGGCCACGGCCCGGGCCACACCGAGGAGGCGGCGGCGCCCCTGGGGCAGCTCGTCGGGTGACGAGCGCAGCTCCGACTCGAGCTCGAATGCGTCGACGACTTCCTTGGTCGACGCCGACAGTTGCAGCTGCGGAACTCGAAACAGGCTGAAGAGCCACTCCTGAATCGTCAGTCGTTCGGCGGCCGCCGCGAGGTTCTCCACGACGGTGAGGTCGCCGAACGGTTCGACGGTTTGAAACGTCCGACCGAGACCGAGCCGGGCCCGGCGATGAACGCCGAGATCGCCGAGGTCGGCCGAACCGATCGCGAGGGTGCCCCGATCGATCGAGACGAACCCGGAGATGGCGTCGATGGCCGTCGTCTTGCCTGCGCCGTTCGGTCCGATCAGGCCGACGATTCGACCCGGTTCCACCACCAGGTCGAGACTGTCGAGGGCGATCACCGGGCCATAGCTGACCGTCAGGTCCTCCACCACCAGGGACCGGGGCTGCGGTTGATGGGTGGCGGTGCCGTCGAAGGTGAACTTCACGGTCGGCCGATCCCGGCGCTGCTCGCCGCTGTGCCGGATCTTGCCGGAGCCCAGTGTCACGAACAGCACTCCGGGCAGAAGGCCGAACAGGTTGATGAGGATCTCCGAGCTGAAGGTGGCGGCCAGGCTCAGGAATCCGATCGCCAGGCCGGCGAGAATCCACGACAACCGAACCCGGCGTCCGGCATCGCGGTCCCGTCGTCGATTCGTCCAGATGGCCGCCACGCCAGCGGCGAGCAGAACCAGGCCCAACCAGAGGCCGGGCGCCGCCGCCGAAGAACGTTCGGCGGATACGTCGAGGAGGGGGGAGGCGAGCCGGGGAAGTCCGAGGCCGGACACGACCACCAGCAACAGGACGAGGGCCGGGATGCGAAAGACCAGTGGATGGCCCCGTTGGCGGTGGCGCAAGAGCGCCAGAACCAGGAGTAGCGCGAGGCCGGCGCCGGCAGCGATCTGGATCGCATCGAACAACGGCGAGGAACTGACCCGCCGCCCGACCACCGCCGTGAGCAAACCCACGCCGCCGGCCACCTCGGCGACGCCGATCCAGCGCCACGTCGACCGCCGACTGCCGACCGCACTCCGCAGATCCCTCATGTCGGCCTGACGTTTGACCACCTCGGCCACCACGCCATCTGGAGCGGCGATGAGTTGCACGATCACGATGATCCCGGCCACCACCACCAGCAACCGCTCGATGGCATCGATCTCGTTGAACACCCACGGCACCAGACCGGCCGGCGAAAGGGCTCCGCCGATGATCGGTCCGAGCAGGAATCCGATTCCCCCGATCAAGGTCAGCACGAGGACCAGCAGCGACTGGCCGAAGTTGAACACGCCGACGACCTGCACGAAACTTCGATTGAAGACGAGGAAGATGCCGCCGATTGCGGCGATGCCGGCCGACAGGACGAAAGCCGCCAGCTTCGTGGTGGCCACCGAGATCCCGAGGGCGGCTGCGGCCCGCTCGTTGGACCGCACGGCAAGGAATCGCCGACCGACCGGGCCGGCGCGCAGGTTCGACACCGCCAGCAACACCAGGATCGTCATGACCACGGCGACGGCGGCGAACCGCTGAGGATGGACGACACCGGCGATGCTCCACCCGAACAGCGACGGCGGTTCGATCTCGAGACCGGAGAAGGACGCGCCCGAGATCCCGGCGTTGCCGAAGACCGTGCGTTGGATGGCCAGCCCGAGGGCAATGGTGGCCACCGCCAAAGCGGGTCCACGGGTTCGCAGGGCGGGCAGCGCGAACAGGGCTCCGGCCAGCGCCCCGCAAACAGCGGCGATCGGCAGCAGGGCCGGGAACGGCACCCCGAGCCGGCTGGAGAGTTGCGCGGCGACCAACGCCCCGACGCCGGCCATCGCCATCTGGGCCAGCGACACCTGCCCGGCAAGGCCGGTCACCACCACCAGTGACAGCCCGACGATGGCCACGCCCGCGGTTGCGGTCAGCGCCAACGCCAGGTCCTCGGTGGCCAATAGGGTGAGCCCGCCCAGCGCAGCGACGAGCGCGGCGGCGACGTCGGGTCGCAGCCGGGACCGGCCGACGGCGGGAAGAGGCGAGACAGCCTCCCCCCGTTGGGGAAACGCAGAACCTCGCACGGCCAGCAGCACGATGATCACAGCGAAGGGGATCGCGTCGTTCCAACCCTGCGCATAGCCGTCGGGCAGCCCGATGTCGGGGTCGGTCTGCCAGCGGAAGATGAGCTCTCGAACCATGCCGAGCCCGAGCCCCCCGATGGCGGTGACCGTGAACGACTCGAACCGGCCGATCAGCGCGGCGGCCAGTGCAGGGACGACGAGCAGAATGTAGGGGTCGACCCGAAGGCCGGTCCATGACGACCACAACAACCCGGCCATCCCGGCCAGGCCCCCTCCGATGGTCCAGTTGATCAGCGCCACCCGATTCGGATTGACACCCAGCGCCTCGGCGACCAACTCGTCCTCGGCCACGGCAGTGGTCTCCAGCCCGAACCGGGTTCTGTCCATGAGGCGCCACATGGTGACACCGAGAACGAGCGCGACCCCGGTCATGATGATGCGGTCGTAGCCGAGAACGGCTCCCGGCTGAAGCGTGATCCCGCCCATCGGTGCCCACCGGTCGACGGTCTGTGCGGTCTGGGTGATGTTGCCGAGAACGAGGGGTACGGCCTCCTCGATCACCGCCAACACGCCGACCGTGGCGATGATCTTCACCAGCGTGGTGGCGCCGGCCAGTGGTCGCATCACCAGCAGTTGGATGAGGGCGCCGGTCAGCAACGATGCCGCGAAGGCAAGCGCCAACGACGGCAGCCAGTGCCAATCCCAGATCACACTGAACTGGCCGTAGAGGGCCACGGCCAGGAAGGCGACCCCGCCGTGGGCGAAGTTGATCACGCCAGAGCCGCGGTAGATCTGGACCAACCCGATGCCGGCGATGGCGTAGGCGGCGCCGGTGCCGAGCCCGAGCAGCAGGAAGACCCAGACGTCGGCCGGCATCATCACCGCCACGGGCGCCTCCCGGTGCACGTGCGGTGGCGGTCGGTCACCGGTCTAGGGTCGTCCGTCGGATCGCCGAGGTGGTGTCGACGTCCGACGTAACAACATGGTTGGACGGTCAGCCGATCGGCTCGTTGTCGTTGAACGCCGTCATCGTTCCGTCGGCCACGATGCCGGCGAAGCCCTGGGCGGTCGGGATCCGCGGGAAACGTTCGGCGAACTGCGGTGGCGGATCGACGGTGAAGTCGAGAGTCGGGGCGATGCCCATGGCGTCGAATCCCGACAGCCCGTTCATCGCCTCCAAGGCGCCGGCCGCCGTGAACTCGCAGGCGTCGCAGTTCCGATACGCATGATCGAGCGCCAGTACCGACACCCAGGCGGCGGTACCGAACTCATCGGCGATGAACTGCTCGCCGTCGACCTGCTGGAGGTAGTCGCGGTAGACCTTGTACCCCTCCACCGCATCATCCGGCGCCCGGTAGTAACGGACGGCCATGACCCCCTCGTTCACCCCTTCGGTGGCGCCCAGGGTGGCGCTGCTCATCGTCGGTGGCGTGAAGACCAGCGTCGCCTCGATCGCGGCGGCGTTGGCGGCCTGGATCAGCGGAGCCGATTGGGGAGGGGCATTGCTGAACAACACGACGTCGGCGTCCGCCCACTGGGCGGCTATCGGGGCGAAGTCGCTGGTGTCGAGCTCGGTGAGGGCTTCGGCGGCCAGGGGAGCGCATCCCTGAGCCTCGAGCACGTTGTTGTAGACCGGCACGGAACCGACGATCGACGGCACGTTGACACCGGTGAAGACCGTCGTCTCGGACCCGAGGATGGAGCAGGCCAACGTGGCCTGGATGCCGGCCGTGCCCTGGAATCCGTGGTTCATGATGAAGGTGTTGGGTGATGTCCAGGTCGACTCGACGCAGCT
This sequence comes from Acidimicrobiales bacterium, assembly GCA_965216655.1. GTDB lineage: Bacteria > Actinomycetota > Acidimicrobiia > Acidimicrobiales > SZUA-35 > JAHELU01. Next base: position 174,051 of record CBDCGP010000050.1, read on the forward strand.
CAGCGGGCCGATGTTGGGCACCATCGCCTCGTTCATCGGCGGGTAGGCGGTGTCGTTGGCACAGATGGCGGAACCGACGACGGCGATCACCTCGTCGGCGACGACGTCACGACCGCACTCCTCGTTGACGTTGGGGTCCATCTCACCGACACAGACTTCGATGTCGATCGGCCGGCCGCTCCCCCCGAGACCGCCGTTGTCGTTCACGTACAGCTCCGCCGCCTCCAAGGCGGCCCGGGTGAACGGGAAGACCTGACCGGTGGCCTCACTCTCGTCGAGGATGCTCCGGAGCACGATGGGTTCGCCGGAGGCGGCCTCGTCGGTGCCCTCTTCGTCGGCGTCGTCGTCGGCCTCATCCTCTCCGCCGTCGTCAGCATCGTCGGCGGCCTCGTCGGCTGCGCCGCCGTCGTCGGCCGAGGTGTCGGCGCTTTCCTCGGTTCCGTCGGTGGCTTGGCCGTCGTCGTCACCGTCGTCACCGCAGGCCGCGGCGACGACACCAAGTGCCATCAGACCGACCAACAGTCTCGTCAAGATTCGTTTCGACATGTCGCTTCCCCCTGGTGGTCTGGTGGTCACTGGAGCCGACATCGAGTCTAGGCGCCCTGGTGTGGAGGATCGAACCGCACCGTTCAGATCGTAAGGAGACGGGCCAGCGCCGTGGCGGTGACGGCAAGCAGCAGTGTGATGGAGAGCGGCGCCTTCTTCAGGGCGGCGATGGTGGCCACCGTGAGGCCGACGAGACGGGCATCGAGTTGGATGCTGGTGCCGCTGGTGACGGTGGTGGTCAGGATGAGACTTGCGAGGATGGCGGCGGTGAGCGGATCGGCCAGCCGGTTGATGTGAGGATTGTCCTCCGAGACGAGGAGGCCGGTGGCGCGGAGCCCGTACGAGATGACGGCGAGCAGCCCAATGGCCACTGCGGTGCTCATGCCGTGAGGCCTCTGTTCGGCAACGCGGCCGCAGCGAGCCCTGCGGCTGCGGCCACGAGTATGGGCAATCCGGCGGGCAGAATCGGAGTGGCGACGAGCGTGGCGATCGCCGCGGCCGCGGCAGCTCGGACAGCGGCGGTTGAGCGAAGCATCGGAAGGAGCAGCGCAATGAACACGGCGGGGAAGGCTGCATCGAGACCCAGCACCGCCGGATCCCCGATGGTTGCGCCGACCAGGGTTCCGGCGACGGTCGACATGACCCAGGCACCGAAGAACGTCAGTCCGCTCGTCCAGTAGACGGCCGACCGTTCGTCGTCGGGGGCGCTGGACGTGAGTGCGATCGTCTCGTCGCTGGACAGGTGTAGGCCGGCGAGGCGGGTGGGGACCCGGTGGCCGGCCAAGATGCGGTTGGCCAGCGTTCCGTAGATCGCCAGCCGGAGGTTGGTGAGAACTCCAGAAGCAAGTGCGGCGGTCGGTGTTCCCGTGGCGAGTGTTGCCACGAAGGCGGCCTGGGCCCCACCCGAGTAGGCGAGGGCGGACATGAAAAGGACGGCGGGCCATGCCAGGCCGGCAGTCGACGCGAGCACACCGAACGCGAACCCGTAGGCGGCGATTGCAATCGCGACCCCGGCTATGGCGCCCCGGCGGGTCACGATCGGCGTTCCCGGTAGCTGCGGACCTTGGCCTGGTTGCCGCAGAGCGACATCGTGCACCACTTGCCGGATCGATTGCGTGAGCTGTCCCAGAAGGCCCACCGACAGCCGTCGTTGGTGCAGACCTTCAGCCGAGCCCATTCACCGGTGGCGGAAGCCGTGAGAACGAACAGGACGAGGCGGGCAAGCGCTCCGGCCAGTCCACCTGCCTCGGCGGTGGGGACGAGTTCGCCGTGCTGGTTGACGGTCGCAGCGATATCGCCGTCGGTGGCGGCTGCGGCGATGGTCCGCTGCGCCGTGGCCGACACCTCCAGGTTGTCGTGCCGAGCACTGAGCACCTCCCGCAACGCTTCCCGCAGACCGACGATCCGCGCCAGGTCCGAGTTGTCGAGGGTCAGCTCCGGCTCGTCGGCGAGACCGTGGTCCACCAGCCACCTGGCCGCGATCTCCGGGCGATCGAAGAGGTCGGTGCCGGCCTCCACGTTGACGGTGTTGAGAAACGCCTGCACAACCCGGAGCCGGCCGGGTGCACGCTCGCGGCCGCCGGGCTCGTCAGGTCGCTCCTCGTAGCCGACACCAGTCATATCTGTTTGCAGGTTACACTGGTTTGTATGATCGCACGAACCTGGCGAGGTTGGACCGGCCCCGAAGACACCGAGGCGTACGCGGCCTACATCGCCGCCACGGGTCTGGCGGAGTACGCGGAAACGGCCGGGAACCGCGGGGCATACCTGCTCAATCGACCCGACGGCGACCGCGTCGAGTTCATCGCCGTCAGCTTCTGGGACTCGCTCGATTCGATCCGGGGTTTTGCCGGCGACGACATCGAGGTCGCCGTGTTCTATCCAGAGGACGATCGTTACCTCGTCGACCGGGAGACAACGGCCAGACACTACGAGGTGACCGAGGCGACGACGCCGCCTGGCGAGGCGCCCTGAGTTCAGCTCCTGGTGCCGTACCCGACTTCCCGCATCCGCCTCAGGACGTCGACGCCGAGCTGATTCCACACGTCGAGCAGATCGACCAGCACCCAGTTCTCGCGGATCTTCAGTCCGTTCGGCGTGCGTTCCACCCGCCAGAAATCGAGGCTCCTCATCGTGATGGCCTGGCCGGTCGGTGCGATTCCCAGGAAGCCGTCGCCGGACATCGTCATGCGCATGCCGGGCCAGGCGGTGACTCCGACGTAGTCACCGTCACCGAAGAAGTGGGCGTCGCCCTTGTAGCCGCCGATGCGATCCGGCATGGCCGCCAGGAACGGGATCTGGTGAAATCGGCGAAACTGGTCGACGCCACGAGACGATCCGATCCCGTGCGGCCCGTACCAGCTGAACCTGGGGTGCCACCAGTGGTCGAGCCGCATGGCTTCGACCGGCTCGTTCGGGTGCCGGCCCATGTCGCCGAGCATGGCGATCACATGGGCGCGTGACGCCTCGGAGTGTTCGGGATCCCACTCGCCGGACACGAGCCCGTCGCCGGTGGCCGGGGCCGGCGCTCGCCACACCCGGCCAATGCTCGGACCCATCGGCCAGACACCGGCCTGGTCCATCAACTCGGGAATGTCCCACAGCGCCTGCAGCTCCACGATCCGGCCGCCTTCCACCCGGAAGAACTCGTGGAACCGCATCGAGACCGGCCGCCCGGTCGGCGGGATGTCGAGGAACGGTGCAGCCAGCGTGCCCATGTAGTCTCCCCCGCAACCGATCCAGGCGGCACCGGATGGGTCGGCACCGGCCATGACGATGTAGTCGCGGCGTTCGAGATCGGGCATGGCGCGGTGCAAGGGGACCAGGGCCTGCTCGAACCAGCCCCCGGCCCCATCGAGATCCTCGAACGGGTGGGCGAGGTGGACGGCCGCGTCGGCGGAGAAGGCATCGTCCAGCGCGGTTCGCACGGAATCGGTTTCGAAGTCGTACATCGCGGCTCGGACGCCGTCGAGGAGGCGTCGGTTGGCGGCGTGATCGGGCGCGGGCGACCCGGTTTGTGTGGTCATGCGGGTAGTCCTTCGAGGAGGTCGACATTGCACTGGCGGGCGAAGTCGATCAGATCGATGAGCACCCAGTTCTCGTGGAGTTTGGTTCCCCGCCGCACGTAGAAGTCCATGATGTTCTGACCGATCGGGCCTCCCGTCGGTTCGATGCCTCGAAACGGTCGGCCGTCGAACGTACCCCGCAAGCTGGGCCAGCCGGTGAAGGCCGCCGTGACGCCGTCGGCGATCCGGGCGTGATGGAACCCGCCGCGGCGGTTCGGGAAACTGGCGACTGATGGCCCCTGGGCCTCTCGCTGGAACTCGTCGAACCCGAGGGCCGTTCCCACCCCCCAGGGTCCGTACCAGGCCATGTCGTCATGCCAGTACGCGCCCATGCCCATCGATTCCACCTTGTCACCAACCAGCCGGTTGCAACCGCCGAGCATGTCGTTGACGAGTTGCAGCGTGATCCTCGACTCGTCGGGATCCTGCCGGTCCAGGCACAGCCCGTTGCCGGCCGCCGGTCCCGGCGGAGACTCCGGTCGCTTGACCGGGGGCAACAGCTCGAACCCGGCCTGAGTGGCCACCGACAGGATGTCGAACAGGCAGCGAACCTCGACGATGCGGCCGTCGACGACCCGGTGGAACTCACCGAAGCGGACGGTGACCGGCTTGCCCGTCGGTGGGATTCCGAGCCACGGGCTCGTCAGCTCCCCGTCGATCGTTCCACACGCCGCCGTCCACACGGCGTCGTTCCACACGCCGCCGAGGAACAGGTACGGCCGCCGGACGGCGGCGGTGAACGCGGCGGCCAACGGGCGGTACACCGACTCGATCGTCTCATCGCGCCCGACGACGGTTTCGATCGGCGCCGGACCGTGGAAGGCGACATCGGGGGCGAACGTCGACGCCTCGGGCACGACGCCCCGGGCGTCGACCTGGCAGGCTCGCCACACCAGATTCTTCGCCTGCTGGATCCGCTCGACCACGGTCGTCACCACAGGCGTTCGGTGGCGATCGCCGCTCCCTCCGCCATGGCGTTCATCTTCGCGTAGGCGATGTCGGTGTCGAGCCCGGCGTAGCCGGCGAAGGTCGAGAAGCCGCAGTCGGTGCCGGCCATCACCCGCTCCCGCCCGACGATCGAGGCGAACCGTTCGATCCGCTGGGCCACCAGCTCCGGATGTTCGACGAAGTGGGTGGTGGTGTCGAGCACGCCGGGTATGAGGATCTTGTCGTCGGGGATGTAGGCGGAGGCGAAGGCGGTCCACTCGTGGGCGTGGCGGGGGTTGGCCGCCTCGAACAGCAGCGCCTGCGGTTTGGCCCGCAAGGCGATCGGGAGCACCTGTGACATCGGCGCGTCGTGGGTGTGCGGTCCTTCGTAGTTGCCCCAGCAGATGTGGAGACGCATCCGGTCGGCGTCGATGTTGCGCACCGCATCGTTGAGAGCCTCGACGTGGAGGTTGGCGAGGCGCTCGTACTCGGCATCGGGTTCGCCCTTGAACATCATGTGCCGACCCAGTCCGAGATCGGGGGAGTCGAGCTGCAGCACGAATCCGGCCTCGACGATGGCCTCGTATTCGTGGCGCATGGCCTCGGCCAGCGCACCCAGGTAGCTCTCGTGGTCCGGATAATGGACGTTGGGCTGGAACAGCGCGATCACGCCCGGTGAGGCGGCGTTCATGAACGCGTCGGTGGGGGAGTGGGCCTCGACCGCGGCGGCGAGGTTGGCGAGGTCGCGCTGGCAGGGCTCGGTGTCGGTGACCTCGATCGGGCCGACGCACTGGGGCCGTTTGTACGTTGGCGTGCCGCCGAGCCGCGCCTGGCGCTTCAGGAACTCGGGGTGCTCCTCGAGGTCGGCCGGGGCCCGGCGCGGGCTGTCGCCCTCGAACCCGCTGATGCGGTCCTTGATGTAGGTGGCGTAGCTGAGCTTGCTCATCTCGCCGTCGCTCACCACATCCACCCCGACATCCACCTGGCGGGCCACCACCTCGTCGACGGCCTCGGCCACGTGCCGATGGTGTTCGTCGAGGTCGACGTCTTCACCGTTCTCCAGCGCAAAGATGCCCTGGGTGACCGCCTCGTTGCGGGGCAGGCTGCCCACGTGGGTGGTCAGCATGCGGTCGGTGCTGTGTTTCATTGGTCCTCCTGATCAAATCGTTCCCAGCCGTGTCCGTCGAACACGTCGACACCGAGCTGGGCCAGAACATGCGGGAAGTCGACCATCACCCAGTTGTCGACGATCTTGCCATCGACGACCTTCCAGAAGTCCATGTAGCGGATCTCGACCCGCTTGCCCGTCGGGGCGATTCCCATGAACTCCCCGTGATGGGTTGCCTCCTGGCGGCCGAAGGCGGCGGCCCACTCGCCCATGAACAGCCTGGCCTCGTCGATGCACACCTTGTCGCCGAACGCGGCCTGAAAGGGGCGTTGCCAGTTGTCCTGGAACTCCCGGAGGCCGTGCTTGGTGCCACACCCCTGGTTGCCCATCCATCGGAAGTCATCGGCGAAGAACTCACCGATGTCGTCGATGCGGTGATCGTTGAGGCCGTCGACCATGGCTTCGATGACCGCTCTGGTCTCGGTGGTCCTGGACAGGTCGGTGTCGGCCGTGAGCGCCGCCTGGCGGGGTCGAGCGTCGTTCACAGCTGCTCGATTCCCTGTTGTTGACGCATGCGGGCCAGCACGTCGAGGCCCTGCATCGAGAGCCAGTGCAGCAGATCGATGAAGACCCAGTTCTCCGCCAGCTTGTCGCCGCTCCGGCGGTAGACGTCGACCACCCTCATGTCGGCCGCCGTGCCCGTGCCCGGCAATCCGAGGAATCCGCCGGTCGGGCGGTTGGTGAGGTTGGCCCAGCCGAAGAAGCAGGCGTAGTTGCCCTCGGCGAAGCGGGCGACGTGCCCGTTGAAGGTCTTGTCGGCCAGCCCGAACCGGAACGGGTACTGGTGCTGCTGCTGGTAGCGGTCGACGGTGTAGGTGGCTCCGATACCGGCGGGGCCCGACCAGATCATGTCCTCATGCCAGCACCGGCGGAGAACGTCGGCCGGTACGCGGTTGTTTCCGGTTCGGGCCGCGATCTCATTCGACTCGGTCAGGTCGCCGATCATCCGGTTGACGAGTTCCATCGTTCGTGAGCTCTCGGCGGGATCCTGGGCCTCGAGGAGCAGGCCGTCGTGGGTGGCCGGTCCTGGGTGAAGGTGGTCTGCGCCGGTCTGGGGCGGCAACGGGTACACGCCGGCCTGGGCCATCACGCTGATGACATCGATGAACAGAGCGGATTCGGCGATCGAACCGCCGTCGGGCCCCGGCTTCTCGTGAGCGGGGAGCACCCGATGGAACTCGGCGTAGCGGAGGAAACACATCTTTCGGGTCGGTGGGATGTCGAGCCAGGGGTGGTCGAACAGTCCGAGCAGGTGGCCCATCTGGCAGACCCATAGCGACCCGTCGCCCTCACCCTGATCGACGTCGTTGGACCCGGCCAGAAACACATCGGGTCGCCGCTGCAGCGGACGGAATGCTCCGACGAGCGGGCCGTAGAAGGTGTCGGCGACGGTGCTCGCTCCGGTGATGTCGCCGAAGGGGTGCATGCCCCTCCACCGGTACCGATCTCCGGAAGTGTGTGCGGCCAGGACGCGGTCGACCTCGTCGATCTTCCCGTCGGCCAGGGCACGGTCCAACTCCTCGTAGTAGCCGAGCACGATCTGCTTGGCAGCGGCCAGGGAATTCGTCGTCGCCTGTCTCGGCACGACATCGTTCTCGGTCATGAATTCCCTTCTGATATGGCTATCGAGCATGAGCGGCCTTGCGCAATGACTACGTAAACATTATGCTCTACGAATCCACCTTGCACGATCTTCCGGCGTTCGGTCGATCGTGTGAGGCCATCAGGAGTGATCTTTGGGGGGACCAGGGGTTGCCGTCAGGCGACGCTAGGCACCTGTTGCCCGCGATCTCACTGATGGACATATCGAGTATCGACAAGGGAGAGTACCGATGAAACTACTTGAGACGAGGTGGCTCCGCCTTCTCGCTTCACTTCTGGCGGTGGCGATGTTCGCTGCGGCCTGTGGAAGCGACGACGGTGAATCGACCGCCGCCGAAGACGCCGACGAAGCGGCCGAGTCCGATGACGCGGGCGACGAAGCCGCGTCCGACGACGAAGGCTCCTCCGACGACGGTGACGGCGGGGAGGCCATGGGCGATGTGATCTCCGAGGACTGCCCCATCCCCAATCCGGCCGAGACCATCGAGGTCGACATCATCGGTTGGCAGTTCCCGGTCATCGACCAGTACGTCGAGGAGTTGGAGGAGTGCGAGGAGGGCAATTACGACATCAACATGCAGTTCCTCGCCTCGACCGATGCTCAGGATCGGTCGCTGGAGGACATCGCCACCGGCAATCCGAGCTTCGAGCTGTACCAGGGGTCGAACTCGGCGCTCATCGAGTATGTCAACGCTGGCGGCCTGCTGCCGCTCAACGACTTGATCGACAAGTACGGCGACGAGTACGACCTCGATGGGATCGATCAGGCCTACTGGGATCTGGTCACGGTCGACGGGCAGATCTACGCCATCCCGGTGGTGTCCAACACCATGCACGTCTTCTACAACGGGCCGAAGATGGAGGAACTGGGCCTCGAGGTGCCAACCACCTTCGAAGAGGCCGTCGCTCTGTGTGAACCACTGGAGGCGGCCGGCGAGAAGGGCTTCGTGCTGATGTATCAGGCGTCGTGGGCCTGGCAGATCGAGTTCGACAACGTGCTGGGCTCGTTGGGTGAGACCAGTATCGATCCGGAGACCGGTGAGCCGAACTTCACCTCCGACGCCGCCATCGAGGCCGCCAATATTCTGAAGGACGTGTACGACAACTGCGCCGACAAGGATGTGCCCGAGTTCGGCACCACCGAGATCGCCGGCGGCTTCCAGAGCGGCGAGTACATCGTCGGCCAGACCTGGGCGTCCCGGGCCATCGAGATGGACGACGAGAACGTGTCGCTCGAGGTCGGCAACGTCGAGTTCGCCCCGGCGCTCACCACCGGCGGTGACACCCTCGCCGCCCCGGCCTACATCGATGGTTGGGGAATCCCCGCCGACACCGAGGCCGATACCGAGGCGTTGTTCCTGCTCATGATGGCCGCCGCCGACGCCGAGAGCCAGGCAGCGGCCGCCGAGTTCAACACGGTGACCCGGCCCGACGTGTCGAACCCGGACGGCCCCCGCAACATCGATGCAGCGAACACCAGCTACATCGAAGGACGCGGTGCCGACCTGACCCACCCGGCCGGTGGTCTGGCCCGCACCATTCTGGGTGAAGCACTCCAGAAGATCTCGACCGAAGGTGCCGATCCCGCCACCGTGCTGGCCGAAGCCGAAGAACAGTACCGGACGGAGGCAACGGACCAGGGTCTCCTGTAGTCGTCGTCGTTCAGATATGGGAGCGGGCCATCGGGCCCGCTCCCAACTGGGCGTCGGTTGATCCGACGCCCCACGAGAGAGTAGGGGGTTCTCATGCAAAGAAAGACCTTCTGGGGATTCACGCTGCCGAGCGTGATCGTCATGATGGTGCTGATGGTGTTCCCGCTGGCCACGACGGTGTACCTCAGCTTCTACCGGGTCCTGGCCCGCAACCGATTTCAATTGGATGCCTGTGAGGATCTGGGGGGAAGCTGTTTCGTCGGCTGGAGGAACTACACCGACGTATTGGCCGATTCCGAATTCTGGAGCGCCTTCTGGTTCACGATGAGGTTCCTGGTCGTCACGGTGCCGATCCAGATGGTGTTCGGCCTGGCCGTGGCGCTGCTCCTTGATCGGGTGCGCCGTGGTCGTGCCTTCTACATGGCCGCCCTCCTGCTTCCGTTCATCGTGACCCCGGTTGTCGGCAGCGTCATCGTCAAGGATCTGTTCGAGAACAACGGTTTGTTCAGCTGGCTATTCGAGGTGGTCACCGGTGAGACGTTCCAACTCAACGCCGGCAACGTCGATTGGGCCATCTTCATCCAGTCGATCTGGCACGTGATGCCGTTCGCCATGATCTCGCTGTTCGCGGGCCTGCAGTCGCTGCCCCAGGAACGTATGGAAGCGTCGGCCATCGACGGTGCCGGTTTCTGGCGCACGTTGTGGCACGTCAAGATCCCCCACCTGCGCAGCATTTTCATGTTCATCACGATGATCTCGCTGATGGACGCCTACCGGGTGTACGACAGCGTGTTCATCTTCTCCAACGACCGGTTCGAGAATTCCCGCTCGTTGCAGATGTACGCCATCGAGGTGGCCAAGGACGTCGGTCGGGTGGGCAAGGGCAACGCCTTGTCGGTGCTCACCGTGATCGGAGTCATGATCATCCTCCTGCCCTTCCTGTGGGTCAGCTACAAAGATCAGATCGCGGAGCGAACATGAGCACCCTGGAGCGAACATGACCACGAGCCAAGCACCGATTCCCGAGGTGACCACTCCTCCGGCCAAGGTGAAGGAGGTGAAGCCCAGGAGCAGTGGCGGGGGCTTCAACAAGGAACGCTGGTACGACCGGGTCGGCCTCCACGTCCTCATGCTCCTCCTCGTCGTCTGGAGCATCATTCCCTTCACCTGGGCATTCCAGAACTCGATCAAGTTCGTGCGTGACATCATCGGCGACTCGCCGAAGTTGTGGGGCTACGAACCGACCGCCATCGCCTACAACGGGTTCTGGTTCGACGACGACGACATCAACATGTGGATCCCACTGCTGTACATCCTGGCCTTCGCCACGGTGGCGGTAATTCTGGGCCAGCTCGGCAAACGGGCCAAACAGGGTGCACCCTGGTATGTGGCCGTCGTCGCCGTGCTGGGCTTCGGCGTCTGGCTGTTCCCCCGGTTGTTCGAAACCAGTCGGTCCTACGACTTCTTCGTCAACAGCCTCATCGTGACCGTGCTCACCGTGGTGATCTCCATCACCATCGGCTGTTTCGCCGGCTACGGCCTGGCCCGCTACACCGGGATCTCGGGTGCCGTGATCCTGATCGTGGCCCTCGGATTCCGAGCGTTGCCTCGAAGCGCGTTCGTGTTGCCCTACTTCTTCGCGGCCAACCGCCTCGGCATCCTCGACTCCCGGCTCATCCTGGTGCTGGCCCTCGTGGCGGTGAACCAGCCGTTCACGATATGGATGCTCCGCAGCTTCTTCATGGACGTGCCCAAGAGCCTGGAGGAAGCCGCCATTATCGACGGCGCCAGCCGTTTCGGTGCCTTCCGTCGGGTGATCGTCCCCATCATGTGGCCCGGCATCATCGCCACGGCGTTGTTCACCTTGCTGCTGGCCTACAACGAGTTCCTGTTCGTTCGGGTGCTGGCCGTCACCAACTTCACCCTGCCGGTGGGGATCGAGGCGGCGCTGGCGGCCGAGGGGCCCCAGCTGTTCAACGAGATCCCGGCGGCGTCAGTGTCGATCACCCTGCCGATCATCATCGTGATCATCCTGTTCCAGAAGCACCTGGTCAAGGGTCTGGGAGCGGGGGCGGTCAAGGGCTGAGCGTGTCGCCCTCCGGTGCCTGGTGCGCGCCCGGCCGTACCGGGCATCGCTCGAATCTTGGCCTATGACTACGTATGCACTACACTTGTCCGAGCAACGGAACGGGCCGCGGGCGACGTAACGAGTCGGCGGCGTCGTTTCGTGCTCGACGACTTGCGGAGGACGCGTGAAAGCAAGCAGCGATGATCGACCGGCACGATCCGTCACCTCCGTCGACGTCGCCCGAGAGGCCGGCGTGTCGCAGGCCACCGTGGCCCGCACCTTCTCGTCGCCCCACCGCGTGTCACCGTCCACCCGGGCCCGGGTCGAGGAGGCCGCCAACCGCATCGGCTATGTACCCAACGCCATTGCCCGAAGCCTGAAATCCCAACGCACCGACATCATCGGCGCCGTCGTGCCCGCCCACGGCGAGTACTGGCAGAGCGTGCTCACCGAGTTCTCCCAGCACCTGTCGCAACGGAACCGGCAACTCCTCCTGTTCAGCTTCACCGACATCGACCAGGTCGATCGGGTGCTCGACTCGGTCCGCCAGTATCGGCTCGACGGCCTGGTCCTCGCATCGAGCACCATCGGCCCCACCCAACTGGCGGCGATGACGGCGTCGACCGTCCCCGTCGTGGCCTTCAACCAGCCGGCCGCCGCCGGAGTGATCAACTCGGTGTCGGTCGACAACGAGGAGGGGATGGCCCTTGTCGCCGACCATGTGGTCGCGACCGGTGCCGAGTCCGTCGTGTTCGTCGGCGGCGTGTCCGACACGTCGACCGACCGCCTCCGCTATCAGAGCGCGGCCCGCACGCTCGGCGCTCGCAACATCGCGTGCCCGTACCTGGCCGCCGGAGCCTACACCTACGAAGCCGGCTACAAGGCCGTGTCCGAACTCCTCGATCGTCATGAGTTGCCCGACGCCGTCATGGTGGCCAGCGACGAGATCGCCCTCGGTGTGCTCGACGGCCTGGCCAAGGCCGGTGTCGGCGTGCCCGGTGACGTGCTGGTAACCGGGTTCGACGGCCTGCCTCAAGCCGCGTGGGCCGGATTCGACCTGACCACCCTGGTCCAGCCGATCGGAGAGCTCGTGACCAAGGCCGTCGATCTGCTGTTGGATCCCCAGGATGAGCAGCCGGTCGATGTGGTCGCGCACGGCACGTTGCGACTCGGTGCCACCACAACCAGAACCTGAACGTACCGACCGACCGGCCCGCTACGGCCGGCAATCCCACGACCCGAACCATCGAAAAGGAAGCGCTCCATGGCCGAGATTCTGAAAGACGCCACCGCCAAGTCCGCCCACGGGGCCGACACGTCGCTCACCGAAAAGGTGTCGGGCATCATTGCCGACATCGAACAGCGGGGCGAGACGGCCGTCCGCGAACTGTCGGAGCAGTTTGACGGCTGGACGCCCGACTCCTTCCGCCTCACCGACGAAGAGATCGCCGACATCGTCGCCTCCGTCGACCCCGGCACCCTCGACGACATCCGTTTCGCCCAGACCCAGATCCGGCGTTTCGCCGAGGCCCAGCTGGCTTCGCTCCAGGACGTGGAGATCGAGACCCTGCCCGGTGTGGTGCTCGGCCACAAGAACATCCCGGTGCAGGCGGTCGGCGCGTATGTGCCCGGAGGACGCTATCCGATGGTGGCCTCGGCCCACATGAGCGTGCTGACCGCCAAGGTGGCCGGCGTACCCAGAGTGGCCGCCTGCACCCCGCCCATCAACGGCGAGGTCCCGGCCGAGACCGTGGCCGCCATGCACCTGGCCGGAGCCGATGAGATCTACCTCCTCGGCGGCATCCAGGCGGTGGCCTCCATGGCCGTCGGCACCGAGTTCGTCGACCCGGTCGACGTTCTCGTCGGCCCCGGCAACGCCTTCGTGGCCGAGGCCAAACGCCTCCTGTACGGGCGGGTGGGCATCGATCTTCTGGCCGGTCCTACCGAGACCCTGATCGTCGCCGACGAAACCGTCGACGCCGAGATATGCGCCACCGACCTGCTCGGCCAGGCCGAACACGGGCCGACCTCACCGGCGGTCATGCTCACGACCTCTCGTGAACTCGGGCTGGCCACGATCGCCGAGGTCGACCGCCAGCTCGAAACCCTGGCCACAGCCGACGTGGCGTCGGTGGCCTGGGCCGACTACGGCCGGGTGATCCTGTGCGCCGACAACGCCGAGATGCTCGAGGTGGCCAACGACCTGGCGTTCGAGCACGTCCAGATCATGACCGACGACGACGACTTCTTCTTCGAGAACATGGTCAACTACGGCGCGCTGTTCCTCGGCCCGATGACCAACGTCTCCTACGGCGACAAGGTCATCGGCACCAACCACACGCTGCCCACCCAGAAGGCGGCCCGCTACACCGGGGGACTGTGGGTCGGCAAGTTCTTGAAGACCTGCACCTACCAGCGGATCACCAACCCCGAGTCGAGTGCGATCATCGGCGAATACTGCTCCCGGCTGTGCGCGATCGAGAACTTCGCCGGCCATCAGGCCCAGGCCGACATCCGCGTGCGGCGCTACTCCGACGCAGCGTCGATGGCCGGGTCGTGACCCGATCGACGGTCGTGGTGACCGGAGCGACGGGCGGCATCGGCTCGGCCATCTGCCGCCGGATGGCCGACGACGGCCACACCGTCGTCGTCGGCTACAACTCCCGGGCCGAACGGGCCGCCGCACTCGTCGAGGAGCTCCCGGGCGCCGAGCACCGGGCCGTGAGGCTTCCGGTGCTCGAATCCGAGGCGCTTTCGGCCGCAGCGGAGGAGCTGGCCGCCGGCCTCGACGCCGTCGACGCGCTCGTCAACTGCGCGGGATACACCGTCCCCGTCGATCATGACGACCTCCACGGTCTGACCGATGAGATCATCGATCGGATCTTCAGTGTCAACTGGCGTGGTCCGTTCGCCACCGTCCGGGCCTTCGAGCCGCTACTGCTGGCCGCTGACGCGCCGGTGGTGGTCAACATCTCGTCGGTCGCCGGGGTTACGGGGCAGGGCTCCAACGTCGCCTACTGCGCATCGAAGGCGGCCCTCGACTCCATGACTCGATCACTGGCCCGGGCGTTCGGACCCCGTCTGCGGTTCGTGTCGGTGTCGCCGGGATGGGTCCGGGGCGAGTACGCGGACCGGATGCCGCCCGAGGTGATCGAGAATCAGGAGGCATCGACGCCGCTCGGACGGTTGGCCACGCCCGATGACGTGGCGGCCGCGGTCAGTGCGTGTATCGGCGATCTGGTCCTCACGACCGGTTCGATCATTCCCGTCGACGGCGGGCGACCTTTGGGAGTGTTGTGAGCGATTCGACCGATGTCCATCCGACCGACAGCCGCGACAACGGCGCCGGTGTGCACGCCGGGGGGAGCCCCGACGTCGTTATCGACGAGGCGGCGTTGCGGTCCCTGATCGTGGAGCCGACGGCCTTCGTGGCCGACACCGCCGCCTTCGTCGACGTTCGCCTCCCCCGCTCGGCCGGCAAGGCCAGTTACTCCTTCATCGGGCCCGGCGTGTCGCAGAACCCCGACCAGACGGTGAACATAACCGAGCCTCACGGCTACAACATCGGCGCGGCGTCGATGCCCAACGGTGTCGTGAACAATCCCCACCTCCACTTCACCGCCGAGGTGTTCGTCTGCACTGCCGGTCGGTGGAGATTCGACATCGGGGCCGAGGGAGACCAGTCGCTGGAGGTCGGGCCAGGATCGGTGTTCTCGGCACCGACGTGGGTGTTCCGCGGGTTCGAGAACATCGGTGACGACGACGGCTGGTTGTTCACCGTTCTGGGGCGTGACGAGACGGGTGGCATACTGTGGGCTCCCTCCGTGCTCGAGCGGGCCGCCGCCACGGGCTTGTATCTGAGTCCCGATCTGGCCGTGCTCGACGCCACCCGCGGCGATGCCGTCGACGAGGTGCTGACACCGCTCACCGAAGCCGAGCTTGTGCACATCGACCACTATTCCGACCGGGAGCTGTCCGAGCGGTTGGTCACCCACGACAAGCTTCAGTGGAGCGACCGCGCGCTGCTGACCTCGGTCCTCACCGATCACCGGTGTTCGATCGCGCCGGTCATCGGGTTCGGAATCAGTGAGGATCGACACAGCCGCCCACCGATCGTGGGACGCCACGGTTTCGCGGTCGAATGGCTCCGTATCGCCCCGGGGTCGAGCGTAGGGCTCCATCGCCACCTCGACAGCCAGGTGTTGTTCGTCGTCGGCTCGGGCTGCGAGATGCGGATGAACCGTGATGGCCATGAGGTCGCCTCAGCGGCGGCCGATGGATCGGTCGTCTCCGTTCCCGGAGGGGTCTGGCGGGACATCGCCAACGTCGGTGACGAGGACCTGGAACTCACGGTGGTCACCAGGGGTGACGGTCCGACGGTCCTCGAGTGGGACGCCGACATCGTCTCGGCCTGCCGAGCGGCCGGGTGGACTCGGGACGCCAATGGTTGCGTGGCCCCGACCTCGATGGTCGGCTGACGCGGTGTTGGGCCCTGCAAGCGACGTCACGTTGGCGTTCCTGCCCGGATCGTTGTGCGACGAGCGTCTGTTCTCACCTCAGGTCGAGCACCTGTCCCGGTCGTATGCCACCAGCGTGGCCGACTTCACCGGCCTGACCACGATCGAGGCCATGGCCGACGGGGTACTCGACTCGGTGGCCGGTCCTCTGATCCCGATCGGTCTGTCGTTGGGCGGCATCGTCGCTGCCGAACTCCTGGATCGGGCCGCCGACCGAATTCCGGCAGCTGTGCTACTCGGAACCAATCTCGACGTTCCCCAACGGGCGCAGCTGGTGGCCCGTCACCGTTGGGCCAGCCAAGCCCGCGCCGGTCAGTTCGCCGACGTGGTTCAGGAGATGGTTCCGTGGTTGACCGCCGATGTGGCGAAGCACGGTGCGATGGCCGCCGACATGGCGCTCGATGCCGGGCCGCTCCGTTTTCTGGACGAGAACGAGGCGTTGATCAACCGCCGTCAGGACCGCCGCCCGAACGTCGGCCGATTCGGGCGACCCGTGCTGGTGATGGTCGGTGATCAGGACCGGGTCTGCCCGCCGTCGGTCCATGAGGACCTCGTGGAAAGAGCGGCCAATGCGTCGCTCGAGATCGTACCCGGCGCCGGCCACCTGGTGACCACCGATCAGCCCGAACAGGTCACCGACCTGCTGGTCTCGTGGTTCGCCGACCTCGAGATGAATACGTATACAGGCTAGATCCTGAACGCTCAGCCCTGGTGAAGGATGATCTGTTTCCAGATCGCCGGTTCGTCGAACAGAACCCATTCCCGCCGCAGCCCCCAGGGGCCGAACTCGGCGTGGCTCAGGCCCATCACCGTGACGTTGGCGCCCGATGGCCGGCCGAAGCGCCCCCAGCCGGAGTGGGTACCCCGCAGCGTCCACCGGAGCGCTGCCCGCGGAGGCATCGAGGGGTCGGATCGGCCGATCTGGTGGTGGATCTCGAACTCGGCGTCGGGGAAGGCGCTCCTCAATCCGAGCCAGAAGGTCTCGACGTCGGGCCGGCCGTACACGGTGACGGCGCCCGGGAGTTCGGCTTGGACGGCCCGATCGTAGTTGGCCTCGATGGCGGCGAAATCGGCCGACATGATCGCCGTCAGCAGCTGCCCGTACTGCTTGCCGGCGTCGTGGTCGTTGCCCCGACCCTGGTAGCGGCTGACGGGTTCGGACCAGCCGTCCTTGAGGGATGACGACGCCTGATGGCCGCCCTCCTGCTCGATCTGGCGCCGCGCGAAGTCTGCCGGATCGATGCCGAGCTGGCGCACGATGGCCCCCTGGTCGCGAATGATCCACTCGTCATAGATCTGGTTGTCGC
The DNA here is from genome assembly GCA_965216655.1 of Acidimicrobiales bacterium. GTDB lineage: Bacteria > Actinomycetota > Acidimicrobiia > Acidimicrobiales > SZUA-35 > JAHELU01. The sequence continues at coordinate 190,903 of CBDCGP010000050.1, forward strand.
GGGTGGCGCAGTCTCCGATGATCCGGTAGCGGAACCGGGTGCCGGTGGCCGAGCCGTACACGCCGTCGCCGGTATGGGTCCCCGTCGAGATGATGCGGTGCGACGACAGGAATCCGCCGTGGCCGTCGTCGCACCAGATCACGTCCTCCCCGAGCAGTTGGCGGTCGGGAATCTCGGCGAGCGTGGCCATCGTGGCGGCGATGACGGCCTGGTTGCCCACGATGTTTCCCCCCGGAGAGCGCACCAGCACATCGGGCGCGTAGTAGCGATGGAGGGTGGCGATTCCCCGATCCTCCCAGATCTCCCTGGTTATTCCGAGGATGTATTCCTCGGGGGTGGTGAACGAAGGATCGAAGCCTTCCACGGTTCTCTGTCTCCTGTTTGTCGACTGACTCGATGCGTTCGCGCGCCAGCATATGCCTACGTAGTCATCCCGTCAACGGCACGGTGGTGACGAGTCCGATGGCCCCGTTGCCGGGTCGTAGGTCAGGCCGGTTCGGTTGCCGCGACACTGTCGTGGGGAAGCGATCCACGGGCGGCGCGGAGATAGCCGTAGGGGGTTTCGAAGCGGAGGTTCGAGACGCGTGATGTGTACACGTCCGCATACCGTTCGACCTGGCGGGCGAACAGGCTCTTGTCGTTGCCGGCCCGCATCAGCGGGCCCCAGTTGGCATTGCCCAGCGATGACGCCGCGGCGGCCAACGGTGCGACCTGTTCGTCGAGCGCCAGTGCCTGCGAGCTGACCCGGTCAAGCTCCCGCTTCAACGACGAGTCGCCGTTGTTGCCTCGCACCGACATCCGAAGGTGAGCCTGCCGGCGATCAAGTTCCACCTTCTCGCTCATCAGCTGCTCGAGCGTCCGTTGCTGGTCGGCGAAGGAGATGGCGTCCAGGACCTCCGCCTCCAGCTCACGGGCGATGAGCGCGGTGCGCCAACGCAGCACGTCCTTGGTGACGAGCACGTCGCCGAAGAGGTGGTCGCCGACGTACAGCGGTTGCCCTCCGGTCAGCCCCAGGCTCTCCTCGACGATGTGGGCGTTGCCGCCGAAGTAGACCGAGCCGGCCTCGAGCAGACCCCGGTGAGGCGCCAGTAGTGATCGTTCCTCGTCGACCACCCGGTAGATCGGGTTGGTGCCCTGGAAGAATCGTGGCTTGTTGGCCGACACGATCACGATGTCGAACAGGTCCCGCCACGATCGGCCGGGAGGGCAGAACGGATCCACGGTGTGAGCCATCATCGCCTTGGTGTAGGCCCAGTCGGAGTTGGTGATCAGGAGCAGGTTCTTGCCGGCCGTGCGTTGGTCGAGCAGGGTCTGGACCACGTCGGGATCGGGGTCGATGAAGCCGTCGGGATCGGCGAGGATCTCGGCCTTCAGCGCGCCGTCGAGATGAGTGTCGGCCAGCGCCTTGTCGACCAGCCGGTACAGATCGCCATAGCCGTTGACCCCCGAGATCGGCGATCGATCGTGGGCGTCGACCAGCTGACACCACAACGACGCTCTCGAAAGCTCGAACAGCGTGTTCATGAACTTGAATCGGGGCTCCGACAGTTCGACGATGGTCTCCGTGTACTGGCGGCGCTGTTCCTCGAACGGCAGCATCTCGGTGCCGTGACTGGCTCGCACCACGTAGCCGAACCGTGTCGCCTTCAGCAGATTGCCGGCTTCGAGGTCGAATGTCAGACCGATGGTGAACGCCTCGGGGTCGAACGTGAAGGCGTTGACCGGTAGACCGACGGCGTCGAGGTTCTGCTGGGCGTACCGGAACGCCGCCTCCTCCCAGGCGTCCACCCGGTAGTGGATCAGCGTGTAGTCCATGTCGTAGCCGACGGCCTGGATCGAACGCAGATTCAACGTGCGGTTCGCGAAAACCCCTCGTTCCGGCGGGGCCGTTGGGGGAGCGACGTGGCCGACCGCGCGTGATCTGTTGGAGCCGTTCGACATGTCGGTCACGGTAGCCACGACGGCCGTCGATTCGTCCATCGCCCGCCACAGCCGCCGCCTGAGGCGCTATTTCGCCCCTGGTGCGCGATACTTGTTGGTACGGCCACCGGCGGCCGGCATCCGGGAGTAAGGGGACGAAGGGCATATGAGGTGGCGCACAACCGTGGCGACCGCAGGAGGATCACTGATCCTGGTCCTGCTGGCGTCGTGCTCCGGAGGAGGATCAGCAGCCGCCGACGGGGCCGCGGCCGAGCAGCCGGTCATCACGTCGGCCGCCACCAAGGCCGAGGGCAGCGTGACGACGCTCCGGCAGACGACGACCGCGCCGCCGGAAACCACCACCACCGAACCCGATCCTGCCGAAGTCCTCGGGCTCACGCTCGCCGTCGCTGAGCGGGGCGACAGCGGAGACCATGTCGTCGACCTGCAGACGAGGCTCAATGACATCGGGTTCACGGCCGGAACCCCCGACGGCGACTACGGCCGCCGCACCGAGCGGGCGGTGAGCGCGTTCCAGAAGGTCACCGGCCTGGTCCAGACCGGCTCGGTCAACGAGGCGACGATCGATGCCCTGTATCACTACACCTACGAGGGCCTTGTCGTCACGGTCGACGACGAGGGCGCCGACGTGGAGAAGCTGCAGGAGCTTCTGGCCACTGGCCCGTTCGATCCCGGAGCGCCCGACGGCGAGTACGGCACCCGTACGATCCAGGCCGTCTGGGCGCTGGAGAAGATGGCCGGGATCCCGGTCGACGGCAACTGGGGCCCCGCCGACGACTGGGCCTTCAGCCGGTTGCTCGACGGCCGCCTCGGCGCCCCGATCCACAGCCACGACGCCCGCTGGGTGGAGGTCGACCTGTCACAGCAGCTGATGAAGATGTACGACCCCGGTGGCAAGACCCCTGTGCTGGTCAGCCACATCTCGAGCGGCAGCGGCATTCCGTGGGAGAACGAGGATCACAGCGGTTCCTCGATCACCCCGATCGGCGAATTCCACATCCAGCGCCGGATCAGCGGCTGGCGGGAGTCCAGCCTCGACATCGGCCGACTCTACAACCCGCTCTACTTCACCGGTGGCATCGCATTCCACGGCGCCTTGTCGGTGCCGAATTACCCGGCCAGTCACGGTTGTGTTCGGGTCCCGATGCACATTGCCGAATACCTGCCAGGTGAGCTTCCGAACGGCACGCCGGTTCACGTCATGGCGTGACCCACATCCCGGATTCCCGGCCCAGGATCCGTGCTACCGTCGATTCGATGATGGACGGGTGGAGGCGACGGGTGTGATGGACCGCAGGATCATGGGCCGGGGAGCGGCGGCAGGAGCGGGCCTCACGGTGGCGCTCCTGGGTAGACGCAAAGGTCGGGGTCCACGACGGCGAGACGTTCCGCGGCGTCCGGCTGGCCTGAGCACCGATGGGTGATACCGATGGGTGATTTCGCACAGCTCGGGCCCGTCCCGACGTTTCATCGGCTCGGCGACCGGCCGGTCACCGAGCTCGAGGCCGATCTCGTCGGTTGGTCGCACGCCACGCCCATGGCGCTGGTGATACCGGCGCTGGTTTCCGAATTGGACGGACGTGCGCTGACCCGGATCGTCAACGAACTGCGGTCGGTGGAGTATCTGAGCGAGGTCATCATCGGCATCGACGGAGCCGACCGAGCCGATTTCGAACGGGCCCGAGAGTTCTTCTCCGTGCTGCCACAACGCCATCGTCTTCTCTGGAACCACGGGCCGCGGCTTCAGGCCCTCGACGCCGAGTTGCGAAAGCTCGGCGTGGCCCCCACCGACGAGGGCAAGGGCCGCAACGTCTGGTTCTGTCTGGGCTACTTCCTGGCCTCCGGTCGAGCGTCGGTCGTCGCCCTCCACGACGCCGATGTGTTGACCTATGACCGGCGGCTGCTCGCCCGGCTGCTCTATCCGGTCGTCCACCCGTCGTTCGGTTACGCGTTCGCCAAGGGCTACTACCACCGAACCGACGGCCAGCAACTGACCGGTCGGGTGGTGCGACTCTTCCTGCAGCCGCTGCTGCGCGCGTTCGCCACCGTGCTCGGCCCCAATGACTACATCGAATACCTGGCCGCGTTCCGCTATCCGCTGGCCGGCGAGGCGGCCATGAACGCCGATGTCGTTCGCAACATGCGGATCCCGAACGACTGGGGGCTCGAGGTTGGCCTGCTGGCCGAGGTGTACCGCCGCTACACACCGAGGCGGATCTGTCAGGTTCAGATCGCGGACGCGTACGATCACAAGCATCAGCGACTGTCGGGTGACGATCCAACCGAGGGCATCCACAAGATGGCGATCGACATCGGCAAGGCGATGTTCCGTAAGCTGGCGATCGACGGCGCCGTCTTCACCCCGGCCACGTTCCGGTCGCTGAAGGCCGCGTACTATCGGGAGGCGTTGGATCTCGTCGAGGTTCACCACAACAACGCGGTGATCAACGGATTGCACACCGACCGGCATCTCGAGGAGCACACGGTCGACGTGTTCGCCGAGGCACTGGTGGCGGCCGGCGACGCCTACGTGAACAATCCGATGGACACACCGTTCATCGCCAGCTGGGCCCGGGTGCTGAGTGCCATGCCCGACGTGTTCGCCCGCATCGTCGATGCGGTTGAGGCCGACAACGCGGATGGCGTCGACGATTAGTTCTGCTCGGCATGCTCGACCGCGATGGCGACCCATCGAGCCAGGTCATCGTCGGACGCGTAGCCGTCGGGGGCAACCCGTAGCCAACCCCTGCTCATTCGACGGCCGCGCATCTCCGCCCATCGCACATGAGATTCCGAGGTGAAGCGGTCGACATCGTCGGGGTGGCATCGCAGCAGGAGGTCGGCCTGATTGCTGGCGCTGAGCGCGAGCTTGTCATCGACCATGAACGACAGACCGCCGAACATCTTCACTTCACGGGTGTCGACATCGTCGAGAAGTGCACGCAGACGTTCAACCAGCGCTGGGTCGTGAGCCATGAACTGATTTTGTCACAGCCGCTGCGCTGAGGGCGCGCCGGCTATCGCTGTTGTACCATCTCGGCACGGAGAAGAAGAAGGGACGCGAGACAATGAAGCAGTTTGCGTGCGGAACAGTTGTGGACGGATGTGATGGAGTCGTCACCGGCGAAACCGAGGACGAGGTGATGGCGGCCGCCGCCCAGCATGCTGCCGAGGCCCACGGCATGTCCGAGGTGCCGTCCGAGGTGGCGGCGGCGATCAGGGCGGGAATCACCGACGCCTGATCCAATCGACGGCCTCTACCCAGGCCCGTGATCTAAGCTTGGGTCAGGAGCCGGCGATGATCATTGAACCAACGGCGATCGATGGCTTGTACACCATCGACCCGGAACGCCATACCGACGACCGCGGCTATTTCGCCCGCGCCTGGTGCGTCAATGAGCTGGCCGACGAGGGCCTCACCGCCGGGTTCGTGCAGAGCAGCATCTCCTACAACGCAAAGGCAAACACGTTGCGGGGGATGCACTACCAGACCGAGCCCTACGGCGAGACAAAGCTGATCCGTTGCGAGCAGGGTGCGATCCACGATGTGATCCTCGACATGCGTGAGGACTCCGACACCTACCTCGAGTGGGAGGCCTTCGAGCTGACACCAGCGAATGGGCGGCAGCTGTACGCCGCCCCCGGCCTCGCCCACGGCTTCCAGACCCTTGTCGACGAAACGGTCGTCGGCTACCAGATCGACACCTTCTATCAGCCCGATCACGCCACAGGCGTTCGGTGGGACGATCCAGCCTTCAAGATCGAGTGGCCCGACGCGGCAGAGTTGATCATGTCCGACAAAGACAGAGCCTGGCCCGACTTCCACTCGTAGCCGTCGGCCAACGCCGAGGCGGTGTTGGTTCAACGGCTGTGCGAAAGTTGGGGGTAGATCGTCGGGTGGGTTCGGGCAGGGTCGGTGTTGGTTCAACGTCTGTGCGAAAGGTGTTGGGGGGTTGATCGTCGGGTGGGTTCGGGCAGGTCGGTGTTGATTCAAACCCTGTGCGAAAGATGGGGGGTGATCGATCTGGACCTGACGCAGAGCTGCTTGGCACTCTCGGCCAGCCCAGGCCGCCGCTGGCTTTCGCACAGACGTTGAACTGGGTGGGTTGCTGATGGTGGGGGCGGCCGGGCTCTTCAGCTGCTGTTTTCGCACAGACGTTGAACTGGTCGGGCATACCGGTCCTGTCGCGGAGAGCCCTTCAGGCACCCACGCTCCTCTTCGATGTCACAAGCCGCGACAATCATGTCGGCCATGCCATCCATCTTCGACACTCCGATCCTGCTGCGGCCCGCCTCATGGTGGTACTCGTCGGACGGCCGTTGCCTCCCGACCAGGGAACTGAGATACGTCCTGGTCGCCGAACTCGCGCAAGCCGGTCACCCGCTGGCCATCGTCGACCTCGTCGAGCGACTCGATCGCCGGCGGCTTCCCGTGGCCGAACCGGTCAACAAGACGATTTCGGATGCGTTGAGGACGCCGCTCGTCAGAGGTCGAGTCGTGAGGATCCGGCGCGGCTGCTATCGGGTGGGCGCCATGCCAAAGGCCACCCGGTCCTACATCATGAAGCGCGCCGCCCGGGCGGTCGAACACTATCAGATCACCGACAGACCTTGTTTCGTCGTCGACTGTCCGATTCCGGAGCTGCGCCTCGGGCCCGATGAGTCCAACCCGTGGGGCGAGTGCTGGGCCTGCTACACCGAGCGCAGAAGATCCGCGTCGACGAGCGCGGCCGCCGCTGTCTCCAGCGCGTCGATGGGCAGCCCCGCCAGCCAGGCGATGTCGGCCACCGAGTGCTCACCGTCGGAGTAGGCCAGCAGCCACAACAACGCCATCTCGGCCGACTTCGAGTTCACGGCGCCACCGACGGCGGAGTACAGACCCCGGCGTCCCAGTTGCGGCTCACCTTGAGGCTGGGTGTTGACATAGCGCACATCGGAGTCGAGCGCTTCGATGGCGGTCATGACCAGATCGACGGTGTCGGCCAGGGTGTCGTCGTCGACGAAATCCAGATCGTCGGCGGATGTGTGGTATTCGGGATACGTGCCGTGCATCGATCGACTCAACCGGCCGACCGGTAGATCGAATCCGGGCGAGCAGAACTGCCGCTCGTCGTAGCCGTAGGGGTAATAGTCGATGACGGAGCCGTCACGCTCGCCCATCAAGCGGGCCATCACCAGATCCATTCGGGTCGATCCACGGCGCGACCGTTTGTAGGTGGCGGGTGCCCGATCGCCGGCCCCGGCCAGAACCAGCCCGGCTGTGATCTGCTCCACCGACTTGCGGTTGCGTTCCAGCCATGTGATCGACCCGATGGTGCCCGGAACGAACAGCAGGCGGACGCTGTGGCGCATCGGCGTCTTCCGAGCGGCCAGACGTCGGGCGATCTCGGTAAGCGCGGCTATACCGGAGAGGTTGTCGTTGGCCAGGGAGGGGTGGCAGATGTGGGTTGACAACAGGATCTCGTCGTCGGTCAGGCCGGGCAGCAACGCCTCGCCGTAGCTGAGATGGCCGGGCTCCAGCGTGGCGTCGATCTTGACCCGGTAGCGGCCCTCGGGCAGCGACTCGTATTGCCGATGCGTCATGCAGAGGCCCCACGCCTCCCGGTAGTACGTCGTGCGGTACGGGATGTCGTCGGGTTGATCAGGGAGCGTGAAAAGGTGGGGACGGAGCTCGTCGAGGTCGAGTTCGGTGTCGGTGGGCAGCGAGTAGGAAACGACGTGAAGGTTGGTGTCGTCGGTGGTCAACACCCGGCCGAGCGGCCCGTCGAGTGTGGCCCGGTTGAGGTTCCATTCGTTGGGCACGGTCCAATCGAGCACCGGCGTTCCCGTCGGCACCTCGTGGCGGTAGAGCGGCGTCTCGGCCGGTTCATCGCCGGCCAGCAGCTCGGTTTCGATCAGATCGAGCGTGGCCCGGACCCCGTCTCCGGTGATCGACCGGCACAGCGGATAGGCCTCCTCCATGAAGGCCCGCATCCGTTTGGTTCCGGCATTCGGTGATGCCATCATGTGCCTCCGTACCAGTTGAGCGTCGCGGCCAAGCCCTGGCGCAAGTCTACGCCCGGCGCCCATCCGAGCAGCCGCGTCGTGGTCTCGGTGTCGGCCATCTTCTCCACCTCGCGGCTGCGGTCGGCGAGCGACCCGAATTCCGGCTCGACAGCGCTGCCGGCCAGATCGACCAGTGCCTCCACGACCTCCCGGACCGTGGCCAGCGACCCGGTTCCGAGCGGAATGGGAACCTCGGCCGGCTCCCCAACACACGCCCTGGCGATACCTTCCACCACATCGCCGACGTAGACCCAGTCGACGAGGCGGGTGCCGCTCGACAACGACGGCGCGTCGCCCGCCTGCAGCGAACGGATCACGTAGGGGATCAGCTTGGCCTCATCGAGCTGGGCCGGGCCGTACACCATGAAAATCTGGAGGTTGACGACCTCCACCTCGGTGATGGCCCGGTAGTGGTCGCCGTAGAGGTGGGCGGCCGCTTTGCTGAGGGCATATGGCGACGCCGCCAACCGGCCGGGCTCCTCGGGCTCCTCGAGTGACCCGGCGAGCAGTACCCGGCCGACATCGAAGCGGCGCCCCGCGTCGAGAAGATGCACGGCCGATGCGGTGTTGGCGGCGAACATCGGCAACAACAACCCGGGATCACGCGAGCCCTTCACGAGGCTGGCCAGATGCACGATCACATCGGGTGCGGCGGCCTCGACGGCCGCTGCCGTGGCCCCGGCGTCGGTCAGGTCGGCTCGATGCCAGGTGACCGGGGTATCGAACGAGACGGACGGTTCGGATCGTCGGGCCACGGCGTGCACGTCGCACCCGGTGTGGTGCAGCAATTCGACCGCGTGACCACCGATGAACCCGGTCGCCCCGGTCACCAGGATGCGACGGCCGTTCAGCTCCCGGGCCACTGGACCGAGCACGTCGGCGGCGTCCGCGTATCCGTTCCCGAAGACTCCCACGGATGGTGACTGTAGCGGCGCGTCGCCGTGTCACTTCGACGGTTACCGGTCACCCCTTCTTCATTACGGATTTGTGTCGGGTTGCCCTACCATGGACCGTGGATACGTAACCGGATGGCAGATGCTGGGGTCTGACTAGGTGGATTCGAACACAACGAACGAACTCGTCGCAGCCGCGAAAGAAGGCGACCACCGCGCCTTCGAGGAGCTGGTTCGAGAAACCTACACCGACACCTACACGCTGGCCTACCGGCTCGTGGGTGATGAGGAGGACGCTCGGGACGTGGTCCAGGAGACGTATCTACGGGCCCACAAGGGGCTGAAAAAGTTTCGGGGCGACGCGCAGCTCTCCACCTGGCTGCACCGGATCACGGCCAACTGCGCCAACACGTTTCTCAGCCGCCGCGGCCGTCATCGTCACGATCACCTCGCCGACGATTTCGAACTGGCCGACGACGCCCCCGACCGCGATCCGGCGCTTCGAGCCGACCTCGGCGACCTGCGTTCCAGTCTCGTGACCGCGCTGATGGAGCTGCCGCCGAAACTCCGCTCCGTGATCGTGCTGCGTGACATCTACGACCTCTCGCACGACGCAATCGCCGTCGAACTCGACATCTCCGAGTCGGCTGCGAAGGTGCGACTGCACCGAGCTCGCAAGCAGCTGCGGGAAACGCTCTATCCAATGGGGGAGGAGCAGGCCCATGCCGTCTGAACCGGGTCAGGAGACCGCACCGTTCCAATCGAGCTGTGAGACCTTCAGCCTGCAACTGGCCGGCGCGGTCGACGGAGAGGAACTCGACACCGAGGCCAAGTCGCACTTCGAGACCTGCCTCCGATGCCAGGCCGAGCTGGCCCAATACAAGAAGCTGCTGCGGGCCCTCGCGTCGTTGCGCAAACAACACCTGGTCATCGACGAGACCCTGGTCGATGAAATTCTCCTCGCCCTCCAACCCGGCGGCACCGTCCATCGCCTCCAGCGGTTGAGCACGGCATCGCGGTCTCGCAAGGCGGCCTACATCGGCGGAATCGCCGCCGCCGCCACCGCCGGAGCGGCCGGCGCGTTCGTGCTGGCGACCCGGCTCGCCGCCCGTCAACGCCTCGCGAGCTGACCCGAAATCCGGGGCGGTTCCACCCCCCGCCGCTGCTACTGTGTATCTCCTGGTCGGCCTTTCGGCTCGGCCGATCCATAGGGCAGTAGCTCAATTGGCAGAGCACCGGTCTCCAAAACCGACGGTTGGGGGTTCAAATCCCTCCTGCCCTGCGTAGTTCTTGGCGGACGTAGGCAATAGTCTGTAAGGAGTGGTGGTCCCGGACCGCCGCGTGAAGGCCTCCGGGGCCGGACGTGATCTGGAATCGTTTCGGTCCACTGTCCGCTCCGGCATCGGTCTGTCCGCCCCACCGGCTCGAACCGGATCTGGAGACGCCAACCGCAGAGATGCTCGACAAGGATCAATGACATGGCGATGAATCGCGAACAGCGCCGCTATCTGCAGAAGCAAGGCCAGATGGATAGCGAGGGCAACCCAATTGCGACCAAGCGGGACAACCGCCCGGTCCCGACCGAGCGCGTCACTCCCGGGGAATACATCGGTGAGGTCCGCTCCGAGCTCAATCGGGTCATCTGGCCGACCCGGAGCGAGGTGATCAACTACACCATCGTCGTTGTCATCACCTTCACGTTCGTGACCCTGCTGGTTGCCGGTCTCGACTACTTGTTCGCTGAAGGATTCATCAGCCTGTTGAGGGCTGGAACCGAGGGTAATTGATGAGTGATATCACTGAAACCACGCCGCCCGCAGAGGTCACGGAGGACTCCAGGGCCGATGAGGCCGCCGTGGTGACCGCCGCCGAGACCACCGACGCCCCGGTCGGAGAGACCGTTGTCGATTCCGCCGTTTCCGTAACCGACATCACCGCCGGTTCCGCCGACGAGGAAGCCAATCAGGTCGAGGACCCCAACGGCGGCCCGGTCGCCGAGGAGGCTGTCGACGCCGAAAGCGTCGACGCCGACGGCTCCGACGCCGACACGAATGGCGACGCCGAGGGCGCGGCCGAGGTTGACGGCGAAGATGCCGAGGAGGCCCCCACCCGCCGTCGCCGGGACTCGCCCTATGACCGCCCGGGCCGCTGGTACGTGATCCACACCCAGTCCGGCTACGAAAACAAGGTTCGCAGCAACCTGCTCGCCCGCACCCAGTCGATGAACATGGAGGAGCGGATCTTCGAGGTCGTCATCCCGATGGAGGACGTCGTCGAGTTCAAGAACGGTAAGAAGGTCATCGTCCAGAAGAAGGTCTTCCCCGGCTACCTGCTTACCCGCATGCACCTCGACGACGACTCGTGGTTCGTGGTGCGCAACACCCCCGGCGTCACGGGGTTCATCGGCGCCGGCAACAAGCCGTCGCCGTTGCCCCGCAAGGACGTCGAGAACTTCCTCGCCGTGAAAGAAGACGGCGACGACACCGCCCGCAAGGGTCGTCCCCGCCTCGAATACACGATGGGTGAGACCGTCCGGGTCAAGGAAGGTCCGTTCGCCGACTTCCAGGGTGAGATCGTCGAGATCAACGAGGACCAGCTGCGGCTCAAGGTGCTCGTCAACATCTTCGGCCGGGAGACCCCGGTCGAGCTGCAGTTCGCCGAGGTCGCAAAGATTTAGTTGTCACCGTCGACCGACGGCGGCACACTTCCATGTTGCCCTTTTCGTAGTGGGCACGTACGCCAATGGTCCCGGTCGGGGCCAAACCGACAATCGTTGAAAGAAATCCGATGGCCAAGAAGCAAGTACTAGCGGTCGTAAAAATCCAGATTCCTGCCGGGCAGGCCTCTCCTGCCCCTCCCGTCGGTACCGCCCTCGGTCCCTACGGCCTGCAGATCATGGACTTCTGCAAGGAGTACAACGCCCGCACGGAGTCCCAGCGTGGGCAGATCGTGCCGGTCGAGATCACCGTGTTCGAGGACCGCACCTTCAGCTTCATCCTCAAGACGCCGCCAACGGCCGAACTGATCAAGAAGGCCGCCCGCATCAACAAGGGGGCAGGCGATCCGCTGCGAGAACGAGTCGGTTCGATCACCGACGCCCAGGTCGCGGAGATCGCCGAGATCAAGATGCCCGACCTCAACGCCTACGACCTCGATGCGGCCAAGAAGCAGGTTGCCGGTACCGCCCGTCAGATGGGCGTCGACATCAAGGGTTGAACCCCACCGTTCCAAGTCCGCACGGGATGACCTCGCCCGGCGGCCGTCGCTGAGCCGAACGGCTCCGACGCCAGACATGAAGGGAGCCAGACAATGGCGCAAGGAAAACGATTCAGCGACGCAACCAAGCGGTTCGACCGGGCCCATCTCCACGGGCCGACCGAGGCCATAGATCTCGTCAAGAGTCTGGCCACGGCCAAGTTCGACGAATCGATCGACATATCGATCCTGCTCGGTGTCGATCCCCGCAAGGCCGATCAGATCGTCCGCGGCACCGTGGCCCTTCCGGCCGGGACCGGCAAAGACGTCCGGGTTGCGGTCTTCGCCACCGGTGAGGCCGCCACCGCAGCCACTGAGGCAGGCGCTGACATCGTCGGCGGTGAGGAGCTCGTCGCCGAGGTGGAGGGCGGCATGCTCGACTTCGATCTGGCCATCGCCACCCCCGAACTCATGCCTCAGGTCGGCAAACTCGGGCGGGTGCTCGGGCCGCGGGGCCTCATGCCCAACCCCAAGACCGGCACGGTCACCCCTGATCCGGCGAAAGCCGTCGAGCAGTTCAAGGGCGGAACCGTCGAGTACCGCACCGACCGCAACGGCAACGTGCACGTCTCGATCGGCAAGGCCAGCTTCGAACCGCAGGGCCTGGTGAGCAACTTCGCCACGCTCATGGAGGAGATCAACCGGGCCAAGCCCGCTTCGTCGAAGGGCCGTTACATCAAAAAGGTCACGCTCTCGTCGACGATGGGTCCGGGCGTCAAGGTCGACCCGGCCCGCATCGACGAGGTCGCCGTCGGCTGACGTCGTTGGCCGGCCCACTCATCGTCGACGTCCTCCGGGGCGACCGGGTCGAGAGCCGCCACGAGGTCGACGCCGTCGTCGTCGACCGCGATGGAGCGGTCGTCGGTTCGTGGGGCGACGTTGATCGCCCGGTCATGCCCCGGTCGTCGGCCAAGCCTCTTCAGGCCGTGCCGCTCGTGGCCACAGGGGCGGCCGACGCGTTCGACGTGGATGACGCCGAACTGGCGTTGGCCTGCGCCTCCCACAACGGTGAACGAGCACACGTCGAACGGGTCGAAGCGTGGCTGAACCGCTTGTCGCTCGGCGCCGGTGATCTCGAGTGCGGACCCCAGTATCCGGGTTTCGAGCCGGCGATGGTGGAGCTGGTCGAATCGGGTCGATCGGCCGGACCCGAACACAACAACTGCTCGGGAAAGCACACCGGATTCCTCTCGGTGTGCCGTCAACTCGACCTCCCGACGGCCGGCTACATACGGCCCGACCATCCGCTCCAGAGCGATCACATCACGCCGGTCATGGAGGAACTCTGCGGCTTCTCGGCCGGCGATCAGACCCCGGCGATCGACGGCTGCGGCATTCCGGTTTGGGAGATCCCGCTCGCCGATCTGGCCCGGGGTTGGTCGCACCTCACAAACGTGGGCGCCGGGCGTCGGTTGCTCGGGGCCATGATGGCCGAGCCCTGGTTCGTGGCCGGAACAGAGAGGAGTTCCACCCGGTTCATGACCGGTCCGCTCAAGCCCGTTGCCGCCAAGGCCGGCGCCGAGGGCGTGTACTGTGCCGTACTCACCGACGACGCAACGGCCGTCGCCCTGAAGGTGCGCGACGGGGCCGGTCGAGCCGCCGAGGTCGCGCTGGAACACATCCTCGTCGACCTGGACGCCGTCAAACCCTCCGGTCACCGCCTCCACAATTGGGCCGGCACATTTGTCGGCTCGGTCCGTGTTCGGGCATGATGTCCACCGTGCGCACTGCTCTCGCTGGATGGTCCACCCGTCAATGGTTCGGTGCTGCATTCGGAGCCGTCGCCGTCGCCCTCATGGTCGGCCTTCCAACCGATGTGATTCCCAATCCCGTCTTCGGTCGGCCGATTGCCGTCACCTGGTGGTCCTATCCGGTACTGGTGGCGACCGCCGTGCTCGGTGGTCTGATGATCGGCACCTACGTCCTGCCGCGGGCGCCCGAACCCGGAAGCGACGGCGACGTACCGCTCGACCCTGCGGCCGAGCGTCAGGCGAAGACCGGGGGAGCGGCCGGACTGTTGTCGTTCTTTGCGGTCGGCTGCCCGGTGTGCAACCAGATCGTGCTCCTGGCGGTGGGAACGACCGGCGCCCAGAGGTGGTTCGAGCCGGCGCAACCCGTGCTGGCCGTGCTGTCACTCGGCCTGCTGTCGTATGCCCTCTGGGCGCGGCTGTCGACCATGGACCGCTGCCCCGTCCCGGTTCGCACACCCACTCCGTAGGCGACTCCCGACGAACGACCGACCATCGTTGTCGGCAATGGAACCTTTTGGCCTCGTCGTGACTCCTATCATTGGATTCTCGATCACTGAATCCTGACCACCGGATTCAATCAATGGGCGCGCATCGAATGCGCTCGGGAGAGGCGGACCCACCATCGTGCAACGGACACTTGTGATCACTGCGCTGGGGCGGGACTCGTTCACGCCGGATCAGCTGCGACGACTCGATCGGCTCGGATCGGTTGAGATCGTCGGTCGAGCCGACCCGATACCCGATGCCGAGTTCATCCGGCTCGCGCACGACTTCGACGTCGTGGCGCTGACCAGGCGGCCGAAGAAGTACCTGCATCGACCCGTGCTGGCGGCCTTGCCCGAGCTGCAAACCGTCGTCGTCCACACCACCGGGATCCACTGGATCGATACCGACTTTCTCGCCGGTCGTGGGGTGGAGGTCCTGAGCCTTGGCGGATACGCCACTGACTCGGTGTCCGAGCACACCCTCGCCGGGATCCTGATGCTGGGACGCCGCACCCACCTCAGCGTCGATCGGTCACGGGATCTGCTGCCGGGCACCGTATCCCTAAGGGGGTTCGAACTCAGGAACCGACGAATCGGGCTCGTGGGATACGGCCGCATCGGCCGGCGCATCCATGAACTCCTCGCCCCGATCACCACGGACGTGACCGTTCACGACCCCGCCGTCGATCGAACGGCCGACCTCGACACCGTGCTCCGGCGGGCCGAGCTTCTCGTGCTGGCCGCCTCCCACCACTACGGTCGGCCGCCGGTGATCGGCGCAGCCGAGCTGGAGGCTACATCGGCCCGATACCTGGTGAACGCGGCCTGCGACGAGCTCGTCGATCATCGCGCCGTGATCGATGCCATCAGATCACGCACGCTCGACGGCTACCTGCTCGACGAGTTCGACGAGGAGCTGGCCGCCGCCGACGTCGAACCCGGTCGGATCATCCAGACGATGCACACCGGCTGGTACTCCGACGAGGCGATGGCCCGGGGCAAGGCGGAATGGGTCGACCTCATCGAGGAGGCAACCGTCTCCCCTGGTCGATCCGGAGTTCGAAACGCGGCGACCGACGGCGAGCGACGGGCGGCGTGAAACCGTCGGCGGTGGCCGAGCGTCCATCGGCGCTGATCGTTCCGCTCTGGCTCGGCCTCGTCGTCATCTCAACAGTGGCGACCTGGCTGGCATGGCCCGAATGGTGGACGTGGATTGCGCCGGAGGCATCGCTGGCGCGTGAGATCAACACTGGAATGCTGCTTGCCACGTCGGCGCTCGCCTCGTTGGCGTGGTGGCGGGGTCGCCACGGGCGTGAACGCTCGAGCGATCGTAGGCGGCCCGGCGACCGCCACATCATGGCGCTCCTGGCGTTCGGATTTCTCGTCCTGGCCGCCGACGAGCGCGTGGCCATCCACGAGCGGCTCCGTGACCGGGTGCTCGCTCCCCGTAACGTCACGCTGCCGTTCATTCCGTGGGGTGAACCGGGCGACATCGTCCTCGTCGTGGTCGCCATCGCCGGGCTGCTGGTGTTGCCATCGGTTCTGCGGGTCGTTGGTGCAGACGCCGGCGCCCAGCGGTGGTTCGTGGCCGGAGTTATTCTTGCGGTCACATCCGTGGCGCTCGACACCTTGCCGATCGAGACCTACCAGCTGCGCAACGAGATCTACTTCCAGTCGGGAGAGGAGGCCATCGAACTGGCGGCCGCCGCCTGTTTTCTCTCCGCGTTACTGCGTCTTGTCGACGAGCCCGACCCCGGGGCGGTCGAGGCGGGCCATCGCAGCGGCACCGAGGGCAGGCCCCGGAGCGAGCATCAGAAAGGCCACGCCCCAACCTGAGGCATCACGTACCAGCGGCACGAGGAAGATCGTGGCGACGGTGAGGATGAAGCCCAGCGACAGCTGCAGGGTGAGCGCGGTGCCCATCACCCGAGGTTCGACCACCTCGGTCACGATGGTCGAGAACTGGGCGCTGTCGGCCACCACCCAGAATCCCCAGAACAACGCCGGTGGGACCACGACGAACCACGGTGCGCCGGCCAGAAAGCCGATGGCCGTGGCCGTGAGGCCCGACCAGCGAAGGGCCAGGCCCGCGGCGCGGGGTCGGCTGGTGGCATCACTCAGGCGGCCGACGTGGACGGCGCCGGCGGCCCCGATGCCGATGGCGGCAAATGTCGCGAACGAGGCGGCCCGCTCCGTCATGGACTCTGCGAAGAACGCTGCGATCCACGCCCACATCGCGTAGAGCTCCCACATATGTCCGAAGTAGCCGGTCGAGGCGAGGAGGAACGGGCGATTCGCCAGGATGTCGCGGACATGGCCGAGTGAGATCCGGGTCGGTTCCGAGCTGAATGGGCCGTCGGAGGCGACGAACTCGGCGATCAGGCCCCCGGCGAGGGTCGTCAGCGATGCGATGGCGAGGGTCCACTTCCAGTTCAGGCCGCCGAGGCCGTTGATGAGGTGGGGGAGAGCCGAGCCGACGGTCAACGCACCGATCATCACTCCGAGTGCGAGGCCTCGGCCCGTGCGGTACCACGACGACATGGCCTTCAACGCCGGTGGGTACACGGCGGCGAGCGCGGCACCGGTGGCGAATCGGGCGGCCAGTGCCGGTCCGTGTCCGGGGGCGATGATCACGGTGGCGTTGGCCGTCGCCGCCAGCATCGCACCGGCCAGCACCAGCCGACGGGGACCGAAGCGGTCGGCGAGACCGCCGGCCGTGCTGATGAAGGCCCCGACGACGAACCCGAGTTGCACCGCGATGACGAGCAGGGCGAGTTCGGTCGACGACAGATCCCACAACTCGGAGAGCTGTCCGGCCACAGCGGAGGTCGAGAACCAGGGGCTCATCGCCAACACCAGGGCCAGAGCCAGGATCAGTAGCTGTCTCCTGGCACCGGCCGGTGTGTCGACCATCGGGTCGATGGTGTTGGCGGGCTCCCCGGTTGTCATTGCCTGTCCTAACCGACAGTCCGACGCGGGGCATTCCCACGGTGGGTGTTCGGCTCCGAAGCCGTTAGCCTTGAATGGTTGTTGTCGCCGCTCCGTTCGTGTCGAGTACCCGAACGGTGTGGGCGAGCATCGAATCCATTCGCCCGAGACCTCAGGTTCCGGCCCCGTTGCCGGATAATTCCTGGAATAGGCGATCGAACTTCTCCAATCCTCTCCGTTTCGGTTGGGTGTTGGCTGCGGTTGGTCGGCGAAATCGGACGTCGGTCGACCGGCAACAACACGTCATGTCCAACCGAAAGCCCTCGTCTGTGAGGGCCCACGAGTATACGAGAGGAGGTGTGATGGACAATCCACGTCCGGAGAAGGTGGCGATCGTCACCGAGGTCAAGGAGCGCTTGGAGAACGCCACGTCCGTGGTGGTCACCGAATACCGGGGCCTCACGGTGTCGGAGCTGCAGGAACTTCGTGGTCAGCTGCGTCCCAGCGGCGCCCGCTACAAGGTGTACAAGAACACCCTGGTGCGGCGAGCCGCCGACGAGGCCGGTCTCGAGATCGGCGACCATCTCGACGGTCCGACGGCCCTGGCGTTCGCAGAACCGCCCGACGGTGAGGAGCGAGGTGATGTGGTCAGTATGGCGAAGGCGCTGCGCGACTTTGCCAAGGCCCACCCGAACCTGATCATCAAAGGCGGTCTGTTCGACGGTGATCCCATCGACGCCGACGGCATCAAGGCACTGGCCGACATCGAACCCCGCGAGGTTCTGCTGGCCAAGCTGGCCGGGCTCATGGCTGCACCCATGCAGCAGTTCGCCGGTCTGCTACAGGCCGTGCCCCGTGAGTTCGCCGGTCTGCTGCAGGCCCTCATCGACGAGGGCGGCGCACCGGAGGCTGCCACGGCCGATACCGCTGCCGAAACCGAATCCGAAGCCGAGGATGCGGCGTCGAGCGATGAGGAAGCGCCCGCTTCCGATGAGAGCGACGATGCCACCGAAACCACCACACCCGAGTCCGATGGTGACGGCGAAGACGCTGTCGCCGAATCCGAAGAAGCTGGAGAAGAAGAATAATGTCCAAAGAAGAAATCCTTGATGCGATCGCTCAGATGAGCGTTCTCGAACTGTCCGAACTGCTGAAGGACTTCGAAGAGAAGTTCGGCGTCACCGCGGCCGCTCCGGTCGCCGTCGCCGCTGCCGGTGGTGCCG
This sequence comes from Acidimicrobiales bacterium, assembly GCA_965216655.1. Classification (GTDB taxonomy): domain Bacteria; phylum Actinomycetota; class Acidimicrobiia; order Acidimicrobiales; family SZUA-35; genus JAHELU01. The sequence goes on from CBDCGP010000050.1 coordinate 209,424, forward strand.
CCGCCGGCGGTGCTGAGGAAGCCGAGGAGAAGACCGACTTCGACGTCGTGCTCACCGGAGCCGGCGACAAGAAGATCCAGGTCATCAAGGCCGTACGCGAGATCACCGGTCTCGGCCTGAAGGAAGCCAAGGACCTCGTCGAGAGTGCCCCGAGCAACGTGCTCGAGGGTGCCAACAAGGACGACGCCGAGGCCGCCAAGGGCAAGATCGAAGAAGCCGGCGGCGGCGTCGAACTGAAGTAGCGCCTTGGCCCACAGGGCTTGCTAACCACCGTTCTGTGCGTCCCAGCCCCCGCAATCGGGGGTCGGGGCGCACAGTTTGTTTTGGGCGGTTGGCGTTGGGTGGAAGGCATGCGCGGTTTTGCGTGGCACCCGTCCAGTGTCCGATCCTGGCCCTCGTGGGGGGCGAGCCCGGTCCGCCGGAGGCCGTCGTCCGGTCGGTCGATTTCTCGGGTCAGGTCAATTGGGAGATGCCGATCGACGCGGTGCCCAGGGCAATCAGCATCGTCTCGCCTGACGCGGTCCTCATGCAGCTCGATCGGGCCTCCGGGCAGGGAATGGGACGCTCTGTTGACCTCGAGGTCGGCGTGGTTCGACGGCTCCGGCGTCTACGTGTTCAGCGAAGATGGTCTGGTGAAGCGGGACTTCTCCGGGGCCTCGCTGTGGTCCGACGAAGGTCTCGACGACATCAGGCTGCTGCATATTCCCCATTTCGGTGTCGGACTGACCATCCACCCCGGCGGCGACTTCACGGTGTTCGACGTCTCCGACGGCAGTCGGCTTGGTTCGGGATCCGGTGCGCCGAGAGGCCCCGACCTGGTCGACAACATCGGCGTCTTCGAACACGGCCTGGTGATGATCGAGGACAAGTCGGCGCGCTTGGTGGACTTCGACGGCGAGGTGTTGGCCGAGATCGACCACGGGAGCACGGCCGGCGAAGCCCATTGGCGGCAGCAGCAGTTCCTGGTCGTGTCCGACGAGAGCGGGGACGGCTGGAAGCTCTACGACAACCGGCTCGAACCGATGGCCCACGTCGAGATCACCGAAGGGGAGCACTTCGACTTCGACGGCACGACCGTCTACATGGTCGAGCGCCTCGAACCATGACCTTTGTACTTGACAAACTGGAAAGTGAACAGATACAGTTTCCACTATGGAAAGTGGTGATGATCCTCGTTCGCAGCTGACCATGCTCGACGACGTGCAGAACGCTGTCGAGGTCGAGGCGTGGATGCCCCCGACCCCGGTCTGGCAGGCGCCACTTCTGGCCCTTTTCATCGCCGGGATGACGCTCCCCAACTCCAACGTAAGTTTCGGCTGGGCGGTCGGCAGCCTGGTCCTCGGCGTGATGGCATTGGTCGTCTGCTTCGTCGACCAGTTGAGGAGACAGCGGGTGATGCCACGGCGTCTGCGGAGGCCGCTCAGAGTTCTCGTCTTCTACGGCTTCATGCTCGTGATGGCCTTGGCGGTCGTCGCGGTGTGGTCTCGGATCGACTGGCCGACCGGATTCTGGCTGCAACTGTTTGCGGTGGTGTCGGCCTGGGTGGCCACGTCGGCCGTGATCGCCGCCGGAATCGCCACGACCAATCGGCTTCGAGACCACTGGGCCACCACCGGGGCAACCCGGTGAGCCTCGACGAACTCGATCCCGTTCTGATCTCTCCGAAGCGCCTGGCCTGCCTGGGCGCCGCGGCGGCGGCGCGCAAGGTGGAGTTTGCGAGCCTTCGGGAGCTGTTGGACCTGAGCGACTCCGATCTGTCCAAACAGCTCAAGGCCCTGGTCGACGCCGGGTACCTCGAGTCCGAGAAGACCGGGAAGGGAGCCGGACGTCGAACCTGGCTCACAATCACGAAGCCGGGTCGCCGGGCGTTGGCGGCCCACACCGATGCGCTGAACAGGTTGGTGGATCCGATCGCTGTCGCCGCCCGCCTCGGTCTCGACACCGTCTGATTCTCGGCTCGGTCAGAGCATGAGGGTCAGAGCATTCGGGTCATAGAATGAGATCGTGACGGCTGTCTGGGACGCCCCGGCGCCCGGTACCTGGTACCTGGCGGTCCAGCACTTTCCTCGGCCGATCTCGCACCTCTTCGAATCCGTCTTTCCGCCGGCCACGGAGGGCTGGGCCACGGCCAGCGAGCGTTACGGGCTGCCCGTGCGCCAATCGAATTGGGCCACCGTCAACCGGTGGCTCTACTTCCAGAGCGCGCCGGGTGGCGGCGGTGATGAGGCTCGGGCCGAACGCACTGAGGAGACCAAAGCCTGGAATGCCGACATCCACCAGTGGTTCGACCACGACCGTGAGGTCGTCCGTCGAGCCAACCTGGACCCTGCAGGGGATCAACCTGTCATCGCTCGACGACAGTGGCCTCGCCGATCACGTGCGGCGGTGTGTCGATCACTTCCACACGGTCGGCCCCCGCCATTTCGAGCTTCA
>CBDCGP010000051.1:0-92390 GCA_965216655.1 Acidimicrobiales bacterium
GATATCCATCGTGATGGTCATCACCGTGATCGGCGTGCTCGCCGAACTCGACGTCGAGCTCGGTCCACTCGTCGGCGCCCTCGGAATCGGTTCGGTCCTCGTCGCCATCGCCCTTCAACCGGTGCTCGGGAACCTCGTTGGGTCCGTTGTCCTCGACGCCCGGAGGCCCATCCGGCGGGGCGATCAGATCCACTCCAACGGTCATGCCGGCACGGTGATGGACATCAACGGTCGGGCCGTGGTCGTGAAGACCTTCAACGGCGAGGTGGTGTATCTTCCGAACCTGAAGGTGCTCGACGAGCCACTTCTCAACCAGACCCGCGACGAGTACCGGCGCACGAATCTGGGCTTCCAGGTGGCCTACGACACCGATCTTCGTTCCGCCCAGAGGGCTCTGGTTGGCGTGCTACGCGTGCTGCCGGCGCTGGAGCTCGCCCCACCGGCCGAGGTGATCGTGACCGGATTCGGGGAGTCGGGGGTCAATATGGAGGCCCGCTTCTGGCACCCGAGCGAGGAGCTGACCTCGCGGTGGGTCATCAGCGAGGTGGCCATCACGATTCGGGAGACCCTGGCCGCCGAGAAGATCACCATCCCGTTCCCCCAGCTCGTCGTCCACAACGGCGTTCTCGGTGTCGACAGTACGGCATCCGACGAGGTATCCTCCTCCGGTGCCGGATCCGTCAACGGCACCGATCCTTCCGGGACCGAGGCGAGGGCGACGGAAACCACCACCAAGGGAGAGTAGTGATGTTGTTGAGGCGGACGACTGTTGTGGCGGTCGTGGTGCTGGTCCTCGGCTCAGCCGGGGTTGCCGCCGCCATGAGCGGAACGTTCACGCGAGGTGCCGGGCCGAACCCGGCGATGCTCCGTTGCCCGGGAGGCATGACTCGCCTCGGCCACGAATTCAACGAGCAGATGTCGGTGTTCGCGTTCGATCCGGCGATCCACATCAGCAACGAGTACACGGTGGCCGAGGACTTCTTCCTCGTGGAGGACATCGACACCGGCTCCCACGCCGGAACCCACCTCGATGTGCCCGCCCACTTCATCGAGGGTGGCCGCACGGTCGATGAGCTCGCGGCCGAGGAATTCGTGTGGCCCGCCTACAAGATCGATGTCCGAGGTCTGTCGTTCACCGACAACTTCGTCGAGATAGCAGACGTCGAAGCCTACGAATCCGACCACGGCCGCATTCCGGACGGAGCCCTGGTCGTGCTGCAGACGGGGGCCGAGGAGTTCTGGGGCGCCGAGCAGGTCCTGGTTGACGCCGACGACAACTCGGCCAACATCGACGACCTGTTCGACTTCGAGAACGCCGGGTTCTCGGGTGCCGCGGTCCAGTGGTTGTTCGACGAGCGCGGCATCGACGGTGTCGGGTCGGACGCCTACGGTCCCGATGCGTTCGGCGACGAGCTGTTCGATGCCACGTTCACCACGCTGGCCAACGACGGTGTGGCCCTCGTCGCCCTCGCCAATCTCGATTCGGTCAATGTCCGTGGCGACATCATCATGGCCCCGACGGTCGCCTTGTCCGACGGCTCCGGTTTCACCACCGATCCCCTCGCCTGCCACGGCGGCGGCGTCGGCAAAGGCAACGGCTGACAGGCGACAGGCCTGCCCTCCTGACCCGTCTCAGGCGAGATAGCTGAGCGCCATCGCGGCGTGAGCGGCGATGCCGGTGGCCATGGCGTCCTCGTTGATCCTCATGTGGTTCGAGTGACAGGCGTGGGCCTTGCCCGGCTCCACATCACCTGGGCAGACGCCGAGCATCGCCATGGCGCCGGGCACCTCGTTGAGCACGTAGCTCCAGTCCTCGGCCGCCATGCCCGGATGGGCCATCTCCACCGTGCGTTCCGCCCCCACCAGTTCACCCAGCACGTCGAGGGTGAAGCGGGCGAAGTCATCGTCATTGATCGTCGGGCCGTAGCCACGCTTCACGTGGAATGACGCCTCGCAACCGTGGGCCGAGGCAACGCCGTTCAACACCCTGGGTACCGACGCCAGAACCTGCTCCCGGGTCTTGTCCGACACCGTGCGCAACGTACCCACGAGCTCGGCCCGCTCGGGGATCACATTGTCGGTGGTACCGGCCGCGATTTTGGCGATGGTCAGTACCGCCGGCTCGAAGATGTTGACGGTGCGGGTGATGTGGGTCTGCAGTGCGGTGACGATCTCGCAGGCCACGGGGATCGGGTCGGTGGCGTTGTGGGGGGCCGAGGCGTGGCCGCCCCGTCCGGTGACGGTGATGTACAGTTCGTCGGCCGACGCCAGCAGCGCACCCGGTTTCGTCGCCAGAGTACCCGCTCGGTGGTTGGGACTGATGTGCAGGGCGAACGCGGCGTCGACCGCGGGGCTCTCGAGGAGCCCCTCCTCGATGCAGAACTTCGCACCGTGGTATCCCTCCTCTCCCGGCTGGAACATGAACTTGACGTTGCCCCTCAGCTCTGACCGATGGCCATGTAGCATCCTGGCCGCCCCGACGAGCATCGCCACGTGGGAATCGTGGCCGCAGGCGTGCATCGCGCCCGGCACCGTGCTGGCGAAGTCCTCACCGGTGTCCTCGGTCATGGGCAGGGCGTCCATGTCGCCCCGCAACAGGATCGTCGGACCATCGCCGTCACCGGAGAGTGTCGCCACCACCGACGACAGCTGCTCACCGGTTTCGATCGTGAGATCGAGGCCGGCCAGGGCGTCGAGCACCTTGGCCTGGGTTCTGGGGAGATCGAGGCCGATCTCGGGCTCGGCGTGGATGCGACGTCGGAGTTGAACCGTGTCCGGAAGCAGCTCCCGGGCCTCGGCCAGCAGGCGGGTCGAGTCAAGGGCGATACGAGTGCTCATGACCATAACCTAGCTCCGGCCGACAGTAGGCTTCGAAACGTGCCCGCAAGGAGTGCTCGCGCCTTCACCGTCGCCCTGGTCGCCGTGACCGTGCTCCTGGTCGTGGCCGGCGTGGTGATCCGTGTGTTCGGCGGCGACGTCGATGACAGTGTCGACGGCCGGCCGACGGTGCGGACGATCGACGTGGTCGCAACCTATGACCACGATCCGGTGCTCTACACCCAGGGTTTGGAGTTCGTCGGGGATCTGCTGATCGAGAGCGGCGGCCAGCGCGGGGAGTCGAGGCTGCGGGTCTACGATCCGGTCGACGGCGAGGTCATCGACGACCGCCGTCTACCCGATGAACTGTTCGGGGAGGGGGCCACGGTCGTCGACGATCGGGTCTGGCAGTTGACCTGGACGTCGGGCCGGGCGCTGCGCTACACCCTCGACGGCCTCGAACCGGTGGACGAGGTGTCGTATCAAGGTGAGGGATGGGGGCTGTGCCTCCTCGACGACCAACTGGTGATGAGTGACGGCAGCGACCGGCTGACGTTTCGCGATGTCGACAGCTTCGAGGCCGAGTCGACGGTGGCCGTCACCCTCGACGGCGTACCGGTCGAGCTGCTCAACGAACTGGAATGCGTTCGGGGTGACGACCCCTCCGATGATCGGGTCTGGGCCAACGTGTACCAGACGAACATGATCTACGGGATCGACCCCGCAACCGGCTCGATCACCGATGTGGTCGACGCCACGACCCTGGTCCCACCGGGATTCGAAGGCGACACCGAGCTCGTGTTGAACGGCATCGCCCACCATCGGGAAACCGGCCGCTTCTGGCTGACCGGAAAACGGTGGCCCGTTCTGTACGAAGCCGAGTTCGGCTCGGGTGGGTGATCGGCATCGATCTCAGCCGGTGACTCCTCGAGCGACCGGCAGAACACCGGCCAGCGTCGTATCCCAGTCGTCGATACCGCAGCCGTTGTTGCGGGTGATGACGACATCGACGGGCTGATCGTCCAGTGTTCCCGTGATGGCGGCCTCGTCGGGGCCGCCGTAGATCTCGGTGCAGGCCCGGTCCGACGGCGGTCCGTCGACGAGGAGTGAGCGGGCGTCGTCACCGGACAGGGCGGTGCAGGCGGTCTGCTCGTTGAGTCCGTCGGTCGGCGGCGTGATGGTGGCGGTGTCACCGAGGCAGCTGATCGTGTACGTCAGGGGGTCGGCGTCAGGGTGGCTGATCGTCACCTCGAGGGTTCCGACCGGGTAGGGACCGGCGCCAAGGGGTAGCTGGTCGTCGTCACCGTCGCCGTCGGGGCTTTCCGAGTCGACCGGCTCGTCGGTGTTCGACGTCTCGTCGTCGGGACCGTCGGCAACGGTGGTGTCACCATTGCCCGAGCAGGAAGCGAGAAGCAGCAGAAGGCCGGCGATGGCCGCAAGGAAGGACATCTTTCTCATACTCCCTTGGACGACCGCCGGCCCCCGCTGGTTCCCCACTAGAGATACAAACCGGTGGGCGGCCCGGTTCCGCCGCTGGTGGAGGTGACACTGCCACCGACGGCATCAGCCAGCGACACTGGACCGTCGGCAAAGTCCCGATCGGGCCAGCGGCGCCGCGCCTCCGACGCCGTGAACGTCCGAAACTCGATCTCCGCCAGGCACCGCCCGGGGCGGACCAGGGCCGGGTGGAGCCGGTCGATCGGCTCGTTCGTCGTGATGAGGGTCAGGACCCGAAGACCCTGCCCGAGCAGGCCATCGGCCAGATTGAGGAGCCGGGCCAGCGCCTGCCCCACCCGCTCCTTGGCGTCGGCACGGATCAGCTCGTCGGCGTCTTCGACGACGAGAACCCGCCACATCCCGTCGTCGACGCTGGAATCGATGATCACCTCGAAGAGGTTCGAGGAGCTGGCGAAGATCCGTTCCGGATCGAGCAGCACCTGAACCCGGCAGCTGTCCCGCCACTGTCGGGACAGCGCCCGCAGCGCCGTCGTCTTTCCGGTACCGGGCGCGCCGTGCCAGAGCACGAGGCGGCCGGCACCGGAGTCGAGCTCGGTGGCCAACAGACGCTCCACCGCCGCCGCGACCTCGGGCGGGTAGTTCGGAGCGATCTTCTCCCACCTGGGCGCGGCCAGACGGCGAGACCGCCGGTAGACGTCATCGCCCACCTGCCAGAAGTCGAGCTCGACGGTGCCGTCGTCCTCGGTCGGCGGCTCGGGAATGCGCTCCGCGAACAGGGCGATGCCGGCCTTCACGGTGGCCCGGTCGGCGGCCCGAACCGTGATGGTATTGCGACCGCGTCGCTGGTGGACGAGCATCGCCGTCCAGCCATCGCCGACGATCATGGTCGACGACCACGAATCGCCGATCGCCTCGAAGGCGATGCATCCGATCCCGTCGAAGCCGGCCCGATCGAAGTCGGAGAACTCCAGCTGCTGCACATAGGGTTCTGCTCCGCTCAGCAGCGGCGCGACGAACTCGCTCCACAGCACACTGTGAAGGTTCGGCTCGATGGCGAGCGTCGTCGCGAACTGGTCTCCGGTGTTCATGGCGGGAGTCAGTGAACAGTGTTGGCCCGAGCAGTGCAACCGAATTACAGGCTGGTGTCAGATGCGACGCGACGAAGGCCCAAGCTGGCAGAAGCTTGAGCCTTCGAGCGAAGTGGGCCGGGTAGGATTTGAACCTACGTAGGCGAAGCCGGCGGATTTACAGTCCGCTCCCTTTGGCCACTCGGGCACCGACCCGGGAAACGCTCAGGGTACCGCCTCCCTGCACCCATCGTCGCCCGATTTCTGCAGAAGTTCACCCCAGTGGGCGAAGGCCGGCCATGCCGCTCAAAAGTCCGGATCCAGCCCCGAATCCCGTAGGTTGGATGCCATGCCAAGCTTTGACGTTGTCTCCGAAATCGACATGCAGGAAGTCCGCAACGCCGTCGATCAGACGAACCGGGAGGTGTCCAACCGCTACGACTTCAAGGACACCAACTCCACCATCGACCTCAATGACAAGGACATGGCGATCACCCTCGAGTCCGCCAGTCAGGACCGTCTCATCGCCTTCCGTCAGGTGCTCGAGGAGAAGATGGTCAAGCGCAAGATCTCACTCAAGTCGCTCGACTTCGGCGACACGGAGGACGCCGCCGGTGGACGGGCCCGCATGAGGGTCTCGCTCAAGGCGGGGATCTCGTCGGACATGGCCAAGAAGATCAACTCGGCCATCAAGGACATGAAGCTCAAGGGCATCCAGTCCCAAACCCAGGGCGATCAGGTCCGCGTGTCGGGCAAGAAGCGTGACGCCCTCCAGGAGGTCATCGCCGGCCTGAAGGAAGCCGACTTCGACCTACCGCTGCAGTTCGAGAACTTCCGCGACTAGAGCGCTCAGGCGCGCCACTCCTCTGAACGCAGGGCGGCAATACGGGCCTCGGCCTGCGGGTGGGTGGCGAACAGGTTCGAGAAGTTGACCTTGCGGTTGGCCAGCGGGTTGACGATGTAGTGGCTCGCCTGTGGCGGCGGCACCGACGACGGAATCCGTTGGGCGTACCCGTGCAGCTTCTCCAGCGCCGACGCCAGCGGCTCCCCGTCACCCATGATCCGGGCCGCCGTGCGGTCGGCCTCGAACTCCCGGCTCCGGCTGATCGCCATCTGGATCATGCCGGCGGCGATCGGGGCCAGGATGGCGAACGCGATGAGGATGATCGGGTTGCCGTCCTCCCGACGGCGGCCGCCAGCCAGCCCGCCCCACATGGCCATGTTGGCGGCGTAGCTGATCGTGGTGGCGATCATGGCGGCCACCGAACCGGTGAGGATGTCACGATTTCGGATGTGGGCGAGCTCGTGGGCAAGCACACCGCGGATCTCGCCCCACGACAGCGTCTTCAACAGACCCTCGGTGACACAGACGGCGGCGTGATTCGGACCTCGCCCGGTAGCGAAGGCGTTCGGCTGCTGCTCGGGGGACACGTAGAGCTTCGGCATCGGCATGTCCGTGAGCTGCGTCAGCTCGTCCATGATCTCGTAGTACTGCGGCAGCTGCTCCCGGGTGACCTCCACGGCACGGGCCGACCGGATGGCCAGCTTGTCGCTGAAGAAGTACGAGCCGCCGATCATCACCAGCGAGATCAAGAACGCAATTGTGAGGCCGCCCCGGCCGAAGAAGGAACCGAACAGCATCAGAACACCGGCCAGAGCCGCCAACAGGACCGCCGTTTTCACACCATTTTTCATGTTTTCAATCTACCGCCGTACGCCTTCTGGGGCTGTCAGCTCCAAGAAGTTGGAGCTGACAGGCACAGAATGGCGTTTGGGATCGAGGGTCAGCCGAGGCCGGCCTCGAAAAAGGCCGTACGGAACGCTTCCATCTGCGCTGGATCGGCGTGGGTGCCCCACGGACCGAGCCCGGAGTCGGGCAGCTCCTGCAGCGTGCGGCACGGCTGAGGAGGGTCGGCCTCGAGGCTGAGGACCGCTCCGATCTCCTCGAAGGTCATGGCGTCGAGCCCTTCAGGTTTGGCGTAGATCTTCGAGTCGACGATGTCGACCACCTGGCCGTCAAGGGTGAGACCCTCGGCGTAGAGGCAGTGCCCCTGCCACAGCTCCCGCATGACCATGAGGTTGGAACCGAGAGCGGTGATGTGCCCGTTGTAGAACCAGTCGGGGCTCTGCACCCGGTTGATCACCCGGTTCTCGACCGTGATGACCTCGTCGGTGGACAGATCGACCGCCAGAATGCCGACCTCCCAGTGGTTCAGCGCGTCGAGTTCCTCGGGTGACGCCACCTCGTAGAGCTCGGATGCCCCGGTTTCGGGGTCATACTCGACGCCGTACTCCAAGGCCAGGTTCCGCTCCCGTTCGGCCTGCAGATCCTGGCGGTTCACGAACTGATCGACGAGCAGGTAGTGAGTACCGTCGATGAACGCCACGTCGGTCGGCCAGTACTGGGCGAACCCTCCGGCGGGCTGGGGGAACGCGATGGTCGATCGCGAGCCGTCGGCCCGAAGATGTTCGACGCCAGTCGATCCGGCGACAAGCCAGCCACCGGAACCATCCGACACGGCGTCAGGAGACGGGATCGGCTGACCGGCATCGGCCTCCGCCGAACCATCACCCTCGTCGCCCCCATCGCCCCCATCGCCGGCTTCGCCGGTGCCATCGCTCTCGTCCGGCTCGACGGTGATCGCCTCGGCGCTGTCCTCGGCCGAGTCGGGATCAGGTGGAACCGAGTCGTCGCTGGACTGGCCGTCGCCCTCGTCGGGACCCGGCACGGTCACATCGACATCGGCGTCGTCGAGTTCACCGTCGGTGGCGGAAACGGTGGTCGCATCGCTGTCCGGGCGAAAGGCGGTGAACGCGGCAACTCCACCGACCACCACGATGACGACCGAAGCGAACGCCGTGCCGATCTGCCGGTTTCGGCGGATCCGACGGCCACGGTTCATGATCGATTCGATGTCGGGGGTCGGATCGGCGTGGGACCGACCGGCGGCCCTCAATCGCTCTTCCAGCTGATTCATGATGAGCGCTCCTCGAAATGGGGGGTGGCCGGGTGGTCACCCAGCCGACCGCGAAGTTGAGTCAATCCACGATGCAGTCGGCTCTTGGCGGTGCCGACTGAAATGCCGAGCGCCTCGGCCGTCTCCCGCTCGGAGTAGTCGAGAAGGAGGCGAAGGACGACGACCGAGCGCAGTTTGGTCGACAGCTCCCCCAGAGCAGCGGCCAGATCGGGATCGTGATAGTGGAGGTGATGGACGTCGCCGGTCGGGACCTTGCTCAACAACTCACGCTCACGATTGCCCCGCCACAGTCGCCGTCGACCCCAGTTGAGCCCGACCCGATACACCCACCCGGCCGGGTTCTCCATCGCCCCCACCGAATCCCAACGCTCGAACGCCCGGGCAAACGCCTCGTCGGCCGCCTCCTGCCCCAGATCGTGGCCCCCAAGACTCCAGGTGAGGGCATTGGCCAACGACGAGTACTCCGCACGGCAGAAATCCTCGAACGTGCGGCCCAGCGGCTCACGTTCAGCCGACAACCCTGTGTCCCCCCGCAAACGGTCCCCGTTCTGAAGCGGGGTATGCGATTGACCCGATGTCACACCCTCTAGAGTCACAGCAGGGCGAAAAGGTTCCCTGCTCGGAACCTAATCCTCGTCGCCTGCCGCGGCGCCGGCCGCGATCTCGGCGACCACCGACGGGTCGGCCAGCGTGGTGGTGTCGCCGAGCGCCCGCCCATCGGCCACGTCTCGCAGGAGGCGGCGCATGATCTTCCCGGACCTGGTCTTGGGAAGGTCGGGCACGATGATGACCGTCTTGGGCCTGGCGATCTTGCCCAGCTTGACGCCCACGTGTTCACGGACCTCGTCGCCCAGCTCCTTGGAGGCATCGTGGGTTCCCCGCAGGATGACGTAGCCGATGATGGCCTGGCCCGTCACCTCGTCGTTGGCCCCCACCACGGCCGCCTCAGCGACCGCCGGATGATCCACGAGCGCCGATTCGACCTCGGTGGTCGAGATCCGGTGACCGGACACGTTCATGACATCGTCGACCCGACCGAGCAACCAGAGATAGCCGTCGTCGTCGAGTTTGGCCCCGTCACCGGCGAAATAGCGGCCGTCGAATCGGGACCAGTAGGTTTCCCGATAGCGCTCCGGGTCGCCCCAGATGCCGCGCAGCATCGACGGCCACGGACGGACGATGGTGAGATAGCCACCGCCGACGGTGACCGGCTTACCCTCGTCGTCGACCAGTTCGGGGAACACCCCGGGGATACCGTGGCACGCCGAGCCCGGCTTGGTGGTGGTGACGCCAGGAAGCGGGGTGATCATGTGACCGCCGGTCTCGGTCTGCCACCAGGTGTCGACGATCGGCGTCTCACCGCCGCCGATGTGCTCGTGGTACCACATCCAGGCCTCGGGGTTGATCGGCTCGCCGACGGTTCCCAGCACCCGCAGCGACGACAGATCGTGCTTCTCGGGCTCCTGGGTGCCCCACTTCATGAACATGCGAATGGCGGTGGGAGCGGTGTAGAGCTGGGTGACCTTGTACTTCTCGATGATCTCCCACAGCCGCGCCTTGTGCGGCGTGTCCGGGGTGCCCTCGTACATGACCGACGTGCAACCGTTGGCCAGCGGGGCGTAGACGATGTAGCTGTGGCCGGTGACCCAGCCGATGTCGGCCGCACACCAGTAGATGTCGGTCTCCGGCTTGAGATCGAAGACATACTTGTGGGTGAAACACGTCTGCGTCAGGTAGCCGCCGGTGGTGTGCATGATGCCCTTCGGCTTCGACGTGGTACCCGAGGTGTAGAGCAGGTAGAGGAGCTGCTCGGAGTCCATCGGCTCCGCCGGGCAGTCGTCGGACGCATCGGCCATCAGGTCGTGCCACCAGTGATCTCGACCCGCGACCATGTCGGGATCGAGGTCACAACGGTTGGCAACGATCACGTTCTCGACGGATGACGCGCCACGCGACAGTGCCTCGTCGACGGTCGGCTTGAGCGGAGCCGGGGAGCCCTTGCGATTACCGCCGTCGGCGGTGATCAACACCTTGGCCTGGGCGTCGTCGCAGCGGTCGATGATCGCGTCGGCCGAGAACCCGCCGAAGATCACCGAGTGGGCAACGCCGATGCGGGCGCAGGCCAGCATCGCGATCGGCAGCTCGAGGATCATCGGCATGTAGATGGCGGCAATGTCGCCCTTCTGCAGACCGAGGCCCTTGAGGACGTTGGCGAACTTGGAGACCTCGGTGAGGAGTTCCGCGTAGGTGATCGTGGTGGTGTCGCCCGGCTCGCCCTCGTAGTAGTAGGCGATCTTGTCGCCGCGCCCGGCCTCGACGTGACGGTCGAGGCAGTTGGCGGTGATGTTCAGCTTGCCGCCGACGAACCATTTTGCGTCGGGAAGTTCCCACTCGAGGGTGGTGTCGAAGTCGGTGTCCCAGGTGATGAGCTCCCGGGCCTGCCGGGCCCAGAAGGCCTCGAAGTCGGCATCGGCCTCGTCGTAGAGGGAACGATCATTGGTGTTGGCCTGAGCCGCGAACTCGGGCGGCGGTGGAAACGTCCTACCCTCGACTTCGTAGACTTCGATGGCTTCCGACATTCGCTCCAACTCCTCGGTACATAGGGTGTGATGATCGTCCAGCTGCCCGGGTCCCCCACGACGCCTCCGATGGTAGTGGCCGCGGGACATCCGAGCCACGCCCTACCCGTTGCCGGGTGGGCCGAGGCGACCGAAGCAGCCCGGGCTCAGCTCCGGCTCAGACCGAAGGTGGACGACAGCGAGGCGAACAGCATCTCGAGCCCGAATTCGAACATCTGGACGTTTCCAGCAGTTCCGATGTGATCGAGGAAACCGAGGAACTCCGGGCTCATGCCCCCTTCGATGTCGAGCGTGGCGTCGTCGCTGGCATCGATCCGTGACATCAGCCCCAGCTCGGTCGCGGCATGACCCATCACGAACGCCACACAGAAATGGAAGGTGTTGGCGGCCTGTTCGGGGTCGAGGCCGGCCAGGCGGCAACGGTCGAACGCCCAGCCAAGGACGGCCAGCGCGTTGTCGCTCGCCGCCCGGTGGGTGGTGAACAGCTCCAGCGCCGCCGGATGACGCATGAGGACGTCGTAAAAGGAGCGCAGTCCCAGACGGAACGATCGCTCCCAATCGTCTCCGGGAATGTCGGTCGGCAGCTCTATCTCACCGTAGAGATTGTCGACTATGGCGTCGAGAAGATCGTCCTTGTTTTTGACGTAGTGGTAGAGCGACATGGCCTCGACGCCGAGCGCGGATCCGAGCCGTCGCATCGACAAGCCCTCCAAGCCGTCGCTGTCGATCAGCTCGAGCGCGGTGGTGGCAATTCGCTCACGGCTCAGGGTCGCTCGATCTGTCGCTGCCATAGGTCCTCATGGTACCCCAAACGACCTGAAAGCCGCCCGTGGCCACCTACGGTCCGTCGACCACGGAGGGGCGCGACAGTCGGTAGTGATACGTCATTTGATCGGCTGTGTATCGATGTTCAATTCCAACCGGGCATGCACGGCGTGACAGGCAGGTTTCGGCACACTCGCTGTTCAATTTGGAACGATGTTGGAGGCAGGTCTTCACCTTGAAATCCCGGCCGTGATTGACGGCATTTGCCGGGCACGCGGACACGCAATCTTGTGTTTCGCAGCGGGCGCACATATCGGTCGGCGACGGCGCGCTTGTCACGTCGGCCGTCACGTCCAGCAACCAGAGCGCACGGAACGCGGACCAGAGCCCGTAGCGTTCGCTGATCCCGAGCCCGAGGGGCGACCGCGTGTGCCAGCCCATCGCCCGCCCCAGTGCGACGAGATCGATCGGGCAATCGACAAGAGGATAGAGAAGGGTTCGCTCGACGGTCGGCAGTACACGGGCGAGCACGGCGACCGAGTGGGTCACACTCCAGGTGTCGATCGGGTCCGACGTTGCCGCGAAGTCGAACGTATCGTCCATCTGGATCCGTTCCCACAGCATCGTGCCCCCGTGGCCGATCAGGAGCAACGTCCGACCGGTCACATCGGCTGCGCCATGTTCGGCGGGGTGGTGGCCGGTCAGCCAAATCTCCGGACCGAGATCGGCGAGTGAGATGGCACGGCAGCGATTGAGTCCGTACTCCGCCAGACCATCGGCGATGCCGGCAACGATGTCATCGGTGATGGTCGTGGCCCCCATCACGGTTTCCCGTAGTGGACGACGAGCCAGGAGCCCAACCCCTGGGGATCGATCAGCGCCTCCGCCTCGGAGATCCTGCTCCGCATGGCGATGGCCTTCACGTCGGGGCGGGCGGCGTTGGCCTTCCAGTGCTCCCGCCCCTCCTCGACGAGCTCGTCGATACCCCAGCGTCGGAGGAAGTCCGCCTGCCGTTCGACGACGGCGCCAGGTGGAAGCTGGTCGACGGCGATGTCGACGGTGATGTCCCATCGGCCGGGGTCGGCCAGTACGTCATCGGCCCGCTGGTGGCCACGGTAGGTTCGGAGCCAGCCGCCACGAGCGGCCAGCTCCGCGGTGGTCAGCGCGCCGTAGTCGAACATCAGGAGATGTGTCGGGTTTCGATCGAGGATGGAACGGCACCAGGCCGAGGCCTGTTCCAGCATCGGGGCTCGGGTGCCGGGCGCGATGTCGAGGCGGACATCTGTGGGGTGGAGAACCTCGACGCCGCCGTCGACGTGAGCCTCGAGCCACTCGCCATCGACCGTGTGCTCGATGATTCGGACCGGAAGATTGTCGAGGAGCTCGTTGGCCACGACGACCGATCCGGTGAGGTCGTCGGGGAGAACATCGGTGCGTTGAAGTCCGTCGACAGCGATCACCTCCTCCGGCGGGAAGGCCCGATCGACACCGACCAGCTGCCACGGCCGCTCCACGTACGGTCGGGCGCGACGGACCGACCGAAGGAGGGTGTTGGGTCCGCAACCGACATCGTGGATGGTCCACGGGTCCGGGCGCCCGGCGGCCTCCCACCAGGAGTCGAGCACGTTGGCCAGCACGGCTCCGAACAGGGGGCCGACCTCGGGACTGGTGATGAAGTCGCCCCCACCTCGCCCGGCCACGCCGTGTGTGGTGTAGAACCCGTCCGGCCCGTAGAGGCAGCGCTCCATGTAGGCGTCGAACCGCTCCATCCCGAACCACCCTACCGCCGGAGCGATCGCCGTCTGGTCAGTCGAGGACGACCGGCGATTCGTGGGAGCGGGTCAGCGCGCCGATCAGGCGGCGGAGCGTCACGAGGCCCAGATAGCGGCCCGCGTTGTCGACGACGATGACCGGCGCCGCCGGCTCACCGATAGCCGTCGTGAGGCGCTGACCGACCTCGAGAGGCGACGATCCGACATTGACCACCAGCGTGGTGACCAGCTCACCGCTCAGGGCCGACTCGGTGTTCAGCAGACCGAGGGGTCGCCGACGCTCATCGACGACGGCGGCCCATGGCTCGTCGTTGCTCAGCCAGGCGGTGGCGGTGTTCTGGCCCTTGGTCACCGCGGCGACCGGGTCAAGCAGAGCATGCAGAGTGGCACTGCCGTTGGCGGCGGCCTCGGCGAGCGCCAGCGCTGCGTCCGGATCGACGCCGGCCCACGGTGGTGCCGGTCGGGAGAAGAAAAACCCCTGGGCGAGGGGGACCTCGAGGTCGATGAGCCGCTGGGCCTCCTCCCGGCGCTCAACACCCTCGGCCAGAATCCAGGCGTCGACACGGTTGGCGAACAGGCCGAGCATCTCGACCAACGCCACCTTGGCCTCGTCGCGATCGAGGTCCTCGATCAACGCCTTGTCGAGCTTCAGGATCGACGGCCGCAGCAGAAGGATCTGGTGGAGCCCGGCGTAGCCCGCTCCGGCGTCATCGACGGCGAACATCGCTCCCTGCGCTCGCAGCCGGTTGATCGGCCCCTTGAGTTCCGCCCAGTTCCAGGGCTGATGTTCGGTGATCTCGATCACGACCCCGCTGAGATCGCCCTGGTTGCCGAAGACCCGGGTGACCGGTGCCGTGCCGAGCGAGATCGGATCGACATTGACGGTCAGAAAGCAGTTACCCGGAAGATCCGGGCGATGGGCCAGCGCGGCCTGCATGCACACCGCGTCGAGATCGGCACCCAAGCCGAGTTCGTGGGCAGCCGCGAAAATGGTCGACGGGTCGACCCTCCGACCATCCGGTGGCTGGAATCTGGTCAACGCCTCGTAGCCGACAACCGATCGACGAGCCAGATCCACGATCGGCTGGTACACGATGTGGAGGGCATCCCGCCCACCGGTATGAACGGTCCGCTCGATCCACGACGCGAGATCAGTCCCCCATCAGGGCCGGCGGATTGGCCTGACTCAGGGCGTCGGTCAGGATTCGGCTGCGCACCTGGTCGACCAGCTCGTCGGGAATCTCGGTGAGGCCGTGGACCTCGCTGGCGTGTCGGGCCACCTCGGCGAGTATCTCGTCCTCGTCGGAGCAGACGAATCGGGCGTCGCAACCGGGGACGACGTCACCACAAGCGAACTTCTTCATTGGAACCTCACGGGTCGATGGTCAAGGCTGTCAGTGGTGCCTATCGACCGGAACGGGTTCGATGATGAGTTTCCCGATACGTTTGGCCTACACCTAGAAGCAGCTCTGACGTAGCACGACGTCCGCCGGACGGCTCCGCGACATCACGAGCTCGGCGTTGGGCAGATCGTTGCCCTCCAGCTTCTCGATCAGCTCGATGCCCGTCAGGTCCGTCCAGCGCTGTTCCAGCCGTCGACGGATTTCCGCCTCGGGCACGTCGATGAACACCGTCAGATCGAAATGGACAGCCAGGCCATCCCAAGGGGGTTCGTCGAGCAGGAGATAGTTGCCTTCGACCACGAGATGCCGAACGGACCGGGTGATGATGCGGGCACCGGATCGGGCGATCTCGATGCTTCGATCGAAGACGGGCACGGCCACCTCCGCCTCGTCGTTGCGTCGGAGTCGCGCCAGCATGTGGCCGAGGCCGGACACATCAAAGGTGTGTGGCGCCCCCCTTGCGCGGCCGCCAGCCCCGCTCGGCAAGGAGGAGGTCGTCGTAGTGGTAGCCGTCCATGGCCAACGTTGCGGCGCTGTCCGGCGAGCGGTCGTTGAGCACGTCGCGTGAGGGCCTCGGCGGTCGTCGACTTGCCCGACCCCGGCGCACCGGCGATCGCCACGACGGTGCGCCCACCGTGGTGCCGTCCCTCGACGAGATCCGCCAGCTCGGCCGTCGTCGTCACCTCAAACCCGATCGCTCATGACCCCCCAACCTCCCGAACTTTGTGACGCTGGCGACCCCCTCCATCCGAACTTTGTGACGCTAGCGACCCATTTGGGGGGTGGTCACTGTCACATAGTTCGGGCGGCGAGATCGCTTTTGATGATTTGGACGACCCACGGAAACCGCTGGTCGAACTGTTTCCAGGTGAACCGCCGGACCAGCCATCCGACAGCGGCCAGGTCGGCGTCACGGCGTCGATCCTCCTCGAATGCGGCTTCGTTGAGGTGGTAGGAAATGCTGTCCAGTTCGATCGCATACCGCAGCTCAGGGTACGCCAGGTCGACCTGAGCAACGAATCGATCGCCACCGAAGATCCGCCATTCGAACCGAGGGGCGGGGGTGCCGGCGTCGTCGAGGGCGCGTGCGACCTTCCGACTCCAGACGGACAAGGGGCACAACACCACCGTCGCCGCGGTCATCCAGAACTCGGCCGATTCGGGCCGACCCGCGTCGTCCCCGACGACGCACTTGTTTGAACGCTGCGGCCAGCTGCGGCCATTTCGTGAGTCCGTCGAGGAGCACGCGGTCGATCAGTTCATCGAAGCGGTCGCGAGTCAGGACGCCGGCCATCGACGCCACCGTGTGTTCGAGTGTCAAACACCAGAATCCGTCGACACGGGTGGCGGCCCATATGGATGGGTCATAGCGAGCGAGGTCGGCAGCCTTCGATCGGCTCTGACGGCGCGCCAGCACGTCGGGCGTCGAAGGATGACCGCTGAGACCCCACAACGCCATTGCCGAGCGACGCCAAACGACGCCGTCGGTTGCGTCAACCGAACATCGTAGATGTGCCAACGGGTCGTCGCGAGAGTCGGCCAGAATGAGCCGACCCGAAAACCCGGACGGTACCCATTGTCGGCGCCTGACTCGTCGATCCACCTGCCCGCTGGTCATTCCAGCGGCGAGTGCGTCCGATCGTCGGATGACGCCATTGGTCTCGCGGCGCGCCTTCTGCTCGACGAAAATGCGAATTTCGGACATGCCTGTAACTCCTTCGTAGGTGTTTACGAGGGAGCCATGGCTCCGGGGCTGAAATCCGCCGGAACTTTGTGACGGCTACGACCCCCAAACAGGGTCGTCAGCGTCGCATAGTTCGGATGGAGGGGGGACGCCAGCGTCACAAAGTTCGGTGGGGTTAGGGGGAAGCGGCGGCGAGGGTGGTGAAGTCGGTCCAGTCGGGGACCAGGCCGGTGACGCCGGTGATCATGGTGACGACGATGGTCACCGCCACCGCGGCCACGAGGGCCGGCGGGATGACGATAGGTGAGTGGTCGCCGTCGGGAGCCTCCATGAACCACATCTGCTTGGCCACGTTCAAGTAGTAGTAGGCGGCCACCACCGAGTTGACGGCCACGACCACCGCCAGGATCGTTCCCCACAGGCCCCAACCGTCGGTCAGGCACCTTGAACACGAAGAACTTGGCCCAGAAGCCACCCATCGGCGGGATGCCGGCCAGCGAGAACAGGAACACCGTCATCGCCAGCGTGAGCCCCGGCGCGTAGCGGAACATCCCGCCGTACGACGAGATCTCGCCCGACCGGGTCTTGCGGGCGGCGATGATGACCACGGCGAAGGCACCGAGGTTCATGGCGGCGTAGATCACGAGGTAGAGCACCATCACCTGCTGGGCGTCGGCCAGCCGCTCCCCGTAGACGGCCAGCGGCGCAAGCACGTAGCCGGCCTGACCGATTCCGGAATAGGCCAGCATCCTGACGATGTTGGTCTGACGGAGAGCGATCAGGTTGCCGACGGTCATGGTGGCGGCGGCCAGGATCCACATGAACGGCTCGACGAAATCGGGTCGTGACCGGGCTGTTGAACGCAAAGAACACGACGTTCATCAACGCCACGAAACCTGCGGCCTTGGATGCGACCGCCAGGAATGCGGTGAGCGGCGTCGGCGCTCCCTCGTAGGTGTCGGGGGCCCAGGTGTGGAACGGAACGGCCGAGACCTTGAAGCCGAAACCGATCACCGTGAACAACACACCGAGGATCACCAACGGACTGGCCTCGCCACCGGCAAGCGTCTCACCGATGACCGACAGGGCGGGTGTCGGCGGCCGCGCCGTAGAGCCAGCGGACATGCCGTAGAGCAGGATGCCGGAGGCGAACACGCCCATGAGCATGTACTTGAGACCGGCCTCGTTCGACTTCAGGTCACGCTTGCGCCAGGCGGCAAGGAGATAGGCCGGGATCGACAGCAGTTCGAGGGCGATGAAGATCGAGATGAGATCTCGAGCCGACGTCATCACCAGCATGCCGAGCACCGACGCCGCAATGAGCTGGTAGAACTCGGAGTCGTAGTAGTCACCGTCGGCCATGTAGTCGCTCGACAGCAACACGATCACATAGCCGCTGATGAGGAAGAGGCCTTTGAGCACGAGCGAGTAGTTGTCGACGACATACGCTCCGTCGAACATCGTGCGCGGTAGGTCGTCGCCCTGGCTCCAGAGAGTCAACACCGGGATCATGGCCAGCAGGAACCCGATACCGGTGAGCGGCGCCATGAGGCGACGGACCCGGTCGAGTCCGACGAGGTCGACGATCGTGACCAGGGCACCCCAGGCCAGGATCACCAGTTCGGGGGCACCGGCATGCCAATCGATGTCGGGTCGGGTGAATTCGACCGTTTCGTTGATGATCTGCGCCAGCACGAGAATCTGCTCCCTACTGCCCTACTGACCCAGCGCCTGGAACACGTCACCGACGGCCGAAACCGGTGCGTTGGTGACGTCGAAGATGAGGCTGGGGACGAATCCGAGGACGACGATCAGGATCAGCATCGGCACCCAGGCGATCCACTCGGTCATCACGGTGTCGTGGATGTGCGGGTCGTCGGCGAACTCCTCGGTCGGGGTGCCGAATGCGGTGCGCTGGAGCAGCCACAGCAGGTAGGCGGCGGCCAGCACCGTGCCGACGGCGGCGATCACCATGTAGGTCCGGAACAGGCCCTCGTTGAGGCCGGGCGCCGGATTCCACGACGCCAGGATGGCGGGGAACTCACCCCAGAATCCGGCCAGGCCGGGCAGGCCGAGCGAGGCCATCGACGTGATGCCCAGGATCCAACCCATCCGCGGTGCCTGAACCAGCAGGCCGCCGAGGCGCTTGATCTCGAGTGTGTGATACCGCTCCTTCACCGATCCGGCCAGGAAGAACAGCAGGCCGGTGATGAGACCGTGAGCCACCATCCCGAAGATGGCGGCGTTGATACCGAAGTCGGTGAGGGTGGCGATGCCGAGCATCACATAACCCATGTGGGCCACGGAGGAGAAGGCGATCAGCCGCTTCATGTCGGTCTGGGCCAGGCAGCCGAAGGCGCCGTAGATGATGCCGATCACGGCGAGCAGCCCGATCCACGGGGCCCAGGCCTGAGCTCCTTCGGGCAGGATCGGCAGGGCGATGCGGACGAAGCCGTAGGTGCCGAGCTTCAACAGCACGGCGGCCAGGATGACCGAGCCCTGGGTGGGGGCCTGGGTGTGGGCGTCGGGCAGCCAGGTGTGGAACGGGAACATCGGCACCTTGATGCCGAAGCCGAGGAACATGCCGCCGAACAGCAGCGTCTGCTCGCCGGCGGTCAGCCCCTCGGACTGGACCCGCTCGGCCAACTCGACCATGTTGAACGTCTCCGCCCCGGCCAGCCAGTAGAGGGCGAGGAACGACACCAGCATGAACGCCGAGCCGAACAGCGTGTAGAGGAAGAACTTGATGGCGGCGTAGAGTCGGTCCTCGCCGCCCCACACGCCGATCATGAAGTACATCGGCAGCAGGACGACTTCGAAGAACACGAAGAACAGCACCAGATCGCGGGCCACGAACGTGCCGAGCATGCCGGTGTGCAACACCAGTGTCAACATGAGAAAGGCCTTGGCGTTGCCCGGTGCCGGAATGTGGTTCCAGGAGTAGATGATGACCAGCGGCACCACCAGCAGCGTGAGGGCGATCAGCGGCAGCGACATCCCGTCGATGCCGATCGAGTAGTCGGCGTTGATCACGTCGATCCACCGACGGTCGACCGTGAACTGCATCGTGCCGCTGGCTCCGTAGTCGAAGTTGCGGAGCAGCAGGATGCCGACGGCGGCCGAGACGACCGTCGACAGCAAGGCGATGCTCTTGTGCAGGTCTTCGTCCTTCTCGGGGACCAGCATCATGATCGCCACACCGACGAGCGGCGCGAAGACCATGACCGTGATGCCCCAGGAATTTAGAAAGCTCTCCATGTACCTCTGGTCCTTACTGGAATGTCAAGAAGATCAAAGCCGGTGACGGCTGGTAACTACGCAAAAACAATGAACAGGCCGACCAGGCCGGCGGCTGCTCCGAACAACAGGGTGGCATACTGTCGGACCTGGCCGGTCTGAACGCCACGGAGTATCTGGCCGACGAGATCGGCGGTGCGGCCGGAGTTGTTGACGGTGCCGTCGACAACGCCCTGGTCGATGAACTGATAGACGAATCGGCCGACGACCACCGCCGTCTTGCCGACGGTGTTGACGACGCCGTCGAGTATGTTCTGGTTCGACCAGTTCACGGCCCGGGCAACGGGGCCCTTGGCAGCGCCGGCGATCACACCGGTGTAGAGGTGGTCGAGGTAGTACTTGTTGTCGAGGATCCGGTGGCCGACGGCCAGTGGAGCGATGCGGGAAGCCAGGCCGTTGGTCTCGGCCGAGTACTCGGTGGCAGTGGGATCGAGGACGTGGAGGCGCCGGTAGTAGAACCAGACGAGCGCGCCCGCTCCCACGGCGCACAGCGTGGCGAAGATGGCCAGCGTCAAGCTCGGCTTGGCGTGGGCGATACCGGGGAAGGCGGAGATGCCCGCAGGTTCGACCCAGTCCTCGAAGCGATGGGCCCACCCCTCCGGCAGGCCGATGGCCGACACGAACGGGCTCGGCATGTTGAGGAAGCCGACGGTCACGGCCATGAAGGCCAGGATCACCAGCGGAACGCTCATCACGGGCGGGCTCTCGTGCGGATGCGAGTGGCCCCGGTACTCGCCGAAGAAGACGAGCCAGATCACCCGGGTCATGTAGGCGGCGGTCAAGGCCGCGGTGATGATCCCGAAGATGAAGGGAATGGTGAAGGTGCCGTTGCCGCCGGTTCCGGGCCACACACCAGCGCCGGCCAGGATCTCGTCCTTCGACCAGAAACCGGCCAGCGGCGGAATGCCCGCCAGCGCCAGCGAACCGATGACGAACGTGGCGAACGTGATCGGCATCTTCTTTCGCAGGCCGCCCATCTCGGCCTTCATGTCGAAGCTGTGATGGCAGGCGTGGCTGAGCGATCCGGCACCGAGGAACAGGCAGGCCTTGAAGAACGCGTGGGTGAAGAGGTGGAACATGCCGGCGGTGTAGGCACCGACCCCGAGGGCCAGCACCATGTAGCCGAGCTGGGACACCGTCGAGTAGGCCAGCACCTTCTTGATGTCGTTCTGGACGAAGGCCAGCAAGCCGCCGCCGACGGTGGTGAGACCGCCGATGAAGGCCATGGCGTTGAGCGTGCCGCCGTCCATCCCGAAGCCGACGTAGAACACGGCGTAGAGGCGGCCGATGAGGTACACGCCGGCCACGACCATCGTGGCGGCGTGGATCAGCGCCGAGACGGGGGTGGGGCCGGCCATGGCGTCGGGCAGCCAGGTGTGGAGGATGAACTGGCCCGACTTCGACATCACGGCGGCCATCAGGCACAGCCCGGCGATCAGCAGTGTGCGCTGCTCGATGGCCCCGGAGACGGCCATCTCGTTGATCGTGGTGATCGAGAACGACCGGTCGGCCGCGAAGTAGAGGATCGACATGCCGACCAGGAGGCCGATGTCGCCGACCCGGTTGGTGAGGAACGCCTTGAGCGCGGCGTCGGAGTTCGGTTTCTCCTCCCACCAGTGACCGATCAGTGCGAACGAGCAGACGCCGACCAGCTCCCAGCCCACGATGAGCTGCAGCGTCGACGACGACAGCACCATGAACAGCATGGCCGCCGTGAACAGCGACAGGAAGGCGTAGTAGTGGGTGAAGCGGCGGTCGCCCTTCACGTATTCGGTGGAGTAGACGTGGACGAGGAACGAGATGAAGGTGACGACGAACAGCAGCATCACCGACTGCCCGTCGACGATCGTGCCGATCGGAATCGAGAACTTCGAGGCGAGGCTCTCGGCGGCATGCTCCTCGTCGCCGTGGTCGTCATCGGCGGCGGCCGCCGCTCCCTCGTCGTCATGATCGTCGCCGTGATCATCGCCGTGGCCGTTGGCCTCGGTGCCAAGGGTGACACGGTTGGCGTCGGTTCCGATGCCGAACCATTCGACCTCGGTGACGACGGGTGCGCCGCGGGCGGGGCCGTCTTCGCCCTCCTCGGCGGTCAGGGCGACGGCGATCTCCTCTCCGCCATCGAGAATCAGCGAATGTTCCTCGTCGTCGCCATGGCCGACGTCTTGGATGTCACCGATCCAGGTGTACGTGGTGAGTATGGCCAGCACGAACGCCGTACCGACGGCGGCGATGCCGATCTCGGCACCCTTGAACGGCAGCCTTTTCCCGAAGAACAGGATCAGCAGGAACGACGCCGCCGGTAGGGCGGGGATGAGCCATGCGTTCTCGTAGAGCCACGAGTTGGCGGTCGCTTCTTCGACTGCGAGTACAAACACGGTTCGGAGATCAGCCCTTCAGGAGGTTCGCGTGTGCCGGCCGGAGCCCGGCACCCCGAGTTCCTCGCCCCTCTTCGAGGTGCTCCGAACATCGATGGATGAGAGTCATCAGTTCCCCTTATCCTTTCAGGAGATTGGCTTCGGCGACGTTGATGCTGCGACGGTTCCGGTAGATGAGCAGAACAATGGCCAGACCGACGCCCACCTCGGCGGCGGCAACGGCAATGACGAACAAGGCGAAGACCTGCCCGGCGATGTGCTGGTGGTAGGCGCCGAAGGCGACGAGGTTGATGTTGACCGAGTTGAGGATCAGCTCGATCGACATCAGCACGAGTACGCCGTTCTTACGGGTCAACACGCCGTAGATCCCGATGCAGAACAGAATGGCGGCGAGGAACAGGAACTGGTTGAGAAACATCAGCGCTCCCCTACCGACGATCCGACCCTGTTGTTCAGGTGGCGGGCCAGCACGTAATTGCCGACCGCGGCGACGACCACCAGGATCAGCAACACCAGAATTGTCAACATCAGCGATCTCCTCCGTTGCGGTCACCGCCGGATCGATTCATGAGGTAGCCCGCAGCGAACAACCCGACCACACCGACGAGGCCGATGAGCAGGATCAGGAGAAGTCCGATCGCCACCTAGTCCCTCCTCGCCACGACGACGGCGCCGATGAGGGCGGCCAGAAGAAGCACGGACAGTGCCTCGAAGGGCACGATGTAGGTGCTGAAGATCGAGTCGGACACCTGTTGGGTGGTTTGAGGGAGCTGGTTCGCCGGCAGCTTCACATCGCCGAATCCCTCCCAGAGGGAGAAGCCCATGACCGCGCCGGTGACGACGGCGACGAGGGCGCCCATCCACTTCTGATCGTGGTCGAGATCGGTTTCGGTGCCGATCTTGGCCCGAGTCAGCATCACGCCGAACAGGAGGAGCACCATGATGGCGCCCAGGTAGACGAGCGCCTGGGTCACGGCGGCGAACTCGGCCCCGAGCACGATGTAGGTGGCCGCCACCGCGGTGAGCACCACCAGCAGGTACAGGGCGGCGTGCACGACGTTCTGGGTGGTGACCATTCGCAACGCGGCGACCACGGCCACCGCGGCGATGGCGTAGAAGAAGACGTTGGCTATCCACTGACCCTGGGAGGTGAGGGCAGTGTCTTGGGCGAGAACCGCGAGCACGTTCACGGGCGGGGCACCTTCTTCTGCTTCACTTCGGCCCCGGCCTCGTAGGCCTCGAAGTCGGGCACGGTCTCCATCCATTGACCGAGCCGGGTCTTGTCGTGCAGCAGGTCGGCGATCTTCGGCTCCGAGTACTCGTAGTCGGGGCTCCAGAACAACGCTTCGAAGGGGCACACCTCAACGCAGATTCCGCAGTACATGCAGAGCGCGTAGTCGATGTCGAACCGGTCGAGCTTGTTGACCGACCGGGGTTTGCCACCGGCCCGGCGGGGCGGGGCGAGCGTTTTGTGACCCTCGATGTAGATGCACCAGTCGGGGCACTCGCGGGCGCACAGCATGCACGCCGTGCAGTTCTCCTCGTGGAGCGCGATGACGCCACGGGCCCGAGGTGGGGGGTCTTCCTTCTCGTGCGGGTACTGGACGGTGTCGGCGCCCTTGGTCACCGTCTTCACGATCTCGCCGAAGGTGACACCGAGGCCTTTGATCACGCCGGGTACGAGTGCCATGACTTACAACACCACCTTGTCTTGGCCCACACGAAGAACCTGGATAGCAGCGATGTTTGGCCCGCCAGGGCCAAACTCGAGGCGAGTCGCTCCGTCGACTCGCACTAGAAGACCACCTTGAGGACGCCGGTGACTGCGATGTTGACCAGGGCGATGGGGATGAGCACCTTCCAGGCGAAGCGCTGGAGCTGATCCTCACGGAAACGGGGATAGGTGAATCGCACCCAGTAGACGATGAAGGTCAACAGCAGCATCTTGGTGGCCATGACGATCGGGCCGAGCAGGTTGAACCACGGTGAGAACGAAGCGGTTGCCCCACCGGTGGTACCGCTCAGTGCGCCGGCCAGACCGGTGACCTCGGGGGCCAGACCCGGTACGACGTCCATGACGAACGGCGGCACCGCCCACCCGCCCAGGAACAGCACCGAGGCGAGGAAGGCAAAGATGTTCGCGGTGGCGAACTCGCCGATGAAGAACAGCAGGAACCGGAAGCCCGAGTACTCGGTCATGTAGCCGGTCACGAGTTCGGATTCGGCGATCGGCATGTCGAACGGAGTCTGGGTCAGTTCCGCCTGTACGGCGATGAGGAAGATCAGGAACCCGACGAACTGGGTGATGATGAACGGGTTGCCTATGGCACCCCAGCCGAAGATCTCACCGGTGGTCTGGGCGGTAACGATGTCCTGCATGTTGAGCGACCCGGCCTGGATGACCACGCCGACGACAGCGAGCACGAGGGGCAGCTCGTAGGCGATCAACTGGCCGGCGGCCCGTAGGCCGCCCAGTAGCGAGTATTTGGACGCCGAGGACCAACCGGCCATGAGGATGCCGACAACCGACACCGAACTCACGGCGAGGGCGAAGAAGATACCGGTGTCGAAATCGACGAACTGGGCGTCGGGTCCGAACGGCACGACCAGCACCAGCAGGAAGGTGCTGATGAGAACGACGTAGGGGGCGGCCTTGTAGACGAAGTCGTCGGCCCGCTCGGGCACGATGTCCTCCTTCTGGGCCCACTTGCCCACCTCGGCCACGAGCTGGAGGGAGCCGTAGGGCCCGGCCTCCATGGGGCCGAGGCGACTCTGCATGAACGACACCATCTTGAACAGGTAGAGGTAGACGGTGCCGCCGGCGGGTATGAGCACGGCGACAAACGCCATCAACAGCTTGAAGATGGACGTCTGCCAGTAGGCGAACTCAACAGCGAAGGTGGACGTCAACACGATTCAAACCCCCCGGCAAGCGGCGACGCACCCCACCGCAGCAACGGCGTAGCGTTTCGCCGCAGGCGAAAGGCGGGGGGATGGTGAGCGAAGCGAACGGTCACCGGTCAATGTCCCCGAGGATGAAGTAGAGCGAGGCCAGGATCGTGATCACGTCCGGCACGTAGGTGCCCTTGAGCAGCCACGGTGTGATCGACATGTTGGAGAAGCTGGCGGAGCGGATCTTGACCCGGAACGGCTCGAGCCCACCCTGACTGATGACGTAATACCCCATCTCCCCGAGCGGGTTTTCCGTGGCGACGTAGGCCTCGCCCTCGGGCACCTTGATGATGCGGGGCACTTTCGCCATGATCGGGCCGGACGGCAGCCCGTCGAGCAGCTTCTCGACGATGTCACAGGCTTCGCGGGTTTCCTGTAGGCGCACCCAATAGCGGGCGAACGAGTCGCCGTCGGGGTGTGTCCAGACCTTCCAGTCGATCTCGTTGTAGGCCAGCGGCAGATCGGGGTTGTCTCGTCGGATGTCCCAGTCGACGCCCGACGCCCGGATGTTGGCGCCCGAGAGACCATACGACAGGCCGACGTCGGCCGGAATGACACCGATGCCCCGGGTGCGGGCCTCGAAGATCTCGTTGCCGACGATCAGATCCTCCATCTCGTCGCAGAAATCTCGGATTTCCTTGAGTGCGTACTTCGTGCCGTCGTTCCAGCCGGCCGGGAGGTCGTCCTTCACACCGCCGATCCGGTCGAAGTTGGGATGGAAGCGCCCGCCCGTCGCGGCCTCGATCTGGTTCAGGATGTACTCGCGGTCGCGGAAGGCGTAGAACACCGGGGTGAACGCACCGAGTTGTACCGCCATGTCGCCGAGAAACAAGGTGAGGTTGGCGACTCGGGCCAGCTCGAACAGGATGGTGCGGATCCAACGAGCCCGAGGTGGGGCTTCGATGTCCATCAACTGTTCGGCGGCCAGGATGAACGGGACCTCGTTGGCGAAGCTACCGAGCCAGTCGATCCGGTTGATCAGCGTGGTGACCTGCGGGTAGGTGCGGACCTCGGACAGCTTCTCATAGCCCCGATGCATGTAACCCATCATCGGGTCGGCCTCGATGACCTGTTCGCCATCCAGCTGCAGGATGATCCGCAGTGTGCCGTGGGTGGCCGGGTGCTGTGGGCCGATGTTGAGGGTCATTCCCTCGGTTTCGAGTTCGATATTGACGCGGGCGTCGGCCGCCTGGGCCGCAATGTACGCCATTTGTCGGCGATCCATGATCTCAGTCATCGTCGTTGGCCTCCCCTTCGCCGTCGGGCTCGGCCTCGGTGTTCTCGGCGGATGGCGCAGGCGGCTCGGCCTCGGCGTCGGGCTCCGCCACCTCCGGCATCGGTTCCACATCGACGATGCCCGGCCACGGTTTCACGAGGCGGGCGAGCAGTGGGTAGTCCTTGCGCAGCGGATGACCCTCGAAGTCGGTTGGGAGATAGAGGTGGCGCATATCATCGTTGCCGACGAAGCTGATGCCGAACATCTCGTGAGTTTCCCGTTCGTGCCAGGCGGCGCCGGGATAGGTGTCGATCCACGTGCCGATGGCCAGTGCGCCATCAGCGCCTTCGGGGACATCGGCTTTGAGGTTGAGGCCGAGCCCGGTCGAGAGGTTGTAGACCCTGGCGAACACCTGGAAACGGGTTGCACCACCCGTGACACCGTCGGCCCCCGTGCCGGAGTAGCCGCCGGCGGTCTCCTCTTCGGCGGCTTCGTCGGACTCGACGGCGTCGGTTGCCGGCGCCTCGGCCTGCTTATCCACTTCTGCGTCAAGGCTGCGGCCGAACGGTGACTGCATCCAGTCGATGGCCGACAGCCAGTCGAAGAACCGGAATCGCTGGCGGTTGCGGAGGTAGTCGGCGGTGTCGGTCCACGCGTCGGTGGCGACCCGGATCCACAGGTCCCGGTCGGATTCGAGGTGGGAGGCGACCAGTGCGTCGCCGAGTTCCGAGGTCAGCGCTTCGAGTAGGGCGGAACGAGCCTCGTCGACGACGGTGTCGTCGGCGGCCGTTTCCTCGGATTCGGTCTCTTGGGCCTCTGAGTCAGCTGACGGCAAGGGGATCCCCCTTCCACTTCTCGGCCATGTCCTCGTTGAGGATCATCTCCTGCAACAACACGATGCCCTCGAGGAGTGCCTCCGGGCGGGGCGGGCATCCCGGCACGTAGACGTCGACCGGGATGATCTGGTCGACACCCTTGGTTACCGAATAGCTGTCCCAGTACGGGCCGCCGCAGTTGGCGCACGAACCCATGGAGATCACGTACTTCGGTTCCGGCATCTGCTCGTAGAGGCGCCGCACCACCGGTGCGGTCTTGTCGCAGACCGTGCCGGCGATGATCAGCAGATCGGACTGGCGGGGGCTGGCCGGAAGAGGGATGACCCCGAGCCGCATCGCGTCGTATCGCGGGGACCCGATGGCCGCCCCCATCTCGATGGCGCAGCAGGCCAGACCCCACTGATACATCCACAGGGAGTACTTACGGCTCATGTTGAGCAGCTTGGTCAGGCCTTTCGGCATCTTGCCCGATTCAACCAATCCCATGACAACCCCTTCCATTCAGAGGCCGGATTTCGTGGCACGGAGTGGCGAGGACGAGGGCGAGGCCCGAGACGATCAAACCCATCGCAGGACACCCTTGCGCCAGGCATAGGCCAGGCCGAGAGCCAGGATGAAGATGAAGATGACCATCTCCACCAGCCCGAAGAGCCCGTACTGCTCCAGCCGGGTGGCCCACGGGAAGATGAACACGGCCTCGACGTCGAACATCACGAACAGCAGCGCGAATATGTAGTACCGGATCTGGGACTGGGACCAACCGCCACCGACGGGGTCGACTCCCGACTCGTAGTTCTCGAGCTTTCCGGCAGTCGGGCGACTGGGCCGCAGTAGCGACGCCAAACCGATGAAAGCACCCACGACACCCACGGCCAGCAGGCCGAAGAGAAGGACGAGCAGATACTCGCGGAGGAAGTCCGACACGACCGCTGACTCTACCGGCCCGAGGGCCCTTGGGCCAAGATCAGGCCATGTGACGTTCTTGTTGAAATTTGCATGCAGCACTCCCCGGCGCAAAGCAGCCTACGCATTTGATCTGCTGCTCTGATGCTACCGAACGAGCACCGCTCCGGGGCGACTTGCCGAGACGATGAGCGGCTGACACCGCATCACCATCCAACCATGGGCAACAAGACCCATGGATGTTACCCTTGTGTGCAGTTGCAAGGAATCACAGCTCCATGCGGACCGCCGACCGCCCGTGGGAATCGGCCGGCACCCATCCACGACGTGACCGTCGGGCGCCACGCCCGACACTGCGCCAGACCGACGCTAGGGGGAGGGCAGCATACGGTGGAACACGATCCCGATCAGAACGTGGCGGCCGCGGCGATCTCGACGGCCGAGCACAGGAGCCTCGGCAACGTCCTGGAGGTCATCAGGAGGCTCGAGGAGCTGCGGTCACGCGGCTTGTCGGCCGCGCAGATCGCCGAACGGATTCGGCTCACGCACCCGAACCGACCGGGCGGCGGACCCTGGTCTCCGGCTGCCGTCGAGCGAGTTCTCGAGATCGCGGATGCCAACCGCGCCCAACCCGTCGATCCACCGGTCACGCGGCAGGTGCCGGCGACGCCGCCGGTCGAGGCGCCGGTGTTCGAGGCAACCCCCTTCGACGCCACTCCCGATCCGAACGCCACCGTTCATCAGGCCGCGCCCGCCTATCCACCTCCTCAGACACGGCTCACCTCCGATCAGCAGCGAGCCCCGCTCCGAGTCGAGCCTCGCCGCTACCACCAGAGGCCCTCGATCGACGCGGCGCCGGCGACTTCCGACCAGGGCCGTCGATGGCCGGCTGTGGTCGGTGTGCTGACCCTGACAGCGCTTGTCGCCGTTGGCATCGGGCTGTACCAACTCGGCACTCTGGACCAGGTGATCTCGTCGGTAGGGTCGACATCTTCGTCCACCTCGAACGAGACCGAGCCGGACTCCGCTGAGGCCGCAGCCGCCGTCGACGCCGTCGAATCGGACGACACCGCCGATGGAGCCGGCGTATCGGATGCGGCCGATGCAGCCGCCGCAGCCGTCGATGCGGCCGACAACCCGGCGGACAGTCTGACGATCAGAATCGAGCCGTCGGCCCCTGAAACCGACGGCAGCGTCGGCCCGGCCACGGCAACGATCCGCACCGACGGAAAGCTCTACATCGAGGGCGCGTTCCGTTCCGAGACCGAGGCCCGCAGTTTCCTGGACTCGGCCGCCGAGGTCTTCGGCCAGGAAGCGCTCGTGCCCGAGTACACCATCGATCCCGCCGCACCGGACCCGACCGTGTCCGACGTCGTGCTCGAGAAACCCGTGCTGTTCGAGTCGGGTTCGTCAGTTATCGACCCCGAGTACATCCCGTTCCTGGAAGCCTGCGGTGACGTCCTGAAGCTGAACCCCCACATCGTGATGTCGGTCACGGCGTTCACCGACTCCTCGGGCAACGCCGAGTTCAACCTCGAGTTGTCGCAGCAGCGCGCCGAAGCGGTCATCGATTTCTACCGCACCCTCGACATCGGCGACGATCAGCTCATCTCCACCGGCTTCGGAGCCTCGGACTTCGTGGCCGGCAACGACACCGAGGAAGGTCGACAGCAGAACCGGCGGGCCATGCTGGAGCTGCTGAACGTGATGCAGGACGGCTGACGAACAGCGAGACCGCCCCGCCAGTCGAGGGGAGGGTTTCTTGCCCAGGTGATATCGGGTCGGGTTGGCCGCCCACTACTCTTGGCCCGTAGTGAACAACCAAGTGCAGCGTGATCAATCCGATCACCCCGCCGCAGCTGCGCCCGACGGACCCGTCCCCCCGATAGCCATCGAGGTCGACGGCGTCTCGAAGACGTTTTCGGTCGGAGGGGATTCGTCGTCGACGGTCAAGGACCGCGTCATCAGCCTGGCCCGTCGGGAACAACGACAGGGCAGGGTCATCGACGCGTTGTCGGACGTGTCGTTCGAGGTCCGCCAGGGCGAGACGCTCGGGCTCATGGGTCACAACGGTTCGGGCAAGAGCACACTCCTCAAGATCATGGCCGGCACCCTTCGCCCAACCGATGGCCGCATCAGGGTGAGGGGTCGAATGTCGGCGCTGCTGGAGCTGGGCGCCGGCTTCCACCCCGATCTGACGGGACGGGAGAACATCTACCTCAACGCCTCGATCCTCGGTTTCTCCAAGGCGTATGTCGACGAGATCTTCGACGACATCGTCGCCTTCTCCGAGATCGGTGAGTTCATCGACATGCAGGTGAAGTACTACTCGTCGGGTATGGCGTCTCGGCTCGGCTTCTCGGTGGCCACGAACCTCGAACCCGATGTGCTCCTGGTCGACGAGGTGCTGGCCGTCGGCGACGAGGCGTTCCAACTCAAGTGCATGGAGCGGATCCATCGGTTCAGGGAATTGGATCACACGATGGTGATCGTGAGCCACGGGCCCGGCCGGGTCCGCGAACTGTGCGATCGGGCGGCAGTGCTGCAGCGAGGTGAACTGCTGTTCATCGGCGAGCCCCGAGAGGCGATCGACGTGTACCGCACGGCGTTGCACGGCAAACTCGACGCCGCGCCGGCCGACCAGCGGCACGACGGCAGGTTCTACGTGAAGAAGGACAAGGCGGTCGAGCTGCTCGAGGCCCAGGTGCTGAAGCCGCCGGAGCAGGACGCGTTCTCGCCGGGCGACCGCGTGCCGTTCGTGGTCCGCTACCGGGTGAAGGAGCCGTGCGAGTTCGTGCTGTTCCTGCTGATCCAGGCTCGGGATGGAAATCCGATGATCCGCCAGAACACCAATCACATCGTGGGCGAGCGACTGCGGGTGCAGCCGGGTGACGGTGAGCTCCGGTTCGCGCTGGAGGACCTGCCGCTGCTCGAGGACGTGTACCGCATCACCGTCGTGGCCCGGGATGCCGAGAGCAACGACGAGCTGGACCGTCAGAATGAGGCGGCCGGATTCCGGGTGAAGGGGCCGAAGGGCGACTTCGGACGGGTCAAGGCCACGATCACGTTCGACGGATCGGACGGTCCGGGCGGCCATCGAAGTGTTCAGGTCTCCGACGCCGAAGCGCAACTCGGCCTACCGGCGCCGGCCGGCCCCGTTTCGTAGCTCCGGTATGTGATAGTGGGGGGATGAATCGAGTTCTTCCGACTCTCCTCGCCGTCGTCATCGCCCTGAGCGCCTGCACCGCCGATGTGTCCATCGAGAGCACGCCGGACGATGAACCGGCGGCAACGGTGTCCGATGCCACCGAGGTGACCGAGTTGTACCCCGACGTCGTTGGAGTCGAGGCCGTTCATGATGGCGACGGTTCCTGGACGTTCGACGTCACCCTTTCGTCGCCCTACGACAGCCCCGAGCGCTACGCCGACGCCTGGAGGGTGGTCGGGCCGGACGGCACCGTCTTCGGCGAACGTATCCTGCTCCACGACCACGCGGCCGAGCAACCGTTCACCCGGTCACAGTCGGGTATCGAGATCCCTGACGAGGTCACCACGGTAACCGTCGAGGGCCGGGACCAGGTCAGCGGCTGGGGCGGGGCCACCATGGACGTGACCCTTGAGCGTTAGCCCAGGACGATCTGCGGTCCTGATGGCCCACCCCATGCCGCGCCGGATCAGCTAGTGCGGATTGCCGGTCGGCGCCATGGTCAGAATGGCTGTCACCGACGGCGGATGCCGCGTACAAGGCAGCTCGTAGTCGGCTCACGATTCACCCCAACGGCGATGGGCAGGCCGATGACCAGGTAGATGTCTGCGAGGTTCCAGTGGTACGCGCCCAAGGAAAGGAGTCACGAACGACTCCGAGTCGAAGCCGATCCAGGAGATTTCCGCCGATGCCGGCCAAGGTGAGTGCCGTCACCGTCGCTCCGAGTGAGGCCGGTTCCGGCAAGAGGCGGCGCACCGGGCCGACGACGGATATTACAGTCGCTCGGCGAAGCGGCCTTCGAGGCGGGCGAAGACCCGGAGGCCGAGATAGAGGAACACCACTGCCACCAGACCGGAGATGGCCAGGCGTTCGAGGTACCACGACGTCGGCCGCAGGGTGTACTCGAACCGGGCCTGCATCTCGGAGTCGAAATTCGTGGGGTTGTAGAGCACCCGCTGGAAGGTCATGACGGCCGGGAGCAGAGGGTTCAGCAGCGCCAGCGACTCGCCACTCGGACCGAATCGATCGACGAGAGCCCGAGCCACGAAGTCGTACTGATACACGATCGGCGTCCCCCAGAACAGGGCGAGCATGATCAGCTCCAGGAAGTGTGACACGTCGCGGAACAACACGTTGATCGCCGCCAGCAGCATGCCCAGGCCGGCAGCGAGCACGACCACGATCAGCAGCGCTATCGGCAGCAGCCAGATCATCGACCACTCGGGCTCGTGGCGGAACGCCGCCAGTCCGGCCACCAGGATCAGGAGCCTGCTGAGGAACGTCACGAAGTTCGACGCCACCGAAGACATCGGCAGGATCTCCCGGGGAAACCAGATCTTCTTCACCAACGGGGCGCTCGACACGACCGAGTTGGTTGCGCCGGTGACCCCCTGAGCGAACAGCTGGAAGATGACCACGCCGGCCAGCAGCTTGATGGGGAACCGCGGCAGGCCATTGGCCAGCACCACGGTGAACACGAAGCTGTAGACGACGAGCTGGAGCAAGGGGTTCAGCAGGTTCCAGAACACCCCGATGACGCTGTTCTTGTGGCGAACCTTCAGCTCACGACGAGTGAGGTTCCGGAGCAGCTCGCGATGGCGCCAGACCTCGCGCAGACGCGGCAGCAGTCTGGGCGGGCGGTAACCGGACTCGACGAGGTCGCCGAGGTCGTTCGATGGTTCGCTTGCGGCGGTAGCAACCATGAGGGCCACCACTGTAGTCGTGACCGGAATTCGACCGGCGGCTGCTGGGTACAAGCGCCCTTCCGGGCCCTTAGCCTTAGCGAGAGTGCGTCCAAACTACAAAACGGCCGTCCTCATCGTCTATGTGGTCGGGGTGTTCATCCAGATCCTCGACTCGACGGCGGTCAATGTCGCCCTCCCGGCCATCGGGGACGACTTCGGAGTCCCGGCCAACGAGGTCGAATGGGTCGTTCTCGGCTACCTGCTGAGCCTCGCCATCGGCATCCCGGCCGCTCCCTGGATCGCGGATCGGATCGGTTCGAAGACGGCCTTCATGATGGCCATCGCCGGGTTCGTGGTGGCATCGATGTTGTGC
The DNA here is from genome assembly GCA_965216655.1 of Acidimicrobiales bacterium. Classification (GTDB taxonomy): domain Bacteria; phylum Actinomycetota; class Acidimicrobiia; order Acidimicrobiales; family SZUA-35; genus JAHELU01. The sequence continues at coordinate 33,366 of CBDCGP010000051.1, forward strand.
GGCCTGGCGCCGTCGCTCGGGTGGCTCGTGGCCGCCCGGGTGCTGCAGGGTCTGCCGTCCGGTCTGATTCTTCCGGTGGGCGCCGCCATTCTGTACCGGGGCGTACCCGCAAAACGAGCGGGCACGGGCCGCTTCGGCGGTCATCGGCGTTGCGGTGGTCGCCCCGTCGATCGGTCCGATCCTCGGCGGCGTTCTCGTCGACAACCTGAGCTGGCGGTGGATCTTCTTCATCAACCTGCCGATCGGCCTGCTGGCGGTGGCGCTGGCCTGGTTGTGGTTGCGGGTGGAGGATTCCGATCCCGCCGGGAACTTCGACACCATCGGCTTTGCGCTGGCCGCCGTCGGCCTGGCCGGTGTGCTCTACGCGCTCTCGGCCGGTCCTCGAAACGGGTGGACGTCGGCCACCACGTTGACCACGGCGGTGGTGGGCGTCGTGGCGTTGATCGGCCTGGTTCGCTACGAGTTGTCGATCCCGTCACCGCTGGTCGACCTCCGTCTCCTGGCCGACCATCACTTCAGCATCATCAACGTCTACGCCCTGTCGACCTACGCCGCCTTCATCAGCCTGATCTACGTGCTCCCCATCTATCTGCAGGGCCATCGTGGCCTCTCGGCGACGGAGGCCGGCACCACCCAGGCGCCGCAGGCGTTCGCCGTCTTCCTCGTGTCGAACTTCGCGGCGCGCCGGGCCTTCCACCGCTTCGGCCCCCTCGTGCTGTTGCGGGTCGGGGCCATGGCCGCCGCGCTCGTGTCGGGCACGTTCGCCTTCGTCGGCGACGACACCGGGCTGTGGCTGCTACGTACCGGCACGTTCGGCCGGGGTCTGGCCATGGGTTTCCTGTTCGTCAGCCTCCAGACGGTGGCCTACGCCACCACATCGCATGAGGACACCGGTCGGGCGGTGTCGATCTTCACCACCCAGCGGCAGATGGCGCTGGCGATCGGAACGGCCGTGGTTGCGACGACACTCACGTCAGCCCTCAAGGCCGACATGGGGTTGACGGCCTACCGGATCGCGTTCGGACTCGCTGCGCTGCTGTTCCTTCCGGCGTTCCTCACCTCCTTTTTCGTGCGGGAAGCCGAGATGGCCGCCACCCGAAACCGGCCGGACGCCCAACCGGCCCCCGGCTAGTGAGTGGCAGGAAATCCAACCACCACGACAGCATCAGCAGAAGAGCCGGTACAGGGATCGGCTGAGCCGGCGGCCGACCCAGTCCGGACACGGTTCCGCGGTGGCCAGACGAGTCGCCGTTGACAAACCGCGCTCAACCGTTCCGGTCCACCACCGACGCCCAACACGACCGGGTCTTGTCAACGTGACCACCTCGCGTTGGCCCGACGCGTACTTCGTCTTGTAGCGAATCAGACCGGGTTGGTCGAGATCGCTGATGCCATGATCGAAACGTTGACACCCCCACCGGCGGGCCTGGACCAGCGCCGTCCACATCACCAGATCGTTGGCCCGGCTCGCCCAGCCCCTGCTGTTCGACGCGTTGAACTTGTAGTAACCGTGGTCGCCGTGGCGGAGCAGGACGACGGCCGCCACCGGATCATCGGCGATCCGCGCCACCACCACGGCCAGTCGGTCGGGGGCGAAGTGACGATGCAGTGCGTCGAAGAACGACGCCGGCTGGGCCAGCAGTCGATACTTTCTCCGCCGCAGACTGCGGTGCAGCTCCTCGAACACCGCCAGCGACGCCCGCCTGCCGTCGACCTCCACCCGGACCCCACTCCGGCGGGCCCGGCGCACATTCTGCCGGGCCTGGGCGGCCAGAGCCGACCAGAGTGGATCCTCGGCCGTCTCCTCCCATACGGTCGCGTCGGAGCCACGATCGGGCACGACCGGCGACGTCACCCCGGGGCTCAGCAGATCGGTCCAGTGCCAAACGTGATGCACACGCCCCACCATGTCGAGGCGGTCGGCCAGCAGATCGATCGTCGCACGATCGATCTGATAGTCCGGGTGGCCGTCGACAATCCGCACCGAGGTCGGGACCTCGCCGGTCCAGTGGCGTTGCAGTGCCGGGACAAGCGCCTCGACGTCACCGCCTCCTGTCGGTCCGCCGAAATCGCTGAACGGCAGACAAGCCAACCTCGAACCACGCAGATCGTTGACCCCCACCCAGGCGATTCCGCCATCTGGTGTCATGAGCGCGCGGGGATCGTGTCCGTACGCGTCTCGCAGCGCCCGCAGCCACGACGGCGAGTGGAAGAGGTGGCCCCGGGCCGCCGAGAGCCGCTCCCAGCCGGTGTCTGAACACGGATCGCAAAGAACCATCGGTTGCCTTGTCCCGGTCGTCATGTTCGCCTCACCCAGTTGACGATGCGACCGCCCCAGCCATCGTCGGCGAGCAGTTGGGCCGGTAGTCCGTAGGAGATGTGACCGATCGGTCGGAGGATCTTCTGAACCGTCCGAGGATGGATGGCGAGTTCGCCGCCCCAACCGTGTTTGAACTCCGAGCCGGTACCCCGCACGGCCGCCACGACCCCGACATCGCCGGCCCGTACCGCCAGATCTCGGGGCAGGCCCCCCAGATCGAACACCCAGTAGCCCGCAGCATTGGCTCTGCTCATCATCACCCAGTTCAACAGCTCGTTGGCGTTGGCGGTGCGGGCCTGGTCGGATCCATCCCATCCGGTCAACTTGAACTCGGCCAGCCCACCGAACCCGATCATGGTCCCGGCCGCCACCGTGCGACCGTCCATGACGGCGAGGAGTAGCTCCATATGCCCGCTGGGGTGGAGGATGTCCCACTGGCGCAACAGATAGGGAAGCGACATCGGAAGAAACCCTTGGCGCTGAGCCGACGCCGTATACAGCCGGACCAGCGTCGACAGATCGGCACGGCCACCCGTCCTGACCGTCACGCCGCTCGATCGAGCCCGGCGCACATTCCGGCGCCGCGATTTCGACAGGCGGGAGAAAAGTTCCTCGTCCGAGACCCCGAGTTCCACCTCGAGTGTGGCCGAGGTGGCAACATCCACCGGCGCCGGGCCGTAGCCCAGGTGGCGAAGTGCGGCCGCCGTCACCTGGTCGCTTCGGGCCGGTTGGACCAGGACGACCGCACAGCCGGCCGCCCGTGCTTGGACCTCGATGGCCTCCACAATCGGTCGCACCTCGGCGATGGTGACCGGTTGCGCTTCGTGCAATGGGCCGTAGGGGACGTAGGCGGCGGTGGCCAGAGGCCCGAGACGACGTATGAGCAGCTGGGCGACCGACCGGGTCGTCCCGGCGTCCGTCGGGGTCGTGGACTCGACCCGACGGACTCTGGTGCGCGAGCCCTTCACCTGCGCCCACATCGAGGTTTGATAGACCGTGCCCGCAGAAAGGGCGGCGACGGTGCCATCCCAGATCTGGTCTTCGGTCGACGGGCGGAGGACGGAAGGGCTGGCGGTCATGGTCGAGATCTCCTACTGGCGCGGTGCCGACGACGCGGACGTCTGCTGGGTTCTGACGGGATGCGGTCGGCCGGCGGCATGGGACAGGGTCATCCACAGTCCCAGCACGTAGACAACCGATGTGGCCAACGATGCCGCCACCGCACCGCGCCACCCGTTTGCCGGGATGAGGGCCACATTGAGCGCCACATTGAGCAGACCGGCCGCCACACTCAAGGCCACCCGCCGGTGGTGGAGCCCGGAACCGGTCAATGCGGTGGCGGCAAACACCTCGAGCACCACCAGCAGAGGCAGCACACTCAACCACGGCAGTATGTCGGCGCTGTCCTCATAGGCCGATCCGAGAAGCCGGGCCAGCGCCCCGCCGAAGACGAGCCAGACCACCAGCGACGCCAGCCCGTAGCCGGCACCGATGACAGTGAAACGGACGGCCATGCTGCGGGCCTCGGACACCGAGCGGGTGCCGGCCCGCCACAACCTGGCGCTGACCGCATGGAGCGCAGCCATGCACGGAGCCAGCGACACGGTGAGCAGACGCCGAGCAGCGGCGTAGAGCCCGGCCTCGGCCGAGAAGTCGAAGCGGACCAGCAGGATGTTGTCGGTTGTGGCCAGCAGACGTTCCACCCCGAATCCGAGGCTGTAGGGGAGGCCCTCCCGCACATCGACCCATCGCGGCGACCGCGGCCGCACGACGTGACCAACGGTGGCCTTCTGGGCGACGGCGAGCACCACGAGGCCGACCGCAACAGACACCGCGACCCACAGCCCGAGCCCGGGTTCGTCGGTTGTAACCAGCACGACGCCGGCGGCGCCGGCCCGGCCGAGTCCGTACACCGTCCAGGCAATCGCCTTGGCGACCAGCCGCTCGACAGCTTGCGCCGCGAACAGGGTGACCTCCACCAGCCCGAGCAGCAGCATGTCGCTGATGGTCAGGCCGACGAACCACAACACCGGCATCTGAGGCAGGATCACCGGGCGGAGCAGCACCGCGATCGAGCCGATGAGCAGCGATCCGAGGACCGTCAATCCGGAGGTCATCGCGAGGGCGTCGGTCGCGCTCCATCCATCAGTCGTGACGCGTTGGAGAGCGAGCCAGCCGCCTCCGACGCTGGCGAGCGGAAAGAGGGTGGTGGCCAGCGCCGTGGTGGCGACCAGCAGGCCGAAGTCGGCCGGCTCGTAGATTCTGATCAGGATCAGGAACGCGAGAAACGAGCTGGCAAGCCGCACGATCTCGGCCAGAACGCTCCAACCGAGGTTGCCGAGGAGCCCGCGGCCCGTATCCGGCGGTCGAGTCGAATCGGGATTCCGGCGCCCGTGACGCAGAACGCTCATCACCGCCGTCACCAGTTCCTCCGCTCATCCTGTTGCAGCCACCGATGCGGGTCATGGTTGGCCTCCAACCAATCGATGTAGCGACGAAGACCCTCGTCGATCGAGACGGTCGGCCGCCAGCCGAGCAGTCGGTCGGCTCGCTCGACGTCGGCGAGGTGACGCTCGACATCACCGGGTCGGGAGGCGTCGAACATCGGCAGCTCGTCGCCGCGGCCGAGGATGGCCAGCACCTTTGCCGCCAGCTGACGGATCGAAACCTCCTGACCTCGACCGATGTTGATCGTGGCACCGACGGCCTCGTCGCTCGATGCCGCCGCCGCAATACCCCTGGCCAGATCCTCCACCCATACGAAGTCACGGGTCTGGACCCCCGAACCGAAGATGATCGGTCGTTCACCGGCCATCGTTCTCAACACGAACTTGGGCACGACCTCGGCACCCGTGCCCCGGACGGGCCCCCTCGGCCCATATCCGTTGAACGGCCGGACGATGACGACGGGCAGCCCATGAGTCCGGTCGATGGCTCGGGCGTACGCCTCCCCGACCAGCTTCGAGGCACCGTGAACGGTCATCGGGTCGGTCGGATGTTCCTCCGTCATCGGTACCGTTCGACCCGTGCCGTAGACATCCGCCGACGAGACGTAGACAAGGCGGCCGACTCGGTTGCGCCGGGCGGCCAGGCAGACGTTGAGTGTGCCGGTGGCGTTCACGTCGTGTACCAGACGAGGTCGATTGATGCCGGTACGAATGCAGGCCACGGCCATGTGGATCACGACATCGGTGTCGACGATCAAGTCGTACATCCTCGCCGCGTCCGTGACATCGGCCTCGACCAGGGTCACCGCCCGTTCGGCCCCGTTTCCGGCCGGCCGCTCGAGGTGCCGGGCCAGGTTCCGCCGGCAGCCGGACGACAGGTTGTCGATGACCACAACCCGGTTCCCCGCCTCGGCCAACAGATCGACGACGTGGCTGCCGAGGAAGCCGGCTCCACCGGTGACGACTATCCGACGATTGTCAGGCCTCATTCTGCGTCCTTCGTGCCCGTGCCCGGCAGGTGGGTTGCCCTGTTCGATCAGCTCACCCGGCCCGGTCGACAGCCATCAGCTCGGGCAGGGTCCGGGCCAGGATCAGCAGATCGAGGCCGAGGCTCCAGCCGTCGGCGTAGGCCACGTCGAGTTCCAACATCTCCAGGTACGACAGTTCGCTCCGACCGCTCACCTGCCACAGCCCGGTCAGGCCGGGGGCAACGTCGAACCGACGGAAGTGGTGGGCCGCGTAGATGTCGAGTGAGTAGGCGAGATCCGGCCGGGGCCCGACCAGACTCATCTCCCCTCGCACCACATTGACCAACTGGGGAAGCTCGTCGATGCTCAATTTGCGGATCAGGCGACCGACCGGTGTGACGCGGGCGTCATCGGCCACCTTGAACAGATCGATGTCATCACAATCGCCGTTCGCCTGCTGCTGGAGAAACCGGCGATGGACATCGGGGTCGGCGTCGGTGCGCATCGACCGGAACTTCAACACGGTGAACGGCCGCTGATGCAGACCAAGCCGCTGCTGCCGAAAAATGGCGGGACCCGGCGAGGTCACCCGGACCGCAAGCCCGACCGTGGCCAGCAGCGGGGTCAGAATGACCAGTAGAACCGACGCCACCACCAGATCGAGGCTCCGCTTGAGCACCAGCTGCACCCGCCGGGAACGGGCCGCCGGTCGGTGGACGTCGATGAGATGATACGGCGAGGTCACCGCTCGCTCCGGTCGAGTTCCCAGGATTGATGGATCTTCATCCAGTCGGGCAACGGCTGCTCGGAGGTGTCCGGTCCGGCCGTGTTCGCCCACCACCACCAGTCGTCGCCTGGTTCCGGTGTGGTCACTTCTCCCTCCAGCCGGTTGCCCGATACCCAGAGCCGACCGCTCAGCGAGCCGTCTCCCAGGATCTGCAGCGCCGGCTCGTCGCCCGACTCGACCACGTTTCCTGTGACGGCTGCGTCGCGGATGCCGGTCCACGGGTAGCCGTTGCTGTCGTCGGTACCGAGCGCAAGTCCTCCACCGGAGGAGACCATGTGGTTGCCCGTCACCACCAGACGGGCCGAGCCGTAGTCGGCGGGATCCGCTATCGGCGGCGGGACGGTGCCGTCACCGTCTGCGGCGGCGGGACCGTCTGCAACGTCGGCAACGTCGGCACCGTCTGCGTCCTCGGGACGGTCGGCGTCGTCGGCACCGTCTGCGTTGTTCGCCTCCTCGACGCTGTCCGCGCCGTCCGCCTCGTTCGCGTCTGTGACGCCCCAACCGCTCCACGACAGGCAGACGTCGACGCAGCCGACGGACCGGTTCCCGGCGACCACCACACCGTAGGGATTCTCCACCATGAGCACGTCGACGACGTTGTCGACGAACTGGTTGGAGCGGATCGCCGTCTCGCCGCCGAATCCCCACGTGTCGTTGCCGAGCAGGATGCCGGCCCAGCCCGTGGGGCCCGTGCCGAACCAGTTGTTCTCGACCACGAGGTCGCGGCTACCGCCGCCGTGTTCGTTGAACCCATACGTTCGACTGCCTCCGAACACGGTGTTGCGGACGAGAGCCCGATAGACGAACTGGGTGGTCATGAGGCTCATGTTGCGATCATGATCGGGCGACCCGAGGACGCTGTCGACCACGACGACGTCGGTCGCCGGCCCGAACCCGACCTTGTACTTGCACGGCTCGGGCTCGTAGCCGGCGGCTCCGCCCTCGATCCCGGTGAGACCGACGATGGTGATCCCGTGGCCGCTGGCGTCGAGGAAGTTGCGGTTTGCCCAGCGGGCGGTGACATCGGCCAAGTGGAAGTCGATCTGATAGCCGATGTCCAGAAGGCGGTGGTACGTCTCGTCGTCGGCACCGCCGCCCTCGACGGTGAGCAGCTCCACCCCGTTTCCGCGACCGCTGCCGTAGCGGTACACCCGGGAGCCCTCGGTGAGTATCGGGCTGGTCGGGTGGTCGATGGTCACGGTGTCGTCGCTGACCGCGATCACGGTTCCCCCGTCGAACGGGTAGCGCTCGTCGTCGCCCGTCGAGGGGTCCTGGGCGATGCCGAGGGCCGGGTACTCGTAGGTGGGGAGCTGCCCGACGACCCCGTCGAATTCGACGAAGTCCCCGACATCGAGCGACGTTGGGGCCGTCGAGCGGAATCTCGGTCGAGCCGCGGGCGACGTCAGTGGCGACGCGGGCGTCGAGCTCCTCCGGATCGCCGCGGAACAACAGCAGCGGCGTGACCCGGCCGCAGGAATCCGCGGTTCCCGGGAACGACGGACGCAGTACGGTCTCCGATTGTCCGGCGCCGCGCAGGATGATCCCGTCGCCATCGATGAACAGCGTGTCGTCGAAGTTGTAGGTGGCGTCGCCGAAGAGAACGACGCCGCCACCGGCATCGTCGGCGTCGGCCACCGCCTGCTCCGCCCGTTCGAGATCGGTCCCCTCGTAGTCGTCGACGGCGAACACCGGTCCGACGTCGTCGTTGCCGCGAACGGAAACGCCGACCGGGTCCGACCAGGGCCCCGCTCCGGAGTCGGTGATGGCGCGGACCTGGTACCGGTGGAGTCCGGGTTGCACACCCGGTTCACGGAACGCCAAGTCGTCCCACACCTCCTCGTCGACCTCGGTTTCCCCGACGATCCGGCCGTTGCGGGCGATCTCGTACCCGGTGGCCAGAGGATCCTGGTCGGGATGACGGGCGAGGTCGATGTGGCTCCAGCTCACCGCCACGTAGGACGCGGCCTCGTCGACCGGCCCCTGCACGGCCACGACGGCCAGCGGCGCCGCCACGTCGGCGACGTCGTCATCGTCGGTGGCGATCGGTCCGCCGTCGGGTCCGTCACGCTCCGATGCAATCGATGGTTCACCGTCACCAACGGCGGACCGGGAAACCGCGTTCCCGGTTGAGTCGGTCCCCGAACTGCAGCCGGCCATGACACCGACTGCAACCAGCACGATGGCGGCACCGCCGACGAATCGACGGATCGTCCGAACCGCTGCCGGCCGAGCCGCCCCCCTCGCCGCCGACCACCAGCGGCCGCCGTCACCGGCCACGATCCTGTCCCAGCGGAGGCTCGAGTCCCAGAGCACGGGAACGGTGGTGAGGGCGAGGAGGGGAAAGAGGGTTTCGGCCGGACCGCGAAGCGTGAGATGAACGTCGAAGAGCATCAACACGAACACCACGGACACCGCCACCGCGGTGGCCAGACCGACAACGGGGCCGATCGATGCCAGCGCGGCACCACGCAACACACGCGATCCGGATCCGCGGGTGTCGGACGGGCCGATCACCATCCGTGGCGGCGAGGACGCGGCCAGGGCCGTCGATATTCTCAGCGAGCGCCATGTGAACCAGAGGAAGGCCAGAGCCATGGGGATACCCCCTGTCCACAGCAACCAGGTGTGGCCGCTCTCGATGTAGACCCATTCACGCCACGGTTCGAACGACGGAAGCCGCCCGGCCGGTCGTACCCCGAGCAGCCAGTTGCCGCTGCGAAACAGCTCCGGCCAGAAGTAGTTGGTCAGGTTGAAATAGCGGGCCTCCCAGCTGTCGGGAATGCGATCGGTCCCGGTTCCGGCCAGGCGGGCCTGGACGACCGGCCACAGCAGAACACCGGCCAGGGCTGTGGCCGGAACCGCCACGATGAGGGTGCGACCGAGACGGCCGGTGAGGAAACCGAAGGTTCCGGCAACGACGAGAAGCGCGATGGCGGCGGAAATCTGGCCCGAGGCCAAACAGGCGAGCCCGAAGAAACCGGCGGCGGCCGCCGTCGTCGAACGGGACCCGATCCGGAGATGCCACAACGCCAGCGTCGTTCCTAGGTTGAATGCCATGAGATCCGCCGTTCCGTGAGAGGTTCCGAGCGTCGATGAACCCCGGTTGTTGGCCACCGCGGCCAGGGGCTCGCCGTGCAACCAGGCGAGAAAGCGTGGTACGCCGGGCACACCGACCGACTGGGCGACCGCCACCACGCCGACCACGACGCCGACGGCCAGCATGATCTTGATGCACATCCAGACCTGCGCCTCACCAGTTACCACCAGCCGAAACAGAATGAATACCATCAAATACTTCCACATCGTGGTGGCGTACAGAAGGTCGTCGGGCAGCGGCCGAAAGCCACGCGACACCCGCCACAGCAACGGTACGACCGAGCTGAATACGGCCATCGCCACGATCGACCGATCGAGGGTGGTGACCCGGTACCGCACGGGGGGCCGGCGCCCGTTCCCGGCACGCCGTCGAACAGAAGGCGGATACCCACGGCCACCCCGAGCAGTGCCAGCACCGCCTCGTCCGGTCGGACCAACGGCAGCGCGGAACCTCGGCCGAATCCCGCCAACAACGGCGCCAGGGCAAGATGCAGGTAGGCGGCCCGCACCGGCCGGGAGACGACGAGAGCCACAAGGGATACGACCACCGGGACGGCCAGTCCGGCGAGCGGTTCGACGGCGGCGATCACGACCGCGGCGGCGATGGTCGGCGCCGCCCATGCCACCAGGACAAGGGCGGAGCGCTCGAGATACGCCGAATGCGCCAGGGCCGACCCGGCGGTCACGCCATCTCCTCGGTGGCCGAAGCCGCCGCCTCATAGCCGGAGAGCAGAAACAGCCCCAGCGCGGCAAGCACCGCTCCCGCCAGCATTCCAACAGCGGCGAGGGCGAGCGGCTTGGGCCAGGTCGGCTCGGCCAGCACGCGAGGTTCGGTCACGATCACGGCGTCCACCCGCTGGGCGGCGCCGATCTCCAGGTTGAGCAACGTCTCCTCGAGTGTGACGATCTGGCCCAGTAGCTGATCGGATTCGGTGGCCAGGCGGCGGACATCACCCGGATACGGAAGAGGAAGCTCGGCGGACTCGGCCTCGGCGTTGGCCTTTTCGAGCGCGGCCAGCCGCTGCTCGACCAGGTTCCGCTGTTCGACCAACTGGTCGAGGCGCTGTCGGTAGACGGCAGCGGTTGTATCGGCGGCACCGGCATCGACCTCGGCCATAAACGAAGCCAGCACGGACTCGACGACGGCGCGGGCGAGCTCGGGATCGTTGTCGACGAAGTTGATGGCGAGCGCCAGACCGGACTCGATCGGGAACACCTTCAACTCATCCTCCACGTAGGTTCGGTCGACGGGGAGTTCGGTAACGGCCCTGTCGAGAACAGCCGAACTCTGCACCAGGACCTGCTGGGTGCCGAGGTAGCGATCGGGCTGTTCCTGCCCGGCTTCCATGATGATCTCGGCCTCGGCAGTCCAACGCTCGGGAATGAGCCCGGCGGCGCCGTAGCCGACCACCCCACCCAGCGCCATCAGGCCGACAACGACCATCACCAGGCTGAGGATTCGATTCAGGTCCGGTAGCCGGGGGCCGGCGCTGAGCGGTATCGGGCGGGAATAGTCCCCGTTGGGCAGGGTCTGCACGATGCCGATGACGACGCTTCCCTCCTGACGACCTCGCCCGGGATCGGCGGAGCCCGCCGGGCCGGTGCTCACGATCGGTCGGAACGAACCGACGATCTCGGACCCCGGCGCGGACGGGGTATTCGAACCGTCGAGCGACTGGGCTCCGGTTTCGAGCTCCGGGCGGTGGATGTCCCGAGTGATGGTGGCCACCTCCTCCAGCCACTCCTCGACCGGGATCGACTCACGATCGCCGGCGTCGACATCAGGGCCGCCGGGTTCCACATCGGCCGATTCCACGTCAACTGATTCCACATCGGCCGATTCCACATCGACTGATTCCACATCGGTCGGATCACCGTTTGATTGGTCGAGCCCGATTGGTTCCTCGTCCACCAGGGTGCGGTTGTCGGTGTCGGTCATACGACCACCTCGTAACGGTTCGTAGTCGGATCATTGGCTTCGTCGGTGTTTGCCGGAAGGTCGCCGGTCAGGAGTGACCGCCACAGCGTCACATAGACCTCGGCTTGGTGCGGCCAGCCGAGACCGTTCTCGATTCGTCGACGCCCTTCCCGGCCGAGCGCCATCAGCCGGTCGTTGTCGGACAGCAGCTCATGAAGACACTCGGCCAGCGATTCCGGCGTCGGCTCCGGGGCGTAGACGGCGGCCTCGCCGGCCGACACCCGGGTCTCGCACAGATCGTGGGCCACGATCGGAAGTCCGAACGCCATGTATTCGAGGGTCTTGTTCATCGTCGACTTGTCGTTGAGCGGGCCCGGCGGATCGGCGCTGAGACCGACGTCGGCCGCCGCCAGGAGGGCGAACGCCTCGGCGTCGGGTATCCACCCGGTGAACGTGACGTGGCGCTCCACACCGAGTTCCCTGACCAGATCCATGGCATCGGCTCGTGCCTCACCTCGGCCGATGAACACGACCCGGGTATCGGTGCGGCCGAGGTGGTGGACGAGATGGGCGACGGCGCGCACGGCGTCGTCAACGCCGTCCTGGGGACCGATGTTGCCCATCCACACCACCAGCTTTTGACCATCGTCCCCCTCCCGGTCAGCCCTCGGCGCTGTGGCGGTCCCGATCTCCATCATCCGGCGGTCGGGGCCGTTGCGAACCACGACGACATCGGCCGGCACCCGTCCGCCGCGGTCGACCGCCACGCGCCTGTACGACTCGTTGGTTGCGATCACCCTGGTCGCACCCAGATGGCTCTCCCGCTCGCAGCGCCGAAGCACACCGAGCACGACACGCTGGAGAGCCGACAGCCGAGCGCCGTCCGCCTGGCCGCCGAATCCACCAAGCCCCACCCGGGTGAGGAACAGCTCGGGGCAGAGGTCGTGTTGGTCGAACACGAAGGGTATGTCACGCCGTCGCGCCCACCAGGCCAGCGGAAAGAAGATGTCGGGCGGATTGCAGGCTTGGATGCCGGCGATCGTGGTCCGGCGGTGGATGATCAGCAGGATCCAGACCATCTGCACCCACGCAAGGAGGTACTCCCAGACGAATCCGGTGACACCGCTTCGTTCCCTGGCCGCGGCGAACGAACGAATCTCCACCCCGTCGACCGTGCGGACCTCCCACGGAGAGGCGCCGGATCGTTCCCGCAGGCGGGGGCAGATCACGGTCACCGGAATGCCGGCCTCGACCAGCGCCCGTGCCTGACGCCAGACCCGACGGTCGCGTTCGACCGGCAGGTTCTCCAGAAGGATCACGATCTGTCCGGTCTTCACCACGCCACCCCCACGTAGTCGACGACCCGGTCCCTCACCTCGGCGGACAGCGACCCTTCCGCGTCGACGACTGGAACGTCGGCTCGGCGGGCCAGGGCGGTGATCGCATCGTGGTGGGTGGTGCCGAGCAACGCCACATCGGATCCCTCGAGCGCGTCGGATGGGTTGGGCCACAACCGCTCGGCCAGGTGGGGTAGGTGGCGGTCGACGAATGACCGGTTTGTTCCTCGAAGACCGGCCCGGTCCAGGTCCGGATCCCACATGGCGACATCGACTCCCCTGCCGATCAGACGCTCCGCCAACCTTACGTAGGGACTTTCACGGAGGTCGTCGGTGCCGGTCTTGAAGGTGAGGCCCAACAGCGCGACCCGATCCGGTCGATACGAGTCCAGCAATCGCATCGTGTGGTCGAGATGCCTGTCGTTGGACGGCAGGACGCTGCCGAGGAGTGGCAGCTCGAGATCCAGCCTTCTGCCGTGGTGGGCCAGCGCCCGCAGGTCCTTCGGCAGGCAGCTGCCCCCGAAAGCGAACCCCGGCCGCAGATAGGCGCTGGAGATGTTCAGCTGCTCGTCGCGACACAACACCTCCATCACCGACTGACCGTGGGCTCCCGCCGCCTGCGCCCAGCGTCCGACCTCGTTGGCGAATGCCACCTTCAGCGCATGGAACGCGTTGCACGCGTATTTGATGCACTCCGCCGTCGACACGGTCACGGAGTGGAACGGCCGGCCGGTGAACCTGAACAGCGCCTCGATGATCGCCTCGGTTCTGGCCTCACCGACACCGGCAACGGTGAATGGCGGGTTGAGGAAGTCCTGCACGGCGCTCGCCTCGCGGAGGAACTCCGGGCACATGGCAAGTCCGAAGTGCCGACCGGGCCGAAGGCCGAAACGATCCTCGATCCGACGCCCTATCCGATCGACCGTGCCCGGAAGAACGGTCGAGCGCACCGCGATGGTCGGGACGCCGACCGCGATGTTCCGGGATTGCAGCGGGGCAACGATGCTCTCGATGACCGCCGAAACCGCCGAGTCATCGGGCGAGCCGTTGCCTGCGGACGGGGTTCCGACGCAGACGAGATGCACGTCGGCCGTGGTCAGGAGTTCGGCCAACGACTCGTCGTCATGGCGGCGGGCGACAAGGCGGCCGGCCGGCACGACCCGGGAGACGATCTCGGCCAGGCCGGGTTCCATGATCGGCGCGACCGCCGCATTGATGAGGTCGACCTTGCCGCCGTCGACATCGATGCCGACCACCCGGTGCCCCTGGTCGGCAAGGCAGGCCGCGCTCACCGTTCCCACGTACCCCAACCCGTGGACCGCAACGGTCATCCTCGTCGACAGCGCGTTCATCGTGAACCTCGGGGTTGTGTCAGAGCCCGTTCAACCATCCGACAGACGTGGTCGACGGTGGATTCGCGCATCATCGGATGCAGCGGAAGCGACACCAGACGGCGAGCGGCCCGCTCGGCGATCGGGAGATAACCCGGCCCGAACCGTTCGAACGCCGGTTGACGGTGACACGGGACCGCATAGTGGACCGACGTTTCCACCCCGTGCTCGCTCAGCAGCCGTCGAAAGCGGTCACGCCCCTCCACCTGAGCCGCCAGCACGTGGAAGACCGGTTCGCCACCCGGATTGGTTTCGGGGAACACGATCGGCAGTTCGGCCAGCCGCTCCCGGTACCGGTGGGCCAGGTGCCTTCGCCGCCGGTTGTCATCGTCGAGCAGCGCCAGCTTCTCCGTGAGAAATGCCGCCTGCAAGCCGTCGAGGCGGCTGTTGCGACCGACCTCGATGTGTATCCCGTCTGCGGTACTCCGACCGTGATTGCTCAACACCCGGACCCGCTCGGCGAGCGCGGCGTCGTTGGTGACGACGGCACCACCGTCGCCCAGCGCTCCGAGGTTCTTCCCCGGATAGAAGCTGAACGTCGCAGCCCGGCCCAGCGCTCCAGCGCGATGCCCGTTCAAGCGCGCGCCGTGAGCCTGCGCCGCGTCCTCGATAACCGTGACGCCCCGCGGTCTCAACGCAGGGAGGATCGACTCAACATCGACCATCTGCCCGTGGAGGTGGACGACGATCACCGCCGCCGTAGCCGGCGTGATGGCGGAGAGCACGGTGGAATCGGTGACCAGCAACGTTCCGGGGTCCACGTCGACGAAAACCGGCGTCGCTCCTACAGCGACCACGGCGGCCGGTGTGGCGACGAACGTGTTGGCCGGCACGATCACCTCATCACCAGGACCGATCCCGAGACCGCGGAGAACCAATTCGATCGCGTCGGTACCGTTGCCGACACCGATGGCGTGACCGACGCCGCAATAGGCGGCCCAGTCTCTCTCGAAGCGCTCGAGGAATCGTCCACCGACGAAGGCTCCGACCTCGAGCACCTCGTCGAACCGGCGGTGAAAGGAGTCGGCCAACGGTCGGTGCCGAGCGCCCAGGTCCACAAATCGAACCCTGTCGACCACCCCGTTCCCTCCACGATCAGCGGGCTCGTCCGAGCGCGACGGCGGTGTCATCGCCAACCCCCTTCGACCGAGTCCGGCCTCCCGTTTCCGTTCAGACCCACCGCGGCCGATGGGATCTCGACCAACTGAGGTTCCACCAGGGGGCCGTAGTCGACCTCGACCAACCGGCCGAGAGCCAACGACCTCGTGGCCGCTTCCAGAACCCTGACGATGACCAGACCTGTTCGACCGTCCGAAGGCGCCGGCGCCCGACGGAGTACGGCGTCGACGAATGCCCGGTCCTCGATGGCCAGCGGCTCCTGCATCTCTATATGAGGACACTCGATGCCGCCCCGACGGTAGGCGGCCCCACCCGAAGCGGGCCCGACCTGCTCGACGTCGTGATGCATTCCCTTGTCGAAGATCTTGATCCGCTCGTCGTCGGCCAGATCGTCGTAGACGGCCATCTTGCGACTGCCGACGACGGTGACCCGACGAACCTTGCACGGGTCGAGCCAGCTCACGTGCACCTGGGCCACCAGACCGATGTCGGAGTAGTGGAGCCGAAGGTAGGCGACGTCCTCGACCGGTTGATGGCCGAGGGCGCCGGCCCATGCCGACACGGCCGATGGTCGCGACCCGAGGACGTAGTTCAGGATGGAGATGTCGTGAGGCACCAGATCCCACACGACATTGACGTCGCCGTGGAACAACCCGAGATTCAGCCGCGCGGTGTAGATGTGGTACACCTCACCGAGCGATCCGTCCCGGACCAGCTGCCGGAGCTTCCAGACCGCCGGGTTGTATTCAAACGTGTGGCCGCTCATCAACACGCGATCGTGGCGATCGGCCAACCGGACAAGATTCTCGGCCTCGGCCACCGACGTGGCCAGAGGTTTCTCGACCAGCACATCACAGCCGGCGGCGAGGGCCTCGGCTGCGACGCGGCCATGGGTTCGAGGCGGGGTGGCGACGACGACGGCGTGGAGGTCGTCGACCACGTCGGCCAGACATCGGGCCGGAACCACCTGCGGGTGGAGACGGGCGACGCGATCGAGTTCCGCTTGCGAAATATCGACGGCCACCACCTCGGCCACCTCGGGAACGGTCGAGAGCACACGAACATGCTTCGAGCCCCAGTAGCCGCAGCCGACGACCCCCACCCGCAACATCGAGCGGCCGGCGCGTCCAGCTGCGTTCGGGAATGAATTCATGAGTCGGGCTGCCTGCTTATCTGACACCGTATTCCCTCCAATCAATGAACAAATGCGATCAACCGATCCGGCCACAATCGATGATTCGCACTCGTTGTAAATGCTGAACATGTCGAGTCATCAGATCGCAGGTTTTTTGTATCATGCGGGCCGCCTCTCGGTTGCCAACCATCCGTCACGGCGATCACGACATCCAGGTCTCGTTCGTGTCTGCCCAGCGCTGCGGTAACGTCTCCGAGCCGTCACAGACGGGTCTCGTCGCCGCTTCTGTTCACCCCTTGAGCCAAATTCTTTGTTTTCTTGGATCGATCAGCACTTATTCGCTTGACAGGACGGCCCCCGAGGACGGATAACTTAAGGGCGGGCCATGGAGGGAACCATGCTTCCATCTGCGGCGGATGGACCGGTTGTCCGCGTTTCGCTGATCCCCGGATTCGGGGTCCAAGTCAACGGTCATAGACATTCACTGAGCTTTGCCCCGTCCCGTCTCGTCGCGGTCTTGGCGTTGAGTCCGGGGCCGCTCGAGCGGACTACGGTCGCCGGTCGGCTGTGGCCCGACGTTCCCGACTCCCGAGCCGGTTCCAATCTGCGAACCGGGCTCTGGAGGGTCAACCAACTGCACGACGGCCTGATCGTCGTCGATGGCAATCATCTCGCGCTGGGTGACGATGTCGCGATCGACTACAAGGAACGTCAGCACCTCGCCTTCCAGGTGCTGGGGCGAGCGGAGATCCGATCGCTGGTATCGGACGACGTTCAGCTCCGAGTGGGGATCGCCCAGTTGATCCAGTCCTTCACCTCCGAACTGCTGGGCAGCTGGTACGAGGAGTGGCTGGACGTCCACCAGGAGCGCTGGCGCCAGCTCCGGCTGCATGCCCTCGACTCGATCTCCGCACAGCTCACGGAGGCCGGGTGGTTCGCCGCGGCCATCGATGCGGCCACGGCCGCGGTGGCCGCCGAGCCGCTGCGGGAGTCTGGCTACCGGTCGCTCATGAGTGCGCATCTCGCCGTTGGCAACGTCGCCGAAGCCGTCCGGACCCATGAGAGCTACCGAAGTGTCCTGGAACGGGAGCTCGGCGTGTCACCGTCTCTGCAGATGTACGAGCTGTTACGCCAGGCGACCGGAAAGGCGTCGCCGAGCGGTCATCGACCCGCTCGGGCAGATCGCCGATTCGACGATGTCGGCCAGCGCAGCGACACCGTCCGGCCGACTCCCGGTTCCTAGGCCGGGAGGGAGGCCTGATGACCGCGACCGGCGATTCGCCGTCAGCGACCGCCGCTCCGCCGTCCGGATCGTTCCGCCGGAGCCCGACGGTCGTCGAGCGGGTCTACCGCCGCGCGCTGGCAGCCGCCACCGTGACAATCGTCGAACCCGTCCTGGCCGCTCCGTACCTCAGCCTCGCAGCTCGTCGGGAGGCGTGGTGGAACCTCGACGAGAACAGACGCCTCGCGTGGCGACACGACGCCTTGGACCAGATGCTCCGCTACGCCGCGGCGCACGTCCCCGCCTACCGCGGCCTGCCGGCCGATCTCGACCGGTTTCCCGTGATCGACAAGCAGACGATCATCAACGACACGATTGCGTATCTGTCGGATGAGCGAGACCGGCTGCCGGTGGTGTGGAAGCACACGGGTGGCTCAACCGGTGACCCGTGGAACTACCCCCTCGATCGGCGGGCCTGGGCCGAATCCTACGCCACGCAGATCTACCGGTTCCGACGGTTGGGCGTTCACTACGGTGACCGTCGGCTCCTCCTCGGGTACCCCGCTTCCCTCGGCCTGCACCGCCCGAGCCTGAGCCGCCGTCTGCGCATGGCGGCCGAACGGACCAATGCGGAGCTGAGCACCCTCGAGGTCGACCGGTCGACCGACCTGGCCCGGTCGGTGGCCGCCTGTCGTCGAAACGTCCGGCTGTGGTACGGATACGCCTCGACGATCGCCGGGATGGCAGCGGCCGTCCTCGACGCCGGCCGCACACTTCAGGGCCCTCCGTTGATCGTGACGATGGCCGAACCACTGTGGCCGGCCTGGCGGCGTGACATCACCGAGGCGTTCGGCTCGACCGTGGTCGAGGAGTACGGGTGCAACGACGGCGGGATCATGGCCCACCGTTGCCCGGCCGACAACCTGCACCTCGCCGACCACCAATCGATGGTCGAGGTGGTCGACGAGTACGGCCGGCGCTGCGAACCAGGCCGCCGGGGCGACATCGTCATCACCAACTTCCACGCTCGCCACATGCCCTTCATCCGCTACCGGGTCGGCGACACCGGGGTCATCGGTCCCAACCGATGTCCGTGCGGCGAGCCGGGCTCCACGCTCGCCGCGGTCACCGGCCGATCAGGCGACTTCGTCCGCCTCCCCGACGGCACCGAGCTGGTACCCGCCGCATTCTTCATCCCGTTCAACCAGGTCGACGGGGTGCGAAGGTGGCAGATGGTCCAGCCCGACACCGGGTCGCTCACCATCCGCGTCGAACCCCGCCCATCATGGTCGCAAGCCGACCGAGACACCATCACGACGTGGGTGCGGGACCGAACCGGTGGCCGGCTCGACGTCCGCCTGACCACAACCGAGCCGTTCGAGCTGACCTCCGGAGGAAAACACCGGATCGTAATCCGCCACTTCTGACCCGAGATCTACAGCTGGTCGAACAAGGTGGGCGGGACGGCCGGGCATTCCTCGGCCAGGAGCATGCGGCGCTTGGTCTCCACTCCCCCGTTGGCCGAGAAGCCAACGAGCTTTCCGTCGGCCCCCACCACCCGATGGCAGGGAACGATCACCGGGATCGGATTCGATCCCATGGCCCGGCCGATTGCCTGAGCACCACCCGGCTCACCGACTCGGCGGGCCACTTCTCCGTAGGTGAGGGTCTCGCCCCGGCCGATCCGGCGGACCACGGCGTAGACCTGCTGGTTGAAGTCACTGCAGCCGTGCAGATCGATCGGGACCGGATTCAGATCGACGTCCTCGCCGGCCAGCAGGGCCCGGATCCGGTCGACTGCGTCGCGACCCACGCCGAGGTCGACCTCATCGTCGTCGGCGCCTTCCAGGTCGATCTCGGAGGCGTCGGGAAGACGACGGCCCATCCGGCGGCGGGTGGCCTCCATTGTGGCCTCGGGCAACTGGACCGCCACCACCGCCCGCTCCGTGTAACCGATGCACGCGACACCGAGCGCCGTGTCGAAGTACGACACGAAGACCTCGTCGGTCTCCCGCTCACGTCGTCGTTTCCCCATCACTCCATTCTGCCCGACCGGCGCCCTCCTGCACAGCCCGTCTGCGGGCCCGGGCGGCGGACAGGTGAGACCGCATCCGCATCATCATCAACCCGCCGATGACGGCCGCCACGGCACCGGTGGCCGATGCGGTGGCGAACCCGGCCTGGACCGCCTCGGGGATCTCACCTCCGAGATCGCCGGTCGAGTCGCCGGCCAGCACCTGCCGAACCGCTTCGACGTCACCGATGCGTCGCTGGACGACCAACAGCATCACCGCACCGCCCATGGCGGCGCCGGCTGCGATGCCCTGGCTGCGGGCGAACTGGTGTGCCGACGTGACGCGTCCGATCGTGGCCGACGCGGTGACCGCCCTCAACAACGTGAGGGCGGCGTTGGTCGTGAACCCGATCCCCAGACCCGACAGGCAGAGCAACGCGAAGATCACGACGAGTGAGACGTCGGACGACGCGATCAGGGCCAGTCCGGCGAGTCCGGGCACGGTGAAGCAGAAGCCGAGCACGGCGACCGCCGACTCCGACCACCGGTCGAGCAGGCGACTGCTGATGTTGGCTCCCGCCGTCCAACCGAGGCTGAAGAACAGCACCGACCAGGCCGTGACCGACGTGGAACCCTCACGACCGGCCCGCACATAGAGCGGGGTGTAGGAGGACACGGCGATGCCCCCGGCCAGCAGCAGCCCGGTGCCGACGCCAAGCCCCAGATAGGGCTGCGCGATGAGATGTTCGAGCCGCACGATCGGTTGAGGATGGCGGCGGGCGTGTCGGAGATAGAGCCAGCCGAGCAGGCCGCTGACCGCCAGCCAGGCCACGGTGAACGGACCGATCGCGTCGAGGGCGAAGAGCAGGGTGGTGGTCAACCCGGCGATCATTGCCGCCCCGCGCACGTCGAGTCGGACGCTCGACTCCTCGACCGGGCCCGGGAGGGTCCGCCAGCCCGCCACTAGTGACAGAAGACCGAGTGGGAGGTTGATGAGGAAGATCCATCGCCAGTTCAGGTAGGTGAGCATGGCGGCCGCCAGCGCCGGGCCGGCCACGCTCATCACGCCCCAAACCGTCGAGTTCGCAGCGTAGGCCCGGCCGATCAGATGCTGCGGGTAGATCAACGCCACACCGGCCAGCGACGATGACAGCAGGAGTCCGGCCCCGATACCCTGCACCACCCGAAGCGCGATCATCGTCGACATCGACGGGGCGAACGCGGCGGCGGTGCCCGTGGTGGTGAAAACGATCACCGCGATCCGGAAAACGCGGCGAGGTCCGAAACCGTCGATGAACGGCCCGCTCAGCACCACCATGATGCTCGACGCCAGCAGGAAACTGGTGATGACCCAGGGCAGGAGACCGATGTCGCCGAGGTCGGCCGCCACCTGGGGTAGCGCGGCGGAGACGGCCATCCCCTCGAACGCGGCGAGGGCGACCGTGGTGAAGATGGCGACGGCCGCGGGCCGGAACCTACGGTCGAGGATCCCGGTTGCGGACCCGGCTTCGGTGGCCAGGTCGGGCATCCAACGTGCGGGCATTGTCTCGACTGTACCGCTGCAGCGGTTGCCTAGGAATCCAGCAACGTATCTAACGAAATGTAAGATTTGATATGACCCTCCACGAGATCCAGCGGCCACCGACCAGGGTTCCTCGCTACACCGCACCGGCAACCACGGCGGCGGCGATCCAGGCGCTCGATGACCACGGTGAGCGAGCCCGGATCATCGCCGGGGGCACCGATCTGGTGGTCGAGCTCGATCGGGGCGGTCACGGCACCGTCGACGTGCTGGTCGACGTGAGCCGGATCGCCGAGCTGGCCGCGATCACCGAGACCGGCACCGGCGCGATCCGGCTCGGGGCGGGCGTCACCCACAACCAGGTGGTGGCCAGTGAGCTCTGCCGGAACCACCTACTACCGCTGGCCCAGGCCTGCCTCGAGGTCGGGTCGCCGCAGTTGCGCAATCGGGCCACGGTGGTCGGAAACGTCGTCACCGCCAGCCCCGCCAACGACACGATCTCGGCCCTGATGGCGCTCGGCGCATCAGTGGAGATCACATCGGTCGGCGGCACGCGGACCGTCGCTATGGCCGACTTCTTCACCGGGTTCCGCACCACTGTCGTCGAGCCTCACGAGCTCGTCACCGCGCTGATCGTGCCCCGACTCGCCGATCACGAGCGAGGCGTGTTCGTGAAGGCCGGCCTCCGGCGGGCTCAGGCCATCTCGGTTGTTCATCTGGCCGTGGTCGTCGGCCTGGACGACGACGGCACGGTCGTCGGCGCCCGTGCCGCGTTGGGTAGCGTCGCCCCCACCGTGATCGAGGTCGCGGGTTTGGCCGATGCGCTGATCGGTGGGCCGCTCGACGAGGACGCCGCAGCCAGGGGGCGTGACCTGGCCGTTGCCGCCGCATCCCCTATCGACGATCTGCGAGCGACGGCCGACTATCGGGCATCGGTGGTCGGCACGATGATGGGGAGGGCGTTGCGGGTCTTGGCCGAGGGGCGGGAGCGTGAGCGGTGGCCGGCTGCTCCTCCGCTCCTGGTTTCGCCGGGTATCGGAACATCGTCGACCGATGACCCGACCGTCGGAACATCGTCATCGGCCGCCAACACGGCGGCCGATGACGACACCGACAGCCGGGTGTTCGAGCGTTCCACCGCCATTTCCGCAACGGTGAATGGGCGGGAGGTGAGTGGGCGTGGTGCGGTAGGTATCACACTGCTCGATTGGTTACGGGAGCAGCCGGGGTTGCGAGGGGTCAAGGAAGGGTGTGCCGAAGGCGAGTGCGGGGCCTGCACCGTTCTGCTCGACGGGCAGGCGGTCATGGGGTGCCTAACTCCTGCCGCCCGGGCCGATGGGGCCAACGTCGCCACCGTCGAAGGATTGAGTACCGACGGAGCGCTGGCACCGATTCAGGACGCCTTCATCCAGGCCGGCGCCGTGCAGTGCGGTTTCTGCACTCCCGGATTCCTGATGTCGTGCGCCGCGCTGCTCGACGAGTGCCCGTCGCCGACGCCGGACCAGGTGCGGCTCGGGTTGTCCGGCAACCTGTGTCGCTGCACCGGTTACAAGGCGATCGAGACCGCCGTGACCAAAGCGGTCACCGCGACCGGAAACGGAGGTGCATCGTGACCGTCGGTGCCACGCCCCTGCGAATCGACAGCCACGCCAAGGTGACCGGCGAGGCCCAGTACCCCGCCGATCGGGCCCCCGAGAACGCGCTGTGGGCCAAGGTCGTGTTCACGGACCAGCCCCACGCCCGGCTCCTGTCGCTCGATGTGTCGGCCGCCCGCGCCACCGACGGGGTGGTCATGGTGTTGACCGGGGCCGACGTGCCGGTCAACGAGTACGGGCTGACGCTGTTCGATCAGCCGGTCATGATCTCGACCGAACACACGGGGGCGAGCGACGTGCCCTGTGACGTCTCCCGGTGGGAGGCCGACCACCTGGCCGTCGTGGTGGCCGAGTCGATCGAGGCCGCGGAGGAAGGCGCGCTGGCGATCGCAGCCGAGTGGGAGCCGCTGCCGATCCTGTCCGACATCGACGCCGCCCTCGCCCCCGGCGCGGCGATCATCCACCCGGAGAACGGCGAGGACTCGAACAACTACTACTCCTACCGGATCCGCAAGGGATCGATGGAGGAGGGCTGGGCCGCCGCCGCGGTGGTCGTCGAGGCCACCTACGAGGTGCCGTACCAGGAGCACGCCTACCTGCAGCCGGAAGCGGCCGTGGCCTACGTCGACGACGATGGCCGGGTGACCGTGGAGGTGGCCGGGCAGTGGACCCACGAGGACCGCGAACAGATCGCCCACGCCCTCGCACTTGACGTCGACCGGGTCCGGGTCATCTACCCGGCCATCGGCGGCGCGTTCGGAGGTCGGGAGGACATGTCACTCCAGATCGTGATGGCGCTGGCGGCGCTCCGACTGTCCGAGGCGGGTGAGACCCGACCGGTCACATCGGTGTGGTCCCGGGAGGAATCGATCGTCGGTCACCACAAACGGCACCGGGGTCGGATCCGGGCCAGGTGGGGGGCCGACGCCGAAGGTCGCATCACCGCGGTGGAGAGCGAGGCCTGGCTCGACGCCGGAGCCTACAACTACACGTCCAACAAGGTGCTCGGCAACCTCCACATCGGTCAGGGAGGCCCCTACGAGGTCCCCAACGCCCACATCGACTCCCATGCGGTCTACACCAACACGGTGCCCGGCGGGGCCTTCAGGGGCTTCGGTGGGCCTCAGGCGGCGTTTGCGGCCGAGTGTCAGATGAATCGCCTGGCCGAGGCGCTGGGAATCGACCCGGTGGAGATCAGACGGCGCAACACGCTGCGGGACGGCTCGATCTTCGTCACCCAGACGCCGATGCCCGACGGGGTGACGTTGCCCCAGGTCATCGACCGGTGTGCGGCCGAGTCCGGGTTCGACGACCGTGACGGGCTGCAGGCGGCCGAGCCCTTCTCGCCGTTCGTCTCGCTGCCGCCGGCTGACGACGCCTTGAAGCGGGGACGAGGGTTCGCCTGCGCGTTCAAGAACGTCGGGTTCTCCTTCGGCTTCCCCGAACGGTGCGAAGCCGAGATCGTGCTCCACGGCGACGAGGGGGCCGAGTCCCCCGAGTGGGGCGAGTTGTTCCACGGCGGGGCCGATGTCGGGCAGGGCGCCCACACGGCGTTCCTCCAGATGGCGGCCGAGGCCACCGGCGTGCCGCTCGACCGCATGGAGGGCCGGTTCTCCGACACCTCGTCGTCCGGAGACTCCGGTTCGGCGTCGGCCTCGCGCCTCACGTTCATGGCCGGCAACTCGATCCTCGGAGCCGCCGAGGAGGCGCAGAAGGCCTGGCGCGACGGCGACCGGCCGGCCCGCGGTCAGTTCCGCTACGTGCCGCCACCGACCGAAGCGCTCGACCCGGAAACCGGGGTGTGCACTCCCAACTTCTCCTATGGCTACGTGGCCCAAGCGGTGGAGGTCACCGTCGACGTGGACACCGGCCACATCGTGGTCGACCGGGTCGTGTCGACCCACGACGTCGGCCGGGCCATCAACCCGGCTCTCGTCGTCGGCCAGATCGAAGGAGCGGTGGCCCAGGCCCACGGTTACACGCTGAGCGAACGACTACGGGTGTCGGAGGGCCGGGTGCTCAACCCACGGTTCAGCACGTATCTCATACCCGGCATCGGCGACATGCCAACCGAGATCGACAGCGTGGTCATGGAGTTGGCCGACCCGCGGGGCCCGTGGGGAGCCAGGGGGATGGCGGAGATGCCGATGATGACCTACGCCCCGGCCGTGGTCGCCGCGCTACACGACGCCACCGGCGTCTGGTTCACCGAGTTCCCGCTCACACCGGATCGGGTGTTGGCCGGATTGCGGGCCGTGGCCGGAACCTAGCCTTCTGGGCCCGTCATTACCGATTTTTGGGCAATCACGGGCCCAGAACGGCTCCGTCGAGGGGTTGAAACCGGCGGGAGATACGGCGGTGATTGGTCAGCATCTCGTCGAGCTTCGGCGAGACGATCCTCCCGTGCTCCACCACCGGCACCCCGTTGACGATCGTGTGGTGGGCCGACACCGGACCGCAGCGAAGCCAGCCCTCGATTGGGTCGTCGAGCACGCCGGCGAACGCCGGCCCGTCGAGGCGCCAGACGACCAGGTCGGCCACCGCACCCGGTTCGATCACGCCGATCTCGCCCTCACGCCCGAGGCAGCGGGCGCCGCCCCGGGTGGCCATCTCGAGCGCATCTCGGGCACTCATGGCGCCGGCCCCGTCTCGCAGCTTGGCCAGCAGCATGGCCTGCCTCGCCTCGAGCCACAACGACGCCGAGTCGGCCGACGACGAGCCGTCACAGCCCAACCCGACCGGCGATCCTGCGGCCCGCAGATCGACCACGGGGGCGATGCCGGACGCCAGGATCAGATTCGAACTCGGGCAGTGGGCGACCCCGACACCGGCCGCACCGAGCCGCTCGATCTCGGCGTCGTTCGGACGGACGCAGTGGGCCACCCAGCTACGGTCGGTGCACCAGCCGACGTGTTCGAACTGCTCGATGCAGCGGCGGCCGAACGTGGCCATCGAGAACTCGTCGTCCTCGGCGTTCTCGGCCAGGTGGGTGTGGAGGCGGACGTCTAGCCGTTCGGCCAGGTCGGCGGTGCGGCGCATCAGATCGGGGGTCACGGAGAACGGCGAGCAGGGAGCAAGGGCGATGCGGGTCATCGCCCCGTGGGAGCGGTCGTGGTGGCGGTCGACGAGGCGTTCACTCTCGGCCAGAATGTCGTCCTCGTCCATGACGACGTCGTCCGGAGGCAGCCCTCCATCCTTCACCGAGAGGCTCATCGATCCGTGCGTCGGGTGGAAGCGCATCCCGAGGTCGGCGGCCGCTGCGATCTCGGCCGAGATCAGATCACCGCCACCGGCCGGGTGGAGGTAGAGGTGATCGGTGGACGTCGTGCAGCCGCTCAACGCCAGCTCGGCCAACCCGACCCAGGCCGACACATGGGCCGCTTCCTCATCGAGGGCCCGCCACAACGGATAGAGCGTCTGCAGCCAGCCGAACAATGGGGCCGACGTCATCGGGGCATAGGCCCTGGTCAGGTTCTGGTACAGGTGATGGTGGGTGTTGATGAGGCCCGGCGTGACGAGGCCGCCATCGGCATCGATCGTGCGGTTCGACGGTGGCGGTGGCGTCGTCGATCCGCCCACGGCGGCGACGAGCCCGTCGGTGACGGCCACCCAGCCGCCGGCGATCTCGCGGCGGCTGTCGTCGACCGTGGCCACGACACCGGCGTTCGTCACCACGAGGTCGACGGTTTCCAGGTTGGTTTCCCGATCGGCCGCGATCACCGGGAGATTCGAAGCTGGACCGACGTCGCTCCGTTGTCGAATGCTGCGTGGAGCATCGCCGCGACGGCGTCGATCATGTCATCGAGCCCACCCTCGGCACTGGTGGCGAACGGACCCATATCGGGCCCCAGACCGGCCTCGTCGAGTACGTCGATGGCGGCGGTGACATGCGGGCCGGGCTCGTTCTCCTTGAACGGTTCGACGAGAACTTCGAGTCGTACGCCTGTCATGGCCATACCTTAACCGCTGCCGAACGACTGCGCTCCGCCGGTGATCGGAGGGTCCGCCGGGCCGGCTGCCTACCCTTGATGGGGATGACGCTCGTCGAACTCCGACCGCTGACCATCGGTCCGATATCGGTTGACATACCCGTGGTGCTGGCCCCGATGGCCGGGGTGACCAACGCGCCGTTCCGGCGGCTGTGCCGGCGATTCGGGGCCGGGCTCTACGTCAGCGAGATGATCTCGGCCCGGGCTCTGTGCGAGGGCAACCAGAAGACAGACCACCTGGCCAGCTTCGCTCCCGACGAGACGCCTCGGAGCCTGCAGCTGGCGGGGGTGGATCCGGTCTATGTCGGGCGGGCGGTTGAGCGCCTCGTCGAGCAGGATCGCATCGACCATCTCGATCTCAACTTCGGCTGCCCGGTCCGCAAGGTGACCCGTCATGGTGGCGGTGGGGCCTTGCCCTACAAGCGCCGCCTCCTGGAGGCGGTGATCTCCGCTGCGGTCGACAACGCCGGCGACGTACCCGTGACCGTGAAGATGCGGGTCGGTATCGACGACGGCCACATCACCTACCTCGACGCCGGCCGGATCGCGGAGGACTGCGGTGCCGCTGCGGTTGCCCTCCACGGCCGCACCGTGGCCCAGCTCTACTCGGGAACCGCCGACTGGACCACGATCGCCCGGCTCAAGGAGGCGGTCACGTCGATCCCGGTGCTCGGCAACGGCGACATCTGGGAGGCGGCCGACGCCGTTGCGATGATGGACCGGACCGGTTGCGACGGGGTGGTCATCGGCCGGGGTTGCCTCGGCCGGCCGTGGCTGTTCGGACAATTGGCCGCCGCGTTCGAGGGGCGTCCCATACCCGGGCCGCCGACCGTGGCCGAGGTGCGCGGGATCATGGTCGAACACGCGGAACTGCTCGTCGACTGGTTCGGCGACCACAAGGGCATCCGCGAGTTCCGGAAACACACCGCCTGGTATCTGAAGGGGTACCCGGTCGGCGGTGAGATCAGGGGTCGCCTGGGTCAGGTCGAGAGCCTCGATCAGCTCGCCACCTTGCTCGCCACGCTGCCGGATGCCCCGCTCCCGCCGGAGAACATGCGGGTCGCCCGGGGCCACACCCGCGGACCGCAGGTGGTTGCGCTTCCCGAGGGATGGCTCGACGATCCCCTCGACGACCTGGTGGCGTCCGCCGACGGCGACTCGGCCGCCTCGGGCGGCTGAACCGACCTCCAGGGCACCCCCGCCAACTCCACGAGTTTGCCTTGGGCAAACTCCAAGCGAGGCGCTCCGCGCCGAAGCCCGTCTCCGGCGGCTGACCAACAGCGTTCTGAGGTACCCCGACGTTGCCAGCAACGACGACGTCGAGCAACCTCAGAAAGAGTTCAGGCGACGCGCTGCACGCCGAGCGATTCAGCGGAGGCGGACGAGATCGATCGCCGCACCGCGGAGGATGTCTTGGCCGACCCACGGCAGGGTGCCGAGCAAGATTGTGGCCACCACCGCGACCATGATGGCGGCAACCGCCGGTCGAGGCAGGCCGTAACCGTGGGTTGAGGCCGCCAGTTCGTGCTCTGCGTCGGCAGCGTCCTCGGCATCAGCACCGTTCTCGGAATCGGCGGCTTCCTCATCGAGGTCGGTATCGCCCTCGGTGATGGCGTGGGCCACCGCAACGCCGGAGTCGGCCATGTACATCGTCACCACCACCCGAAGGTAGAGGACCGCCGCCACGACGGCGGCCAGCATCGCCACGCCGGCGAGAATGTAGGAGCCGCTGTTGGCGGCGGCGATGATGACCCGGAACTTGGCCAGGAATCCCGAGGTGAACGGCACCCCGGCCTGGGCGAACAGAAGCACCACCATCAGACCGGCCAGCATCGGTTGGGTCTTGGCCATGCCGCGGTAGTCGTCGAGCGAATGGGCGCCGTCACCACGTCGCCCGGCGACGGTGAGCACACCGAAGCTGCCGATCGTCATCAGGGTGTAGGCGAGCAGGTAGAACAGGAGTGCCTCGGCCCCGCCGAGCGATCGGAGGAGACCCTCGGTCGTGCTCGGTTCACCCTCGGTGCCACCGGCCAGCGACTCGACCGCAACCAGCATGAACCCGGCGTGGGTGATCGACGAGTAGGCCAGCATCCGCTTGACGTTCGTCTGGGCCACCGCCAGGAAGGAACCGACCACCAGACTGGCGACGGCCAGGAACCAGATGACGGGACGCCAATCGGCATGGTAGAAACCGAGACCGTCCCAGAACACGCGGGCCAGGCCGGCGAAGCCGGCAACCTTCACCGCCGAGGCCATGAAGGCCACAACCGGTGTCGGTGACCCTTCGTAGACGTCGGGCGTCCAGATGTGGAACGGCACAGCCGAAATCTTGAAACCGAAGCCGATGAGCAGCAGGGCGATACCGGCCAGGATCATCGACGAGTCCTCGAGCGGGTTCAGCCCGAGGGCGTTCTCGCCGCGGGCTGCTGCGATGCCCTGGAGCGACGTTGACCCGGTGGCACCGTAGATCAACGCGATGCCGTAGAGGAACAGCGCGGAGGCCAGGGCGCCGAGTACGAAGTACTTGAACGCCGCCTCCTGGGAGTCGGTGCGACGGAGGTGCAGCGCCGCGAGCACATAAACAGCGATCGACAGGATCTCGAGGCCCAGGAAGGTGAGAATGAGATCCTGGGCCGCGGCCATCACCATGCCGCCTGAGGCCGACATCAGCATCAGCACGTACCATTCCGGTCCGTCGAACCGCTCCCGGCGCAGGTAGCCGTCGAACAGGGCGGCAACCAACAGCACGGCCACGCAGATGGTGCCCCACACCCACAGGGTGTAGCGATCGATGGCGAGGGCATCGCCCACGATCAGCTGCGGGTCGGCCTGGTCCTGCCAGATGTTCCAGCAGAAGAAGCCGGCCACGGCGGCGACCAGGATCGTGAACGCGGCCGGAAAGCCTCGCTCCCGAAGTGGGGGCGCCACCGAGGTGATGGTGATGAGAACGATGCCGCCGATGGCAAGCACCAGGAGCGGTGCCAGCAGCGACCAGGCGACGTCGGGGACCTGAACGGTCTCCTGGGCGATCATTCCGATCATTCGCCTTCCTCCCCGTGATCGGCGCCGTCGTCGGAGGCTTCACCGCCGTGATCATCCTCACCGTGATCCTCGGCGCCCTCCTCCGCATGTTCCTCGGCCTCGTGGGCGACGGCGATCAGGCCCTCGGCGCCGGCCCGGGTCACCTGCTCCGGTTCGGCCTCGGCGAATCCATCGACATTCGCTTCGACGTGGGCGATCAGCGCGTCGACCGACGGCTCGATGCGATCCAGCACCGGCTTGGGGTAGACGCCCATGAACACGATCAGCCCGAGAAGCGGGAGGATGCCCAGCATCTCGGTGAGCGACAGGTCACGCATCGTGGCGTTCTCACCCTCGGCGGGGCCGTGGAAGCTCCGCTGGTAGGCCCACAGCAGGTAGAGGGCGGCCAGTATCACGCCGGATACGGCCACCACCGCCCACCACCGGGCGGCCGAGAAGGCGCCGAGCAGGATCAGGAATTCGCCCACGAACCCGTTGAGTCCGGGCAGACCGATACTCGACAGCATCACCAGGGTGAACACACCTGCGAACACGGGGGCCGCCTTCTGCAGTCCGCCCAGCTCCGAGATCTGCCGGGTGTGGCGGCGCTCGTAGACCCAGCCGACGAGGATGAACAGGGCGCCGGTCGAGATGCCGTGGTTCACCATCTGGATGACCGAACCCGACAGGCCCTGGTTGTTCAGGGCGAAGATGCCGAGCACGATGAAGCCCATGTGGGCCACCGACGAGTAGGCCACAAGGCGCTTCAGGTCGGACTGCATCGTGGCCACGGCGGCGCCGTAGACGATGCCGACGACACCGAGGGCGATGAAGATCGGGGCCAGGTCGTACACGACCTCGGGGAACAGGAAGACGCCGAAGCGCAACATCCCGTAGGTGCCGAGCTTCAACATCACGCCGGCCAGGATCACCGAACCGGCGGTCGGCGCCTCGGTGTGGGCGTCGGGCAGCCAGGTATGCACCGGAAACAGCGGCACTTTGACGGCGAAGGCGAGGGCGAACGACAGGAAGATCAGCGTCGACGACAACGATCCCAGTTCGTGCTCGGCCAGAACCGTGACGTCGAACGTGAGACCGTCGGCCGGTGCGGCCAGGATGGCCAGCGACGCAATGCCGACCAGCATGAGCGCCGACGCCGCCATCGTGTAGAGGAAGAACTTCATGGCCGAGTAGATGCGGTCGCCGTGACCCCAGCCGCCGATGAGGAAGTACATCGGCACGAGCACGATCTCGAAGAACATGAAGAAAAGGAGCAGATCGAGGGCCATGAACGCACCCATCGAACCGGCCATCAGGAGCATCAGCCACACGTAGTACGGCTTGGGATCGTGGTGCGGGTCGGCGGTCACGATCGCCACCGGGAACAGGATGCCGGTGAGGACGACGAGGAACAGCGAGATGCCGTCGACGCCGAGGAACAGGCTCAACCCGAGCCCGCCCCACTCGTAGCGCGACACGAACTGGAAGCCGGCCTCGCCGACCACGAAGTTCCACAGGAGGTAGATCGACACCGCGCCGGTGATCAGCGATCCGACCAACGCCGTCAGCTTGACATAGTCGGCCCGGCTCGGCGGCAGCGTCAAGAGCACGGCCATCGTTAGCAGCGGCACCACGACGAGGGTGGGGAGGACCGGGAACTCGACCGCGGCTTCAGCGGCCTGGGCAGCAAGCACGTAGGACACTAGACGAACAACCTCCCCAGGAACCAGAACATCACGAGCACCGAGCCGGTGCCGAGGATGACGCCGTAGAACCGGACGAAGCCCGGCTGCAGGAATCTGAGCGCCTGACCCAGTGCGGCGGACGACTGGGCGACACCTCGGACCGCTCCGTCGATCACACCCCGGTCGAAGGCGGCCAAGCCGTCGAACAGCGCCCGGCCGGGTCCGCCGAAGAAGCCGGCATAGCTCTCATCGAGGTACCAGGCCCGGGAGGCGCCTTCCGGCTCGATCCGGGACGGGTCGGCCGCGCCGGCCATGTACACCCGGAAGGCGGCGACGATGGCCACGATTCCGACGGCGATGGCGATCATCGCAAGAATCCACTTCGTGGACGCCGACGCGGTCACGTGGACCTCGTTGCCGAACAGTGACGGCTCCAGCCAGTGTCCGAGGAAATGGAGGTCGGAGGTGAACGGCAGGTTCAGCCCACCGCCGGCCGCAGCCAGCAACGCCAACACCATCAGCGGCAGCGTCATGGTCCACGGCGACTCGTGCGGATGGTATTCCTGACGATTCCGGTACGACTCCGGCAGGTGCTCGGCGAGATCGTCGTCGATCACCGGTGCCTCGGTCAATGCGGTGACGTGGGTCGGGGGCGTCGGTGCCGACCGCCGTTCGCTGTGGAGGTCGACCCGGGCCGCCTCCAGGGTCTTGGTGTGGGCGGCGGCGGAATCGACCTCCGCCACGAGGGCGGCCACCTTCTCGAGGGACTTCTCCACGTTGGCCTCGGCTTTGGGGACCGCGGATTCGGCCCGGTCGAACGCCTTGACCAGCTTGTCGTGACCATCCGCGCCTTCACTCGATGCATCGAGATCGGCTCGGGCGCTCGCCAGCTTCTCGGCGGCCTTGGCCACCGCGTCCTCTTTCTTCACGACGTCTTCCCGGGCCTTCTCGACCGCGGCCGTCGCGCTCTCCTCGGCCTCCGACGCTTCGGCGATCGAGCCGTCGACAGCGGCCAGGCGGGCGTCCCACGCCGCGTCGATCTCGTCGGCCCGAACGTCGAAGAAGCGGGTTCGACCGAAGAAGGTGAGGATGACCTGCCGGGTCATGTAGAACGCCGTCAACAGCGCGGTGACGAGGCCGATGGCCCACAGGATCTTCCCGCCGGCCGCACCGCCCAACCCGTCGTAGTTCCAGGCGTAGAGCAGGATCTCGTCCTTCGACCAGAATCCGCTGAACGGGGGCACGCCGGCAATGGCCAACCAGCCGACGATGAACGTCATGGCCGTGACCGGCATCAGCTTCGACAGCCCGCCCATTCGTCGCATGTCCTGCTCGTCGCCGAGGCCGTGGATGACCGACCCGGATCCGAGGAACAGCAGCGCCTTGAAGAACGCATGGGTCACCATGTGGAAGATCGCCGGCACGTAGCCGCCGACCCCGACGGCGAGGAACAGGTAGCCGAGCTGGGAGACGGTGGAGTAGGCCAGTACCCGTTTGATGTCGTTCTGGGCGACGGCCACCGTGGCGGCGAACAGTGCGGTTCCGGCGCCGATCCAGGCGATCAGCCCGGTGCTCCACACCTCGGCCACGGCCAGGATCGGGTTGAGGCGGGTGAGGAGGAACACGCCGGAGGTAACCATGGTGGCGGCGTGGATGAGCGCCGAGACCGGGGTGGGGCCGGCCATGGCGTCGGGCAACCACACGAACAGGGGGAACTGGGCCGACTTGCCGGCCGCAGCCAGGAGGAACAGCACCACGATCAGCGTGGCCGACCGTGAGCCGAGCTCACCGGCCCGAGCCGTGATGTCGTCATAGTTGATCGAGCCGATCCCCACGAAGACCGCGAATGTGGCCAGCATGTAGCCGAAGTCGCCGACCCGGTTGGTGACGAACGCCTTCTTTCCGGCGGTGGCGTTCGCCGT
The DNA here is from genome assembly GCA_965216655.1 of Acidimicrobiales bacterium. Classification (GTDB taxonomy): domain Bacteria; phylum Actinomycetota; class Acidimicrobiia; order Acidimicrobiales; family SZUA-35; genus JAHELU01. Next base: position 66,854 of record CBDCGP010000051.1, read on the forward strand.
CTGCTCGGCGCCCTCGTCGAACCAGAAGGAGATCAGCAGATACGAACAGGCGCCGACACCCTCCCAGCCGAGGAATGTCAACAGCAGATTGTCGCCGAGCACCAGCAGGAGCATCGACGTGATGAACATGTTGAGGTAGATGAAGAACTTCGAGAACTTCGGGTCGCCGTGCATGTAGCCGATCGAATACAGGTGGATCAGCGTGCCAACACCCGTGATGAACAGGCACATCGTGATCGACAGCGGATCGACCAGGATGCCGGCGTCGACGGTGAAGGAACCGACGTCGATCCAGGTGAACAGCTTGACCAGATGGAACCGGTCGGCCTCTTCGAGCGCGCTGAGACCGAGGAACACCACGACGGTCGACACGAACGCGCCGGCCGACGCCAGCGTGGCCAGCCAGCCGGCGAACGGCTCGCCGAGCCTGCGTCCGAACAGGATCAGAAGAACAAAGCCGAGCAGCGGAAATGCGGGTATGAGCCAGGCGATATCGAGCACCATCAACCCCTTAACGACGTCAGCTCGTCGACCGAGAGCGAGGGGCGGCGGCGTAACAACGCCACCACCAGCGAGAGTCCGACCACCACTTCGGCGGCCGCGACCACCAACACGAAGAACACCGCGGTTCGTCCGGCCACGTCATCCAGGGCGTTGGAGAAGGCGACGAACGAGATGTTCACGGCGTTCAACATCAACTCGATGCACATGAACATGATCAGCGGGTTGCGGCGGACCAGCAGGCCGACGAAGCCGACCGAGAACAGGAGGGCGCTGAGCACCAGATACCAGGTTGCTGTTACTTCCATCTCTCCCCTAACCCCTCCCCCGCTACCGCTTGGCCGTACCCGGCTCGTCGACCACGAGATGTTGCCCACCCCGGTTGCGCACCAGTACGACCGCGCCCACCGTGGCGATCGTCAGGAGGAGCGCGGTTGCCTCGAAGGCCAGCACGTTGCGGGTGAACAGATCGTCGGCCAGCAGATCGATGTCGGATTCCGATTCCGAGAGCTGGCTCACCGGGGCCGTCTGCGACGACTGGCCGGTGAGCGCCAGTGCTCCGCCCTCATCGAGGCCGGGACCGGACAGGAACAGCCCGCCGAGAAGAAGCGCCAACAGCATGCCGCCGAGCATCAGCGCGGTGGCGCGCTGCCCGGCCAGTGGCTCCTCGGAGAGATCCTCGGTCTGGTCGACGCCGAGCAACATGATCACGAAGAGGAACAGCACCACGATGGCACCGGCGTAGACCACGACCTGGACGACGGCCAGGAAATGGGCCTGCTGCTGCACGAACAGAACGGCGACGCCGAAGAAGGTGGCGATGAGTGACAGAGCCGCCCGCACCGGATGGGTGTTGAGTATCACCCCGAGTGCTCCACCGAGAATGATGAGCGCGGAGACGGCGAACACGATGACGTCAACCATCAGTGTGAGGCTCCTTCCTGTTCATCGTGATCGGCTTCCTCGGCACCCGACACCTCGTCGACCTCGACAGCGGATTGCCCTTCTTCCGGTTCGCGGACGCCGTAGCCGAGTTCGCCCGACCAGCCGACAACACCCTCGAACGCCGCTTTGCCGGACGGGGAGGTGGCCCTCATCCAACCCGACGTGTGCTCGTCCTCACCCTCGCGCCAGTCCTCCCAGGGCAGATCCTTCGGTTTGCCGTCGTCGCCGACCAGCAACTCGTCCTTCGTGTAGATCGCGTCGTCTCGGTTCGTGAACGAGAACTCGAACATCTTGGTCTCGGTGATCGCCTCGGTGGGACAGGCCTCGACACACAGGTCGCAGTGGATGCACCGGAGGTAGTTGATCTCGTAGACGTAGCCGTAGCGCTCGCCGGGCGACTTGGGGTCATCGAGCGGGTTGTCGGCCCCTCGGACGTAGATGCACTTGGCCGGACAGACACCGGCGCACAGCTCGCAGCCGATGCACTTCTCCATGCCGTCCTCGTAGCGGTTGAGGACGTGGCGGCCGTGCAACCGTTCCGGTTTCGGAGCCTTGAGATCACTCTTGCCGCCCCGACCCGCCCGGTAGTTGCGAGTGGTGACGCCCTCGGCGATCTTCTTCAGCGTTACGGCAAAGCCCTCGAGATAACCCAACTTATTCGACCCCCGCTTCGATCGGCACGGCCACGAGGCCCTTCTCGGCCAGACGTTCCTGACGGGCGGCCCGGATGGCCAGCGACAGTAGCACCGCGCCGATGACCAGAACACCGACACCCAGGGCGATCACGATGAACACATCCCCCCAGTTGCTGGAGACGCTCTCGATGTCGATCCGACCGGTCTGCGTCAGCCGGATTGCGGCCAGCATCAGCAGCCAGCCGAGCGACACCGGAATCAGCACCTTCCATCCCAGGTCCATCAGCTGGTCGTAGCGGAGGCGGGGAAGCGTGGCCCGGAACCAGACGAAGGTGAACAGGAACACCAGCAGTTTCAGGAAGAACCACACGAAGCCCCACAACCACCCGGGCAGGATTCCGAGGTTCGGACCGGCCGGACCGCCGAGGAAGAGGGTGACGATGATGGCCGACATCGTGACCGTGTTCATGAACTCGGCGAGGAAGAACAGGGAGAAGCGGATCGACGAGTACTCGGTGTGAAAGCCGCCGACGAGCTCCTGCTCCGCCTCCACCAGGTCGAACGGCGGCCGGTTCAGCTCGGCCGTGCCGGCAATGAGGAAGACGACGAACGGGATGAACGCCGTGGTGACGAGGTTCCAGGTGGCGATGCCGCCGAAGGCACCCGATGCCTGGTTGACGACGATGTCGTGGGTGCTGAGGGTTCCCGACACGAGCAGAACCGACGCAAGCGACAGGCCGAGCGCGGCCTCGTAGGAGATTGCTTGGGCCGACGCCCGCACGGAGCCGAGCAGCGGGTACTTCGAGCCCGACGACCAGCCGGCCAACATGATCCCGTAGACCGCCAGGGAACTCATGGCCAGGAAGAAGAGGATGCCGATCGGCAGGTCGGCGACCATGATGTAGGTCTCCCGGCCGAAGATGGTGACCGATCCGTCGCGGCCCTCCGAGTAGTCGCCGGCGATGGGCACGAGCACGAAGGTCAGAAACGCGGTGATGAGTGACAGGTAGGGGGCGAGCTGGAAGACGAACCGATCGGCCCGGGTGGGGATGATGTCCTCTTTGAAGAACAGCTTGATGCCGTCGGCCAGGGTCTGCAGGATGCCGAAGGGCCCGGCCACGTTCGGGCCGATGCGGTTCTGCAGGCGGCTGACCACCTTCCGCTCGAACCACACCATGAGCAGGACCGACACGAGGACGAGGGCGAAGGCGATACCAGCCTTGGCCACCGCCATGAGGACATCGCCGAAGTCGACGCCGTCGGCGAGATACGGGTCACCCATCGGACTCCTCCTCGTGCTCGCGGGCGGCAAGCGCGTCGCCGACATCCTCCGGTTCGTCGACCGGGTCGTCGTCGAGCCCGGCTTCCAACGCCGAGCTCTGCAGCCTGACGTTCGTGATCGAGCGACCGGCGGCCAGCAGCTGCCGCACGTCGAATCCGGGCTGTCCGACGGGGAGCCACGCGGTGCGGGGCGCCACCGCCTCGTCGGCCACGAACGGAACGTCGAAGTGAACGTCTCCCTGATCGACCCGGATGTACTCGCTGTCGTTGAGGTCCATCAGGTGGACGTCGGCCGGGTTGAGCCGCAGAACGGCCGGGGCGGGCAGGGAGGCCAGCGACGGGGACTGCTGCACCATCACCCCGGTGTCCCAGAGCTTGCGGTCGACCACGAGGCGGAAGCCATAGCTGGAGACCTGCGGGAGCGACGCCGGGTCGCCGAAGTCGAGGTCCCAGTTGCGCTGCGGCGGCGGAATCGGCCCGTCGTCGGCGGTGTTGAGGTCGGCCCAGGAGAGGTCAGCCAGGTTGCCGACCGTTGCGTTGATCTCCGCTCGCAGCTCGTCGAGGCCGGCGAACCCGAGATCGGGGCCGACGGCCATTGACAGCTCTGCGGCGATCATCCAGTCGGGCCGGGCGAGGCCGGGTGCCGTCACCTTCGCGCTGAGTGGGCTGATGCGCCGCTCGAGGTTCATGAACGCGCCGTCGAACTCGCCGGCCATCGTGGCCGGGAGGAACACGTCGGCCATCGACGACGAGTCGGTGAGGAAGCAGTCGACCGCAATGATGTTGTCGACCTCGGCGAGGGCCTGGGTGGCCAGGCCGACGTCCGGGAAGTCGGCGACGGGGTCGGCGCCGAGCAAAACGAGCGTTTCGATGTCGCCGGCGGCTGCGGCCCGCAGGATGCCGTCGGTGTCCTTGCCCTCGAAGTCGGGCGTGCTCGGCCAGTTCGTGAGCGGCTTGCGCCGATTCCGAACACCGCCCGGCAGGAAGCCGGGCGTCAAACCCATCTCGAGTGCGCCGTGCACGTTGCCCCGGCGCAAGAGCGGCAGGAACTTGGCGTCGGGCACGAGACGCCGCAGTGCGCCGACGGCATCGGCGACGTAGCGGGCCGACTCGGCCAGGTTCGATCGCCCGAACAGCACCGACACCGGGCGACCGCTGGTGAGTGTGGCGTGAACAGCCCTGAGCTGATGGGCGTCCACGGTTCCGACGGCCTCGTCGAACCGACCGTCGGCGACCGCCGCCAGCACCTGTCCGGCCGTTCCCGGCGCAGTCCGGGCGTTCACCGCGGCGATCTGGGCCAGGCTCGTGGTCCGCGGGCTCACCTCGATGAGGGTGGCGCCGTCGGCGAGAACGGCGTGCCGGATCCGCAGGTAGAGCGAAGGCAGCTCCTCCTTGGGATCGGGGCCCACGAGTACGATGACGCCGCCCGGCTTACAGACCTCGTCGATGGTGGCCCGGTCGAGCCCCATGGCCAGGGCGGCCGGCACACCGTCGCCGAGCTGGGCGTCGACGTGGTCGGTCCCGACGATGCCTTTGACGAGCTTGCTCCACGCATACTGGGCTTCGAGGCTCAGCCGGGAGCCGCCGATGACGGCCACCTTCTGCGGATCGATCCGCAGCGCTCGGGCCGCCTGTTTGGTGGCCTCCGCCCAGCGAACCGGTTTATGGGTCTTGACCTGTCCGGTTCCGTCGCCCTTCGCCGGACCGTCGGCGACCATCGGCTGGGTGACACGGTTCTCGGACTGGTTCGCCTCGTAGATGAAGCGGTCCTTGTCGGACAGCCAACCCCAGTTGACGGCATCGGAGTCGACCCCGAGAATGCGCACCAGCTCGTCCTGGGACGCCTGCAGCACCACCCGGGCGCCGGTGGAGTCGACGGCCGACGTGGACTCGACGGCGTTGAGATCCCACGGCCGGGCCTTGAATCGGTACGGGGCCGCGGTCAGTGCGCCCACCGGGCAGATCTGCACCGTGTTGCCGCTGAAGTACGACGAGAACGGGTCGTCGGGGAAGGTGTTGACCTGGGTCTGGGAGCCCCGGTCGATGAAGTGGATCAGCGGATCGCCGGCCACATCGGAGGCGAACCGCGTGCAGCGGTCGCACAGGATGCAGCGTTCCCGGTCGAGGTGCACGAGATCGCTGATCGGGATGGGCTTCTCGAAGTGCCGCTTCTCCTCGACGAATCGGGTTTCGCCTGGCCCGAAGGAGTAGGCGTTGTCCTGGAGCGGGCACTCCCCGCCCTTGTCGCAGACCGGACAGTCGAGTGGATGGTTGGCGAGAAGGAATTCGAGCACGCCGTCCTGGGCCTTCTTGGTGGCCTCGGACTCGGTCTCGACGGCCATCTCCGGGGTGACGGGCAGCATGCAGCTGGGCTGCAGGGCGGGACCACGTCCGGTGTCGACCTCGACGAGACACATGCGGCACATGCCCACCGGCTCCATGCGAGGGTGGTAACAGAACCTCGGAATATGCACACCGTTGCGATCGCAGGCGTCGATGAGGAGCTCGCCCTCGTTGGCCTCCAGCTCCTTGCCATTGAGCGTGAACGGCACCCCGGTGGTGGCTTCAGTGGAGGTCATGATGTACCTCCACCTCTCCGTTGGATGTGGCCGAGACCTTTGACTCGAATTCGTGGCGGAAGCGGCGGATGGCCGAGGTGATCGGCGCCACCGACGACGGACCGAGGGGGCAGATCGTGGTCTGCTTGGGCGGGAAGGGAATTGCGGACAGTCCCTCGGCCTCGAACGCCGCGTTCGGGTACGGTCCAGGACTGATCTGGTCCCCGATGGACAGCAGCAGCTCGATATCGGACATCCGGCCGTAGCCGTCGTTGATCCGCTGCAGGATCTTCTCCTCCCAGGTGGTTCCTTCTCGACACGGCGTGCATTTGCCGCACGATTCGCGGGCGAAGAAGCGCACGACCCGTAGGCACGCCTTGACCGCGTCGGTCGTCTCGTCCATCACCACGATGGCCCCGGAGCCGAGCATCGAGCCGGCCGCCCCGACCTCCTGCGCCTCGAGCGGCAGGTCGAGCTGCTCGGGGAAGAACCACGGGGCAGAGCCGCCACCGGGGATGAACATCTTCAGTTCGTTGTCGTCGCGGATGCCCTGGCAGAAGTTGTCGCCGTAGAACAACTCGCGGAACGTGACGTTGCCCTGCTCGACCTCGTAGACGCCGGGCCGTTTGACGTGGCCGCTGATGGCCAGCATCCGAGTACCCGGGGACCGCTCCGAGCCGTACTGCTTGTAGGCCTCGGCACCGTTGATGACGATCCACGGCACGTTCGACAGCGTCTCGACGTTGTTCACGATCGTCGGTTTCATGTAGAGGCCCTTGGCCGCCGGGAAGAAGGGTGGCTTGAGCCGGGGCATACCCCGGTTGCCTTCGAGCGACTCGATGAGCGCCGTCTCCTCGCCGACGATGTAGGCCCCGGCCCCCCAGGTGAGCACCACGTCGATCGAGACGTCGGTGCCCATGATGTTGCGGCCGACATAGCCCGCCTCGTAGGCGTCGTTGAGCGCTTGGGCGATCCGCTCCTGGGCGAGCGCCATCTCACCGCGCACGTAGAGGAAGCAGGTGTTGAGGCCGAGGGCGAAACAGGTGATCAGGCAGCCCTCGATCAGCTGGTGGGGATCGCGCTCCATGAGCAGACGATCCTTGTAGGTGCCGGGCTCGGACTCGTCGCCGTTGACGACGAGGTAGCGGGGCCAGACCGGCGGCATGAATCCCCATTTGACCCCGGCCGGGAATCCGGCACCGCCACGGCCGAGCAGCACCGCCTCGCGGACCTGACCGTGGACGTCGGCCGGCGCCATGTTGAGCACGGTGCGCAAGGCGTTGTAGCCGCCCGTGTTCTCGTAGTTCGACAGCCGGTAGCTCTCGGCGTCACCGAAGCGGGAGGTGACGATCTTGGGTCCCTCGTTGTCGACGTAGCCGGGCGCGTGACTGACGTACGCGTTCGTAGGCATTATGACGCACCCTCCTCGGCCGGTTCGCGGGAGGCGAACCAATCGGGTTTGCCGGTGCGCTCCGGCGCGTCGATGCCGGCGAGACGCCCCGAGTCGATGCGTTGGCGGATCCGGGCCAGGGTGCCGTGCGTCGGAACGTCGGGACGTTTGCCGTTGCGAAGGTCGTCGATCATCTCGTCGAAGCCGTCCGAGTCGATCCGGTACTCGTAGCGGTAGTTGACCTGCAGGCAGGGCGCCTCGGTGCAGGCGGCGATGCACTCCACGTCTTCCAAGGTGAACAGGCCGTCTTCTGTGGTGCCACCGGGCTTGATGCCGAGGGACTCCTCAGCGTGATGCAGCAACTCCTCGCCACCATTGAGCTGACAGGAGATGTTGGTGCAGACGTTGATCATGTACTTGCCGACCGGTTCGCGCTTGAACATCTCGTAGAACGAGCAGGTTCCGAGCACCTCGGCCGGGGTCACGCCCACGAGCTCCGCGATGTGTTCCATCGCCTCGTTGGTGACCCAGCCGTTCTGCTCCTGGGAGAGGTGGAGCAGCGGAATGAGAGCCGACTTGGGCCGCGGGTACCGCGAAATGATCTCCTTGGCCACAAGGACGTTCGCCGCGCTCAGTCGTGACACTTATCTATCAACCTCTCCGCCGCTCGCTTCGCTCCCTAACCGAGTTTCGGCCGTTGGCCGAAACATCGCCGGCTGCAAGTTGTCTGCAGACTTCATCTATCAACCTCACCAAGGATGGGATCGACGCTCGAGATCGCGGCGACCGCGTCGGCGATGAGGCTATCAGCCATCATGTGCGGCAGCGTCTGCAGGTTCACGAAACTCGGACCGCGAATGTGCATGCGATACGGCTTGGGCCCCCCGTCGGACACGATGTAGCAGCCGAGCTCACCCCTCGGCGACTCGACGGCCACGTAGACCTCGCCCTCGGGAACCTTGAAACCCTCGGTGAAGATCTTGAAGTGGTGGATGAGCGCCTCCATCGATTCATCGATGCGGGCCCGGGGCGGTGGGGTGATCTTGGCGTCGGACGCCCGATAGTCGCCGGCCGGCATCTGCTCCAGGCACTGGTGCACGATTCTCATCGACTCCCGGATCTCGTTGAGTCGGATGGCGTAGCGGTCGAAGGAGTCGCCGTACGACCCGACCACCACGTCGAAGTCGACCTCGGGGTACGCCAGGTACGGCATCTCCCGCCTCAGGTCCCACTCGACGCCGGTGGACCGCAGGATCGGCCCGGTGGCCGACAGCGCAATGGCCTCCTCCGGGGTAATGACACCGACCCCCTGGAGGCGGTCGCGCCAGATGGGCTGACCGGTCATCAGGGTGTCGTATTCCTCCAGCCGGGGCGGCAGCATCGCCATCAGCTCGGCGACGTCGTCCTGCCAGCCGTCGGGCAGATCGGCGGCCACACCGCCGGGGCGGATGTAATTGTGGTTCATCCGCAAGCCCGTGACCTTCTGGAAGAACCGCAGCACCTGTTCCCGTTCGCGCCAGCCGTAGATCATCATCGAGACCGCACCGAGGTCCATGCCGTTGGTGGCCATGAACAGCAGGTGGGACGAGATGCGGTTCAGCTCACACATGAGCATGCGGATCCACGTGGCCCGGGCCGGGATCTCCAATCCGATGAGCTCCTCGACCGCCAACGAGAACACCAGCTCGTTGAACAGCGGCGAGGCGTAGTCCATGCGGGTCACGTTGGTCGGACCCTGGAGATAGGTCAGCTGCTCGCCGGTCTTCTCCATACCGGTGTGGAGATAGCCGATCACGGGCTTCGAGCGAAGCACCGTCTCGCCGTCGAGTTCGAGCATGAGCCGCAGAACGCCGTGGGTCGACGGGTGGGAGGGGCCCATATTGATCAGCATGGTCTGATCGTTTTCGCCCCGGATGGGCTCCGACTCATCCGCCATCAGCTCGGCGGCCCGCACCTCGCTCATCCGCAGCACGGCGTGACGGCGCGGCAACAGATGCAGCTGTCCGGTTGAGGCTTCGGTGGTGTCTTCGGTGACGGTCATGAGGATTGTGCCGGGGCCTTGAACTGGACGGGGATGGCACCGACCGCGTAGTCCTTGCGCAGGGGATGGCCCTCCCAGGTTTCAGGCATGAGGATTCGGGACAGGTCGGGATGTCCGTCGAAAACGATGCCCATCATGTCGTAGACCTCCCGCTCCAGGAAGTCGGATCCGGGATACAGGGAGTACAGCGAATCTATCCGGGGATCATCGGCCGGCACCTGGATGCGGGCCCGCAGGCGCTCGCGGCGGGTGTAGGACACGAACGACGCCACGACCTCGTAGCGTTCGGGCGAAACATCAGCCGGAAGGTTCCGATCGGTCTGATAGGCGCTGTAGTCGACGGCGGTGACGTCGACGCACATGTTCCAGCCGTCGGCCAGCAACTCACCGGCCACCTCGAGCCACCGCTCACGGGACGGGTGAATCACCCGCTGACCCCGTGAGTGGTTGAAGGAGCAGCCGTAGACCACATCGGCATCGACGTCGGTCGACTCGTCGGGTGGATCGGCCGGTCCGTCAGCCTCGTCGGCCGCCTCCTCGAACTCGGCGACCTCCTCGGGGGCGTCCGAGGCGTCGAGATTCTCCGCGTTCTCGGCGTCCGGTGCCTCCTCGACGTCGTCGTTCCCGGAAGCGGTCACGGCTTCCTCACCATTTCGACAATCTGCGGGACACCCTGGCCGTCGCGCTGCTCGATCGTGATGTTGGCTCCCGCCCCGGTGGATTCGCGACGACGCAGCAGCTCACCGGTCTCGATGTTGTAGCGCAGCGTTTCGATGGCGTGCAGCAGTGTCTCGGGGCCCGGCGGGCAGCCGGGAGCGTAGACGTCGACCGGCACCACCTGATCGACGCCCTGCACGAGGGCGTAGTTGTTGAACATCCCACCGCTCGAAGCACACACCCCCATCGAGATGACCCACTTCGGCTCCATCATCTGGTCATAGATCTGACGAAGCACCGGCGCCATCTTCTGGCTGACCCGACCGGCGACGATCATCACGTCGGCCTGGCGGGGCGAGGCCCGGAAGACCTCCATCCCGAGGCGGGCCATGTCGTAATGTGAGCCGCCGGTGGCCATCATCTCGATGGCGCAGCAGGCGAGTCCGAAGGTGGCCGGCCACGACGAGCGGGCCCTTGACCAGGAGACAAGACGCTCCAACGGGGCGGTGATGATGTTGTGATCGAGGCCCTCGAGGCCGTGGTCCTGCACATTGGAGATCAGACTCACGAGACCAACTCCCGTTCCCGCTCCGACACCGAGTTTTGGCGCCCAGGCGCCAAAATCTCGCGGTCGCCGCTTCGCGGCGACACTGATTCATAGCGACCTTCAAGGCCGACTCGACGCACCGTCGACTCAGACGTTCGCTCGGCCGAGCGGAGCAGGTCGCCGTCGACCTGGCTGCGATTGACCTGCAGCGGACCCCAGTCGAGCGCGCCCTTTGAGATCAGATACACGAACGATTCGAACAGAAGCGCCGAGAAGATCAGGATGGCGATGAACCCACCGAGGCCGAGGCGCCCACTGGCCACGGCCCAGGGATAGAGGAACACGATCTCGATGTCGAAGATCACGAACAGCATCGCCACGAGATAGAACCGCACCGGAAAGCGCTCGGGTGGTTCACGGCCGGGGACGATCCCGCATTCGTAGGGTGCATATTTTTCGACTGTCGGGTTGCGCGGTGCCAGCAGCTTGGACGCAATGATGCTCACGCCGGCGAACAGCGCAGCCAGGATCAACAGGGCCAGAACCGGTAGGTACTGAGCCATGTGGTCCTCCTCTGCTCTTCGGTGAATGAAAGAATCTGTGGTATCGGGACAGGCGCCGCTGCCCGCCCGGAGTGGTTACCCTACAGCGGCCCGGATCTCCGCCTCACGACGATCACGATTGTGAAGCGCCCAGGCGAGGACGGCAAACACCAGACCGTTGAAGATCGTGAACATGGCGGGGGTGAAGCGCAACCCGCTGATGATGCTGGGGATGGGGCCGCCACGGTCGCGTTCCATCACCACCGAAATCAGCGGGGCCTCGGGATCGATCTCGGCCAAGGGCGGCGGCTGACCGGGCAGGGTCGGCTTGGGCACGATGGCCTGGGTCTGGATGACCATCAGCTCCTGGCTGTGCGTGGGGTGGAGGAAGGTCTCGTTGAAAAAGTGACCGACACGCGACACCTGCTCCGCGATCGGGTTGGCGTCGTCGTCGATCTCCAATGCCGGCTTGCCGCCTCGAGTGAAGCCGCCGAACTGCAGCGGGAGGTACTCACCGGCTTCATAGACCCCCTCCTCGAGGAGCAGAGCGTCGGCCGCAGCCTGCGCCTCGCCCCGGACCGAGTCGGACGTGGGCAGGTAACGCCAATCGCCGAGGTCGATGGTCTCGGACTGCTCCAGAGCCGCCGCCTGGGCGGCATCGGGATCGTCGATGCCGGGAGCGGTGAGGACCACGCCGGCGAGATCGGGGACGCCCTCGATCTCGGAGAACAGCAATCCGTCGTCGGAGTCCTCGACATCGTCGACATTCACCTCGACGAGCTCCCACGTTGGCGGGTTACCTCGCCAACCGATGCCATAGACGGTCCAGATGACGCCCATGAGAAAGTTCCAACCGAACAGGCCGGCCATGGCGATCATGAAGCCACTGCGGGTACCGGTGTTGGTGGCGATCAACAGGTAGGTGCCGCCGATCAGCACCACCACGCCGACCAGCACGCTGAGGAATCCACGGAAGAACGGGTCGAAGCCGATGCCGTCGATGAAGGCCAGTTGTGTTGCCGTTGTCGATGCCAGCACCGTCATCACAGACCTCGCTCATAGTCGACCACGGCTTGAATGTATTCGGGCGGCAGCATCGCTCCAAAGCCCGGCATCATGCCAGCACCGCTCATCTTGCCCTCTCCATAGCCGGCGCCTGCCTCGGCCCCGTTGTAGATGAAGTCATAGTGGGCCTGACTGGTGCGGGGTGGCATTTCGATGATGTCGCACCCGGCGGCCAGAGCACCGCTGGTGAGGGTGACCACGTCGCCTTCGAGATCAGCCGGGGTCAGCTCCTCGGGGTCGATGAACGCACCGTTCTCATCGGTTTCGAACACCGTGTCCGGAGCGATCGGGTATGAATCACCCGACTCGGTCTCCCACAGCGAGGAGACGACGTCGCACGACGCCAGGTCGCCGTCGCGGTCCGCGTTGCCGTCGGGCCCGGGGCCGAGGATCAGGTAGGGCGAACCGCTGCCGTCGACCGGCACGCCCTGGTCGTCGAGCGCCACCTGCGAGCCGTCCATCGCCAGCAGGTAGGTGCCGTCGTAGTCGGCCGGATTCCCGGGAACCGGCTCGGGTTGGGTCAGCTCGTCGAAGTTGGCAATCTGATACCAGGTGCCGTCGGGCAGCAACCAGGTGTCGTCGGGGAAGACCTCCTTGGTCGACCCGTTGCACAGGTTGAACCCGATACCGGAGGGGTCGCCGCCGCCGCAGCCGGCAACGCCGTCGTCGAGGATCTCGGGTCTGACGTCGAGGCCGAGCGACCAGCCTGAGGTGTGACAGCGTCCGCAGGAATAGGCACCGGCAGCGAAACCGGAATTGAGGCCGAGGTTGAACACCGCTTCGCCCACGGTTTCGAATTCACCGTCGGCGATCGAGCGCTCAACCTCCTCGATGACGGAGTCACGCACCTTGTGCGCCTCCTCGAGAGCAACCTGGCTCTCGGCGTCCCGGGCGTCATTGGGGTCACCGGCCGCCGCGATGTCGAGGGGATCGAGGCTCTGCTGTTGCAGTGTGCGGATGTAGATGATGACGTTGTCGACCTGCTGGGTGGTCAGCGGGCCGCCGCCAACCGTGCCCCAGGCGGCCATCGGCGAGCCGGGCCGTCCGAAGTTGAGGATGTAGCGAACCTCGTCCTCCGAGTAGCGGAGAAGGAGGTTGTTGAGGGCCGGTGCCTGCCAATTGGCATTGGCGATGAACTGTCCGTCGGCGTCCTGCAGTACATAGGGTGCGTTGCCGCCGACACCGCCGCCGGCGTGGCAGTTCACGCACTGCGCTCCCTCGGTGTAGGTGTCGTTGCCCCGGCTCACGAATGAGCGGTTGTAGGCCGCTACGGCGCCTTCCTGCCGACCGGGCTCGGCGATCCAGTAGAAGGGCAGGATCAGGGCGAGCAGGGTGAGCAACACGAGCGCGAAGCTGAGTGACTTGTCGAGCTTCGGACCCTCCAGATCCTCGTCGCTCAGGTACTCCTTGCGGTTCGGAGCCAGTTCGATCTCGGATCCCAGTTCGCGGCGGGACACGAGGATGTTTCGAATCCACGCGGCGACGAATCCGATGAGAACGATCGTGGCGACGGTTAAACCGATGGCTCGAAAATTCGCTCCCAGGATGGGAGTGTAAGCGGCTATGTGGTTGGGCATCAGTGACCGCCGCCGGAACTCAGGCAGTGCGGCCCCTCAGCTTCCTGGCCGGTGGTGTTCGTGCCGATCGGAGGTCCCTGAATGACGTTTCCGGTGTCGACGATCAGTTCGTTTGCTGCGCTCACTTGCATCGGGAATCGATCCATCCCCCGGGGTGCCGGGCCTGCCTTCTTCTCTCCAACAATGTTGTACTGCGAGCCGTGGCAGGGGCACTCGAACCACTGCGACGTTACACACTCGGGCACACGACATCCTAGGTGAGGACAGGTCTGAAACAACGCAACCACGCCGGCATTCAAACCGGCTTCGACCTGCGGATAGAAGGAGTAGGCGGCCTGGGCCTTGACCACGGCGTTGGCCGGGTACTCGGTGATCCACATTCGGCCGAGGGGAAAGTAGAAGAATCCGGACCCGGCGGCGATCTCGTTCTTGATGTCGTCGATGCGGCCGACGTTGATGCGGGCACCGAAGCCTTCGGTCGGGCGGGGCCAGAGCTGGGCGAGCACGGCGGCGCCGAATCCGGCCAGGGCCAAGCCGAACATCGCAACGATCGAGCGGTTCAGGAACTGGCGACGGGTGACGCCGAGCGTCTCGGGGTCGGGCGGAACGTATGGCGTGTACTCGACCGGAGCCCGCTCCTTGAGCGCGACGAGCTCACCGGAGCGCTCGGCCCTGGCCGCGGCCTCCACCGCACGACCGGTGCCTTCGGTGCCGGGCGCGGCCGACTCGACCGTGGTCGATCGATCCCGGCGAACGGTCTCGGACGACAGCTGCCCGATGGCCGACCGGGTGTCGCCGCGGCGAACGGCCGCGGTCAACACGATGATGGCCAGGAGGGCTAGAACGATGAGGCCGATGACGATTGAGGTTGCCATAACAAACTCCTGACTTACAGATCGAAGAAGATGCCCTCAACCCAAGGGAATACAAAGTTGAACCCGGGACCTCGGAAAAATGATCCGATGATGACGAGAACGGCCCAGAACATCATGAAGAAGGTGAACACCGAGATCGCGAACTTGCGGTCCTCGGGCTTGTTGCTGGGGTTCTTGTCGATGTAGGGGGCGAGCATCAGGGCGAACAGGCCGATGCCGGGGATGGTCACACCGGCGACCATCGGGTGGAACATGGTCAACAACTCCTGCAGGCCGAGGAAGTACCAGGGGGCCTTCGAGGGGTTGGGGGTGGCGTTGACGTCGGCCAACCGCAGCAGCGGGGCGTTGACGAAGATGGAGAAGATCGTGAGGAAAGCCGTGATGGCCAGGGAGGCCCCGAACTCGACGACGATGAGGTGGGGCCAGGTGTGGACCTTGTCGAGCGGCTTGGCCTTGATGTCCTGGATCGAGCCCGACTTGACCACGGTGAGCAACCGCTGCGTGTGACCGGCCGGGCCGGTCATGGTGGGTACCGCCGCAGGCGCCGGGGCCGTGGCCACGGCCGTGCCGCCGCCGCCGCTGGCGGCAACCGCGGTGGAGGGCCCGTCGTCGCCTCGTGATTTGGCCGACTTCGACCGTTCGAGCAGGTGGGCCGGAATCTTCGACGCAGCACCCGACGATGCTTCACCGCCGCCCGAGCCATCGGTACCGCCGCCGTCCGAGGCGTCGCCACCGGACGCGTCACCGCCTTGGGCTTTCGCCTTGGCCTCCGCCGCTCGCTTTCGGAGATGCTCCGGGATTTCAGTCATGTCGCTCTCTCACTACGTTTCGACTCCAAGGCCTACAGCGGGCCGGAGATGCCGCCGTCCTTGCGGACCCTCCAGAAGTGGATGGCCATGAAGATGACGGTCACAAAGGGGACGAATAAAACGTGTAACACGTACCATCTCAACAACGTGTCGGTACCGATCACGCTGCCGCCGAGCAGCACGAACTTCACCTGGTCGCCGAACACGGGTGTGAAGCCCATCATGTTGGTACCCACCGTGACCGCCCACAGCGCGAGCTGGTCCCAGGGCAGCAGGTACCCGGTGAACGACAGCAGCAGGGTCAACGTCAACAGGATCACGCCGATGACCCAGTTGAACTCCCGGGGCGCCTTGTAGGCACCGTGATAGAAGACGCGGGCCATGTGCAGGAAGACGGAGATCACCATGAGGTGGGCTCCCCATCTGTGCATGTTCCGAACGAGTAGGCCGAACGCGATCTGGGTCTGGAGGGCCTCGATGTCGTCCCACGCCGCGGCCGCGGTGGGCCGGTAGAAGAACATGAGGAAGATGCCGGTGATCGTCAGCAGGATGAACAGGAAGAAGCTCAGGCCGCCCAGGCACAAGGTGTAGCTGACCTTCACCGCGTGGCGCTTCACCTTCACCGGGTGCAGGTGATAGAGCACGCTGTTCATGATCACGTAGGACCGGTTGCGTGGGCTGTCGGTGTAGCCCTTGCGGAAGACCGAACCGGGACGAAAGATCGAGTTCCACGCTTGGGAACCCTGAACGGCGTCGGGCATGGAGGCCATGGAGGCCTGCAGGCGCTCGGCCAGTGTCGGTGAGTCTTGAATCGACTTTGCCATTGGGTTTCCTGGTGTTCTCTTCCTGCTGTCTCGATACGTCGGGGGCTCGGTTCTGGATGCTTCTGTGTTGTTCGTCGGGCCGGGCAATCCTAGGCCAGGCGCATTCCGTAGCCGTAGCCGTAGCTCGGCATCCGTTGATGGTGATCGCCGGTTGGGCTCGGGTCGCCGACCTTGCCGAGGATGATCACACCCGTGGGGCAGCGGTCGACGCACAGTGCGCAGCGGGTGCACACGTCGTCGTCGATCGTGAAGATGAAGGCGTCATCGGGATCGTCGCCCGGTTTGACGGTGCCGTAGGCCTCGTCGACGCAGTCGACGGTCTGCATGTGGATGCACTTCCACGGGCAGATGTCGACACAGCCCTCACAGGCGATGCATTCCGACTGGTCGATGTGGATGAACTGCTTCGGCTTGACGGCCTGGGCCAGATAATCGGCATCGACCTCCATGAGGAGGTAGTCGGTCCGGAATTCCGGGAGTGGCGGGTTTGCGTCGGTCGTGGCCATGAGGTGGGTGCTCTGTTCTCCTTGCCCTTCCTAACCCTGCTTGATCAGGGGCCGGCCGAACGAGCTGGTGCGGTTGAGGGCGGCCTGCTTGCGGGCCTCGGCGTCGACGTCGCGGTTCTGCCATTTGGCCCACATCCAGATGTGGAGGCCGAGGGCCACACCGTAGATGGCAACGGCGATCGAGTCGGAGAGCGTGCGGTAGGTGATGTCGAAGGGGAACCAGCCGCCCTGGCTGATGGGCTGGACGATGTTGCCGGGACCGAAAAGGATCCGATCGGCCCGCCACGACAGTTCGTTCTCCGCCAGCGTCAGCCACTGGTGGGGGACGACGCCGTAGGCGAGGAAGCTCAGGAAGAAGACGTAGGCCGCTCCGATCATGGCTTCACCCCAGGTGAGCGGGGTTCCGGTGGGGCGACGCCGTGCGTACCAGAAGATGCCAACCGACATCAGTGCCGAGACGAGAATCGATGTCACGAGGGCAACCACGTTGCTGATGCTCCTTAACGTTGGATCGTTAGCGTCGGATGTGAGGGGTTCGGCAGCCTGTCACCTTGTCTACGACCCTACCGGGACCGCGTGAACGTGACATTGTGAACCTGTGCACAAATGTAGTCGTTGGGGCCCGAAACCGCTCATCCGTAACCGAACGTCCATGGTCACCAATGCGACCGCGGCGCATGGGTCGCAGGCTCCCACGACCCTATACCGTACGACCCGCCGGGGGCAACACATCGGTGGCCCGTCGGCGTGGCCGTTGGCGTGGCCGTTAGCGTGCCTATTGTCCTGCCCGTTGAGATCCTGTTGCGGTGTGAGCCGATTGATCGGCGAGCTGGCCGTTCGGTCGAAATTTGTTGATAAGTTGTGTGGTCGTGGAACCCGGCTGCCTGCGGTCGGGACGCCCAACCTCGAACTCTCTTGAACGAACGTGCCGGAGGACCGTTGACCGAGATCCCCGAACATCTACTGAAGCGGAGCAAGGCGGCCAAGGGTAAGGCCGACGACGACTCCGGTTCAGGGCCCACCGAATCCTCCGAGTCGGCGGAGACCGCATCGGAGTCGTCGGCACCCGTGGCGGCAAGCGAAGCTTCGGCACCGGCGGCCCCCGAGGGTCCGGTCGTCACGTTCCCCAATCTCGACCCCGAGCCGGAACCCCCGAAGCCGGAACCGGCCTTCGTCACCGCCTCCAAGTCCCGCAACCGGATTCCGGTCTGGGCGCTCCCGGTGGTCGCCGCCATTCCCATCTGGGCGGTGAGCTTCGCCGGCACCATGCAGCAGCCCGAAACCGAGGATCCGGTGCTCGTCGAGTCGGCGGCCCTCTACGGGGAGGCCGGTTGTGCCGGTTGCCACGGCGGCAACGGCGGCGGCGGCTCCGGATACCAGCTGTCCGACGGCGAGGTGATCACCACGTTCCCCCATCCGGTCGACCAGATGCTCCATGTAGCCAGAGGCTCGGCCGCCATCAACGGCCAGACCTACGGAGCCGAGGGCCGGCGCGTCGCCGGCAGCAGTGGATCCCAGATGCCGGCCCAGATCGGATCGCTGACCCGCCACGAGCTCGAACTGGTCGTGTTCCACGAGCGGGCCACGCTGTCCGGCGAGGATCAGGATCAGCCCGGCTACCAGGAGTGGATCGAGCACATGCGGGAGGAGGCCGAGTCGGGTGGCGGCGCCGAAGCCATCGACGAGGACTACATCGCGTTCCTCCAGGCTTGTGCCGACCCGGAGGTCAGCCCCGACGCCACGGGCGATCAGGCCTCACCCGACCCCGAGGCCCAACCCTGCCCCGGCCCTCAGGCCGAATCCGAAGAGGGCTGACCCGCTCGCCTGACAGGCCGGGGCGTGCGGAGCGGTTCTGCCGTTCCACCGCGAGGGATTCGATCGCAGTCCGACGAATCCGGACCGAGGTTTGGGCCTTACGGTGTCACAGCGACGCGGAATCACCCAAACCTGGTCGGGCATCCTTGAGCAGAACGTGCAGCGTTAGGCTGCGCCGGCGGCCGGTAGCACGAAGCGGTAGGTGGCCAGCCAATGGAACACCGATGCCGTCACCACGAGCACGTGGAACAGCTCGTGGGCTGAGAACACCCGGGGCCACAGCTTCGGCCAGCGGGTGACCTTGAAGAGCATCCCCACGGTGTAAAACACACCTCCGAGCGCCATGAGCCCGACGGCGCCGCGCCCGGCCTCACGGGCCAGCGGGGCCATGATCGGCAGCGACATCCACCCCATCACCACCATCATCGAGAACGACAGCACGTGACGCTCCATCGATGATAGTGCCCGGTGGGCCACACCGATGGCCGCCATCGACCAGACCGTCGCCATCGCCACCCATTGTGCGGAGCCGTCGAGAATGAGCACGCCGACCGGCGTGTAGGACGCGGCGATGAGCACGAAGATCATCGAGTGATCGATGCGCTGCATCCGGATCTTCCACCGGCGGGACCACGGCACCGAGTGGTAGAG
The DNA here is from genome assembly GCA_965216655.1 of Acidimicrobiales bacterium. Classification (GTDB taxonomy): domain Bacteria; phylum Actinomycetota; class Acidimicrobiia; order Acidimicrobiales; family SZUA-35; genus JAHELU01. The sequence goes on from CBDCGP010000051.1 coordinate 86,073, forward strand.
CGAGCTGGTCATGTAGAGGCCGAGCAGCCCGACGCCGAACACGGCGACCGCGATCCGTGCCGCCGCGGTCTGGGCCCTGATCAGCAGAGCAATCGTGCCGACGACGGAGGCAACCGCAGCTCCACCATGCAGGAACCCTCGGACCGGATTCTGCATCCGGCCTAACGTCCAGCGGTTGACGTCGTCGAGGTGGATCATCGGGTCGACGGTACCAGTCGGCAGGTGGCGCGGCGTTCGACGTGACACAGGCAACAATCGGCCGCCCGTCACCGCCGATGACTGCTTGTCGGACGAATTCACTTCAGTGCGAACGATTCCCGACCGAAACATCCTCTAGCCCGATCCAGCCCCATTGGTCGGGTGATGTCGAACGAGCGGCACCGAGTGATGAAGGGCAGGGTCCACGCAGGCATGAGGTTTCCGATACGTCTACTCCTCTCCGCCTTCGCGGCTCTCATTCTCACAATCGCCCCGGTCCCGCCCGCCCTCGCCGCCGACGACAACCCGTCCGCCACACCTGCGCTTCCCGCCCATTTCGTTGTGGACTTCATCGACGACATCCACGACATCGACGACAGCGGCCGTCCGGGCCATGGGCACCCGTCCGGGCACGGCGCGGCCCAGCGGGCAGCCGGCCATGACCGCGCCGCCGCCAACGAACGGGCGGCCGAGATTCTGGCCGATCTGCGAAACGATCGACCGCCTCGGCAGTCCACGTCGAGCGAGTCGCCTGGATCGCCTGCATCAACCGGATTCAACGGCGCCGCACTCGAAGCCGGTGGACAAGCCGCGACGGCAGGGTTGACGGTCGTCTACGACTCATCCAATCCGCCACCAGCGATCGCCAAGACTGCCATCGAGGAGAGCGTCGCCGTCTGGGACGCCAAGCTGGACACACGCGGCATGCCCGTGGTCGTCGAGGTGAGCTGGGTCTCGTTCAACAACCCCGGCGTGCTCGGGTTCGCCGGACCGAACGGTCTGATCTCCCGAACCAATCTGCCCACCGGCTACCTGTACCCGATGCCGCTGGCCAACGTGCTGGCGGGGACCGACCACAACGGGTCGGCCCCCGAGATCCGGGTCGTGCTCAACAAGGATCTGGAGAGCTCGGGCAAGTGGCACTACGGCACCGGCACACCGTCGAGCGGCAGGATCGATCTCCGGACCGTGGTGGCCCACGAGGTCGGGCACGGGGTCGGCTTCGTGAGTTCGGCCAGCACCGACTCGGGTTCGCTCGACTTCTACTCCCCGCCCGCCATCTACGACGCACAGACGCTGTATCAGGGGAATCCGATCGTCGGCGGCGGCCAGGTGGCCACGGCGCTCACGTCCAACAACGCCTACATAAAGATCAGCGCCACGGACACCCGGGCGCTGTACTCGCCGAGCACCTGGAGTGAGGGCTCGAGCTTCTCCCACTTCGTCACCTCGAGCGGTTCGCTGATGGCGCCGAGCCTTCAGGCGGGCACGACCAACCGTGCCGTCGACGGCGCGACGGCCGGGGTCATGGCGATGATCGGCTGGCCGCAGAAGGTTGTCTCGACCGGGCCCCCGACGGTCACCGAGCGGCCGCTCGACGGTCAGATCAAGCGGGTCTACCTCGCCCACCTGCAGCGGAATCCGGACACCGCCGGGTTCAACTTCTGGACGGGTCAGCGGGCGAGCGGGCTGCCGCTCCTCTCGATGATCGCCGATTTCCAGTCAAGCGCCGAGTTCGTGCGAACCTACGGTTCGCTGAGCAACAGCGAATTCGTGACCCTGATCTACAACAACGTGCTGGGCCGGAACCCCGATAGTGCCGGCCTGAGTCACTGGACGTCGTTGCTCGATGCCGGCGTGTCGCGAGCCGAGGTGTCGGAGGGGTTCATCGAGTCGGCGGAGTTCGTGCGGATCACCGGCACCGACGCGCCGTACTCGTCGTCGGAGGGCGCGGTCCGGCGTCTCTATCTCGCCTTCTTCGGCCGCGAGGGGTCGACGGCGGATGTCGACTACTGGACCGGTCAGACCCAGGCCGGCACGCCGCTCATCTCCGTGGCCGACCTCTTCGCCACCTCCACCGAGTTCACCAACCGCTACGGCCCCCTCACCGACAGCCAGTTCGTGAGCCTCGTGTATCAGAACGTGCTCGGGCGCACCGCCGACTCGAGCGGGTTCGCCTTCTGGATGGCCCAACTCGACGCCGGAATGTCGAGAGGCGAGATGATGCTCGAATTCAGCCAGGGCGCCGAGTTCATAAGGACAACCAGCACCATCCCGTAGGAAGTCCCCACACCCCAACGAACTTTGGGGCGTGGGCGGGTTGGATTAGAGCAGCGGGGCGATCTCGGCGCTCAGGTAAGTGAGGATGAAGTCGGCGCCGGCCCGCTTGATCGCCGTGAGCTGTTCGAGCGCCGCCGCCTCGCCGTCGATCCAGCCGTTGGCGGCCGCGGCCTTGAGCATCGCGTATTCGCCGCTCACGTGGTAGGCGGCGATCGGCACGTCGACCTCGGCCCGGGCCCGGGCGATGATGTCGAGGTAGGCCATCGCCGGTTTGACCATGACCATGTCGGCCCCCTCGGAGAGATCGAGCCGGATCTCCTCGAGCGCCTCCCTGCCATTGCGCCAATCCTGCTGGTAGCCCTTGCGGTCGCCACCGCCCTCGATGGTGACGTCGACCGCATCACGGAACGGGCCGTAGAACGAGCTGGCGTACTTCGCCGAATAGGCCAGGATCGGCACGCCGTCGAACTCGGACTCGTCGAGCGCATCGCGGATGGCGAGCACCTGCCCGTCCATCATGCCCGACGGTGCCACCACGTGAGCCCCGGCCTCGGCCTGGGCGATGGCCACGTCTCCGTACAGATCGAGCGTGAGGTCGTTGTGCACCCGGCCCTGATCGTCGAGGAGTCCGCAGTGACCGTGGCTGGTGTACTCATCGAGGCACAGATCGGCCATCAGCACCATGTCATCGCCCACGTCGGATGCCAGGTTGCGCAACGCCACCTGCACCACACCGTCGGGGTTCCAGGCCTCCGAGCCCTCCGGGTCCTTCGATGCCGGGATGCCGAACAGGATCACCGCCGGGATGCCGAGCGCCCCCAGCCGTTCGACCTCGGCCCTCAGGCTGTCCTGGGTGTGCTGGACGACACCGGGCAGCGACTCGATCGGGGCCGGTTCGGTGATGTCCTCCCGCACGAACAGGGGGGCCACCAGATCATTCACCGACAGCTCGACCTCGGCGACGAGGCGGCGCATCGTCGGCGTGGTTCGGAGGCGGCGCATTCGACGTTGGGGGAAGGTCACGGCTACAGGATACGGACCGGCCACCACACCACCCCCTCGTCAGAACTTTGCGACGTTCACGTCCCCCTGACTGGGTCGTCTGCGACGCTCCTATGTTGTGTCAAGGGGTGGGGGGTGTTCGAGTTGGCGGAAGAGTTGGCGGGTTACGTAGCGTTTGAGGCAGCGCCGGATTTCTCGGTTGGTTTTTCCTTCGGCTCGTCGTCGTTCGACGTAGTCCCGGGTTTCGGGGTCTACACGCATTCGGGTGATGACGATGGTGTGGATGACTTGGTTGAGTCGTCGATCACCGGATCGGTTGAGACGATGCCGCACGGTCTGCCCGGACGAGGCTGGGATGGGGGCGGTGCCGGCGAGCATGGCGAACGCGGCCTCGTTACGGACTCGCCCGGGGTGGGACCAGGCACACAACACGGTGGCGGCAACAATGGGGCCGACCCCGCAGGGGTCGAGCAGGTCGGGGCGCCACGACCGGATGAGTGCCAGAATGGACTGTTCGTGTTCACGGGCTTCGTTGGTGAGAGCGACCACTCGCCGGGCCAGTAGGCGAAGCACCTGGGCGGTCTCTCGGGTTGTGATGTCCCATCGGGGGTTGACACGAAGCCCACAACAGCTTTTGACCAGTTCTCGTGTGGTGGCGCCCCGGAGCTTGCTGCGGAGCGGTTCAGGGGCGGCGACAACCAGGGCGTGGAGTTGGCGTTGGGTATCAGAGGCGGCCCCAACAGCAGACCGGCGGGCCGCTAACCGCACCGAAAGAGCAGCTCGTTCACCGTCTGAGCGTGGCTGGCCGACATGATCTCGGGCCAGTGCTTCGCGTGCGGCTCGAATAGCGTCGACCTCGTCGGACTTGACACCATGACGCCGTTTGGGGCGAGCCGGGCGGTCCACCTCGACCACCATCTCGTTTCGTTCGATCAAGAACCGGGCCAGACCAGCACCATAACTATTCACCCCCTCGATCGCCCAAACCCGTCGACCACTATGGCGGCCGGCCATCTCGACCAGCGCTTCATAGCCATCGGGATCAGTGGCGGTGGTCATCACCTCGACCACTGCGGTGGTGTCTGCTGCGACGACAGCTGCGGTATTGGTGTGTTTATGGGTGTCGACACCGATGACGACGTCGACAACTTCTGCCAATATGGACACTGCGTTTCTCCTTTGAACGTGGGAACGTGACGTTCCGGTCCAGGTCGGAGATCGGCAAGACTGTGATGGGACACGCCAGATTCAGCTGGCGGTCAAGCTCCTGATCAGGCCAGTCACTCCGGCCCGGACCGGGGCCGATGACCAGGCACGGACAAGTCGCTCAACAAGACACCAAACAGGGTCAGTCACAAAGAGAGTCACGCACCAAGCCATCAACCCACAGCACACCACACGGCGGCTGCCCACCCATACTCACAGTCACAAAGTTCGCCGGAAGGGGGTCGTCCGCGTCACAAAGTTCAGCGGGAGGGGGTGAGGAGGGTGGTGAGGGCGGCCACCAGGCCGTCGGTGGTGTGCGGGTCGGCGACGGCCGTGACCGAGAGGCCGAGGCGGTCGGCCCGTTTGGCCGTGCGGGGGCCGATGCAGACCGTGATCGGCGGGATGGACTCCGGCCCGAATCGGGAGACGAACCGGGTGACGGTCGACGGTGAGGTGAAGGTCACGGCGTCGGCGGCGGCGATACTCCGCACCAGCGCCTCCTCCGCGGACGGATCGTCCGACGGTTCGGGCGACACGGTTCGGTACGCGATCACGTGGTCGACCCGATACCCCTTCTCCGTCAGCCCCTTCTTGAGCGTTGCCCCGCCCAGCTCGGCCAGAGCAGCCAGCACCCGGATCGGTGGGCCATCGGCCGGTGCCGGGGCGAACTCCGATGCCAGGTCGAGGGCGGTGGCTCGCCGCGGGGCGAAATGCACCGGCCATCCGTTGGCCTCGGCCTCGGCGGCGGTGGCCGGGCCGACCACACCGACCTTGAGGTGCTCGGGCCACGGTCGGGCCACCGAGTCAAGCATGGCGGCAACGGCCCGGACGCCGTTGGCCGACGTGACGATCAGCCAGTGGTAGTGGTCGAGGCCGGCGACGGCCGCCTCGAGTGCATTGCCCCCGTCGAGAGGCGGACGGACCTCGATCATCGGCACGCTCAGCGAGTCGAGACCGGCGGCGTCGAGCCGGCGGGCCAACGCGGCGTTGTGGTCGGCCGCTCTGGTCAGCACCACCAGGGGCCGCACTCCGGCGCCCGCGGTGCCGCCGCTCGTCACGAAATCGCCGCCTCCAGCGACTTGCGCAACTGGCGGGCCAGGACCCTCCCCGGTTCGGAGTCGACCGGGCCGACCTCGGTGTGCCGCTGCAGATTTCGGTGATCGGAAGCGGCCAGCACCCCCTGGATCGTGATCTCGACGGCTCGGTCGACGGCGGCCACCGTGGCGTGCGCTCCCGCCGGAAGGGTGCAGTCGCCGCCGAGTTCGGCCAGGAAGGAACGCTCGGCTTCGACGGCCAGGCGGGTGAGGGGATGATCGATGGATCCGAGCAGGGACCGCAGCTCTCGGTTGTCGGAGCGGACCTCGACGGCCAGCGCGCCTTGACCGACCTGGGGTACGAACCAGGACGGGTCGAGACGATCGACGCCCCCGACGGCGACGTCGTCGAGACCGAGTCGCTCGAGGGCGACGCCGGCCATGATGAGACCGTGGACCCGTCCTCCGCCGGTGACATCGAGGCGAGCGAGCCGGGTGGCGATGTTGCCTCGGAGATCGGTGAACGAGACATCGGGGTACCGGTCGAGCAGCAGGGCACGACGCCGGTTGGACCCGCTGGCCATCACCGGCTGCTCGCCGCCGGCCAGCCGGTTCGCCACCTCGTCGAGCGTGATGCCGATCAGCGCGTCGCGGGGGTCACCGCGCTCCGGATAGGCGGCCACGGTCAGCCCGTCGGGTGTGGTGGCCTGAAGATCCTTCGCCGAGTGCACGGCGATGTCGGCGTGGCCGGCCATCACCACCTGCTGGATCTCCTTGCTGAACGCTCCCTTGCCGCCGAGTTCGGCGATCGACCGGT
>CBDCGP010000052.1:0-38937 GCA_965216655.1 Acidimicrobiales bacterium
CGATCGGGCTGACCCGACCGGCCCGCAGGGCGGGGGCGACGGCCGACACGACCGTGGTGATGATGCCAACGGCGAGGCCGATGGCGATGGTGGCCGGCTCGATGATGAGGTCCATGTCGGGCAGGCCGAGTCCGAGCGCGTCGAACATGGCGAGCAAGCCGAGGTGCAACCCGATGCCGGCGGCGATGCCGATCAGCGAGGCGATGAGCCCGACGGCGAGCGATTCGCCGATGATGCCGCGTCGGATCTGGCGACCCTCGGCACCGACGGCCCGCAACAGTCCGATCTCTCGGACCCGTTGGGCCAGCACCACGCCGAAGGTGTTGTAGATGATGAAGATCGAGACGAACAGCGAGACTCCGGCGAAACCGAGAAACACGTTCTCGATGATGCCGATGGCCTCGTTGAAGTCGGCTGCGGTCTCCTCCTCGACGGTCTGCTGGTTGACGACCTCCAGGCCGCTGCCGTTCAACTCGGCGGCGATGGCCGCCTCGACCTCGGAGGCGTTCCAGCCTTCGGCGGTCGCGATGTTGATCTCGTCGAACTGGCCGTCGGGCATGCCGATGATGGTGCGTGCGTCGTCGAGGTGGTAACCCGTCAGAACGGCACCGAGGGTGTCGTTGTTCTCCCCGAATCGGAAGATGCCCGACAGGGTCATGTCGTCGAAGCGGCCCTCAGTGGAGGTGACGGTGTAGGTCTGACCGACCTCGAACCCGTTGGCGGCCGCCGAGTCGATGTCCATGACGAACTCGCCGACCTCGGGGGCTGAACCCTCGACGATCGAGGTCTGACCACCGGCGGTCGCTTCGGTCCAGGTGAAGCCGACGAGAGGCGGTCCGGCGGTCTCGACCGGGGTGCCGTCGGCGCGGACGGGCTGGACCCGACCGTCGATGACACCCTCGGCGGCAGCGACGCCTTCGGTGGCCTCGATGGTGGCGACGTGTGGATTCGTCGATGACGGGGGTCGATGCCGAACTCGTCTCCTTCCCGAACCTTCAGTTCCGGGCCGGAGGCGATGTCGGCGGACAGGGGTTCCGAACGAGTCACGGAGACCGTCGGAGGTGATGAACGAGGCGACGACGAAGCCGACGCCGAGAACAACCGCCAAGCCGGTGAGGCTCAGCCCGGGCCTTGTTGGCGGCCAGATTCTTGAGTGTGATCTTCCACATGATTCTTCAGTCCTTTCAGCGGTGCGATGTTTTGGCCGTAGGCCAAAACTCGACGGATGGGCGGCGTCAGCCGCCCAGCACTCTGATCCGGTCGAGGACCGAGTCGGCGGTCGGGTTGGCCAGATCGTCGACGATGCGCCCGTCGGCCAGGAACAACACGTTGTCGGGCATAAGCCGCGGCGGTGGGGGAGTGGGTGACCATCACGATCGTCTGACCGAACTCGTCGGTGGCCCGTCGCATGAACGACAGGATCTCGTCGCCGGACGCGGAGTCGAGGTTGCCGGTCGGCTCGTCGGCGAAGATGATCTCCGGCTGGGAGATGAGGGCCCGGGCGACGGCGACCCGCTGCTGCTGGCCGCCCGAGAGCTCCTCGGGCTTATGGCTGAGCCGGCTGCGGAGGCCGGTGGCGTCCCATGACCTGCTCGAACCAGGCCTCGTCGGCGGAGCGGCCGGCGAGGTCGAGCGGCAGGGTGATGTTCTCGGCGGCGGTGAGGGTGGGGATGAGGTTGAAGGCCTGGAAGATGAAGCCGATGCGCTCCCGGCGGAGCAGCGTCAGTTCCCGCTCGCTCATGGCCGACAGGTCGGCGTCGCCGATGAAAACCTGGCCGCTCGTGAGGTTGTCGAGTCCGGCGAGGCAGTGCATCAGCGTCGACTTGCCCGATCCCGACGGACCCATGACGGCAGTGAAGCGCCCTCGGGGGAGCGCCAGCGTGACGTCGTCGAGAGCCACCACCTGGGTTGACTTCGAGCCGTAGATCTTGGTGGCACTCACAGCGCGGGCGGCCATCAGGGCCGAGGCGGGGCTGGTGCCGTTGACGTGGTTGCCGACCTGGCTGATGGCCGGTGGGGCGGTGATTGAGCTCATGACGATCTCCTTGACGGGGCGATTCGGCGTTCTGCCGAGGTGTGAGTTGATGTGCTTTCCCCTCAGCCTCGTGTAGATGGCGACTGTCAGGTAGTGGGGATGGCCCGAGTCGCCCCCCGAAAAACCCTGAGCAACCTCTCAGGGTTGACCCCCCACTTCGGGTGCCGGGTGGGTAGCCTGACGACGTCACGTACGAGGCGGGACCATCAGGCGGACGGGGAGGATTTGGCGTGCGGCGATGCAACACCAAGGTGGCCCAGGCGGGCCTGGGGCTGGTGGCGGCGGCCTTCCTGCTCGACTGCGTGGCGCTCGTCGTCGACGTGATCGCCGGGCGTCGAATCGTGAGCGGTGTACCCGTCGACGAGGTGGGTCTCGAGTTCGGTTCGACGTTGTCGCAGCTGGCGAACCTGGCGGTTCCGGCAGCGGTACTGCTCGGCGGACTGGCGTTCGTGTGGTGGTTCCGTTGTGCGTATTCGGCGCTCGAGTTCTCGACCGGCGGTAGGGGGTAAACCGTTACTCGCCGATCTGGGCGGTGATCGGCTGGGTCGTTCCGGTCCTCAACCTCATACGCCCCCCCCCCCCCCCCCCCCGAAGGTGATGAGCGACCTCACCGCCGGCTCCGGGCTCGTGCCGCCGTGGTGGATCATCTGGGGTGTGGGAGCGGTGGTTCAGGTGGCGCTACGTTTCGTGGCGCCGGAGACCCAGCAGGGGGTGGATCTACTGGCAGCTGGTGGCGCTGATCGGCGATCTGTTACTGCTGATCTCGTTGTGCCTCGGTCTGCTGCTCGTCGACGAGGCACGCGATACTGTGCCACGATGACCTTCACCACTGACCCCCGGCGTCGACCACGGCATCGAGTACCTCGACGACTTCGAGGCCGGCCGCACCTACGAGCTCGGCTCGTTCACACTGACCGAGGCCGAGATCATCGAGTTCGCCACCCAGTTCGATCCGCAGGCGTTTCACACGGATCCCGAGGCGGCCAAGGATTCGACGTTCGGCGGCTTGATCGCGTCCGGATGGCACACGGGTGTGCTGCGTGATGCGGCTGATGGTCGACAATCTGATTCCGGCGAAGTCCTCGCTCGGCTCACCGGGCATGGATCAGATTCGCTGGCTGCGACCGGTGCGCCCCCGGTGTCGCGAATACCGGGCGGCCGTACCGGGTCGATTCGTTGCGCCATTCGAAGTCGAAACCCGACAGGGGCTCGATCTCGACCACCTGCGAGCTCTACGACCCGGACGGCGAGCTCGTGATGACGTTCACGCGGTGTCGGTCTCTACCTGAAGCGGCCCCGACGCTAGACTGATCTCCTCTAGAACCCGCTCGCCGCGAAGTCCAGGATCTGCGACTGCTGCTCGTCGTCGAAGCCGTAGATCAACGAACTGCCCGCCGTGAGGTCGGGTGACAGCACCATCATCTGTGAGTTGGCGCGCACCTCGAACGTGCGCCATGTCGCGAAGCTCGGATCCCACAGCATCGTCGGTGTCTGGACACCGGTGTGGCCGAGAAACTCGAGGGCGTAGGGGAAGTCGTCTTGGGCGCCCAGTCCGACGACCTGGATCTTGTCGATGTTGTCTTGAGCAAACTGCTCAACGGCCGGCCCTTCGCGCCGGCACGTGGGTCAATGCGGCGCCCAGAACCAGACCAGCACCGGGCGATCACCGGTCACCACCTCCCGTAGTGAGGTGACGGAGCCGTCGTAGACCGACACGACCTCGATATCCCGCACGTCGTCGGACGCCTGCAGGTTGGGAAGGTTCGACTCGGCCGCTGAGAGCGCCTCCTCCGGTGGTAGCGAAGGCGGCGGACCGGTGGCCGGAGCAGGTGTGGTCTCGCCTTCTGACTCCGAGTCGGCACCGGCATCGGCATCATCGCCCGACGCTGCATCGTCTTCGGTCGCAGCGTCATCGACCGTGGAGTCGTCATCGTCGCCGCCATCGTCTGTCGAACCGGCGGAATCGACGGTCGACGGTACGTCTGCCGCCTCGGTCGATCCGGTGTCTTCCGTGCCTCCACAGGAGGCTGCGATCAGCGCGAACGCCACTATCAGGCCGCGCGCTGCTGAATGTCTGGCCACAGTTCTCATCCGATCGGTAACCGTCGTCACCCCCGTATTATTCAGACTGGGCCGAAAAATCGTAGAAATCGGCGGTAAAGGTTTGCGAAACTTCGGCTCAGGGCCCGAGATCCTCGACGAGTGGTCGATACTCGGCCTCGAGCGGTTCGGCATCACCGTCGGCGATCGGTGTGGCGTTGTCGTCGACGAGCAGCAGCACCAAGTGGTCCATCCAGAGATGGAATCCTCCGGCACCGTCGACGACGACATCCGGGTCTTCGGTTGAGAGACGAACGGTCAGCCCGAGTTCTGTTCCGACATTGCCGGGGGTCAGATCGAAGCGGACCCGGGCGTAGTCGTCCCACTGCCACTCGAACGTCGCCGGTGGATCCCAGGTGATGACGGTGGCGGTGCCTGCATCGGGATCGATGCCCTTGGTCTCGACGAGGTCGGGCCAGAACCGCAGTGCCAGGATCTCGTCGGCGGCCGGATCTCCGACCATCTCGGCCGGCATCCACCATCGCGTGTGTTCGGGTTCCGTCAGCGCCCGCCAGACCTCATCCGGCGGCTGCGGCAAACGCCTGGTGTACCGCAGCACGGTCTGCCCGTCGAGACGTTCGATCCGACACAGCGGACCTCGTTCGCCCATTGCTCTACTCCAATCGTTCCTTGACCAGCCCGGCCACCTTCTTGCCGTCGGCTCGTCCTGCGACCCTGGTGTTCACGGCCTTCATCGCCCGGCCCATGTCGGCCTTCGCGGTGATCCCTTCGGCGGCCAGCGTCTCGTCGACCAGCGCCACCAGTTCGTCGTCGGTGAGCGCCTTCGGGAGATAGGTCTCCAACACCGCCAACTCGGCCCGCTCATCGGCCGCCTTCTCGGGTCGGTCCCCCTGGTCGAACGCCTCGGCCGCCTCCACCCGGCGTTTGGCCTGGGCGGCGATCACCTTCTGCACGCCGGCGTCGTCGAGGGACGTTGCGGTGTCGCCCGCCACCTCGGCCTCCTGCACGGCCGCGACGACCGCCCGGAGGGTACGGGTCGACACGGCGTCACGGGCCTTCATCGCCGTGGTCAGGTCGGATCGGATCGTGGTGAGAAGTTCGCTGTCGGACATCGGCATTCATGGTAGTACCCGCCTGCCGATGGCAGCGTCGGTTTGTGGCCGGGTGACGGAGGCCAGGTGCCAGGTGGGTTGGAACAAACCGACCGACAACCTTGTTACATCTGCCGTGACCCTCCACGCATCCGCCGTTTCCTCGGGCTTCGTCGCGCCCCGAGCCTCGACCGACGACCTCGCGAGCCGCTTCTCCCGCGCCCGGCGACTGACCGAACGCCTGGCTGCACCGCTGTCGGCCGAGGACCAGACCGTGCAGTCGATGCCCGATACCAGCCCCACCAAGTGGCATCGGGCCCACACCACCTGGTTCTTCGAGACGTTTCTCCTCCGGCCCCACCTCCCGGGCTATGAGGAGTTCGATCCCCAGTTCAACTACCTGTTCAACAGCTACTACGAGGCTGTCGGGGAGCGTCACCCTCGACCCGAGCGCGGTCTGGTGACCCGCCCCGGCGTCGCCGAGGTTGCGGCTTATCGGCGTCATGTCGACGAGGCGATGGCCCGGCTGCTGCACGGCGGCGACCTCGGTTCGACCGATCTCGCCGAACTCGTCGAGCTTGGGATCAACCACGAGCAGCAGCATCAGGAGTTGCTGTTGATGGACATCAAGCATGTGCTGTCGAACTCGACGTACCGGTCGGCCTATCGGGATCGGGCCCATCGGCCCGCCGCCGATCCGGGCCCGACCCGACTGGGTCCCGTTCGCCGGAGGAATCGTGGACGTCGGCTTGGACCCCGACTCGAATGGATTCCGGTTCGACAACGAGCAGCCCCGCCACCAGGTCCTGGTCGAGCCGTATCGTCTCGCCGATCGGCTGGTCACGTGTGGCGAGTGGCTGGCGTTCATGGCCGACGGCGGCTACGAGACGGCAACGCTGTGGTTGTCCGACGGGTGGCACCACGCCCGGTCGCACCGCTGGGAGGCTCCCCTGTACTGGCAACGATCCGACTCGACCGGTGAATGGATCGTGCACACGCTCCATGGCCGCAGGCCCGTTGATCCGCACGAACCGGTTTGCCACGTGTCGTTCTACGAGGCCGATGCCTTCGCCGCCTGGGCCGGAGCCCGACTACCCACCGAAGTCGAGTGGGAGGCCGCCTCGTCGGCCATCGCGGATGACGGCACCGGTTCCGGTCGGCTTCTCGACGACGACCCCGCCGCCGATCCGCTGCATCCCGCCTCGGCCGGCTGCGCCACCGGGGGACTCCGCCAGATGATCGGCGACCACCTACCGCAATTTCTTCCATCCGCACACCCGCTGGCATCTGTCCGGTGTGCGGCTGGCGTCCGACCACCAGGATGTGTCATGACCGACTCAGCCATCACCATCAACCGCCACCTCGACTCGGCCGGCCTCGAAGACGAGATGGCCACCGAGATCCGCCGCGCCTTCACCAACCGGCCGATCGTGCTCGCCCCCCGCTGGCTCTACGACGACCACGGCTCCGACCTGTTCGACCGGATCACCCGGCTCGACGAGTACTACCCGACCGAGGCCGAGCGTTCGGTGCTCCTGGAGCGAGCCGACGAGATAGCGGAGGTGACGGGAGCCGACACCGTCGTCGAACTCGGATCGGGCACCAGCGACAAGACCCGCACACTGCTCGACGCCTTCCATCGCCGCCGCCAGCTGTCGACGTTCGTGCCACTCGATGTGAACGAGCGGATGCTGCGGGATGCGGCCCGGATGCTGGCGTCGCGCTACGACGGTCTGGCCGTCCACGCCCTGGTCGGTGACTTCAACCGGCACCTACGGCATATTCCCCGGCGAACCGACCGCCGCCGCATCGTGGCGTTCCTCGGCGGGACGATCGGCAACTTCCACCTCGAGGAGCGCCGGGCGTTTCTCGGGGCGCTCGCCGATCAACTGCGATCCGACGAGTGGCTGCTTCTCGGCGTGGATCTGGTGAAGCCGTTGGACCGGATCGTCGACGCGTACTTCGACGACGCCGGTCTCACCGAACGGTTCATCAAAGAACGCACTGACCGTCATCAACCGCCGGTTCGACGCCACGTTCGACATCGACTGCTTCGACTACGTGCCACTGTGGGACGCTCGGGAACGTCGAGTCGACATGCGGCTGCGGTCGACCATGCCCCAGAGCGTGCGAGTTCCGGGAGCTCGACCTCGGCGTCGACCTGTCGGCCGGCGAGGAGATCCGGGTGGAGATCTCGACCAAGTTCGAGCCGGATCGGCTGGTCGTCGAACTCGACGACGTCGGACTTGCGGTCGAGCGGTTCTGGACCGACGAGCGAGCGGACTTCGGGTTGATTCTCGCCCGCCCTCGAACCGAGGCTCGTTAGACCGAACGAACTCAGGCCGACGTCAGCCGGTCGAGTACGGCCACCGGCCCCGACGCCCGACCTTCGGTGATCATCAGGCTCCACCGCTGATCCGAGAGCTCGTCCGGCGCCTCGGGCTCCTGTTCCAAGGCGCCCCACACCATGGCGGCGTCGCCGAATCGGTCGGCGGTGCACAGATCGGCGATGAGCCACCGCCCGACGTCTCGTTTCCGGGACCCGTCGTTGGCGGTGACGGCCGCCTCGAGCGCCGCCTTCAACGGGACGAGCCGCCGGCCGTCGGCCCGAAGCTCGGCCAGCACCAGGTTGCTGCGGATCACACAGCGCAGATCGCCGACCCGCCGAAAAACCGAACAGGGCGTAGCGGATGGTGCCCTCCACGTCCTCGCACTCGGGCAGGCAGGCCCGAACCTGCAGGGCGTGGGCCAGTTCGTGCTCGTTGCCGATCGCGGTCGCATAGGCGGCACACCGTTCGGTCCATTGGATGGCGGCCTCCGTTTCGATACCGCTGTCGGACGCCACCCTGGCCGCCATGTACCGGACGTTGTTGACGTGCATCCCATCGCCGATTGCCGCATAGGCTTCGGCGGCCTCGTCGAAGGCCTTCGATGGCGGCGTGAGCCTGCCCGTCGGCCCCGAGGGCGACACCTCGCCCCTGCAGTGCCGAAGCGGCCTCCCAGGTCTCACCGAGCTCCCGGGCCAGTGCGACGGCTCGATCGAGCGCGGCCAGGGCCTCGTCGGTCCTGCCCAGTACCGCTCGGTGCCACCCCGTGAGGTTGGCCGCCGCGAGCGCCCAGTGGGGGTCGTCGCTCCGTTGTTCCGCCCAGTCACCGAGGCGTCGCATCACGTCCAGATCGAACGAGGAGCAGACGTGGCCGATCTGCACGATGTGGCTCGGCTGGGCGGCTTCCATCACGGCGTCGGAGTCGGTGGCGGCGACGATGGCGGCCATCGAACTCGGGTCGACTCCGGCCTGTTCGACCAGGACCGACAGTGCACCGGCGAGTTTCGCTGCCCGAGCCGGATTGGTTTGGATGCCGGCGTGAATCGCCCCTGCAGTCGGGACCCGCCAGCTCTTGGCCCGCTCGACGGTGTCGGCACGATCGTCGAGTCGCACACCGGCTGCCAGTACCGGAATCCAATGGTCGAGGTGCTGGAAATACCGTTCTCGAGCGTCCTCCACCTCGGCGGAACTGATGCGAGCCAGCACGAAGTCCCGCAGCACGTGCAGCAACCGATACCGCCGGGTGCCAGACGGCCCGGGAACCATCATCAGCAGGGAGCGATCGAGCAGGCGAAGGAGCAGACGCTCGGTGTTCGCGCCGCCGATCACCTCGGCCGTTGCGAGATCGAGATCGTCGGGTACCGCCGCGAGGCGGCCGAGCAGCTTCTTCTCGTCCTCGGCCAAGAGGTCCCACGACCAGGAGAAGGCCGCCTCGAGCGTCCGGTGGCGGTCGTCGGTGCCGGGTCGTTCCAGAACCCCCAACTGCTCCGTGACCCGCTGTTCGAGCTGGGCGAGTGTCAGGTGACGGATGCGGCCGGCGGCGAGTTCGATGGCGAGCGGCAGCCCGTCGACGAGTTGGCAGATGCGGTCGACCGCGGCCATGTCGTCGTCGGAGAAGGAACGATCGGGGTCGATCTGATGGACCCGATCGGTGAAGAGGGCCGCTGCCGGTGACTCGGGTCCGGTGCCGGTGTCGAGAGGATGCAGCGTGTGGATCACCTCGTCGGCCACGCCGATCGGCGTTCGTGAGGTGACCAGGATCCGGAGGTCGGCGGCCTGGGCCAGCAGGGCCGGCACGCTGCGACCGACGTCGTTGATCAGCAGATCGCAGTCGTCGAGGACCAGGAGGTGGGTGGACCCGCCGAGCGCTATCGCGCTCAGGGTCAGCAGGTCGGCGTCGCCCGCGTCGCCATCGGTCACCACGCCGAGTTCGGCGGCGATCGCCATCGCCGCGTCCTCCGCCCGCTCGAGTCGGACCACCACGGGGCTGTGGGCCGGGTTGTCGTCGACCGCGACCTCCAGCGCCAGCCGGGTTTTGCCCGCCCCGGGCGGACCCACGATGGAGATCAGGCGGTGATCGGCCAGCAGGCTCTTCACCGCCGACACGTCGTCATCCCGCCCCACGAACGAGTTGGACGGTTTCTCGACGAATCGTGGGCGGCCGATAGGGATGTGGCCTGCGGCCGGCGGTCTGCCGCCCGGTTCGTGGTCCTCGGGCTCGTCGACGTCGGCCAGGAATCGGTAGCCGTGGCCGTGCACCGTTTTGATGGTGTGCTGGTTCTGGCCGTTGTCACCGACCGCCCTCCGGGCCGACCGGGATGCGGCTCGTCAGTGACGACTCGCTGACGAACCGGGTACCCCATATTTCGTCGAGCAGCTCGGTTTTCGTGACCATGCGGTCGCGGTGCTCGATCAGGTAGACCAGCACGTCGTAGACCTGAGGCTGCATTTCGACGACGGTGCCGTCGTGACGAAGCTCCCTGCTGGCCGGATCGAGCTCGTAGTCCCCGAATCGCACGAATCGAGCGTAGTCATTCACCGCCTCACCGACGCACGGGCCGCGTGCGGTCGAAGCCGAGGTCGCTCCGGCGTTGACCGCGGCCGGTCTGCTTGCGCACGCCGGCCCACACGAAGACCTCGCCGCCGTACCATCGGGTGCGCTGGAAGCTCCTCGTCACGCGGATCCCCGAGCGGGGCACCTCCTCCTCGTGGACGTCGTACCCCTCGGGGGGATCGGATTCGAGCCCGTGTCGTAGTAGCGACGTTCGGGGGCGGATCCGATCCGGCGGCTCGAGGTCGCCGTCGATGAGGCGTGGCACAGCGGCCCGTCGCAGCTGCACCTCCCGGTTGCTGCCGGGAATGTGCACCGGAACGAACGGGATCCAGTTCTCGGCAACGCGCGACATCACTTCGTAGCGGATGGTGGCGTCGTTGACGAGCGATCCGGCGTCGACGTCGGGGTCCGGATTGGCGTCGGCCACGAGACGCTCGTGATACGCACGCGTCTGGAGTGCCGACCGCCGGCCGGCCCGGCCCTCACCGTCCGGGTGGGGCACCGTCGTTTCGATGCCCCAGACCATGTTGGCGATCTCGTCCCGTACCACCTCGACCGCCTCCAGAGGCGCGCTCTCCTGGATCTTGGGCACGCTGGGCAGAACGAGGAGGCTCAGCTCGGCCGGGACGTCCTCGTCTCCCCGGGTGGCCAGCGTGAACATCGTCCACCGTTGCCAGTCCTCGTCCGATCCCTGTCCGGCGGCATCGACCCAGGTCCGCTCGCCGAACACGTTGGTCACGGTCAGCCCCCGAACCCGAGCCACGGTGCCGGCCGGCACGGTGAAGGGCAGGAGAAACCAGTCGTTGGCGAACACGAGCGCGAACTCCATCACCAGGAGCTTGCTGATCTCGGTGGTGTCCGGATCGATGTCGCCGAAGCTCGTCGTGCCGTCCTCGAAGGTCCACCATCGGGTATGCGGCATCCCGGCGAACGAGATCGGGGTGGGCAGGAACGTCGTGGTGAACACCTCCTCGACATCGGTGGCCGCCGGTGCGTCGGGTGCGGGCCCGACGTCGTCGCCGTCGGGGTCGACGTCGAGGTTGTACCAGTCGAGGTGCCCGTGGTGGTACTCCTCGGCCGTCAGGTGGAGCAGGCCGCCGTCGCGGGGCGCGGAGGCCGAGAAGGCGTACTCCAGCCGTTCCGGGATCCACGCATCAGCGTCGGCAGGCTGGTAGAAGGTCCGCCGATACCACTCCAGAAACTCGATCTCGGCCGACTCGATCGGCGCGGCGTTGGTTGCCACGTCGAGTGTGACGAGGTCGTGGGCGTGGTTGTCGGGCGCCTCCAGCAGATGCTCGATCAGGGCGTAGCCGTCCATCGCCCGTCCGGCCAGCGCCGCAACCGACTGCCACGGATGTGGATGGGCACAGACGGCAGCCTGGGAACGGTCGTCGGGATCGGGTTCGGCGAACCCGAGCGCCGCGACGAACTTGTCGGCCAAACCCGCCTCCAGTCCTCCGACCAGTTTGAGCCAGCGCCGTCCGAGCTCGGCCCGCAGGTCGATCGACATCACCTGATCGTCGTCGTCCGGACCGAGACGCTGGCCGAAAACGAGCGGGCGGCGTTCGACCTTCGCCTCCAGCGGTACGTCGTCGTCGAACGCCTCGGGATCGCCGTCGCCGGGACGGTAGGTGGTCAGCCTCGTGGTGTGGAGGTGGACCTTGGCCTTGACCGGTGAGCCACCCTCGTCGGCGAAGAGCTCGCCCATCTGCCACTGTTTCGTGAGCATCCACAGTGCGTCGCGAACCTCTGCCTTGAGGGCCCGATCGAAGTCGTGCCGCCGTGGTCGACCCTCCAACCGGTTCCACATGGTGACGGTCGGGATCAGCCGTTCCTGATCCAGGACGGCTTCGATGTTCTCGACGGCGACGAACTCACTCATCGTTTTCGCTTTCGGTTTCGAGCGTGGCCCACAGGGCGTTCACCATGGAGTAGTTGAGGGCGGGGAACAGCGGATACAGGCTGACCGCCGAGATCACTGCAGGCAGGAAACGGGCATACGGTGTGGTGTCGAGATGGTCCGGCTCGATCGCCCGCTTCTTGGCCAGGTCGATCGTCTCCCGAACACAGTCGACGAGATCGTCCCACGTCCAGCCGTCGCCGTGGTCGGCCGGTAGCGCCAGCAGCAGCGTCTGGGGCGGCTCGGAGTTGGGTCGGTCGTAGTGGAAGGCGAGGCCGGTGTCCTCGGTGCGGGTGGGGATGACCTCGGTCCACTCGTCGACAAGCAGGCCGGCCTGGCGGGCCGTGTCGTCGAACGGCACCGCGAAGTGGCCGGTGTGGAGCAGCTTGTCCTCATCGAGAACCAGGGGGTCGCCGCTCGGCAGGGTGTCGGGATATTCGAGAGCCAGCCAGGGAACGTCCACCCGGTGGGGGAACTGCATCGGATGCAGTGTCGGCTCGACGGTGCCGAACGCCTCGGTCAGCCGAATGACCGTCTCGACCGAACGGAGCCGGTCGCGGACCCGGGCCACCCCGGTGAACCAGTCGTCGACCGGGAACCGGCGTCCCAGCGTCGACTCCTGATAGTCGAGGATTGTCCGATCAGGTGTCGGGCCCGCACCCCATGCCGCCCGCCACTCCGCGGCCTGCTCGGCTCCGAGGGCGAAGTCGGGGACGACGGGAAACTGTTCGCCGAACAGCAGATGCAGCGCATCGGTCCGCAGCTCGACCCGGCGTCGAGCGTCGGCTTCATTGACGGCTGCATCGATCAGCTCCTGGACGCGGTTGCCTCGATCCTCCAGCTCGGCGGCCAGTGTTGTGGCTCGGCCGGCCATGTCCTCCGCCAGGGTGATCACGCCGCTGACCGTTGCGGTGAGGTCGAGCGGCTCGGGATCGAACCCGAGCAGGTTGGTCCGCTCGCCCTCCAGCGCATCGTGCAGGCCGCCGACCGTCACCTCGCCGGCAGCGAAGCCGGCCAGCACATCACGCTGCGTGACGAACGCCGCCCGTGTGTTGTTGACCAGGTCGTTGCGGAAGTCGTCGGGTAGCGGCCCCGGCGCCGCCGTGTTCGTCGTGGCGAGGTGGCGCTCGGCAGTGAACAGCGTCCGGAACTTGGCCTCGTCGGTGGCCCCGGGGTCGGCGTCGTAGGCGGCGATCGCCAGGTCGAAGTCGTCGAGCCGTTTGGCCCAACGCGCCAACAGGTCGGACAGGGTCGACTGCAGCTCTCGGTAGAGGCGGTTGCGATCGCCGAGTACGGCCGCCGTGCCGGTCCGGAGCTCGGCGAATCCGTAGGCGTCGGTCATCGCGGTCACGAACTCGGCGACCGTGGTGTCGATCTCGGTCACGAGCTGGGCGTCGGGCCGGGGATCGGCGTCGAGCTTTGTCTGCAGCGTGTCGCCGAACAAATCGAGTGTGGTCCGGTGCCCGTCGAGCTCGGTCCGGTTGAGGGTGATCCGCTGAGCGTCCAGATCCACGTCGAGATCGAGCGACTCCTGCGACTCGCCCGACAATGTCAGGTCGGTGGCCCTCAGCGGCCGGGCCGACAGGACCACATCCCGCAGCGGCCGGACCAGGGCGGCCAGCTCGAAGAACGGCACGTGGTCGACAACGGACGCGAGCCGTTCCCGGTACCCGATTGTGATGGTTGCGTCGGGACGCGGGGCGTGGGTCAGGACCACGTGGGCTTCGACGAGATCGTCGAGGCCGCCCATCGACCGGTTCTCCTCCGGATCGAGCAGGAAGAGAAGATCGATCGGAGCGAGACCCAGATTGTTCTGGGTCACGATGTGCACCGTGTCGGATCCGTCGATGGGATCGGTGACGGTGACCGTGCAGGCAACCCGGTCGGCCGCCGGGAGCACATCGGAAAGCCACGCGTCGATCGCCGGTGCGGCCCGGGCCCGGGGCGACACCCGGGCCAGGTCGGTCGGGTTCAGCCCCACCGGGAGGTGGATCGCGGCGCGGTGGGTCAACGTCACTCCCGAACGCGGCGTGCGCACCACGTCGGGGGTCGTCGGAAACTTGCCCTTCGAGTACGTGTCGAGCACGGCCCCCGCCCGCTCGTAGTTGCCCATCGCCACCTGGTGAACGCTCTCGGCCATGGCCAGATCGGCGACCGCGTCCTCGATCTCGATGAGCCGCACCGCCTCGGCGCTGATGGCCGCTCGCTGAGCGGGCGAGACCTCCGGCAGATCGTCGAGGTCGAACGGGTAGGTTTGCGAATGCTCCTTGAGATGGTCCGCGAACGCCTTGCCGTCGATGACGTTGCGAGCCTCCACCTGCCGGATCCTGACCGGGTTGCCGTCGTCGTCGATCGATCCGGTGCGGGTGGGCTCGAGGCGGTTGCCGGCCAGAGGAAACTTCATGCGGAGGTCGTAGATGAACTCGTCGACCTCGACGTCGTGGCGATCGTGGAGACCGCGCTCGAACCGGTACCCCAGCAGCTCCCCCATGCTCTGGTCGGCCTTCAGGCCCTCGATGATCGACAGGGCCATCCTGACCCGCTCCGACGACAGGTTGACCGCCAGGCTCGTCGGGTTGCCCGGTGTTGCGTTCGACAGGTAGCCGTTGCGGAGGATGGCGGCCGTCACGGCATGGTTCAGCGACGGCGCGTGCAGGTAGCCCTGGTTGGTGGCATCCGCGGTGAGCGGCGGTGCGTCAGGGTCGGAGTTGAACACGTCGTCGAGGTCGTCAGGCAGCTCGACCGACGTCAGGTCCCGATCCTGGGCTCGGACCTGCTCGAGGTAGCCCCAGGCGCCGAGATGGATCCCGGTTCGAACGGGCCGGGGTTCACCATCGGCTGCGGGACCGTAGCGCAACCCCTCGAGGTGGCGGCTGGTCAGACCGCCGTACCAGGCGTCGAGACGGTAGGTGCACAGGTCGATGTGTTCGGCCAGGCACCGTTCCAGTACCGCAGTGGGTCGGTCGGCGAGATGATCGAGCGCCTCGAGCTGGCGCTGCAGGTAGGCGGTGGCCGTCATGGTGGTCAGCTGGGTCGGGATGAAGTCGCCGATCCGCACGTCGGGGTCGCCGGTCACCGCGACCTCACGCTGATACAGCGGCTCCCACCGACTGCCCGTCGACTCCGTGACCGACGCCTCCGTGACCTGCACGAACGCCTCCTCCCGGCGGGCCGATGTGAGCTGGGCGTCGGTCAGCAGACCGGCCGTGGCCAGCAGCTGCAGGCTGGTCTCGACATAGCTCAGATCGAGGGCGTGGCGCATTATGTGGTAGAGCAGCGCCTGGGGAACGCCGTCGGCGAACCCGTCCTGTTGCCGCAGCGTGTCGTGCGAGGTGGCGGCGGCGTCCCGCAGCCACGCCAGGTAGTTGTCTCCGCTCTCGGTGTAGGGCCGGATCGCCTCTGTCTCCGACAGCGGTCGATCGTCGATCAGGACATCGCGCAGCTGGTTGGGAATGGTGGTGAAGTACTTCTCCAGGATGTCGGGCAGCTCGCTCTCACCGTCATGGTCGTAGCCGTGACGGGCGAGCAGCGCCAGCCCGCTCTGGGTGTAACCCAACACCACGAGCGCGGCCAGGAACGCCGACCCGCCCCCGGCGAGCCGCAGCCGGTTGTACAGCGCGGTGGCGCTCTCGGCGTAGCGTTGCTGGAACTCGACCGAGCCCGGGTGGAGCCCCACCACGTCGAGCAGCAGCTGCTGCGGGTCCTCGGTCTGCTTGCCGACATACGACACCCGTGACAGCAGCGGGGTGATGTCGGCTTCCATCGTTCGCAGGTGCCCGTGGAGCTGACGCAGGAATTGCCGCTCGCTCGGACGGTCGTCTTCGCGGTCCGGGGCCAGCCACCGCAGCCGGGAGCGCGGTGTTGCCGGCAGGACTCCGTAGGGCTGCTTGCCGACCCGGATGGCGGGGATCGTGCCCCGACCCGAGATGTGGCGGACGAAGAACTCCCGGGTTCGGCGGATGGTGGCGTCGTCGACGATCGGGTTGAGCATGCTCTCGAGGAAGTAGCCGAGCGTGGCCGGCCACAGCGCCACGTTCATCGCCTTGGCATCCGCGATGTCGGTGCGACCGTAGAACGGAACTGTCCTGATCGCGGCGGGGTCGATCCCCAGCATTTCCGCCAGCCAGCGCCCGTCGGTCTTGGCGAACCAGTCGGTTGGATCGTCGGGTGGGGTGCCGAAGTAGTGGTCGAAGCTCACGTCGGAATCCTCGACCCACCGGTAGTCGGAGCGGTCGCCGTCGGCGTTGTTGGTCGGTCGACCCTGGGGGAGGATCGACAACCCGCTCTTGGCCCGATGGTGATGCTGGAGCAGTTCCTCGAGTGCGACGCGGCTCGTCTCGGGGTCGGCGCTGATCCTCACGCCGAGCACGATCAGTTCGTCGAAGCCCCGCTCGACGTCGCCGTCGTCGAGACCGATCCGGAACCCCATGCCCCGGTCGACCGCCACGTCGAAGTCGGTGACCCACTCGAGTTCGGAGCCCACCTCGAGGTCGTCACCGTCGGGTCGAAGCTGGTCGTCCTCGGCGGCCGATGGATCGGGGGCGACGGCGAGGTTGCCCGGGATGGGCCGCCCGACGACATCCAGCACCGGCTCGCCGTCACGGAAGCCGAGCAGTACGAGCCGATCGGGCAGGAGGCGGGCCTTGGGCGTGGTGGCCCAGCCGTGCAACCTCAGCTGTGCGTCGTCGTCGGTCGGGAAGTCGAGGATCGCCACCAGCACTGTGGTGTCGTTCCGATCGGCGCCGTCGGGTGGTTCGGTGTCGAGATTGCGAGGCCGGTACAGATCCCGCAGCTCTTGGGCCCGGTCCGGCCCGACTGTGTTGTCGAGGGTGTCGTCGGCGGCCTGCCGGGCGACCAAGTCGTCGCCGTTGCGCCAGATCTCGGTCCAGTAGTCGCGTACGGCGCTGAGTTCGGGCTCGGCCAGCGGAGACCGGGTGGTGATCGAGAGGATGATCCACGGGCCGTCGGTCGGGGGCACGGGCTGATCGTCCGGGTTCAGCGGTGCGTACTGACGGGTCACCCAATGGGAACGGCCGGAACCCTGACCCGCGACCAGCACCTTCCAGGCGCCGCGGTGGCGGGCCTCGTCGCCGCCTGCGCTCCACACCGACGCCCAGTAGGTGCGGGCGTCGGCCGCCTCGGTCTCGGTGAGGGTCGGCTCGAAGCTGTCGACCGAGATGTCGTCGGGGTAGACCCGAACCCACAGCTCGTCGGAGCCGGTGGGGCCGCCGGGCTCACCGGCGCGTCGGAAGCGGAACTCGATCCGCAGCGGCACCAGGCAGATGGGTATTCGGTCGGTCAGACGACCGATCTCGGTCCGGGGATCCGAGAACTCCTCGAACCGCCCGATCAGATCCTGCTCACGATCACGAAGCTGGGAGGCCTCGGACCGCAGTTTCGCCAGTGACTGTTCCTGCTCGGCGATGGCCTGGTCGAAGTCGGAGCCGGAGGCTCCGGTGCGGACGGCCGCTGATCGGTCCCGCCGGAGTCGGTGGAGCTGCTCGTTGGTCTCGACGATGGTTCGCGCCCGCCGGTCGATGGCGGAGCGGGCGGCGTCGAGTGCGCCACGGAGTTCGTCGAATGTGCTCATTCCGGCAGCATCTCCCGGGCGTGAACGGCCACGAGGACGGGCACCTGGTAGAGGACATAGGCGATCTCGGCCGCGTTCATCGCCGGACCCCACGTGATCTGCACGTCCTCGGGGTGCTGGGTCAGCTCGTACTCGCCGGCGTTGTTCGGATCGGGGGCGGTGAGCGTGAGAGCGTCGATCCCGCCGCCTACGTCGAGGAACGGCTCGATGCCGTCGGAGACCGCCGGCCACGCCAGGTCGCTCCACGTCACCAGGCCGTCGGCCTCCTCGAGGTCGAGACCGAAGCGGGGTTCCCCGGGGCGTTCCTTGATCACGAAGAACCAGCCGGGGTCGTCGTCGCCATCCTCACCGGTACCGCCTTGGGCCTCCTCGGCGGTGAGGTCGAATCCAAGGAACGTGATGTCGGGATCGGCCTTGGCCTCGTACAGCGGTGTGCGGACCCGTTCTTCCAGCGGCCCGTCGGTTTCGAACGTGCGCGGCTTTCCGGGGTCGATGTCGCCCTCGTCGTCGAGCTGCCAGCGGGCCCGCTGGGCGTAGATGACGGCGGTCGGGTACTTCTTGAGCAGCTCGCCGCGGATGACCAGAACAACCTCCTCCTCGTTGTCGCCCGCCAGCTCGCGGTTGTCGTGGTCGCCGAGCTCGGAGACCCGGGCCCAGGTGTGGATCGGGGTGATGTCGCGCAGCAGTTCCCGCCGTTCGTCGGGCGGCAGGTCACTGCCCTCGGTTGAGGCGCTCGGATCCCAGAACTGCCGGAAGTAGGTGCCCCGTTGATCGGTCGGGTACTCCCGCCACAGCAGCTCGGCGGCCATGGCCACGTTGACTCCGAGCATGTAGGCCTCGATGAACCGCTGGTTGGTTTCAAGCAGTGTGATCGTGTTGGGCGGGATCTTGTCGATGTTGGGCAGGAACCGGTCGCCGGGCAGGTCGAGCAGCGGTTTGTACATGGGAACGTCGATTTCGGGGTAGGCCATCACCTCGCGGAACACCTCGGGGTTGACCGCCACGATCCGGCCCGGGATGGTGATCCCGGCGAGGGTGAAAGCGGGAATGGTGACGGTGGGATCGACGCCGTCGACGACCGCGTCGCCGAGCTGGGCGAGATCGACGGGGCGACGCTCCGGCGGTGTGCCCAGCGTGGCGCTGGTGGCGATGAGCCGGTGGGTGTCCTTCAGTGCCGTCTTGAACCGGTCGGCCTCCGGGCTGTCGGGGCCTCCTCCGGGTGAGGGTTCGGCGGCGCCGCTGTCGGGCTCCGCGATCTCGAAGTCGGGAAAGTCGGGAAGGGCGTCGATCACCTCGGGCGCGTTGCTCCCGGGCTTTGCCGCGTCCGTCGGTCGTTCGCGTCGAGCCTGGCGGCGCAGCCACAGCACCAGGCCCACGCCGGAGATGGCAACGGCGGCGGCCAGCAGGATCCCCACGGCGTTGCGGGCGACCAGCGCAACGATCAGTGCCACCAGCACGACCACTCCGATGAGCACCCAGGCCAGGGCCGGGTATCGGCGCAACAGGTCGATGAGGAAACCGAACACCCCCGGTGTCGGCTGGTCGAGTTCCTCGCTGATCTCGTCGACGGTGGGGAGATCGTCGGGTGTTTCCCGCGGGGGGGCCGGGCTGATCTCCCCCTCGTTGACCCGGTCGATCAGACCGTCGGGTCCGGCCGGCGTGTCGAACCCGAGGCGGGTGGCGACGTGGTAGCGAGGTCGCAGCATACGACGCAGCGGCGGTGAGAGCAGCGCCGTCGGCACCGTTCCGGCCCTGAACTGCTGCCGGACGACCACGCCGTCGCTGACGACTCTCCGGTGCAGCGGCGCGGTCACGGTGAGGGCCCGCTCCAGGCTCAGATCGCGCAACGGCTGCAGGTGTTCGGTGTACCAGATCGTCGAGGCCGAGACCGCGGCCTGCGCCAATCGGATCCGCCGGTTGGCGGCGAGGATGTCGCCGACCTGACCCCAGGCGGCATCCATGTATTCCTCCTGGTGCTCCTCCACCACCTTGGTACCGAAACCGGCGGCCACCCGGAAACGCGGATCGAGGTTGGCCTCGTGCAGCCAATTGTCGGTCGGGCTCAACTGGTCGCCGTCCGGGTCGGTCAATACCCGTTCCGACAGCGCGTACCACCACCCGTAGATGGGGGGTGTGACCAGCGGGTCGGGGTCGCCGGAGCGCTGATAGTCGTCGGCCAGGTTCAGGAAGTCGGCCAGGTCGGATTGGAACTGATGGGGAAACGGGTCATCCCAGTTCTCGAATCGTTCGGCCTCCTCCTCCTGCTCGTCGGTGAGCGCCTCTTCGGGCACCCGTAGCGCGCCGCCGAGCCGCAGTACGCCGCCCAGCTCGGGGATCTCGATGCCGGTGAGGTTGGAGCCGGGCCGCTGCACGTCCATGTCGCGCCGGCCCAGCCGGGCATCGGGTGGTCGAGGCTCCAGGAGCCGGACGAGATACTCGAAGTCGCCGATGGTGCCGGTCTTGAAGTACCAGCGTGTGTAATACGGGTGGACGGCCCCCAGCGGACGGTCGGTGTAGGTGGCCCACGCCGACTGGGTGGCGAACCGCTCGGGGTTCGGCGCCTGCGGGTCGAGGCCGAGACCGGCCAGTCGCCCGCTCTCGAACGTGGGAATCAGGAACGCGTGGTAGCCAATGTTCGGATCGAGGCGTCGGGGGCAGAGCACGCGCGAGTAGGCGTGGTCGGCGTTCTTCGCCAGCTCCCCCTCGAGCCGGGACGCCGCTTGCGCCCCGTCGGTCGAGCGGACGACGCCGTCGTCATCGATCAGGTCGGCGTTGGCGTGCACATGGGCCCACGCCCAGAGTTGGTCGGCGGGAGGAAACACGTCGCCGACCGCGGCGGTGAGGGTTATCGCCGGCAGTGGTTGGCCCGGGGCGGAGGTGGCGTTGGTGAACTCCTTGTCGGTCAGCACGACCAGGGCCAACCACGGCCGCAGCCGGTGGGCCGACTCGTCGGGCGCCGCCGGCGTGTAGCGCCAGGGGAAGTCCTCTTCGTAGAACTCGATGTAGGGGAAGTAGTTCGATTCGAAGTTGGTGATGTGATCGCGGGGCTCGGTCTTGACGATGGCCCGCTGGTCGATGCCGATCACGTCGCCGGGACCGTAGAGCGCGATGTCGCGGTCGACCGTCGAGGTCGGGTCGGGCCCGTCGTCGACGGCGCGACCGGTGACCGTCAACGACACCGGCATCGTGGCCCTGGTCAGCACGGTGGTGTCGCCGTCGGCCTCGGTGATCTGGTTGGCGAGGCCGAGCCGCAGCCAGGGCAGGAACGAGTAGGTGTCGAGCTCGTCAGCCACGGTAGCGCCGCCTTCCGGTCGGAGATGTCACGAGACCCCCTGCAGTTCGTGACCTCGCAGGATGTGGGCCTGCCCGTGCAGGGTGGGATCGGACAGGGCTCTCGTGTTCAGGAATTCCTGGGCCGCCGCCCGTGACGTGAACCCGCCGGGAGGGGCGCCGTCGACGGCCGTGTTGGTGGCGGCATCGGCCACCACGTAGGCGGTCGGGTTGACCAGGATCTTCTCGTCGAGAAGATGCAGCCGGTTCTTGTTGGCCGCCGAGACGTCGGCCCTCGCCACCGCGTTGCCGCCGAGGAAGTGGGCGAAGATGCCGGTGATGAGCGTGCCGATCACCAGAACGAAGCGTCGAAAGAAGGTGTCGATGATGATCTGCTCGTAGCGGACCACCCGTTTGGTCACGAGGCTCGTTCGGGACTGTGAACCGGCGGCCGCCAGTTCGATGCCGGCGTCCTCGTTCTCGAAATCGGAGGCCGACAACTTCTCGTCGTCGTCCAGATCCTGGAATTGGGCGGTGGCGAACGACTCCTTGACGGTCGATCGCTGTTCCAGCCCGACCGTGTCGACGGTTACCTCGAAGAGGTTGCCGTCGTCGGGCCGCTGGCTGCCGATCTTGTCGAGGGTGATGCCGAGGGGCACGGCTCGTTGGGTGATGGCGAGCGTTCCGAGCGGGTGGAGCACCAGGTCGGCGTCGGTGCTGAACGGCCGCAGCGACACGAGGAGGGCGTTGGCGGCGCCGAGCTCGGCGGTCCAGTTCTCCACCTTCTCGAACTCGGCGGCCAGGATGGGGGCCACGGAGATGGGTGGGAGTTCGGTGTCGGCACGGTCGCCCCACGTTTCGGAGAAGTCGACGTCGACGTCCCAGAACAGCAGCGAGATACTGCCGGTGCCTTCGATGTGCCACGGCGACGTGCCTTCCAGGCTTCCCCGGAATCGGACCGAGAACAGCCCGGCGCCGAAGAGCTTCACCGACAGGGATGCCGAGATGGTGATGATGAAGTAGAACGGTGAGAACTGGAAGAGGGCATCGAAGCCGAGGTGGCCTTCGATGTTGGCGATGCTGACGCCGAAGAACACGTCGGCCGCGGCGCCGAACTGCACCGTGTTCGACGTCACCGCGAAGTAGGCCGTGATCGTCACCCTCGCCACCGGGGTGTTGAGGATGTTTATCGCGATGCGGGAGATGTCGGGGAAGGGCAGCGCCGGCGGATTGTACGACGGATGGAATCCCCCGACGGTGACCACGAAGTTGGGATCGTCGCCGAAGGCCGCCAGTACCCCCATACCGCCTTCGAGCGGCATGTAGACGACGTGTGAGTCGTAGAGGACCGCAGTGAACCACGCCCGTTTGGTGTCGAACTCCACGGCGCCGACGAAGGCCACCTGGATCACGATGAGAGCCGCATCCTCGTCGGGGATGGCGACCGACAGCTTTCCGACGATGGCGACATTGCCGGGGATTTCGACGATCACGCCGAGCGACAGGCTGATCAGCGTCGGTGTTCCCCACCCGATCTTTGCCATCGGCCCGATGAGGAAGATGTCGTTCTCGGGCGGGAAGAACCGGCCCATGTCGGAGATGATCCGGGTGGCGTTGGCCACGACGTCCTGAGGAAACAGGATCGTGTCGATCGACCCGGATTGAGCGCCGGATGCCAGCGCGTCGAGGTCGACGCTGCGGTTCAGTCCGACCAGGCCGCCGACCCCGATGAGCGTGAACCCGAACCCGAGCTGGATGCCGGGGTTGAACTCGACCGAGATGATGGCGAGGAGCGAGAAGCCGGACGAGCCGTCGGGGAATCTTGTGTTGATGACCCCGACGGCGGTGACCGACACCATCTCGAGAATGCTGAGTTGAAGCACTCCGCTGTATTCGCCCCGGGCCGCGTCGATGTCGAGGAACCCACCGCCGATCACCACCCCGGCGTCGACCGAAAGACCGACGCCGGTCGGCGGCTTGAACTCGAGCGAGACGGCGAGCGGTCCGGCGTTGCCGTCTCGGTCGTTCGTGAGTTCGAAGACGGCGGTTAGGCCGACCTGCTTGACAACGGCGACGAGCGGTCCGAGCACCGCCGTGATGTCGGCGGCGAGGCCGACTGGGAAGCTGCCGCCGTCGACGCCGATCGACACGGTGAAGGCGCTGATCTCCACCGGTCCGAGATCGAGATGCGATGGCAGTTGGATCTCGAGCGTCGAGCTGCCCTCGAAGAACAGGCCGCCCTCGGCCCGCAGTCCGGCGGCCAGGTCGAACTCGGACTCGAGGTCGATGCCGCCGACGATGGTGGCGATGAACCCGTCAGCGTCGGCCAGCGAGATCCGGACCAGGCCACCGCCGAGTTCTGCTCGGAGGTTCGGTACGACGTCGGTGCCGGCGAATCGAAGACCGGTCTCCAGGCCGAGTAGGGCGAACTCGAGCCGGCTGGCGTCGGTGTCGCCGATGATCACGAACTTCTCGGCGGCGTCGGTGCGGTCGGATGTGATTCGAAGGACGGCCTCGCCGGTGATGCTCGTCGTTCCGTCCGGCAGCACGACGTTGACGTCGAACGGCGGTTGGATCGTGAGGCCGAGGCCGATCGGGAGGTCGACGTCGGTCTCGAACTCCACCTCGAGGTCGGTCACCCCGAGCTGGATCACCTGGGGCGGGAGACTCTGCCGCAGTTCGACTTCGAGCCCGGGCGGGTTCAGGTCGGTTCGGGGTCGGATGGCGGCGAACATGAAGTCGAGCACCGGAAGCGATCCGGTCTCGTCGAGTACGGCGGTGGCGCCGAGTGCCGACAGGATGGCTCCGAGCCGCCGCAGTAGATCGGTGCCGTCGAATCCGGCCGAATCCCAGCCGTAGTAAGCTTCGAGGGCGCCGACCGGGTCGGAGATCCACGTGCCGAGCTCCGACCAGTCGAACGTCGAGACGACGTGGACGGGAAGGGTGGGATCGATCGAGCCTTCGTTGATGATTTCGCGTTCGAGCACACTCAACAGCTCGAGGATCTCGTTGATGCCGAGGCCCCGTTGGAAGGTGTCGACCAACAGGAGGTTGAACAGCCGCTCGGCGAAGGCGTTGGCGAGTGCCGGCGGCACACTCAGGCTTGATACTGCGGCCTGGAGGTCGTCGATGCCGCCGACGACGGTGGTGATCTTTTCGATGGCAGACGCGCCCCGGGCTACAGCTTCGACGACGTCGTCGTCGAGCAGGGCCTGGGCCAGGGCCGCGGCGTCGTCGATCAGCGCCCCGGCGGCGGCCGCCACCGGCTCGGCGGCAGCGGCGACCGCGTTCGCGTCGGCGGGCGAAGCGACGATCCCGAGTTGGGCCAGTGTCCCGGCGGCCCGGTCGGGGGTGAACGCCGCCTCCAGCGGGGCGAATGCGTCGGCGATCAACTGGATGGCCCGTTCGAGCGTGCTCGGCTCAGCCATGTTTTGACGACTCCTCGAACCCGGCGACGAGCGCGTGCAGGTCGTCGGCGTCCTCGATCATCGCCATCACCAGGCCCCGGTGTTCGGAGATGGCGGCCCGCAGCCGCTCACTGCCGTGCGCGCTGAGCGCTTCGCCCATCCGGTCGGCCAGATCGCTGCGGGTGACGCCCTCGACCTCGGCCGGGATCCGGTGATCGGGATGACGGGCATTCTCCACGAAGTGGGCGAAGAACGTCGGGCCTTTGGCCCGATGCCAGGCAACGGTGACCGGGCGGTGCCGGTTCACCAGGTCGACCACCTCCGATCGATGGTCGAGGAATGCCCGATGCAGGAGCTGGCCGGTCTCACTGCGGTTCAACCGCTCCTGCAGTTCGACGGTGTGATCCTCCGGACCGATCGCGTCGGGGCCGGCGACTCGGGCCATACGTGTGGCGCGGGCATGCCCGGCCGGGCCGACGGGAGGATTCTGGGTGCTGATCGGGGTGACCTCGAGCAGATCGAGGACAGGGGCAATGTGACAGGCGAACGCAACCCGCGGGCTCACCGTCGGGTCGGCTCCCCCGAACACCAGCCCGATCAGCTCGTTGGAATCGTTGACCAGTGCCGCCCCGGAGTCGCCCTCCTCGGCGAACGCCGGGTCGGAGGTGGGTTCGACGAGGATGACGTTGTCGACCTGAACGGGCGGGTTGTTGATGAGCGCGGAACCCAGCACATCACTGATGGTTCCGGTGGTGCCGCCCGTGAGAGCACCCGACTTGTGAACGGTTTCGCCGTCGACAGCGCGGGCCACCCCTTCGAGTTTGCTGTTGCCCCCGATGTTGATCTCACGCAGCTCGTTCTTGTAGGAGACACCGCAGTTGCAGTCACACCAGCTGGAGATGTCGATGTTGAGCTTGGCGGTGCCGCAGTCGACGTGGTAGTCCACCGGCGACTCGCTGGGGTAGGTGTAGCTGTGCGGTCCCTCCAGCCCCATGTTGTGGTTCTTGGCGCTCGGCCCGTGATTCTTGGGGTCCGGGTCGACCTGGCCCCCTGTGAGGTTGGGCTGGTAGATCGTGTCCCCCGCCGCCCCGCCGTTGGCGGCCAGCACATGGGCGTTGCCGAGCAGTACGACGTTCTTCGGCCCGGCGACGCCATCGATGGTGGCGAAACATCCGAGGGTTCCCATGCCGAACTGGCCGCTCCCGTCCGGCTTGAGGTTGCTGATGGTGATCCCGCCGATCAGTGGGCTGTGACGGTCGGTGTCGCGAGTACCGAAGCTCGAACCCCGCGGAATGGTGACCACGTCGGTGGGCACGCCGTCGACCTCGGCGGGCACCATCTCATCGACTGTGAGTTCGTCGAGTGACTTCTTCCGCTCGACGTAGACGCGCAGCGCCCTGGTCTCGGTCAGGTCGCCGCCCACCTGCTTCAATCCGAAGCCGACCGAAAGAACTCCCGGGATCCGGGTCAGACGCTCCTTCACCCGCTCTCGCAGGGCCAGAATCTCGCCGGGGCTGAGCTCGCCGGGATACGAATCGTCGGTCATGGTTCCTCCCGGAGGGTGGTAACGCCGAAGCGTTGCGACGGGACCAGGTCGAGCCGGTCGAGTACCGGCAGCAGGTGGCAGGCGAAGGCGAGGTCGGGTTCGTTCAGGTGGACTCCCCAGAGCATCCCGACGGCTCGATCGTGGTTGTCGACGACGAGGGCGCCGGAATCTCCCTCCGTGGCGAACGGTGGGCGGCCCGGCAGGGTGCGGATCAGGATCGTGCCCGGGCAGCGCGTGCCGTCGGCCCGCTCGGCGGTGGCATTCGTGTCCACGACTCGGCCGGCGACGGAACGGTGCACGCCGAGCAGGCGAACGGGAAGCGACCGGTTGGGTATGGCATCGTGGGGGTGGACACGGCCGACGGTGAACACCTCGTCGCCCGACGGGACGGCGCTCGTGTCGGTGAGGGTGGCGGTGGCGGCGTCGAGGTGGTAGTCGCACGCCGGTTCGCCGTCGAACGCGTAGCGATGAATGCCGTCGCAGCCTTCCCCGGTGACCTCGGCGATAGGGGCTGAACCGTCGGTGTCGATCCGCAGGGAGGTGTTGCTCGGGCCCGGGTCGACGACGTGGACTGCCGCTCCGGCGCCCGCGCCGTGGGCGCTCAGAACGTGGTGGCTTGTGAGGAGTACGGGATCGGTCCAGCGCCGGATGCCCCGTCGAACGGCGAAGCAGGCGACCCGACCGAGCCCGAGGGGACCGGACCCGTTGCGCAGACCGGTGAGGGCGGTGATCGACAGACCGGCCTGCGGCAGACTGGGCGGCTCACGGGCCGCGACCGCATGGCCAGCTTCGGACAGCCGAGAGTGCCGGTGGTGAACTCGCACTGACCTTGCGACCCCCCTCAAGATCGAACAATCTCAACCTACCGCATGCGACATCCGCCGTCCATCGGTTTGCGATCCCGCCGAAACGTATGGTTCGAGAGGTCAGATCGGGAGGTCGAGGCGGGGTTTCCAGAACGGGCGGAACAGCTCGATCTTCGGGCAGCGGTCCATGACGACCTTCAGGCCGGCCGCCTCGGCCAGGGCCGCCGCTTCCTCGTCGTAGACGCCGATCTGACCCCACAACACCTTGGCCCCGATGGCGATGGCCTGCTCGGCGATGCCGTACAGCTCCTCCTTCGGGCGGAACACGTCGACCATGTCGACCGGGCGATCGATGGCGTCGAGTGAGTCCCAGACCTTGATGCCGCGGATCTCGGTGACGTCGGGGCTCGGGTTGACCGGCAGGATCTCGTAGCCGATCTCGTGGAGCTGGCGCAGCACGCCGTAGCTGAACTTGGTCTTGTCGGCGCTGGCCCCGACCATGGCGATGGTCTTGACCGAGCGCAGGATCTCCGCCAGGTATTCGGGGGGATAGTCGTAGCGGCGTTCGATGTCGGCGTCCGGCATCAGATCTCCTTGGGTGCGTCCTTGATTGCGTCCCTGGGCACGGCGAGCCCCGGTTTCAGTTCGTGGGGTTCGAGTGGATCGAGGAACGGATTGCGGTAGAGCTTGTCGTGGCTGTCGACGCCGACCTCGAGGGTGCAGTCCGACAGCGGTCGGGCGACGCAGAGCACGACGTAGCCGTTGGCGAGCTGACGGTTGTTGAGCGCGACCTGCTCCTGCTGGTCGACATCACCGGCGGTCAGCTTCGCCGCACACGTGATGCAGCCCCCATAGCGGCAGCCGTAGGGCAGATCGACTCCGTGCTCCTCCAGGGTGTCGAGGAGGGGTCGGTCGGCGTCGACGTCGTAGTCGGCGCCGTCGCGATTGGCGATCGTGATCGTGCGAGTGGCCCCATTCATGGTGTGCCGCTCACAGCCAGATGTCGCTGGTGCAGTCGCCGCCCGGATAGCGGGTCTCGTGGCAGCGGCTGGGTCCGTTCGGTTCCTGACCGAAGTCGACCATGAAATCGGGGTTGATCTCCATGCCGCCGTTCTCGGGGTCGCAGTCGATCATGACCATCACGCCGCCCTTGTGGCGGATCTCGGGGTAGAACTGGTTGTCCCACGTCGAGAACAGCGACGTGGTCACGTAGAGGCGTCTGCCGTCGAGCGAGAGCTGGAACATCTGTGGGCCGCCCGCGATCTCGACCCCGTTGACTTCCGGTGCCTTGCCGAGCATGCCCCCCATCCACACCTGCCCGGTCAGCTTCGGGTTGTGGGGGTCGGTGATGTCGTACTGGCGCATGTCGCCGTGGAGCCAGTTGTTTATATAGAGGTATCGGTCGTCCATCGACACGAGGAGGGCCGACATCACGCCGGGCAGCGGGATCGGCCACTCGGGGTGCAGCTGGTTGTCGACGTCGACCGTCTTCTCCCATTCCCACGAACCGTCGTCGCCCTTCCAGAAGTGGATGATGTTGGAGCTGAGGGCGGCGCAGCAGAAGCCGTGCGTTGCATCGGGGTCGTGGAGGAACTTGACTTCCAGCGGCAGCAGCCCGTCCTCGCCGAGGTACATGGACTGCACGGGTTCACGCTTCTCGAAGTCCCAGATGTGGAGCCGCCGCCCGTACTTGAGGTGACCCACCTCCTCCAGGTCGAACCCGGGCATGAACGTGTTGGGGGCCGCCCACTCGGAGCTGACCATCACGTTGTGGCGGGGCTGGTACCAGAAGTCGTAACCGAACGGGATGTCGCCCATCGAGTTCTCCCAGCGGCCGACGATCTCGAAGTTCTTGTCGACGTGGAGGTAACCGCCCGGCGCCTCCCCCCGGGCGTCGCCGAGGAACGAGATGATGATGTCCGATCCGAGGCAATGGACGGTGTGGGGGCCCGACAGGTCGGTCTTGGCCTTGATCTCGTCGCCGTCGATGACCGTGTGAAGGCTGGGGGCCAGGGGGTCGGTGGCGGTGTCGACCACGTAGATGTTGTTCGATCGCACCCCGGGAAGGAGGAGGTACTGACGGCTCATCGAGGAGTCGCTGTGGCACGACGAGCAGGCGTTCCACCCGGTGTGGTGGAGCTCGTCGCCGATCTGGGGCATCTCGAGGCGGTGGATGACCTGGGAGTAGGTTGGGCTCTCGGGGTCGGCGTCGAGGGTGGCGAGGTAGTCGGGTTGTTGGATGCCGGTACCGGTGTAGAGGGCGACGGTGTAGAGGAGTTCCTCCCGTGGTGCCTTGATCGCTTCGGCCGGGCTGGCGTACCCCGGCCCACAACAGCCGTTTTCGGAGTCGTCGCCGTGGTCGGTGTTGGTGGTCACTGGCCGGACCCCCCTTTGCGTTCTGTGATGTGGTTATCGTAGAATGAGACGATGATTCTCGCAAGACGAGAAGCGGGGCGAGAAGCCGGATGAGGAGGCGTCGACGGTGCATCTTGACCGCATGGCGCTGATCCTCGAGATCGTCGGGCAGAAGGGTGAGGCGACCGTGGCCGACATCTGCGCCCATTCCGATTTGCCCAAACCGTCGGCCTACCGGCTGGTGAACGACCTGGCGGGGGCCGGCTTTCTCGATCCGGTGTCCAAGGGCCGCTACACCGTCGGCGGCCGGCTCCGTCGGATCACCGAGTCCGACCAGTCCGATCAGGCGCTGCTCGAAGCCATCGCCCCGGCACTCCGCCAGGCGTCCAATGACCACGGAGCGGCGTTCTTCGCCTCGCGGCTGCGGGGTCGGGCCGTGGAAATCATCCACGTCGAGACGCCCGACACCGGCGTGTCCTTCCTCCACCCCGGTCTCGGTCGACGGCCCCTCCACGCCTGCTCCTGCTCCAAAGCCGTCGCCGCCTTCTCGCCCGAGGTGGCAGGTGCACTTTCGGGTCGGCTCAAGGCCTACACCGAGCACACGCTCACCGATCTCGCCGACCTCGACGCCGAGTTCGCCCTCATCCGGCGGCGGGGTTATGCGGAGTGTGTCGAGGAGATCGAACGTGGGATCGGCTCGGTCGCCGCGCCACTTGGCGCTGGCCGCGGTGCGGCGCCGACGATGTCGATCGGTGCGACCGGATCGATGAGGGTGTTCACCCCGACGTTCCGGAAGGCCTTGGGCCGGGAGCTGATCGGCCTGGCCGAGGAGCTGTCGGAGCGACTCGGTTGGGCCGGCGCCGATGTGGTGGAGGCGTCGGCGTGACGGTCCAGTCGGTGGGGCGACGGGTGGCTCCGGCCGACGAGTTCGGCTTCGGCACGCAGATCCGCAAGTCGCCCTATTTCGACGCAACGGTTCGCTGGGGTGCTCGGGGCTTCTCGGTCTACAACCACATGTACATTCCGCGGGACTTCGGCGATCCCGTCGAGAACTTCTGGAACCTGGTGAACAAGGCGATCCTGTGCGATGTCGCCGTCGAACGGCAGGTCGAGATCACCGGACCCGACGCAGCCCGGTTCGTGCAGCTGCTCACACCGCGCAATCTCTCGGCGATGGCCGTCGGGCAGTGCAAGTACATCCTCATCACCAACGCGGACGGAGGCATCATCAACGATCCCGTGCTGCTGCGGCTCGCCCCCGACCACTTCTGGATCTCGTTGGCCGACAGCGATGTGCTGCTCTGGGCGCAGGGCGTGGCCGTGCACTCGGGGATGGACGTCACGATCGTCGAACCCGACGTGTCCCCGCTGCAGTTGCAGGGGCCACGGTCGGGCGATGTGATGGAGGCGCTGTTCGGCGAGACCATCCGTGACCTCAAGTACTACTGGCTGCGTGAGGTGTCGCTCGGCGACATCCCTCTGGTCGTGTCGCGAACGGGCTGGTCGAGTGAGCTCGGCTACGAGCTCTACCTCCGGGATGGCTCTCGGGGCGATGAACTGTGGGAGACGATCATGGCCGCCGGTGCGCCGCACGGGCTCCAGCCCGGGCACACCTCGTCGATCCGCCGTATCGAGGGCGGGATGCTCTCGTACCATGCCGACGCCGACCTCGGCACCAATCCCTACGAGCTGGGGCTCGGCCGTCTGGTCGATCTCGACATGGAGCCGGACTTCATCGGCAAGGAGGCGCTGCGGCGGATCCGCGACCAAGGGGTGACCCGGCAACAGGTCGGTCTGGAGCTCGACGGTGATCCGTTGCCCGGCCCGAACACGACGTTCTGGCCGGTGGTGACCGGCGGTGGGATCGGCGACGGCGTGACGCTTGGCAAGGTCACGTCCGCTGTCCATTCGCCCCGGCTCGAGAAGAACATCGCGCTGGCCATGGTCTCGGTCGACATCGCCTCGCTCGGAACCGAGGTCGAGGTGCTGACGCCCGCCGGGCCGGTCGGAGCGGTCGTCGTCGAGCGGCCGTTCTACGACCCGAAGAAGTCGCTGGCGACCGCGTAGTCATGATGATGGGCGACCGGTGACTTCGCTGATCTCCGTCGTGGTCGTGCTGGGTGCCGGCGGGCAGCCCGGCGGTCGGTTCATCGACGGAACGCTGGCCGAACTCGAGTCGTCCACCGGATTCCGACTGGAGCACGCCTCGTCGATCATCGGCACATCGGTCGGTGCGTTTCGAGCGGCCGGCGCCGGTCCGGAGGTTCCGCTGCCGACCGACGTTGGCGCGGCTCTGTCGGAGCTCGGTGAGCCCCCGCCGCAGCCCGGCGTGGCCGATGGAATGATTGGTTCCTTGCGCGTTGTCGGAGCCCGCTTGCTGGCCCGGTTCGTGCCTCGATCCCGGCCGCCGCCATCCTGGCGGGCGCCCAACCGCATCGGCCACTCCGGGGTCAGCGTGGTGACCGTCGATCTCGACCGCCGGGCCCGGGCCGTTCACAGGCTGACCGAAGTCGATGACCCGGCGGCCGCCATCAGGGCGTCGGCGGCGGTGCCGTTCGCGACCGGGCCGGTGTTGTTCGACGGCGGTGACCACAGCGACGGTGCGCTGTGGTCACCCAACAGTGTCGATCTGGTGCCGTCGTCGGAGTCGACGCTCGTCATCGTCGTGGCCCCGATGGTGCCGACACGTCCCCGGACCCTGCTGCAGCGTCTTCATGAGCGTCAGCTGCGAGCGGAGCTCGGATCCCTCCATCCGTCGTCGTCGGTGTTGCTGATCCGACCCTGAGGGCTGTGATCTCCGGGGCTAGGTCGGCGTGGATGGCTGAGGCGATCAGTTGAAGCTGTGCAGCTGACCTCGGATGGCTCCAGCGGGATGGGTCACCGTGTGGAGGTTCACGTAGTAGTCGGATGGGTTGGCCTGGATGCCGTCGAAGACATCGCCGGCAACGGCCACGCAGGTTGAGTCGCCGCTGGGTCGGGTGTCGGCCATCAGGTTCACGGCTACCCCGCCGTTGTCGAGGCGGGGATTGGCGGTGGTGCCGGCCACACGGTGAATGTGCAGCCCGATCGTGGCCGAGTCGAGGTTGCGGGTCGTCAGCTGATAGCAGACGTAGTGCTGGCCGGGGAAGACGACGGCCGGGTTGTCGACGGCGTCGAAGAAGTCGAGGTGGATCTTGCCCGATGCGTTCTGATCACCGTCGGTGCCGATCTCGTTGGCACCGTTGAGTCCGATGGTCAGATCACCCCGGTCGTGGGCGGCTGCCGCCGGCCCGGCGGTGAGGGCCACAACTGCGGCGATCGTCGTTGCGATGCTGAGTAGGCGTTTCATGAAAGGTGTTCTCCAGTCTGTTGGCGCTGTCTTTGTTGACACTGTCTCTAGTGACAGGGTCAGCATTAACGGTTCGGAGCCGTTCGGCCTACGGATGTGGGTAGTTGTACTCAGGCGAATACGTCGTCTTGACCTTCCAGTCGGCTGGAAGGTGTAGAACGGTGGTATCGAACACGATCACGATCACATTCACACTCACGACAAGCACGCCGGGCACGACAAGCACGCCGGGCACGACACACACGCCGGGCACGACCCGGAGATCTTCCGCCGGTTGTTCTGGTGGAACCTCGTGCTGGCGGTCCCCGTCCTGGTCTTCTCCGGGCAGATCCAGGATTGGTTCGGCTACTCGATCGACGCTCGCTGGGCGGCCTGGGTCGCCCCCATCCTGGGAACGGTCATCTACCTGTGGGGCGGCCAGCCGTTCCTAAAAGGAGCGATTGCCGAGATCCGGAGCCGGCAGCCGGGCATGATGCTGCTCATCGCGATGGCCATCACGGTTGCCTACGGATCGTCACTGGCGTCATCGCTCGGATGGGGCGATCTCGACTTCTGGTGGGAGGTCGCCGCCCTGATCGTCGTGATGCTGCTCGGCCACTGGCAGGAGATGAAGGCCATAGGTCAAGCCCAAGGTGCGCTCGCTGCCCTTGCCGAACTCCTCCCCGACACCGCGGAGCTCATCGCCGGCGACGTGGTCGAGGAGGTGCCGATCGCCTCGCTCGGCGTCGGCGACGTTGTGCTGGTACGACCCGGTGGCCGGGTGCCGGCCGACGGGGTCGTGGCCGACGGTCGGGCGTCGTTCGACGAGTCGATGATCACCGGCGAGTCCCGCCCGGTTCAACGTGGCGAGGGCGATCGTGTCGTGGCCGGCACGGTGTCGACGGACTCGTCGGTTCGGGTCCGTGTCGACGCCGTCGGTGACGATACCGCGTTGGCCGGCATCCAGCGCATGGTCGCCGATGCCCAGTCGTCGAACTCCCGGGCTCAGGCCCTCGCCGATCGTGCTGCGGCCGCCTTGTTCTACCTGGCGGTCGGCACGGCAATCGTGACGCTGGCGGCGTGGATTCTCCTCGACGACGGAGCGCAAGGCGTGATCCGAACCGTCACCGTGCTCATCATCGCCTGCCCCCACGCCCTCGGCCTGGCCATTCCATTGGTGATCGCCATCTCCACTGCGGTGTCGGCTCGGGCCGGGATCCTGGTCAAGGACCGGCTGGCACTCGAGCGGATGCGCACCATCGACGCGGTTCTGTTCGACAAAACCGGCACGCTGACCAAAGGCAACCATGCCGTCGTGGATGTCGCCGCCTCCAGTGGTTGGGAGCCCGACGAGATCCTCACCGTGGCCGCCGCGGCGGAGGCTGACAGCGAGCATCCGATCGCCCGGGCCATTGTCGCTGCTGGGGCCGCAGGGGCGACTGGGCCGCTGCCCGATGCGTCCGAGTTCAAGGCTCTCACCGGCCGAGGTGTGCGGGCCGTCGTCGGTGGGCGGACGGTGCACGTCGGCGGGCCGGCGTTGCTGACCGACCTCGGTCTCGTCGAACCCGATGCGCTGGCCGATGATGTGGCGCGCTGGCAAGATCGTGGCGGTTCGGTGCTGTGGGTCGTCGTCGACGGCGAGGTGGCCGGGGCGCTCACGTTGGCCGACGAGATCCGGCCCGAGTCCCGAGCCGCGGTCGACGCGCTTCATGATCGTGGGGTGGATGTGGTGTTGATCACCGGCGACGCCCGCCAGGTTGCCGAGGGGGTGGCCGCCGAACTCGGAATCGACGAGGTGTTCGCCGACGTCCTGCCCGAAGACAAGGACGCCACGGTGGCGGAACTCCAGGGTCGTGGGCTCCGGGTTGCCATGGTCGGCGACGGCGTCAACGACGCCCCGGCGCTGGCCCGGGCCGACGTCGGCATCGCCATCGGCGCCGGCACCGACGTCGCCATCGAATCGGCCGGCGTCGTCCTCGCCTCCAGCGATCCCCGGAGTGTGATCGGGGTGATCGACCTGTCTCGGGCGGCCTACCGCAAGATGATCCAGAACCTCGTCTGGGCCACCGGCTACAACCTGATCGCCCTCCCCGTTGCCGCCGGTGTGTTCGCCTTCGCCGGCCTCACGATCCCTCCGGCGGCCGCAGCGGTGGCCATGAGCCTGTCGACCATAATCGTCGCCGCCAACGCCCAGCTCCTACGACGTATCGATCTTCGCCCGGCCGCTACCGCTCGAGAATTTCGGTCACGGCAATGAGCTCGTCGATGTTCGACACGATTTGTGCCGGGTCTTTGGGGACGCCCCTGCCGGATCGAACCACGACCAACTCGTTACGGACCTCGATCCTCTGCCACCGATCGATGAGTGCGACGATGACCTCTCGACGAACAGGACTGAGGTACGCGGTCAGCGCATCGTGATCGACGCCGTAGGTCCTGATCGACTTGTCGAGCGCCGCGTCGCCCAGCCGTAGCTCCGACATCCCATCCGGCGACCTGGTGAACCGATCGGTCCATGCGCGGCTGCGAAGCACGAAGGGCGGAACATCGCCGCTCCGGTGTTCGATCTCGTAGACCGTGGAAGGGTCGTCGTTGTTCGGGTAGTCGACGGTCACCTTGGCCGAACGATCGGCGCGTCGACCGGCGATTGACGGGAAGAGGTTGAGCGCGTCCACACGGTGTTCGAAGCCCAAGAGATCGGCGGCTTCGGCCATCCGATCAGAGGCACCGGCCGGGCGGCGGAAAGCCCTGATCGTACTCACGACGATAAGGCACAAGATGAGCAATGTCAGCAGAAAGATCACGGTCCCCATCGGACACTCTCCACTGGCGCTGCGCTGCCCGGCCGAGTTCTACTCAAGGGACAACGAGTCGTTGGCCGTGTCCGTGTCGATCGCACCGACCCCGACAACCGTCACGGACATGCCCGGACACCACCGACGGGCCGCCGCCACATGCTGTCACTAGGACAACAGCGGTGACGGCGGCCAGTACCGGCAAGCCGGCCGGTCGGATCAGCGAAGCACGCGTAACGAGTCGCATGCGTAGAAACGGTACTCGGCTCCGTCCATGCGAACGGTGCCGAAAACGCAGGCCTCCGTGTCGCCGCCTGGTCAAAGCTGAAGTCGTCGGGAGACGTACGTGACATCGGTGGGCAGCGTATCGGTCACGACCACGCTGTCGGCCGTTCAGTGTCAGAGGTCCTGAATACCATGACCACACCCTCTCGAGTGCTGGTGATCGGATGCGCTCGACTCACATTTGATACTGATACGCAAAGGAGTTG
The DNA here is from genome assembly GCA_965216655.1 of Acidimicrobiales bacterium. Taxonomy (GTDB): domain Bacteria; phylum Actinomycetota; class Acidimicrobiia; order Acidimicrobiales; family SZUA-35; genus JAHELU01. The sequence goes on from CBDCGP010000052.1 coordinate 35,536, forward strand.
GCTGTGGCGGGACAATGGAATAGAGGCGGAAGGCGAACGCGTCCCGAGGGCGCGCGGCCCCGAAACTGGGACGCCGGAGGCATCGGTCCGACATCGGTGTACCCGGGCGGCTACTTCCCATCGCTGGACGGTCCCCCGTCTGACCCCCCGTCACTCCACCCGTTCCCACCACATGCTTCGCGCCCACCGCTCAGCATCGGCGAGCCGCCAGCGCTGGTCGACCTGCTGATCTCTGCGTCCCATCTGCTCTACGACCTGCTCCCGGCTGGTCGCGTTCGGATACCGACCACCAAGGCCGAACTTGCCCGATCCCTGTCCCTGCGGATCTCGTCGGGCGCCGATCCGATGGCGACCGCGCTGGCCGCTGCGCTGCTTCGAAACGACCTTGTGCTCCACCAGGCGCTGGCCGCCGCCCCGGGTGACAGAGCGATCCGCAACCTGGTCGATGAGGTCGGGGCCGTCGAGTTCGGTGGTGCCTATGAGAGCCGAGACGCGTTCGACGAGTGCCGCCAATACGTGGTATCAGTACGCATCACGTCCGGCGAGGAGATCACACTACTCGCCACCGTCAGCCGGCTCGGGGGTCCGAAACTGGTCAATGCGTTCATCGCTGACATTCCGATCAGCCAACTGCGGGCAATTGTGCGTCGGGAGAGTCAGCTCCGCCTGCTCGACACACCGGCGGCGGAGGTCTGGGCCTCGATCACGGGAGCGATCGCTCGAACCGATCGCGTCATGCCTCCAATCGGAACCAAGACGTGGCCGGCGCAGCGTTTTGCGGTCGAGTGGCTGCTCGGTGCCCTTCCGGTCACACGAGCGAAACGACGGCGAGATGAGCCGCCGCCGACGAGCAGGCCCGACGTCGATCGTTTCATCGTCGAGTTTCTGCGATGCGGCCAACGCCGGTCGCTCGATCTGAGCGACGACGCCATCGGCTCCGTCCTTCTCTCGCTGCTCTGGTACAAGGACGAGTTCACCAACGACGACCGCGATCGGTGGGGTCCCGAGCAGGTGGAGAACCTGTTGACCGACTGGGCGCTGGCAAAGCTGACCGTTCCTGACACCGAGATCGCTCTGATTCCCGACGTGCTTCGGGCGTTGGTCCCGTGGTGCCACAGTCGGCTCCACGACCTCGAACCTCGTCACACCACCAAGGTGTTGGACGCGATCGACCAGTTCGAGCCGGTGTTTCGCGACCGGCTGATACCGGGCCGCGTGACCGGAGTCGACGCGCTGATCGAGCGGGCCATGCCATACCTGTACATGGGGCGTGACGCCGAGTTGGTAGGCGAAGCAATGGACGAACTTGATATCGCGGAATCCCGGGGGGCTCACGAGATCCTCGACCTTTGGCAACGGGCGGCGTGCGTCGGCAGTGTCGCCGCACTCGACCAGTTGACCGCAGAACCGTTGCCGGAAGGTGAGGCACCCGACCTGTCAGCGATCAAGGAACCGTACCGGCAGCTGGTCGGTCACATCGCCTCGGAGGCGGGGGCCATCGCCGCACTGTTATTCGGCGACGAAGTCGCCACCTCGGCATCACGTATCGCTGTTCGCGTGGGCCGGCTGAAGCCCAAGGCATTGGAGAGAGGCGACCAGGCCGGGGCGATCGCGGCGATCGTGTGGATGTCGGCGTCGGCCAACGGCCTCACTCGCCGGAATCTCGTCAGCGAGATCAAGGAAGCCGCAGGCACCAGATCGAACCCGAAACAGCGGGCCAGAACCTTGCTGAAGGTGTTGGGCCGCAGTGGCGACACGATCGATCCGGTGGCCCTCGGATCCCCCGATCTCCTCACCGGCCGCCGCAGGCAAACACTCATTCATCAGCACTCCTTGTAACTGGCGTTTGGTGCTGACGGCTACCAGGAATCAGGAGTTGGTCGTGCAGCAGCTGCCTAGCCGACTACGAGAGGCACCGGTCCTCTTCGAGCGGCTAGGACAGCTTCACGAGATGTTCTCGCCGTCCGGCGGGTGCCAGATTGATCCAGTGGTGTCCGGTAGGGCCACGACGGCGATCTGTTCGCGATGGCAGACGTCGAGCAGATGAGGGTCACTTGTCACCACGGCGATACCGGCGGCCCGACCGGACTCGGCGGCGATGCAGTCGGCCAGGCTGATGGCGCACCGCTTGCGGTGGTAGTGGCGGGTCCGCAGTCGGCCTGCGGATGCGGCGACACTGGGATCGAGCGGCGCCGTGTCGAGTAGACCAAGCTGGGCCAGGTCGAGGGATGCCGTCTCCTCCTCCAGTCCACCGATGCGAATCAAATGGTCCAGGACTTCGGCTACGCCAACTGCTGTGAGTGTCGGGCGCTTCTCCTGTCCGTCGCCCTCGAGGATGCGTTGCACTTTATCGGCCGCCGGTTCGTCCCTCAGAAGGGCAATAACCGCATAGGCGTCGAGGATCAATGTTGGCGTTCCCGATCGTCGGCGGCTGAACGCTCGAGGCGCCGCAGGGAATCGCTCTCGGGAAGTGCGGAGCGTAGCGATCCTCGCAAGGACCCGATCGGATCGTCGACTGTTGGGCGCAAGACAACCCGGTCGCCCAGGTCGACCACTATCACGTGGTCGGTAGCCCACCGTGCTCGGGTCTCGGCCGGGATCGAGACCTGACCGTTGCGCGACACCTTCATGACGTGACTGGTCGGCATGACATACCTCCGTGGGTTCGCTTTGCAGCGGACGATGCCAGGTTGATGCTCATCTACAGTTGTATGAATCGACCCATTCATTGTATCGTGTGTCCTGACCATCCCGCAGTAGCGGGCCTGGTCCCGGCGAAGAGGCTCCGACTGCGAGGGCGGACGGGTCTCGGAGCGAGAGTCAAATGGCCGTCGGCTCCCACACCGTGGCTCACAACCGGTGGCTCCCAGCTGGAGGAGTCGTCGAGTTGTCGCCGCCAACCTCGATTCGTCACGACACCAGAAACCCGCTGAAACACTGGGTTTCAACGGGTCTCAGAGAGCGGAGAGGGTGGGATTTGAACCCACGGTCCGGTTGCCCGGACACCTCCTTAGCAGTTCTGTGCGGTGGATTTCATGAGCGTCCAGGTCTATCCGTGGTCGGATTCGGTGGCGTTCGTCGTCAGCGATGAACGGGTGCGGACGGCGCTGGTGTGCGATGGGTGTGCGATCCTTGACCTCGAGGCATGTCTGGTCATGAATTCTCTTCGAACGAGACTCGGTTGGAGAGCCAGTGGGCCAGTTCGGCTTCGGTGATCGAGCCTGCGGCTACGGCCAACATGATGGCTTCGGCGTCGTCGACGTCGGGAGTTGCGGGTTCCCACGTTCCGCCGTTGAGTTCGATGAACATGGCCATCGAGGTCCAGGCCGCTCGCTTGTTGCCGTCGGGCAACGGATGATTGCGGGCGAGTCGCCAACAGAGTACAGCGGCCTTGTCGATCAG
>CBDCGP010000053.1:0-66542 GCA_965216655.1 Acidimicrobiales bacterium
AACGGCGTTGGAAGCGACAGTGTTTTATCGTGATCCCCGGTGCCGGCGAGGCTCAGAGGCGGTTGCAAACGTGGATTGCTACGACGGTTCGACTCCGTCACTCGACTTGTCCTGTCTTGAGCAGGCCGTCCCTCACATCGGATCTCGTACCGGCACCACCCTTCGATCCCGAATCCGAACCCGAACCCGAACCCCCAGACAACCAGCCACACGGCACCGAAGGAGGTGCACCACATGACAGCAACAGCAACAGCAACAACGACAGCGACCACGCCCAATCCGGTGAGGCGAAACCGCATCGTGATCCACGACACCCACCGCGGCCTCCGCTACGTCGACGGCCGGCTCACCGACGTGCTCGGCGCCGGGCGTCACAAGGTCAAGCCCCGCTCCTGGTTCCGGTTCGGTCCGCAGGTGCGCATCGAGCTGGTCGACATGCGGGAGCGGGAGCTCACCATTCGCGGCCAGGAGATCCTGACGTCCGACAAGGTCGCCGTGCGTGTGACCATCGTGACGCAGTTCCAGATCACCGACCCGGTGGCGGCGCTGGAGCGGGTGGCCTCCTACGAGGACCGCCTGTACTCCGACGTGCAGCTCGCGGCCCGGCGATCGCTGGCCACGATGACCCTGGAGGCGATTCTGACGAACCGTAACCAGCTGTCGACCGACATTCTGGAGGAGGTGCACGCCATTGCGGCCACGTACGGTGTGGAGATCCTCCGGTCCGATGTCAAGGACCTGGTGTTCCCCGGCAACCTGCAAGCGATCATGAACCAGGTGCTGTCGGCGGAGCGTCTGGCGGAGGCCAAGCTGGTCGAGGCCCGAACCGAGGCCGAGGCCCGCCGGCTGAAGGCCGAGGCCGACGCCACCGTGGCTCGGATCGACGCCCAGACCGAGGCCGACGAGCTGCGGCTCCGGGCGGAGGGCGCCCAGGCCTACGCCGACAATCCGGCGCTGCTCCGGCTGCGGGAGATCGAGGCCATGGAGCACCTCGGTGCCAACGGCAACGCCCGCATCTACCTCGGCGTCGACGCCGCCACCGGCGACTGAGGACGCCACGGCCGATCCAACCTGCTGTCGACCTTTGGAGCGAAATGCGCGCCTGGCGCACGTTTCGCTCCGAAGGTCACGGTGGGGATGGCGACAACGGGAGTATCCGATGCTGGCGGTGGCCCGCGACTAGTGGGAACATCGTCGGGTGAGTCGACCTCCAACCCACCCGTTCTCGAGGCGGACCTTCGGCGTGCTGCTGCATCCGACGTCGCTCGCCGGCCCCGAACCGATCGGAACGCTGGGAGCCGAGGCGACCGCCTGGATCGACTGGCTGACCGACACCGGCGCCGGCGTGTGGCAGATCCTGCCCCTCACCTACCTCGGCGACGAGGACTCCCCCTACTTCAGCCCCTCGGCTTTCGCCGCCAACACCTGGCTCATCGACCTCCGCAACTTGGCCGACGCAGGGCTCCTCGACGAAGCTTCGCTCGAACCGGATGTGGCGGCGGCGGATCCCATCGACTTCGAGGCGATGCGGGCATGGAAACGACCGCTTCTCCAGACGGCCGCCGATCGGTTTCTCGCCGACCGGAACCATCCGTGGCGGCCCGACTATGACCGCTTTGTAACCACGGCGACCTGGCTGGCCGACGCCTGCCACTTCTTCGCCCTGAAACAGGCCACCTCGTCGGACAGCCCCTGGTGGGAGTGGCCCGAGCCGCTGCGCCACCGAGAGCCGGAAGCACTCGCGGCTTCGGCGGCCGCCCTGTCAACCGAGATCGAGCGGGAGCAGGCGCTGCAGTTCTTCGCCGAACGGCAGTGGCAACAGGTCCGCGGCCACGCCAAGGCCAACGGCATCACCGTGCTCGGCGACATACCCATCTACGTCTCGCCCGATTCCGTCGACGTCTGGGCCGATCAAGCACTCTTCCAACTCGACGACGACGGGCGTCAACTCACCCAGGCCGGTGTTCCGCCGGACTACTTCAGCGAGACCGGCCAGTTGTGGAAGAACCCGCTCTACCGCTGGCACGTGATGGAGGCCAACGGCTTCGCCTGGTGGATCAGCCGCTTGCGTCGCACCCTCGAACAAGTCGACGTGGTACGCATCGACCACTTCCGGGCCCTGTCGGCCTACTGGTCGGTGCCCGCCGACGCCGAAACCGCCATCGGTGGGCAGTGGGTGCCCGGCCCAGGTCAGGCGTTCCTCGACGCGCTGGCCGACGCGTTCCCCGACCTCCCGATCGTGGCCGAGGATCTGGGCGACCTCGATGCGGACGTGGTCGGGCTCCGCGACGACAACGACCTGATCGGCATGAGGGTCATCCAGTTCGGATTCGATCCGGTCAAGACCGACGACGAGCCGAGCGTCCACCACCCCTCACAGGTCACCGAGCGCACCATCGTCTACACCGGCACCCACGACAACGACACACTCGCCGGCTGGTGGCGGAGTCTGCCGCGACGCCAACGCGCACGGGTCAGAGCCCAGACCGGGATGCCGCCGAGGGTGCGCACGAGCCGGGCGGTTCGCTGGCTGATCGGGGTTGCGTTCCGGACGAAGGCGGCCGTCGCCGTCGTCCCGCTCCAAGACATTCTCGCCCTCGGCAGTGAGGCCCGCATGAACACACCGGCGACCGAGGACGTCAACTGGCGCTGGCGGATGCCTCCCGGATCACTCACGCGGGCCCTGGCGGCCGGGCTGCGCCAGGTGGCCGATGACGCCAAGCGCACCGCCACCGACCCGAGGAAGTCGCCGACCAGTGCAGCCTGAACGCCGCCGTCTGGCTGCCGCGGTCGCCATCGCCGCCGCGCTCGTGTTGGCCGCCTGCACGCAAAGCGGGGACGAGACCTCGACCGCCGAAACGTCGACGACAACCGCTACCTCGGCGGCCGACCCGGCAACCACGGCCGCCACGGCCGCCACGTCGGCAACGAGTACGACGGCCACCTCCACCACGGCCACCACCAACACGTCCAGCACCACGAGCCCGTTGCCCACACCGTCCGAGTGCAATGTGGCGCCGGTCCCTCCCGAGGCCGGGCTCGACCCGTTCTACACCCAAGGCTGTTCGATCGACGGATTCTGGGTGGTCGCCAACGATGTCGTCGAACCACTCGCCATCGTCAAGGCCGCCGACACCGTCGCCCATATCTTCGCCACAGACGACCGGCTGGCCCCCACGCTGGCGGCGACCGGCATCCGGCTCGGAATCATCGGCCGCTCACAGCGAACCACCGAGATGCCGGAGTATCGCGACCTCTACGAGGTGTTCCCCGAGACCGACTGGGACAACCGGGCCCGCGGTCTCGGCGCAACCATCGAGCGGCCGTTGGTGTCGGCCGGCGAGGAGAACATCCTGTGCCTGCCGAACGACCGGTACCTCGGCGAGGACATCCTGCTCCACGAGTTCTCCCACGTCCTCCACGAGTTCGGCTACTCCATCCTCGACGCCGACTTCGACACCGACCTCTTCGCCGCCTATCAACAGGCGCTCGACGACGGGATCTGGGCCGACACCTACGCCGCAACCAACCACCACGAGTACTGGGCCGAAGGCGTCCAGAGCTACGTCGGCCGCAACCTCAGCGCCGAACCGGCCGACGGCATTCACGGCCCGATCGACACCGAGGCCGAGCTGCGCCAGTCCGACCCCGCTCTGCACGCCCTCATCGATCGACGACTGGGCGAGCTCGAACTCCCACCGCGCTGCTAGTTGTAGTAGCCGCTAAAGCATTCGTGCCCTTACGGCCGATGGTAAACGTATGCCAGGCCTGGGACGATCCCGTGAACGCGGCGCTGTCGCCGTCGAAGCGGCGTTCGCGCTGCCGCTTCTCGTGCTCTTCTTCGCCGGCATCGTCGATTTCGGGTTCATCCTCAACGATCTGCAACAGGTGAACAACGCCACCTTCAGGGCGGCCCGGGAGCTGACCGTCGACGAGTACGACGGCGCGGCCGGGTGCGTGGCGGACCCGGCCACCGCCACCGACACCCAGAACGTCGTCTGCCTGCTTCGCAACTACTCGAACCGTCCGGCCAACGAGACCTACGTTCGGGTCGTACCGCCCGTCACGATGGCCGCAGGCGAACAGGTGTTGTTGTGCATGGCCTCACCGGCGCACAGCGTCACCGGCATCGTCGATCCGATCGCCGGTGACATCTGGCTGCGCAGTTCCCGTTATGTGCGCGTCGAATCCGACGATGTCAACCTGTCGAGCCACTCCGACACCCTCCCAGCGGGCGAGGACTGGTCGTGGTGCACGTGACGTTGTGTGGTCGACATCGCCGGTTCGACGCCGGCTGAGCCCCGAGTCCGTCTAGCCGCTGACGGCGTTGCCGGCGGAGTCCATGACGAACCAGACGTCGTTCACGCCCTGTCCATTGGTGTCGCCGGGGGCGGAGTCGTTGGCGAAGTAGTACAGGGGCCAGCCGTTGTAGGTGGCCTGGACGTCGCCGGTCGTGCGGTCGGTGGTGCCGAGTAGCGACGAGTCGAGCCCGTCACCGACGCTCGACAGTTCACCGACGATCGGCCACGCGGCCTCGCACTCGTCGTAGCAGGTGCTCTCGCCCTGGTCGTCGGGGGCGAACAGATAGATCGTGTTGCCCTGCGCGTCGACCAGAATGTCACCGAGATCGGACGACGACAGTTGCAGATCGGCGGAACCGGCATCGCCGTTCTCGGCTGCGCTGTCCTCCCCGCTGTCGTCGGTGTCTCCAGCGTCTCCGCTGTCGTCGGCGGTTTCGGCGGCCGTGTCGTCGGTGGCGGTGTCCTCGTCTCCGTCGTCGCTGCAGGCCGCCAGCACCAGGGCCAACCCGATCGCGATCGCCAGCATTCGCCTCCACGTTACGAACGTTTCCATTGTTCTCTCCTAATCCTCAGTGTGGGTTCACGATGAACCTTTGAGCAGTACGTGGCGGCGGCCGCGAACGGTTCGCGAAAAAGGCGAGAAATCTGGCGATGTCGCCCGACTTCGCGCGTGACTTCAGAGCCGGACCGCCCTGACCAGGCGGAACAGCCCTCAGTCGTCGAGAACCGTGATCGTTCCCGCGGTGCCGTCGACCCGCACCCGCATGCCGGTACGCAGACGTTCGGTGGCGCCGTTGACCGCAACCACGCACGGGATGGCCAGCTCCCGGGAGACGATCACCGCGTGGCTCATCAGCGCACCCACATTCACCACCACCGCAGCCGACGGCAGGAACAGCGGTGTCCACGCCGGGTCGGTCAGCGGGGCCACGAGGATCTCGCCGGGCTGTAGGTCGCCACCCTCCGACGGGTCCATGATCACCCGCACTCGACCCTCGGCCACCCCGCCACAACCGGAGTCGCCCTTCAGGACATCACCTGACTCGGCGGCCGAAACAACCTCGCGTGCCGCGGCGGTCGCTTCCAACTCCTCCAGCGTGACCACGTCGCTCTGGCCGGTCACGAAGAACGGGGGCTCGACCGCCGAGTACCGCTCGAACTGCTTTCCCCGCTCCTCGATCGTGCTCAGCATCGCCGGAGGGTCGGCCAGGTACTGCTCCAGCTCCGTGCGGGGATCGAGCAGCGCCACCCACACCGGATCTGGGTGACCACCGCGCTCGGCCGCGCGCCGCACCAGCTCGCGGTACACCTGCTTGACGGGGAGGCTGAGCCGCACCGCCCGATCGCGAGTGGCCTCCCGAGCCTGAGCCCAGATCGGCACCGACTTGATGGCCTTGTCGAAGTTCATCCGGTCCATGAAACCCACGTGGGGCCGCACCCGTTCGATGGCTGCCTGGCGTTTGGCCTCGTCGTCGGCCAACCGGGCGTCGGGCGTGAGGTCGTGTTCGGCCCGCCGCATCGATTCGATGGCGGTCAGCGCCAGCTCCGGAGTGTTGTCCCAGGTGCGGCCCGACAACTCCCAGTCGTTGGGGCCCCGGTGACCGTTCTCGGCGATGAACCCGTCGAACGTCGCCAGGAACGCCGCCGCCTCGGGAACGCCGGCCAGGCGGTCGAGGAGGCCCGACACACCCTGATCGAACGCGGCCGACACCGCGGGATTGGCCCGGACCTCGCGGGCCAGATCGTACAGTGCCGCCGAGTAGCGGGCGGAGTGGACGTTGCCGGCGGCGCCGATCAGGTCGGTGACGAGGCCGGGCTCCCCGGCCGCGGTCGCCGCATCGGCCAGGACACCGGACACGATGGCGGCCAGTGCCGTGGTCTTCATGTGGTTGCCGAAGATCGGCTCGAATGCGTCGGGGAACGCGTGGATGTAGGCCATCAGTTCGGAATCGGAGGCGTCAAGCGACGGGCGCCGGGCCTCGAAGGCGGCCGCCCGAGCAAAGCTGTCGGACACAACGTCCGGTTCGGCATCCTGTCCGAGCGCCCCCAACACGGTGCGAAGGATCCTCAGTGTGGATCCCAAACTCTTGTCGCCCTTGCGGGGCACGTAGGGCGGCGGGTTGCCCTCACCGAAGAACGACACGTCGATCGCCTCGGCCGACGAACCGGGCGCCCGAACCCCCATCATCCGCAGGTAGGAGAGGTTGAGATAGGTGTAGCCGCAGAACAGGCCGAGGATGACCGGATCGTCGGACGTGAAGTCGCCCTTGGCCTGAATGCCGAGGTCGTCGTAGGCGTCGCGCCACGCTCGCTCCGCGGCCAACACGCCGTACCAGTAGGTCAACGGTGTGACGACCTCGGGGAACACCTCCCCCACATTGCCCCTGGTGTAGATCGGCCAGCGGTCGTCGACCTGTCCCTCAATGATCCAGCGCGTTCCGTCGGTCATTTGCTCCCCCTTTGCTCGGATTGTGAATTCGTGGTGGCGCTCCGCCGATCAGCGCAGCACGACCGGGATGTTGCGTGGTCCCCGAATCTGCCCGTTGGCCCACGTGGTCGTGCGTGACTCGTCGAGCCGGTAGTTCGGGAAGGCCCGGAGCCACTCCTGCAGTGCGACGAGCAGTTCGAGGCGGGCCAGGTTCGAGCCGACGCAGCGGTGGATCCCGAGGCCGAACGCCACATGCCGGTTGCGGGCCCGGTCGAGCTGGAACTCGTCCGGGTTCTCGAACGCCGCCGGATCGTGATTGGCCGCCGGGAACGGAAGCAACATCTGCTCGCCCTCCCGGACCGGGCAGCCGGCGACCTCGGTGTCGGCGATGATCTTCCTGGCCATGGTGACCGGCGCGTAGAAGCGCAGCACCTCCTCGCTGGCCATCTGCCACAGCATGTCGTCGTTGTCGACCGCCACCAGCCTCGCCACCTCGTCGGGATGCTGGGCGAAATGCCACAACCCCGAGCCGATCGCGCTCCATGTGGTGTCGATGCCGGCGATGATGAGCAGCTTGACGTAGCCGACCTTGAGGTCCCAGCCGACCGGCTCGCCGTCGATCTCGGCGTTGGCGATCATCGTCATCATGTCGTCCTGCGGCTCGTCGAGCCGATCGTGCAGCAGCCGATCGATGTATTCGTTCATCTCCGCGTTGACCTCGGCCCGGACCAGGTTGTTGCGGGGCCCGAGCTGGAAGTTGCGATAGATCCAGTCACGGAACATGTCGGCGTCGTGCTCCGGCAGCCCGGTGAGGAGGCAGATCCCGTGGACGGGAATGTGCTGCGAGTACTGCTCAGCGGCATCGGCCGTTTCACCGTCAGCGACATCGGCGATCAGCTCGCGACAAAACGTCCGTAGATCGTCCTCCAGTCGAGCGATGTTCTTCGGGTTGAATGCAGGGAGGAGGAGACGTCGATGGCCGTGGTGGTCGGGCGGGTCCGACGTGATCGGCGGGGCGGGGTTGCGAGGGGCGTCGGGCCGACCGACGTTGACCCAGATCGACGAGAAGTTCTCGGTGTCGTGCGCGATCTGGGTGATCGCCGCCATCGTCACCGGCATGTACGCCCGGCCGTAGCGCTCGGTGGAGGCCATCGGACACTCGGCCCGCACGTCATTCCAGATGTCGATCGCATTGGGACCCCACTGGTCGTCGAGCCAGTCCCAGTCGTTCACCCAATCGGTCACCGGAGGAAGCTCCGGCTGTTGTTCGACCCCGTAAGCCATGGGACCCCCTTCGGCCGCGCGAGTACGAGCTGGATCCGAGTTTAGCCAAACGGCTGATCCCGGCCAAGTTCGGCCGCCGATCAGGGTGCCAGAGCCGTTTGTGGCGTCGGATCCTGAGGTACGGTCAAACCGTGGTCCGTCTACGACAAGCCATCCACAACTTCACCAGCGGCCTGCTGTTCATACCGCTCGTGTTCGTGTTCGGGGCCGTGATTCTGGCCCAGACCATGACCACCATCGATGGTCGCCTCGACGACGCCGCCGTTCCCACCGACCTCACCACCAGCGTCGATGGCGCTCGCTCGATCCTGAGCGCCATCGCCGGTGGCCTCATCACGTCGGTGACGTTGTTGCTGTCGCTCGTGCTGGTGGCGGTGCAGCTGGCATCATCACAGTTCTCTCCCCGGACGCTGCGGGGCTGGACCGGCAACCGGACCCAGCAGTTCGCCATCGGGCTGGTGCTCGGCACCGCGGTCTACTGTCTCCTCGTGCTCCGGACGACCCGCAGATTGGGTGACGACCAGGCGTGGGCGCCCCATCTCTCGGTGTTGTTGGCGGTCGCGCTCGGCGTGCTGTCGTTGATCGCCGTGCTGCGATCGGTCGATGTGCTGACCAACAGCCTCCGGATCGGATCGGTGGCCCAGTCGATCGCCAACGAAACCGTGGCGGTCATCCAGCGCAAGGCCGAGCATCTCGATCTGCAACGGCCGGGACAGCACATGGCCACCCCACCCGAGGACGACACCGAAGGATTCGGTTCGATAGCCGACGGCCTGGCCGTGCCGGCACCTCGATCCGGCTGGATACAGCGGATCGACGAGGATCGGCTGCTCTCGGCCATGCCCGGCGGTTCGACCATCCGCCTCGCCACCTCCGTCGGCGCATTCGTGATGAAGGATGCGCCCGTTGCGTGGGTACTCCCCCTCCCACAGAACGGTGAGCAACGCAACGCCGACATCGACCGGATTGCCGGTGCGATCGCCATCGGTGACGAGCGAACGCTGCAGGAGGACATCGGATTCGGCATTCTGCAGCTGACCGACATCGCGCTCCGGGCTCTCTCGCCTGGAATCAACGATCCGAACACCGCCAACGACGTCATCGTCAATCTCGGATCGCTCCTGCTCACGATCTGGGAGTACCCGAACGAGGCCAGCGTCCGGACGGCCGACGACTGCAGGCTGATCCGCCGGCTCCTCGGTCATGGCGAGTTTCTGGAGCAGGCCTTCGATCCTCTCCGGCGGCATGGAGCCGACAACGCCTCGGTGGTGGCCACGATGTTGGCCACGCTCGGGACGCTGCGCGCCGAGACCCGTCGACGGAACCTGCCCGGGCCCACCGCGCCGATCGACGACACCATCGACCGGATTCTCGCCACGTTCCATGGGGGCGATCCGGATCCCCGTGACGTCGAGATCGTGAACCGTGTCGTGGTCGAGGTACTGGGGCGTGACCCTGGCGATCACGGCGGGCGCGACGGCGAGTCGGCTCAGGCGGTGGACGTCGCCGTGTCCGGATCGGGAGGGTCGGCGCCCTGACCGTCACGTTCGGTGACGGTCACCACCTTCGAGGTCAGGGTTGCCGGGCCGACGAACGTGGCGAATGAGGCGTCGGCGGCGTCACGCCCGTAGCCGATGCGGACGAGGTGATCGACGGGCGCCATACCCGTCGGATCGAACAGCCACCATTCGCCGCTGAGGTAGGCCTCGAAGAACCCGTGGAAGTCCTGCGGCTCGACCCCGATGCCGTAGCCCGACACGTATCGGGCCGGTATGCCGATCGCCCGGCACAGCGAGATGGCCACGTGAGCGAAATCACGGCAGACGCCCACCCGCTCCACCAACACGTCGGAGGCCGAGGTGGTGGCGTCGGTTGTACCGGCCTGGTAGGCGATCTCGGCCCGGACCCAGTCGTTGACGGCCTTGACCCGGCCGTAACCGGGAGCGAGGTCGCCGAATAGGCGGGCCGACAACCCGGCGTGGGCGTCGGATTCGCAGTAGCGGCTCGGGTTGACATAGGGCAGCACGGCGGCCGGTATGTCGCCGAACGCCGTCTCCTCGAGATCGGCCGGCTCGTCGCTACGGGGACGGACGACAACGGTGGCGTCGTAGGTCATGGTGAACCGACCGGCGGGGGCGTCGAACCGGATCAGCTGATGCGACTCGCCCTCGCCGTAGGGTTCGAGCGAGTGGTCGAGTGGCGGATCCAGGGAGATCGCCTCGGACGCGATGTGCTGGCGGTCGGTGCGAGCGGCAGCCACGGCAAGGGCGAAGGAGGCGTCGCCGTCGACCTCGTAGTCGAGTTCGGCCCGTACCGTGAGCGTGTTCGATCGGGTCATCGGTCTCCGGCGGCGGACGCGGTGTCGCCGGACCACAGCACATCGGCCCAGTCGTTGGGCAGGGTGCGGACCGAGGTGGCGAGTTGATGGGTCCACCAGCTGTGGGCTGCCGCCAGGTCCTCGCCGTCGAACCGGGCCTGCCGGAAATCGGTGTCGTCGGCTTTCATCACGCCGACGTCGATCGGGAAGTCGACGTCGGTGACACTGGCCCGGGTGGCGTCGAACGCAAGGTAGGCGAGCGAGAGCGCATCGACGAGGGGCGTGTCGAAGTGGAGCAGGCGATCGAGGATCGGCTTTCCGTAGTACGAGCGCCCGATCACCACATAGGGGGCCTCCGGGGCGACGCTCACCCAGTTGCCCTCCGGATAGAGATGGATGACCTGGGGTTCCGGGTCGTTCTCGAGGCGGCCGGCGAGGATGCCGTTGACGTTGAAGCTGAGCCCGCTCTCGGCCAGGCTGTCGCCGTCCTCGGCTCTGGCCTGCTTGAGTTCGTCGCCCAGCGCGGAGGCGAGCTCGTGCATGCGGTCGACCTTGATGCGGCCTTCGCTGACGCCGTCCTCGAGACGGGTGACGGCTTTGTCCCGCACCGATCGCAGGCCCGACGTCATCACCATCGCCGCCCCGCCTTCGACGGGGACCGACGAGAGCTTGAACTTCTTCGAGACGACGGAGCCGCGCACGATCTGGGTGTCGGCCAGTGCAACTACCCCCTCGGCGACCCGAACGGCAATACAGAACGTCATGGTTCAGGTCTACCCGAAGATTGCGGCTTGCAATCTCCACCTTCCGTAGTACTGTGTATTCGACAGTACCACTGGAAGCAAAGGACCAACGTTCACGCCAATGGACACATCACAGCTCTTGAAGGGCGTCCTCGACCTCGCCGTGCTTTCGGTGGTCGCCGACGATGACGCCTACGGCTATCACATCGTCCGCACCCTGCGGGAGGCGGGCCTCGAAGACGTCGGTGACGCCTCGGTCTACGGCACTCTGCGCCGTCTGTACCGGAGCGGCAAGCTGACGTCCTACGTCAAGCCGTCCGACGAAGGGCCGCACCGGAAGTACTACGGCATCAACGACGACGGCCGTGAGCACCTCGAGGAAGGGGCCAAGACCTGGCAGTCGTTCACCGAGACACTCGATGCACTCCTGGAGGGATCAAACCGATGACCGTCACCGAACCGGAAACCGCCGTGCCCGCTGAGATCACCGAGTACGTCGACGCCGTACGGGCCCGCCTGGTCGATCTCGACGGCGACGAGATCGACGATCTGACCGACGACCTCCACTCCCACCTGGCCGAGATCCGGGCGGAGTCCGACGAGCCCTTCGAGGAGATCCTCGGCCCTCCCGAGCAGTTCGCCGACGAGCTTCGTCAGTCGGCCGGTCTGCTGGACGCCCCGGCGTCCGGTATGAGTCTCGGCTCCTTCCATCGCGCCGCCGACGCGGCGTCGGCTCGGATCAAACGGCTGCTGGCGCCGTTGGCGGCCCATGGATGGGCGCGGGCCGTCGCCGACTTCCTGCCCGAACTGCGGCCGGCCTGGTGGGTCGCCCGCGGCTATCTGCTGACCCTGGTGCTGGCTCTGATGACCGGTGGGCGGCTGGCCACGTTCCTGCTCATACCGTCGATCGCCGGCAGCACGATCGCCGGCTTCCTGGTGATGGTCGGGCTGATCATCGCCTCGATAAGGTTCGGTCGGCGGCGGATCGACGCCGGCTGGGGTCGCGCGGTTTCCGTGGTGACCGCGGTGCTGGCGGCCTGGGTCGCCGTGATCCTGTTCGACCAGCTGAGCAGCTCCTACCTGGTCACCTCCTACTCCGAGCCGGTGCCGATTGCGTTCGACGAGACGTTCACCCAACCGGGTTCGCCGGTCAACATCTACGCGGTGTTGCCCGACGGCACCCCGATCGATCAGGTTCTGCTCTACGACGAGACGGGAGAACCGTTGGATCTCGTGGCCAACGGCTACAGCACGAAACTGGACTCCGAGTTCGAAGCCCAACTCGCGGTCGACGGCACCGGCCGATCGGTGACCAGCCTGTACCCCCGCCAACTGCTTATCCCCGACTGGATGGGCCACCTCGAGGATCCCGTGAGCGACCAACCGGACTACGAGGTGGTCCCTCCCCCGACGATCGAGTTCGGGGTGCCGATCACGCCTTCGGACGGACGGCCACAGGCTTCAACCACGACCACCTCGCCAACCGACGAACCCGGCTCATAGGGAGCTTCGCTCGCTCAACACTCGATGACGTTCACCGCCAGCCCGCCTCGCGACGTCTCCTTGTATTTGGACTTCATGTCGCGGCCGGTGTCGCGCATCGTCTTGATCGCCTTGTCGAGGCTGACCTTGTGGCTGCCGTCGCCGTGCATGGCCAGGCGGGCGGCGTTGACCGCCTTGACCGATGCCATGGCGTTGCGCTCGATGCACGGGATCTGCACGAGGCCGGCGACCGGGTCGCAGGTGAGGCCGAGGTTGTGTTCGATGCCGACTTCGGCCGCGTTCTCCACCTGCTCGGGCGAGCCGCCAAGCCGTTCGCACAGGGCGCCGGCGGCCATCGAGCAGGCCGAGCCCACCTCGCCCTGACAGCCGACCTCGGCTCCGGAGATGGAGGCGTTGGTCTTGAACAGGATGCCGATGGCCGCCGCCGTCAGCAGGAAGCGGACGATGCCGTCGTCGTCGGCTCCGGGCACGAACCGCACGTAGTAGTGGAGCACGGCGGGGATGATCCCGGCCGCACCGTTGGTTGGCGCGGTCACCACCCGGCCGCCGGCGGCGTTCTCCTCGTTGACCGCGAGGGCATAGAGATTGACGAAGTCCATGATGTGGAGCGGATCGTGTCCGGGTGGCGGCTCGGCGAGGCGGCGGTGCAGCGCCGGGGCTCTACGGGGGACCTTCAGTCCGCCGGGCAGGACGCCCTCGGTCGTGCAGCCGGCCTCGACACAGTCGGCCATGACCTGCCAGCGATACAGCATGCCCTCCCGGATCTCGGCCTCGGTGCGCCACGCCTGCTCGTTGGCCAGCATCACGTCGCTGATCGACACACCGTGCTCGTTGCAGATCGCCAGCAGCTCCTCGCCGGAGGTGAACGGGTACGGCACGGGTGTGTCGTCGACGACGATCCGATCGAGTCCGTCGGCATCGGCATCGAGAACGAATCCGCCTCCCACCGAGTAGTAGGTGCGCTCGCGGATCGGGGTGCCGTCGGTTGCGAACGCGGCGAAGGTCATGCCATTGGGGTGCCCGGGTAACGACTTCCGTTTGTGGAGGGTCAGGTCCTCAGGGGCAAAGCCGATCTCGTGCCGGCCAAGCAGCCGGAGGCGACCGTCGGCCGCCATGGCCTCGACCCGGGCATCGGTGGTGGTCGTGTCGACGGTTGCCGGATCCTCTCCTTCGAGCCCGAGCAGCACGGCCGCCGGCGTGCCGTGGCCTTTGCCGGTGGCGCCGAGGGAGCCGTAGAGGTTGACCTCCACCCGGGCGACCTCCGCCAACCGGCCGTCGTCGTCCAAGCCGGTGACGAACATGACGGCCGCCCGCATCGGACCGACCGTGTGCGACGACGACGGCCCGATCCCCACCGAATACAGATCGAAGGCACTGAGAGCCATGCCCCTATTGTGCCAAAACGCGTTCTGTGCCTGTGAGCTCCAATTTCTCGGAACTCACAGGCACAGAAACAGATGATCAAATTGGCGTGATCGCGGTGCCTACCGCTTGCCCATGCCCTTCGGTGGGGCCGAGGACTTGACTCGCGAGTCGAGCACGAACAGTCCCTGCTCGGAGCCGCTCACGATCACCTTGCCGTCACCGAAGTAGGGGTAGGCGCCCCACGATCCGGCGAACACGGTGTCGTCGTCATCGGGGAACACGTCGAACCAGCCCCGGAGTTTCATCCGGCCCTGTTCCGCCTTCCAGATGTCGTAGACGCTCAGACCGTCGGTGTAGTTGGCCTGATAGAGCAGGCTGTCGAGTACGAACATGTTGTGGTCGATCGACGTGTTGCCGTCGGTGTAGGCGTTGATCAGCGTGGCGTCGTCGAGGTCGGTCATGTCCCAGATGTACGTTGTCCGCTCGTCGAGACCACCGAAGAACTCATCGAGTTCGTCGCCGAGGAAGAAGTACCGATGATCCTCCGACAGCCAGCCCTGATGGGTGTAGTAGTTGGGCGGGCCGCCACCCGGCGGCCTGAACGGCAGGTCGAAGTAGTCGAGAACCGAGAGGATCTGAGGGTTCGACGCGTCAGTCGCATCGTAAATAGTGAGCGTGTCCTCGTTGGACCCGAGGCAGATCTCCTTGCCGTGGTGCTCGGTGTCAGGCCCCTCGTAGATCACACACTGGATGTCGTGGACGTAGCCGTCGTCGGTCATACAACCGGCGAACTGCGGACTCAGAGGATCGGAGACGTCGTAGATGATGGCGCCGCCGTTGCCGTTGAACGGGAAATCGTCGGACACTGCACACCGCTCGAGCGCCACCGTCGAACCGACCACGTAGAGCCGGGCCGTGTCGACGTTGAGCGAGAGGTTGTGGGAGTTGGTGAAGTCGTAGATCCGCGGCTCCTCCGCGATGT
Source organism: Acidimicrobiales bacterium (assembly GCA_965216655.1). Classification (GTDB taxonomy): domain Bacteria; phylum Actinomycetota; class Acidimicrobiia; order Acidimicrobiales; family SZUA-35; genus JAHELU01. The sequence goes on from CBDCGP010000053.1 coordinate 14,924, forward strand.
CGATCGGGCCGTCCGCGCCGCGGAACTGGGTGAGATCGACGATCTGGAGACCGTTGCCGACGAGGTCGGGACCGACCGCTTCGGTGCCGATGTAGGCGGCGTTCTGGTAGACCCGGATGTCACCCCAGAGGTTGCGGAAGGAACCGGGGACGACGGCCTCGAGCGTGCCGAGGTAGACGGGATTCTGGCCGTCGGTCACGTCGACGAACGCCGTGCCCTCCTGGGAGCCGACGATGGCGAGCTGCATGCCGGTCTCGGAGTCTTCCCAGCCCCACACGTCGTTGATGAACGTGGACTCGAGCTGATAGAGCGGCATGAACGCATCGAGATCGACCTTGTGGCAGGGGAAGACCCACGCCATGTCATCCTCGCAGCGGACATCCGACATCGGAACCTGGGGAACGCCGCCGAGTGCGATCTCGCCTTCCTCGAGGATCTCCTTGCTGGCCAGTCGACCCTTCAGGGCCTCGTTCTCCTCATGACCTGGATCATGAGCAGATGCCGGACTGACGCCGGTCGCCACCATGGCCATGGTGAAGACCACGGCTAAAACGAACTTCATAGATCGGAGCATGTGCCCTCCGTGTTGTTGTGGACAGAAACTGATCCCGCCACACGCCCCGCTCCAAGCTAGTGAAACCCGGCTAACGACACAAGCTGAAGCAGCGGGAGCTACCCGAAGTCGGTGCTGGCCAACTCATTGGTCCCGCCGTCGACGATCGCCTCGCAGATGGTCGACGCCACCGATGCCGGATCCGATCCGCGGGGAAACGACGGGGCCTCACCTTCGATCGGCCGGTCGGCCAGCCCCGTCTCAGTGTGGGGCGGCCGGGCGTCGAGGATTCGCACCCCCTGTCGTTTGGCCTCACGGGTGAGGGCCTCGTCGAACGACCGGACCGCGGCCTTGGACGCGCCATAGACGGCCATGCCCGGAAGGTTCTTCTCGGCGATCACTCCGGAGATGTTGGCGATGACGCCACCCTCCCCCATGACCGGCAGCGCGGCGCGGGCCAGAAGTATCGGCACGAAGGTGTTGGTGAGGAACAGCTCCTCCATGGCGTCGACCGACAGCTCCGTCACCGGCCCGAACGCCACCACGCCGACGGCGTTGACCACCACATCGAGCCGGCCTCCCCCGTGCTCGGCCGCGGCGTCTACTGCGGCCTGGCAGCCGGCGGCCGTTCGCAGGTCGATCGCTTCGGTGCGGCCATCGATGTCCAGGTCGGCCAGCGGCTCGGGACGTCGAGCCACCAGGGTGAGTCGCGCACCTCGTTGGGCCAGGTCGGCCGCAATGGCCGAGCCCAGGCCGCCGCTGGCGCCGGCGATCAATATCGATCGTCCTTCCATTCCGTTCGTCTTCGTCGTCGTCATTACGTTCGCTCTTTCGTCGAGACCGAAATCACCCGAGACTTGCCACCACCGCCTCGCCGCAGCGGCGGCCTGAGAACAACGCGCCCTGGATCGAGGCCGTGTCTCGATGGTCACCGCAGACGAACAGGCCATCGCCGACTGCAACCCGCTGTTTCGGTGCAAACGGCGGTCGCTGATCGGGTTGGCCGTGGGCGATGGTATCGGTGCGGAGGTGGCGCCAGTCGTCGACGGCGCGGCCCCAGATCGCTTTCAGTTGAGTTCGAACCGCCGGCTCGGCGCCGGCATCGAGTACCCCCGGGCAGGCGGCGGCGATCACCGACGACCCGTCGGGCGCGTACTCGGGCGCCACCTCGCTCATCACCGCAACGTTCAGCGCCGGACCTCGACCGGTACCGTCGAGCACGATGTGGCCGTCGCACGACGGCGGAGAGTCGGCGGCGTACCACACGCAGGTCGCAGGGTTCGAGCCGACCGGATCGAGACCCAACAGAGACGCCGCCGCCGGACCGTCGGTGGCCACCACGACCCGCCGAGCGGCCACCCGCCGGTCGCCGTCGATCACGACCCCGCCGGGCTCCACCCGCTGCACGGCACACTGCAGGTGAACGACCCCGGGAGGGAGTCTCGTCGCGAGCTGAGCGGGGATCGCCCCCATACCGTCGGCGGGCACGGCCGCGTCGCCCGTGCTCAGGCTCCTCAGCACGACGTCGAACATCCGGCGGCTGGTTTCGAGTGAGGGGTCCAGCTGAATGCCGCCCACCAACGGACGGAACAGGTGCTCGATCATCTGCGGGCTGAAGCCCTCGCCGCGCAGGGCGTCGATCGTTGCGATGTCGTCACCGCGCAGCAGATCGGGGGCCGGTGTGGCCACAAGTCTGACCCGTTGACGCAGCACACGAAGTTTGTCGGCCAACGAACCGATCGGTGCTCTCACGGTGGCCGGAAGGGTTCGGGGTCGACGCAGCGGGTCGCCCACGAGATGCAGACGGTCACCCAACCACACCAGACCGCCCGGCTGAAATCGACGCAACCGGAGGGCGGCGACGTCGAACTGGCGCTCCAGCTCCGGATAGGCGGTCAACAGCACCTGGAAGCCCCGGTCGAGGCGGTGCCCGTCGACGACGTCGGTCCGGACCCGGCCACCGACACCATCGCTCGCCTCCAGCACTGCGACAGAGCGTCCGGCCTGATGGAGTACCCGGGCTGCGGCCAGCCCGGCCAAACCGGCTCCCACAATCACGGCATCGGCCTCGGCGGGGAGGTCGGGCCGATTTCTCAGCGGATCATTCGATTCAGTGGTCAGGTCGCTCACAGCATGCTCCAGTTCTCGTGTACGGCAACGGGAGCGGCGGTGGATGCAGTCCGATGCCCGCCTCAGCGGTTGACGTAGGCCTGACCGATCGTGAACGCCATTACGCCCGAACCCAGACCGATCGCCAACAGGATCAGCAGAACGCGGGCCGAACGGGGCGTATCGCCACGGGCCAGCCAACCAGCGGCGAGGAAGGCGCCGAGCGGAATCAGCCCTCCGACGTAGTGGATGTAGAGCTGCACGATGCCCTGCCCCTGATCCAGGAGCTTGATACCGAGCAGCGCCTGTCCGACCAAGGCGACCTGGGCGGCGAGGAACGACCAGCGGGTGGCGCTGGTCGCGGACCGGGCGTTCCTCACGTCCAGCGTCAGGAGCGCCACCGACACGGCGAGCACGACCAGCGTGAGCAGCCCCCACCACCGATGGGCGGCCGAACTGATGATGAAGTTGTCGATGACGCCGTCGCCGATCTCCTGCGCGATCACGGCGCCGACTCTATCCTGCCTGTGGACCGGAGGAGTACTGTATGGTCTCGGCCCGGGCACGGTCGGGTGGAAAAGGCGGCTCGGAAGGGGAATCATGAGCAGCGAACCGGCAATGGAGAAGCGAATCGAACAGGCGATTGATCTGGCGATTGCCGCCAGAGATCGGGCCTACTCCCCGTACTCGGACTTTCCGATGGGCGCCGCGGCCGTGGACGCGGCCGGTCGGTCGGTCTCCGGTGCGCTCGTCGAGAACGTGTCGCTGGGCCTGGCTATGTGCTCTGAACGCGTCGCCCTCTTCTCGGCCGTCAACGAACGGGTCAAGCCAGTCGTCTTGGCACTGGCGTCACGACGAACCGACGACGAGCTGACCTTTCCGTGCGGAGCGTGCCTGCAGGTTGCGCTCGAGCTGGCCGGTCCGGATCTCCTCGTCGTCGCCGTCGACCCCGAGGGCGTGAGCGACCAGGCGAGACTCGATGATCTCATCACCCGTGGCCCGAAGCGCCACAGCTTCGATCCCGAACTCGCGTGAGCCGGGGTTAACCACTCGGCGCGGCGGGTATCGTCTCGAACATGGCTCGCTACGTCGTCCACGTCCACACCCCCCGCAGTCAGACCGAGGCCTTCGACTACATGGCCGACCTGTCCAACTTCAGCGAATGGGACCCCGGGATCACCCGGGCGGTGCAGGTCGGCGGGCAGGGGCCGGGGCTCGACGCCGAGTACGACCTCGACGTGCAGATGGGCCCGACGTCGATGACGATGCGTTACCGCACGACCGCCTTCGACCCCCACCGATTGATCGTCGCCCGTTCCGATGGCCGGTTCCTGACTTCGGTCGACACGATCACGGTGGCCGCCAATCCGGATGGCGGGTCGATGGTCACCTACGACGCCGATCTCACCTTGGCCGGTCCACTCAAGCTGGCCGATCCCCTTCTCGCACTCGGCTTCCAGAAGGTCGGCGACAAAGCGGCGGCCGGTCTCGTCGACGCACTCGACGGCGAGGAAGTCGAGTGGAACCGGTAGACGAGTTCGATAGACGACTAGATACCTGAGTTGTCGACGAGCCGTTCGACGCTACGGACCTCGTCGGCGTCCATGTCCGAGATGTCGATGCGCACATAGCTGTTCTGGCCGGTGTCGGTGTCGACGACATCGGTGGTGACGGGCAGGCGACTGTACATCCCGAACAGGGCGCCGAGCAGCAGGCCGGCGATGGCGGCACCGAGGATGACGCCGGCGGGAAGGGTGTCGATGAGGATGACGAGCAGCCCGCCGATCACGAGACCGGCGACCAGGCCGATGCCGGCGCCCAGACCGGCGCGGCCCGCGGGGCGAGCCATCGTCTCCCGGTCGACCCGGCTGGTGGCCTCGACGGATTGCGCCGGTTCGGCCACGACATCGATGCGGCTGCTGTCGACACCCATCTGTTCGAGTTCGACGACCAGGTCGCGGATCTTGTCCGGCGGCATGCAGGCAGAGGTTCGTTCAGCGGAGCTCATGGATTCGCCCTACCCGGATTCAGCGGCCGGCCAATCGTGAGGAACGTCACACGGCGTGGAGCGCCCGAGACCGTTTCGTTCGACCGTCGGCGGGTATGGTCGCCAACATGAACGTCGGAACAGTCGTCGACTCCCTACTCGAAGCGCCAATCGTGCCGAGCTTCACCCGAATCGGATACGAGGCGCGCAAACGTCTCGACGATTGGACCGATCTCGCCGACTACGACCTGTCGGACCGGACCGTCCTCATCACGGGGGCGACCTCGGGGCTGGGGAACGCCGCCGCCGACCGTTTGGCCCGCTGCGGGGCGACAGTGGTGATCGTCGGCCGCACCGGCGACAAGAACCGGCGGATCGTCGAGGAGATGAGAGCGGCGACGGGCAACGAACGGATCGGCCAGGTGGCGGCGGACATGGGCCGACCGGACGAGGTTCGGGCCCTCGCCGATCAGATCCTGAGCGAGCACGATCGGCTCGACGTGCTGATCCACAATGCGGGAGCGTTGACCGACGAACGGGAGGTCACGCCCGAGGGCACGGAGTCGACGGTGGCGGCCCAGGTCGTCGGTCCGTTCCTCCTGACCACGCTGCTGCTGGATCGGCTCGAGGCGTCGGCCCCGGCCCGGGTGCTGACGATGTCGTCGGGCGGCATGTATTCGGCCGGTCTCACCGTCGATCGGCTGGAGATGCCGGCCGACACCTATTCGGGCACGGAGCAGTACGCCCGGGCCAAACGGGCCCAGGTGACCCTCAACGAGATGTGGGCCGAACGCTTCGGTGGGCGGGGCGTGCACTTCCACGCACTGCATCCGGGTTGGGCCGACACACCCGGGGTGGAGCGGTCACTGCCCACGTTCGGGAAGATCATGGGCCCTCTGTTGCGAACCGCCGAGCAGGGTGCCGACACGCTCGTGTGGTTGGCGGCCGACGACGAGCCGCTCGAGACCAATGGACGCTTCTGGCTCGACCGTCGCGTTCGGGCGATCCACAAACTTCCGAACACCCGGCGGACCGACACACCCGACCGACGGCGACGGCTGTGGGAGTGGGTGGTCGAGCGGAGCGGTGTCGATCCGGCCGACCGGTGACCCGGCCGAACCGCACCATCCTCGTCTTCGGGGATCAACTCAACCGCCGGATCGGAGCACTGGACGACGCGGACCCCGCCACCGATCGGATACTGCTCATCGAGAGCGAAGAACTCCTCGCCGCCGGGCGGCATCGGCAGCGGAACCATCTCGTGGTCACGGCGATGCGTCGCTTCGGTGCCGAGCTGGCCGACGCCGGCTTCGAGGTCGACCGCCGCCGGGCAGCCACGATGCGAGAGGGGGTCGACGCCCATCGGGCCGAGTTCGATCCCGAGGCGATGATCGCCACCGAGCCCAATTCGCGCCGAGCCAGGGCGCTGTGCGACGACCTCGGCATCGAGCAGCGGCCGAGCAACCAGTTCCTCTGCCATCACGACGAGTTCGCCGCCTGGGCCGGTGAACAGTCGGGGATGAAGCTGGAGGATTTCTACCGGTGGAACCGGGCCCGTCTCGGCTACCTCATGGACGACGACGGTGACAACGCCGAACCGGTCGGAGGCCGCTGGAACTTCGATCACGACAACCGGGAACCACCGCCCGACGACGTCTCGATCTTCGCCTCCCCGCCGACGTCCCGTCTCGACGATGTCGACGACGAGGTGCTGGCGTCGCTACCGGAGAGCCCGAAGAACCACGGTGCCGACCCGATCGGCATCTGGCCGACGTCTCGGCGGGCGGCACTGGCCCGGCTGAACCATTTTCTCGATCACAACCTCGAGCACTTCGGGACCTACGAGGATGCCATGACGTCGAAGTCGTGGCACCTCGCCCACTCGCTGCTCAGCCCGGCGCTCAACATCGGTCTGCTGATGCCCGACGAAGTGTGCGACGCGGTCGAGGAGCGCTATCAGGACGGCCGGGTGCCGATCAATTCCGCCGAGGGGATCATCCGCCAGATCATCGGTTGGCGGGAGTACGTGTGGGGCCTCTACTGGCTGTGGCCCGACCACGTCGAGTCGAACGTGTTGAACCACCGGCGGGAGCTGCCACCGATGTACACCGGTGAGGCCCGCACCGACATGGCTTGTATGGCCGACGCCTTCGCCGGGCTCGACCAGCGGGCGTGGGTCCACCACATTCCCCGGCTGATGCTGCTGTCGAACATGGCCAACCTCTACGGCATCGCGCCCCGGCGGGTGATGGAGTGGATGTCGGATCGCTACATCGACGCCGCCGAGTGGGTGATGGTGCCGAACGTGATGGGGATGGCGCTGTGGGCCGACGGAGGGCGGATGGCCACCAAGCCCTACGTGTCGGGTGGCGCCTACATCAACCGGATGAGCGACCATTGCGGCGACTGCCGCTACAACCCCCGCAACCGGACCGGCGACGACGCCTGCCCGTTCACCACCCTGTACTGGGATTTCATGGCCCGGCACCGGGAACGGCTGGCCGACAACCACCGGATGTCACGCCCACTGGCCAACCTCGACCGCCTCTCCGATCTCGACGAGGTTCGCGCCCAGGCCGAGCGCACCGTACGGGCCATCCGTGACGGCCGCGCCTGACCCCTCCCGGAAGAGGAGGGTCAGCCGACCGGCAGGTGCTCGGCGAGGAAGGCCGCTGTGGCGTTCCAGGCCGCCTCGGCGGCCGGCGGATCCGAGAAGTTCGGGTTCATGAAGTTGTCGAACGCGTGGCCGGCGTCGGGTTGGACGAGAACCTGTGCGTTCTCGACGTCTGCGAACCGGTCGGCCACGGCCTGCGAATCCTCGTTGGGCAGATACGGATCGTTGCCGCCGAAGTGGAACAGGATCGGGCAGGTGACGTCACCGGCCTTGTCGAGGTTCCCGGCCACGCCGGAACCGTAGTAGCTCACCGCACAGGTCGGGTCGAGCGCGGCCGCCCCGACGTAGGCCAGCGTGCCGCCGAAACAGAAGCCGATGAGCCCGGCGTCGCCGGTGCACTCCGGCAGGGACCGCAACCGGTCGAGAGCCGCACCGAGATCACCCGGGATCGTTGCGTGGTCGAAACCGCCCGCCTTGGCGAACGCCAACTGCATCCCCTCGTCGCCCTGACCGGGCTCGACCGTGAAGCCGGGTTCCTGCCGCCAGAACATGTCGGGGGCCAGCGCCACATAGCCCATCTGTGCCACCCGCTCACAGACCGACTTGATGTAGTCGTTGACACCGAAGATCTCCTGGATCACCACGAGCCCGGGGCCGGACCCGGAGTCGGGGACGACGACGTGGGCGTCAAAGCTCCCGTCGGGAACGGTGATGGTCTCTGTGCGCGATGACGTTGTGGAATCTGCCATGTCCCGAGGCTAGCCCGGCACGTCCGAGAACTACGGTGAACTCCATGTCATCTTCCGACCCACGCTCACACGAGTCGCAGCCCGCCTACGGCGCGGAGTGTCCGATCACCGTCGACCGGGCCGTGATGGTCCAGCGGTGGGATCTACTGACCTTCCTCCACTGGGATGTCGACCCGGATCAGGTGCAGGCGTTGCTGCCCGCCGGACTGACGGTTGAAACCTACGCGGACCGGGCCTGGGTCGGCCTCGTACCGTTTCGGATGGAGGTGCGGGCGGCGCGAGGGCCGGCCGTGCCCTGGCTGTCACATTTCTGCGAGACGAACATCCGCACCTACGTCACCGCACCCGACGGCACCAGCGGCGTATGGTTCCTGTCGCTCGACGCCGCTCGGCTGCCCGCGGTGGTGACCGCCCGCGTCGGTTACGACCTCCCCTACTTCTGGTCTCGAATGAGTCTGACGGCCTCCGATCCGACGGACGGACCGTCGACTCATGCCGGCCGGACGTTCACCTACACCTGCGACCGCCGATGGCCCGAACCGACACCGGCCCGATCCCACGTTCAGGTGAGCGTCGGCGAACCGCTACTGGCCGACGAGCTGACCGCTTTCGACCACTATCTCACCGCGAGGTGGCGCCTCTACAGCTCCCGCCCGAGAGGGGGCCTGCGGTACGCGCTCGCCGAACACGACCCGTGGCCACTGAACCGGGTCGACGTGGTCGACCTCGACGACGAACTCTTCACCGCGGCCGGTCTACCTTCGCCGACGACCGATCCGATCGGCCACTGGTCGCCGGGGGTGGCGGTGCGGATTGGGCTACCGCGCGCCCTGCACGCCACTCGGTGAGCACTCCGACGGGTTGAGGCTCAGGCGGAGTCGTCGACGTCGTCGGCCCGATACTCGAGCAGCAGGGCGGCGGTGACTCCGTCGACCGTTCCGCTGACACCCAGATCGTGGTCCGACTGGAAGTTGCGGACCCAGGTCTCGGTCTCGTTGCCGTAGTCTCCGTCGGCTCCGAATCGTGGAAGTGACCTCGAGTTCCATCCCTTCAGGGCGGTCTGAATACGCCGAACGGCCTCTCCCTGGTCTCCGTTGCGCAGCACCACGTTGTCCTCCTCGTCGTCGTCGGGGGGCTCGACGGCCCGCCGGTTGATCAGATCGATCTGCCTGTACAGATTGTCGCCGGGACACGACGTGGCCCGCACGTCACGATGGCCGCCGGTGAGCATCGACGGCCACCATCCCTGCTCGTGGCCATGCCTCACCATCTCGGCCACGCGGTTGATCAGCCCGTCGGACACCGGCGTGACGTCGAAGTTGCCCATCACGCAGATGGCGTGCGAGATGGAGTTGCGGCCGAAGGTGTGACCGCCGAGCACGCCGGCGCCCCGTGCCTGGTAGACGTCGAGCGTGTCACGGTCGATGACATACGAGTAGGCGATATCAGACCAGCCTCGGACGTCCATGTGGAAGTTCTGAATCGACCGCATGCCGGAGGCACCCAAATGGTTCCCGGCCGTGTGGTGCAACCACAGCTCGGCCGACGGGATCGGAATCGACGAGCGCCGACGCGGCGCCCTCGCGCCCCACTGCTGCCTGCTGATGATCTCGACCACGATCCCTCCACCGCTCTCGGACGGGGTCAACGTACCCCGGACAGCCTAGTCGAGCCGCGTACAAGGTGGTCGACGGTGTCGACGTTTGCCCATGATCGCACCGCTCGCACCGCCGGACCTCGAAGGCTCACTACTTGACAGTAGAATCTAACACGTGTAAATAATTTCTTACAGGTAGGTTCACAGGATGGAGGCCATGACCCAGACCGACCCGGAAACAGACAAACGGTCCGGTGACGACTGGGTGGCGCTCTTCGCCGCACTGGCCAACCCCCACCGGGTGCGGATCATCGCCACTCTGGTGGACGAGCGGCTGAACGTCAGCGACCTGGCGCGCCGGGTCGGGCTGTCACGTCCGCTGGTCCACATGCACCTGCGCAAGCTGGAGAACGCCGGGCTCGTCGTCGGACGTCACGAGGTTTCGGACGCGGGGCGGGCCATGAGGTTCATGGAACTCACCACCTTCACGCTGAAGGTCACGCCGCAGCTGCTGGCCGATGCCGCCTTGTCGCTCACCGATACATCAGTCGAAACAACCAGCATTCCAGACTCCCCCTCGAAACAGAAGGAGAAACAATGATCATTGCCACTTCCTGGCCCGACGCCGCTGTCGCCATCGCCGGCATAGCGCTGGTCGGAGCCATCGTCGTGATCGCCGTGTGGCAGCTCCTGGCCACATGGCGAGCCCGCATGTCAGGTTCACAGGAGCTCGAATATCGCAAGCTGGCCGACACCGCCACCGACGCCCAACAGCGAACCGCTGTGGCACTCGAGCAGGTGCTCGGCGAGATGAGGACGTTGACCCGCCAAACCGGCGAACTCGAGCGGATGATCTCGGAAGTCGAGTAGACCCTTGCTCGGATTGATCGAGATTCGGCGCCGGCGCGCCACCTTCGTGCTGATCGTCGGCGTGGTGCTGCTGGTGGCCTATCTGGCCATCATGACCGGCGGGCTGGCGCTCGGCCTCAGGAGCGAGTTCAGCCGCGCCGTCGAGAACTTCGGTGGCAAGGCCATCGCCTACAGCACCGACTCGGGTCTGAGCATCCCCCAGTCGGAACTCGACCCGGTCACCGTCGACGCCGTCGTCGACCGCGCCGGTGCGACCAACTCGGCGCCGATCACGCACCTCGCGGGTGAATACACCACCGCCGACGGTGCGGCATCGCCGGCCGCATTCTTCGGCTACGACCCAGGATCGCTGGCGGAACCCGAGCTGGTTGCCGGGCGCTCCCTCACCGCCGGCGACGCCCACGCCGTCGTGGCCGACACCAGGTTCCTGCAGCAGTCAGGGTTGTCGATCGGCGACAGCCTCGTCGTGCGCAACCAGCTCCGCGAGCGAACATTCACCATCGTCGGCGAGATCGACGAAGGGACCTTCGGCTTCCTCGGAGCGGTCTACGGCCTGCGACAGGCGTTCAACGAACTCAAGTACCCGGTGGACACCCCGGGCCGAGACGACCGGGCGTCCCTCGTGGTGCTTGGCGGTGGAGACCTGATCGGTGAAACGAGTGAGGGCTACCGAGTCGTCGGAATCGACGAAGCGGTGGCCAACATCGCCGGGATCGACGACACGGCATCGACCATCGCCGCGCTCCAGGTGTTGGCGTATGTCATCGGTGCGGTCGTGATCGGCATGTTCTTCTACATCCTCACCCTGCAGAAGACCGCCGACATCGGCCTGCTGAAGGCGCTCGGAGCCACCGATCTTTTCGTCGCCCGACAGACTCTCATCCAGGTTCTTACCGTCGCCGGACTCGGGCTGACGGTGGCCGTGCCGGCGGCGCTGGCCACCGACGGCGCACTGAGACGGTTCGCCCCCGGGCAGGTTCCCGTGGCGTTCACGCCGCAAACGTATGTCACCGCAGGCGCCGCGATGATGATCGTGGCGGCCGTCAGCGCGGCGTTCGCCATCCGTCGATCGATACGGATCGACCCCGTCATCGCCGTGGCCCAACAGCACTGACAGGAGCAGATGTATGACCGCCATCGTCGAGACGACCGACTTGAGCAAGACGTACGGACAAGGTCACCAGACCGTACACGCCGTCCGCGACATCAACCTCTCCGTCGGGTCGGGACGTTTCCTCGCCGTCACCGGACCCTCGGGTTCCGGCAAGTCGACGCTGCTGGCGCTGATCGGCGGTTTGTTGAGCCCGACCAGCGGCAAGGTGATCGTCAACCACCATGCGGTTCACGAACTCACCGGCCGGAAGCGAGCCCGCTTCCGAAGCCGCCACGTCGGCTTCGTCTTCCAGTCGAGCAACCTGATCCCCTACCTCACGGCTCGGGAGAACATCGCCGTCTTGGCCGCCATCGCCAACGCCGACCGCGCCGACGTCATGCGCCGGGCCGACCACCTGATCGACGAACTCGGCCTCGTCGACCGGGCCGACACCATCACCACCCGGTTGTCGGGTGGTGAGCGGCAGCGGGTCGCCATCGCCCGGGCGCTGGTCAATCAGCCCGACGTGATCCTGGTCGATGAGCCCACGGCCAGCCTCGACCGCGAACGGGGCCGCCAGGTCGTCGCCGAGCTGCGGGCGCAGATTCGACGGCGCGGGCTGATCGGGATCATGGTCACCCACGATCTCGAGATGGCGGAGCTGGCCGACCACGTCGTTGAGATGCGCGACGGCCGACTACTCGGTCAGCCCCTATCGGTGACCGGCGGCTGACGTATGGTGTGTGCTGTTGCGGCTCGAGTGGCCGCTACTGGTCGAAGAGGATCACACCCCGGATGTTCTCACCGTTGCGCATCGCCTCGTAGCCCTCGTTGATCTGGTCGAGGGTGTAGGTCTTGGTGATCAGCTCGTCGATCTTCAGCTTGCCGTCGAGGTAGAGCTCGAACAGGCGGGGAATGTCCTTGCGGATATTGGCCGACCCGAACAGCGAACCGATGACCTGCTTCTCCATCATCGTCAACATGATGGCCGGTATGTTGACCGTGCCTTCGGACGTGGAGTGCAGGTTGGTGACCACGATCTTGGACCGCTTGCCACCGAGGTTGAAGCCCTCGCCGAGAGCTTCGGCGTCGCCGGTTCCCATCGTCATGATGACCTTGTCGTACCCCCGGTCCCAGGTGGTCTCGCCAAGCTTCTCCTGGGCTTCGGCCATCGACGAGAACGTGTGGGTGGCCCCGAACTCCATCGCCTGCTCACGCTTGAACGCCACCGGATCGATGGCGGCGACGACGCGGGCGCCGGCCATGGCCGCCCCCTGCACCGCATTGGCGCCGATACCGCCGATGCCGACCACGGCGACGTAATCGCCCGGTTCGACGGCGGCGGAGTAGACGGCGGAGCCCCAGCCGGTGACGATGCCGCAGCCCAGCAGGCAGCCCTTGTCGAGCGGCCAGTCCTTGTCGACCTTGATGCAACTCGCCTCGTTGACCACGGTGTGCTCGGAGAAGGTGCCGATCAGGCACATGAGGCCGAGGTCGAGGCCGTCGGTCGTGTGGTGACGGTACGTGCCGTCGAGTGCCTGCGTGCCCTCGGTGAACGTGGCCAGAAGATCACACAGATTTGAATGACCGTCGGCACACGATGGGCAGCGGCCGCAGGCCGGGATGAAGCCGAACACCACGTGGTCGCCAGGCTCGAGCCAGTCGACGCCATCGCCGACCTCCTGCACGATGCCGGCACCCTCGTGACCGCCGATCATCGGCGGTGGCGGCACGAGACCGGCGATGTGCCCGTCCATGGCGTGCTCGTCGGAGTGGCACATACCAGACGCCACCATCTTCACCAGCACCTCGTTGTGCTTCGGCGGATCGAGCTCGATCTCCTCGACACTCCACGGCTGGTTGTACTCCCGCAGTACAGCGGCTCGCGTCTTCATTGGGTACCCCTTGGTTGATGATTGGTTGATTTGGTTGCGTTGGACACATCCCTGACGGATGACGACGTTCCGATAGTAGGTGGTGCGCGTCGGCGCGAACAAAAGGGCGTTTTGGTGGGCCGTTCGACCACGGACTACGTTTGTCTGCGGCCAGGGAATGGGTCGAGTCCGGGGGGAAACAACACAACCGAATGAAGTACGAAGGAGTAGGCGGTGCCCACCACACTGGCGGAAGTCCTGGCCGAGGATCGAGTCGATTTCGGCAAGCTCGAGGAGGGATACAATCCGGTCCTCAACTTGGTCGACGTGCTGATCGGGGTCGTTCCCAACTGCGACCCGTATCTCGAAATCTGGCCTCCCGGATTCCGCACCTACAACCTGATCGTCCCGAACTTCCTCAACCTCCCGCAGTCGCTGATCGGACGAGGCGCGCCGAAGGACATCGTGGGTCTGGGGCTCTACGCGTCGTCCCGCGCCGCCGACTGTATGTACTGCTCGGCCCACACCTGTTCGTTCGCGCTGCGGCGGGGATCGAGCGCCGAGGCGGTGACGGGCGAATCCAGGACGGCAGCGGAAGCAGCCGCGGTCGCCGTGGCCGAGGCGCTGTCGACGATGCCGCACCACTACACCCCGGAACTCGGCCGCGAACTGCAGCGCCACTTCTCCGACGCCGACACCGAGTGGATCGTCATGGGTGTGGCGATGATGGGGTTCCTCAACAAGTTCATGGACGCCATCGGCGTGGAACTCGAAGACGAATCGATCAACGACGTGTCGGAGCTGATCAGTCCCACCGGGTGGTCGATCGGCCAGCACGGCTGGGCCAACAACGGCAACGGCGCTGGCGGCGCACGCGACAACGGCGGCAGCGACGACGGCGGGCCGCCCGTCGACTCTCTCGGCACCTTACTCAAAGTTTTCCGCAACGCCCCGGGCGCCGTCCGTCTCGAGCGCGGCTGGATGGCCGACATGCCCAAGGATCCGAAGGCCGCCCGACACCACGTCGCCAACACCTACGGCTTCGACGAACCGCTGCTGACCACGGTTGGCCACTCCCGCATCCGGCGGGCGCTGGCCACCGTGCTGCGGCACAACCTCGACACCACCCAGACCGAGATCGGCATCGGCCTCAAGGCGCTCGTCGGTCTGGTGTTCGCTCGCCATGCCGGGAACGCCCACCTCGTCGCCCAGTCGAGGGGGTTGGCCACCCATGCCGGTGTGTCGGACGAGCTGATCGAGGCGGCCGCCGCCTTCCGTCCCGACGAGCCTGCCGACGAAGGAACGCTCGACGACCACCGCTCCCGGGCCGCCCTCACCGTCGCCCACCGCATCGCCCCGAGCCCGGCCCAGGTCGACTCCTCCACGATCGCCGCGGCGGCGGAGCATCTTTCGTCGGCCGAGACGGTGGAGATCGCGGTCTGGGTGTCGATTCTCCAGCTCATCCATCGGCTCAGCGTGTTCTACGGGCTCGACGGGCTCGACGGACCCGGCGAGTAGTGCTTGACTGGAAGCGTGTCGGTGCTGCCTACTCTGTGGTTTGGCAACGCGTCGTCGACACCGGCCGAGCTGACAATCCGCGAGGGAGAACAGGTTCTGGGTCGAGCCGCCGACGCTGACCTCTGCGTGCCTGAAACCTTCGTCAGCACCCATCACGCCCGCCTCACCTGGCAGCGGGGCCAGTTGAAGGTGCTTGACCTCAACTCCACGAACGGCACCATGGTCAACGGGATTCCGGTGGTGGGTTGGACAACGTTGACAGACGGCGATGTGATCGAATTCGGCGGGATCGAAGCCGTCATCACGGTGCCGACGGTTGATCGACGTCGACGAGCCGCCCGAAGCATTGCCACCGCCGCCGCAACACGAGAGTCGGTCAACCGGTGAGATCCCACCGCCCCACGAGAGATCGCCGGTCGGTGAAGCAGCCGCGGCATCGGTCGAGGACGACGCGCCGTCGACGGCCGCCGGGAGGGCCCCGGTGACCCTGCCGCCCACCCCACCGACGGGGATCACCATCACCGATATCGAAGCGGTGACCGACGGCTACGACTTCGATGCAGGCGTGTTCGGCACCGGTTTCGGGGGTGACGTCAGCGACGCCCATCCGGAGAGCGTGCGAGCCCGCGGCCGGGGGAGAAACGGTGGGCGAGCATCGGACCGGGGGCGCCGCACCGACGAGTACGCCCGCCCAACCCCGGCGTTCAGTCGCGAGGGGGTCAGCCCGATCGTCATCATCATCGCCGTGGCCATCCTCGTCGTCATCATCCTGGCCGCCATCTTCTTCTCATGATCCCCGGTGCCTGCCGTCGACCATCGTCCAGCGGAGCGCCCGTGATCGTCGTCCATGCCGGTCATCGGGTCGATTCGCCGAAGCGGCCCGACCGCCGGCTGTTTCCCCCCGAGCGCGACGGCAGCGTCTACCGCCGCCTGTACCTGCTGATGCTGGAACTTCGACCGCGGATGGTCGTGTCGGCCGCAGCCGGGGGGTCCGACCTGTTGATGCTTCGGGTGGCCGAGGACCTGTTCATCCCTCGAACCGTGGTTCTGCCGCTGCCGGTCGACGAGTTCCGGCGGCGGTCGGTGGCCGATCAGGGCGACCGCTGGATCGAGGCGTTCGAGCGGCAGCTGTCCGGCGCCGAGTCGGTCGTCACCGCGGATCTGTCGGAGCACGACGACTGGCCGCGGCGCGGCAACGACCTGCTGCAGGACTGCGCGGCCGGCGCCTGCCGGGCCTCGTCGAACGGTTCACCCGGGGAGCCGTTGGCCGCCGTGGTGGTGAAGGCCGACGGCTGCCCCGCATCGAGCGGTACCGCCGACTTCGCGGCGAAGGCGGCGGCCCGGGGCTGGCCGATCCACACCATCGACCCGCTCGCCGACTGAGCACCGGGCTCGGCCTTTCGGCCGGTCAATCAGGGCGTTGTCAGGGTCGAATCAGGGTGAGACCTGATACCCGTTTGGACGCCCATGCCCCATGATGAAGACATGAACGAGATCAACACCACAACCTCACTCCAGGGCAACGAGGTTCCTCCCGCCATCGATGCGAACGGCGCCTCTTCGACCTTCGAATCCACCGCAACATCCACGACCGCCACGAGCGTCAACCCCCGGGTCAAGGTTCTCGAGCGGAAGAACGGCATGATCGCCGGCGTCGCCGGCGGAATCGCCGACTACTTCGACATCGACGTCGCCGTGGTCCGGCTGATCCTCGTCGGTCTGGCCTTCCTGACCTTCCCGGCCCTGCCGCTCGCCTACCTGGTGGCCTGGGTCATCATCCCCGAGGAGGGCAAGGCGCCGACCACGGCAACACCGACCCCGGTACCACCGACCACCGCCACCCCGGTCTGATCCCCCGGTCCGTCGGGGCTCGCCTCGACGGACCCCCCATCGCCGCCTGTTGCGGGGCCTCCCCCATGACCCCCTCCTCCCCGCAACAGGTCCTCCGGCGGCCGGGCCCCCACCGGGCCTCAGCAGCCGCAAACGAGCCGCCGGTTGTAGCCGGGCCGGTCGTCCGCCCCCTCCAGGGCGAACCGGCCCGGCATCGGCGCGCCCACCGGATGGCGTTCTCGTACCGAGGTTCCCCGACGTCGCTGACAGCGTCGGGGTACCTCAGAAACCCGGGTGCGCGTCAGTCCGGGCTGTCCACGGCATAGGCCTTCAGGTCGGCCAACTCGCACCAGTCGAGGGTGCGGGCGTGGGTGGCGGCCAGTACCACCTTCGGGGCCATGCCCGCCTCGAACGCCTCGGCCCACCGGGGCGCACACAGGCACCACTGGTCACCATCCGACAGTCCGACGAAGCCGAATTCCGGCCGCGGCGTCGACAGGTCGTTCCCCTTGGACGCCGAGAACTCGAGGAACTCGTCGGTCATGATCGCACACACCGTGTGCACGCCGTGGTCGTTGCCGTCGGTGTTGCAGCAGCCGTCGCGGAACCAACCGGTCCGGGGGTTCATCGAACAGGTTTCGAGATCTTCGCCGAGCACGTTGAGGGGCATGGTCTGATTCAACCACCAACCACCGACAACACAACATTCCGTGCGCCCGGAGTCTCACATCCGGTGGCTGGGGCGCACGGTTGGGGCTATTCGAAGCAGGCGATGAGTTCGGCGAGGTGGCTGAAGAGCGGGTCGGCGCCGTTTTCGAACGGGGTCTTGCCCAGGCGCACGATCACGAGGTCGAGACCGGGGACCACGACGATCGCCTGGCCCTCGTAGCCGCTCGCCCGGAACGACCCGTGGTTGCACGGATACACCCACCAGTGGCGGCCGTACCAGGTGAACGAGTCGGGCTCGACCGAGATCGGGCGACGGGCCGCGTCGACCCAGCCTTCGGGCAGGGACGCGACGACCGTCCCACATCCCGTCGCGGAGATACAGCAGGCCGAACCGGGCGAAATCGCGGGCGGTGGCGTAGAGGAAACTGGAGCCGATGAAGGTTCCCGATTCATCGAAACGGGGGACGGCCGACGCCATGCCAAGCGGACCGAACAGCTCGTCGGCCATGAACCGCCGCACCGCAGCTTCCTGTTCGGGCGGCGTCGACCCCGCCGCAGCCACCACATCGGTGACCAGCCGCGACACGATGTTGGTGGTGCCGCTCGAATAGTAGTAGTGGTCGCCGGGAGGGTGAGCGAGCGGTTGGTCGGCGGCGAAGCCGGCCACATCGGCGGCCCCGGCCCCGAACAACATCTCCAACACGTCGGTGAGGCGGCCGTCGTCATTCTCCTCATACTCCTCGACCCACTGGAGCCCCGATCGCATCTCGAGGAGCTGGGCCACGGTGATGGACGAGCGCCGGTCGTCGGCCCAGGCGGCCACCGGGATTCGACCGAGATCGGCGGGCAACCGGCCCTGCCGCACCAGTATCCCGATGAGCGCATGGGTGACCGACTTGGCCATCGACCACGAGATCAACGGTTCGGCCGGTCCGGCGTGTGGATGGTATCGCTCGGCCACGATCCGCCCGCCCTGCACGACCACGAGGGCCAGCGACCGACCCAGAAGCGAACCGCCGGTCGGCTCGTTGGGCGCCGCGAACGCACGGTCGATCTCAGCAGCCAGACGACGCTGGTCGGCTCCGACGGGTGCGCCGGTCGGCCAGTCGTGAGTCGGATGGGGCACCGCGGGCGGCTGCGGCGGCAACGGCACCAATCGATCGGGCTTCGGATCGGGGAACGGTATGGCCGCCATCGGGTCAGGGTAGGGGTGAACGGCCCTCCACCGGGGGAATCGGCTGTCAGCGGCCGTGACTATGGTTGAACCGTGACCCTCTCGCTGGCCGAGTTGGCGGCCGACGCCGCGCCCTACCTCGATGCCGATCCGAACGATCGGCCCTCCTGGTCCGAGCTGTTCGAGCTGCGCCGGTTTCTGCACGTGGGGTTGACCGATCTGATCGCCGGCCGCGACGCCGGCACGAATCCCGACACCGCTCCCCTACGGCTCACCAAGGGTCGAGTCCGCACCGCCGCCATCTGCCCGGCCCAGGTCCTGGGCGAGATCAACCCGTTCGGCATCAACTTCAACATCGCGGTCGGCATCGTCTGCGATGCCGCGGCCGGCGTGCTCGCCCTGCATCCCGGCTTTCGGCCGAACGGTTGGTTCGAGGGTCTCCGGTGCAGCCTCGACCAGGAGCATCCGCATCTGACGGCGTTCGTCGACGGGCTCGGACGCAGTGATAGAGCCGATTTCGATCTGGTCGTCGACGACTTGTGTGGGGTGTTACCCGACCTTCTCGGCGACATCCGCCCCCATCGCCCCACCGTCCACCATCGGATCGCCCACGTGCCCACCCCCGGGGTCCGTATCACCGGCGAGATCGACATCTCCTGCGATGTGGGGATCGGAACCGACGTTGCCGGGCGTCTCCTCGCCGAGGTGAAAAGCGGGCGGTTCAGTTCCCGAATAACCGATGAGCTGGCCCACTACGCGCTGATCACGATCCTGCAGCACCTCCCGGCACACGAGCCGGATGGTCCGCCGCCTCTCGTCCTCGGCTGTGCCGTCAGCCTCGCCGACCTGGCCGTGACCCCCGTGATGCTCAACGCCGAGATGCTCGAGACCTCGGCCCGCCGTCTGCTCGACACCACGAAGGGGCTGCTGGCGATCGACGAGACGATGAAGGAGGGCGGCCGCCCCCCGACCAATCCCGGCGACCACTGCCGCTGGTGTCGCCGCATCGCCGAATGTGGCGACGCCCCCGATCTGGTGATGGCCGAAATGGGGGAAACGCTTCGACCGCTCGATCCGGTGACCGATGCCGACGACGACGACCACGAATTCAATGACCTCGGCGAGGATGAGGCATGACCGAGTCCGACCACACCATCGATCGGCGGCTTGCCGTTGAGCTGGCCGATCGGCTCACCGAGCCGGCGTTGCGATGCGACGAGGGGGAGGTGCGGGATGTCGCCTGGGAGGAGGTCGTACGGGTCGCCGACTTCGATGTGGCGACCGCGGCCAGGTGCCAGGCCAAGGCGGCGGCCATCCCGTCGGACTTCGAGCCGAACATCTTCACCACCAGTCGAGCCGTGGCGCTCGAATCGGTGCAGGCCTACCGTGCCACCGGGTCGGTGGTGGAGGCGGTGAGCAGATCGATGCGCCGGCTGCGGGGGGCCGACCGCGACCCTGACGACGACCACCGCGATCTCAACTGGCTCGGCCTGTACCTGGCCGACGATCACCTGGCTCCCCTCGACGTCCGCGTCCGCATCGCCGCCCGGGCCACGACCTGGCTCACATCCACACTCGACGCCCTCGGCATCGACGACCCCCGGCGGCAGATCAAGGGCTGGGGTATCAAACCGTGGTGGGCCTACCCCGGCCGGGCTCTGCGGCTCGAGGGCCGAGTCGACCTCGTCGTCAAAGACGGGGATCAACTCCTACCGGTGTTCGTGATGGCCGGCGCCCATCCGACCACGATCGATCGGGCGGCGTTCAGCGTGGTGCTTCGCACGATCCGCGATCGAAAACCCCCGGAGGAGATCATCATCGTCGAGTTGCCGACGGCAACCAGCCACCGACTGCCGACCGACGACATGTTCGAGCGTGGTATCGAGGCCGCCGTCCGAGCGGCCGACGCGGTGACGAGCCGCGCTCCGGCGGCGACCGAACCACCGGATCGGTTGAGTCGTACACCGTCGAACTTCACCTGTTCGGGCTGCCACTGGGCCGCCTCGTGTGAGGCCAAGTCCGCTTTCGACGACCTCCCCGCCCAACGGGGCGGTATCCAGCTGACCCCGACCCTTCGATGAGAACCGACTGCGGGCACCGCCACCCCCACCCGTCCCCCAACTTATACCCACAGACCATCCACAGCCTGTGGATAACTTCAGGCGTCATGGGCAGGTCCACGCCCCGCTCAGCTACAAAAGTTACAGTGATCGACAATCCAAGCGACGAGGGGTTAGTATCGTCGTGACGGGTGGAGTCGTCGAACCTAGTTTTCCGACCCTCTACGGAGGCACCACATGCCTAAATGGGTTTATCCACTCGCATTCGTCTTCCTCATCTTCGTGATCTACAACGATCCGACGGGTGCCGGAACCATGGCCCACGCCTTCGCAGATTTCGTGGGTCGGCTCATCAGCGCACTCGGTGAGTTCTTCTCCGGTCTCTTCGGGTCCGATGCCACTGCGACCACCAGCGCCGGAAGCCCGGGCGATCTCACGATCCAGCCTCAGGTGACCGTGCCGTCGTCTCCGACGACCGACGTCTTCGTTCACGGCCACCACCACGGCATCACCGGCGGGTAGGCAGGGGTCATGGCCGCCCGGGGATCTCGCGGCACATCATCACTCTTCACGCCGCTCAACGTTCTCGACGTCCTCATCCCGGACGAGGTCGTGCAGTACAACGAACGTAAGCACTGGGCCAGCCTGATCCAGCCGTTCCTGGAGACGGTGGCCATGCTGATACTCATCACGATGGTCGCCGGCGGGCTCCCGGACGGAGCGCTCGGCGGCTTTCTGTTTCTGGTCGCCGTTGCGATCGCCTTCGTCATGTACCGCCAGAAGAAGTGGAAGAAGCTCTCGATCTACGCCGCCGCGGTCGGCCTCGTCATCGGATTCGTGGTGTTCGGTCTCGCGGCCATGGCGATCGCCCTGATACTGGGAGCCGCCGCCCGGTTCATCTACCGAGCGGGCATGTGGGCCTTCTACGAGCGGCTCTTCATCACCAACCGTCGCGTTATCGCCTCATCCGGGTTCCTCGGCGCCCACATCGACGCCATGCCCCTCACCCGCATCACCGACATCGCCTTCAAGCGAACCGTTCCCGGTGAGATCCTCGACTACGGCACGCTCCGCATCGAGACCGCAGGCCAGGACCAGGCGCTCGGCGAGCTCAAGTTCCTCAACCAGCCCGACGTCTTCTACAACATCCTCATCAGCCTCTCGACCACCGCGCTCGGCTCGGTGAAGGACCCGCTGTCCAAGGAGAAGATGGCCGCCTCCCGAGCGGTCACGATCAAGCCCGGCGGTGATCGGCCCGTCCGTCTGCCGTCGATCTTCCGCCGTCTGACCGGGCCGAGCGGATCGCAACGCTCCGGACGCATGAGCCGGGTCACGGCGGTGGCCGAAACCGACGACGACGCCGCCACCAGCCCCCTCAGGCCGGTCAGCAGAAACGATTTCGACGACGGAACCTGAAGGCGGAATCGCGAACGAGAGGCGATCCGGGCACACTGGAAGATGTGTCCTCGATCGTCCGTAGCGCTCGCTGGCTGGTGATACCAGCGGCAGTGGTGCTGCTGATCGTGGTGGGATTGGCCCTGAGCGCGGCGCCCCAGCCGGAGAGCGCCGATCGCGATCGTGACCAGCCGGGCGAAGGATCCGACCCACAGCCCGAGCCCCAACCGCAGCCGGAGCCGACGCAGGGCTCATCCTCGGCCGATCCGCCCACGGTCACCGTCACCAACGAGAACGGCTCGGTGGAGATCAGGTTCGATCCCGACGGTGTGGCCCGAGCGGGGATCGAAGGCCGCGCCGACGAGGGGGAGTTCGACCTCGTGCCGGGAACCGGTTCGGGTGTTCGTCTCGCCGAGGACGGCCGGCTCGAACCGGTACCGGCCGGGGTGATCGGGCCCGAAGACCTGGGGTTCACCCCGACCGACGGCGGCGTCGATGTGCACGCCCCCGACAACCCGCTGATCGAGCTTCGACCCGACGGGCGGTCGGGCGGGGTGTCAGCCACGGAGTTCGACGGCGAGACGGTCAACTCGCTCACCGGCACCGACGGCACGGTGGTTCTCAACGACGGCACGAGCATCAGCCCGATCGAACCGCCCGGCGACGGGTTGACCACGGTGGCCGCGGCCCGCGAGCTGCCGTGGCGCTGGATCGTCACCACGATCATGGCCCTGGCCGTGGCCAGCGCCCTGACCGGTTACCTGCTCCACCGCAATCACATCGAGCCGTCGTTCGCCGTGACCACCACGGGAGACTGGGCCACCGACGGAACCGAGGACTTCGACGGTTTCCTGGATCGTCTCGCCGCCGACCCCGACCCTACGAGAGCGATCCGCCTCGCGTTCCATACCGTGGAACAGGGTCTCAGTGGGCTGCCGGTGCGTCGGGCCGAGGAGACACCGTTCGAGTGGCACCGCAGGGTCGGCGACACCGTGCCCGCGGTCGAACCGATCCTGGGCCGGATCTGCGATCTCTACGCCATGGCTCGATTTGCCCCGGGTCGGGCGACGGACCAGGATCGCAGTGACATGATCGCCCAACTCCGGCAACTGGTTCACGGATCGCATGCCCCTCGGCCAACCAGTGTCACCGAAGCGAGCCAGGGCTCGTAGAAATGTCGATACTCGCCGACTTCCTGCCGCTCATCGTGTTCTGCGCATTCATCGGATTGACGATCCTGTTGATCCGGCTGAACCGGCGGATCAGTCGGGGTAGCCGGTCGGCGGGGCCGCGCACCGTCGAGCCACCCAGCCCGGTCGGCCTGACCGCAACCCCCTGGGAGCTGGAGGCGATCGACCTCCAGCTGCGCTCGCCGGCCGACTCGATCGCCCGTCGCGACCTGATCTCCACGGTCAACCGTCTGATCACCGCGGGCCGGGATCGCACCGATCTGGTGCCGATCTCGCTCGACGCCTCGAACGACGACATCGCCCGCGTCGTCACCGTGTTGGAGTCAAGGCTCGACCTCCACGGCGATAGGATCAGCACCCAATGAGTCATACCGATGTTCAGATGGCCGCCGGGCGGCTGCTCGACGAGTTGGAGCGGGCCATCGTCGGTAAACGCCAGGTTCTCGAGTTGATCGTCACCGCGCTTCTGGCCGACGGTCACATCCTGCTCGAGGACGTTCCCGGCGTGGCCAAGACGGCCATCGCCCGGGCGCTGGCGGAGGCGGCCGGCCTTCGTTTCTCCCGGGTGCAGTTCACGCCCGACCTGATCCCGGCCGACATCACCGGCGCCACGGTGCTGGCCGGAGCCAACGGCGAACCGACGTTCCAGCCGGGGCCGGTGTTCGCCAACCTGGTGCTGGGCGACGAGATAAACCGTGCTCCACCGAAGACCCAGTCGGCGCTACTCGAGGCGATGGAGGAACGGCAGGTGACGGCCGACGCCGTGACCCGCCCTCTGCCCGAGCCGTTCCTCGTCGTCGGCACCCAGAACCCGATCGAACAGGAGGGCACCTACCCCCTGCCGGAGGCCCAGCTCGATCGGTTCCTGATCCGCACCGGGGTCGGCTATCCGGGTCGTGACCATGAGGTCGAGCTGCTGATGCGGCGGGCCGACCGGGTCGGAGACCGGGTCACGCTGCAACCGGTGATGGGCCGCGACGACGTCGTCGGGCTGCAGAAGCGGGTGGAGCAGGTTCACGTGTCCCGACCCGTCGCCCAGTACGTGGTCGATCTCGTCGAGGCCACCCGCACCAGCCCTCGAACCGAGGCCGGGGCCAGCCCCCGAGGCTCACTGGCGCTGTTGAAGGCCGGGCGGGCCCGCGCCGCGATGGCCGGTCGTTCACCACGTTCTGCCCGACGACATCAAGGCGGTGGCGGAGCCCTGTCTGGCCCATCGACTGCTCCTGCAGCCCGATCAGTGGGTTCCGGGGGGTGCGTACCGAACAGGTGGTGCGTGAGATCGTCGGCCAGGTGCCGGCGCCCCAGGCGGTCGAGCCGATGGACCACTCACCGCCGCACCAGCCGGAGCCGGCCCGGCATCAGCCTCTCAACGACCTGCTCGACCCCAACCTGACGTGGCAGCAGACCTCACCACCACAGGCTGCCCCGCCTCCACATCATCGACCGTCGGAGCAACCGTCGGGAGATCGCGCGGGCGGTGGCTTCGTGCCCGGTGAGGGAACCTGGGATCAGGGATTCGAGCCTCGGGCGCGTTCGCTGCTCGAGGGAACCGAACCCGGCACCGCACGAACGTCCGGCCCATCGGCCAGCCCCCTCATCGCCCCTCGTGGGGAGCGGGTCCCGCCCAGACGAGCCGGACCGCCTGAGCCGCCACGGGTGTCGTGACCGTCGAATCGGACGTTTGAACGGTGACCCGGCATCTGACCCACCGGTTCTGGCTGTGTTTCATCATCGGCCTCGGTGGGCTCACCCTGGCCCTCGCCTTCCGGGCCCTCGAGCCGGCCGCGCTCGCCGCCCCCTTCATCGGTGCGCTCGCGTTCTCCCTGGCCGACGGCTGGTGGCCCGAGGTCCGAGTCGTGTCCACCGGGCTGAGTTCCGACCGGGTCGTGGAAGGTGACAGCCTGACGTTCTCGGTGACGGTCGAGGCCGATCGAACCACCGAAGCCGACATCGAGATCCAGTTCCCGCCGACGTTGATTCCCAGTTCCCCCGCCCGGTTCGTTATCACCGTTTCGGATCGCCGCACGTTGTCGGTCGAGCTGGAGGCCCGGCGTTGGGGGGCCGGCGGGCCGGAATGGGTGGTGATCACCAATCGGGACCGGCTCGGTCTCTCGGAGCGGGTGGTGCGCCATCCGCTGAACCAGCCGGTGCGGGTGCATCCGCCGGCCGAGCGGCTCACGAGTCTGATACCTCTCTACCGGGAGCGTCCGGTCACCGGCGAACACCGGGCCAAGAGTAAAGGTGCGGGCAGCGAGTTCGCCGAGATCCGCCCGTACCGTCACGGCGATTCGGTCCGGATGATCCACCCTCAGCTCACCGCCCGCCGGGGGACGCCGATGGTGATCGAACGCCACCCCGACCGGTCGTCCACCATCGTGCTTCTCGTCGATTCGGCCCAGGACCTCGGCGTCGACATCGAGACGTCGCTGCGGTGGACGGTAACGGCGGCGATGGCGCTCGGCGAGCGTCACCTCCGGGCCCAGGACCGCCTGGGGCTGCTCGACGTCGGGCGCACGATTCGCTGGCTGCCGCCACGGTTGGGGCGGCGCCACCTCCACACGATCGTCGACGCCCTGCTGGCCACCGAGGTCTTTCCTCAGGACGTCGACCCGCAGAAGGCCGTCCTCCCCGGCAACCTGCCGCCGTCGGCCACGATCGTGGCCATCTCCCCGCTGCTGAACGAGCGGACCCTGTCGATGCTGGTGACGCTCCGCAGCCGGGGTCACGACATCATGGTCATCAAACCGGCGCTGCCGGAACCGGAGGAGTCGGTCAGCACGCTGGCGCGGCGCATCTTCGCGGTCGGCAACGAACTGAACGAGCGCTGGCTTCGGGAACGGCAGGTGGTGGTGATCCCGTGGAAGCCGGAGGACTCGCTGGAGCACGTCCTCCGCCGGGTGGCGGTACGCAAACGACGCAATGTCGGGAGGTCACCCCATGTCGCCTGACGAGTCGCGGTCCACCAGTCCCGGGCTGTACGAGCGTTTCGACGGGTGGCGCAGCAACTTCATCAACCATCACACCCAGCCCGAGTGGCTGCTGGGGCTGACCATCATGTTGTTGTGGGCGGTGGTGGCGTTCGCCAACTCGGGAGTGGTCTTCGGGGCGGGCGCCGTGGTGTTCGGCGTCATCCTGCACTACGTGGCCATGGAAACCGGCAGCCATACGTGGATGTGGTTGGCCACCGCTGCGGTACTCCTCTATGTGCTGGTGGCATACGTCGTGTTGCTCGACAGCCTCGGGCCCCTGGCACTCACGTTCGGCGGTGCCAGCGCGCTCGCCTACAACGAGACGGTCAGGATCAACCACCGGCGCCGTCGGGACGCAGTGGTCGATCCGTCGGTGTTCGTCGGATCGACGTTGGCGGTTGCGGTCGCCGGCATGGTCGCCTTCCTCGGCATCGGCGCGTCGGTGCTGACCGACGACGGGCCGGAGCGGGCGTGGCTCTGGTCACCGATCGCGGTCATCACACTGATCGCCGTCGCCTACCTGCTGGTCATCGTCCCCACCATCCGGGCTCCGTCCGACAGCGACCGGCGATGGGTTCCCGGCGACCGTATCCCGCCTCCGCCCGGTTCGATCGATTGAGCGGGCCGAACGGCCTATAGGTCCAAGTCGATCTACTCGTCGAACTCAAGCGACGAAATGGGCCATCCGATATCTCCTGGGTGGTAGATCCCCGCAACAACGAGGCGACGACCAGGGTCCGACGACCCGACGAAGAGGGTGCCGTACTCGTCGAGTTCGCGCTTGTACTACCCGTTCTCCTGGCCTTTCTCCTCGGCACGATCACGGTCGGGACGGCCTACGACGCCAGCATCAGCCTCAACAACGCTGCCCGCGAGTCGGCCCGCTACGGTGCCGTGCGCCCGGTGGAGGCCGACCTGTCCGGGTGGCTCGACGTCGTCGCCGACGTGGCGGTCAACTCGGCGACGGGTGAGCTGGACTCCGGTGTGGCCGGCCAGTTCGTCTGCGTTGCCTACGTGTATCCCGACGGCACCGACGCCGAGGACCGCACCGTTCGTGTCGTCGAACAGGCCGGATCCCGCCAGGTTCAAACCGGTCAGTCGTGCTTCTCCGATGGTCGCCCCTCGGATGAGCGGCGCGTCCAGGTCCAACTGCAGCGTGACACCAACGATCGAGGCCGTGCTGTTCTCCCAGACGATCACGCTCAACGCCAACTCGGTGTCACGCTTCGAACGGTCCACGGAGTGAGCGTGGGCGGCGGCGAACGACGCGACGAACGGGGAGCCACGATCGTGATGGTGGCGTTCATGCTCGTTGCGCTGACCGCCATCGCGGCCACCGTCGTGGACCTCGCCGCGGCTCGAGCGGACCGCGCCTCCAATCAAACAGCAGCCGACGCGGCCGCCACGGCGGCAGCTGACATTCTCGAGCGACGTCCGGCGGTGACGGTGCCTGTGTCAACCGCTGTCGGGCTACCTCGAGGACGCGTCCGGGCAGACCATTGCTGGAATCGACTGCGATCTTGTTCCCCGGCCAGTTGCGATGCAGCTCCACGAACTCCGTCGTGGCCGAAGGAACTCGGCCGGTGTCGATGACGTTTCAGTTGGTCCATCCCGTGCCGGACACCAACCCGTTGATGTCGCCGGGGGCCCTCGGTGCGACCAGCCAGCCGGTGGTGGCGGCCGACGGTGACGAGTGCGGTCGCGTTTCGGCGTACGGATCGAAGAGTTCCACACGCGCTTTCTTCGGGCACGGGTGGTAGGCCAGGACGAGCTGTCGACCACCATCCACGCGGTGGCGATGAACGGGCCCAACCCCGGAGCAACGATCGGCTTGATCAATCTCCTGCTTCTGGAGCGGGAGAACTGCGAGGTCCTCAGTGTGTCCGGCGGCGGAGGCGGGAAGGGCGGGATCATCGTCGGACCCTTCGTCGACGACGTCAACGGCGAGACTCATCCCGGTCGCATCTCGGTCGACTCCAACGGTAGTGGCTCGTGCCATTCCAAGGGCGTGCTCAACGTCGACGGCAACAAGGGGGTCATCCGAGCCGATGGGGAACCCGGCTGCGTCGACGAGCTGCCCGAAGCGGATTCGGGGCCGGCTGCGGGAACATCGAGGTCGTTGCCTCGGGGTCGCCGGGATGCAGCCCGCCGGCGTGCTACCAGCACGGGGGTGGTCGGACCCAACCCGTCAACCTCGGTGGCGCCGCTGACCCGAGCTCCCATCGACTGGCGCTACAACTGCAAGGAGCCACCTACCCGTCGGATCTCGACATCCAGGGCTGCCCCGACGCCGACGACCGGGCAGTCCGCACATCGACGACCTCGTCGACGACGTCGACGTCGAGCGGTCGGCCCGCCGGGTACCTCAGCTACGAGATTCCCGTTCTTCCAGCCGTGCACCATCAAGAACAACGAGATCGTGATCGTTCCACCAGGGAACTGGGTCGTGGAGTGTGATCTTCGGATCGGGGGCGAGCTGGTCTTCCTCGGCGGCAACGTCATCTTCGATGGCGACGTCGAGCTGTCGGGTCAGGCCACACTCCGATTCAACACGGGCAATACCAGCCTCCTCTCGTGGGTCGCCAGCACGGGGTTCGACATCACCGGCAGCTCCGACGAGGCGGCCTTCGTCTATCTGCGTGACGGCGAACTGTCGAAAGGCTCGCAGTCGGTGCTCGAACTCGATCATGTGGCCATGTACGTGAGCGACACCTCCAGTCTCGACATCGGTGACGGGGCAGGCACGGTTCGCTGGATCGCTCCCACGACCGGGCCGTTCGAGGACCTGCTGATGTGGTCGGAGTCGACCGAGGAGCACAAGTTCGCCGGCGGCTCTTCGCTCGAGCTCGAGGGGGTGTGGTTCGCACCGCATGCCGAGTTCGTGTACACCGGCAACAGCGGCCAGGTTCAGGTGTCGGCCCAGTTCATCTCCAAGAAACTCAGCACCAACGGCGCGGGACTGCTCGAACTGTCCCCCCTGTCGAGCCGGTCGGTGTCGTTCCCGTCGGCCGACGGCAGGTTGATCCGCTGACCTTGCACTGGAGCCTCGGTTCCTTTCGGGTTTTGGGTCGCCTGGGCGAACGCTAGTCTTGAATGGTTCCCCGTGGAGGCGCCGCCGCGCCCCACACCCACTGGAACCATTCCAGAGTTCATCCTTAGATCGTTTCCTGAGGTCCCACGATGTCCAAGATCTGCCAGGTGACCGGCCGCAAGCCGTCGTTCGGTAAGAGCATCTCCATTCGCATCGGGTCACCAACCGACGTTGGAACCCGAACATCCAGACCCAGCGCTTCTGGCTTCCCAGCGAGAAGCGATGGATCAGCCTGACCGTGTCGGCCAAGGGGATCAAGACGATCAACAAGAAGGGCATCGAGTCGGTCGTGGCCGACATGCGCCGTCGAGGAGTCAAGGTCTGATGGCAAAGTCAAGCGACAAGCGTCCCATCATCAAGCTGCGGTCGACGGCCGGAACCGGCTACATGTACGTGACCCGCAAGAACAAGGTCAACAGCCGGGAGCGGATCGAGCTGAAGAAGTACGATCCCGTCGTGCGCAAGCACGTCGTCTTCAAAGAGGAACGTTAAAGGGCCTGGCGGGTAGGCGCTTCGCGCCTGACCCTTGGCCTGGAGTTCATCGTGTTTCGGAGCTTCGCCCTCTACCTACCCGCTGAACTCCCAAAATTGGGCTGAGATGTTTCGCCGGCTGGTCAGTATTGCCGCCGTCGGAGTAGCGCTGCCGCTGGCTGTCGTCACGGCACCCATCTGGATCCCGCTTACCATGGCGGCCGACCTCGTCGGTCGTCTCTGGCGTTTTCCAACGGTCCGTCTTGGCCTGTTCGGTGTGGTGTACCTGGCCCATCAGTGGCTTGGCATCTACCGTGCCGTGGAGATTTCGCTCACGTCACGGCTCACCCGCCGCAGCGGCCTGGGCGACGAGCGCGACGTGCAGACCTGGTGGGCCACCTCACTGTTGCAGTGGGCACATCGGTTGCTGGGCGTCGACTTCGAACCGGTCGATCTGTCGGCGATGCCGACGGGGTCGTTCATCCTCCTTAGCCGGCACGCGTCGATGGTGGATGCCGTGCTACCGATCGTGTTGATCTGCGGCCACCTGAACCGCTACGCCCATTACGTGCTGAAGGACGAACTGCTGTGGGACCCGGTGATCAACATCTTCGGTCGTCGCCTCGGCAACCAGTTCGTTGGGCGGGGAACACGAACCGACGCCGATCTCGACGGGATCGCCCGTCTGGCCGACGGCGCCCTGCCCGACTCGGCGCTCGTCATCTTCCCCGAGGGTACCTACGCCACCCCCAGCAACCGGGCTCGGATTCTCGAATCGCTCAGCCGCAAGATCGAATCCGGTGAGCTTCAGCCCGCAGCCGTGGCGTACGCCGAGAAGCTGGAGCATCTTCTTCCGCCCAAACCGGGGGGAACGCTCGCGTTGATGGCCCACCGGCCCGAGGCCGACGTGGTCGTGCTCGGCCACGTCGGACTGGAAGACATGGCGGACCTGAACGGGTTCCGGCGGCAGCTTCCCCTCTGCAAACCGATCACGGTCCGGTTCTGGGTCCACCGCCGTCACGAGCTACCGGCCGATCCCTCCGAGCAGGAGGAGTGGCTCCGGGCCCGCTGGATCGAACTCGACCAGTGGGTCGAAGAGGTGAACGAGCTCGGATTTTCAGCACCCTGCTAGTCTTGAACCTCGTTAGCTCGCATTCGAACCTGTGGCCTGAATGAGGTGGTTGTGTCCCGATTGTCGGCAGCCGATTATCAACATCTATTCCGAGTCGAGGCGGCCAGGCTCACCCAGGTCGACGAGCGCGACCTGCGGGTCGAGGTTCCTCATCTGGAGGGTTGGACGGTGCAGTCGGTGGTGGGGCACACCGGTTGGGTGTACCGCTTCGCCAACATGTCGCTGCAGGCCGATCCCGACAACCCGCCAAACCGGGGTTCGGTACCGGAGCCCCCGCCCGGCGCCGAGGTGATCGAGTGGACGGCCGAGGGTGGTACCGAGCTCGAGAAGACCCTGGCCGAGATCGACCTCGACAGCGTCCATCCGACATGGACCGGCCCCCAGCCGGCGGCCTGGTGGTTGCGCCGCATCGCCCATGAGGTGGCGATGCACCGGTGGGATGCCGAGTCGGCCACCACCAGTCCGAGCCCGATCGATGCCCGCCAGGCGATCGACGGCGTTGACGAGGTGCTCGAGATCTTCGCTCCGAACCGGATGCAGTTCGAGGTGCTGGCCGGCAACGGCGAGACGGTCCATCTGCACGCCACCGATGTCGACGAGGGCGAGTGGGTTATGACCTACCAGCCCGACCGAATCGACTGGGAGCACGCCCACGTCAAGTCCGACGTGGCGGCCCGGGGATCGGCGTCGGACCTGATGCTCCTCATGTGGTGCCGGCTCCCGCCGAGCCGGCTCGAACTCTTCGGCGACGCCACCCTCCTCGATCGCTGGCAGACCGCCGCCACGTTCTAACCCTCCCGAAATTCTCAAACCAGACGACACTGGCTGTCACCTGAGCTACTCAGAACGGAAACGACCCGAAATTCTCAAACCAGACGACGCTGATTGTCACCTGAGCTACTCAGAACGGGAGACGGGTCAGGTCAGGGCGACCCGACGGAGCGGGAGCAGCGGATCCTCGGGCACCTCGTAGGCATCGTCCCAGGTGTCGAGACGGTTGCGCCACTGCGAGGCGTCGCCGATCTGGTCGACGTAGGCGGCCTGGCGTTTGGCCACCCGGCCGACGGGGGCCTCGTGGTCGTCGGACGGATCGTACTGGGCTTCGATACCCAGCTTGAGGTTGCGCAGCGCCTCGCTGCGAAGCTGCGACACCCGTGACTCGGTCACACCGAGGAAGCGGGCGAGTTCCTTCGACGTCTTGCCCTCCAGGAAGTAGCCGACGATCACGAGCCGCTGGCGCTCGGGCAGCAACTTCACCGCGTCGCGCAGGTAGTTGTGCAGCTCCCTGGTCTCCAGCTCCTCGGACGGCTCGACGGCGTTCTCGTCGCTGAGAATGTCGACCAGTGTAAGGTCTTCGTCGACATCGGCGCTGGTCTCATGATCGAGCGCCAGCACGACGGACCGGAACAGCCGGTCCCGAAGTCGGGCCAGTTCCTCCTTGGTGACACCGAGGGCCTTGGCGGTCTCGTCGATGTCCGGCAGGCGGCCCAGTTCACTGGCCAGCTGCTGCTCGGCCGACTCCAGCCGGCGGGCCAGCAGCCGCACCGAGCGGGGCGCCCAGTCGGCGGCCCGCACCGAATCGAGGATCGCGCCCCGGATTCGCTGGGCGGCGAAACGTTCGAACGGCACTCCTCGACTCTCGTCGTAGCGGCGGGCCGCTTCGACCAGTCCGAGCGCTCCGGCCCGGGCCAGTTCTTCGCGGTCGACGTGGCGGGGAAAGTGCACGGCCACCTGATAGACGACGTGCTTGACGAGCGGCAGGTTCGCCTCGATACGAGCGTTGAGCTCCTCCCGCAGTTTCCCCGATACTCGAGTTGTGTCACCCATTGTGTGATCTCACCCTTCGTTGTTGTTTGTTGTTGTTCATGAGCGGGTGAAGTTCTCAACCGCGGCGACTGGAGGGAGTTTCGGCCGGCGATAGCCGAAACTATGCCGCTTTGCGGCCGGCGACGGGCTCCGGCCGTCGCACTTCCTCCATGACAACAAGGGTTCTCGACACGATCGGGGGAAACCTTTAGCGAAATCCGCGAAAAGTTCCGCTGTCTCGATTTCGACACATTCGACGGCGATCTTGAGTGCACCGGCGGCGGTTGATTCGCAGGACCTAGGACGGTTGGGCCTGGGGTCTATCCGACAACGCCGCTGAACTCGGAGATCGGGACTCCCCGGCGATGGAGGTCGGCGAGGACGAGGTGGACGTCATCCCACTCGCTCAGCCCGGATGCACCGACCGGGACGCCGTCACCGTCGAGCACCCGTAGGGCGGAGACCACGGCGACGGCTGCCGCCACGACCGACGGGAAGGCGGCAACCGCATAGACGATGGTCTCGACCCGCCCACCCCGCCAGCCGCGCACCTCGGCTCGCACGGCTCCCGGGCCGCCATCCTGGTGCGGTTTGCGAAGCATCGGGAGTCGGGACGTCAACCGGTCGCGGCGGGTGGCCGACACCCGGGCCGACAGGCGCTTGGCCGCCGGGTAGGTGCGGTGCAGCAGAATCGGGCTGGGCAATGCGCCGCGGTAGCAGTCGCGGGCCCCGATCGGTTCCGGGAACCAGGCGAGGTCGCGTCCGGAACCGCCGGCTCGTAACTCCCATCCGGTGCCGACCCAATCACGTCCTGGGCTCTTGAGGGCCCGGTGGTGCTGTCGGGCGCACGCCGGGCCGGCGGTTCCGGCCTTGGCCACGTTGATCGAGTCGACCGTGTCCAGCTGATTGCCGGCGTGTCGGGCCAACAGGCAGCCGAGGCCAGGTGCCATCCCGGCGCCGATCACGAGCGATCGGTCGGCGGCGCGGGCGGTTTCGTCGAGTCGGAGCAGGGCGTCGATGTCGTCGGGTGAGTCGGACATCGACACGACGTGGCTGCCGGCCGCCAGGAGCCTGGTCGCCATCGCCGCATGTGTGCGGCACGGCGTGGCCAGGATGGCAACGTCGGGTGGGTCGCCGTTGAGGACCGGGGCGGCTTCCAGCGGAATCCGATCGCCGACCACCAGGCGGGCCCGCTCGACCGCGGCCGGGTCGGAGTCGTGAAGGCGAAGCGAGAGCGTTGGGGACAGATCGTCGACCAGGTGGCGGACGACATGCAGGCCGGTGGTACCCAGGCCGGCCACGGCGACCGTTGCCGTGCCCGAGCCCGGGCCAAAGCCCGTGGCCGGGTCGGCGTCGGGTTCCGTGGCCGTCATTCGACGGTGTCGAGGAACTCGGCGAGTTCGGCTTCGGAGAGCTCCCGCCAGCCCCCGGACTGGGGCGGCACCCCACCCCGCCCCCGAAGCCGAAAGAGGGTGGCGATGAGGCCGGTCAATCCAAGGGCGGCCACCACCCGTCGAACCAGAGTGAGCATGCCCACAGCCTACTTACCGGCGGGCAGCGTTAGGGTTGCGGTCATGAACGACTGGAACAAGCAAGTCATCGAGGAGTTTCGGGCCAACGACGGGAAGGTCGCCCAATTCGGCGACGCACCCCTCGTGATCCTGAGCACGATCGGGGCCAAGTCGGGTCAGGTCCGCGAGATCCCATTGGTCGCCCTGGTCGAGGGCGACGACCTCTACGTCTTCGCCTCCAAGGCCGGAGCGCCCACCAACCCCGACTGGTACCACAACCTCAAGGCCCATCCGGAGATCAACGTGGAGTACGGCACGGAGTCGTTCACCGCCCAGCTGGAGGAACTGCCCGAGGCCGAGGGTCAGGAGGTGCTGGGGCGTCAGGCGGCGATCATTCCGCAGTTCGGTGAGTACGTCGAGTCGGCGGCGCCCCGGGTCATACCCGTCTTCGCGATCAATCGACTCTGACGGGCTGTCATGCAGGTATCGATGTGGATTCACAACCAGCTCGAATGGAACGAGATGGCCGATCTGGCCAGGCTGGCCGACGCCAATCCAGCGTGGTCCGGTATCTGGTTCGCCGACCACTACATGCCCAACACGGAGTCGGGGGATCCGGTCGAGGGTGACAGCCACGAGGCGTGGTCGGTGCTGGCCGCGCTGGCGGCAACGACCAGCCGGGTTCGGCTCGGCCCGCTGGTCTCCCCGACGTCGGTGCACCATCCGGCGCTGCTCGCCAACCGGGCGGCCACGATCGACCACATCTCCGGCGGTCGGTTCGTGCTCGGCCTCGGCGCCGGCTGGCAGGTCAACGAACACAAGGCCTACGGCATCCCGCTGGAGCCACCCGGTGTTCGCGTCGACCGGTTCGAGGAGAGCATCCAGATCGTGAGGTCGATGCTCGACAACGAGCGCACCGATTTCGACGGCACCCACTACACGATCACCGACGCCCCGTGCGAACCGCATCCGGTTCAGGACAAGCTGCCGATGCTCGTCGGTACCACCGGTTCCCGGATGATGCGGATCACGGCGCGGTGGGCCGACGAGTGGAACGCCTGGGGGGCGCCGAGCCTTGCGGCCAAGCAGCGGGCCCGGTTCGTGGAGGCGTGTGAGGCGGTGGGCGTCGATCCGGCCTCGAAACGCACGTCGTCGCAGGCGCTCGTGTTCATGGGCGACGACGAATCGGCGCTGGCCGAGCGGCGGGAGAAGGTGGATCTGGACCGGTCGCTGGTGGGAACACCGGCCCAGCTGGTCGACGAACTCGGCGCCTACGCCGAGGCCGGGTTCGACGAGTTCATCCTGCTGAGCGCCACGCTCGGTCGGTCGGCTGACGCGCGCCGGGAGTCCTACGAGCGGTTCGCCACCGAGGTGATCGCCGCCCTCGGTTGAGGTTGGCGCCAGAGAATCGCTGGTTGTCCGGTGTGATTGGGGGATTCGTCACGGGCGAATGAGGGACAACCCCCATTCGTCCCAGCCGATCCGTCGTCGATCATGGCCTCATGAGCTACGAAATCGAACAACAACCCGTTCATTCCGGCGGTTGGATCGCCCAGGTCTGGATCGCTTTCGGCGTCTCCGTCCTCGCCGGCTTGTTCGGCATCTACTTCCTCGAGGCCGATCCCTGGGTCCGGGCCTTCCTGGCCCTGGCCTTCACGATGGCCATCAGCTCGTCGATCTCGCTGTCGAAAACGCTGCGTGACATCCACGAAGCCGACCGGCTGGTGAAGCGGATCGACGACGCCAAGGTGACCAGGTTGCTCAGCGAGCACTCCGACGTGACCTCACCCAAGCGATGGATGGGCCTCGGTGGTGCACCGTCGGGCGCGCCGTCGGGTGACGACGCCTAGGTTGTCGCGCTTGCGCGTCACTATGATCCCGAACCGCAACAACCTCGGGGCCGGGCCGCGGTCGGGCCAGTCCGGCTCGGGGCCGGGCCGCGGTCGGGCCAGTCCGAACCGGGGCCGGCTGGGGCCGCTAGGACGTGGTCGAGCGGTAGCCGAGTTCGTCGGCGGCGACCAGGCACGCCTCGGCCGATTGGATCCCCGCCGAGGTGTGAGCCTCCTGAACACAGGCCGCCGCCGACGCCACGGCGAGGCGTAGCGAATCCTGCACCGGCCACTCCTCGTGGATGCCGTGGATCACCCCGGCGGCGAAGGCGTCGCCGGCACCGACGGCGCTGCGAACCCGTTCGGCGGGGAGCCGAACCGACCCCTGCCGCCAGGTCCGACCGTCGGGTCCAGCGGCCACGGCCCCGGCGGGAAAGTGGATCACAGCGAGTGTCGACACACCGAGCTCCACCAGGCGGAGAGCTGCGGCTTCGAGCGTCGGCCAGTCGATCGGACCGTCGGGGGCGGGGCTGGGCGATCGAATCCCGGTGACGGCACCGGCCTCCAGTTCGTTGATGACGATGCTGTCGAGAAAAGAGAGGCAGGGGGCGACCAGGTCGAGCGTGCGGCCATCATCGAGGTCGATCAACTCCATGTTGGTGTGCATGCCTGCCGCCCGGGCCCGGGCCAGGAGACGGGACCAGCCATTGGCGTGCGTGTCATCGGTGTTGCTGTCAACATCGACCGACTCGTCCATCAGCTTCAACACACCGGGAGCACCGGAGTGAAGGATCCGATCCGTGCGATCCTCCACCAGGATCGCGGCCGCGTCGTAGCGGTCGTTGGCACCGGCGTGGTGGAACATCGTGCGCCGGCCGAGGTCGCCCTCGAGGTACACGTCGGTGAACGAGGTGGCCACGTCGCCGAAACGCATCAACCCGGACGAGTCGACGCCCAGGCGCTCACACTCTCCCACCAGGAAACGCCCGTGCTCGTCGTCACCGATGGCGCCGTGGATCGACACCGGATAGTCGGCGGCCAGCTGCCGGAGGTTGACGGCCAT
Organism: Acidimicrobiales bacterium; assembly: GCA_965216655.1. Lineage (GTDB taxonomy): Bacteria > Actinomycetota > Acidimicrobiia > Acidimicrobiales > SZUA-35 > JAHELU01. The sequence continues at coordinate 52,078 of CBDCGP010000053.1, forward strand.
GTTGAGCGCCGGACCACCGGTGCTGAGCGCAACGTCGGAGATCACGGCGAGATGGTTGGGGTCGGGATAATGGTCGATCACCTTGGCCAGATCGGCGACCACGCACCCCACCGCCATCACACCACGGCGGTCGATGGCCAACGGCGCACCTCCTGGTCGGTCGGGTCGGTCCGTGACGCTGCTCGCCACGGCCAACGGCCACATCCAATCTACTCCCGGCGCCCGACCTACTCGGAACCTTGTGCACTACCATCCCGAACCATGAGTGAGCGTCCGTTCCAGATCCTCGGCCTGCAGCAGATCGCCATCGGCGGCCTCGATCTGGCCGCGCTGAACAACCTGTGGGTCGACACGTTCGGCGTCGAGAAGATCGGCGACTACACCAGCGAGGCGGAGAACGTACAAGAGGACATCCTCCGCCTGGGCGACGGGGCGCACGCTGTCGAAATAGATCTGATGCAGCCGCTCGACCCCGAGTCGAGGCCCAGGGTCCACGAACCCGCGCTCAACCACATCGGCCTCTGGATCGACGATCTGCCGGCCGCCGTCGAATGGCTCACGGAGCGGGGCATGCGGTTCACGCCGGGCGGCATCCGACCGGGTGCCGGGGGCCACGAGATCGTGTTCATCCACCCGCGGGGCAACGACGAATTCCCGCTGTCCGGGGAGGGTGTGCTGATCGAACTGGTACAGGCACCCGATGACGTGATCGGCGCTCTCAAGGACGATGATTGAGTGATGAGCGCAACCGAATCGTCCTTCACCTCGGCCGCGGATGGCACCGAGATCACCACCACCACCTGGGCCGACGCCGGCGAGTCACCCCGGGGCGCGGTGCAGATCGCCCACGGTCTGGCCGAGCACGCCGCCCGCTACGACCGGTTCGCCCGGGCGTTGAACGAGGCCGGGTTCGTGGCCTACGCCAGCGACCATCGCGGTCACGGTCGGACCGGGGCCAACAGCGACCAGGGGCTCGGCAACTTCGGCGACGTCGGCTTCGACGGACTGATCGCCGACGTGGTGCAGTTCGGACGCTGGATCGGTGGCCAGCATCCCGCGCGGCCGGTGTTCCTCCTCGGGCACTCGATGGGTTCGTTCGCCGCCCAGACAGCGATCCTCGATCACAGCGACGTCTGGGCCGGGGTCGTGCTGTCGGGTTCGACCGCGCTCGACGTGCTCGCCGCCGGAATGGCCGAGGCCGAGGGTCCGGTCGGGTTGGAGGCGTTCAACGTCGGGTTCGAGCATCGCACCGGCTACGAGTGGCTGTCGCGTGACGAGTCCGAGGTCGACAAGTACGTGGCCGACCCGTGGTGCGGGTTCGACACGCCGCCCGAGACCATCCCGTTGCTGTTCGGCGGCGCCGCTCGCCTGGCCGACGCGAAGGCACTGGCCGGCATCCGGTCCGATCTGCCGATACTCCTCGCGTCCGGGAGCGCCGACCCCCTGGCCGGCGGTGGCGAGCTGATCCAGTTGCTGGGCCAGCGGTACCGCGACGCCGGCGTGGCCGATCTCACCGTGACCGTTTATCCGGAGGCCCGTCACGAGATCCTCAACGAGACCAACCGCGACGACGTCACCGCCGACATCGTCGGCTGGCTCGTCGACCACGTCGAGTGACCGGCTCCAGCGACGAAACCGAGCTGAGGAGCGGGCAGCGGTGACACTTCCCGCCTTCCACGATCCGATCCAGGCCACCCATGATCCCGAGTTCTTCCTGGTCCGCGGGGTGCCGACGGCCAGCGCCGACCAGCCGGAACGTATCGGGCGGCTGAAACAGGGGCTGGAGCGGGTCGGGGCGACCATCGCCGAGCCGCCCGACTTCGGGCTCGACCCGCTGGCTGCGGTTCACACCCGGCGCTACCTCGACTTCCTCGCCCTCGCCCCACGCCGAGTGGAGCGATCAGTCCGGACCGAAGTCGGCCGAGGTGGTGGCCAACATCCACCCGTCCCGGGAGCCGGTCGGGTATCCGTCGAGCATCGTGGGCCGGGCCGGCTGGCACATGACCGACACCGCCTGCCCGATCGGGCCGGCCACGTATGCGGCCGCGGTGGCGTCGGCCAACGCCGCTCTCGCCGCGGCGGACGCCGTGGCCGGCGGCCGGCGGTGGGCCTACGCGCTGTGCCGCCCGTCGGGGCATCACGCCTTCGCCGACATGGCCGGCGGTTTCTGCTTCATCAACAACAGCGCCGTCGCCGCCCAGTGGCTCCTGGCCCACCACGGGCGGGTGGCCGTGCTCGACGTCGACGTGCATCACGGCAACGGCACACAGGACATCTTCTACCGCCGGGCCGACGTGTTGACGATCTCGATCCATCGCGATCCGATCGACTACTACCCCTTCTTCTGGGGCTACGCCGATCAGGTTGGCGCCGGCGACGGCGAGGGTCACAATCTCAACCTGCCGCTGCGCGAGGGCTCGAGTGACGATTCGTTCCTCGACGCCGTGGCCACCGCCCGCAACCGGATCGAGGCCTTCTCCCCGGGTGCGCTGGTGGTGGCGCTCGGTCTCGACGCCTCAGAACACGATCCGCTGAAAGGCCTCCAGGTGACTACCGGGGGATTCGAGCGCATCGGCCGAGCGGTCGGCGAGATCGGCCTGCCGACCGTCCTGGTGCAGGAGGGCGGCTACCTGAGCGACGTGCTGGGCGACAACCTCGCCGCGTTCCTCACCGGTCTGCTGTCCTCGGGCTGACGACGAGGACGGTCGCTACCAGGTGTCGATGTTGGGACGGCGATTCGTTGGCGCCGTCGACCCGGCCGGTGCGGTCCGCATCATCGTCATGATCCAGCGGCGGGTGTCGAGCGGGTCGATCACGTCGTCGATCTCGAAGTGGTCGGCCAGGCTCACGCCCTTGCCCGCCTCGTACATGCGGGCCACCCGCCTCTCGAACTCGGCCCTGCGCTCGTCGGGGTCGTCGATCGCGGCCAGCTCGTTTCGGTAGCCGAGCTTCACCGCGCCCTCGAGGCCCATGCCGCCGAACTCGCTCGTGGGCCAGCCGACGGTGAACACCCCGGCCTTGAAGTCGCCACCGGCCATGGCCTGGGCCCCGAGGCCGTAGCCCTTGCGCAGCACGATCGTGCACAGCGGCACCTCCAGATTGGCGCCGGTGACGAACATCCGGCAGGCGTGACGGACCAGCGCCGATTTCTCGACCTCGGGTCCGACCATGATCCCCGGGGTGTCGCAGAAGCTCACGATCGGCAGACCGAACGAGTCGCACAACTGCATGAACCGGGAGGCCTTGTCGGCGCCATTCGAGTCGATCGCTCCGGCCAGATGAACCGGGTTGTTGGCGATCACCCCCACCGGCCGGCCTTCGATACGGGCCAGCGCGGTGATCATGCCCGGCCCGAAGTTGGGGCGCAGCTCGAGCACCGAGTCGACGTCGAACGTCGTGTCGATCACCTGGCGAACGTCGTAGATCCGCAATCGGTTCTCCGGAACGAGGTGGCGCAGTCGACGCTGATCGTGAGCCTCCCAGTCGGTCACGGCGCCCTGGAAGTACGACAGGTAGCGCTTCGCCGCCCGCACCGCGGCCGCTTCGTCGTCGACCAGGATGTCGATCACACCGTTCGGCTCCTGGACGTCCACCGGGCCGACCTCGGTGGGGTGGAACACGCCGAGTCCACCACCTTCGATCATGGCCGGGCCGCCCATACCTATATATGAGTCCCTCGTGGCGATGATCACGTCGCAGCACCCGAGGAGCGCCGCGTTCCCGGCGAAGCAGTAGCCGCCGACGATCCCGATGAGTGGCACCCGGCCCGACAGTTGGGCCCAGCGAGTGAAGGCCGGGCCGTCGAGCCCCGCCACCACGGTGCCGTCGGTGTCACCGGGGCGGCCGCCGCCACCCTCGGCGAACAGCACCACCGGGATCTCGAGACGAGCAGCCAGGTCGAACAGGCGGTCCTTCTTCCGGTGGTTGTTGTGGCCCTGAGTGCCGGCCAGGACCATGTAGTCATACGAGACGACCATCGTTTGTGCGGTGTTGCCGAAGAGGTCGCCGTTGACGGTGCCGATGCCGCCGATCAGCCCGTCGCCCGGGGTCTTCTCGACGAGTTCGTCGTGGCTGCGGCGGCGGCGTTGGGCGGCCACCACCAGTGGTCCCCATTCGGTGAAGCTGCCGTCGTCGACGAGGTCGGCCACGTTCTCCCGGGCCGTACGGCGACCGGTCGCGTGCCGTTTGGCCACGGCATCGGCCCGGTTCTCATCGAGCCCGTGGCCGTGCCGTTCGATGGCCTCGGCCAGGTCGGGGCGGATGTGATCGAGGTTGGTGTCGTCGATCGTGGTTTCGGCGGCGGCGGAGTCGTCGCTCGGGTCGACGACAATCAGCACGTGACCCTCGAACACCGCGTCGCCGACGGCGACGTTGAGCCGGCGAACGATGCCCCCGGCCGGAGCGCTGACCACGTGCTCCATCTTCATGGCCTCCATCACGAGGAGCGGAGCACCGGCCGCGAACTCGTCGCCTTCGGTCACGTCGATCGAGACGATCGTGCCCTGGAGAGGGGCGGTGATCGTGGCGTCCCCGGCATCGACGGCGGTGCCGTTGTCGTCGCCAGGCTGTCGACCCAATGTCAGGACGGCGAGCGGGTCCGTGGCGTCAACCCGTCGACCGACGACGTCCCTCTGCGCTGCGCCGGCGGTGGTGGCGTCCTCGATGGCGACCGCGTCGGTCACGAGCTGCGCGGCCGTATCGGCGATGAGGCCGGTCGACACCTCACCCGACTGCACCTCGGGCCGGGCAAGCAGGGCCTGCAGGAACGCCTTGTTGGTGGTGACACCGGCGATATCGAACTCGCCCAGCGCCCGGGCCGCCCGATGGTAGGCCGTCGTCGGGCTCCGCTTGGGCACGTGGACGATCACCTTGGCCAGCAGGGAGTCGTAGGCCGGGGAGGTGGTGTAGCCGGGGTAGCCGTGGGTGTCGGTGCGCACACCGAGACCCGACGGGATGGCGAATCGGGTGAGCGTGCCGCCGGTCGGTTTGGCCGTGCCGTCGGGCTGCATGCGTTCGGTGTTGATCCGGAGCTGGATCGCCTGGCCGTTGGGACGGGGAGGCTGGTGGAGGCCCTCGTCGGCCAGGGTGTTGCCCAGTGCGAGAAGGAGTTGGGTCTGCACCAGATCGATGCCGGTGATCTCCTCGGTGACCGTGTGCTCGACCTGGATCCTGGTGTTGGCCTCGATGAAGTAGTGCTCCCCGGTCGGGCGGTCGAGGAGGAACTCGAAGGTTCCGAGGCTCCGGTAGTCGACGGCCTCGGCGAGCGCCACCGCGTCGGCGATGATCCGGTTGCGGAGGTTGGCGTCGAGCCGGGGTGCGGGGGCCAGCTCCACGATCTTCTGGTTCTGGCGCTGGAGAGTGCAGTCCCGCTCCCACAGGTGGACGACCCGGCCGGTGCCGTCGCCGATGATCTGCACTTCGATGTGGCGGGCGTCGGTCACCAGCTGTTCGCCGTACACCTCGCCCTTGCCGAACGCGGCGGCCGCCTCCGACCGGCAGCGCTCGAACGCCGCCCCGACCTCGGCCACCGCGTCGACTGGGCGCATACCCCGCCCTCCCCCACCGGCGACGGCCTTCAACATCGTCGGCCCGTGTTCCGCCACGAACGCGGCGGCCTCGTCGGCGTCGGCCAGCACACCACTGCCGGCGAGCGTGGGAACACCAACCTCCGCGGCCAGGGCTCGGGCCTGCGCCTTGTCGCCGAACCGGGCGATCGTCGACCGGGTCGGTCCGACGAAGATCAACCCCACCGTCTCGACGGTTGCAGCGAACTCCGGGTTCTCGGCCAGGAAGCCGTAGCCAGGGTGGACCATGGTGCAGTCGTTGGCCACGGCGGCGGCCACGATCCCGTCGATGTCGAGGTACGCGGCCGGTCCGGTACCGTCGAGCGGCACGAAGGCGTCGGCCAAGCGGGTGTGGGCGCAGGCGGCGTCGTCGGCGGGAGCGACCGCTACCGTCGGCACCCCGATCTCGGCCGCGGCCCGCAGAATCCGGCAGGCGATCTCACCCCGGTTGGCCACGAGAAGTTTGGGTGGATGGCCCGGCACGTGCGACATGGCAACGAGTGTGTCACTACAGTGGTGCGGACGACAAAGGAGTTGGCGGAATGAAAGCCTTGACGAGTCTGATCGTGTTCCTGCTGCTGGTGGCCTTGGCGGTCCCGGCCGGTGCGGACGCCTCATTCACACCCGTGGACGACAACACCTACGGGTCGGTGGAGCCGGTGCCGAACCCGACCGTGATCGACACCACGCCGATCCGTGACCTGAGCCTGTCGACCAGGGAGGCGTTGGCCGACCGTATCTTCGCCTGTGGTGTGGTCGATGACGTGATCGACGCGTTGACCGCCACCGGCGCCATCTCCACTATCGACGATTCGAACTCGCTGTTCGACGTGTCGGCCGGTGGATTCGCCGGCAGCACCAGCCCGGCGATCGTCTACACCGTCATCGACAGCGGCCCCGACGCCGCCACCCATGACGACATCGAGGTGCTCACCAACAGCCTCGGCTACGTGTTCTCCCAGGGCAGCGCCTTCCTGCTCGACGCCGACGACCCGGGCAGCTTCGGCTTCCCCGCCAACTACGCCGTGCTCGAGTTCGACGCCGAGCCGACGATCGAGGAGTCGGCGGCGCTGTTCGAAACCGTGGGCGCCATCGATCCCGAGCTGTTCGAGACGTTCACCAGCGGCTACACGCAATATGGCGCCTCCTACCTGACCCTGCAGTCGGCGGTGCCCGACCAGCAGTTCATCGACGGGTACGTGGCTGCCGCCGACGCGGTCGGGGTGGAGTACCAGCCGGTCGTCAACGGCGAGCCGTCGCTGTTCACCGGTGGTGCCGACTTCCCGTTCAACGACTGGTCGACCGATACCGAGGGCGAGGGCTATCTGTCACGCATTCCGGCCGAGAGCCATGACGCGCTGGCCGAGATTCGCGACGGCCAGCTGGCCGCCATCGAGCACGCACTGCGCATCACCCAGCGGGGCAACGGCAAGGGGGTTGGCCGGTCGGAGCGTGGCCTCGCCAACGCCCTGTCACACCTCCCCTGCCGCTGATTCAGGCGGTCAGCCGGCGGTCTCGGCGCTGTCAGCGCTGTCGGCGCCGCTGTCGGCGAGGCCCCGGTCCAGAGTCCGGAGCAGTTTGATGAGCTGAGTTCGCTGCGCCGGACTCAGCGCGGCCAGGATGTCGAGTTCGTTGGCGGCATGGTCGACGAGCGCGGCGTCGACCGTCCTCCTGCCCTCGGCGGTCAGCGTCACCAGCACCTGGCGGCCATCGGCAGGATTCTTGACCCGTTCGACGAATCCCCGCTTCTCGAGGCGGTCGATACGGTTCGTCATGGCGCCTGATGTGATCATCGTCGACTCGAGGAGCTGTCCGGCGGTCAGCTGGTGGGGGTCGCCGTTGCGGAGGAGAGTGGCGAGCACGTCGAACTCCCAGGATTCGAGATCGTGCTGGGCGAACACCTCGTTGAGGCGACGACGCACCACGGCGTTGACCCGGGTCAGCCGGCCGATGACGGCCATGCCCGACACGTCGACGTCCGGCCGTTCGCGGTTCCACTGGGCGACGATCACATCGACGTGATCCTGTTCGTCAGCTGCCATGGATCTGACTGTAGCTCATCATCGGTACGCGATTCCTCAATGTGAAGACATTTATCTTGACATTGAGATATCTCTACTTCTAGAATTATCTTCATGTCAAGAGATATCCAGAATCCCGCCGGTCCCTCGACGGTGGCTCGTACCGCTCTCACCCCCGCCGTCTGGGGCACCACCTACATCGTGGCCAGCGAGCTGCTGCCCGACGGCCGGCCGATGCTGGCCGCTCTGATGCGGGCCTTGCCCGTCGGACTTGTCTTCGTGTTGTGGTCACGACGACTGCCCCGAGGATCGTGGTGGTGGAGGAGCCTGGTGCTCGGCGTGTTGAACATCGGCGCCTTCTTCGCCCTGCTGTTCGTGGCGGCTTTCCGGCTGCCAGGCGGTGTGGCCGCCACCGCCGGCGCTACACAGCCGCTCGTGGCCGCGGCCTTGGCCGCCGTGGTGGTGGGCGAGGCGTTCACCCGGCGCACGGCATTGGCCGGCGCCGTCGGTGTGGCCGGTGTGGCCATGCTCGTGCTCGGACCCGAGGCCGCCCTCGACCCGGTGGGCGTGGTCGCCGCGCTGGCGGGCACGGTGTCGATGGCGGCGGGTGTCGTATTCACCAAACACTGGGGTCGACCGGTGGATCTGGTGACGTTCACCGGTTGGCAGCTCATCGCCGGCGGGCTGTTCCTGATGCCGGTCGTGCTGGTGACCGAAGGTCTGCCGTCTGCGCTGACCGCAACCAACATCGCCGGGTTCACCTGGCTGGCCACCGCCGGGACCGGGCTCGCCTACGTCAACTGGTTCGCCGGTGTGCAGGCGCTTCGGGTCACCGTCGTCAGCTTTCTCGGCCTGCTGTCACCTCTGGTGGCGACCATGGCGGGGTGGGCGATCCTCGATCAGTCCCTGTCCCCGGTGCAGCTGATCGGCGCCCTGCTGGTGCTGGCGGCTGTGGTCGGGCCGCAGTTGGCCGCGAGGCACGAGACGGGCGAGGAGCTAGGACCCCTCGATGGCGGCGGCGAAACCCACGAGTTCACCTTCCTCGCCGATGAGGATGAGCCGGTTGCCGTCGAGCAGATAGCCGGTGGCGCCGACGAGCCCACTCGAGGCCGTGTCATGGTTGGCGTTGGCTCCCTCGGATCCCTCGCACAGGAACGAGCCGCCGCCCAGCACCTCGAGTGAACCGCCTCCGCCGCCCTCCTCGAGGCTGATGTCGTAGACGGCGTCGGAACACGGGTCGCTGACCAGCGTGGCGGTCGTGGCGGTGAGGGTCAGCTCGACGTCGGCGGCGCTCATGTCGACCGTGGAGATGGCCCGTTCGGGACCCGTGCCCGGCCCGTAGACGGTGTCGAGCAGCCAGCGGGTCTCGAACAGCGAGGCCTCCACCACCGGCGCTTCGGTGTGGGGGCGGTAGGCGATGGTGGCGTTGCCGGATACGAAGGTGATGCCGTCGGGGCTGCCCTCCCAGGCAGTGGCCGAGGCGAGGGCGCCGACGTAGACCGCCTCGAAGTCGAGGACCTCACATGCCATCTCGGTCTGTGAGAGCGGGCCGACGGTGAGCGAGCCGTCGTCACCTCGGTTGATTGGGCCGGAGAAGCGGTTGCAGCCGCCGTTGCCGTCGATCATCCCGGTCTCGATGGTGATGGTGGGAGGCGGATCGGGCAATTCGACGATCCCGTCATCGACGACGAGTTCGGTCAGCTCCCAGGTGCCCGCCAACGACAGGCCGGTGGCAGCGTCGCCGTCGTCCCCGGCGACGACCGACGGTTCGTCACCGCAGGCTGCGAGGACCACCAGCATCACCACAACGACGAGCGTGGAGAGCATGCCGGTTCGGGAGGTGGAGTCTGGGCGCTTCATATCTGCTTGGACGTTGGACCGCCGACCGCTGGTTCCCGACGAACGTGAGGCCGGGCGGAGGCCGAACATGGGTGAGGTTGGGCAAGCGTTGCTCCGATATGCGGCTGTCCGCGCCGGCCTCCCGGATGGTTGACCGATTGATGCCCGTGGAGGCGGGCCCTCCCCCTACTCGGCCAGGGCCTCGTCCAATACCTCTTGGAACGTCTTCGTGGGGATGAGCACCTGAGCGCCGCCGGACGTGACGTGATCGGTGACCGGGATCTTCGGCCGGACCATGGAGTTCGGGTCGAGGTCCTTGTTGTTCCAGGCCAGGTCGATGGCCGCGCTCATGCCGAGCTGGTCGTCGAGGGTGAAGGCGTCGGCCAGTGAACCGGCGACCGCGGCCATCTCCTGGGGCGTGGAGAACTCCGCGGCGCCCTTGAAGATGGTGAGGATGAGGTCCTGCTGGCGTTCGTTGCGGGTCAGGTCGCTCACGTTGGTGACCGGCCGCCAGCGACCGTCGACGTACTCCTTGGTCTTGCGGGAGCGGACCCACTCGAGAGTCGCGTCGCCGTCGGCCAGCGTGCACCCGGCCGGGATGCTGAACTTGCGGCCGGAGCCCTCACGGGTCGGATGGTCGACGCAGATCTCGAACCCGCCGAGCTGGTCGATGATCTCGGCGAAGCCCTCGAAGGTGAACAGCGCGAAATGGTCGATCTCGTAGCCGGTGAAGTCCTTGATGGCGCCCGACAGTGCCGTGGGGCCGTTGATGTCGCCGCAGCCGTTGAAGTTGGCGTTGATCCGGGTGTAACTCTGTGTGCAGCGATTGGGGATATAGAGGTCACGGGGCAGTGACACCATCACCGGCGGCGTGTCGTCGTCGGGGAGCATGACCATGATGATCACGTCCGCCCGCAGCTTGCTGTCGTCCATGCCGACGATCATGAAGGTCTGATAGTCGGTGGGCCCACTCGGCGGCGGGGCCGGGGTGGGCGGCAGGACCACCGCATCCTCGGCCACCCCCTCGTCGAGGGGGGCGCCGGCCTGCACCGCCGGAAGCTGATCGAAAGCATCCGAGTCGAACGACTCGCGCTCGACGTTTCGCCAGTCGTTCCAGAGGCCGACGGCGTTCCAGGCCGGGTAGGCGGCCAGCAGAAGCACGACGGCGAGGACGCCGAGAACGTAGCGTCTGCGGCGCTTCGACGGACGGGATTCGCGCAGCTGCGGCTCGTCGGGGGCGTGGTGGTCTGCGTCCGACCCCTTGCGGTAGCCGATCGGGCGCCGCATCCGGGTGGAGGTCGGGGCTGTTTCGGCGGGCTTCGTGGTGTCGGAGGCGCGCTCCTGCACTCCTTCATCCGCTTGTTCGCGGACAGAGGAACTCCACTCCAGGTCGCGCTCCACACTCGACACGACAAACACGGTACTGCATCAACAAGGAGTTCTGCAGGCCGGACTCGAGGGGGAGATCTACCCATGCCGGATCCCACGCACAGTGGCGCCGTGCCCATTCAACGTCGGGATCAGATTCGGTGGAAGGCGTTGGTTTACAGTTCTTTGCGTGTATGGTGGCGGTTCGGCCGGCTGTGAGTGTGTCGCTGCAGTCGCCCTCCCCACTCGAAGCGCTCGCTTCCTTCGACAGCACCTGCCGTACCGGGCTCCGGCCGTCCAGCGGCGTTCGACCGAGGAGGCGAGACATGGGACGTCAGACCCGTCGCCACAAGAGAAGAAACCAACGCAGGCATCTGCGCTCAGCCCTGAGCGAACCCATCCACCTCACGCTCCCTGAACGGCCGACCGACAACGAGTTGTTCGGCGACGAAGGCGTGTTCGGAGTCGACGCCAACGGCTGCCTCACCGAACTGGTGCAGATCGGCGACATGAGGCTTGTCGTCCACTACGACGACGTGCCCGACTGCGACCTGACCGAGGTCGACGGTTTACCGTGCACCACCGCACTCCGCACCATCATCGACCTGGCCGTCGAGCTCGACGACGAGGATCTTCGGCGAATCATCGACGACGCGCTGGATCGGGAGCTGTTCACCTTGTCCGAGGCATGGGACCGCCTGTCCGCCGCCGACATGGCCCAACGCCCCGGCGCCGAGATCCTACGACGGACGCTACCGCCGCCTCACTACCAGTAGTTCTGTTGGTAGCGGTATTCACGTATTGGCAGTCAGAGCCATTGATCTAAATCCGATCACGCCCAACACGGCATAGAGAGATGATCGCAGAGGTCGATCGTTCAAATTTGATGAAATTTCGGGCCTTGGCTGACCGGAATTGCTGTGTTAGGTTCTGCTTGTCGACGTTCACTGTCGGCGGGTTGCCAATGGCAGGAGGGAATGTCGTGCGAACGATTCGTGTTGGTTTCGTGGCCGTACTGGCCGCGCTGACGCTTGTGACGGGGCTGCCGTCACCGGCGTGGGCGGCCACCCCGGAACACCAGGTTCCCGCAGCGAGCGCGAGCGAGATCGAGCTCGAAGGTGGCGGGAGCATCGTCTTTCCCGACAACGGTGCCAGAGTGATGGAGCTGGCGGTCGACGTCGTTCAATCAGGCGGCGATGATTCTTCGCTCGGCGGCGCGCCCGACGGCCTGGTGCCGGCGAGTGGGCTCGTCACGGTGCTGGCCGAGGACAGCGCCGGCGTGGTCGTCACCGAGCTGCCGAACGACGTGATCGATCCGGCTGAGGTGGACAACGGCCACCCCGCAGCAGAGCTGTTCGTTCCAGGTCTGGAGTTGGTCGTTCCGGTTGACGCAACCGCAGTCGACGGTACCCCACCCAACGATGTCGGACTCTACCTGCGTCCAACCCACGGCGCCGGCTGGGAGCTGATTCCCTCGGCCTTCGACCCGGCAACCGGGCTGGTAACGGGCCACAGCGACCGCCTCGGTGACTTTGCGGTGTTCGCCGCTGAGGCCGAGGCACTGCCGGTCGTCGCGGCGGCGCACGACGGGCCGACCGTGGTGCTCGATCCCGACAACGACGTCGGCTTCGCCACCTGGGGCGCCGAGCTCACCGAGCTGGAGCAGAATCTGCAGCTCACGGCAGGGTTGACCGCGGCGTTGGAGCGGTTGTGTCGGGCCGAGGTCGTCACGACCCGAGGCGACACGCCCGATGACATCCTGCCGTCCGTTCGAGCGCAGATCGCCGAGAACGCCGCTCCCGATCTGATGGTCACGCTGGCCTTCAACGCACTCGACGAGGCGGGCCGCGAGCCGGGTTCGATCTGGGGTGACGAGGACGACGGCGGTGTCCGGGCATGGGCCACCTCGACCGGTGATGAGGCGTTCGCCCAACGGTTCCTCGACGCCGTACCCGAGTTCACCGGCCGCCCGTCGACACTGGGTGTGCAACCGTTCGACGGTCTCGTTCCCTATCCGGCCCTCGACGCGGTCGACGTCACCTACGCCCACATCGAGATGCTGTTCCTCGATCACGCCTTCGACCAGCCGGTGATCGCCGACCGGTTCGACCTCGTGGTCGCAGCGGCGGCCGATGCCATTGTGGGGCAACTGGAGGCGGATGGATTCGAGTGCGGCGACGACAACCTGCCCCAGCGACCACCGGCCGAGGAGTTGCAGACGCTGCGCAACCTGGGCTGGCAGAACCACCTCCTGTACGGGGCCGACCCGGTGTCGTTCTCGTCGGGAAACCTGGTGATGGACCAGCCGGTTTTCTCGCTGTCCGGCGTCGGCGACCAGATCATCGACTTCAACCTGGTCTACAACTCCCAGGACGACCGGGAGAGCATCTTCGGGGTCGGCTGGTCGTTCCCCTACAACGCCGCCTACCGCCAGTACTTCGACGGCGGCGTGCTGATCCGCCTCGGTGACGGTCGTTCCCTGGTGTTCGAGCCCGGCCCGGGGGGAACGTTCATGGCTCCGCCGGGCGGCAACTCGACCCTGACCAGAGTGGGTGGCGGAATCGTCGAGCTGGTGAGCAACAACACCGAGAAGCACCGGTTTCGCGTCGATCCGGCAACCGGGGTCGGCGTGCTGGCCTCGAGCGAGGACCGGCAGGGCAACACGATGACGTTCGAATGGGGCGACCCGGCCGGTCCCCGGGGCCTGCAGTCGCTGCAGCGGGTGACCGACGAGGCCGGGCAGACCGTCGAACTCGCTTCCGACGGCGACGGCCACATCACCTCGATCACCCATCCCGACGGCCGTATCTGGCGATTCACCTACGACGGGACCCGGCTGGCCTCGATCACCGACGCCCGCGACGTGACCCGCACCTTCGAGTACGGCGACGGCGGCTACCTGTCGACGGTCACGGCCGGCGACGGCGTGGTCTACGTGACCAACGGCTACGACGACGAGGGACGCGTGGTGTCGCAGGAGAACGCCACCGGCGATGTTCGTCGCTTCGACTACCAGGACGGCCGCACGATCTACACCGATGCCCTCGGCAACGACACCACCTACGTTTTCAACGACCAAGGGTCAGGTCACTGAAACCGTCAACGCGGCCGGCGACTCGGCCACCACCGAATTCGACGACGACTTCAACCCCGTCACCGAGACCGACGAGAAGGGGCGGGTCACCAGAACCGAGTTCGACGACGACGGGCGGCCGACAAAGGTGACCGACGCCAGCGGGGCGGTCCGGACCATGGAGTACAACGAGTCCGGCGACCTCGTGAAGATGGAGGAGCCCGACGGGCTGGGCGGCCTTCGCACCACGAAGTTCACGGTCAACGACAAGGGCCGGGTCACCGCCACCACCTACGACGACGGCTCGACCGAGTCGGCCACGTTCGACGACAACGGCGACCGGACCTCGATGACCGATCAGAACGGCAACACCACGCTCTTCGAGCTGGACACCCGGGGCAACACGGTCAGCATCACCGATCCGGAGGGGGCGGTCTCGAGGGCCACCTACGATCTGGCCAACCGCCGGCTGACCGAGACCGACGAGAACGGCCACACCACGACCTACGGCTACGACGCCGCCGACAACGTGACCTCGGTGACCGATCCCCTTGGCGAGGTGACCACCTACACCTACGACGTCAACAACAAGATGACGGC
>CBDCGP010000054.1:0-18566 GCA_965216655.1 Acidimicrobiales bacterium
CTGGACCGCTTCGTCACCGAGGCGCTGGCCGCCGGCTCGGTCCCGGCACCCGACGAGTCCTGGTCGGCCGCTCACCGGGCCAGGCTGTTTGAGATCAGCGAGGAGGAGATCAAGGCCCATCAGGGCCGTGGCATCACCGGAGGCGAGGTCCGGACCAGGCTGCTACGCGACGAGGTCCTCCTCGAGATGCACAACTTCCTGGAGACCGACGATCGCCTGCGGGCCGAATGGGGCTCCACCCCCACGGCGGCCGAGCTCGAGTTCGGGTTCGACGACAGCCCGGCGCTCGAGGGTGTGCTGGCCGGGCGGGAGCTGCGGTTGCGGGGCAAGGTCGACCGGGTCGATCTGACAGCCGACGGCGGGATCATGGTCATCGACTACAAGGGGGGATCAGGTCGTCAGTTCAAGGGGCTCGACGAGGATCCGCTCGACGGTGGCCGCCGCCTGCAGCTGCCGCTGTACGCCCACGCCGTCGCCGATCGACTCGGGCGACCCGGTCCTCGAACCGGCCTCTACTGGCTGACGAAGAAGAACGAGGTGCTGGCGGTCGCCGTCGATGGCGAGCTCGACGACGATCTGGAGGAGACGGTCGGCGCGACCCTCGATGGCATCAACGACGGGCTCTTCCCCGCCGTCCCGGGCTCGGCGACGAGCTGGCCCCGGGTCAGCTTCGACAACTGCGTCTACTGCGACTTCGATCCGATCTGCCCCACCGACCGCCAGAGCGAGTGGGAGTCCATTCAGCACGATCCGGCGCTCAAACCGATCGAGGTGGTCATCAACGACGGGGCCGATCGATGACCCCGGCGAAGTCGGGGCGGCAGTCGACCGTCGACCACGCCACGCTGACCGACGCCGAGGCCCGCGACCGGATCACCGGGGATCTCGACCGGACCTTGTTCGTCGAGGCCGGCGCCGGCAGCGGCAAGACATCGTCGCTGGTCGACCGGATCGTCAACATCGTCGACCAGGGCAGGGTGCCGGTGGCCAGGATCGCCGCCATCACCTTCACCGAGGCCGCCGCCCGCGAACTCCGAACCAGGGTGCGCGATGCCATGCTCGACCGGTCGATGACGGCCGCCGGCGACGTGGAATCGGCCGCGTTCACCACCCTGCACGGCTTTGCGTTGCGGATCCTCTCCGACCATGCGATGGAGGCCGGCCTGCCGCCCGGCTTCGGTGTCGTCGACGAGATCACCAGCGCGCTCGAATTCGAGCGGGACTGGCGGCTCTTCATCGGGAAGGTGGGCGACGATCTGACGTTGCTCGAACTCCAGGAACGGGCATCGGCCCTCGACATCAAGCTCGACCTGTTCTCCTCGGTGGCCAAGAGTTTCGACGACAACTGGGACCTTCTCGAGAACTTCGACGAGCTGGTCGAGGGACGGCTGGAACCGCTGCCCGAGATCGCCACAGCGAAGCTGCTCGATCGGGTGATCGAGCTCAACGAGTTCCGAGCCCATTGCATCAGCGACGACGACAAGATGTGCGTGGCGATAACCAACGCCGTGACCGAGGCCGAGGCCTTGGCCCGAGTCCACCCGCTGGTCCAACTGCGTGGCCTCCAGACCCTGAAGCTGCCCGGACAGCTCGGTAGGAAGGACAGCTGGCGCGGACCCGGGATCGAACACGTGCGAACCACGATCGCCGAGCTGAAGGCCGACATCGCGGCCTGTCTCGACCGGCAGCGCCATGAGGTCATCAGCCGGATCACCACGCTGGTCGCCGCCCACGTTCTCCGGCGGGTGCGAAGCCGACAGGAGACGGGTCAGCTCTCGTTCCACGACCTGCTGGTGCTGGCCCGGCGCCTGCTGCGGACCGACGAATCGGTCCGCCTGCTGCTGCACCAGCGGTACACCCGCATCCTTCTCGACGAGTTCCAGGACACCGACCCGATCCAGATCGAACTGGCGGTGCTGCTGGCCCATCCCGGGCCGGTGGCCGGCCGAAGCTGGCAGGCGCTCGCCGGGCAACTTCCGCCCGGCCGGCTGGTCGTCGTCGGCGATCCCAAGCAGGCCATCTACCGGTTCCGGCGAGCCGATATCGGCGTCTACGGCGAGACCGGCGACGTGCTCGACACCGAGCCAACCAAACTCGTCTCCAACTTCCGGTCCGTTCCCGGCATCGTGGCCTGGGTCAACGAGTTGTTCGGCGCTGTCATGGGTGACGGCGTGCCCGATGCCCAGCCGGCCTACACCCCGCTCGCGGCCTCCAGGGCACCCCACCCCGACCACGACGTGCCGGTGACGGTGCTCGGACGGCCCCATGATCCGGAGTTCGGTGTCGGCCTCATCCGGGAGTACGAGGCGGCCGACGTGGCTGCCGTCGTTTGTCGGATTGTGTCCGAGGAGTGGCCGGTTCTGGCGGCCACCGACGATGTAACGGGTGTATCGGGTGAGCGACCGACGGCGGAGACGTGGCGGCCCGCCAGGCTCCGTGACATCGCGGTCCTGATCCCGTCTCGACTTTCGCTGCCGGCGCTGGAGTCGGCGTTCGCCTCGGCCAACGTGCCGTTCCGGCCGGAGACGAACTCCCTCGTCTACGCCACCCAGGAGGTTCGCGACCTGGTGGCCGGAATGAGGGCCGTCGTCGACCCGACCAGCTCCATCGATGTCGTCGCCGCGCTGCGTTCGAACCTTTTCGCCGTCACCGACCAGGATCTTCTGGCTTGGAAGCTGAGCGGGCAGGCCTGGGACTACCGGGTGCAGTGGCCGGAGGAATCGGACGATTCACCGGTGGCGCGGGCCTACCGGTGCCTGCGTGGGTGGCACGACGAACGCTGGTGGAACGAGCCTGCTGAACTGATCGACCGTATTGTGCGGGATCGGCGGCTGCGGGAACTGGCGTTGGCCGAGACCCGACCTCGGGATCGTTGGCGTCGATATCGGTTTCTGACCGAGCAGGCCCGTCAGTTCACCGAATCGCAGGGCGGCGACCTGCAGGACTTCGTGGCCTGGGTCGAAATCCAGTCGAGTGATGTTGCCCGGGTCACCGAACCGGTGCCGCCCGAACCCGACGATGATGCCGTCCGGGTGCTCACGATCCACGGCGCGAAGGGCCTCGAGTTCCCCGTGGCCATTCTGGCCGGGGCGCCGACGAAGGAAGGTCACCGCCGGCCCGGTCCCCAGGTGCTGTTCGGCCCCGACGGTCGGCCCGAGGTGAAGCTGGGGAAGGACAAACGCACCAGTGGATTCGATCTGCGAGCTTCGGTGGAAGATGTTCTCGACCAGCACGAACGGATCAGGCTGCACTATGTGGCGGCCACACGAGCGCGGGACCATCTCGTCGTCAGCGCTCATCACAAGCAGGACATGCGCAGCATCGGGCTGCGGACCTGGGAGGCTATTCAGGACTGCCCCGGCCTCTGGAGGCCGTTCGAACGACGGGGCGATGAGCGTTACGACGTGGTGCCGGCGACACAGCTGCGATTCGCGGCCGGCGACTACGACGGCGACCTCGGCCGGTGGCGAGCCGACCAGGACCGGCTCTTGGCGGGAGGCCAACGGGTACGGCATTGGTCACCGTCTCGTCTCGCGGAGGCGCACAACACCGCCGGTCCGGCCGTCGTGCCCGTCCCGGTCGACGACGAGGAGCTCGTGACGAGGCTCTCGGACGCGGAACCGGGAGGTTATGACGGGTCGACTCTCGGCACGGCCGTCCACCACGTGCTGCAACGGTTTCCGCTCGGTATCGACACCGACGACGAGGAGTGCAGGCCCCGACTCCGGGAGCTGTCGGTGCTGTGGGCCGCCCGGACCGTTGCCGATCTCGGCGGTCGCAGCGACACCGCCGTCGACATCGATCGTTTGGCCCGCGAGGTCGAGGACCGGGTCTGGGCGGCTCTCGGGTCCAAGACCTTCGATCTCGCTCGCAGCCATCGCGTGCACCGGGAGCTGGCCCTCGGCATCCCGACCGGCGGTGGAGAGCTGGACGGAACGATCGAGGGCTTCATCGACCTGTGCATCGAGACGCCCGACGGATTCGTCGTCGTCGACTACAAGACGGACCGGGTCGCCGACGATGACCTCGAGCGGTTCGTGGCCACGTATCGGCTCCAGCTGGCGGCTTACGCGTTGATGCTGGAGACGGTGACCTCGCGGTCGGTGCTCGACTGCCGTCTGTTGTTGCTGCGTCCGGGTGAGGCGCTGGAACTCTCGATCAGCGATCTTCCGGCGGCTGTGGCCGATGTTCGGGATCTTGTGGATCGAGATCCCGTCGCCGTTCGGCCCTGACAACAGAGAAACAACTGATGCACGGCTCGGGCCCGTGATGGGTCACATGGTCGGTCCACTCCTGCCCGTCGAAGTAGCGAAGATGATGCTGCTCCTGCGGATCGGGAAACCAGCCCGGATCGGCGACGACTCTGGTGTGAGGATCAACTGCGGTCATGGTGCTGAGTACGGACGTGACGGTCCGCCAAGGTGATACAACCCGTCGTGACGGGCACGGATCTTTCACCCTTTCGACCGCATCGGGGGAATTCTTGAGTGGCGGACGATTCCGCCCTCGGAATCCTCCGTCAGGCCACCAGCGCCGCCGAGGGGGCGTGAGCCGGTAGCCGACCCTCGTCGGCCCGTGCCAGCAGCTCGGCTCTGCCTTCGGGGCATTGCTCGACGAATGGACACCAGCCGCACAGAACAGTGGGCCGGGGCTCGAACTCGTCTCGGCCGCAGGCTTGATCGATCTCCACCCATGCCTCGGTCAGCATGGCCAGGGCGTTGTCGATCCGGGCCTGGGTGACCCGGATGTCGAGGATGCGCTGGCCCAGGTACAGCAGCCGGGCCCTGGCCGGCCTGGTGCCCGTGTGGGTCTGGAGGGCGGCGGCGTAGAGCATGACCTGCTGGATCTTGTCGTGGCGCCACCGGTAACCCGGCAGCGTGCCCGACTTGTAGTCGCTCACCACGAGATCCCGGCCGACCCGGTCGACCCGGTCGATGATGCCGACGAAGGGCACCGACCCGAGCTCGACCTGCACCTTCTCCTCGGTCGACACCACCTCGACGGTGGAGGGATCCTCGATGTCCCACAGCCCGGCGATCGCCAGCCAGGCCTGCCACCGGAACGCCCGGGCGTCGTCATCGCTCAAGTCGAGCGTCTGGAAGTCGTCGGTGGCGGCGAATTCGTCCCAGGCACGGCGGGCCAGATCTTTGGCCG
The DNA here is from genome assembly GCA_965216655.1 of Acidimicrobiales bacterium. Lineage (GTDB taxonomy): Bacteria > Actinomycetota > Acidimicrobiia > Acidimicrobiales > SZUA-35 > JAHELU01. The sequence continues at coordinate 5,155 of CBDCGP010000054.1, forward strand.
CATCCATGGTGCGGGCTCCCGGCTCATCCTGGCACAGCAACTCGAGGACCCGATGAGCGAACGTTCCGACCAGCGCAGCCTGACCGGACGGGTCGGGCAAACGATCGACGTACTTGAATCGCCACCGACGGGGACAGCTCACGAAGGCGGCCGCGGAGGAGGGAGACAGGTAGGGAGGCATTTCGGCCATCCCGACCATCCTGCCGGACGACTGTGACAATCTGGCGGACCCCTACCGAACTTTGCGCGGCCCACGACCCCCAACCGGGTCGGCGGCGCGCCAAACTTCGACAGAAGGGGGACGTCAGCGCGCCAACGTTCGAGAGGGGACGGGCGGGAGCGTTGTGTCGCTCAAAAACTCCGACCGGATCCCCGGCGGCCCAAACGGCCGAGGCTGCGGCCGGATCCCCGACGACGGGAACCACGCGAGCCGCCCGGTCGCAGCACACCGCCACCGAGCGAACCACCGCCGACCGAACCGGAACGGCGCTGCGAGCGCCGGCTCTGGGGCCTGCCCATCCGGCCGAGGAGGATGCTGCCCAGAATGCCACCGAGACCGCCGAGGCCCCCGCCACCACGACGACCTCCGTAGCCGGAGCGCGGACCCGACGATCGTGGATAGGACGTGCGTGGATAGGACGTGCGACGCGGGCTCGACGGGGGTCCCGGCGCGAACACGGACTCGTCTCGACCGAGGGCCGGCTTGTCGTTCTCCGCTTTGGCTCGGGCCGCCTCCTCCTCGGCGCGACGGGCCACCGTGGCCTCGATCTCCGCCGGCGACGGCGGAACGGGCCGACCGTCGAGCTTCGCCTCGATCATCTCGAACTGCCACTCGGCGTGATCGATCCGGTCGTCGAGGGCGTCGACCTGTTCGACCGTCGATGCTCCGTCGATCTCGTGGCTGACGTCCTGGTAGGTGCGGCTGGCCTCGTCGTAGGCGTCGATCAGCTCCCGATTCTCGGAGAGCACCACTCGGTCACCGAGGTCGATGACCCGATCCGCGTTGTTGCGCAACTGCTCCTTGATCTCCGCTCGATCGTTCTCGATCTCGATCTTCATGGCCTGGTCGGCCTGGCGTCGTCCTCGCCAACTGCGGAACAGCAGGAAACCTCCGCCGATGACGATCAGCGGCAGCAACAGCGAGCCGATGCCGATACCACCACCGGACTCACCGGCCGATCCCGACGATCCCGTGGTTGTGGCCGTGGTCGAGTCGTTCGCCGAACCGCTCGACGAGCCGCTGACGCCGGCGGTGATTCGGGAGGTGAACGCGTCGAGCCCTTCGGCGTCGAGCCCGGCGCTGAATCCGGACAGGGCGGCCAGATCCGCCTCCTCCAGGGTGGCCGCGTCGAATCCGACCGGCGCCTCGATGTAGTAGCCGTCGTCGATCAGCACGAGCACCAGGCGATACTGCGAACCCCGGGCGTCGAGTTCATCCCATACCGCCCCGGCAACCCGGGCGGCCTCCTCGCCGCCTCCGCTACGGTTCAGGCGGACGAAGGCGACATTGGCGTCGTTGGCCCGGTCGATGGCGGCGGCCAGATCGGATTCGACGGCGTCGCTCGAGTGGAAGCCGCTCTGCTCGATGTCGTCGACGATCTCGCCCGCCGACTGCGCCGCCGCCGCTCCGGCGGACGCCACGACGAGGGCGAACGTGAGGCTCAGAGCAAGCAACGGCCGCACCAACAGATCAGCAGCGCGAATTGCCGTCGCCCGAGTAGATGTGGTCACGAGAACGAATTCTATCGGCTGGCTCCCACACCCACCGATCGAGATGCGGGCGCGATCCTGTCAGGTGGGTTATTCCGGGTTGTGGCCGATCCGGCGTTGAACCCTTCGCTGCAGCCATTCCGACGTCTCCCTCCTCGCCTCGGCTTCGGCCTCCACGGACAGGTAGGCGCGATTCCAGTTGCGGTGGAGATTCAGTCCACGGGCGAACGAGCCCAGGTAGCGTCGTGAGAAGCCGACCGGACCCTGTTCCGCCCACTGCCTGACGTGCACGAGTTCGTGGGCCAGCAGGGGGCTGTTGCCCTCTTCGTCGACATCGACGGCCAACAGGATGGTCGTGCCGAGCGTCATCCCGGCATAGCGGCCCGGAAGAGCCTTGACGGGGACGACCCGAACCCGGCGGGCCAGGTACTTGGGAAGGACGTCGTAGGACTCGATCTCCGCCGGGTTCAGTGATCTACCAACTCTGCTCACCTCTCCTAGATTAGAAGGCTCGTAGAGTGATGAGCGGCCGCGGCGCAGGCGGCCGAACCGAAGCGGGATGAGCGTGCCCAGTCAACCTTCCAGCCACAACCGATCGAGGTTCGTCAGGCGGGTCCTGCCGAGCCTGGGTTTGGTCGGTGCGATCGGAGCGCTGGCGCTGGTCGTCCGCCGGTATCTGCCCGGCCGATCATTGCGGCCGATGGGTCCGACGGGCCTGGTCGGTCGCAACCTCCGCCTGGCCCGTCTGGCCACGCGATCGGGTGGACGGTACGCGTTCCACAAGGCCCGACGACAGTTCGCCTCGGTCGAGCGGCAGGTCGACCTTGACGAGGCGTTCCAGATGAGGACCGCCGCGGATGTGACCAGGGAGCTCGGCAACATGAAGGGGGCGATGATGAAGCTCGGCCAGATGGCCAGCTATCTCGACACCGGCCTCCCCGACAACGTGAAGACCAGCCTGGCGTCCCTGCAACAGGACGCCCCGCCGATGTCGCCTGATCTGGCGGCCCAACAGATCGTCGACAACCTCGGTTCGCATCCCGAGCAGTTGTTCGCCGAATGGGATCCCCATCCGATCGCCGCCGCCTCGATCGGCCAGGTGCACCGGGCCATCACCACCGACGGCCGGGCGGTTGCGGTCAAGGTGCAGTACCCGGGTGTGGCCGATGCCGTCCGGTCCGACCTGGCGAACGCAGGCTGGATCTTCGGAGGCATCGCCACCATGTTTCCGGGCGTCGACTCCGAGCCGATCGTCGACGAGATCCGAAACCGGCTGGCGGAGGAGCTCGACTATCGGGCCGAGGCCGCCAACCAGCGGCTGTTCGCCGACTACTTCCGCGGCCACCCCTACATCACCGTTCCGGAGGTGGTCGACGAGTACTGCGGTGATCAGGTGCTCACTACCGATCTGGCCGTAGGCCATCGCTTCGACGAGGTCGTCACCTGGGACCAACGGGAACGCAACCTGGCCGCCGAGACACTGTTCCGGTTCTCCTTCGGTGCGATCTACCAGCTCCACTCGTTCAACGGCGATCCCCATCCCGGGAACTACCTGTTCCAGCCCGGCGGCCGGATCACGTTCCTCGACTTCGGCCTGGTCAAGCGGTTCACCCCCGCCGAGACGAAACTGTTCGAGGATCTCATCGTCGAGATGGTGCTCGAGAAGAGCGTCGCCGGGTTCCGCTCGGTCGTGACCGATGTCGGCATTCTGGCTCCCGACGCCCCGCTCGACGACGACCTGGTGTACGACTACTTCAGCTACTACTACCGGTACGTCCTCAACGACGGTCCGACCACGATCGATGCGGCCTACGCCGCCGACGGGGTCGAGCATCTGTTCAACACCAACGGCCCGTACCGCGATCTGATGAAGTACCTCAACGTGCCGCCGGCCTTTGTGGTCATCCAGAGGATCACGCTCGGTCTCATGGGTTTGTTCGCCGATCTCGAGGCGACGGCCAACTGGCAGGCCATCGCCCGGGAGTTGTGGACGTTCACCGACGGCCCTCCGTCGACGCCGATGGCGCGTGACATCGCCCGGTGGGAGGCTTCGCTGACCTGATCGGCCCTACCGCCTCTACCGCTGCGGTCGTTTCGGCCGCTGCGGCGGCGGGCAGTGACCTTCGGGGCACTCCGGGGGCCACGGACCATCGGGGCCGAGAGCCACCGGCGTGGCTCCGGAGGCGATCTCGTCGACGAGCGCCACGATCATGTCGACGAAGCGGTGATCGGTGCCGACCGTCGGCACCCGCTCGAAGGCCACTCCGACCTCGGCCGCCGTCTGCGCCGCCTGGGTGTCGAGATCGAACATGACCTCCATGTGATCGCTCGTGAAGCCCAGCGGTACGACGACCACACCGTCGGGCGGGTCGTTCCCGCCGGCCAGATGCCGAAGATGGTCGTTGATGTCGGGTTCGAGCCATGGAACGTGCGGCGGGCCGCTGCGACTCTGGTAGACCATGTCATGGCTCGGACGGCTGTACCCGGACGCCACGAGGCGATCGAGGATCAGCTCGGCTGCGCCGGCCAGTTGCTCGACGTAGTCACAACCGGCCGCCATCGAGGTGGGGATCGAGTGGGCGCTGAACAGCACCCGGGGCGATTCGCATGCCTCCAACCGGTCGAGGCCGGACGCCAGGTGGTCGACCAGGGGATCGATGAAGCCGGGATGGTTGTGGTAGAGGCGGAGTTTGGTCAGAACCGGGGCATCGGCACCGACGGTCTCTCGGGCCCGGGCCAGGTCCTCCCGATACTGGCGACAGCCCGAGTAGCTCCCGAAGGCCGATGTCACGAAGGCCGCGGCGTGCCGGATGCCGTCGTCGGCCATCCGGCGCACGGTGTCGGCCACGAACGGATGCCAGTTTCTCGTGCCGAAGTAGACGGGCAGGTCACGGTCGGCGTCGGCGAGTCGGTCGGTCAGCGCCGCCGCCAGGGCCCGGCACTGGTCGTTGATCGGCGATCGTCCCCCGAACAGGGCGTACTGGTCGGCCACCTCGCGCAGGCGTTCGTCGGGAACGTTGCGCCCCCGGGTGACATTGCGGAGGAAGTCCATCACATCGGACGGCTGTTCCGGACCGCCGAACGACAGTATCAGTACGGCATCGATCGGCGGTTCGACGATCCGCAAGATTCGGTCTGTCAGCTGGCAGCGGCGACGGACTCCCGGGCGGAGTCCATCTCGAGTTGCCTGCGCCGGGCCCTGTCGCGGGCCTGTACCACCGCACGACGGCTGGGAGACCGGGGGGCATACCCGGCTGCGGCCCGCTGCTCGTCGTTCTCACAACCCCAGAAGCCGTGCTCCCGATTCAGCCGGGCCGTGGTGCGGCATTCGATCATGACCGGACACGACTGGCAGTAGGCGGCGGCGACCGCCTCTCGCTCGACCCGTCGTTCCGGTCGCTCGGCAGCCGGACCGAAAAACACATGGGTGAGCCCTTTGCACACGCCCCGATCGGCCCAATCCGAGCTGGTTTCGGGATGTAGTGCGTAGTCAGTATCCATGCGTTGAGATCCACCGTGTTGTTCGACTGCCGGCCGAGCGGTCTTTACCCGGCCTTTACCCTGCGACGAGGGTAAACACCCTCTGAGCGATCGGTCAAAACTTTCGACTGTGCTCTTTGTCACGTCCGCAGAGATTGTTCGTCGCTGCGTTTCCGAGACTTGAGCCATCGGAGGAGGAAATCACCGACCGGTCGCTGAACACATTAGGCGATGGCAGCAGGTTCCAGGGTGATGCCGCCCTGCCGCCGAATTCCTAAATATCCCGGCGCTTCGTACCGATTGTGCAGGAGAGACCCCTACTCCCTTTGGAGGCTGCATGAGTCGGCGAGTGGCCGTGATCATCGAGGACAACCCGGATGTTCGAGCCATGGTTGCCATGAAGCTCACCTCGGCGGGCTTCGTGGTCCACGAGGCGGCCGACGGCATGGCCGGTCTGAGCACCGTCCAGCTCGTGGAGCCCGACATCGTCATCCTGGACATGATGATGCCGAGGATCAGCGGTCTGGAGGTGTTGGAGCGGCTCCGTAGCGACTCCTCCATCGACCAGATCCCGGTGATCCTGCTCACCGCACGAGCCCAGGACGAGGCGGTACGGAGCGGTTTTGCCGCCGGGGCGAGCGACTACATCATCAAGCCGTTCAGCCCACGTGAGCTGGTCGAGCGGATCGAGAAGCTGCTCGATCCGGATGTGGTCGCCGTGGCGGATCACATCGGTGCCCCGGAGCCTGATTCCGGGGTTCACGGGTGACAACACCCGGATCGGCACCGCCGGCCGGCATGCTGCCCTCCACGGACCGATTGAGCTACGCGCTCTCCCACGACCTGAGGGCCAGACTCCGGGCTACTCGAGGCTTCGTCGAACTGGCCCGATCCGAGCTGACCCACGTGGAGCCGACTGGTGGAGCGGCCGCCGCGTCGCTCCTGGAACGGGCCGGCTCAGCCGCCGATCTGGCCGACCGGATGACCGAACGGCTCGTCTTCTATCTTCGAATCAATCCGTCGGGCGACATCGCTCCTACCGCGGCATCCGAGGTCATGTCCCAGGCTCTCGCCCGACTTCACGAACCGCCGGACACCACCGTTGGCGACCTGCCGGAGGTCATGGCCGATCGCGAGATGCTCGTCGACGCCATGGTCGAGATCCTCGACAACTCCGTCCGCTACGGCCCGACCGAGGAGCGGCCGGTCGTCCGGATCGAGGCGACAGTCGACGGGCCGTGGGCGACGTTGACCCTCACCGACAACGGACAGGGGATCGAGGCCTCCAGGATCGATCGGGCGTTCGAACTGTTCACCCAGGTTCATCGAGTCGGTGACACACCTGGTAGCGGCATGGGACTGCCCATCGCCCGGAGGCTCGTCGAGGCCCAGGGAGGCACCCTGTCGATCGTCGCCTTGACGGTGAAGGGCAGCGCGGTGGCTGTCCGTCTTCCCATCGCCACCTGATTCCGCAGCCGGAGGTTGCCCCGTGAGTGCCAAGTCGGACCTCGAATCACAACCGCTGCACGTCCTGATCATCGAGGACAACCCCGATGATCTGGCGCTGATCACGGCGGTGCTACGGCAGGCGTCGTTCACCGTCGACTCGGCCACGACCCTCGCCGACGCGTGCTCCCGACTCCGGGAGGAGACCCACGACATCGTCCTGTGTGACCTGGGCCTTCCCGACTCGTCCGGACTGGAGACCTACGTTCGGCTGTCGGAGGCCGTGGACTCGACGCCCGTCGTCATCCTGTCCGGCGACGAGGACCTCGACCTGGCCGTCGAGGCCGTTCAGCTCGGAGCTCAGGACTACCTCACGAAGTCGGTCGAGAACTACCGGGAGCTGCTGATCCGGGTCATGCGGTTCGCCGTCGGCCGGTATTCCCTCACCAAGACCGTGGCCCGCCAGGAACAGACGCTCCGGCGGCTCATCGACCGCAGTCCCGAAGGTCTGCTCGTGATCGACGGCGACCTCAAGTGCCCGTTGATCAACAGAGCCGCCCGCCGCCTCGTCGACGATCCGGAGGCGCTCTTCGCGTCCGACGACATGCTGTACGCGGCCCGCGATCGCTACATCAGAATCGACGACGACTCGGTTGCCTCGGGCTCGACCGCCATCGAGGCAACGGCCAGTGCGATCGAGTGGGACGGCGGGCGCGCCCACCTCGTGGTGTTGCGGGACGTCACCGACCTGGCCCTGGCCGCAGAGGCCGCCAGAAACGACCAGCAGACGTTGTCGCACGAACTGCGCACACCGGTGGCCAGCATGCTGGGCTACGTGGAGATGCTGCAGGAAGGCGACATGGGGCCGCTCACCGACGATCAGCTCTCTGCGCTCAGTGTGGTCGAGCGGAATGGTCGCCGTCTCCTCGAGCTGCTGACCGAGATGCTCATCCTGTCGAGGGTCGAATCCGGACAGGCGCTGGGCCAGGACATCGCCGAGATCTCCGTCCGGTCGCTGGTCGAGGGCATCCACACGATGGTCCGCCCGCTGGTCGACGAGGCCGAGCTCGAGCTCGACTTTCCCGAGGAGCTCCCGCCCGTATCCGTGCGCGGCAATCTCGATCAGCTGGAACGCATCCTCCTCAACCTCCTGACCAACGCCATCAAGTTCACGCCGGACGGGGGAACCGTGTCGTTGACGGTGGAACAGGAACAGCAGGAGATCGTGCTGTCGGTATCCGACACCGGCATCGGCATGCATGCCGAGGATCTCGACCACGTGTTCGAGCGGTTCTTCCGGGCCCAGTCGTCGTATGACAATGCCATCGCCGGCACCGGTTTGGGATTGGCGCTGTCGAAGGCTCTCGTCGAGGCCCATGGCGGAACCATTTCGGTGCGCTCGGAGCTGGGTCGTGGGTCGACGTTCGTCGTACGCCTTCCCGCCGTCGGTCAACCGGCGATGGCCTGAGGCGGGTCGGCCATCTCAACTGTGGCGGGGGAGACAGGCCAGCGACAGCCAGTACTGTATGAACCCCTGGAGCAGGTGGTTGAACTGCTGGAAGTCGACCGGCTTGACCATGTAGGCGTTGGCGTGGGCGGCGTAGGCGTGCTCGATGTCGTGGTTGGCGTCCGACGTGGTGAGGACCACGACCGGGATGGTCTTCAGCCGGTCATCGGTCTTCATCAGCTGCAGCAACTCCGTGCCGCTCAAGCCCGGTAGGTTGAGGTCGAGGAGAACGATGTCGGGGCGCGGCGCATCGAAATAGGCCCCCCGCCGATGCAGGAATTCCAGTGCATCCTCGCCATCCACGGCGATATGGATGTTGCTGATGAGCGAGCCTCCCCGCAGGCCGATGACCGCCAGCTCGGCGTCGGCGGGATTGTCCTCGACGAGCAGGATCTCGGCGGTGACCCCGGGCTGCCGTTGCGGCGTGGCGGTTGCCGGCTGTGGACCGTGCTGGCCCTCGTTCGTGGTGTAGGTCATTTCTTCATCCTTGGTTACATTGCCGAACCGACTTCCTGTCGATTCCAATTCACTACTCGACTGATCGATCCCCCGTCGCTGCTGCCGACATGACCAGATCCTCAGAACGGGGCCCGGGCACCGACGGATCGTTCCGGCGAGGGCGTTCGTCTGCTCTCGTTCCGGCCGGTGAACTCGCAGGGCTCACGGCGCGGGGGAGGGTGACGGTGAAGATGCTGCCCTCTCCGGGCAACGACTGAACACCGATGGTCCCACCATGTCGTTCGACGATCCGACGGCAGATGGCAAGCCCGAGCCCGGTTCCCTCCGATTCGGGCTGTTTTCCGCCTCGCCGGAACAACTCGAAGATGCGCCCGTGGTACTCCTCCTTGATCCCGATGCCGTTGTCGGCGACCGTGACCTGGCAGGTGTCACCATCCTCCCGCCCGGAGATCCGCACGACCAGGGGCTCCTCGGGGGAGCGGTACTTGATCGAGTTGCCGACCAGATTCTGCAGGAGCCGAACGAGCTGTTCATCGTCACCGACGACCGTCGGCAGATGATCGCGAACGATCTTGGCATCGGCCACTTCCACGCTCGAGGCAAGCTCACGCAGTGCCTTGTCCAGCACGACGTTGAGGTCGACCGGCTCGAACGGCACCACGTTTCCGTCGACCGACGAATAGTTGAGAAGCGATCGGATGAGGTTGCTCATGCGCTGTGCGCCGCTCGAGACGAACTCGAGCCAGCGTTGCCCGTCATCATCGAGCCGGTCGTGATAGCGGCTGGCCACGAGCTGCGAGTAGTTGCCGATCGTGCGCAGCGGTTCCTGTAGATCGTGGGCGGCGACATGGGCGAACTGGGCCAGTTCGCTGTTGGATCGTTCGAGCTCGGTCGCATACCGTTCCAGCTCGAGCGAGCGCTCCTCCAGCGCGGCCTTTGCCTCTGTCAGATCCTCCGTGCGCTCGGCTGCGATCTCGGCCGCCCGCCGTTCGAGCGAGCTGAGCGTCCAGATGGCGAAGAAGAGGAGCACGTTGGTCAGTACGGCGGCTCCGGCGATCAACGTCGGCGTCCGTCGATCCAGGTCCGCCACCAGCTCGTCGGTGGCGGTGAAGCTCACCAGCCAGTCATGGCCGGCGTGGGTGACCCAGATGCGCCGTTGCAGGTCGGACTCGTCGCCTCCGTCCAGCGACGACTCGTCGTCGGTGTCGAACAACAACGTGTCGCTGCTCAGCACGCCGTTGTCGTAGATCTCGAAGTTCAGATCGCTGCGGTAGGGTCCGATGACCTGATGCATGAGGTCGCCCATGCGAAACGGTGCGTACACCCAGCCGATGAACTCGGCGCGGCGCTCCTCGACGGTTGGCGGAATACTCCCGCCTTCATAGACAGGGAGATACGTCAGGAACCCCCGCTGGACGTCTTCGTCGGTCTCCTGCACGAGGGTGATGAGACCGGACGACGCCGCTTCGCCGCTGTCGCGGGCCCGAGCCATGGCCTCCCGGCGGACGTCGTTGCTCCACATGTCGTAGCCGAACGCCCGTTGATTTCGCCAGTCGAACGGCTCGAGGTAGATGATCGCGCTGTAGATATCGCGGGCGGGATCGGCGGGGCTGACGCCGTAGTCGGGGAAGCCCTCGGCCCGAATGGCGGCTTCATGCCGGGCGAGATCCTCGGGTTCGACCGGAATGGCGAATCCCATGCCCTGGATTCCGGGCCAATTCTCCTGGAGGTTCAGCGAATCGACGAACAGCCGCCATTCATCGCGGGTGACGTCTGAGTTGGCGTTGAACAGTGCCGTTCCACCCCACAGCACCTGCTCGTAGGTCGCCATGCGGTCCTCGATGGAAGTCGTGACCTCCTCGGTCCTGAACTCGAAACGCTCCTCGATCGTGTTGTCCAACGCGGTCCGGCTGACGTACCAGCTGGCGACGCCCAACAGTACCGCGAGCGTCAGGACCACCCGGCCGGCGGCACGGCCGTAGGAGGCATCGATGAAGCGCCGAGGAGAGAACGGCGAGCTGTCGATACGGCGCCTCAAGGAACCAGGCCTCCCGTGGTTGGGTTGACGGAAATGAACGTCCACTACATCGGTTCCGCAAGCGGCCCGCTTGAGCACATGTCACACCTGTCACCGACCGTCGTTGGAGGCTCGTCGGGGCCCATCCCGGCGTCGGACACCCACGGATGGCACCATCGGAGGTGTGCGTGTCATGACCTGGAACGTGTGGTGGATGTTCGGCCCCTGGCGGGAGCGCCAGCCGGCCATCTCGGCCACCCTGCGGGCGGCCGACGCCGACGTCATCACCATGCAGGAGGTCTGGGTCGACGATGAAGGCGACCACGGTGATCAGGCGGAGATCCTGGCCGCTGAACTCGGCTACCACGTCATCCGCTCCCGCCGGCCCGACGGTTCACCCCAGACCTTCGGCAACACGATCCTGAGCCGGCGACCGATGACGCTCGTGGAGCAGCTTCGGCTGCCCGACCTCGACGGGCGTCCGACCTCCCGAACCGCCCTCATCGCCACCATCGACGACGATGCCGGCCATCGGCTGTTCGTGACCACCCATCTCGCCTGGCAGTACCACGCCAGCGCCACCCGCCAGGTTCAACTCCAGGCCGTCGTCGATGCCGTCGAGCGCCACCGGTGGCGGGACGACGCCGATGGCCCGGCCGGCGGCAACGAGCCCCGTCCGGTCATCCTCACGGGAGATCTGAACGGCACGCCGGACTCCCAGGAGATACGGCGTCTCACCGGGCTCGAACCGGGTTATCGGCCGGAGCTGATCTTCATCGACTCGTGGGCCGCGGTCGGCGACGGACCGGGGCACACATGGACGCGGGACAACCCGCATGCGGTGGAGGCCAGCTGGCCCCGTCGGCGTCTCGACTACGTGCTGGTGAGCTGGCCGCGGGCCAAGCCGTTCTGCAGTCCGGTGTCCGCCCGGCTCGCCGGCACCGAACCTGTTCCGGTCCCCGATGGTCCCGCGATCGTGCCGTCCGACCACTACGCCGTGATCGTCGACCTCGACGATCGGGTCGAGGTCGACTCCTGAGCAGAGCCCTCATGCGCGTTCGCGGGTGAGAACGACCGCTTTTGACCGTTTTCGCCCGCGAATGACCACGGCGGACCTAGAGTGAAAGGCCGCCCCGAACCGTGTGTGCCGCAGTCGAACGGTCGAGGGGTCATTGTCGCGTATGGAGGGAGTCGAGCCGTGACCGAGGAACATCCCGACCTGGCCGCCGAACAGGCATATCTCGACCACGCGGCCGACTGCCTGACCGCCATGCAGGACAAGGCGGTCGAGATGGCCCGCATCGGCCAGCGGTCGGTTGACGACGAGGACACCGTCGACGCCCATGTGACCAAGGCTCACCTCGACAAGCGGGTCGAAGCCGTGCACCAGGGTTCGGGACCGCTGTGCTTCGGTCGGATCGACACCACGGAGGCGGAGCGGTGGTACATCGGTCGCCGTCACGTCGAGGACGCCGACGCCAAGCCGGTTGTCATCGACTGGCGGGCCCCGGTCGCCGCTCCGTACTACCGGGCGACCGCCGTCGACCCGGTCGGCCTCGAGTTCCGGCGTCGGTTCAGCGTGGCCGACGGCCTCATCGAGGCGATTTTCGACGAGGATCTGACCGATCCCGACAACGCGGCCGCGTCCGGCATACCCGATCCGTTGCTGGCCGAGCTCGACCGGTCGCGGTCCGGGCAGATGAGCGACATCGTGGCCACCATCGCCGCCGAGCAGGACGTGATCATTCGGGCTCCGATGGAGATGCTTCTGGTGGTGCAGGGCGGGCCGGGAACGGGGAAGACGGCCGTTGGGCTGCACCGGGCCGCGTTCCTGCTCTACCAGCATCGACTGGCTCTCGCCGACGCCCGGGTTCTCGTGATCGGCCCCAATCCGTTGTTCCTCCGCTACATCGCCGACGTCTTGCCGTCCCTGGGGGAGACATCGGTTCGACAGACCACCCTGGTCGGCCTCTTGGCCGCGAAGTATCGGGTGCGGGCGACCGATCCCGATGAGGTGGCCGCCGTGAAGGGACGGCCGGTCATGGCCCGGGTCATCGAGGCCGCCATCCGCTCCAGGATCAAGCCGCCGGCCGATGGTCTTGAGATTCACGCCGGTGTGGCCGTCGTCCGTTTCACGTCGGCCGATCTCGAGGCGATGATCAAATCGGTGCTGGCTCGTCCGTTGCCGGTGAACGACGGTCGAGACGTGTTCCGGAAGATGGTGATCGCCGAGAGCTGGCGCCGCCATGCGGCTCGGCTCGACGTCGACCCCGGCTACGAGCCGACGTTCACCGCCGGTGTGCGAGCATCGAGCGACTTCAAGAAGGCCGTCGACAAGATGTGGCCCCGCCTGTCCCCGGCGGAGATCGTGCGTGGCTTGTACGCGTCACCGAAACGCCTGTCCGAGGCGGCGGACGGGTTACTGACCCCCGACGAGCAGTCGCTGCTCGCCCGACGCGGCACGACGGCAGCGGCCGAGCCGTGGACCGCGGCCGACCTGGCTCTCCTCGACGAGGCCGAGGCCCGCTGCACCGGCGTCCCTCAGACGTACGCCCACATCATCATCGACGAAGCCCAGGATCTCTCGCCCATGGATCTGCGGATGGTCGGCCGGAGGGCCGACCAGGGGTCGTTGACCGTGCTCGGCGACCTGGCCCAGGCGACCGCGATCGGGGCCACCACGTCGTGGCAGGAGTCCATCGCCCATCTCGCCGGCGCGGTACGGCCCGCCGCGGGCCGGGAGCGCGACGCCCTTGAGCCCGCCGACGGCGTCGCCGTGCCGGCCGACCGTAT
>CBDCGP010000055.1:0-30679 GCA_965216655.1 Acidimicrobiales bacterium
CGGATCCAGAGCGGTCTGACGCTCATGCTGTCGGAGTTCACCGAAACCGAGCAGGTGCAGCTGGCCGACTACCTCGAACGGTTCGTCGCCTCGATCGACAACTTGGCTCTGAGCGCCGCCGACCCGACGACGAGTAGCCCCCGCGTACTTGGCGAATTAAGCTCGGCCGCTATGAAAGCAGCGGTGCTCAACTCCATTCCCGGTCGGCTCGACATCACCGACGTGACGCTCGACGATCCCGGTCCCCGCGAGATCCTGATCGAGACCAGGGCCCCGGGCTCTGCCACAGTGATCTCCATTTCATGAGGGCCTGTACGCCCATCCGTGCCCGACGGTTCTCGGCCACGAGTCGGCGGGCGTAGTTGTCGCCGTGGGCTCCCAGGTCTCCTACGTGGAGCCCGGCGATCACGTCATCACCTGCCTCTCCGGCGTTCTGCGGCCACTGTCGAGCGGTGCACTGGCCGGATAATCCGGTCCACCTGCCTCAACAAAAACGACCGAGCTGGTACGGGGTGCCGATCAGAAGGCACGGATCCCTCCCGCCTGACCAGAGACGGCGAGGACATCTCCACCACTTCCTTGCACCTGTCCTCGTTCGCCGAGCAGATGTTGGTACACGAGCACATGCGTTGGTCAAGATCTCGAAGCGACATGCCGTTCGACAAGGCGGCGCTGATCGGCTGTGCGGCGTCACCACCGGGTTGGGTGCCGTATTCCGCACGGCCAAGGTCGAACCCGGCTCCACGGTGGTCGTCATCGGCTGCGGGGGTATCGGCCTCTCGGCCATTCAAGGGGCCCGTATCGCCGGGGCCAACCGGGTCATCGCCGTCGACATGGTTTCCGTCCAAGCTGGAGTTGGCCCAGACAGCATGGGGGCCACTCACGTCATCAACGCCGTCCGAGGCCGACGACCCGGTGGAAACGGTCAAGGAAATGACCGACGGGCTCGGCGTTCCGACTACGCCTTCGAGGCCGTTGGCACCAAAACCACGGCGGAGCAGTGCTTCCGCCATGCTGGGCAAGCGGCGGCAAGGCGGTGGTGATCGGGCTCATCCCCGTTGGCACGATGATCGAGGTCGACATGGTGTCGATCTGATCGACGAGAAGACGTTGACCGGCTCCAATATGGGCTCCAACCAGTTCCGCACCGACATGCCCCGCTTCGTCGACATGTATCTCGACGGCCGACTGAAACTTGATGAGATGGTGTCGCAAGACCATCACGCTCGACGAGATCAATCGAGGGATTCGACGAGATGAAGACCGGCAAGTGTCGCTCGCTCGTGTCAATCGTCTTCTGAGTCATCGGTCTTCTGACCGGACCGGCGAGCGTCGCCCGGTACTCCCGACCGACCTTGGCCGGGAGGCCACCCGGTTTCCGACAGCCGATTGTTGGAATCTCCCGGGCGAGAGCAACGTCGACGTCGACCCGGCGATCGATCTCGACCAGATCCACCGACGATCCGTCGTCCACCGTGACCTCGAAAAAAGGAGCCAGGCTCGATCTCTCGATGCACCGTGCGGGCGCATGGTGTCGATTTCAAACCCCACGTTCGGCGAACACCGCACGCTCGGCTACCTGGGCCGGACCGACCTGTCGGCCCCCCACCAGCCTCGACAATACTGGGCCAGCTCGGCCGGATTGCCTTTGTTGAGGGTCGAGGAATCTGTTCCAGCAACCATGTCGGCACCAAGGTAGGCCCACATCCGGGCCGTCGGGAAGGGTCATCGCCGTCGGGGCGAATCGATGTCCTCCGGTGTGGCTCACCCGGAAGACCCGCAGTCCCGGCAACGCCGAGACGGTAGCTCCAGTTCGTCACGAGGCGATGGCCAGGCGGGCACCGTCGGCATCCGCAGCACAGATGTCGTGGCTACCCTGGGTACAGACCAGCACGGACCGGGTCGATCACCGAACTCCGTCGATAGCTCCGGCTCGGGGGCCGATCCCGACGAGAGTTGATCACTGGCCGCCATCCGCCTCGAGGCAGCCAGACAGGCGGCCAGGTCAAGCAGTTCGCATCGGGCGAGTCGAGACCTCGAAGCGGCGTTCTCGAGTGTGGCGATCGAGGCCGATCGAACACCCAGACTTGGGTTGAACACGCCACATCGCTGGTGGTCGGATTGTGGTCGGGCCGGCAACCCAGGAGGCGTGTCGGTCGGATGGCGCCGACTTCGTAACAACGGATTGATCTCCCGCAAGTGTCGGGTGGTCAAACACCGGCTTGGGCCAGGGCAGCCCGGTCTCGACCAATAAAACTCGATCGGCCCGGATGGCGGTGCCACCCGGATCGATCGGCGATCCGTCCGGGCAAAGATCGGCGCACCGCATCTGACCTCGTCGGATTCGCCGGAAGCAGGTGATCGAGCGAAGTCACCGTTTCAACCTACCGGTCGCTGAGCGTCCATAAGGCACGAGCCTCAGGTTGCCGCCACCAGCTCCACGTTTGGCCTCAAGTGCCTCGACTTCGCTGCGCACGCTCCGAGACGACGCCACCCTCACCGACGTAGATACGTCATGACGGCGGTTACCAATCGTGACAACCCCCATGCAAGACGACTGCGGCTGCCGAAGACTGGTGGCTTCGGCCAGCAGTCCAAGTGGGTGCAGCGGCGATGCCGAATCCGGCGAACGATAGCTGCATCAGCGATTGCACTCGACCCTGGTGGGCTGTCGTCGGCCAAGATTCAAGAGCCATGGTGTTCGACAGCGTCTGATAGACGGTGTTGGCTCCGATCCGACAAAGCCCGATGATGGCGAACGGCGACCCAGAAGTCCCGGGGCCAGACCGAACGCGATCACACCGATGTCCGAAAAAGAAGGCTCGCCGAGGATCATGGCCGATCTTGGCCCAGGCTCGAGTTGGCTCGGCTGGCCAACGGAATAGCGACACGGAAACCGCACCAAGGGCGCTGGCTGAGCTGATGTAGCCGACCCACGCGTTCGTCGAGACCGAACTGACGCCCTCGACCATGGCCGGATAGAACGCCACGTAGTTGAAGCCGAACATCACGATGAAAAACGAGGTGAGACACCAGACGGCGCAACGGTGGTTTGGCGAGCCACGTAGCGCACACCGACGATCATCTCCGCCAGCGGGTCGAAGCGAGGTTCCGACAGAGCGGCTTCTCCACCTGCTTGTGCGCTGTCTCCATCTCGGCCTCGGACGGGCGACCATGCGGGTTCCGGGGAACGCGGGTAGGCGGAGGAGAACGACCATGCGCCACCACCGAGAAGTCGCACCCGGCCACCAGATACGCACCACCGATGCCGAAAAGCGGCCCAACCGGCCAGCACACCGGCCAACGACGGAGCAAAGATTCGAGTGCCGTTCATGCTTAGGCAGCGATAACGCAATGGCGTTGCCCAGCTGTTCCCGCCCGACCAGGTCGGCGGAGAATGCCACTCGGGCCGGGCCCGAAAAATCCGAACGCCGTGCCCTGGACCATGGCTGAGACCAACAGCATCCAGAACTCGGCGATGTCGAGCAGGACGACCACGCCCATGGCCACGGCGAACGTGGTGATGGCGAGTCTGAGCCACGCACGATGATCAGTCCGCTTCGAGAAACGGTCCGCTGGCCACCCCGCCGAGCGGTGTGGCGATCAGCAACGCTGATGCCGAAACAGAGGTAGACGAGCCCGAGAGCGCCTTCCCGTTCGGTGAGTTCCCAGGCCAGACATGACCCCGGAGAAGAAACTGCATCTGGATCGGACAAGAAGCTGAACAGCCCGCCCCACCACAGTGTCCGGTACGTCGGGGTGTCTGCAACGAGGTGAAGGCCACTGCCATTCCACTGGCGGGCCCTTGAGTGTTTCCGGTCGAGCCGTCCGGCGGGTTGGTCGAATCGTCTCGTGACGGGGAGACGGACCAGGGAGGACGGGAGAACATACTTAGAAAGTCTAACTTCTTTCAAAGAGCCGGACAAACCCGGCAGGACGGCTAATCGTCTGCGCCACCCGTCACAGTTGTACCGGCTCTACCGAATCGCCCTACTGATAACTTGCCTCGAACAAACCACTGACTGACGTTCCACAACCAGAAGATGAGCCGCTGCCGTCGTCGAGTACGACCTGCATGACGAGCTCGGCGCCGTACGGGTCAGCGGGATCCCACCACCGCTGCTTCCGCAGGCCAGGGCCCGGCCCAACCGGCTGACCGTGCCCGCCACCCCGTCCCGGCCATCGACCTCCACCTTCAACCGATGCGGGCGGCCCACTCAGCTCACCCCGGCCGGTGACCATCGATCGACTCCCCGCTCCTCCATCCTGACCAGTTCAACCGGCATCGGGTCGGGATGAACACGCAAGCGGCGACGGCGGCTGGAATACGACCCGGCCACGGCTCGGCCGATTCCAGTCGGGGCTGGCCGCCGGTCGCTCCTCCATCCAAGATCGACCGCCGCGGCCGGAACCAGACGCAATCTGTTCCCCGGCGGTGAGTCCACCTTTGAATTCGGGCACGGTCAAGCCCGTCGGCACCCAGAATCGTCTGCAGCCGGACCACCACCCGGGTCACATCATCGGCTCCGACCTCGATCGGCCACCCCAGAATCCCAACTGACGGCCGGTGGCCGGCACCACCTCGTCGGGCACGATGGTCAAATGCAGAATGCCCGAGGAGGGTCGAGCTGGCTTGCAGTTTGATTGAGCCAACCGTCGAGCTGCCAGCGAGCCCGGTCGGCCACCGCGGCGGCCGACAGTGTGCCCTGATGGCGCCACAACCGCAGTTGCCGCTCCCCGGTTTCGGTTTCGGCTTCAATGGCGACCCGGGTACAGGACAACCCCCGAGTGTTGAGATTGGCGTGCAGCTCATCGGCCAGGGTTTTAATGACGAAAGCGCACAGCGCTCGATCACCGGTCGGCCGGGGGATCGAACGTCCATGCTCACGGCCAGATCGGGCGCCGGGTGACGCAGATCAGGGGGGATGATCGTCGAGGCCTCGAGCCAAGCGGTGGGCCAGCAGGCCGTCGCGTCCGAACCGATCGACTACGTCGGCGGCCGAGAGCCCGGCGAGCAGACCCAGGGTGTCGAGGCCGAGGCGGATCAACACGTCGGCCAGGTCCGGCATCTCGAGGGTGGTGACGGGCAGAGGGGCGAGGAAGTCACCGCTCGCCCCGGGCGGCACCGTCTGGATCACCGCCGATTGACCGACGGTGACGGATTCCATCCCGACGTCGTAACGCCCTCCGGGCCGGGAGCGGGCGGCCAGGCGGGCGGCGAACACCCCATCGGCGATGGCCACCCGGACCCGACCCTGACGTGACAGCGTTGGCGTCACCGCATCGACGACCACGTTGGCCATGGCCGCTTCCCCACCGAAGAACCGGGCCGGACCCCGGGTGGGAAACCCGACCAGCCCCGCTCCGGCCACCTCGACCCGGGGGGTGACGGCGTCGAGGGCGGCGACCACCGGCTCGAACAGGCGATTCTCCCGGTCGACGTCGCGATCGAGCAGGGCCAGGTCAGGACACCGGCTCTGAGCCTCCCGGCGCCGCTGCCCTGCTCGCACCCCTTCGTCGCGGGCCGCGGCGGAGGTTGCGACCACCCGGTTGGCCACCAGCACCGCGGCCGGTTCGTCCGGAGGCCACGCCCCAGGAGACGATGGGCCAGTCGGGGCACCACACCACGACCATGCGGGTGGCCTCGGGGCCTGTCATCGGGTATGCCCTGTCATGGGGCACGCCCTGTCATCGGGCAAGCTCTGTCATCGGGCACCGTCCAGGTTCAGCTCGGCCCACTGACCGGATCCCGGCGCTCGTCGCCCTCCCACCTCAACCAGCAGTCGTCGACCTTGCAGATGGCCGTGGCCCCGACCGAGGCCCTCCCACTGCTGGCTCCGGCCGTTCAGTACCAGGTCGACGGGGTACGGCCAGGTCCGCCCCCCGTCGAGATGCAGCAGCACGGCCTGCTGCTCCCGGGCCCGGGCCTGAAGGCGACGGGCCTCCTGTCGGCCGATCCGATGATGGGGGTGAACGCACACCACGTGCATCGCCTCGACCAGGGCCGCCACCACCGTGGCCCACTGATCGGGCGTCGGGGTCTCCACCATGAGCACCCGGTCGAGGGGGACGCCCTGTTCATGGGCTCCGACCAGACCGAGATCCTCGAGTCCGACCGCCGCCATCCAGCCGTCGGGAGCCATCAGCCACCCGGCCAGGCCCATCGCCAGCGCCCACGCCCCGTGGCCCTCGACTCCGATCGACCACCCTCGTTGGATCCCACCCATCGGCAGTATGGAGGAGAGCGGAACGAGCTGATCGGGCAGCGCTCTGAGGGCGGTTGTGTTCTCGGTCTGCTGTCTGATCAGCGAGACCGGCCCCAGACGGGCCCTCAGTTCAGCCAGGGTGGCCCGACCACCGGACGGGACGCCGGATCGGTTGTTGTCGAGGGTCGACTCCATCCCTCTCCATTGTAGCGAACATATGTTCGCTACAGAAACCGGTCACTCACTGCGAGAACCGGCCGAGAGCCTCGCCGCCCTTCTCCAGCTTGTCGGCCGTACGGGCCAGGCCATGGCCCGCCTTGTCGACCGAGAGCCCCATCTTCCGAAGCTGGGTGGCCACCTCGGCCAGGCGATCACCGACCCGATCGAACCGCTCGGCCGCGTCACCGATCCGCTCCCCGATGCCCCCGTCGGGAATGGGAAGCTTGGCGAACTGCTTCGACACCGACGCCAACAGTTTCTGGGCGGAGGCCAGTTCCTCCCGACACGTGTCGAGTGCTTCACCGGCCACGTCGGCCACCGCCTTGACCCCGTCGCCCTTGCCAGGAGAACCGATCAGGAAGTCGGCCGCGCCCGAGACGTCATCGGCGGCCTCCCCGAGCGCAGTTGCCGTCGTTGCCAACAGCTCGGGAAGCCGTTGGACGAAGTCGACGATGTCGTCGCCGTGTTCGGCGACGAACCGCACCGCGCCGGCAATGTCGTCGCTCGACCCGACCACTGCGCCGACGGCGTCCTTCACGTCGCCGAGATCAAGCCCCGCGAATCCCTGGATCTCGTGCTCTTTGTCTGTTCCAGCCATCCCCCGAGGCTACCCCTGATAGCGATCGCAGGTTTCGGTCGGGGCGATGGTTCGAGGAATCCGGACACCTTCTCGGCTGTTGTTCGCGGGCGAGAACGGTCAGTTTTGGTCACTATCGCCCGCGACCGCGCGGGCACGAGTCTCGCCCGAAACCTGCGAGCCGTCTAGAGCGGCAGGACGACCGCGTCGACCGAGCCCAGTGCCGTCCTCAGACGGTCCAGGTGATCCTCGTCGACGTATGCGCCCACGATCGCACCGCCGGATCCGGCGAACGTGGCGTTCGCGTCACAGCTGGTTGCGAGATCGACCAATTCGAGCTGACGGTCAGGGACACCGCCCAGCTGTCGACGCAGCCGCATGTTCTCACCGATCAACTCGGCGAACCGATCGGCGTCACTCCATCGCAGCGCCGCCTGCCCCTCCAGCGCCAGGGCGGCGAGGTGGTGGAGCGACTCGCGAATCTTGTGGTCACCCTCCTCGTACTGCCGGCGCAGGGATCGGTGAAACCGATCGCTCGGTCGGGCCGCCGATGTGCGGTAGGCGAGGAACAGCGGGGGTAGGCTCTCCGCTTCGACCGCCTGATAATCGCCATGGGAGACGCCGAACCGGGCGTCGGTCGTCATCTCTCCGAAGTTCATGGCCATCAGCCCGCCGTAGGTCTGCACAACCCGACCCGACAGCCCGGCCGTCAGGTTCAACTGTTCGGTTTCGACCCGAAGTGCGATCGACGGTAGGACCGCCGACGGCATGTCGAGATCGGTCAGCGAAGCAAGGCAGCGAAGCGTGGCGATCACCAGGGCCGAGGAACCACCGAGCCCGACCTGGCGAGGAATGGTGGTGCTGTAGGTGAGCTGGAAGCCGGCAGACCGGAAGTTGGCGAGAGCGCCCGGCGCATCGACACCCTGGGCGGACGCCTCGAACGAGGCCACATCGGCGAACGTGCGGATCGTGGCCGCCAGCACCTGGGGAATGGTGAGGTAGCCGTAGCTGTCGACCTGCTCGACGAGATCGCCGACATCGGCCCACCAGGAGTCGTCGTCGGGATTGGCCACGATCTCGACCCCATCGGCCTCGGTCAGCTCGACCGTCGCCGCCAGCTCGGGGACGGCCAGGCCGAGAGTGCGGCCGCCGTACCCATCTGACGGATTACCAAGCAGACCAACCCGTGCCGGGACGGTGTGCGAGATCAACTATCGGCGCCGAATGACTCCGGAGTCGGGACCTCGACTCCCGGCCGGTAAAACGTGTACAACTCCTCGAGCGCCTCCTGGATACCGGCCGAGTCACTCCCCGACAGCTTCACGGTGACGGTCTGGGAATAGACGTGGACCTCGTCGACCTTGCCGGTCTCGAAGAGGGTTCTGGCGATCTGGTCGGCCGGCCGATCAAGGTGGATCGGCTCGCCCTTCACGTAGCG
This sequence comes from Acidimicrobiales bacterium, assembly GCA_965216655.1. GTDB lineage: Bacteria > Actinomycetota > Acidimicrobiia > Acidimicrobiales > SZUA-35 > JAHELU01. Next base: position 8,441 of record CBDCGP010000055.1, read on the forward strand.
CTCATGACCCATTCCGGTGAATGACCGGTTGGTCTCGAAACGGACGTATCCTTCACGACTGCTGGCGACTTCGACAACGGTTACTGGTTCACCCACGGGATACAGACTACAGCTCGCGCCCACTGAAAAACCGATCTCCAGGGCAGCACGGCAACTCTCACGAGTTTGCCACGGCAAACTCCAAACAAGGCGCTCCGCGCCGAAGCCTGGTGACCGCTGAAAAACCGATCTCCAGGGCAGCACGGCAACTCTCACGAGTTTGCCACGGCAAACTCCAAACAAGGCGCTCCGCGCCGAAGCCAGCGACATGCCCCTGCCTACAGCGAGTCGCGCCATTCGACGAAGCGCCTCATGTGGTCCATCCGGTAGTCGGGACCACCGGTGCCGAGTGTGATCTCGTCCACACCGGCCGCGGCCAGATCGGCGAACAGCGTGTCGTAGTCGTCGACGGTGTCGGTGTCGACTCCGACCGACCGACTGATCTTGGCCGGATCGCGATCGACCTCCGCGCACCACCGCTCGAGAACTTCGTTCTTGTGGGCCCACTCGGCGCTCCACCAGAAGTGCCAGATGTCGGCGTGACGGGCCACGTAGCTGAGCGTCTTCCGCTCTCCTCCACCGCCGATCAACACCGGGATCTTGCGGGTCGGAGCCGGATTGAGCTTCGCCATCCGGGCCTCGATGCGGGGCAGTGCCTCCGACAGCGCATCCAGGCGACGACCGGCGGTACCGAACTCGTAGCCGTACTCGTCGTAGTCTCGCTCGAACCACCCGGCACCGATGCCGAGCACCAGACGGCCACCTGAGATGTGGTCGACGGTTCGGGCCATGTCGGCCAACAGCTCCGGATTCCGATACGAGTTGCAGGTGACGAGGCAGCCGATGTCGACGCGGCTCGTGACCTCGGCCCACGACGCCAGCATCGTCCACGCCTCGAAGTGCTCGCCGTCGGATTCGCCGTAGAGAGGAAAAAAGTGATCCCAGTTGTAGATCGCATCCACCCCCATCTCCTCGGCGGCGAGTGCCGCCTCCCGGATCTGGCCGTAGGAGGCGTGCTGGGGGTGCAACTGGACGGCGATTCTCATTGGAGACTCCTCGATGCAGGACGACGATGCAACTCGTGTCGACCGTAACGGCGCCCGTGGTCAATTGCGCGGCGATGTCGGGCGCGGGTTACCTTGGCTCCATGACCGACGTTCAAACCAACGCCGATCCGGCCGCCGCCCCCGATCTGGCCACGTTCCGTGCCGAGGCCACCCGTTTCCTGGATGACAATGCCCCACTGAAGGCCGAGGCCTCCGAGTTCACGTGGGGCGAGGGCCCGGATGATCCGTCGCTGTTCGAGGAGGTCGACCGGGAGGCCGAGAAGCGGGCATTGGCCGAGTCCCAGGCCTGGCGGGCGAAGAAGTACGACGCCGGTTTCGGTTGGATCGACGGCCCGATCGAACTCGGGGGCCGCGGCCTCAGTCGCCAGCACGCCCGCGCCTTCGCCGAGCTCGAGAGCCGCTACGACGTGCCTGCTCAGGGCTTCTTCACGATCGGGCTCGGCATGGTGGCGCCGACGATCGCCGATCACGCACAGCCCGATGTCGCCGCCGATCTGCTGCCCAAGATGTACCGGGGTGATGTCGTCGGCTGTCAGCTGTTCTCGGAGCCCGGCGCCGGCTCCGATCTGGCGAGCCTGCAGATGCGGGCCGAGCGCGACGGCGAGGAGTGGGTCGTGACCGGTCAGAAGGTCTGGACGTCGGGCGCCCACTACGCCGACATCGGCGAGGTGATCTGCCGCACCGATCCCGATCTGCCGAAACACAAGGGACTGACCGGTTTCATCGTCGACATGAAGGCACCGGGTGTCGACGTGCGGCCGCTCCGGCAGATGACGGGAGGCGCCAACTTCAACGAGGTGTTCTTCAACGAGGTCCGCGTGCCCGACTCCTGGCGCCTTGGCGACGTCAACGACGGCTGGAGGGTGGCGCTCACCACCCTCATGAACGAACGGGCCGCCATCGGTGGAGGCCCCAGCCGCGGCGGCGGATTCACCCGTCTGCGGGAGATGACCCGACACTTCGGACTCGACGACGACCCCCTCGTCCGCCAGAAACTGATCGACATCTACATCAACGGCATGGTGCTGCGCCTCAACAACGACCGGGCCATGGCCGCGCTGAAGCGGGGACAGCTGCCCGGTCCCGAGCTGTCGGGGGCGAAACTGCTCCTGACGGAGAATATGCGACGGACATCCGACTTCGTCTCCACCGTGCTCGGCCCGCGGCTGATCGCCGATACCGGCGAATGGGGCACCTTCTCCTGGTCGGGTTACGTGCTCGGCATGCCGGGCATGGCGATCGCCGGCGGGTCCGACCAGGTCCTGCGCAACATCCTGGGCGAGCGGGTCCTCGGGCTGCCGAAGGAGCCGGGTATCGACACGACGAGCCCGTTTCGGGAGCTGAAGGTCGGAACCCAACGCTCCGACGGCTCCGGCGGTTGACAGGCGGTGTTCGGCGCGAAGCCCGTCCACCGAACCGTGCGCCCCAGCCACCACAACCGAGGCTCACAGCGCACAAACTACTACTGGGCGAGTTCGGAGGCCAGATGCCGGCCGATGACCTCGGCCGCGGCAGCCACACCCGAGCCACCGAGCGGCGCGTTCATCGCCGTCAACGCCGACTCGACCGTGGCCAGCGTGCCCAGCAGGCTCGGCGGATCCACATAGCCCATGTGGCCGATCCTGAACGCCCGATCGGCGAAATCGCCGATGCCGACCCCGACGGTCAGGCCCGCCTGGTAGCGGCAGATGGACCGCATCTCGTCGGCCCGGATCGAGCCGGTCAAAACGGTGGTGACGGCCGCCGACCGGGACGCGGGGTCGATCACGTTGAACTCGATGCCGCCAGGGGTCGACCACGCGTCGACCGCAGCCCAGACCGCGGTCGCCAGAACCCGATGGCGATCCCACACCCGTTCGATTCCGCCCTGTTCGTCGATCATGTCGAGCGCCTCGGCCATGGCGTAGAGATGTGAGACCGGCGGGGTACCCGCATAAAGCTCGTAGTGGAATCGGGCGTTGAGCCGCCGCTCCCAGTCGAAGTAGCCGTCACGCAGGTCGGCGCCACGGTGGGCCTCCAGCGCTCGCTCGGAGGCCCAGACGAATCCAAGTCCGGGCGGCACCATCAACCCTTTCTGCGACGCGGCGACGGTCACGTCGACCCCCCAGGCGTCCATCTCGAACGGCTCGCAGCCGAGCGACGCGATGCAGTCGACCATCAGCAGGGCCGGGTGACCGATCGAGTCGATGGCCCGACGTATGGCGGCGATGTCGTTGATGACCCCCGATGCCGTGTCGGTCTGCACACACATCACGGCTTTGATGCGATGCCCGGTGTCGGCCGCCAGACGCTCGGCGACCGCCGCCGGATCGACCGGGTGACGGTCCGTACCGGGCAGGACCTCGACGTTGACGTCGGATCGGGCCGCCATCTCCCCCCAGATCACGGCAAAACGCCCGGATTCGAGCACGAGAACGTCGTCGCCCCGGCTCAACGTGTTGTTGATGGCCATCTGCCAAGCGCCGTGGCCGTTCGACATGACCACGAACACCGGCGCCTCGGTTCCGGCGATGGCCGGAAGGGCCGAGAAGATCCGGGCCGACACCTCGACGAGCTCCCCGGCATAGATGTCGGTCATCGGCTTGGACATGGCGGCCAGTACCCGTTCGGGGATGACCGAGGGGCCGGGAATCGCCATGTTGTCCCGTCCGAAGCCGAGAAGACCGCGGGTCGGGGGTTCAGGATTGGTCATGGCCTCGGCATAAGACGCCCAAAGTTGCGAGTATTCCCTCGTTGCCCGACCGTCGGTACTACTATCTGCCATAGCGGCAAGGCTACGGGGCAGAACCGGTTTATCGGCGCGCCTTCGCGCCGTTGGCAGCTTCGGCTTCACACCTTGGGATCACATGACATTCACGACGGACTTCGATACCGATGATCAGCACAATGCCCGCACCTCCACATCACACCAAACCGACCGAGAAGCACCGATAACACCACTGTCGGCGCCCAGGAGGGCGGGTGTGATCGACAAGGTCAGAGCCATGCTGGCCAAGGCGTCGAGTACCGATCACGAGCCGGAACGGGAGGCCTTCGAGGCCAAGGCCCAGGCGCTGATCACCCGGTATCAGATCGAGGCCAGGGAACTCAGCGACGCCGAGAGTGAGGTTCTCGAGCGCCGCATCGACGTCAAGACCTGGAGTGAGGCAACCCGCGGCGTCATCTACCTCTACGGTGGGATCGCGGAGCTGAATCGGAGTTCGGCGGCTCATCGATCGATCGGTGATCACAGCCAGGTGATCCTGTTCGGCACCCAGGTCGATCTCGACCTCGTCGAGACCATGGTCGGCCACCTCCTTCCCCAACTCCGCACCCACATGCTGCTCGACCAGCCGAAGTCGCGGATGAGCTATGCCATCGGCTGGACCCACGAGGTACTCAGCCGCCTGATCGCCGCCCAGCAGGCGGTCGCCGCCGAATACAACGCCCTGATCCCCACCAACAGTGCGGCCGACGACGCCATGCAGCAGGCCTACCGGTTGAAGGACGACGCCCCGACCACCGTCGTCGACTCGTCGGAGTACGAGTTTGGGGCCTCCGCCGCCGAACGGGCCGACATCGGCCGGATGAAACTCGCCGCGAGCTAGACCGGAGCCGTCGAGACGAGAAACGTCACGGGCCGAAGATCGACATCTGACCGCCCGGTGGAAGTCGGCGACAGCCGGTCCACACGAGCGAGTCCATGAACACCCAGGATCGTCGGTGGATGGCCGACGGCCCGTACCCCTGGAGGGCGATCTTGTGCTGCGGGCACGGATAGCCCTTGTTGTTCTCGAAGTTGTAGCCCGGGTAGTTGGCCGACTCGGCTCTCATGATCCGATCCCTGGTCACTTTGGCCAGGATCGACGCCGCTGCGATCGACAGGCACTTCGAGTCCCCCCGGATCAGTTTGCGAGTCACCGGATGGCCGACGAAGTCCCACTTGCCGTCGAGGATCACCGCGGCGGGCTCGACACCGAGGCCGTCGAGGGCTCGCCGGGCCGCCAGCTTCTGGGCGGCGGACATGCCGAGGTGATCGCACTCGGCGGCCGTGACGTGACCGACCGACCAGGCATCGCACCAGCCCGCAATCCGGTCGAACAGTGCCTCCCGCTCCGACTCGGTGAGCTGCTTCGAGTCGCGCAGCTTGTAGATGCGGCGACCCTTGGGCACGATGACGGCGCCGATCGTGAGCGGACCGGCCCACGAACCGCGGCCAACCTCGTCGACCCCGACCACGATCTCGTGGCCCGACTCCCAGAACTCCCGCTCGACCGACAACCCAGGGGCCTTGGTCTTCAGCGCCTTGCGGAGTTTGGGGACGGTGGCGGTCACAACGCCAACAACACTAGTGCGGCCCGCTAGGAGAAGCTGTCGCCCGGGCCGGGAACGTGGTCGAGCCCGTCAGCCACGCCCGCCAGCAGTGTCTCCCCCCGGTCACCGAGCGTCGACCATTCGGGGTCGAGTGACGAGCACACGATCCGGGCCCTGCACTCGGACGCGTCCCACAGCAGTGCGGGACGGGGACCGTGCCAGCGGATCGCATACGAGAGCGGACCGTACAGGGTCGCGGCTTGATGAACCTCGAGCGAACCCCCCCGCCATGATGCGGGATGGTCGGGCACAAGCTCGATGGTGGGCTCGGCCAGCTCGACCCGTTCGGTGAGGAGGAGATGCCGGGCGGCCCGCCAGAACGCCGCGGCGTCGACCAGCCCCGCCTCCGGGCCCGAGCCGATCGACCGGTCCGATCCGTACCAGCGTCGGATCAGGTTGGCCTGCTGCGACCACCCGATCAGCTCGTCATGGCCCACCCGACCCCCGGTCGGCGCCGGTCCGCCGGCGGTGATCAGGACCTCGCTGTCCTCGTGCCCGGTCGCCTCGATGCGGTTCGCCACGTCCGACATCCGCCGTCGCAATCCAGCGGCGGCGTCCTCCTGGCCGAGCCAGGACACCAGCACCGCCAGGGCGGTGGCGGCCCGACACCAGTGCCGGGCCGGTTCACCCGGCGCTTCCGCTTCCCGAGCCCGGACCGAACGGGTCGGCTTGCTCAACCTCGACTCGAGTGCCCGGGTCAGATGCAGCAGTGACGGCAGCGCCTCGTCGGCAGAGCGTTGATCGCGCCGGACCACCAGGGCCCGTGACAGCCCGTCCACCAGGGCCGCCGCCCGAGCCGACCCGGCCTCGTCAGCCGGGGAGAGCCCACCATGGCCCAGCAACTCGTCGATCAGGTCGGGTAGCCAGTTGCCCAGCCGGTCACCGTGGCCCGACTCGGCCAGCGCCGCCAACACCGTGCCGAGATCGCCGTCGACCCCGGGGAGCCGGTCGTCCATCAACAGCAGCCGGGCTCGGGCTGCTCCGGCCAGCTGCGCCAGGCCCCCGTCGGGGAACTCGAACCGGCCGCCGGACTCGACCACGGCGTTCCATCCCCGGGCGACGCTGTCGGGGCCCGGCAGCTGGTCGACGTCGACGTTGAGATCGGCCGGACCGAGGCAGTAGCGATAGGTTGTGCGGTGCGGGACCGGAACCATGACGACCGCGTTCGGGAACGGGAGGTTGGCCGCACCGGCGGCTCGGTCGGGCCAGCTCAGCGAGCGGCCGGCCTCCACCATCCCAAGCAGATCATGATCACCGGCGAAACCCGCTTCGTTGGGCGGTCGGGGCAACGTGAGCCGGTGAGGCTGCACGCTGTACTCGGTGGGCGAGATCCGCTCGACCACGAGGTCGCCTGGCTCCCCGTCGAGGGTGTACGGCCGCAGTGCGATGGCCAGGGCGACCGGGACCGGCGACTGGTTCTCGACCTCGACAACGGCCACGGTCCGGCCGTCGACCAACGCCGCATGGACCGTTTGGATCACGTCGCCGGACGGGACCCTCACCGCAGTCTCGGTTACCGGACCACACCCGCGCAGCCGCTGGCGCACCGTCGGCTCACGGGCGGGCAGATGCCAGCGGTCGTCGGCACCGATCCACCAGTCGAGCACCCAACGGGCGTCGGGCCCCTGCACGAGACCGCCGCCGTCGACACCGAATCCCCGTGGCGAATCGAGCACGGCCGCCAGGCCGACTCCGCCGTCGGCCACACGTTCGGTTGATCGGGGGCCGAGCAGCGAGGTCAACTGGGCCAGCTCTGTCCTGGACCGGCTTGTTCGTGGCCCAGCCGGCCTCGCAGCAGTGCATCCTGGGCGAAGTCGGCGTCGAGGCCCTGGTGGCACACCGCGAAGACCTGGGCGGCGATCGGCATGAACACGTCGTGCCGCTCGGCCAGTTCGTTGACGACGCCGGCGGCCTTGACGCCCTCGGCCACCTGGTTCATGTCGGCCAGGATGTCGTCGACGGTCATGCCGGTCCCGAGCTTTCGGCCGACCTGGGAGTTGCGGGACTGCGGGCTGACGCACGTGGCGATGAGATCGCCCATTCCGGCGAGCCCGGCCAGGGTCAGGGCCTCACCGCCCAACTTCGAGCCGAGTTCGATCAGCTCGGCCAACCCTCGGGTGATGATGGCGGCCCGGGCGTTGTCGCCCTGACCTCGGCCCTCGACCATGCCGGCGGCGATGGCGTAGATGTTCTTCAACGCCCCGCCCAGTTCGCAGCCGATCACATCGTGATGGAGAAAGACGCGGAAGGTCGGTGTGGTGAAAACCTGTTGCAACTTGCGGGCGATGTTCAGGTCGGCCAAGGCAATGACGGCGGCCGTCGGATGCCCGGCCATGATCTCCTTCGCCAGGTTGGGGCCCGTCAGCACGCCGACCGGCCGATCGGGCAGAACCTGCTCGACGATCTGCGACATGCGCAGGTGGGTCTTCGGCTCGAACCCCTTGGCCAGGCTGACGACCGGAACCCACGGTCGCAGGTGCGGGGCGATCGCCTCACAGGTGGCGCGGTACGCCGATGTCGGCACGCCCATGACCAGCAGATCGGTGCCGTCGAGCGCAGCTTCGAGATCGACGGTTGCGGCGAGCTCAGGATGCAACGGGAAGTCGGGCAGGTAACGCGGATTCAGATGATCGGCGTTGATCGCGTCGACGGTCCCCGCATCCCGGGCCCACAGCGTCGTCTCGGCGTTGTGGGCACACAGGTGGGCGACCGTGGTCCCCCACGAGCCACCGCCGACCACCAGAACCCGCAGCGGCGGTGCCGGAGGTTTGACCACCGACGCCGACGTTGCACTCGCGGGGCCACCGGTCCCCGTCTCCCCTTCGTTTGTCATCCGTTCACTCTAAGGAGTTCAGCGGGTAGGTGGAGCGCGAAGCTCCGAATCACGATGAACTCCAGGCCAAGGGTCAGGCGCGAAGCGCCTACCCGCTAGGCCCCTAAGGGCCCGAGCGGTCGGCAGAGCACCGGCAGCGCATCGGTGTCGGCGCGGTACCCTTGGACGCGGTGAAGTCGAAGTCGTTGGGTGCAGGCACCGTCGTCCTGGTTCCGGTCAAGTCGTTCGACTTGGCCAAGGGCCGGCTGTCGGGTCGGCTCGACGCCGCCGATCGGGCCCGCCTTGCCCGCCGCATGGCGACCGGCGTTGTCATGGCCGCCCGTCCGCTGCCCACCTATGTGGTCTGCGATAGCGACCTGGTGGCCGATTGGGCTGTCGAGGTCGGGATCGGGGCGTTGGAGGTGACGGCGACCGGACTCAATCCGGCGGTGACCGAAGCAGCGATCATGGCGGCCTCGATGGGACACGATCGGGCGATCATCTGCCACGCCGACATCCCCATGGCCAGCGATCTGACATGGCTCGACGAGGCGCCCTACAACCAGGGCGTCGTCGTGGTGACCGACCATCACGGCACCGGCACCAACGTGTTGGCCCTGCCACTCGACCTCGATCCACCCTTCGTCTTCGGCTACGGTGCCGATTCGGCCCAACGGCATCGGGCGGAAGCCGAGCGTCTCGGCCTCCCGATTCGGATGCTCGTCGACGATAACCTGAGCTGGGATCTCGACACTCCCGATGACCTCGTCGCCTGGATGGCCGACGGCGCAACGACGGGTGCCGGAGAGGTGAGCCCATGACCGAAGCCCAGAATCCGCTCACGCCCGCCTCGGTTGCCGTGGGGGCGTTCACGTCGAATCTCGACACCCCGCGCCGGGCGCTCGCCATCGGCGCCCACCCCGACGACATCGATTTCGGGTGCGGCGCCACGCTGGCAAAATGGGCCGACGCGGGCTGCGAGGTCCACGTGCTGGTGTGCACCGACGGTTCCAAGGGCACCTGGGATCCGGGCGCCGACGAGGAGGCGCTGATCGCCACCCGCCAACGGGAGCAGAGGGCCGCGGCGAAGGCCCTCGGCGCAACCGGAGAGGTCGTCTTCCTCGCCTGGCCCGACGGCGAGCTCGATTCCGGCATGACCCAACGCCGGCAGGTGGCCGAGGTGATCCGGCAAACGAAGCCGACGGTCGTGCTGGGCCACGATCCGTGGAAGCGGTATCGGCTCCATCCCGACCACCGTCATGCCGGCCTGCTCACGACCGACGGAATCATCGCCGCCCGCGATCCCAAGTTCTTCCCCGACCTTCCCCAGCCCCACCATCGGCCCGACATGCTCCTGCTCTTCGAAGCCGATGAGCCCGATCACGCTGAGGATGTGTCCGGCTATCTGGACGCCAAGTACCGGGCGCTGACATCGCACCACAGCCAGTTCGAATCGACGATGAAGTCTGGCGACGATCCGGAACTGATCCGGTTCCGCCAGCGTGTCGAGGACAAACTGACCGCGGCAGGTCGGGCGGTCGACATGGAAATGGCCGAGCTGTTCAAGCTGATCGACGACCTCTGACAAACATGTTACGGTCATGCCCGTGCGAAGCTCCGGTCCATCGTCCATACTTGGCTCATGAGCAGCGGCGGACGTGTTGACCACATCGACCTCGGTGATGCCGAGATCGACATCGACTTCGACTTCGACCTCGAGGATCTCCTGCATCCTGACGAACAGCGACGGTTTCGCCGTCTCTGCATCGACACGAGCCCCGAGGAACTCGAGCAACTGGCGGAGATGGTGGGTATCCATCTCGAACACGTTCGGGCCAACGCCGGCCCCAACACCGACGTCGAAACAGCGGAACTGGTGGCCGAGGCCTCGACCAAGCTGCTCACGTTCAGCCGCGAGTTCGACCGTCGGGAACGGGCCATGATCCGGGGTGCGGTCGAGTACTTCATCCTCAACGACGACGCCTCGGACGACCTCGAGGACGTGCTCGGATTCGACGACGACACCCGCGTCCTCAACTCCGTCCTCGAACGCATCGGCCGAGGCGACCTCAAGGTGCGCCTCCCCGGCTGAACGCCGGTCGACCCTCATGGCGACGCATTCCGCCGGTGTCGTCCTCCACCGACGGCCGGATCCGCACACCGGCGGTGTCGAGATCCTCATCGTGCACCCGGGCGGGCCGTTCTGGGCCGGTAAGGACGAGCACGCCTGGTCGATACCCAAGGGCGAGTTCGACCCGGAGATCGAGTCGGCGGCCGATGCCGCGCTCCGGGAGTTCGCCGAGGAGCTCGGTCGTCCGCCGCCGCATCCCCCGGCTGGCCAGCCGATGGTCGAACTGCCGCCGTTCACCGCCGGCCGCAAGGTCATCCATGCCGTCCTGATCGCTGGCGATTTCGATGCCGAGAACGTGTCGAGCAACACGGCGGAGATCGAGTGGCCTCCCCGCTCGGGCCGCCGAATCGAGATACCCGAGGTGGACGCCGCCCGTTGGTGCCCACTGGATGAGGCCCGAACAAAACTGCACAAGGGACAGGGCCCGATCGTGGAGCTGATCGCCGCCGCGCTCGACGCGCCCGCCTGACCCGACTCTTACGAGATCGAGACAAAGCGACGGTCCGTTTGGCCTCCGTCGGTTCCGATGTACGATCGAAAACGATGCTATTAGAGCTAGGTCCGTGCCCGGCTACCGAAGCCGACGGATGGACGAGGTTCGCCCGCCGCCTGATCATCGAACTCCGCTCCGATCCCGAAGCCATGAGCCAGGTTTCACCTGACATGGTGGATCTTTGGGGTACCTACATCGATCGTTGGTCCGACCGCGCCGCGAAGGCCGAAGCCGAGGGCACCCCGTTCCGCTGGTCCGAACAGATCGACCCCGAGGTCGGAGAGTTCCTGCTGCACGGGCTCGACCGCTGCCTCCACTCCCCCTTCATCCGTGAGGCCGCCACACCGGACGAGGCGGCCACGCACAAGCCCTTCACGATGACGGTCGTCCGGGCGTTCGTCGACGGTCTGGCCACCGAGGGCGAGAGCTGCTGCCACTACGTCGACCAGGTGCTCACGTCGTTCAGCGACGTCCTCGACGACTGACCGACGAGCACGTCGAGCGAGGGGCTGCTCAGCGGACCCGTCGAGAGCGCGCCTAGGACACATCAGCCGGCAACGGTCGACCGGCCAGCACGTCGAGTTGGGGCCGACCCCGCCGAAGGGCGACCCGGCCGTCGACCAGCACCCACTCGACTCCCGCCGACGGTCGGCCCGGTTCGGACACGGTGGCGTTGTCGGTGATCCGCAGCGGGTCGAACACGACGATGTCGGCATCGGCGCCCCGTTGCAAGCGACCTTTTCGTCTCATCGCCGGGATCATCTTCTCGACCCGAAGTGCCGGTTGGATGGTCATCTTCGCCAGACCGGTGCGGAGATCGAGCAGGCCCAAATCCCTCACGTAGCGACCGAGCGTCCGGGCGAAGGTGCCCGCCCCCCGAGGATGGTTGTTGAGGCCCACCTCGGGGATGGCATCGCTGCCGATCATCACCCAGGGTCGGGTCAGGGCCAGTTGCACCTCGTCCTCCGGTATGGAGCCGATGGCGGCCACCAACTTGTTCTCAGCTCTGGCCTGGGCGAACGTGACCGGCGTCAGCCGTTCGGTCGTACCGGCGATCTGCAGGTCGCCGTAGTCGATCCGGTAGCGCTCACGCCAGCCTCGAGCGAAGCGGTTGCTGGCCAGAAACGTGCCCCAGAAGTCATACGGGTAGACGCAGGCGGTGATGTCGATACCGAAGTTGCGGGCCTGTTCGATCAGGGCGATCGCCTCGTCCATCACGAATGTGCCGCCGGTGCTGGTGAGATGCTGGATGTGGGTCGCAGCGTCGAACCGTTCGGCGATGCTCATCACCTCGGCCAGCGCCTCCAGGCTCGTGCCCGGCGGCTCCGGGTCGGAGTATCGAAGGTGGAAGAAGCTGACGTGGCCGTACTCGGCGGCCACCGACACCAGCCGAGCCATCTCCTCGTTCGTGGTGCCGGGCGAGTACTCGGGCGAGAAGGCGATACCGGCGAACCCTCGCTCGATGCCGGTGCGGGCCGCCTGTTCCAACCGGTCGAGCGTGGTCGCCGACGGCGCCTCGCTCGATACCGACGCCGAGCTGGTGTTCCCCGCCAGTAGTGATGGTGGAAGGCTCCCCCGAAGTGGACCGGCGATCGTCCGGTGTAGGAGTCGAAGTACTGCCTCGGCCGAGCTGCTCACGCCGTGCATCGCCAGGTTCGACGTCACCCCGTCGGCGATCTTCAGCCAGGCCCCGAACTCGTTCGGCTCGTAGGAGAGCAGGTCGACGAAGCCGGGCGCCGACGATCAGACCGGCGGCGTCGATATGCCTCCCTGCCCTGCAGGGGCGCTGCGAGGAGCGCGGTTATCCGGTTCACCGTCGACGCCGACGTTGACCAGGCCGTCGAAGCCCGACGCCGGATCGACCACCCGACCGTTGTTGATGACGACATCGAAGAAGTGGTCCGGGCCCGGTCCGAGCGCCCTCGCCGACCATCACCGGCGTGGCCACCGGCCCGGCCGGTCCGTCGACCAGTTCGACGTCGGGCTCATCGTTCGACCGCCTCCAGCCGGCGCCCAGGTCGGTGACCGTTGCCGAGTCGCTGTGAACCGCGACTGCGCCTTGTAGTCGAGCCAGGTCGACCATCCGACCCGGGTCGTCACCGCAGCGGCGGCGCCGACTGCCCAGCGTGGTCAGGAGCTTGCGGCGGTTCCAGAGGTAGGGGTGGTCGATCGGCGGTCGGGGCATGCGGCGGTTTGGACGAATCCCGGCGTTGGCGCGACCGACGGTCGGCTTCATCGTGGTCCGGCCGCCTGGCGATGTCACAGCTGAGAAACGTAGTCGACAATCGGGCTCCCGGTACGGGAATGGTACCGCCGAAGGGCACGCGGCGGCTACTGTTTGGGCGTGCCGTTGGACATCCCGCACCTCTATCGCCTCGGTATCGTCGGCGCCGGTCAGATCGCCCGGATGACCTACCAGGCTGCACTCAAGCTGGGAATCACCCCTCGGCTGTTCGCCGAGCACTTCGACGACTCGGCCGCCCAGGTGGCACCGAAGGTCGTACTCAACCACCCCGACGCCCTGGCCGGGTTCGCCACCGACTGTCATGTGGTCACATTCGAGCACGAGCGAATCGACATCGGCCTGCTCCAAGCCTTGGAGGAGAACGGCAACCTGCTTCGACCGGGCACCAAGACGATTCGGGTCGCGTTCGACAAACTTCATCAGCGGCGAATGCTGCGACACCGCAACTTCAACGTGCCGGAGTTCGCGGAGATCTTCGGGCCCGACGACGTGATGGACTTCGCCTCACGCTTCAACTACCCGGTCGTGCTCAAGACGATCCGGGCCGCCCCACCCGACCAGCGTGGGGTCATGGGTGGTCGACAACCGCAACGAGGCGATGAAGGTGCTTTCGCCGAGTTCGGACACCTGGCGCTCATGGCCGAGCAGTACCAGGCCATCGTGAAGGAGCTCGTGGTGGTGATGGTCCGGCGTCCGGGTGGCCACATCCGCTTCTACCCGATCACCGAGATCATCAACCAGGACGGAATCTGTGTCGAGGTTCGAGGAGTCCGGCCGACATCGGTCGTCGGCTGGCCGACGAGGCCCGCGACATCGCCACCCGGGTGGCCAACGAACTCGATGCGGTCGGGGTTCTCGCCGTCGAGCTGTTCCTCACCATCAACGGCCTCGTCGTCAACGAGCTGGCGGCCCGACCCCACAACGCCGGCCACTTCACGATCGAGGGATGTCCGACGTCGCAGTTCGAGAACCACGTGCGGGCCGTTCTCGACCTGCCGCTCGGACCGACCTGGGCGTTCAACCCGGCGGCCGTCACCATCAACGTGATCGGCGGTCTCGACGGTGTGGATCCGGCTGGACATCTGGCCGACGCGCTGGCCGTTGAGGGAGCCCACATCCACCTCTACGGCAAGCAACCGAAGCCGGGCCGCAAGCTCGGCCATGTGACGGCGTTCGGTGACGACATCGAGCAGGCCCGCGATCTGGCCCGGCGGGCCGAGGCGGCACTGCTCGGCCGCCGTCCGGTACATGCAAGGAGCCGCGTGCTACCGTTTCCGGACATGGCTACCAACAGCCCCGATCGGGTGACCGTGGTCGACCATCCGCTGGTCGCTCACAAGATCACCATGCTGCGGGATGAGCAGACACCGTCCTCGGCGTTTCGCCTGCTCTGTCAGGAGGTGACGCTCCTGACCGCCTACGAGGCCCTGCGTCACCTCCCGGTCCACGATGTTCCCGTCAAGACACCGGTGGCCGAAACGACGTCTCCCGTGTTGAGCGGGCTGGCACCGGCGATCGTCGGAATCCTACGGGCCGGGCTCGTCATGGTCGAGGCCATCCTCACGCTCATCCCCCATGGCCGGGTCGGGCACCTGGGCCTCTACCGGGATCCGGCCACCCACCAGCCGGTCGAGTACTACCGCAAGCTCCCCGAGAACATCGACAACCGCGAGGTTCTACTGGTCGATCCGATGCTGGCCACGGGCGGGTCGGCCGTTCACGCCCTCGACATCCTCACCGACGCCGGTGTGACCGACATTCGGATGCTCTCGATCATCGGTTGTCCGGAGGGCATCGCCGCCGTTCACGACAAGCACCCCGACGTGCACATCACGCTCGCCGCTCTCGACCCCCGGCTGAACGATCACGCCTACATCGTGCCGGGACTCGGCGACGCCGGCGATCGCATCTACGGAACGAAATAGCGACCCACCCCGAACCAGTGAGTGCAACCCGATGACAGGTACCAGCCGGTCCGACGACACCCCCGACCCCGAGATCGACTGGGGCCGACTCCGGTCCGAGGCTCACGCCGCCGCGGCCAACGCGTATGCGCCGTACTCGAAGTTCCGGGTCGGCGCCGCCGCTCAGACCGACGACGGACGGATCATCAGCGGATGCAACGTGGAGAACGCCTCCTACGGGTTGTCGCTGTGCGCCGAATGCTCGCTCGTGTCGGCGCTCCATTCCGGCGGAGGCGGCCGCCTCGTGGCGGTGGTCATCGTGTCGGGATCCGGCCGACCGTGCACGCCGTGTGGCCGGTGCCGCCAGCTTCTCCTGGAACACGGAGGTCCCGATTGCCTGGTCGACGGCGACGGCACCATCCGCTCCGTGGCCGAGTTGCTCCCCGGCGGCTTCGACCCCGATCGGATCAGCGAAGGCTGAGCCCGACACCGGCTCGCTGGGTCTCGACCGGCATCAAAGGAGTTCGGCGATGAGCGGGGGTAGTTCCCGAATCGACGCCAGGGAGCGGTAGCAGTCGCCCAGACCGTCATCGGTGGCCTCCTCGTGCCCCCAGGTGATGCGGTAGGGCACGTGCACTCCGATCCCGCCGATCTCGATAACCGGGGCGACGTCGGATCGAATGGAGTTGCCGACCATGAGGAACTCGCCCGCGGAAACGCCACAGCGATCCAGAACCGCCCGATACTGCCCCGGTGACTTCTCGCTCAGGATCTCGACCCGTTCGAATCGATCGGCCAGGCCCGATTCGGCGATCTTCGACTCCTGGTGGAACAGGTCGCCCTTGGTGATCAGCACCATGCGATGACTCCGCCCCAGCGTGTCGAGCACCTCGGCAACGCCATCGATCAGTTCGACGGGATGGGCCATCATCTCCTTGCCCCAGCCGACGATCTCGTGAATGGCTCCGGCGGGAATCGCCCCGTCGCTCAGTTCGATGGCCGTTTCGATCATCGACAGGATGAAGCCCTTCACCCCGTAGCCGAAGAGCTCCAGGTTGGCCCGCTCCCGGGCCAACAGTCGCTCCGACGTCTGGTCGCGCTCACTCCAGGGGCTGACGAGGGCCCGGAACCGGTCTTCGGTCAGGGCGAAGTGTGACTCGGAGTGCCACAGGGTGTCGTCGGCGTCGAATCCGATGAGGGAGATGACCATAGGGAGCCATCAGGGTATCGGGTCCGATACTGACGCCTTCGGTCGATAGCATGGCTTATGGCAATTGATCCACCGGAAGCGACCGAACTCTCCACCGATCTCTTCGATCAGATCCGCTCGGCACCCAAGGTCCTGCTGCACGACCACCTCGATGGTGGGATGCGGCCGACCACCGTGATCGAGCTGGCCCGGGAACAGGGCTACGACCGCCTGCCGACCACCGATCCCGATGATCTCGCCAAGTGGTTCACGCGGGGCGCCGACCGCCGGAACCTCGAGCTGTACCTCGAGACCTTCGCCCACACCGTGGGGGTCACCCAGACCCGCGACGGGCTCATGCGGGTCGCGGCCGAAGCGGCTGAAGATCTGGCGGCCGACGGGGTCGTCTACGCCGAGATCCGCTTCGCCCCGGAGCTGCACACCGACCAGGGGCTCACCCTCGACGAGGTCGTGGAATCGGTGCTCGAGGGATTCCGGATCGGTTCCTCGGGCCGCCCGATCACGATCGGCACCCTGTGCACCGCCATGCGCACCGCTGCACACTCCTACGAAATCGCCGAACTGGCGATCCGCCATCGTGACGACGGCGTCGTCGGCTTCGACATCGCCGGGGCCGAGGCCGGTTATCCCCCGAGCCGGCACCTCGACGCCTTCCAGCTGGCGATGAGGGAGAACTTCCACATCACGATCCACGCCGGTGAGGCCTTTGGGCTCCCGTCGATAGCGGAGGCCCTGAACTACTGCGGTGCCGAGCGGCTGGGCCACGGCGTCCGAATCGTCGACGACATCACGTTCGACGACGATGGCCGCCCGTCACTTGGCCGGCTGGCCGCTTATGTTCGGGATCGCCGAATTCCGCTCGAGATGTGTCCGACGTCGAACGTCAACACCGGTGCCGCCCCCTCGATCGAGGAACACCCGATCGGGCTCCTCCGACGCCTGAGGTTCCGGGTGACCGTCAACACCGACAACCGGCTGATGAGCGACGTGACCCTGTCGGACGAGTTCATCAAGCTGGCCGAGGCCTTCGGCTACGGGATCGCCGACATGGAATGGCTCACCATCAATGCCATGAAGAGCGCGTTCTGGCCGTTCGAACAGCGCCTTCGGATCATCAACGAGCAGATCAAGCCCCGCTACGCGGCTCTGCAGGCGGCAGGTTTGTAACCCGAACCGTGCGCTCCAGCCACCACAACCGACGGCCACAACGCATAGAACGAACTGTGCGGCCTCGCCGAGGTCAATTCAGCGTGATGTCGAGGGGATAGTGGGCGTACCATTCGAGGTCGCCACCCTGACGCTTCAACACCCGGGCCCACAACGTCTCGGGATCCGTGGTGAACAGATCATCGAGGGTGGCGTCGACGACCCACCACCCGTCATGAGCGATCTCCCGCTCGAGCTGGCCCGGGTACCAGCCGGCATAACCGGCGAAGATGCGAACGGCACAGACTCCCTGGGCCTGCACCAATGCCGGTTGCTGATCGAGGTCGACTGGATGGGCGCCCAGCACCAGCTCGCCCGGACATCCCGAAGGGCGACCGATGGCGATCAGGGCATCCTGATCCACCGGACCACCCTCGAACAACACACCGGGTTCGAGATCGAGTTCCTCCCAGTCGGGAAAGGTCTCGATCATCGGAGAGTCGGTGAGAGGTCGGTTGATCACAACCCCCAACGCGCCCTCGGACCCATGTTCGAGGATCAGCGTCAACGTGGAACTGAATCCATCGGCGTGTACCTCCGGTCGGGCCACCAGGATCCTGCCCGCCAGCGACACACCTACGTGGGGTAGTTTCGCTTCTTCCATCAATCTGTCCTTACCGGGGAATGTCGTAACTCGCCGACAACACTTTCCATCGGCTCGCCCTGACGTTCCTTGAAAAAGTTCGGTTCGCCTTCCAGATTCCTCGCCGTTCCGCGCTCTAGGCACATCACCCTACCTCCATCGACCAAGGGCTGTCATCCTCTGGTGTGCAGCCGGGTCGCAGCAACAATGTTCGCTGGTCATCGGCATCCATCAGGGAGATATGGACCGGTGAATACGATAGGTGCTTGTTGAATGATCAACATCATATGCCAGGGGGTTGGACTACGGCTTCAAATCAAATCAATTCGCTGTCGAGACCACATAGTACGATATAAATCAACATGGGTGGTGACATGAATAGAAATATCGTGCTGCGACCATCTCCGTCATCTGGGCCACGGCCATCAAAAGTTGAGATGGTGGAAGAACCGACGCCGAATCCGTCGGACCACATCCGCCCCTGGCCGCTGCAGATCGATTTTTCCGTTGCCTGGTAGGCTTGACGAATGGGTGTTCTCCCGAAGGCCAACGATCGATGCTGGTGTGGCAGTGGCAAGAAGTTCAAGCGATGCCACAAAGCCGCCACCAACCCGGTGCAGCCGGGTCGCATCTCGCCGCTACGCCCTGTGCCCGACTCGATCGACAAGCCGACCTGGGCCGACGGTGGCCACGCCGACCGCTACGACGCACCGTGGGTCCAACCTCCCGATGTCATCGAGCGCATGCGCCGTACAGGCCGTGAAGCAGCTGATCTCCTCGCCTACCTCGGCACGCTCTGCCGGCCCGGGGTGACCACCGAGGAGATCGACGCCGCCTGTCATGATCGGGCGATCGAAGTCAACGCCTATCCCAGTCCGCTCGAGTATCCCGGTCCGGTCATCCCGTTCCCCAAATCGGTGTGCAGCTCGGTCAACGAGGTCATCTGCCACGGTATTCCCGATGACCGTCCGTTGCGCGACGGCGACATCGTCAATCTCGACGTCACCCTCTACCGCGAGGGGGTGCACGGCGACACCAACGCCACCTTCTTCGTCGGAGAGGTCGACGACCTGTCGCAACGACTCGTCCGCGTCACGCGGGAGTCACTCGAGCGTGGTATCGAGGCGGCCAAACCCGGGCGTCCACTGAACGAGATCGGTCGAGCCATACAGACCCACGCCGAGGCCCACGGGTTCGGTGTCGTACGCGACTTCGTCGGCCACGGTATCAACGAGCAGTTCCACACCGATCTCCAGATCTGCCACTACTACCACCCTCGGCTCACCGACATCATCGAACCCGGCATGACGTTCACGATCGAGCCGATGATCACGGCGGGTTCCTGGAAGGTCCGGTTGTGGGACGACGGCTGGACGGCGGTGACCGCCGACGGAAGCCGCACGGCCCAGTTCGAGCACACCCTACTGATCACCGATGACGGAGCGGAGATCCTGACGACTCCGTCGGACACCAGCACTCATCCCTACTGGAGCACCGAGCCCCTCTCCACGTCGGGCGCAGTGTAGCGTTCGGGCCGCGGAGCGGCCGGGTCCCGGCCGCTATCCGATTCCCAGCAGTTCCCAGAGCCCGAGCATGCGGGTGGCCAACGCCACCACGACCACGACGAGCACGGGCCGGATGACGCGCTCGCCGCCGTCGACGGCGATGTTGGCGCCGACATAGCCGCCGACGCCCATCCCGACGCTGAGCACCAACGCCGGTATCCAACGGATCTGGTCGTTGTAGAGGAACACCGGCACGGCGATGACCGTGATGGCCAGAATGAGGATCGTCTTCACCGCGTTCGCGGTCACGAGATCGAAACCGGAGCGGGCGAGAACGAGGAGCAGAAACAGGCCGACTCCGGCCTGCACCGCTCCCCCATAGAACCCGATGCCGGCGAACACGAGGAACGTCAGCCACGCCGGCCACGGGCTCGACGCCGCATCGGCCGACGGTTTGCGCAACGTCAACACCAGTAGCGGAAACATGAGCAGGCCGAACAGTCGCTCGAACAGATCGTCCGGGATCTGCGACGCTATCAGCGATCCGACCAACGCTCCCACCATCACCGGAACCAGCACGGCGATGGTGCGGGCCCGGTCGCTCACGTCTCGTCGGGCGAAGCCGTAGGCCCCGGTGGTGTTCTGGACCAGCACTGCAATTCGGTTCGTGCCGTTGGCCACGGTTCCGCCCACCCCGGCCAGGGACAACAGCGGCACCGTCAACATCGAACCGCCGCCGGCCATCGAATTGATAACACCGGCGAAGAAACCGCCGACAAGCAGAACAAGCGCATCGACCCACGTCATTGCACAGACGCTAGCCGGTGAGACTCCGACCGCCCGTGTCGGTCGGTCCCTCAATCGGCCGGCATCGACCACCGGCCACCACCGAGCCGCGATACTGACCGGGCGGCGCTTGGAAATAGACGATTACTTGGATGCAATTGGAGTTTGTGTGTGATGCGCCGAGGGTTTGCTTCGATGCTTATGGGCTTGTCGTTGATGCTGGCTTCTGCCGGTTGGGCCGGATTGGTCTTTGCCCACAGTGTCTTGGATGAAAACCAATCGCAGGAGTTGTCAGCCGATCTCATGGTTCATGAGGCGGTACGAACCGTGCTGGTCAACCGGCTCGCCGAAGGTATGGAACGGCATGTGCCGGTTGATGAGCCGATGTCGCAGCAGGAGCTTCGATCGGCGGCCTCGGAGGCCCTGTCGGATCAGGCGGCCGCGACCGCGCTACGAGACGGGTTGTCGGAAGCCCATGTGCTCGGCCTGGCCGACACCGAGTCCGAGACCGTGTTCAGCGCAATCGATGTCAACGAGGCGGCCCGCTACGCGCTGCTGTCCGCCAAACCCTCACTGCAGGGGCGCATTCTGGCCAATCCCCTCGTGCGGGTTCGCCTTCCGGTGGAGGGCCTGACCTGGTTCTCCGGCCTCAAGTCGCTGGTCGACCGGTTCAGCGTCCTCGCGCTCGCGCTCGCCGTCGTGGGTTTTGCGGTGGCGTTCGTACTGGCCGCCGATCCGGCGATGATACTGAGACGAGCTGCGTGGTGGACCATCGCTTCGGCGGGGATCTGGCTGGTGAGCGGTCCCGTGGTCGCCGCGCTCATACGGTTCACCGTCCCGTCGTCGTTCATGATCGCGGCGGTCGCCGTCGAGTCGGCGCTGCTGGCCATGCGGAATCCCGCCATCGTCATGGCCTCGTTCGGGATGGGCATGGCGTCGGTCGGAGCCCTGGCCCCGGCCATCGCTCGACGTCGGGGGGCGTTCCTCCTCGAACGTGCCGGCCAGCGCGACGATGGGGTGATGGTCGCCGTGATCGCGACCGGTGACGGCACCGGAGGACTCCCGAGGTCGGAAGGCGGCCAGGTCCTCGTCACCGGCGGCGCACCGCGGGGGAACCGGGGATCGAGACCTCCGTCGAGCGTCAGCGATCGAGTGTCGGCGGCCTGGATGGAAGGTCACGGCTACCTCGACGATGCACGGGTCGCCCCCTTCTTCTCCGGTTCATCGAGAGAATCCTGAACGGGTCAGGACGTCGGCGAGGCCAGCTCCTCGTCGAGCCAGTCCCGGATCTCGCCGAGCACCTCGAACCGCTCCGGTTCGTTCAGGCATTCGTGGCGGAGATTCGGCCAGCTCCGGTAGGTCACGTTGGCCACATCGCGAAGAGGTAGTGACGCAGCCTGGGGCACGAGCTGGTCCTCCTCGCCGTGTAGCACGTAGGTGGGAATCCGAATGCGGTCGAGCCGTGCGCTCGTCTCGTCCATGGTCTCGAAAATGGCCCGGCCGAGGCCGGCGGTCGCTCCCAGGATCACCAGAGGGTCGGCGTGATAGGCCTTCTCCACCTCCTCGTCTCGAGACAGCAGACCGGTCATCTGTGTGCCCTTGATGAACAGCGACGGCACGAAGCGGCCCAGGATCGGGGCGGCCACCCGTTGCCAGCCGGGTACGACCGCGGCCAGCGCCGGTGAGCTGAGCACGGCGAGGTCGGGTTGAGGGCGGTCCGACACGAGATACGTCGCGGCCATCAGCCCGCCGAGCGAGTGGCCCATCAGAATGACGGGCACGTCGAGCTGCCGCCGCTGGGACAGCAGATCCTCGATGTCGTCGAGGAACTGCTCGAACCGGTCGATGTGGGCCCGCCGACCGCCGCTCTGCCCGAATCCCCGGTTGTCGAAGGCGATGACGTCG
>CBDCGP010000056.1:0-197097 GCA_965216655.1 Acidimicrobiales bacterium
GTTCCGACGGGCGATGGATCGGATGTCGGCACTGCAGCTCGACTCGGTCAACGTGCTGTGTCGTAGCCACTATCTGCCCATGCTGGCCCGGCTCGGCCCCTACGACCGGGCGAAACTCGACGCGTATCTCTACCGATCCGGGGAGCATTTCGAGCTGTACACACACGAGGCGGCGATCATCAGCCAGGACCTCCAGCCCCGCATGCGCTATCGGGCCCGCCACAAGCGATGGAAGGCGGGTCTGAAGCTCGAAGAGGAACTACCGGGCTACGTCGATGCCGTACTCGCCGAGGTGACCGAGCACGGCCCGCTGTCGATCAAGGAGCTCACCGACCCCGGCGAACGATCCGGACCGTGGTGGGGGCAGTCGAAGGGAAAGGTGGCGCTCGACTGGCTGTATCACACCGGCCGCCTGTCGATCCGGGAACGGACACCGATGTTCGTGACCGTCTACGACCGGCCGGAGAACGTGATCCGCCCCGACGTTCTCGCCCGGCCCGACGTCGAGATGCGGGATTCGTTCAAACATCAGGTGGCGCTCGGCGCCAGGAGCCACGGGATCGGCACCGACAAGTGTCTGGCCGACTACTTCCGGCTCCGGGTCACCGACATCCGCCCGCTGCTGGACGAGCTGGTCGACGAAGGCGTGCTCGAACTCGTCGACGTCGACGGTTGGGGCGACGGCCTCTACCTCCACACGGAGGCCAAGCGGCCCCGCAAGATCACCGGGCGGGCGCTCCTCACCCCCTTCGATCCGGTCGTCTGGTACCGACCGCGGGCCGAGGCGTTGTTCGACTTCCACTACCGCATCGAAATCTATACCCCGGAGCCGAAACGGGTCTACGGCTACTACGTGCTGCCGTTCCTGGTCGACGACGAGCTCGTCGGCCGGGTCGATCTGAAGGCCGATCGCAAGACGGGGGTGCTCCTGGTCAAGGGAGCGTTTCTGGAGGACCGGGTCACCGATCGGGCTCGACGGGATCGGGTGGGCGGCGAACTCTGGTCGGCGCTCGACGAGATGGCCGAGTGGCTGGATCTCCAAGGGGTCAGCGTGACCCACAACGGGGACCTGGCGTCGATCCTGCTCCGCCAGCGGGGCTGACCTGCGGTGGCGGTGGCGGACTCCGTTTCCAGGTCAGCTAGTCACCACGACGGGGGTTCCGTTTGGCAGCATCCCGGGAAGATACTCGGCGATGTGCATCGGCACGCGAACGCAGCCGTGGCTGGCCGGATAGGACGGAACCGACCTCGAACCGTGGAGCGCGATGCCGCTGGTTGTGAAATAGAGCGGGTTGTAGAGACTGCCGATGCCGAGGCTCGACTGACGCCAGCCGCTGATCCGGCGGAAGATCGTGAAGCTGCCGACCGGGGTGATCGACCGGCCGCTGTACCGCCCCTGCCGCCACGGGATCTCACTACCGGTCGAGACGTGGCTGACGAGCACCGGTACGGTGCGGCCCGGGTCGTAGACCTTCATGAGCTGCTGCGACAGGTCGACCTCGACCCAGCGGCGGCTGTGGCTCGTGGCCGGTCCGCCGACCGAGCCGTTGAGCACCCGCCGGAGCGCCTCCTGGTCATCGGCGCTCCACTGTCCGTCCATCGTGATGCCAGCCAGTTTCTCCAGCGACCAGATCGCGTTCTTGGTCTTCGTGCCGTAGACGCCGTCGACCGGCCCCGGATCGAAGGGACCGTCGGCCAGCGCCCGTTGAGCGGCACGCAACGAGGTCGTCGGGTCGTCCCCGTCGTCCTGTTCACCTGGGGGAGTGGTCGGAGCAGAGCCGCCGTCGTAGTTGCGCAGTGCCTCACTGGTGGCGGCGTCGACCCGGCCGGTGACCGGAATTCCGACATGTCGTTGGAACGCCTCCAGGCCCGCCCGGGTCCGGCGGCCGTACAGCCCGTCGACCGGGCCGGGATCGAAGCCGGCGTCGGTGAGTCGCTGCTGAGCCTCCCGGGTCGACATGGTCGACCGGCTCGCATCGCTGCTCGGCGTGGTGTCGGCCGGCGGTGTGTAGGAGGCCAGCGCGTCGGCCACAGCGGTGTCGTAGACCCCGCTCGGATTCAGACCGACCGTGTTCTGGAACGACCACGACAGCCCCTTCGGTCAGGCGCCCGAAGATCCCGTCGATCACGCCGACGGAGAAGCCGGCTTGGGACAGCCGGGTCTGGAGGGTGCGTACGGCACTTCCCCGGTCGCCTCGTTTGGCGATCACGGCGGGCGCCGCCTCCTCTGACTCCGCGGCCTGCTCCGTATCCGCGTCCGCCGGTTCGGCGGCCTGCTCGTCGGTGGCCTCACCCGAGCCCTCCGACCCGTTGTCGGTGCCTTGGTCGGCATCCTCGGTGGTCGCTGCCTCATCCTCGGTCTGGGCGGCCACCGGCGACGGTACCGTCAGCACGCTCAGCAACCCGAACGTCGCCACCACTGCCGCTGCAAGTCTGCCGGCCATCAGCACGCTCCTCTTGTCGCGACGTCGCCGAACGACGTCGATCTGCCCCGCAATGCCTGTAGATGATTGTCGCACCTTTGCGCCTCCCATAAAAGGCGGGTGTCGGTGACCGCGGCCCTGGAACGACACCATCGACTTGGCAGATGTCGGCTGATATGCCACCGAGACCGGGAGCGGCAAGTTAGCCTGGATTGTTTCGGTAGCGGAGGTTGCCAATGGCAGACGTTGACATCGGAATGGGCAAGTCGGGACGCCGCGCCTACAGCCTCGACGATCTGGTGCTGCTCCCGGGTCGCCGCACCCGCGATGCCGACGGTGTCGATCTGTCGTGGCAGATCGATGCCTACAAGCTCGATCTTCCGTTCATGGCATCGGCCATGGACTCGGTGACCAGCCCGACCACCGCCATCACCATCGGCAAGCTCGGCGGAATGGCCATCCTCGATCTCGAAGGCATCTGGACCCGCCACGAGAACGCGGAGGAGTTGCTGACCGAGCTGTCCCGACTCGACGGCGCCCACGCTCTGAAGAGAATGCGGGAACTCTACAGCGCCTCCATCGAACCCGCCCTCATCACCAAACGCATAGCCGAGATCCACGCCGGGGGAGTTCTCGCCGCCGGCGCCGTCTCACCCAAGCACGTGGCCGACATGGCGCCGCTACTGCTGCGGGCCGAACTCGATCTCCTGGTCATCCGAGGCACCGTGATCTCGGCCGAACACATCACCGAAGGCGAGTCCCTCAACCTCAAGGAGTTCGTTCGGGAGTTGGAGACGCCGGTGATCGTCGGCGGCTGCGCCGGCTACCAATCGGCCCTCCATCTGATGCGTACCGGGGCCGCCGGGGTGCTCGTCGGCGTCGACGGTGGATCCTCGGCCGCTGCCGGCGACGTCACCGGTGTCGGGTCGAGTATGGCCACCGCCATCGCCGATGTGCGGGCGGCCCGGATGCGTCACCTCGACGAGACCGGCGTCTACGTGCACGTCATCGCCGACGGCGGGATCCGCAGCGGTGGGCAGATCGCCAAGGCCATGGCCTGCGGGGCCGACGGAGTGATCCTCGGGTCGGCGCTGGCCGCCGCCCACGAGGCGCCGGGCCGGGGCTGGCACTGGGGCACCACGGCGGTGCATCCCACGTTGCCGCAGGGTCATCGGATACCGGTCGACCCGGTCGGTTCGCTGGAGGAGCTGCTGCTCGGCCCCGCCACGACGGCCGACGGCCGCCTCAATATCTTCGGGGCGCTCCGCCAGTCGATGGCGACCCTCGGCTACGCCAACGCCAAGCAACTGCAGAAGGCCGAAGTCCTCGTTCGATCGGCCGCTCAATGAGCGCCGCGGAGCAGGTCGTCCTCGTCGTCGACTTCGGGGCCCAGTACGCCCAGTTGATCGCCCGCCGGGTGCGAGAGCTCAACGTCTACTCCGAGATCGTGCCCCACACGATGACCGCGGCCGAGATGGCGGCCAAGACCCCGGCGGCCATCATCCTGTCGGGCGGTCCCAAGAGCGTGCACGTGGAGGGCGCGCCGCTCCTCGATCCGGCGATCTACGACCTCGAGATCCCCACACTCGGAATCTGCTACGGCTCCCAGCTCATCGCCCATCAGCTCGGAGGACGGGTCGGGCGCAACGAGCAGGGGGAGTACGGGCGAACCACGCTGACGGTGACGGCCGACCAGCCCTCGTCGCTGCTCGGCCCGAATCCGGAGCCGAACCAGACGGTCTGGATGAGCCACTTCGACGCCATCACCCACGTGCCGGACGGCTTCGTGGCCACTGCGTCGAGCCCCAACGCCGACGTGGCGGTGCTCGAGAGCGACAGCCGCCGCATCTGGGGGGTCCAGTACCACCCGGAGGTCCGGCACACACCCGACGGCATGTCGCTCCTCGGTCGGTTCCTCCACGACCTGGCCGGTTGCGAGCCCTCATGGACGATGGGGTCGATCATCGACTCGTCGATCGAGGCCATCCGCGCCCAGGTCGGCGACGGTCGCGCCATCTGCGGTCTGTCCGGTGGGGTCGACTCGGCGGTGGCCGCCGCGCTGGTGCACGCCGCGATCGGGCACCGGTTGACATGTGTCTACGTCGACACCGGCTTGATGCGCAAAGGCGAGTCCGAGCAGGTCGTCGAGACCTTCCAGCGTCATCAAGGCATCGAGCTCATCCACGTGCGAGCCGGTGACCGGTTCCTCCAACGCCTGGCCGGGGTCACCGAGCCCGAAGCCAAACGTAAGACCATCGGCGAGCTGTTCATCCGCACCTTCGAGGAGGCGTCGGGCGGCATCACCGACGCCAAGTTCCTGGTGCAGGGCACCCTGTATCCCGACGTCATCGAGTCGGGCACCGCCCAAGCCGCCAAGATCAAGAGCCACCACAACGTCGGCGGCCTGCCCGAAGATCTCGACTTCGAGCTGATCGAACCGTTGCGCACCTTGTTCAAGGACGAGGTGCGCCAGGTCGGCACCAAACTCGGTCTGCCCGACGAGATCGTGTGGCGCCAACCCTTTCCGGGCCCCGGTCTGGCCGTGCGTATCATCGGCGACATCACCGCCGAGAAGGTGGCCATCCTGCAGGAGGCCGACGCCATTGTGCGGGCCGAGATCGCCGATGCCGGGCTCCAGCGGGAGATCTGGCAGGCCTTCGCCGTGCTGGCCGACATCAAGACCGTCGGGGTGATGGGCGACGAGCGGACCTATGCCCACCCGGTGATCATCCGCGCCGTCACGTCCGACGACGCCATGACCGCCGATTGGGCCCGCCTTCCATACGACCTGCTCGAGCGGATGTCGAACCGCATCATCAACGAGGTCGACGGCATCAACCGCGTCGCCTACGACATCACCTCGAAGCCGCCCGGAACCATCGAATGGGAATGAGATGGTTTCGGGGAACCCGAGTTCGGCCCCGCCGAACTCGCTGAGCGCAGCGGCGGGGACCATCGAATGGGAATGAGATGGTTTCGGGGAACCCGAGTTCGGCACCGCCGAACTCGCTGAGCGAAGCGGCGGGGACCATTGAATGGGAATGAGGTGGTTTCGGTTGGGCTAGCGGTTGTTCTGTGCGCTCAGGGCCTCGGTTGTGAGGGCTGGGGCGCACGGTTGGGCTGGGGTGTTCAGCCGGGGATCGGAATGTAGTTCGGACCCTCGTATTCCTCGAGTTTGGTGAGGCTGGCCAGCTGCCGGGGCGTTCCGGTCTGGCCGTACGAGCAGTTGCGCGAGGCCCGGAGACAGTTGAAGGTCCACAGCTCGATGGCCTCGTCGTTCCACGCACCCCACCAGTCGGCGTGCAGCGATCCTCCGGGAACGGCCCCCGGTACGTCGAAGTCGTCGGACGACAGATGCCAACCGTCGACCGAGTCGGCGCCCCGCCAGTAGATCAGGAACGAGATCTGGGGCAACCGTTGGGGATGCGACGATGGGCAGGGTTGGGACTCGTTCACGTAGAGGAGATGTGAGGTGTAGTCGGGCGCCGGCTTGAACAGGTTCACCCCGTCCCAACAGTTCGGAAACTGCACCGCGGCGTTGATGACGTCGCCTCCGCAGTCCGGGATGCGGTTGGTGAGGTTGTAGGCCTTGCCGCTGCCGCCACACGACCAGTGCAGCTCGGACCGGGTCTCGAACGAGTAGTCGAGGTCGTTGCCACCGATCATCTGCAGGCCCTGGGGCATCGGGATGACCGTCTGGGGCGACTTGGTCTTGTAGTAGATGATGATCTGGTAGGGGACGACGGCGTTGCCCTTGCCGTCGAGGAGCGCCGGAACCCAGTAGGCCGACCGGTTGAGCTCGTAACCCTGGCAGGTGCCGCCTCCGGAGTTGATGAGCACGTTCTCGGTGGTGTGGGCGTCGGTCTCGGTGTTGCCGAAGAACATGTGGAAGTGCGACTTGCCGGGCTGGCCCGGATAGATGATCGGGTCGTCGTAGCTGAAGTGCGAGTATTCACACGCCAGCCGGAACTGACCCTCCGGTGCCCCGCCGTTGTCGGGTTGGGGGGCCGCCTCGGTGAGTGCCTGGATGCTCAGCTGATCGGACGGGACCGACGCGAAGCGGGTGAACTTGTCCTGATCGTTGCGCATCGACTCGAAGCTGCCGTCGCGGGGCGCCGGCTCGATCGGGTCGGTGGTCGATTCGCCCTCACCACTGGTGGACGCGAAGCCGGAGACGTCGAGTGCCGCCGTGCCGGCGTCGGCCGCCGGGTCGGAATCGTCCGCAGTCGAACCGGCGGGGTTCGTGGTGGACGAGCCGAAGGCCTGCAGTGTCGGTTCGTCGTCGGAATCGGCGGGCTCGGTCTCGGTGTCGGAATCGGTGCCGGTGGTGTCGATGACATCGTCGCCACCGGTGAGGAGGTCAAGCCCCGAGATCGCCAGGAAGGCCAGGACGATTGTGGCTCCCGCCACCACGAGTCGCGTCGACAAGCCTTTGGTAGACATGCTCCGACAAGGCTAACACCGCGTCTCGGATTAGGCGCTCACTGCCTCGTTCTCGGCCGGCCTCCGGTGACTCGTGGGCGCAAGGTGGCCGACGGCGACGACGGTGACGAAGGCCACGACGGCCAGAACCGTGGGCAGAAGCCACGTCTCGGCGGTCGGCAGATCGAGGGCCGTGCCGGCTATCGATTCCCCTGCCTCCTCGCTGATGAGGCCGACGCCGTTCGGCCACGGCCACAGCACTCGGATCGATCCGATCATCAGACCGATCAGCGCGGCGAGAACCGCGTCGTGGTGGCGATCCAGCAGATAACCGAGCGCGCTTGAGAAGAGGGCGAGACCAACGGTCGCTCCAAGCCCGAAGACAACCACAATCACCAGATCGCGATCGTGGACGGCACCAAGCACGGCGGCGTACATGCCCATCATCAACAGCAGGAACGATCCGCTGATGCCGGGCAGGATCATGGCGCAGATGGCGACGGCTGCGGCTCCGAAATAGGCGAGGAGCGACGGGTCGGAGATCGGACCCGACTGGAACCCGAGCAGCGCGAAGGTCACGACGCCGACAAGCGCCATCACTGCGAGGTCGGCGGCGGAGGTGGAGTGAATGAGGCGCCAGGCGACCACGATCGAACCGACGACGAGACCAAGGAACAAGCCGGCCATCTCCTCGGGGCGGTCTCGGAGCAACCGCTCGATGATGGCCGACAGGGTCAGCAGGGCCAGCCCGATTCCGCTGAGCAGCGGAAGAAGGAAGGACCACTCGACCGAGCGCAACCGGGACACGAACCCGGCCAGATCGAGGCGGACGAGGGAACCGAGGGCATGCGCCCCGCGGCGCACATTGTCGAGGAGTTGTTCGTAGATACCGAAGACGAGGGCCACGGTGCCGCCGGAAACACCGGGAACGATGTCGGCGGCACCCATGCAGAATCCGTGTATCACGGTCATCGCCAGCTTGGAGATCACGAGTCGCAGCCTATGGGCCGCAGCGGGTGGGCGCCTACCTGGTCATGAAGCCGGACGATGGAGTTGGCCGTTCGATCGGGCGTATGAGGCGACGTGCCCCGGATGACAATCTTCCCCTATCTTGCCTCCGAGGCCCGCCTCCGTTTGCGTACCGGGCGCAGACGCCCTAGCAGACGCCTGCACCCTGAGTGCCGGCGAACCGTCACTCACCACCTACAGGCGCGCCCGGCCGGGCGATCATCACATCGGATGTCGGATTTCCGGCCCGGGCGCATCCGGACCGGTACCGTGATCAGGTGAGCGAGCCGAGCGAGTTCGACAAACGCAGGCGTTCGATCTTCGGCGGGGAGGCGCAGGCGTACGCCGATGGTCGACCGGGCTATCCGAACGATGTCTTCGACCAACTCGAACGGGACCACGCTCTGGGTCCGGGTTGCACCGTGCTCGAGATCGGACCAGGTGCGGGGCAGGCGACAGCCGGGCTTCTCGACGCCGGAGCCGACGTGACCGCCGTCGAGATCTCACCGGAGTTCTGCGAGATGCTTCGCCTGTCGTTTCGCAACCGCCGCCTGCAGGTCGTCCAAGGTGAGTTCGAGGCGGCGGACCTGCCGGTCGAGTCCTTCGACCTCGTCGTCGCCGCGACGTCGTTCCATTGGATAGATCCGGTGGTCGGCCTTCCTCGCGTTGCCGATCTGTTGCGGCCCGGCGGCACGCTTGCCCTGTGGTGGACCCACTACGGTGACGTCGCTCGGCCCGACCCGTTCCGGGTCGCCCTCCAGCCGCTCCTCCGGAGGCACGTTCCCCAGTTCGCCGACGACGTCGACGGCGGTGTCGCCATCGGAGCTCATCCGTATGCGCTCGATGTCGAAACACGTCGTCGGGAGTTCGCGGCCACCGGCCGATTCGGAGCACTCGAGCATAGGGTGTTCGCGTGGAGTGTCGAGCAGTCGGCCCGGCAGACGCGCCGCTTCTTCTCGTCGTTCTCCCAGTGGATGGCGCTGGATCCCGACGTTCGGGAACCGCTACTCGACGCCATCGAAGACCTCGTGGCCGACGATTTCGGCGGAGCGGTCGAACGTCCCGTCCTCACCGCGCTCTACACGGCTCGCCGGAGCTGACGAGGGCAGACACCGGCCGCTCAGCCGGCGGCCGCCGAACGACCGTGGTGGCCCGCATCCGGATCGTCGGTCGCCATCGGCCGCTCCGGAGTCGAGGGGTCGGCATCGGAGCGGAGATCGATCTCCCGATCCCCGAGTTGCCAGAGCCGACGGCCGAGGGGTTCCTCGCCGGCCGGATCCCCGGGCGGCCGGCGTGAACGGCGGCGGGACGGCAGGGGGAGGGCGTCGAGCGAGATGTCGTCCCACCGAAGCCACTTGCCCCGCTGAGGTGCCGCCATGGGCAACAGCACAGCATCGCGGCGATACCACCTCGAGGCGTACTGGGCGACAGCCGCCTGGCTCGGCAATTCTATCGACCGGTAGGTCGTCGTCGCCGCGGCCAAGGTCAGCGAGATCACCACGATGAACACGACCGGCCCGTGCCAGTCGAACGGGGCGGCTGTCGTCAGCGCGAAGGCGAACGGTATATGCCACAGATAGAGACCGAGGCTGCGCGAACCGAGACGATGCCACCAGTCGTTGGTCACCGCCCGGTCCAGCCACGCCGGGAGGCCCGAGACGGCCACCGCCGCCAGCACGATGCCGGTCAGTGCGGTCGCCGAGGCCAGTCGAAGGCCGATGTCGACGATCGGTGGTGTGGACCCGGGCGGGAACACCAGCAGCGCAACCAGGCCGACGACGGCCGCCGGAACGACACGAGTGGTGGGGTGGCGATGCAGGTTTGCCAGTGGGAGGGTGCCGATCGCCATCCCCATCAGTAGTGCGTCGAGTGACGTCCAGGCGGCCACCGCGCCGATCGGGGAAGGATCGGGTGGGGTGAGCCAGGCGCCCGTTCCCGACGCGGCGATCACCGCCGAGTCGGAAAACGCCACGGCGACCATCCGGAGCGCCATCATGATCGCGGCCCCGCCGAACAGCAACATGGATCTCGTGCGGAGATCGAGTCGCTCCCGTTTTGCCGTGAGCAGCCATGGCGCGAGCGCCGCCGTCTGAGCGACCAGGGCCACCGCCCACAGGTGGTCGACCGCCGGGTACGACGCCCCCGTCACAAACGGAACGATGTTGGCGGTGAACGTGGCGGCGCCGACGAGAGCAAGTCCTTCCCCGCCGGCGAATCCGGCGGTGGCGATGCTGTGGACCACGACGAGACCGGCCACCAGCAGGATGGTCGGCACGGCCCGTGCCGCCAGACCCAGCACCATCGGTACCCGCCAGGCATCGGTCGAGTTGCAGCGATGCACCACACGGGCCAGCCGGAATCCGACGACCCCGAGGAGGATCTGGAACGTCCCACCGGCGACGAGGCCGGGGAATCCCAGACTCGCGACCACGGTCAGGGTGCAGGCCATGCCCAGAAGGGCCTGCACCCGGTCGGGAGCCATGGATTGGGACTGATCGGTCGACGGTTGGTTGGTTGCGTCCAGCAAGTTGGTTCCAGGGGCCGGGGCGGTTTCGCCGGCTTCTCGCCGGAGGGAGACGATGTTATCCCCAGGCTCAAACTGGTTTCAGGTCAAACAGTATTCGCGGATGCCGCCCGACGGAGGCATCAACGACAGCGATCGCTTGTCCAAGCATGATCTATCAGGTCGAACGTCGAGCGACTTGGCGATGATCAGGAGGCGGTGACGAACAACGACGATGAGAGCGTCTGATTGCCCGACTCGTCGATGGCCAGCACCTCCCACTCGTACTCCGTATCAGGCTGCAGGAACCCATCGGGGATCGTCAACGACGTCGCTTCCGGCGGCATCATCACGTCGAGGGTGACGTTGGGCAGCGCGGCGATCCCGGTGTCCGGCCGCACGACGATCACCTGATAGGCGATGATGTCGCCCCCGCCCGGTGGTGCGACGGTTTTCCAGTGCAGCGTCGTCGCCGACGGATCCTGCGGTCCTGCTCCCTCGACGGGGTCCACCAGCACCGGTCCGTCGGGCAGCCGGTGGGTCAGCGGCGCAATCCCGGTCAGCCGTTGATCGTCGATCGTGCGACCCTCAACCTGGTAGTCGCCTTCGGGGAACCGCTCGAGGAGTTGTTCGAGCGGCAACTCGTCGAAGGTCGGCTCGGCGCTCTCGAGAAACAGCTCGGTCCCTCCCTGGAGCGCCATCGAACCCGATGTGCGGGTGGAGAAGATGCGACGGCCGTTCGGGTCGCGAACCGATAGCCAACGCCACTGGTCGCCGTCGACGAACAGTTGGACGCCGCCATCGCCGTCGGTGGCGTTGATCTCGAACTTCAGGCGGGCATCGGCCAGCTCGACGGTCTCCCGGCCTCGCTCGTGGCTGTCGCGCGACGCCGCCGACGAGGCGGCGGTCACGAACACGCCGCCTGCCACCACGAGGCCGCCGAGCAGAACGGGCCAGGGCCTACGGGTTCGGCCGGAGCGGCGAGTGGGACCGGTGGTTCGATCAATCATCGTCGGGTTCCGATCCCACGACGTTGAAGTCGCCGTCGAGGCCGACTTCGATCTGGCTGCCGTCGTCGAGTCGGATCTCGACGGAGAACGCCGCGCCGTCGTCACCGACCTCGCTCTCGGTGACGGTGCCTTCACCGACGTACTCGATGGCTGCTGCTTCGGCTCGCGCTCGTTCGTCACGCGTCAAGGGGGTGTCATCATCGGGTTGTTCGCCGGCGTCGTCATCCGATGTCGCAGTGATCGCACCGGTTGCGGCCGAGGCCACCCCCAGCGCGCCGATACCCAGCCCGGCGGCGGCGGCGAGCGCCAACAGTATCTTCAGCATCTTGATTGGTGTGCGTTTCATCAGTACTCCTCTGGTTGCGTTACTGACGATCGGCAGTCTGCAGCATTGGGCCTGAATGCCTACTGACTCGCTGACCGACGGCTGACTGGGCGCGCGATCAGGCGGCCCGTCTCTCGCTCGTTCAGGAGATGTTCAGGTACATCTGGGAGAATGGGTTGGTCGCCGGCCGCGGCGCCGGGTGCGCCGTCGCTCCCCGCCGGTGTTGTGAACCATGGCGAAGTTGCTGATCATCGAGGACGACGTGAAGATCGCGGTCGCCGTTCGCCGCGGCCTGGAACGGGAGGGATTCACGATCGACGTCGCCCTCGACGGATCCGACGGACTGTGGCAGGCCACCGAGGGCACCTACGATGCGGTCATCGTCGATCTGATGTTGCCCGGTATGAACGGATTCCGGATCTGCCGCACGTTGCGGGACGCCGGAGACTGGACCCCGATACTCGTGCTGACCGCCAAGGACGGCGAGTTCGATCAGACCGAGGCGCTCGACACCGGCGCCGACGACTATCTGACGAAGCCGTTCTCCTTCCCGATTCTGGTCGCTCGCATCCGGGCGTTGCTCCGTCGCTCGAGTGTGTCCGGGCAGCCTGCGCTCGAAGCCGGTGATCTGCGGCTCGACGTCGATCAGCGCAAGGTGTGGCGAGGCCCGACGGAGATCACGCTGACCGCACGGCAATTCGACGTTCTGGAGTTCCTGTTCCGACGAGCCGGTCGTGTGTTGTCGAAGCGGGAGATCCTCGATGGGGTGTGGGAGTACGATTTCGCGGGCGATCCGAACATCGTCGAGGTCTACGTGCGACGCCTACGCACCCGGATCGACCTGCCCTTCGGCCGTCACGCCATCGAGACCGTTCGCGGTGCCGGCTACCGCCTCGCCGTCGACGGCGGGTGATCCATGCCCCGCGGTTCGCTACGCCTCCGGCTCACGTTGCTGAGTACCGGTGTTGTGACGGCGATGCTGCTGGCGACGGCGGTGGCGCTGACGGCGACGCAGCGATCGCAGCTCTCGGACAACCTCGACGTCTCGTTGCAGCAGCGTGCGGACTTCGTCGAGACCCGACTCGACGATGACCCCACACTCGTCTGGTTCGAGAACATCGATTCGACCGGCGACGACCGCGGTCTCCAACTCGTGTCGAACGACGGGTCCGTGCTGGCCGCCAGCCGTTTGCTGGTCGATCAGCCGCCGCTTCCGGTTGAACCCGACGTGGACGGTCGCGACCGGATCACCGACGGCGACCCGATCGGCACCGACGACGACCGGTACCGGGTACTGACCCGTCCGGTGCGCATCGGCGACTCCGGGGCCGTGCTGCACGTCGCCCAGAGCGCCGACGAGGTCGATGAGGCAGTGGCCGCTCTCATCGGCGGGCTGGCGATCGGACTTCCGATCGTGGTCGCCCTGCTGGCCGGACTCCTCTGGTGGCTGGTGGGACGAACGCTCCGCCCGGTCGACCTCATCCGCCGCAAGGTGGACACCATCAACGCGACCGACTCGACGCATCGCCTCGGTGTCAGCGGACGAGGTGACGAGGTCGATCGTCTGGCGGCAACACTCAATACGATGCTCGATCGTCTGGCTGCTTCGGGGGAGCAGCAGCGTAGGTTCGTGGCCGACGCCGCCCACGAGCTCCGCACGCCGATCACCAGGATCCGTGCCACCCTCGAAACCGGCGGCGACACATCGACGGACGACGCCGAGGCAGCCCGCCGATCCGTGGTGGCCGAAACGGTCGAGATGCAGCATCTCATCGACGATCTCCTCCATCTCGCCCGAAGCGACGCCGGGCATGCGACGTTCCAGCAGCGTCCGGTCGATCTGGATGACATCGTGTTGGCCGAGGTGGCCGAACAACGCACCGTGACCCCCGGGATCGAGATGGACGTGCGATCCGTGTCGGCGGCCCACATCATGGGCGACGTCGCAACATTGACCAGAGCGGTCCGCAACGTGGTGACCAATGCAGCCCGACATGCCCGGCGTCGGGTGCTCGTCACCCTCACCCAGGAGAATGGGGTGGTCGAATTCGTGGTCGCCGACGACGGTCCCGGGGTTCCACCCGCTCACCGGGCACAGATCTTCGATCGCTTCACGAGGGTCGACGAGGCCCGCGGCAGGGCCGGTGGAGGGACCGGGCTGGGGTTGGCCATCACCCGCGACATCGTCGTCGCCCATGGCGGCACCATCACCTACGACGCCGACTACACCGACGGCGCCAGGTTCGTGGTGCGGCTGCCGGGACTCGAGTGACCCGGTCCGGACCGCCGAGTCCGGTCAGGCGTCGCGCCGGCCGACGGCGCGGGCTGCGGTCACGATCTGTTCCTCGTCGACCAGCACCAGATTCGCTGCGGCGCCGAGGGGGATGAACGAATCCCGGGCCGCCACCCGGCCGAGGGACCCACGGAAGCCGCCTTCGACGAGGGCCGTCACGATCGCTTCGCCGACACCGCCGCTGTGACGGGTCTCGTCGACCACGAGGACCCGACCGGTGGACGCCGCCTCGGCCACCATGTCGTCGGTCGGGAGTGGGGCAAGCCATCGCAGGTCGACGACCCGCCAGTGTTCCCCGTCATCCTCCCGGAGCCGTCGTTGGGCCCGCAGGCTCAGATAGAGCCCGTTCCCCCAGGTCAAGATCGTTCCATCGCCACCGCCACCATGGGTTCGGGCCGTTCCGATCGGTACCGGGTCGGTCGTGAACGGCGCGGTCCACGCCTGGTCACCGTCGTCGTGGAGATCGGTGGTGTGGTAGCGGGCGATCGGCTCCAGGTAGGCGCAAACTGAGCCGTTCGCCGTGGCCTCGGCGACGCAGGTGACCAGCATGGCCGCCGCATCCGAAGGGTGGGACGGGGAGGCGATGACGAGACCCGGGATGTCTCGGAGCACGGCGACCGAGTTGTCGTTGTGGAAGTGGCCGCCGAAACCCCGCTGATAGGCGTAGGAGGCCACGCGGACGACGAGCGGGTTCTGGTAGCGCCCATCGGAGAAGAACTGCAGCGTGGCCGCCTCGCCCCTCAGCTGATCCTCGGCGTTGTGCAGGTAGGCCAGGTACTGGATCTCGGGTATTGGCATGTGGCCGTTCAGAGCGGAACCAAGGGCCAGTCCAAGCACGCTCTGTTCGTCGAGGATCGTGTCGAACACCCGGCGGTCGCCGAAGCGGGACTGCAGGCCGCGGGTGACCCCGTAGACGCCGCCCTTGCGGCCGACGTCCTCGCCGAACACGATCGTCGATTCGTCGGCCTCCAGGACGTGGGCGAGTGCCTGGTTGATCGTGCGGGCCAGCGTGAGCGGTTCGCGGTTGCCGGCGAGGCCGCGCCCGGCCGACACCGACAGGGTTGGATTGGCGGCGGCGAGCAGTTCGGCCGACCGCCGCTCGGCCGCCGATCGGTCGGCGACGGTCAGCGGGCGCATGACTTCCTCCGCCGAGGAGAACTCGGGCTCGGCCCGCAGGTCGAGCGCCCGCTCACGAATCTGGTCGCGCCGTTCCAGGTACCAGTCGACCAGCTCGGATCCGGTGCAGATCCGAGATTCGACGACGGCGCGGGCGGTGCCGAGGATCGGATCCCGGTCGAGGTCGAGGCGCATCGACGCCGGCGACCGGTAGGCGGTCTCCACATCGGTTCCGGCATGCCCCAGAAATCTCACGGTTCGGAGGTGGAGGAATCCGGGGCGGCGGTCGCGGCGGATGCCGTCGACCAGGGCGGCGGCGGCCGACATGACCTGACCGGGATCGTCGCCGTCGGCGGAGGCCCACGCCAGTTCGGGCCGCGAGCCGGTCGACGACTCGACCCAACCCGGGGGTGTCGGCACACTGATGCCGAGGCCGTTGTCCTCGCAGACGAACAGCAAGGGGACCGGCTGCCCCGACCCGGCGGCATGGGACGCCCAGTTGAGGGCACCCTGGGCGGTCGAATGGTTGAGTGAGGCGTCGCCGAGCGAGCAGACGACGACGGTGTCGTCGGGCCAGGTGCGTGTGCGACCCCAGCCGATGGAAACGGCCAGGCCGACCGCCCGGGGGAGGTGCGACGCGATCGTCGAGGTCTGCGGGATGATGTTGAGCGCCGTGCTGCCCCACACCTTGTGGCGGCCCCCCGAGATCTGATCGGTGGTGCGGGCCAACATCCCCCGCAGGGTGTCGCCGACCGGATCCTGGTCCGGGATCTGGGTGGCCCGGGCGAAGTAGAAGCCACCCGACCGGTAGTGCAGCAGGGCCGGATCGGAGGGCCGCAGGGCCAGGGCCACGGCGCCGTTGGACTCGTGACCGGCCGAGCCGATCGTGTAGTAGCCGAGTCCGTGCTCGGCCCGAAGCCAGCGAGCGGTGTGGTCGACCAGTCGGGACTCGACCTGGGCCTCGAAGAGTTCCGCCGCCACGGATGGGTCGAGTGTCGCCGCGGACCCGTGACCGCTGGGTCGGAGCTCGGCTATCGACTGGAGAAGCGACAGTTCGACGCGGTCGAGATCCGGTGGCAGATCGACAACAGGTGGATGGCTGGGTTGGTGGATCATCACGGAGCATCCGTTTCGCTGGTCTGGTGGAACACCCCACCGTCGGTCCAGAGCCGCTCGATCCGGTCGAGCCGGTCGGTGGCCTGGTCCCGCAGCAGTCGAGCGGTCTCGGCGATCAGGAGTTCGACGACGGCGACAACGGGCAGCACGCTGTCGAACGGACCGACGGCTTCGACGTCAACGCCCCACCAGGTGTCGGCGAGCGGGGCGAGTGGCGAGAAGGGACCGTCGGTGATGGCGATGATGGTAACGTCGGCAGCGGTCAGCTCGGCCGCGGCGGCGATGACGGTCGACTCGTAGCGGGGAAAGTCGATGATGATGGCTACGTCATCGGATCCCGCCTCGGCGAGATCCGAAGCCATGATCGGCGGCGGACCTCCGAGATTTCTGACGCCGGGGCGGAGGAGGCGGAGGTTGCCGGCCAGCAAGGTGCCGGGTGTGGCCGCTGTCTCCGCGCACAGTACCCAGACGGTGCCGGGTGCCTCGGCAATCGTGGCGGCGGCGCCGGCGAGCGTATCGTCGTCGAGCGCGGCGACCGCCCGGTTCACCTGCTGGGCGAGATCGGTGGCCGAGCCGTCGGTCAGGCGGATCCGATCGGTCGGCCTGCGGAGCTGTTCGGCGAGCGATGCCCGCACGTGGTCCTGAAGGCCGCCGTAGCCGTCGAAGCCGAGTTTGGCCGCGAAGCGGACGACGCTGGGGCCGCTCGTGTCGGCCTCCGCCGCCAGATCGGCGACGGTCCCGAACGCCACGACGGTGGGATCGTCGAGCACGAGGCGGGCCAGTCGTTGCTCGGTCGGGGTGAGGGTCGCCCCGGCCGACGCCACCCGGGCACTGACGCTCGAGCGTCCGAGCGCGTCGAGTCCGCCGCCACCGTGTTCGTTCCCGGCCGTTGCCGCCGAACCCTCCGAGCTCGATCCGATACTGATGAATCAGATGTTACATCCAAACGGGCATTGGTGTAACATTTAGAACATGACTGCTACCGACACCTCCCCGTCCCACATGGCCGTTCTCACGGCCGCCGGCCTGACCGACGACGTGCTTCACGCCGGCTCCGAATCCACCGACGGACTGGCGGTTCGCACCCCGGTCGACGGATCGCTCCTGGCCACCCTCGCTTCTCACACCTTGGATCAGGCTGACGACATGGTGGCGGCCGCCAACGACGCCTTCATCGCCTGGCGGGCCGTGCCGGCACCGGAGCGGGGGGAACTGGTTCGACTGATCGGCGACGAGTTGCGGGCATCCAAGGACGAACTCGGCCGGCTCGTCTCACTCGAATGCGGCAAGATCTACCAGGAGGGCCTGGGCGAGGTGCAGGAGATGATCGACATCTGCGACTTCGCGGTCGGTCTCTCACGGCAGCTCTACGGCCTCACGATCGCCTCGGAGCGGCCCGGCCACCACATGCGGGAGATGTGGCATCCGATGGGGGTTTGCGGCATCATCACCGCCTTCAACTTCCCGGTGGCGCCCTGGTGCTGGAACGCCGCCCTCGCCCTCGTCTGCGGCGATCCGGTGCTGTGGAAGCCGTCGGAGAAGACGCCGCTCACGGCACTGGCCACCCAGGTCATCGTCGACCGGGCGATCGCCCGCTACAACGCCGCCGGGGGCGACGCACCGGCCGCGCTGTCGCAGGTTCTCGTCGGCGGGCCCGAACTTGGGCAGGTGCTGACCGGCAGCGACGACGTCGCCATCGTCTCGGCCACGGGTTCGTGCGCCATGGGGCGCAAGGTGTCGGCCGCCATGGCCGAACGATTCAGCCGTTGCATCCTCGAACTCGGCGGCAACAACGCCATGATCGTCGCCCCCTCGGCCGACCTCGACATGGCGCTGCGGGCCATCGTCTTCTCCGCGGTCGGAACCGCCGGCCAGCGTTGCACCACCCTGCGCCGCCTGATCGTGCACCGCGACATCAAGGACGAACTGGTGGAGCGGTTGAAGAAGGTGTACGCCGGGCTTCCGGTCGGCGATCCACTCGACTCCAACACCCTCGTTGGCCCTCTGATCGACGGCCGGGCCCACGAGGCCATGATGGCGGCGCTCGATCGCGCCCGGGCCGGTGAGGCCGAGGTGTTCGGCGGCGAGCGGATGATGGCCGACAGCCATCCCGATGCTTACTACGTCACGCCGGCCATCGTCGAACTCGACGGCCCGACCGACCTGACGAAGGAGGAGACGTTCGCCCCGATCCTGTACGTGATGCCCTACGATTCGCTCGACGAGGCCATTGCCATGCAGAACGACGTGCCGCAGGGCCTGTCGTCGTGCATCTTCTCCACCGACGTCCGTGAAACCGAGCAGTTCCTCTCGGCGGTCGGCTCCGACTGTGGTATCGCCAACGTGAACATCGGCCCGTCGGGGGCCGAGATCGGCGGTGCCTTCGGCGGAGAGAAGGACACCGGCGGCGGCCGGGAGTCGGGCTCGGATGCCTGGAAGGGCTACATGCGGCGCCAGACCCAGACGATCAACTACTCCCGGGAACTGCCCCTGGCCCAGGGAAT
Organism: Acidimicrobiales bacterium; assembly: GCA_965216655.1. Lineage (GTDB taxonomy): Bacteria > Actinomycetota > Acidimicrobiia > Acidimicrobiales > SZUA-35 > JAHELU01. Next base: position 18,721 of record CBDCGP010000056.1, read on the forward strand.
CCGGTTCGAGGTCTGATGACCGATTCGACGAACCCGGCAAACCCGGTGAAGGATCTCGAGTCCGTGGCCGTCCTCGGTCTCGGCAAGGTCGGCATGCTCGCGGCCCGGATGCTGTGCGACGCCGGATTCGACGTCGTCGGCTACGACGTCCGATCCCGCCCCGGCGCCAACCCGTTTCCGGTGAAGACAACCGATGTGTCGGACTCGACGGCTCTCACCGCCGCCCTCGCCGATCGCCAGGCGGTGCTGTCGTGCCTACCGTACTCTCTCAACATCGGGGTCGCCGATGTCGCCCACCAGCTCGGCATCCACTACTTCGACCTCACCGAGGACGTCGCCACCACTCGTCACATCCGGTCCCTGGCCGCCTCGTCTCGCGGTGTCATGGCGCCGCAGTGCGGCCTGGCCCCCGGCTTCGTCGGCATCATCGCCGCGTCGCAGGCCGAGTCGTTCGACCGCTGCCGGTCGATCCGGATGCGGGTCGGGGCGTTGCCCGAACACCCCACCGGGCTTCTCGGCTATGCGTTCAACTGGTCGCCGGAGGGGGTGGTCAACGAATACCTCAACGACTGCGAAGTCATCGAGGAGGGCGTGCACAAGTGGGTTTCACCGATGGAGTGGAAGGAGACGATCTACGTTGCCGGGACAAGGCTCGAGGCGTTCACCACGTCGGGCGGGCTCGGGACGATGTGCGAGACGTACCTGGACCGCGTCGAGAACCTCGACTACAAGACGATGCGCTATCCGGGCCACATGGATCTGATGAACTTCTTCTTCCACGAACTCCTGATGCGCGAGCGTCGCGAGCTCGCGGGAGAGATCCTGACCAACGCGAAACCGCCGGTGGCCACCGATGCCGTGTACATCCACGTCGCCTCCGAGGGTTGGATCGACGAGCAGCTCAAGCGGCTGGAATATGTTCGCAAGTTCCGGCCGATCACCGTGGGCGGGGAACCGGCGACGGCGATCGCATGGACCACGGCCGGTTCGGTGGCGTCGGTGATCCAGATGGTCCGCGATGGGCAGTTGCCGTCTCGCGGGTTCATCAAGCAGGAGGAGATCCCGTTCAGCGCGTTCCTGGCCACCCACACCGGCCGTCTGTTCGTCGAGTCTTGACGATCATGAACGGTGGCCGGGGCGCCCTGGAGGTCGGTTTTTCGACAGCCTCGGTAGAGTCGGGGCTGGTGGCCCGGGCGTCGTGGCCACCGGTTTCGAGTGAACGAGGGAGAGTCCATGAGTGACCCATCGGACCAGGCGGCCGGAGGTTATCGTCCCGCCGGCTGGTACTACGCCCAGGGCGACCCGCCGGGCACCCAGCGCTATTGGGATGGTGCAGCGTGGCAGGGCGATCCCCAGCCGGTCAACCCCACAGCCGACCATCCAGCTCCGTCAACCGGATCGGGCGCTGCATCGGCCGCCGGTTCCACCGACCAGGCGGGCTACAGCGCTCCGTCTGGCTACGGAGAGCAGACGAGTCTGAGCACGCCCGCCGGATACGGCGGTCAGACCGGCTACGCCGACCCATCGGGTTACGCGGACCAGACCGGCTACGCGGACCAGTCGGGCTACGGAGAGCCGTCGGACTACGCCCCGGCCGGCGGCTATGGTCCCCCGGAAGGGTCGATGTCCGGAGCCGAGGCCGCCTACGACAGCGGGCCGCCGGAGAACCATGTGATCGGCAACGGAGCGGACTCGATCGGTTCCGCCGGGTTCGGTGGATTCATGTCGACGTTGTTCGACACGAAATTCTCCAGCTTCATCACCGGGCGGGCGATCTCGGTGGTCTACATCCTCGTGATGGTCGCCGTGGCGCTCATGACGCTGGGCATCGTGTTGAGCGGGTTGGCCGGAGGCGGGCTGAGTGCCCTGTTGGCCCTGATCCTCGGCCCGCTGATCGGGCTCTTCTACCTGGTGATGATCAGGATGACGCTGGAATTCTTCGTCAACCAGTTCCGCCAGACCGAGCTGCTCGAGACCATCGCCGAGAAGCTCGACCGCCCCGCCGACTGAGCGCTGAAGCCGTGTGCTCCGGCCCCCGAAATCGGGGCCGGAGCCGCACGGTTCGTCAGATCGTGATCAACCCTTCGCGTTCTCGAAGGCGTCCGAGTAGTTGATCTCGAAGTCGCCGGTGTCGGCGATCTCCTCCACGTTGCCCTGGCCGCCCGGGAGCACACTCGGATCGGTCAGAAAGGCGTTCAGCTCATCGTCGAGCAGGTCGATCGCCGCGCTGTTGGGTGTGCCGTAGTAGTTCCAGTTCGACAGGGCCGCGCCCTGCTCACCGTCGAGCATCCAGTTGATGAACGTGTGGGCGGTGCACGGGTGGGGGGCGTCGAAGGGGATGACCATGTTGTCGATCCAGCGGGTACCGCCCTCCTCGGGGACGAAGAAGACGTACTGGCTCGGATCGTCCATCTCGAGGAACTGGGTGAACATGTCACCCGAGTAGCCGTGGGCGATCGCCGATTCGCCGGAGGTCAACAGCTCGTCCGAGGAGTCGGTGTCGAAGCGTAGCAGGTTGCCCTTGTTCGACTCGATCAGCGCCTGCGCCTCGTCGAGTTCGTCCTGGTCGGTCGTGTTGAGCGAGTAGCCGAGCGCCTTGAGCGCCGCACCGAGCGTTTCCCTCGGGTCGTTCAGCAGGGTGATCTTTCCTTCGGCGTCGGCGGGGACGGCATCGCCGAACACCAGATCCCAGCTGCGGGGGAAGTCGGTGCCGACGACCGACGTGTCGACGGCCAGGCCCGTGTATCCCCACTGGTAGGGGACCGAATAGGCCTGGTCGGGGTCGTAGCTCGGGTTGGCGAAGTCGTCGGAGATGTTCGACGCGTTGGGGATCAGGTCGAAGTTCAGCGGCTGCACGAACTCGCCGTCGATCATGATGCCGACCATGTAGTCGGAGGGCACGACCACGTCGTAGCCGGAGTTGCCGGCCGATACCACCGGCAGCATGGCCTCGTTGGAGTCGTACTCGGTCATCGTCGCCTCGATGCCGTATTCGGCGGCGAACGCATCGAGTTGCTCGGGGTCGATGTATTCGGCCCAGTTGTAGAGGGCGAGGGGGCCGTCGGTCTGGCCCACCTCGCACTCACCGGCAGCCGACTCGGTGCCGGAGTCACCGCCGCAGGCGGCCAGAATCAAGGCGAACACTGTTATCACAGCGGTCCGACGAAGTCGTGATGAGGTCATGTCTCTCCCTTGCTTTGTCTCGGTTCGGCCGGATTATCCGACCAGTTGCTTGCGCCGACGATTCGGCTAGGCGGCGTCGCCGCCGCGTAGTCGCTGGGCCAGTAGCGACAGGGCGACCAGCGCCATGGACGCCACCAGCATCACCACCGACACGGCGTTGATAAGCGGCGTTACACCCTTGCGGATCAGACTGAAAACATACACCGGTAGCGTGCTCCAACCGGCGCCCGTCACGAATTGGGTGATGACAACATCGTCGAGCGAGAGCGTCATCGCCAGCAGGCCGCCACCCAGAATTCCGGGCATGATCAATGGCAGAGTGACGTGGCGAAACGCCTGCCATCTCGAGGCGTACAGGTCCATGGCCGCCTCCTCCAGCTTGTCGTCCATCCCGGCCAACCTGGCTCGTACCACGATCGAGACGAAACTAATCGAGAAGGCGATGTGGCTCAGCGTGATCGTGCCGAATCCCTTGGCGAACCCGAACCAGGTTGCCGCCTGGGTGAAGAACAGCAGGAGCATGACGGCCATCGTGACGTCGGGGATGATCACGGGTAGGTACAGCAAGGCGTCGAACACCTGCCGGCCGCGGAACTTGAACCGTTCGAGCGCCAGTGCGCTCATCGTGCCCAGGACCACCGAGATGAGCGTGGCCACCACCGCTATCTTCACCGAGTTCCAGAGTGCGCCGGTCAACGGTTCGTCGGCCGCGAAGTCGCTGTACCACGCGGTGGTGAATCCGCCCCAGACGCCGACGTTTCTGTTGTCGGAGAACGAATAGATGATCAGCACCAGGATCGGTGCGTAGAAGAAGAAGTAGACGAGCCACGATGTGGCTCGCAGCGCTCCCTTGGTCAGGCCGCGAGGTTCGGTTATCCCGCTCACCGCACCACCTCCACCGTTGTATGCGCCGTGGGCCTCGGTTGTGGTGGCTGGGGCGCACGGAATGGGTTGGGGGTCATAGGGTCCGACCCCCCTTGCGGAAGTAGACGATCGTGGCCGCCAGCATGACCACCATGAGCACCGTCGACATCGCCGCTCCGAACGGCAGGTTCCGGGCGGTGAGGAACTGGGTGACGATGTAGGAGCCGAGCATGGTGGTGCCGGTACCGCCCAGCACCTGAGGCGTCACATAGGCGCCGAGCGACGGGATGAACACCAGGATGGATCCGGCGATGACCCCTGGCATCGAGAGAGGGAACAGCACGTGGCGGAACGACTGGAGCCCCGTTGCATACAGATCCCGACTGGCCTCGAGCAGCCGCCCGTCGATCCGCTCGATGGCCGCGTAGAGCGGCAGGATCATGAACGGCAGGAACCCGTAGACGAGGCCGATCACCACCGCGGCCTGGGTGAACAGCACTCGGGTCGGACCGAAACCCACGAACTCGGCGACACGGCTGAGCGGCCCGTCGGTGCCGAGGATCACGTACCAGGCGTAGTTGCGGACCAGGAAGTTGGTCCAGAACGGGATCATGACGAACACCAGCATCACATTGCGGACCGTCTCGGAGCGGGTCGCCATGTAGTAGGCGAACGGATACGACACGACCAGGCAGATGACGGTGGTGATCAGCGCCAGCCCGACGGATCGACCGATGATCGTGACGATCAGGTCGTCGTTGAGTTCCGCGTAGGAGTCGAGGTTGAATCGGGTCAGGTCGGCGCCGCCGAACCGGTCGCGGGTGGCGAAGGAGTACAGGACGACCGTGAGGAGCGGGATGGCGAAGAAGACGATCAGGTACCCATAGGCCGGCAGCGCGATCAGCAGGCCCCGACGGCGCTCCTGCCGCTCGCTGGCCGCTTCGAACTCCGGTGTCACCTCCTCGCCGGCCTCGAACTCGTGGAGTTCGAGATCGGGTTGTTCCTCGGTGATGGTCGCCATCTAGTCCGCGACCACCCAGTTCGAGGAGCGGTCCCACCAGACCGAGACGTCGTCGCCCGGCTGGAACCGGCCGTGGGCCCCGATCGCCGGCGCCCGCACCTCCAGATCGATCCAGTCGACACTCACGTGGTAGTCGACGGCGTGGCCGAGATAGACCGCGGTGGAGACGACACCGTCGAGGCTGTCGGCTTGGTGCTCGGCGGGTACCGAGCCTCGGGGGCCGATGGAGATCACCTCGGGTCGTAGCGACATCGCCACCTTCGTTCCCGCGGGATGATTCGTCGGTGCCGCAACCTTGGACCCGTTGCCGAGCACGATCATGTCGCCGTCGCCCACCGTGGCCTCGACGAGGTTCGTCTGGCCGATGAAGTCGGCGACGAATCGGTTGACGGGTCGTTCGTAGAGGTCCTCGGCGGAACCGACCTGGAGCAGGCGACCGTCGTGCATCACCACGATCCGGTCGCTCATCGTCAACGCCTCCTCCTGGTCGTGGGTGACGAAGACGAAGCTCACCCCGAGTTCCCGCTGGAGGCTCTTCAGTTCGAGCTGCATCTCCTGCCGGAGCTTGAGGTCGAGGGCGCCCAGCGGTTCGTCGAGGAGCAACACCTTGGGTTGGTTGACCAGGGCCCGGGCCAGGGCGACCCGCTGCTGCTGGCCCCCCGACAGCTGCGACGGTTTGCGCTGCTCCATGCCGGCCAGTTGCACCAGTGAGATCAGTTCAGCGGCCCGTTTCGACGCCGTCGCCTTGTCGACGCCCTGCATCCGCAGACCGAAACCGACGTTGTCGATCACATTCATATGGGGAAACAGCGCGTAGTTCTGAAAGACCGTGTTCACCGGCCGTTTGTTGGGCGGCAGCGTGCCCACCTCGTCGCCGAAGATCTTCAGGCTCCCCGACGTCGGGAACTCCAGCCCGGCGATCATCCGCAGGGTGGTCGTCTTCCCGCACCCCGACGGCCCGAGCATGGCGAAGAACTCGCCATCCGCAATCGACAGATCGATGTTGTCGACGGCCACGACCTCGTCGTCGCCGCTGCCGAAGCGTTTGGTGACGCCGCGGATCGAGACGGCATCGACCGCCTCTGTCCTCTCGTCGAGCTCGACCTGGGCCACACCGGCCTCCGTCATCCAGGAACTCCCCATCACTTGTCCGGCATCGTGCCGGGCCCGTTAGTCCGGTGCCGCCCGATTGTGCCACACGATCAGGGCGGCGTAGTTGTTGACGGCGGGATCGGTGATGTAGTTCGCCAACGCCGGCCCCAGTTTGAATCCGTTGTCGGCCTGGAAGCTCAAGGTCGGGTCGTACAGGTCACCGCGCCGTACCGCATCAATGTACTCATCGGCGGACATCGTGTCGACATGGTCGGCGTAACCCGGCATCACCCCTCCGGCCACGATGCCGAGAAGGCCGAGGTCGACACAGACCTTCTTGCGCAGTTCGTAGACCTCTCGGCCGATACCGCGCCGGCGGTATTCGATGCGGGTCGAGATGCCGGTTCCGTAGTACCACCGGCCGTCGGGGCGGTCGCCGCTGTCGTCCGGTGTGTCGCCCATGACGTCGTGGATCGTGTGCTGCGGGTTGTCGAGGTCGAAGTGTGTTCTGAGTCCGAGACCCATGGAGGCCAGCACCGGTCCGTCGCCATCAGGGGGTTCGGTGTCGAATCCGGCGAAACAACCACCTCCGAAGTCGGTGGCCAGCGCCCGCAGTTCGACGCTGTTGTAGAGGTCCTCGGGATCAGCCGTGGGGTAGGAGGCAAGCTCGAGTGCCTCGAGTTCGCTCGCCCAACGGGGCACGATGTTGGCGTAGTGGAGGCCGCTGCGGCCACCGATGGCGACCACCGGCTCGCCGTCGACCGTCAGCCCGTCGACGGCGTCGGGCTCGGTGAGCAGCACCGGTGACTTGGTCTGGTCGCTCATCGTCTGTTCGTCACCTCGTCGTCGGCATCGGGAGGTGTTGATAGTCGTTGTCCGACGGCGGTCCCCAACAGGCCCAGAAATCACCGGTGGCGGGACGCATGACGGCGGCCCCGGAAGACTCGATGCGATAGGGGTCGAACGGCACCTGACAGATGGCCTCCGGATCCCGGGTCAGCTCGAAGATGCGGTGCTCGTCGATCGGTCCTTTGGCCAGAAGATCCCGAGCCCGGGCGAGCCGGGCCGCCGAACTGGCCTGTAGTGCGTGATCACGCTTGCCCTCGACGGCCGTGGTTTCGGGGTGCAGCGTGTGGTTGGTGTGGACGAGTGGATCGGCGTCGAGCTTGGTGACGACCCGGGCCGATGGCATCGCCTCGATGTTGTAGCCGACACCGTTCGCATCGAAGATCAGATAGTTGTGGGCGCCGGCGAGGTCGGCGGCCAGCAGCACATTGAGCGCGTCGTCGGCCGATTCCCGCTCGAGCATCGCCCGCACAACCGACGGCCAGGTGACGCCGCGGGTGCCGTCGATGCCTAGCAGGTTGTTGATGCCGACGCAGACTCCGAGCTCGTTCATGCCGATCTGGCCGAGACACCCGGTGGTGGTGAACACGAGGGCGGCCGGCGCGTCCGCCGGGGTCAGGCGGAGGAGCACGACGAAGTCGGTTGCCGTGTCGTGCATGTCCCACGTCTGACCGTAGAAGCCGTGCCGACCGCCGGCTCCTTCGTCGCCCCGGGAATCGGGCACGATGACGGCGGTGCAGTCGTCTTCGATGACGGTCGCCGGATGATCACCACCGGCGACCGCCCGGACCGTGTCGACGAAGTCGGTGAAGCCGCCGACGACCACCGCTTCTGCCGGCGAGATGCCGGCGGCGGAGGCCAGGGCCATCATCTCGCGGTGGAGACCGGGATGGAACTCCTCGTGGGCATCCAGCATCGACTCGGCGATACCGAGTACCTCGGCGGCGGCGATCGGTCCGTCGGTCCATCGTCCCTCCGCCACCAGGGCGACACGCTCGGCGGTGTAGGCCCGAATCTCATCTCGGTGGGCGAGACCGTGCGCTCGGCCGATCTCGGTGTGGGATCCGACCAGGTCGACAACTCGAATTGGTGGACGCTTCACTGTTCCCCATTTCCTGTGATCTCGAGGACCGTCCGCAGAAGGCCAACTCAGGAGATGGTACTCCAATTACGATGTGGCCATGAATCTCTCCGACGCCGTCACCACCGCACTCTGGCTGGATCGACTCGATCCGCCGATACGCCGTCGCGCCGGCCTCGACGCCACGCCCGAGGCGGCCGACGCCGACGTTGCGATCATCGGCGGCGGGTTCAGCGGCCTGTGGACCGCGTACTATCTGATCCGGGCCGACCCGACGCTGCGAGTCACCGTGATCGAGCGAGAGTTCTGCGGATTCGGAGCGTCGGGCCGCAACGGTGGGTGGGCCGTCGGCGAGCTCGCCGGTCCGCTCGAGTGGTACGCCAACCGTTCGACACAGGCGGAGGCGATGCGGCTCGCTCGGGCCGTGTTCGATGCCGTCGACGAGATCGGCCGGGTGGCTGACGCCGAGGGGATCGACTGCCACTACGCCAAGGGCGGAACGATACGGGTGGCCCGCAATCAGCCTCAGGCCGCCAGGCAACGTGAGGAGGTCGCCCACCACCGCCACTGGGGCTTCACCGCCGATGAGATCCGTCTCCTCACCGCCGAGGAGACCGCCGACCACATCGGGGCCAGTCGTGTCCGGTCGGGCATCTTCTTCGCCCCCACGGCTGCCCTCGACCCCGCCCGGCTGGTCCGCGGCCTCGCCGATGTCGTCGAGGAGGCAGGCGTGCGGATCGTGGAGGACACCGCCGTGACCGGGTTCACGCCGGGCGTCGTCGCCACCGATCTCGGCGAGGTGAAGGCCGATGTCGTCATTCGGGCCACCGAGGCCTACACCCGCGATCTGAAAGGCCACCGCCGTGATCTGCTGCCGGTGTACTCGCTGATGGTGGCCACCGAGCCGCTGTCGGCCGATCAGCTGGCCGCCGTACGCCTCGACGAACGCCCGACGTTCGCCGACGACCGGTTCATGGTCATCTACGGACAGCGCACGGCCGACAACAGGATCGCCTTCGGCGGTCGGGGTGTGCCCTACCTGTTCGGGTCACGTATCTCCCGCAGCGCCGAACTCCACACCCCCTCCCACGAGTTGATCGCCGAAACGCTGATCGACCTTTTGCCGGCACTGGAGGGAATCGGTTTCACTCACCGCTGGGGCGGTGTGCTCGGCATCCCCCGCAACTGGATTCCCGGCCTGACCTTCGATCGAACGGCCGGACTCGGCGTGCTCGGGGGTTATGTCGGCGAAGGGGTGGCGGCCTCGAACCTGGCCGGTAGGACCATGGCCGACCTTGTCGTGGGTGCCGACACCGATCTGACCAGCCTGCCGTGGGTCGGGGCGACCGCCCGACGGTGGGAGCCGGAACCGCTCCGGTGGCTCGGTGTTCGATCCAGCCGCCGGGTTCTCGGGGCGGCCGACGACCGCGAGTTCGCCACCGACACCGAGGCGAAGTTGGCGTACCGAATCTCGCGGCTCCTGCGGGGATCGAGTAGCTGAAAGGCCGCACGATCGGCCCATGGCTTTTCGCGCGCTTATCGACAATACTTACCGCTGCGGGCAGGAGTCTCCCGCCGACCGCCATCCCGAGGGTACGGGTCCGGTCGTCAACAGCAGGGCGCGGAATGGCAACCAACACGACGACGTCGGCTGGGCCTGACACAACTCCATCGATCGCCGGGGGTGGGGCGAAGCTGAGCACGTTCGGAGGTGTGTTCACCCCGAGCGTTCTCACCATTCTGGGCCTCGTCCTGTTCCTGCGCCTCGGCTACGTCACCGGGGCCGTCGGCCTGGCCGAGATGCTGGTCATCCTGGGGTTGTCGACGATCGTCTCGGTGCTCACCACGTTCTCGCTGGCCGCGCTGGCCACCAACCTCAAGGTGGGCGGGGGCGGCGTCTACTTCCTGATCTCGCGCACACTGGGTCCCGCGTTCGGTGGCGCCATCGGCCTTGTCCTGTATATGGCCATGTCGATCTCGATTGCGTTCTACGCCATCGGTCTCGGTGAAGCGGTGGCCAGCATCGTCGCCGCCGACGACCCGTTCTTCCCCCGCCTGGTCGCGTTCGGTGTGATCGTGTTCCTGCTCGGTGTCGCCTGGCTGGGCGCTGACATCGCCACGAAGCTGCAGTACGTCGTGATGGTCTGTCTGGTCGTGGCGATCGCCGGCTACATGGTGGGCGTGGTCGGGGATCTTCGGCCGTCGCTTCTGGTCGAGAACTTCTGGCGTCCAGCCGATGGTGAGGGTGCGTCGCTGTGGGTCGGCTTCGCCATCTTCTTCCCGGCGATCACCGGGTTCACCCAGGGCGTCGCCATGTCCGGCGACCTGAAGACACCATCCAGGTCGATCAGCGTCGGCACGTTCGGGGCAATCGGTGTTTCGACCATGATCTACCTGATCGTGATCCTGACGTTGGCCATGGTCGTGCCGCTCGAAGCGCTGCGAGAGGACACGGCGATCATGCGTCGTCTCTCACTGGCCCCCTGGCTGGTCGACGTCGGTGTGGTCTCGGCCACCCTCTCATCCGCGGTGGCGTCGATCGTCGGCGCACCCCGGGTGTTGCAGCGGCTTGCGGCCGATCGGCTGATCAAACCACTCGACCCGTTCGCCGTGGGTGCCGGACCGGCCGACAATCCCCGGCGGGGTGTCATGCTGAGCGCCGCCATCGCCCTGGCGACGGTCGGTCTCGGCGACCTCAACCTGGTCGCTCCCGTCATCTCGATGTTCTTCCTCGTCACCTACGGGATGATCAACTACGCCACGTACTCCGAGGCCCGCGCCGCCAGCACGTCGTTCCGGCCCCGGTTCCGCTTCTTCGACTGGCGTCTCAGCCTGGCCGGCACGGCCGCCTGCCTCGGCACGATCATCGCCATCAACCCTCTGGCCGGGATCGTGGCCTCCGGCGCTCTTTTCTGGCTCTACCGGTATCTTTCCCGTACGGTGCAGCACGCCCGCTGGGCCGACAGCACCCGGGGTTTCCACGCTTCGAGCCTCCGCACGAACCTGGCCAACTTCAGCATGCAGACCGACACCACCCGCGACTGGCGGCCCTGCACGGTGGCGTTCGCGCCCCGCGACCCGACCCGCCGCCAACGTCTGTGCGAGGTCGCCCAATGGCTCGAAGGTGGGGCCGGATTCACCACCGTGGCCCGCATCGTCGTCGGCAAGGGCCCGATGGCCCGCAAGATCGCCGGCCGCATCGACCTCGAGCTCCAGAAGGAGCTCGGTGCCGTCGACGGGGCCGTCTACGGCCGCGTGCTCGCGGCCGACACGCTCGACGGCGGAGTGGGCGCGATGCTCCAGGCCCACGGGATCGGGTCGGTTCGGGCCAACCTCGTGCTGACCAGTTGGTTCGAGGACAACTGCGAGCAGGAGAAGGCCGTCGATCACGGCTCCATGATCCACACCGCGATTCGACACGGATGCAACGTCGGCATCGTGCATACGCCCGACGGCGGCTGGTCCCGGCTGTTCCATGCCGCCGGTCGATCATCGCGCCCCGTGATTCGGGTGTGGTGGTCCGACGATCACAACGGGCAGCTGTTGACGATGCTGGCGTGGATGTGCACCCGGGGGTCGATGTGGGCCGACGCGGCGATCGAGGTTCTGGTCGAGAGCGACGACCTCGCCGATCGTCAGCGGGTTGCCGATCTGATCGACGACGCCCGCCTGCCGGCCGCCGTGGTCGGTCTGGCCACCGCCTCGGAGTTCAGCCGCCTCAACCGGTCGGCGGCATTGGTGTTCGCCCCGGTCAGGGTGAGGCACGGGCAACCACTCGGCCCCGGTGACCAACCACTCGAGACCCTGATCGACGGTCTCGGGGTGGCGGTGTTCGCTCACGCCCCGTCGCCGTTCGAACTCGATGTGCAACCCGACGACACCGACCTGGCGGCGGTGGCCGAGGCTCACGACCGGGCGACCGCCCTGTCGGCCCGGGCCGAGCAGCTGTCCCAGGAGGCGGCCACGCTCCTGGTGACCGCCGAGCTGGCGCGGATGGATGTGTCCGCCGGTCGGGCCATCGACGCCGAGACCGTGGCCACTGCGGAGTCGGCCGCCCGACAGGCCCAGCGAACCTACGTCGACGCTCGCACCAGGGCCGACGAGGCGTGGCGACTGGTGCGGGAGCTCGATCCCACTGCGGCCACCGACGCCCCGAAGCCGGACGACTGGATCGGCACGGCCGGCGTTCGCCACAACGGCGCATAGCCGGGAGTCGCGCCCCGTTTCACGAACTGGCGGCTGCGGGGCGCGGTTTGTGGTGGGCTGGGGCCGCCGGTTGGAGTGTGGATCGGCTCGAGCCTCAGGTCAGGGCGTTCTCGAATCCGGCGTCGCGGGTGAACAGGCAGGCGGAATTCGAGGCGTCGACGATGGCATCGACCAGCTCCAGATCGCCGAGGGGAAGGATGGTGAGATCGGCCTGGGGCGCCCGCCCCCAGATCTCGGGCTGGAGGCCGGACACCACGTAGGTGTCGACGTTGGGGAGGCGAGCCCGACGGCGGAGTCTGGTCAGGAAGTCCGACGCCGCCTCCTTGCCGGCCTCGTCGGCCGCCGAGGTGAGGAGCCGGATGCGTCCCTCCTCCCAGTTCTCGGCGAGCTTGTAGGCCAGGAGTATGGCGAGGTCGATGTCGCCGACTTCACCGTCGAGTCCGAGGTCGACGTGATCGCTGGGGACCCAGAGATTGATGATCCGACGGCGACCCAACCGGGCTTTGGGGTGGTCGGCGAAGAGCGCAACGCCGAGGCCGTTGTCGGGTGCGGCCTCCACGATCTTGATCTGGTCGGCCTGCCGTCGAGCGTCTCCGGCGCGGGTGAGGAACACGATGTTGGGCTTGAAGAACGCCGTGCCCAAGGTCTCCATGGCCGTGACCGTGGCCTTGCCGTAGTCGGGATCGACGATGGTGCTCCAGGTGGCGAACACCTCCTCCTCGCCCAGCGCGTCGGTGATCCGCTCGATCCGGGCCGCCGAGCCGACACTCGGCTCGGTCTCGGTGAAGCCGAGGATTTTGATGGAGCCCTTCGGAAAAGCGATTGCATGGAGGAGCCGAAAGGTTCCCCGGAGCTCTCGAACGTCGGCCACCGGCACCAACAGATTGGGTTTCCAGGCCCGGTCGTCGGAGGCGGGCAGGTCGGAGGTGTGTTTGGCCGCCCACTCGGCCACGGCCACGAAGAGTCCGGATCGGGCGTCGCTTTGATCTGCTCGCAGGCTACGCCTGGTCAGGAAGAGGTAGAAGGCGAAGACCAGGACGACGGCCACCAGGCTGATCGTCGGGTTGACGATGAACATGGCGAATATGCAGCCGACGGTTCCGATGATGGGGACGATGATCGGCACGTTGAGTGATGGCCGGAAACTGACCAGACCGAGGCGCTTCTCCACCAGCACCACCACGTTGATCATGGCATAGGTGATGAGGAAGAACATCGTGAGCAAGGGGGCGATGGCGTTCAGGTCGCGCAGCATCAGCGCCACCAGCACGATTGCGGCGGTGACCGCCATCGCCACCCGAGGCTCGCCGCCGGTCTGTTTCCCGAGCACCCGTCCGGCGGGGATGATGCCGGTGTTCCCGAGCGCGCTCAGGATTCGGGGTGCGCCGACGATCGACGACAGGCCGGATGAGAACGTGGCTCCGAGGAGCCCGGCGATCACCGCCGGACCCCAGGCCGCCTTGTCGATCATCACGTTGAAGTTGCTCACCAACTCATCGGGTGTGGCCGACTTGGCGAGCCACACGGCGAGCAGCAGGTAGATGAGCAGGCTCAGTGCGACCGCTCCGAGCGTCCCGCGAGGAATGCTGCGACGGGGATCGGCCAGTTCGCCGGACACGTTGGCGCCGGCCATGATGCCGGTCGCAGCCGGGAAGAACACGGCGAAGACCACCCAGAAGCTGGTGCCGTCGAAGCTGGGCGACTCGCCCGGATAGTCGCCCAGCCAGGTGATCGGCTCCGTCATGGACCCTTGGGCCGCCGCCACCCCGATCGAGATCAGTGAGCCGACGATCAACACGAGGATCAGGTACTGCATGCGGAAGGCGAATCCGGCCGAGATCGAGGCGATGGCCACGATGACGGCAAAGGTGACGAGATCCACGAGCAGGGCGTTGTGCGACTCGAAGATGGTCAGCCAGCCCTCCCGGAAGCCGAAGACGTAGAGCGCGACAGCGAGCGCCTGGGCCAAGTAGAGCGGCACGCCGATCGACCCCCCGACCTCCAGTCCGAGTGAGCGGGCGATGATGGCGTACGCGCCGCCAGCCCCGATCCGCACGTTGGTGGTGACCGACGACATCGACAGCGCAGTGGCGACGGTGATCGCGAACGCCAGCAGGATGACCGCCAGCGCGCCCCCGAGGCCGGCGTTGCCGACCACCCACCCTTCCCGCAGGTACATGATGACACCGAGGATGGTGAGCAGGGTTGGCACGAAGACCCCCTCGGCCGTGCCGTACCCCGGCTTGGACTCTTTTTCGTCGGCCACGAGATGATCCTCCCTTCTTGGCGTTCCTCTGCTGCCGGGAACTAAACATCAGCGGTCGATCGAACCAGGAGGAGCGCCAATGCGGACTTGCCAGAAGCGAACATTTGTTCGATTATGGAGTCATGCTTGCCGGACGGCACGACATCATCGGCGACATCGCCCGCCTGCGTAATCAGTTCGGCGGTGCCACCAACGAAGCCACGGACGTCCTTGCCCGGTTGGAAGTGCTGGCGGCCGCCGCGATTGTCCACGGCATGTCGTTCGCCATCGTGACCCGTGCCAGTGGCGTGCCCCGCCGGCGAATCGAGGATGTGCTCGAATCCCGCGCCGACGCGGTCGCCGCCTGCGCCGCCGGCTACGAGCGTCTCGCCTCCGGTCTGGTGATGGCCATCGAACCCGGCAACTGATCCGCCGGCGCCGCCACCGCCAGCGGATTCACTTCGTCCGGCGCAGCGGCGGAACGTCGGTGATCTCGATCTCGCGGCCGAGAGCGGCGCCGTTGAGCTGCAGCCGATCCCCGCTCCAGAATCTTCCGGGGTCGTACCAGTTGGGTGGGCGATCATCGTCGAGGAGGCCCATCCGCTGGTAGGTCAGTGCCACCTGCTCGGCACAGTAGAGATCCTCGAGCGACACCGAGCGATTGAACCGCCCCTTGACCCAGCGCACGGCCAGCGACAATGTCTTGGGAAACGGCCGCTCGACCAGTTCGTTGACGGCGGCCAGTGCGGCGTCCTCCATCTCCCGGGTCACGTCGATGTCGAGCTGGCGGAACCAGGCCCGCTGGCCGTAGCGGTGGACCCAGGTCGACACCGCGTCCTCCAGTCGGTGGAGCTGTGCGCCCCGTTTGCGGGTGCCGGTCCAGACGTCGGGAAGTGAGCGCCCGAGCTCGCCGTGCCACAGCAGCGGTGGGAGATCGTCGATGGCCACCGCCATGCCGACGTGGTTGATCGGGCTGTTGGTGGCCACGCGGATGACGCGGTCGGCCGGGCTCCTGCCCCGGAACAACCAGATGTCGCCGGTTTCGGTCATCCCGGCGGCCTCGGCCAACGAAAGGGTTGATGAAGGAGCGCGTGCCATCGAACGCCTACCATAGGCGACGTGAATGCCTGGAAGCTGCTTGGTCTGGCCGGTCTTGCCGGGGTGGCGACCGCCACCGGAGTCGTGGTCATCCGTCGCCGACGAACCTGGAACGAAATCGAACCCGACGAACTCCGGGACAAGCTGCACCAGCGTCTCCAGGAATCGGCCTCGGCCTCCGCTTCGGCGGCCGGCTGACCCGAACACCACCGAAGTTTGGGCCTCCGACGACCCCTTTCCGGGTCGTCGGAGACCCAATGTTCCGAGAGGGAGCAGGGGCGCGTCAGGGGGCGACTGAGCGGTCGCTGATCCAGTTGCCGTGGAAGCCGAAGGGCACCCGCTGGGGGAGTGGTATTCGGGCCACGTAGCCCCGGTCGAAATCCCGAGCGTCCATCACCACGAACTCGGCCGTTTCCTCGTTCTGATCGTGGACGAAGGTCAGCAGCCAACCGTCGTCCTCCGCCTGGCCCCCATCGCGGCCGACGAACACCGCCTCGCCGGCGGCTCGGCCCGGTCCGTGGTCGAACTCGAACCGGGCGCCGGTCTCCAGGTCGTGCTTGATCGTGGTCCAACGCTCGCCAGGCTCATTCGACAAACCGACGCAGTAGCCGTAGCGGTACGGCTTGGTCGAGAGCGAACCCCGGGCCCGGGGGAATTCGTTGGGGGTCTCGTCGATCACGGTGATCGAGGCGGTTCGCCCGGCCGGATTCAACTCCCACCGCTCCAGGCGGGGCAGGTTCTCGAACGGACCGAGGATGTCGTCGTCGAACATCTTGTCGAACACGCAGAGGTCGACGATCACGCCACCGTCCGGCGTGTCGTAGGAGTTCATCGGGTGGAAGGAGTAGCCGATCGGCACGTCGATCCAGGTGATGTCGTCGGCGCCACCGGCGCGGGGTAGGAGGCCGACCCGGTTGCCGTAGTCGGGATCCCAGCGGAAGGGAAACCGCCCGGTGAACGCCAGATCGAGATCGACGGTACACGGCTGGTCGAACACCAGCGCGTAGCGCTCGGTGAGCGCCATGTCGTGCAGCATGGTCATGCCCGGCAGGGGGATGTCGACGGTGCGGCTCACCCGTCCGTCGGGGCCGACGACCACATACTGCACGTGATCGAGCCACTGGGCCCAGGCGTAGACCATGGCGTGCATCTCGCCCGAGCCGGGGTCGAACTTTGGGTGGGCGGTGAAGGCGCCGGGGAGGGTGCCGTCGAAGTCGTTGCGGGCCACCGTCTCCAACTCGTACGTCAACTCGACCGGCGTGGCGCCGGCCTCCATCATGGCCCAGGTCCGGCCGGCGAAACCGCCGACGTTCGTGTTGGGCCCGAAGCCGGTACCGCTCCAGTTCGGTCCGTCGATGTCGGGCTCGCCGCGTAGCCGGCTGAGATTGGGCGAACCCACGTATCGGTTGCGGTACCACTCGGCCCGCCCCTCCCGAAGGCGGATGCCGTGGACCATGCCGTCCCCGGCGAACCAGTGGTGGGTGCTCATGTCGATGTCACCGGCCGGGTTCGGCCCGTTGCGCAGGTACCGGCCGTTGAGCTCGACGGGAAGCTCACCGATCACCGGCAGATCGAAGGCGGTGATCTCGTCGGTGACCGGGCCGTAGTTGCCGGTCACATAGATGTTGACATCGGTCGTGGTCATGGGTGTTCTCCGTTCGGACCGCGGTTGCTGTAACTTAGTTATGACTATAACTTAGTTACGGATGGCCACGACGTCAACCCCCGACATGCGTCAGAAGCTGCTCGACGCCGCTCTCGCCGTGCTACAGCAAGACGGTGCCGCCGCGCTCACGGTCCGCAACATCACCGAGCGGGCCGGATGCTCGACCACCGGGATCTACACCTATTTCGGTGGCAAGCATGGCCTCGTCGACGCCATCTTCAGCGACGGATTCACGTCGTTCGACGAGGCGCTCGCGCCCTTCTACGAGGCGGGCGATCTGATCGGGGCGGGGCGGGCCTACCGGCGTTGGGCGCTCGACAACCCGATGCACTATCTGGTGATGTTCGGTCGAGCGGTCCCCGACTATGTGCCAGGTGAGGAGGCCGCCATCAAGGGCGCGGCCTCGTTCGATGCGCTCGTCGATGCCGTGACCGCCACCGGAGCCGACGACCCCGTCGAGGCCGCCTATCACCTGTACGCCGCATCGCACGGATACGTGATGCTCGAACTCGTGTCGATGGGGCCGACCGACGATGCCGAGCGCATTCACGAGCTCCACGAGAAGGGTCTGCGAAGGACTTTGGAGGGCATCGGGCTGGGGTAGGGTTGAACGGACATGACGACCGCAGCCCCGACCATCCTCGAAGGCCTCAACCCGGCGCAACACGACGCCGTCACCCATTCCGGCGGACCTCTGCTGGTGGTGGCCGGCGCCGGCTCGGGCAAGACCCGGGTGCTCACCCGGCGAATCGCCTGGCTCATCGACGAAGGGGCCTCACCGTTCGAGATCCTGGCCATCACCTTCACCAACAAGGCGGCCGATGAGATGAAACATCGGGTCGCCGCCCTGGTGGGCCCGGTGGCCGAGAAGATGTGGGTGTCGACGTTCCACTCGGCCTGCGTCCGTATCCTGCGCCGCGAGGCCGCCATCATCGGGTTCCCGTCGAACTTCACGATCTACGACCAGGCCGACGCCGTCCGACTCACCGGCTACGTGATCCGTGACCTCGGGCTCGATCCGAAGCGCTATCAGCCCCGGGCCGTGCACGCCATCATCTCGTCGGCCAAGAACGACGGCTTCGACGCCGCCGCCTTCAGCGCCCGAGCCTCCGATCACGGCATGGAGAAGCGGGCGGCCGACATCTACGTCGAGTACCAGAAGCGGCTGCTGCAGGCCTCGGCGATGGACTTCGACGATCTGCTGCTCAACACGGTCAAGCTGTTCCGACAGTCCGAGGAGACGCTGGCCTACTTCCAGCGCCGGTTCCAGCACATTCTCGTCGACGAGTATCAGGACACCAACGGCGTGCAGAACGAGCTGGTGGTGAAGCTGGCGGCGGCCCACGGCAACGTGACCGTGGTCGGCGATTCCGACCAGTCGGTCTACCGGTTCCGGGGCGCCGACATCCGCAACATCATCGAGTTCGAGCACGCCTTCCCCGACACCACCGTGGTGCTGCTGGAGCAGAACTACCGCTCCACCCAGACCATCCTCGACGCCGCCAACTCCGTCATCGCCAACAACTTCGGCCGCAAGCCGAAGAATCTGTGGACCGACCACGGCGGCGGCGATCGCATCGTGCGTTATCACGCCGACGACGAGACCGACGAGAGCCAGTTCGTGGCCGGCGAGCTGGCACAACTGCATGACACCGGCGAGTTCCGGTGGGGCGAGATGGCGGTGTTCTACCGCACCAACGCCCAGTCCCGCGTCATCGAGGACTACTTCATGCGGGTCGGCATCCCCTACAAGGTCGTGGGTGGAACGCGGTTCTACGACCGCCGTGAGATCAAGGACGCGGTGGCGTACCTGAAGGCGGCTTCCAACCCGGCGGATGAGGTGTCGATCAAGCGCATCATCAACGTGCCGAAGCGGGGCATAGGTGACACCACGGTGGGTAAGGTCGAGTCGTTCGCCCGCACCAACGCCATCACCTTCATCGACGCCCTGCGCCGGGCCGAGGAGGCCGGCGTCGGCGGCCGCTCACTCAAAGGCATCGCCGGGTTCCTGTCGCTGCTCGACTCGTTCACCGACGAGTTGGCCGAGGGCCCGGCCGTCGCACTCGAGGCGATCCTGCGCGACACCGGCTATGTGACCGAACTGGAAGACGACAACTCGATCGAGGCCGAGGGCCGCCTCGAGAATCTGCAGGAACTGGTCGGCACGGCCCAACAGTTCGACGAGGTCGACGAGTTCCTCGAACAGGTCAGCCTGGTCACCGACACCGACCAGCTCGACGAGGACGACTCCGCGGTCGTGCTCATGACCCTGCACGCCGCCAAAGGCCTCGAGTTCCCCGTCGTGGTCATCATCGGCCTGGAGGACGGCATCTTCCCTCACATGCGGTCGCTCACCGACCCCGATGAGATGGAGGAGGAGCGGCGTCTCGCCTACGTCGGCATCACCCGGGCCCAGAAGCGGTTGTACCTCACCAACGCCTGGTCGCGCCTGCTGTTCGGCCAGACCGGCTACAACCCGGCCAGCCGGTTCCTCGACGAGATCCCGTCCGACCTCATGACCGACGCCCCCGGAAGCCGTGATTCCCGCAGCCGGGCCAAGTCGGTTTTCGGCCGCAGCGGCAGCCGGGCCGGCGGGGGAGGCACGGCCTCATCGTCGTTCGCCGGCCGGGACCGGCTGGTCGACACGGCACTCAAGCCTCGGGGACCGCAGCGTTCCGGGGCGGGCGATGTCGAGTTCAAGATCGGCGACGACGTCGTCCACAAGAAGTGGGGAGAGGGCGTGATTCTCGGGATCGACGGTGTCGGCGACAAGGCCGAGGTCGTCGTCAACTTCGCCTCCGTCGGCCAGAAGACGCTGCTCCTGGCCTGGGCGCCTCTCGAAAAGGTCTGACGCACCACCCCACCTCCCGAAATTCGCCGTGGAAACGACGCTGAGTGTCACCTGAACTGCTCAGAAGGTGTTGGCAGCCGCGGCGCGTAGAACGGGGGAGTGGGGCGGTACTACGCTTGAAGTACTGTGACCTCCTGCACCAGCTGCGGCCACGAGTCGGCGTCGACGGCTCGGTTCTGCGCGGAATGTGGGCTGCCGCTGGTCTCACCCGATGCCGTCGGCGCGGAGGTGACAGTCGGCTCCGACAAGTCCGACTGGCTCACCGCCACCGATCCGGCCGAAAGCGGTACCGTGCGCAGCCCCGGCGTACGGCGTGGCGTCAAACATCCCGTGGCCATGGTCGCCGCCGGCCTCATCCTGGCCATCGTCGCCTGGAATCTGTTTCGACCGCCGACGACCGAGGTCGAGGACCTTGCCGGTGACCTCGGGGTCCTGACGCCGACCACCTTCGTGTCGACCACGGTGGCCGGACGGGCAACGTCGTCGACCACGACCGCAACCGGGGCCGATACTGTCGACGTCGGCGAACTCGACCCTGCGCTGACGCGCTACCACCTCTTCGCCCACAGCCCCGGTCAGCTCCTGCGGATCGATCTGGTCGACGGCTCGACGTCGCTTCACGACGCTCCGGGCCGGCTGCTCGGCGCCTTCGGGCGGCGGCTGATACTCCTCGATCGGGACGGTACCGTGACGGCCCTCTCGCTCGACGACCTGGATGCCGACCCCGAGTCACTGGGCGAGCCTGCGGAATCGGGTCACGACGTTGTGGCGGCGTCGTTGACGTCGGACGGTGTGGTCCATCTGACCACGGGGTTCTTCTCATCGGCGAGGCCCGATCTGAGGATGACCCGCCTCGACCTCGCGAGCGGCTCGACGCAGAGCGTGGCGGTCGAGCGGTACGGTTCGTTCGGCCTGATCGAGGTGCCGGGCGGTGGTCTGTTCGAACTGGCCGAAAACGGGTTCCGCCCGCTGGTCGACGGCTCGGTCCGATTCCACGGCGAACGGCTGATCGTCGTCGAGGAGTGCACGACCCCGGACCAATGCCGTCGCTACTGGCTCGACCGATCGACCGGCGAGGAGGTCGACCGGCCGGTGCCTGAACAGGCGGATGGCGTGTTGCTCGGTCCCGGTGGACGGGTCGCGATGGTGTTCGGGACGAGTAGCCCGGTGCTGGTCGACCTCGAGACCGGTGATGCGTTCCCGAACACGGTCGGGTTGAGCGATGACCCCGGCATCGCCATCAGCCGCAACGCCCTGACCCCTGACGAACGTTTTCTGGCGGCCCGGAACTCGGCGGCCAGCCGGGCCATCATGATTCATGACCTCGAACGTCGTGTGTCGTGGACGATTGAACTCGAGGCCCTTCCGAGGATCTCCCGGGTGCTGTTCGTACCAAAGGCGGCCGACGGCTGATGGCCCCGGCGCGCTGTTCTGGTTGCGGCCATCCGAGCCGCTCGGAGAGTCGCTACTGCGCCCACTGCGGCCTGCCGCACACCGGTCTGGAGTCCGATCCAGGCTCCACCGTCGACGACGGCGTGGCGACGGTCTCACCGAAGCGTGTCTGGCGGCTCGCGCCGGTCGTCATCGTCGTTGTCGCGCTCGGTGCCTGGTGGTTGTTCGGGGATACGGTGCGATCGGGCGGTAATGACGACACGCTGGAACGGTCGGAGGCGGCCGTGACGTCGGACGGTGGCGACGACCGAGCGGCGGATTCGGTCGAGATCGCATCCGATCGGCCCGATCCGCCGCCGGTGGAGGCGACGCTGCGAGACCTGACGCCGGAGGAACTGCCGGAACGGGAGGAACTGGTGGGGCTGTCCGGCCACCACCTCTTCATCGCCCACACCCTCGGACTGCTCCGCATCGACACCGACACCGGCTCGGTTCGAGAGTTCGAGCGTTCGCAGCTACCGGGTTCGCTGCTCGGTCGGTATCGCGATCGACTGCTGCTCATTCAGGATCAGAGCCGGGTGGTAGCGGTGCCTGCGGAGCGTCCCGAATCCGCCGAGACGCTGGTGTTCGATACCGGGCCGAACGCCATCTCGACGGCCCGGATGATCGACGACGATCGGATGGTGCTCGTCAGCTGGTCGCCGTTCGCCCGATTCGACACGGGGCCACAGCGTCTGCTGATCGACATGGAGGAGGGCCGGGTTCTCGACGACTCGGCATATGAATGGCGGACCGATGACGTGACCTGGGTGCCGGGAGGTGGGCTCTTCGAATTCAAGGACGGCGGTTACCAACACCTGGCCGACGGTGTTCCGACCGTCGCGTCGGGACACCTGGTCCTCGTCTACACCTGCGACGGCCCCGACGACTGCGACAACCGGTGGATCGATCGTCGCACCGGTGCTGCAGTCGATCGCCATGTCCCCGACGGTGACCATTGGGACCTCCAGGCGCTCGACCCGGACGCCCGAGTGCTGTTCGTCAACTACCCATCCCGCCACCGCTACTTCGACACCGAGCACGGCTGGCCGTTGCCGGCCAACATCGTGCGCGGCAGCGGCGGGGGGTATCACGATTCACCCCCCGAGGCGGTGCTCGGCGACGGAAGAATACTGATCACACCGACCGTGGCCGGCGTCGTGATCTACGACCTCGACCGCCACGACGCCTACCTGCTCGATGTCGGTCAAACACTTCGCGGGGTGACCGGGATCGTCGCCGTCCCGAAGCCTGACCGATGGGAGTCGTCGTGACGGCAACGGCGACGTGTCTCGGCTGCGGCCACGGTCCTGAGGCCGACGACCGCTACTGCTCCGCCTGCGGGCTGGTTCTCGAATCGGCAGACGGTTACGACAGCGTCGACCAGGACGGCGATCGACCGTCCACCATCCGGCCCGACGTTCCGATCCGGCCAACGCCCGGGGAACCAGGCATCCGGTCGTGGTTGACCCGGTCGGCGCTGCTGGCGGTGCTTGTTGTCGTCGGCGTCGTGACATGGAGGATCTCGCAGCCACCGACTCGACCGCTGGATGGCGTGGCCGTCGCGCTGTCCACCATCGATGCCAGGGTGCCTGCCGGTTGGGGCGAACGACCGAACGGTGCCCCGTTCGTGGACCTCGCCCCGTATGTCGACGTCGAGGAGACCGACGACGTTCCGGTGCCTCCCGATGCCGACAGACCCGACGTCACACTTCCCCGTATCACACTCGACGACATCGACGGCCTCGACGACCAGTTCCTGGTGCTGTCGAACCAGACTCAGCTCGTCCGCGTGGATCCGGCGAATGGAGCAGTGGATGGTTACAGCGCTGCGGGTCTGGTCGTCGGCCACCACGGCGGTCGGCTCATCCTTGCCACCAGGACGGGTCAGATCCTCAGTTCATCGGTCACCGATCCCGAAACCGAGCAGACCCTGATCCACGACTTCGAGCGGAGCCAGCTCGCCGGTCTCGACCTTCCGGGCGACGGTACGATCACCGCCATGTTCTGGGGTTCGCCGGAATCGGAGACCGGTGCGGTAATGACAAGGTCCGTCACGATCGATCTCGAGACAGGGGTCAAGCTTGCTGAAACAGCCGCATCCGACGTCGACACCGCCTGGCAAGGGGTCGGCTACCAACCGGGCTTCGGCACCTTCCTGGTCGGCTCGGACGGGGAGGAGCGGTGGCTCAGTGACGGAGCACCCACGGCCGTCGGAAACCACATCGTGATGATCCGGTACTGTGACCGTCCCGACGTCTGCGAGGATTTCTGGCTCGACCGGGAGTCGGGTGAAAGAATCGATCGCGAGACACCGGAGGTCGGCGACTTCCATTGGATCGACGACGTGTTCGGACCGGACGACCGCTTTGTCGTCGTCAGTGGCGGCACCGATAGCCGCCGCTATTTCGACACCCTCGGCGGCGCCTATCTCGCCGGGCCGGACAGTCCGATCCAGGACACGAACTTCAATCTGACGGCCGAGGTGGTCACTCCCGACGGCCGCTACCTGATCGCCCCGATCAGCGACGGTGTCGTCGTCCACGACCTGGAGGCCGGTATCAGCGGTGTGCTGCCCGTCGACATTCCCGGCTACCCGCAGCGGATCGAGCTGGTCCCCAAACCCGGCGAGGGGTCATGACCTCCGACCCCACATCCTCGCCCGAGAACGTTCCGTCGGCGCAGACCTGCTCGGGATGCGGGGCGGCGATGGTGGCCAATGCGCGATTCTGCGCCCACTGCGGCCTGCCGCCCGACTCCGTGGGCCGCGATGCAACAACCGGATCGACCGCGACGACCGGGGGTCGGGTGTCCCGCGACGGCATGCCCGAGTGGTTGGCGGTCGTGCTCGGCGTCGCCGTCGTTCTCGGCCTGTGGTTCGTCATCAGCCGCCCGAGCGGCGAGACGAGCGCGGCCGATCAGGAGGCAGCCGAGTCCGAGCCGGTGATCGGCGACTCGTCGGTGGCCGACGAAACGCAGCTCGATGAGGCCACGACCGAAGAAACAGCCACCACCACTACAACCACGTCATCGGCACCCGATCCGCCCGTCGAAGGTGCCGTACCGGCGGCCGTGGCCGACCAGCCGGCGGTGCCGCTCAGCGATCTCGACGCCGACGGCTGGCGTCTGTTGGTGAGCGACGGCCTGACGATCGTCGACGTCGACCTCACCACCGGCGAGCAGACCCGGTCCGAAGGCGTGGGGGCACCGATCGCGCTGGTCGACGGAAGGCTGCTGCTCTACCGCAACTCCCGCCTCGGCTGGGTATCCCCGGACGACCTTGGAGGCGAGGTCTCCGAGATCGTGGAGGTGCCGGCGCTCCAGCGGATGTTCACCCGGGGCCGAGAGGCCGATCGGCCTGTCGTGGTCGACGAAGACTCCACCGACGTCGCGGTTTGGTGGCCCAACAACAACGCGAATCCCCAGACCTGGGTCAAGATCCGGCTGGCCGACGGTACCGTCGTCGACTCGATCTCGCTGACCGAGACGGTGTTCGGCGGGCCGGAGGTTGTCGCCACCGTCGGCTCCGGCACCTTCGAACGGGTCGACGGCCGGTGGGTACCGGTCGGTGACCTGTTCGCCTCGGCGGCATCACCGCAGGCCATCGTCGGCCAGCAGTGCGCGCAACCCGACTCCTGCAACTGGGTCCTCCTGCGCCGTGGCGGGGGAGCGGCCGGACCGGAGAACCTCGCGGTCCGCGTCGGCGGCCCCTTCGACCTGAGGCTGGTGGCCGACGCCGACCGGATCCTGTTGCTCGCGAGCGACGGAGTCACCGAGCACGACTCCGGTCGGTTCGTTCCCATGGTCGCGGCCAACGCCACCACCCTGACCGCCACCAACCGGGAACACGTCCTCGCCATGGCCGACGGCGCCGGTATCGGCCCCCGGTCATCACTGGTCACGATCGTCGATCTCGACGGCCGACCCGAGCGGTCCGTGACCTCCATCGCAGTCAGCGAATTGATACCCCGATGGCTCGTGTTGGTGCCCCCCTCCTGACGGGCCGGAGACGGCTATCGACGGTCGGCGAAAAGCCCGTCGAGCGACTTCACCACCGCGTCGGAGGCGTCCATCGCCGCCGGGTCCACCGCCGTCATGGTGCTGATGTAGCTGACGGAGACCCGGTCGGCCACCACCGCCACATCGGTGTTGGGGTCGAGTGGTTCGTTGGCCATCCCGAACTCGAACTCGACGTTGTAGCTGCCGACGTGGCCCGGTTTCGGTTTCAGGTGAACCTGGCTCATCGTTCGCTGGGGGCCCGCCGCGACGGTGCTCCAGACCCAGCCGTCGATGTCGGAGATCGGGCGATGGGGAACGTTGACATTGAGAACCGGCGCGGTTCCGGGAGAGTGTTCGACCTGCGTCTCGGGCAACATGCCTTCGACCACCCGCTGGGCCACCGTGGCCGCCGCCGTCCAGTCGAGCTGGGCGACGATCTCGCCCCACGCCTGACCCTCCACGGCACCGCTGTTGACCGCCTGGCTGACGGCGATCCCGGGAATGCCGTAGTTACGGGCTGTCAGGGCGGCCCCGATCGTGCCCGAGTAGTAGACCGACCGCCCGACGTTGGCTCCGGGGTTGATGCCGCTCACCACCAGATCGGGCTGGAAGTCGAACGCTCCGAGATGGGCGATCATCACACAGAGCGCAGGTGGTCCGGAAAGCGTCCAGACCCGATCGATTCCTTCAATGCGGGCTTCGTGCACGACACGGTCGTCCTCGTAGATCGAACCGATTGCCGACGAGGCGCCCGAGTACTCCGAGTCCGGGGCGATGACGGTGACCCGGCCGAGCTCCGTCATCGACCGGGCGAGTTCGTGGAGGCCGATCGAGTCGACCCCATCGTCGTTCGTGACCAGGATCTGCAGCGGTTCGTGAGGCACGATCTGCACCCTAACCCGCCGCGGTGCGCTCGCACGAAACCGCGGCAGGCCGCTCCGGTGGCTGCCGTGCAGGCTAATGCTTTTCGCCGAACAGTAGTCGTTTCCCTTGACTACCTAACGGAGAAATGTAATAATCGGTGCATGGTACTCAACTCGGACGGGCATCATGCTCAGGTGATGCGCGGCGTGCTCGACATGTGCGTACTGGGTTGCCTCGTCGATTCCCCCTCCTACGGCTACGAGCTACTCCAGAAGCTCGAGGCGGCCGGAATGCCGGCCGGCAGCGAGGCAAGCATCTATCTGGTGCTCAAGAGGCTGAAAAAGCATGCGCTGGTCGAGGCCGAACTCGTGGCCTCCGACAGCGGCCCGGCCCGCAAGGTCTACCAGCCGACAGAACTCGGCCACGAAATCCTCTGCGAGTGGATCGAGGACTGGCGCACTGTCAACCGCGGTGTCGAAACCCTCCTCGCCGTCCATCTTCCTTCGTGATCTCTCTTCGTCACCCATCCCGCCGCCGGCAACGCACCCTCAATCAACGCACACAGTGTCTTCGTCCTCAACAACCAAGTAGGTAATCGGAAAGAGGAAGTCCATGTTCTGGATCTATCTCGCATCAGCCATCTTCGGTGGCAGCTTCCTGATTCCCATGATTCTGGGCGGCCTGGGATCTGACATCGAGGTCGACTCCGACCTCGAACTCGACACAGGCGCCGACTTCGACGCGGATTTCGACGCTGATGTCGATCTCGACGCCGACCTCGACATGGACACCGACACGGGGTCCCATTCACCGGTGTCGGCCGGGCTCGACGCAGGCCAGGCCATCGTCGGCAGCCTGTTGTCGTTCCGATCGGTCGTGTTCTTCGCCACCTTCTTCGGTGCGGCCGGTCTCGTTTTCACCGGGCTCGGGTACAACGTCGTGATCACCCTGGTCACGGCTGTCGTGCTCGGTGTCATCGCCGCCGTGGCCAATTCGGCGCTGTTCGGTCTGCTCAAGGCATCAGAGATCACGTCGCAGGTGCGGGAGCGTTCGTTCGAGGGCCGCCCCGCCTCTGTTACGGTCCCGATCGACGCCGATCATCGAGGTCGGATTCGTATCGAGTTGGCCGGCCAACCCCACTATCTCGTCGCCGAGTCGTTCGACGGTGAGACGTTCAATCCTGGCCACGAGGTCGTCGTCGTCGAAATTTCCGACGGGATCGCAAGGGTTGCCTCATTGATCGACCTCGAATGATGTCCACGCACACGCCAACCCGGCTACCCCTGTAAAGAGAGGAGCAACATGGAATTCATTGCTGTCATTGCCGTATTCGTCGTTGCCATCATCATGGCTGCGGCATTCGCGGTTCGGAGCCTCATCGTCATCTGTCCGCCGAACAAGGTGGCCGTGGTCTCGGGACGCACGCGTCAGCTGGCCGACGGCCGTGCTGTCGGCTACCGCGTCATCAAGGGTGGTCGCACCCTTCGGATTCCGCTGATCGAGAAAGTCGACTTCATGGATCTCAACACGATCCCCATCGAGGTGTCGGTCAGCAACGCCTACTCGAAGGGGGCCATTCCCCTCGATGTTCAAGGAGTGGCCAACATCAAGGTGTCGAGCCGTGAGGGCGTGCTCGAGAACTCCGTCGAGCGGTTCCTCGGTCGTCAGGCCGAGTACATCCAGCAGATCGCCAAGGAGAACCTCGAGGCCAACCTCCGCGGTGTTCTCGCCACGCTGACGCCGGAGGAGGTCAACGAGGATCGCCTCAAGTTCGCCCAGACGCTGATCGACGAGGCGGACGACGACATCCGTACCCTCGGTCTGGAGCTCGACGTGCTCAAGATCCAGAACGTGACCGACCAGGTCGGCTACCTCGAGGCGGTCGGTCGACGCCGCACTGCCAACGTGTTGCGTGAGGCTCGCGAGACCGAAGCCGATCAGGCTGCTGAGGCCGAGGAAGCCGAGGCTTCCGGCCGTCAGCGGGCCCAGCTCGCCCGGGTTCAGGCCGATCTCGTCATCGCCGAGGAGGAGAACAAGCTCCGCGTGCGTCGAGCCGAACTCGAGGCCGAGGCCCACTCCTCGGAGGAGCGGGCCGATGTGGCCGCCGACCTGGCCCGTGTCGAGGCCGAGCAGCGGTTGGAGGAGCAGCGCATCGAACTGCAGAAGCGTCGCCTCACCGCCGATGTGCTCGAGCCGGCCCGAGCCCAGCTCGAGGCCATGCAACTCGAAGCCCAGGGTCGAGCGGCCCGCATCGTGGAGGACGGCAAGGCCGAGGTCGAGGTGTACAAGCGGCTCCAGGAGGAGTACGCGGCCGCCGGACCGGAGGCCCGAGACATCCTGATGCTCAAGATGCTGCCCGAGATCGTCGAGCTGATCACCGAAACCGTGAACGGAATCGACATCGAGAAGGTGACCGTGATCGACAACGGATCCGGCGAGGGCGGTATCGGCGGGGTGGCCCGCCAGATGCCGGCCGCGGTGGTGTCGATCGCCGAACAGATCGAGACCGCCACCGGCGTGAACATCCTGGATGTCGTGGCCCGGCGCGGACCGTCGAACGGTCAGACCCAACTCCCGATCCTCGGCGGCGACGTCGACGAAGCCGTTGGTGAGGAAGTGCCGGAGACCGGCGACGCCCCTGCATCCGCCGAGCTGGAATCAGGCGGCTGATCTCGACACGGCCCACATTCGGAATCCAGCGGGGCGGCCCGAGTCATCTCGGGTCGCCCCGGCCGCGCCCGGTCTCTTTTCCAGGGGGCTTCGTGACGATGCGCCGCCATCGACCTACACTGTCCGACGGGGAAGCGCACGGGCGTGGCCCCATCCGAACGAGACCGGCGGATGGTCACAGGCGGTGACTGGTCCTCGGTTGGTCCCAGGTGAAGAGATCAACGGTGCCAAACCCCTCCCATGCGGACTCAGAGTCCGCCAACCGCCTCGTCGCCCAACCATCGACCGCTGAGCGATCGGTGCTGGCGCCGGAGGTGGTTCCCGTCGACCTGACGTCGACACTCGATCGGAACGACCGGGATCTGCCGTTCGCGCCCACCCCCGGTGGCGAGGCACCCGCCCCGGAGATCGGTGACCGGGCCTCCCTGATGGCGGTGGTGACCTCCTCGCGCTGGCGTCGTCCGTTGCTGCTCGTTCTCGCCGTGGCAGTGGCCGGCTCCGTCGCGCTGGCGGCCCAACGCGGCGTGTCGGTCGACACCGACGGGCGGGCATCCGGCGCGATGACCGAATTCGGATCCGGAGCCAACGCGCTTGGCGGTGGCTCATCAGGCGTGGCCGGGGGATCGGCCCCCGACACATCAGGCGACGACGACGGAGGGGCATCGGAGGGTTCGGGGGAACCGATGATCGAGTCGTCGGCCGGCGATGACGCGCCTCTTCACGTCACGGCCACGACGATGTCGTCATCCACGGAACCATCGGCGGCGACGTCGGAGGGAGGCGGGGTGGCGCTTCGGTCGACCACCACGGTTGGATCCAACACCGTGCCAACGTCTGGTTCCGGTGCCGGCGGGGCAGGAGCGACAAGTAGCACTCCTTCAGCGACCGCCCGGTCGACGTCCACCACGGCCTCACCAACGACCCCGCAGGCGACCACCGCACGGCCGACAACCGCCGAGCAGACGACCACGACCGAGCGAACGACGACCACGGAGCGGACGACCACCACCGAGGTGCTCATAGGGAACAGCGCCGGTGGCTTCGAGCGTCCGACCATCGGCAACGACATGGTCTGGCTCGACAACGGTGAGGTGGGCGCCTGGCGCTCCACGAACGGCGACATCCAACTGATGCAATCCGGCTTCGAGGGGATTCGGTCCTCCGACGGCGGTCAGTTCGCCGAACTCAACTCGAGCTCACAGGGCGGCCTGTACCGGACCTTCACCGTCAAACCGGGAGCCGAACTCGAGTGGCGGTTCCTCCATCGGGGGCGCGACGGGACCGAGCGGATCGACGTGAGGATCGGGGCCGGCTCGGATCCCGACACCGTCGCCACGGTCTCGGCCGGAACGCGCTGGACGACGCAAAGCGGTCGGTGGACGGTCCCCCAAGGGGTCACGTCGATTCGATTCCTGTTGTGGTCGACCGTGTCGGGACCCTACGGCAACCTGATCGACGCCGTCTGGCTCTCCGCCGAAGGCTGAGTAGACGCCGTCCGAGGAACGATCAGATGGTGTCAGGCGCCGTGGCGAACACCTGACGGTCGTCGGAGAACGCTTTGAACTCCAACGCGTTGCCCGCCGGGTCGAGCACGAAGCAGGTGTGCTGCTCGCCCGGCTGCCCGGCAAACCGCAGAGTGGGCTCGATGATGAACTTGGTTCCGGCGTCCTGCATACGCTCGACCAGAGCCGACCACGCCGAGCGATGCAGCAGGAGACCGAAGTGCCCGGCGGGCACATCCTCGCCGTCGACGACGTTCGTGGTCGGCCGCTGCACGTCGTTGCTCAGGTGGGCCACGACCTGATGACCCCATAAGTCGAAATCGACCCAGGTGTCGGCCGACCTGCCCTCCCGGCAACCCAGCACGTCGCCGTAGAAGCGACGGGCCGCATCCAGGTCGTCGACCGGAAACGCCAGATGGAAGCGGGGCCGGGCCATGTTCGGACCGGGCAGTCCTGCAACCAGGCCGTCGAGGGCCTCGGCGTCGAACCCGCGGAGTGAACCAAGGACGAGATCGGCGATTCCGAATCCGAGCAGGCCCCGGCCGTGCGGCTCGGGGACGGCGACCACCGTCATGCCGGCGCTCTTGGCCGACAGACAGCCGGCCACCGAGTCCTCGAAGGCCAGACACGCCGCAGGCGCGATCCCCAGCTTCGCGGCGGTGCTCAGATAGGGCTGTGGGTGGGGTTTGCCGTACTCGTCGTTCTCAGCGGAATGGCTGATCTCGAAGAACGAGTCGAGGTCGAGCGTGGCGAGCACGGCGTCGATCAATCGGCGATCCGACGACGAGCACAGCGCAAGGCGTAGACCACGGGATGCGCAGAGCTCCAGGCTGTCACCGACACCCGGCAACGCCTCGGCGTCGCCCACCAGTTCGACGACCCGATCGATGACCTGATCGGCGACCTCGTCGGGGGTCGGTCCCTCCCACGGGTGGCGGTTGTACCAGATCCGGGCCACGTCGCGCATCCGCACGCCGGTGTGCTCGACGAAGTCGGCTTCGGTGAGCGGTATTCCCAGCCGGGCCACCGCTTCGCTCTCGGCCTGCCGCCACAGCGATTCCGACTCCAGAAGCAGGCCGTCCATGTCGAAGATGGCTGCCTCGTAGGCTCCGGAGGGAGGTCGCATCCCTCCATGCTAGGACTCCGGAGCGCCGCTCCGAACCACCGCCGGAACTGCCTGGACGCGCGGGAACTCCGGAGATTTTTTCCAGATCGGGGTATCAGGCGGGGTACCGGTGACGTCTCACAGATACGGTCGCCAGTCCGCTGGAGGGAAGGTCTGGCGACCGTGTCCGTTTTGACGGTCGTTTGGCTCGATGGTTGTGGAGAGCTACTCCGCCGGTTGGCCGTTGGATCTCGTGAGCTTCACCGGGGTCGGCATCTCGTCGATCGGGAGGTGGCACACGATGACGTGCCGATCGCTGACTTCGACCGCCGGGGGCACTTCGACATCACACTTGCCCGGCATGTGGTACTGACATCGCGTGTGGAACACGCAACCGGAGGGCGGATTGGCCGGCGTGGGAATGTCGCCGGTGAGCGGGATTCGCTCCTTCGCCACACCGTCGACGCTCGGTACCGCCGAGAGCAGCGCCTCGGTGTAGGGGTGGACCGGTCCGTTGAACAGATCGTCGGTGGCGCCCTTCTCCATGATCCGACCGACATACATCACCGCGATGCGATCGGCGAGGTACCGCACCACGTTGATGTCGTGGGTGATGAAGAGGTAGCTGATGCGCTCGTCATGTTGCAGGTTGGCCAGCAGGTTGAGGATGGCGGCCTGCACCGACACGTCGAGAGCCGACGTCGGCTCGTCGCACACCACCAGGCGGGGGTCGCCGGCGAACGCGCGGGCGATGGCCACCCGCTGCTTGAGTCCACCGGAGAGCTGCCGGGGGCGGACGTCGAGATGATGCGACGACAGGCGCATGGCCTCGGCGATCTCCTCGACCCGCCGGTCGGCGGCATCGCCGGACACGCCGGTGAGGGTGGTGACCGTGCGCTTCAGGATCCGCCGCACCGTCCACGACCGGTTGAGGGCCGAGTCGGGGTTCTGGAACACCATCTGCAGCGCCTTGATGGCGTCCTGGCGCCGTGCCGTGGCCTCGGCCTTCATCGGTGTGCCGTCGAGGATCATCTCGCTTCCGGGATCTGCGGCGTGGACCCCGAGCATGGCCTTGGCCAGCGTCGACTTGCCGGAACCGGACTCGCCCACCAGGCCAAGGGTCTCGCCCTCACCGAATCCGAGATCGACCGAGACCAGTGCGGGGATGTCGCGGCCCTTCTGCCGGAACGTCTTCGAAACGCTGTTGAGTTCGAGGACCCTCTCGGCGCTGGTCTCGTAGAGCGGAATCTTCTCCTCCGGGGCCGTGATCTCGGTGACCTGGTCGCTGTGGTGGCAGCGGGTCCAGCGCCCGTCGTTGAGAGCGACGACCGGCGGTACCTCGGTGCGGCACAGGTCCGACGCGAGCGGGCACCGGTCGACATAGACACACGTTGGCAGCTCGCTGCCGATCGGCGGCATGTTGCCGGGAATCGTCGACAGCGCCCGGTCGGTCTTGCGGAGACCGGCCCTCGGGATCGCGTTCATCAGACCGATGGTGTAGGGGTGGCGGGGCTGATCGAACAGCTCGTCGGCCGGGGCCTCCTCCACCATTCGACCGGCGTACATCACGCCGACCCGATCGCACATCGTGCGGATCACCCCCAGGTTGTGGGCGATGAGGAGCACCGCGGCATCGGTCTGGCTGCGGAGGTCGCGCACGAGATCGAGAACCTCCGCCTCCACGGTGGCATCCAGACCGGTGGTCGGCTCGTCGAGCACCAGCAGTTTCGGATCGCCGGCCAGGCCCATGGCGATGACCACACGCTGGAGCATGCCGCCCGAGAGTTGGTGTGGGTATCGTTCGAGCACGGACTCGGGATCGGCTATTCGTACCCGTTCCAGCGCCGCCAGCGCACTGGCGGCGGCTTCGTCCTTCTCCTGGCCGAGAATCCGGAAGCACTCCGCCACCTGCTTACCGATCTTGAGGGCCGGGTTCATGGCCTGGACCGGGTCCTGATAGACCATCGCCGCTTCCGTCGAGCGGAACCTCCGGAGATCGGCGGCCGACATGGCGGTGATGTTGCGTCCGCCGGCCAGTACCGTTCCCCCGGTTATCTCACCGTTGCTCGGTAGATAGCGCAGGGCGGCATAGGCGGTGGTCGACTTCCCACATCCCGATTCCCCGACGAGGCCGTAGGCCTCACCGGGGCGGATCTGGAACGTGACACCGCGCAACACGTCGCGTGGGTTTCCTCGCACGTAGTAGACCAGCTGCAGGTTCTGCACGGCCAGCGCCGCGGTGTTCGGGTCACCCCGATCGATCGGAATCTCCGTGTCCATTACTGCGGTCATGAAGGTATGATCCCCCGTTTCTTGTGAGCTGGAAAATCAGCCCTTGTAGACTTTGTCCAGTGAGTCGGCTATGAGGTTGACGCCGATGACCAGCAGAGCGATGGCCAGCGCCGGGAAGATCGACGGCCACCATTGGCTGGCCTTGATCAGTTCGTAGTTCTGGGAGATGTCGGTGCCCCAGTCGGCGACGGTGATGTCATCGGCGCCGAGACCCAGGAAGGCCAGGGTGGCCACCGTGAAGATCGCGTAGCCGACCCGGACCGTGAACTCCACCACGAGCACATTCGTGATGTTGGGCAGGATCTCCCGCAACATGATGAACAAGCCTGATTCACCGCGCAGTTTGGCTGCGGCCACGTAGTCGAGTTGGGACTCCGACAGGACCGCTGCTCTGACCGTGCGGGTCACGACCGGCGTGAACAGGCCGGCAATGGTGAGGATGATGGCTATTCGAGATGCCCCGAACACCACCAGCACCATGATGGCCAACAGGATCACCGGAAGTGAGAGGACGGCCTCCATGATGCGGCTCAGGATCTCGTCGACCCAGCCTCGGTAGTAGCCCATGATCAGACCGAGCAACGCTCCGAGTGCCACCGCGATGAGGGCTGCGGCCGGTGCGTTGATCAGCACGTTGTCGGCCCCGTAGACGACCCGTGAGAACACGTCGCGGCCCGTTCCGTCGGTGCCGAACCAGGCATCGGCG
Organism: Acidimicrobiales bacterium; assembly: GCA_965216655.1. Taxonomy (GTDB): domain Bacteria; phylum Actinomycetota; class Acidimicrobiia; order Acidimicrobiales; family SZUA-35; genus JAHELU01. Next base: position 53,443 of record CBDCGP010000056.1, read on the forward strand.
CTGGGCGGGCTCCGGGGAATCACGGAGCCGTCGACTCGTACCGGCTCGAGCTCCGGGTACCGGGCCAGTGCATCGGGAATGAGCCCGCACAGTAACCACAGCAGCACGATGAACAGGCCGATCAGGAACGACGGTGTTCGGAACAGTTCGCGACGTTGCTCGGCCCTGACCGACTTGCGGTCGAGCGCCGGGGCGGTCGAGATCGGGACGGCTTCGGTTTCGGCGACCTCGACCTCTTTCTCTACGACATTGCTTTCTTCCATCTCACATCCCCCTTACGCGGTACGGGCCCGGGGGTTCATCCAGGCGATCAGCAGGTCAGCGGCCAATGTCGACAACATGAAGATGATGGCAACCGTCACCACTCCGGCCTGGAGCAGCGGGAAATCCGGTGCGGTGGCCGCTCGGAAGATCAGGCCACCGAGTCCGGGATAGTTGAACACCAGCTCGAGCCCGACCAGGCCGCCGAACAGATAGCCCATCTGGGTACCGGTGACGGCCACGGTCGGCTGCAGGGCGTTCTTCATGATGTGGCGTCGGATCACCTTGCCGGGACTCAGGCCCTTCATGAATGCGGTGCGGGTGTAGTCGGACTCGAATGCGGTGATCGCTCCCGCCCGGGTGATACGGGCGATGTAGCCGAAGTACACGAACAGGATGGCCAGCGCAGGCAACAGGATGTAGCGGAGCTCGGTGAAGAATCCGGCGTTGTCCGGGGCGTTGGAGATGGCCGGGAGCCACCCCAACTGCACGCCGATGATGAACTGGAGGAACACACCGGATACGAAGTCGGGGATCGACGCACTGGCCAGACCGAACGACACGATGCTGCGATCGGCGAACGTGTCCTTCTTGTAGGCGGCCCAGATGCCGCCGAGAATCGAAATCGGCAGTGTCAACAGCAGCGACAGACCGACCAGTTTTGCCGAGTTGCCGAGCGCAGGTAACACGAGGTCGAGCACTCGAACGCCCGGCTGGGAGAACGATTCGCCGAAGTCGAGGGTGACCACCGACCAGAGCAGCCGGCCGAACTGGGTCGGCAGCGGGTCGTCGAGCCCCAGATTCTCGGTGAGCGAGGCCACCCGCTCCTCCGATGCGAATGGTCCGGCCAACTGCCGGGCCGGGTCGGACGGGAAGACCCTGGTCAGCGTGAACACGATGAACAGAATCAGAAACAGTGTGATGAGCGCCAGCCCGAGACGGCGCACAATGAACCGTCCCATCGTGCCGCCGACGGGTCGCCGCCCGCCGCCAGGTCTGGAACCGTTGGATTCGGGCCCGGCCACTTCGGCCACTTCTGGAGCGCCTAGGTCGCTCACGTAGTCCCCCTTTGTTGTCGTTGTCGTCTTGGTTTCGATGTGTTGATACGACTGAGGCGGCGACGGAAGTCCGTCGCCGCCTCAAATCCGTACTAGCTGAACTTGGTTGGCTTGATGATTGCTATCAGGCGCTCTTCGACGCCCCGCTCAGGATCACGTGACCCAGGGCGGTTGCCTGCATGCCCGACACACTGTTGTCGTGCCCGGACAGGTAGTTGAAGAAGTACGGGTAGCAGGCCGGCATCTCCTCGTGCAACAGCTTCTGGATCTCGCCGACGGCCGCCTTCTGGTCGTCGACGGTCACCGAGGTGCGGTACTGCGACAGTAGGGCGTCGAAGTCGCTGTTGGCAAAGTTCGACGAGTTCCAGACACCACCGGTGGCCAGCGCCGAGCTGAAGTAGACATCCGGAGTCGGACGGTGGCCGTAGTCGACGATGCCGAACTCGGCGGACCCGTCGCAGGGCAGCGTTTCGTCGCTGTCGCTCGGTCCGGGACACCAGGCGGCACCGTAGAACGTGGAGTTCGACTGTGTGCTGACCTGGAGGTTGAATCCGGCCTCGGCGGCGTTGCGCTGTACGATCTCGGCCAGCCGGGGAATCTCCTGGATGTCGCCGGTTTCGATGGTGCCGGTGATTTCGGTGACACCGGCCTCGCTGAGCAGCGACTTGGCCATGTCGATATCGCGGGTGCGCTGCTCGACCGCATCGGGGTCGAAGAACGGCAGCGACGAGATGACCGGGTGATCGTTGGCGATCTCGGCCCGCCCGTTGAACAGGGTGGTGACCATCTCCTCACGATCGAGGCACCAGCCCATGGCCTGCCGGATCAGCTTGTCGGTGTACTGGCCCTGCTGGGTGTTGAACCACAGCTGGCGGTGAGTGGCGGCCGGCGGGGTGAGGACGGTGAAGTTGTCATCGGCCAGCAGACCCTCACCGCCGATGACGGTGAACTGCTGGACCGCATCGATGTCACGCGACGTCATGGCGGTAACGGCCGTGCCCAGATCCTGGAAGCCACGAAGCTCGATGGTGTCGAGCGGGGTCGAGCCACCCCACCAGTCGGGATTGCGCTCGAAGCGGGTCACGAATGTCGTCGGATCGAAGCTGACGAACTTCCAGGCGCCGGTGCCGTCGGGACGCTCGTCGAGCGTGGTGCCGTCGGTGTAGTCGGCCGGCGTGATGACCGCCTGGGCGTTGAAGGTCGACACGAGGACCGGGAAGTTGCCATTCGGTTCGATCAACGTGATCACGGCGACACCGGGATCGGAGGCGTCGACTGAGCCCTCGTCGATCACGCCGCCGAGGCCGGCGTTGCCGGCGGCGGCCAGGCGGTCCATGGTGGCGGCCACGTCGGCCGAGGTGAAATCGGCGCCATTCTGCCACTTGACGCCCTCGCGGAGCGTGAAGGTCCAGACCGAGCCGTCTTCGTTGGCTTCCCAACCGGTGGCCAGACCGGTTGGCGAGTCGACGGCGATGTTGCCGTCGGGGCCGACGCCGACGAGGTACTCGAAGCTCTGTGAGATCACGGCGTAGGTGCCGAGGTCCAACATGTTGACCGGGTCGAGGCCGGAGTTGGCGTCACCCTGCTGGACGGCCACCACGAGGTTGCCGCCCTGGGCGGCGGTGCCGCCGTCGCCTTCGCCGCCGGTGTCGGTGCCGCTGTCGCCATTGGCGGCGGTGCCGTCACCACTGTCACCGTCGTCACCACCGCAGGCGGCGATGATCGAACCCATGACCGGCATCGACAGACCGACGATCGCCCCTCGCTTGAGGAAGTCACGGCGACCGATCCGACCCTGGGCGTACGACTCGATCAGATCGAGCTGCACCGGCCCAACGTTACGACGAAACACGTCAAGTCGTTTGAAGTCCATTTATTCGCTCCCCTTCCGGCTCGATGAGCCGGGTTAGCAGATCGACCACGGGCAGCCCCTCTGCCGGCACCAGGGAGGTGCCATGCCGTGACCAACCTATTTTCAGCTGGTTGTATCTGGCACACACCATAGCGCACGTCGGAACTGTTCCATAGCCGTGGGGAACGGCGACGCAGGCTCGCCATCGGATCGTTACCTCGTGAAGACCGTCAAAACCCGGCTAACAGTGTAATTGCCGCTGATCAGGTGGCGATCCGGCGCTGAGGCCTTTACGCCCAGTCGGGATCGATGACCGCTGTTCCGGTGTCGAAGTGCCGTGTGTGGGTCACCCAGGAGCCGCCGTCGAAGGCGTGGAGCTGATAACCGGGAGGGTCACAGACCACCTGTGGGCGAGCCTCGGCGGCCAGATTCAACTCGACCTGGTGGATCGTGCTGAGGCCGGTGCTCGTCAGGACCCCGCCGACCGTCGAGGTGATGGAGCGGTGCATGTGACCACAGAAGATCCGGTTGACGTGGGGATGGGATCGCACGATCTCGGCAAACCGGTCCCGGTTGTCGAGCCCGCTCTCGTCCATCCACCCGATCCCGGTGGCAAACGGTGGATGATGCATGGCGATCGCCGTGGGCCGGTCGGCGGCTGCCGCCAGCGCGGCATCGAGCCACTCGGCCCGCCGGGCGTCGAACTCGCCTCCATGGCGCACCTCGCCGCGATCGTCGAGTTGCTCGGTTGCCAGCGTGTCGAGCCCGACGATCGTCACCGGCCCCACCTCGGCGACCCAGCTCATGTTGTCGTCGGCCGCCCAGTCCATCCCGAAGGCAGCCCGGCAGGCCGAGCGTCGATCGTGGTTACCGGGCAGGACCAACACCGGCATCGGAAGGGGCGCCAACAGCTCTTGAGCGATCGCCATCTCCTCGTCGGTACCCAGATCGGTCAGATCCCCGGTGACGAGTACCGCGTCGGGTCGCACCGATTCGGCCAGGATGCGATCGACGGCCAGCCTCAACCGATCGTTGTTGTCGACGTAGAGTTCGCCGGTATGACCGGGAGCGACGATGTGGGTGTCGGTCACCTGGGCGAGAAGGAGGTCCATCGTCGGGTCAGCTCCCCGCCGGGTTCACGACGTTGAGGTTGATGATCAGGTTGCCCTCGTCGTCGATCGACGTGCCGTACTGCTCGAGACCCTCGCCGTTGGGCGGATACTCCGATCCGTCGCACGAATCGACGAACAGCGAGCGCTCGGATTCCCACTGCACGAAGCAGTCGCGCGGTGACGTGAGGCCGCGAGCGGCGAACGCCACCCACCCCTCGGTCGACGAGTCACCCAGATGGTTGACGATGATGTCGCGATCGCCGCCGGAGGCATCCCCCAGCAGCAGCGGTTCGCCGTCGTCGATGATCGCGGCCAGATCGGCGGCGTTGCCGGCCTGGAACACCGGCTCACCCAACTGGATGGGCACGTCGGTCTGGTCACCGCCGAGCGAACCGAGCCGGGTGACGAGGAAGATCAGGGCGAGGAGGGCGGCAACCCCACCGAGGGCGACGAGCACGGCCTGGCGGGCGTCGGTTGGCGATCCTTGGGCAACTGGCATGAGACCATCGATTGGCATTGGGGGTACGTCTGGCTGTGGATATCCGACGGCAGTCGGGTCCGGGGCCACGGCCGCCGCTCCACGCCACTAGTATCGCAGCAGTCCGACCGAAACACGGGAGACGCACGTGGATCTACTCGAATATCAAGGCAAGCAGTTTTTCGCCACCTACGGCATTCCGGTTTCCGCCGGCGAGGCCACCGGTGACGTCGACGAGGCCGTGGCGATCGGGGATCGCATCGGTTACCCGGTGGTCGTCAAGGCCCAGGTGCACACGGGCGGTCGAGGCAAGGCCGGAGGTGTGAAGCTGGCGGCCGACTCGAACGAGTGCCGAACCCACGCGTCCAACATTCTCGGGCTCGACATCAAGGGCCACATCGTCCGCACGATCTGGATCGAGAAGGCGTCGGACATCGCCGAGGAGTACTACGCCAGCTTCACCCTCGACCGGTCGGCCAAGAAACATCTCGGCATGCTGTCGGCCGAGGGAGGGGTGGAGATCGAAGCGGTCGCCGAATCGAACCCCGACGCGATCGCCAAGATCTGGGTCGACCCGACGGAGGGCTTGACCGAAGATGCGTGTCGAGCATGGGTGGCCGCCGCCAACCTGAACCCGGATGCCACCGAGGGCGCGGTCGACATTCTTCTCAAGCTGTACAACGCCTACGTGGAGGGCGACGCCGACCTCGTCGAGATCAATCCGCTGATTCTCAAGCCGACCGGCGAGGTGCACGCGCTCGACGCCAAGGTCTCACTCGACGGCAACGCCGTCTACGAGCACCCCGACTACGAGCAGTACGACGCCACCCAGCCCCGTGACGAGCGCGAAGAGGCGGCCCACGAGAAGGGGCTGCAGTACGTTGGCCTCGAGGGCTCGGTCGGTGTGATCGCCAACGGTGCCGGTCTCGCCATGTCGACCGTCGACGTGGTCAACCAGGTCGGGGGAGCGCCCGCCAACTTCCTCGACATCGGGGGCGGCGCGAATGCCGACGTGATGGCCGGAGCGCTCGAGGTCATCAACAACGACCCCGAGGTCAAGTCGATCTTCATCAACATCTTCGGCGGAATCACCCGAGGTGAGGAGGTGGCCAACGGCATCCTCGAGGCGATGAAGCGGGTGTCGATCGACGCCCCGATCGTGATCCGGCTCGACGGCACGAATGCCGACGAGGGGCGGGAGATCCTGCGGCCCCATCTCGACGACAAGTTGATGATGGAAGACACGATGTTGAGCGCGGCCCGCCGTGCCGTTGAACTGGCCGAGCGCTGAGGAGAGGTTGATCCAATGAGCATTTTCGTCGACGAGAACACCAAGGTCGTCTACCAGGGCCTGACCGGCTCGCAGGGCAGCTACTACGGCGGCCTCAACAAGGCCTACGGCACCCAGGTCGTGGCCGGTACCCATCCGAAGAAGGGCGGCACCGAGGTCGACGGCGTACCGATCTTCACCTCGGTGGCCGAGGCCCGGGAGGCCACCGGCGCCACCGCGTCGTGCATCTTCATCCCGGCGCCGGGAGTCCAGGGCGCCGTCCTTGAGGCGGCCGAAGCCGGCATCGAGTTCATCGTGGCCATCACCGAGGGTGTGCCCGCCCACGACGAGGCCTACTTCTACAACAAGTTGCGCAACGACCATCCCAACACCCGGCTGCTCGGCCCGAACTGTCCCGGCATCATCAGCCCCGGGAAGTGCAACATCGGCATCACCGCCGGTCACATCGCCAAGCCGGGGGGCCCGGTCGGCATCGTCAGCCGATCCGGCACCCTGACCTACCAGGCGCTGTACGAGCTGAAGCAGAAGGACATCGGGGTCACCACCTGCGTCGGCATCGGTGGCGACCCGGTTCCGGGCACCACGTTCATCGACTGCCTGCAGGCGTTCGAGGCCGACCCCGAGACGAAGGCCGTGATGATGATCGGCGAGATCGGCGGTTCGGCCGAGGAGGAAGCGGCCGACTACATCAAGAACCACATGACCAAACCGGTGACGTCCTACATCGCCGGGGTCACCGCCCCTCCCGGCAAGAAGATGGGCCACGCAGGAGCGATCGTCTCCGGAGGCAAGGGAACCGCTCAGGCGAAGATGGAGGCCCTGGCCGACGCCGGCGTCAAGGTGGGTCAGAACCCCACCGAGGCCGGCGAACTCATGGCCGAGGTCGTCGCCTCCCTGTAGTCGAGATTCCCCTCCACGCCGTCCTTCACCACCGTCAACATGAAGCAAACCCGCGCGGTTTCGCGCGGGTTTGCTTCATGTTGCCACTCCAAGGTCTTCTTCCCGGGCCGCGGCCGCCAGGGTGATCGCCTCCACCAGACGTTTGGGTTGCTGCAGTTGGGCCCAGGTGACATACAGAAGTTGCCAGCCGGCGCCGGCCAGAGCGGTGTCCCGCCGGTTGTCGGCCTCCTGCGCCTGCCGACCCCAGTGGAATCGGCGGCTGTGACACTCCACGCCGAGTCGGATGGACGGCATGGCGAGGTCCAACCGATACAGGCGCTTGCCAACGGCGATCTCATGTTGCGTGACGATCGGAGGGAGATCGGCCGCTGCGAGAAGCCGCTGCACCCTCCGCTCGAAGAGCGAGTCGACCGCACCCAGACGACGCGCCGGGTGTTCCAGCACCCGTTGCAACGCCGTGGGGCCGGCTCCGCTCGGCGTGGTGAGCCGATCGAGCGTCTCGGTCAACCAGCGCAATGAATGTTCACGCAGGAAGTGGTCCAGGCATTCCTCGATGACGTCGTCGCTCTCGACTCGACCAAGCATGCACAAGGTCGCCGCAGGGTTCAGGGTTCGAATGCCATCGATCACCGTGATGTCGCGTTTCTCGTCGATTCTTGTGGCGCGATGCTGTCGAACACCGACTCCGACGCGGCGTCCGTGGCGCGGCACCCAGATGTCGACCACCGCCGGATAGTCGTCGAACCAACCCTGCAACCAGCCCGAAGCCCGGTGCAGGGCGGCCGCCCTCGACGTCGTCAGCGTCGCAGCGCGGAGACGCTGACCCGGCGGTTGGCCGAGTGCGGCAACAGACCAGATCGTTGGCGCCAGGCGGGTGAGGACTCCATTGTCGACGGCTCTCCTCAGACGATGGGGTGGGATTGAGATGTCGGCGGCCTCGGACGAGTGGAAGGCGTTGTGTCGAGAGGCCGCAAGCTCGACGAGCGCCTGTGACGCAGCATCGATTCGCATGGACATGACAGTACCGTCGCGCGCTGACAGCGAGCGGAGCAGACAACTTTCAAGCGTCAACTGAAGCAAACTCGCGCGGTTTCGCGCGCGTTTGCTTCATGTTGGGGTGGGCAAAGGCGTGCTCGGAGTGGTCATGGAAGGTGGGAGGTCTCGTAGTCGACGCCGCCGAGGTGGCGGGCGTAGAACTCGTGGATGATCTCGAATCGTTCGACGCGGTGCCTTGGCTGGCCACTGCGGCTGAGCTCGTGGTTTTCGCCCGGGAAGCGCACGAGAACGGCGTCGCCGCCGTTGCGGCGAATGGCGGTGAAGAGCTGTTCGGCCTGCTCGATCGGGCAGCGCCAGTCCTCCTCCGAGTGGATGATGAGCGTAGGAGCGGTGATGTCGGCGGCATAGGTCAACGGCGACTGCCGCAGCACCTCGTCGAGCTCGGCTTCGATCGTTGCGCCGATCGACCGCTGCGTGAACCAGTTGCCGATGTCGCTCGTGCCGTACATCGACCGCCAGTCGGTCACCGCCCGTTCGACCAGGCCCGCTGTGTACCTTCCGGCGGCATCGTGTCCGAGGGCCCAGCTCGTCATGAACCCGCCGTAACTTCCGCCGCCGATACCGATGCGCTCGGCGTCGACCTCCTCCAACCCGGCCAGGTGATCGGTCAAGGCCTGTACGTCCACCCAGTCACGGTCACCGAAGTCGCCGACGATGGCTCGGGCCCACTTCTCGCCGTAGCCGTCGGAGCCCCGTGGATTCCCACCGATGACGACGTAGCCGCAGGCTGCGGCGATCTGGAACTCGTCGAAGAACCGATAGCCGAACTGGGTCATCGGCCCGCCGTGCACGTAGATCAAACCCGGCCGGAGGTCACCGGTGTCCGGAGCGGACTCCGGAGGCCGCACGACGAAGCCCTCGACCTCGGCGCCATCCGGTGCCGTGACCGTCACGGCCTCCGTTGCCGCCACGTCGAGTTCGGCCAACAGATCGTCGTTCAACGACACGATCCTGGTTGCGGCGCCGTCGTCGATCCGCCAGAGTTCGGCCGGCCGGGTGGGCGAGGTGATGGCGGCGACCAGGACGTCGCCACTCGGGCTCGCGTCGAAGGCGAGTGCCTGGCAGTCGTCTTCGTACAGGGTCGTCATTCGACCATCGGCAGTACGGTACGCGTCGATCGCCACCCGGCCCCGGCGAACACCGTGCAGCAGTACTGCACCGCCTGATTCCATCCCCGCCCGGCCCGAGGCGCCCCAGCTCTGGATGTTGTCCTCTCCGTCGGTGACCGGTGTCGGGTCGGACGTGCCCTCGGGATCGAACTGGTAGAAACGATCAAAGCTGACCTCACCGTGATGGCGGGGACCACTGACCCATATCCGGCCGTCGGACAGCCACACCGGCAGCGACCAGTCGGACGCACGGTCGGTCAGAGGGCTGGTCGCCCCGTCGTCGAACGAGTGCATCCAGACCCGCCGCCCCCCGGTCAGATCGGCATCGGGATCGGTGAACGAAACCGAAACCATGCGGGTCCCGTCCGGTGACAGGGCGAAGCCGATGTGATCCACCCCGGCGGGTCCGATGGCCACCGGCCCGTCGTGTTTCCCGGAAGCGCCACTGGAAGCGGCGCCGGCGGCCAGGTTGATCAGCCAGATCTGCATCGGACGATCGTGGATGTAACCCCGGCCGTTGAACCGATAGCGGACGTTGTCGACGATCCGAGGTCGCCGGGCCAGCTCCTCGTCGTCGACACCCTCCTGGTGCTCCGGCCGCTCCGGTGCGAGCACCACCAAGCGGTCGTCGCCAAGCCATCGGAGGTGGCTCACGCCGCCGTCGACGAAGCGGGCGACCTCCGTCAACTCCCCGGTCGGCCACGTCATCACCATCACGACGGTCGAGTTGCCGGGTTCGTTTCGCACGAAGGCCAGCGCCGTGCCGTCGGGCGAGAACCGGGGCTCGCTGTCGTGATGGCCCTCGGTCAGTCGTCGTCGCTGCTTGCCGGAGGTCGTCACAGCCCAGAGGACGGCCCGATTCGAATCCGTCTCCAGATCCGGCCAGGACACGACGAACGCAATGTCGGACTCGTTCGGGTGGACCGCGACGTCGCTCACGGATTCGAGTGAGCCGATGTCGGTCGGGCGGATGAGCCGGGGCGCGCCGGAGATCTCTGGATCTGAACTCATGGCCACAAACGTAGCGGCGTGCCTCTGCTGGCCGCCAACGGCGGTACGGCCCGATCCGCAGCGATAGCGTGTAGTGGAATCTGTTTCGTCGGGAGGACGCCGATGAGAGCCCTGCTCTCCGTATACGACAAGACCGGAATCGCCGAGCTGGCCGCCGCACTCAACGAACTGGGGGTCGACCTCGTCTCGTCCGGCGGCACTGCCAAGGTCATCGCCGAGGCCGGCATCCCCGTTACCGACGTCGCCGACATCACCGGATTCCCGGCCATGCTCGGCCACCGGGTGGTGACCCTGCACCCCAGGATTCACGGCGGCATCCTGGCCGATCGACGTGATCCCGACCATCTGCGGGATCTGGAGGCCCACAGCCTCGATTTGATCGACATCGTAGTCGGCAACCTCTACCCCTTCGCCGAGGAGCCGTCGATCGATCTCATCGACATCGGTGGCCCCACCCTCCTCCGAGCGGCGGCGAAGAACCACGAATACGTCACGGTGCTGGTCGACCCCGCCGACTATCCGGCCGTCCTCGACGAACTCAAACAGGGGGGTTCGACCTCGGCCGCGCTCCGCCGGCGGCTGGCCCGCAAGGCCTTCGCCCACACCGGCGCCTACGACGCCCAGATCGCCAACTGGTTCACGGCCGGCGAGGCGAAGGTCGACGGGGAGGAGCCGTTCTCCCACCATCTGGCACTCGAGAAGATCCAGGACCTGCGTTATGGCGAGAACCCCCATCAGGCGGGAGCCCACTATCGCGTTGTCGGAACGCCGAGTTGGTGGGATGACGTCGAGCAGCTCGGCGGGGTGGCCATGTCCTATCTCAACATCTTCGATGCCGACGCCGCCTGGGCGTTGGTCCACGACCTCGGGGGGCCCGAATCCGACCCGGCCTGCGCCATCATCAAACACGCCAACCCCTGCGGCGCAGCGGTGGCCGACACGATGGCCGACGCGTACTCGGAGGCCTCCGCGTGTGACCCTCGAAGCGCGTTCGGCGGCATCGTGGCCTGCAACCGGCCGATCGACTCGGCAACGGTGGCTGAGATCGAGGCCGCGGCCCAGGCCGACGTGATCATCGCCCCCGGCTACGGCCACGGAGTCGTCGAGCGGCTGGTGGCGAAGCGCAAGAACACCCGGGTGCTGAAGGCGCCGGCGCCCGTCCCGCCCACCGATTCGATACGCCAGCTCACCGACTCGTTCCTGGTGCAGCGGGCCCATCGTTTCGACGCGACCCCCGAGGAATGGCAGGTCGTGACCGACCGCCACCCGACCGTCGATGAGATGGCCGACGCCACCCTGGCGTGGCGGGTGTGCGGCCACGTGTCGTCCAACGCCATCGTGCTCGTCAAGGACGGCGTCGCCTGGGGTATCGGGGCCGGTCAGCAGAACCGGGTCGAGGCCGGCCAACTGGCGGCTCAGAAGGCCGACGGTCGGGCCAAGAACGGGGCCTGTGCCTCCGATGCCTTCTTCCCGTTCCCTGATGGGTTGGACGCGGCGGCATCCGCCGGCGCATCGGTGGTGATCCAGCCCGGCGGGTCGGTGCGCGACGATGAGGTGATCGACGCGGCCAACCGGCTGGGTCTCGCTATGATCTTCACCGGCGAGCGGCAGTTCCGGCACTAGGGGCCGGCCGTCCGCTCCGACGTCGTCGCAGCCGAACGAACAAGCAAGGGGCAGATGTGAGCGCGAAACTCATGCCGGGAGCACCGGTCGCCGATGCCGTACTGGCGGCGGCCAAGGCCAGGGTAGAAGAGATGCAGGCCGCCGGGGTCACGCCGGGTCTCGGCACGATTCTCGTCGGCGAAGACGAGGCTTCGGCCGGCTACGTTCGTCGCAAGCACGAAACGTGTGAGCAGGTGGGCATCGCCTCCTTCCATCATGAGATCGCTGCCGACGCCGGTCAGGACGCGCTGCTCGACGCCGTCGACGACTTCAACGCCAATCCCGAGGTCGACGGCTACATCATCCAGCATCCGGTGCCCGACGGATTCGACTTCAACGCCGCCCTCACCCGCATGGACCCGGCGAAGGACGCCGACGGCCTCCATCCAACGAACCTCGGCCGCCTCGTGCTGCAGGAACCTGGTCCGGTTCCGTGCACACCGGCCGGCATCCAGGCCATGCTGGCCCACTACGGCGTCGAGGTCGCCGGCCGGAACGTCGTGGTCGTTGGTCGCGGCCCGACACTTGGGCGCCCGATGGCGCTCCTGTTGTCCAACCGAGGTGACGGAGCCGACGCCGCGGTCACGGTCGTCCACTCCCGGGTGCCGAATCTGACCGACTACACGAAGCGAGCCGACATCCTCATCGGTGCCGTCGGTGTGCCCAACTTCATCCAACCGGACATGGTGAAGCCGGGGGCGGCCGTTGTCAGCGGCGGTATCACCTGGGAGGGCCGCAAGTTGTTGCCCGACGTCGACGAGTCGGTCGGCGACGTGGCCGGTTGGATCACGCCCCGCCTCGGCGGCGTCGGTCCGACGACCGTTGCGCTGTTGCTCAAGAACACGGTCGACGCGGCCGAGCGTCGGATGGGCTAGCGGCCTTCCGGCTACAGCCCCGGGGCCGCGCTGAGCAGGCCGACGAACAGCCCGATGGTCATGAACGGTCCGTAGGGGACCCGGTAGCGGCGTCCCCGCCCGGACACGATCACTGCGAGCCCGGCCAGTCCGCCGACCGCGGCGGTCACCAGGGCCCAGGTGAGAACCGGCTGGGAGCCGAACCAGCCGAGCGCCGTGGCCAGCGGGAACGCATACTTCACATCGCCCATGCCCATGCCGCCGATGAGGTTGCCGACCAGCAGGAAGGCGGCGGCGGCGAGGCCGAAGAGCATGGCCCGCCCGGATCGGGTCAGATCGTCGGTCCAGAGGCCGCCCACGACGACGGCCGTGGTGACGGCGATGGCCAGCGGACCGACGATCCGGTTGGGTAGCCGGTGCTCGTTGTAGTCGATGACCGACAGCCTGCCGCACACGGCGAGCATCACCGCCAGGCCGACGGCGACGATCGGCGAGGCCCAATGCGCTCTGGCCACGACCACGATGGCGACCGCGGTGATTCCGGTGATCGCAGCCCTCACCAGCGACCGGCCGCCCTCTGATCCGGGCTCCACCGGCTCGATTGGCTGGGCGTCGTCGGCGGTCACCAGGCAAGGCTATCAGGCTGCCGAAATTCGCCGCTCCGACCCGGCTATCACTGATAGTGTTGCCACTCGGGGTTGGGCGGCGTCCAGTTCAGACAGTGCCGGTGCTCGGCGCGGAGCGCCTCACCTCGAGTTTGGCCGTAGGCCAAACTCGCTGAAATGTGACCTATTCGTGAACATCCAAACGAACAGGCGTCCCGGAAGGAGGGCGATCATGTCCCGTCCCGGGACCGACGAGAGGCAAGTTCTACTTTCCGACGCATGCCGGCTGATTCGCGAACAGGTCGCGCTCCATCCCGGACCGTTCGCCGCGTCGGTGACCGGCGCCATCCTGTACGCCGCCGCCACCGTCGTGTCGGCCGAGGTCCTGGGGTATGTCACCGACGAGGTGATCTACCCCGTGTACGCCGGTGCGAACGCCGCGGCCGATCCCGTGCTGTGGGGCGCCGCCGCCATCGTCGCCGTCGTGATCCTCCGCTCCGTTGGGGTCGTCGCCCGTCGGTACTTCGCCGGGATGACCGCCGAACGGGTTCAGGCCACGTATCGCCGCACGCTGACCGACCGCTACCTGCGGCTCCCGATCTCGTGGCATCAGCGAATGCCGACCGGGCAGCTGCTGGCCCACGCCGACAACGACACCGAGAAGATGGCCGAGGTTCTCCACCCGCTGCCCTTCTCACTCGGCACGTTCTTCCTAGCCGTGTTCTCGGCGGTCTCGCTCCTCCTTGTCGACCTCGTCTTGGCGGTCGTCGCCTTCTCGGTGTTCCCGGCGCTGATCGTGCTCAACCGGATCTACTCGTCCCGCGTCGAACGGCCGGCCGCCGACGCCCAGGCCGAGGTGGGCCGCACCTCTGCGATCGCCCACGAGAGCTTCGACGGTGCGTTGATCGTCAAGACGCTCGGCCGGGCCGATGCGGAGGTTGAGCGATTCAGCGTGGCCGCCCACCGTCTACGTGAGCATCGGGTCGGGATCGGCAACATCCGTGCCGTGTTCGAAGCGATCCTCGAGATGCTGCCGAACATCGGCATCGTGGTGGTGATCGTGGTCGGCGCGATCCGGGTCGACGCCGGGGCGGTCAGCCGGGGGGATCTGGTGCAGGTCGCGGCCCTCTTCACGGTTCTGGCGTTTCCGATGCGGGTGCTCGGCTTCTTCCTCGAGATGGTGCCGCCGTCGGTCGTCTCCCGCCAGCGGCTCAACCTCGTCCTCGACGAGCAGCTTCCCGTCGCGCTGCCGGACGATCGACGGCTGTCGGCCGGTCCACTCGGTGTCCAAGCCGTCGACGTCGGCTACCGCTACGGCGACGACTCCCTGGTGCTCTCGGGGATCGACTTCGCCATCGAACCCGGCGAAATCGTCGCCCTTGTCGGATCCACCGGCACCGGTAAGTCCACGTTGTGCTCGCTGGTCGCCGGCCTGATGCCACCGACGAAAGGGACGCTCACTCTGGGCGACGCCGATCTCTCGATGCTGTCCGATCGTGAGCGGACCGATGCCGTGGCGCTGGTCTTCCAGGAAACGTTCCTGTTCGGTACGTCGGTCTCGGGCAACATCGACCTCGACGGCGCCTACTCACCGGACGAGGTCCGGGAGGCCGCCTCGGTGGCCCGGGCCGTCGAGTTCGTCGAGCGTCTGCCCGACGGTTTCGACACCGTCGTCGGCGAGCGGGGGGTCACCCTGTCCGGCGGCCAGCGCCAGCGGGTGGCGCTGGCCCGGGCGCTGATTCGCAAACCTCGGTTGTTGATTCTCGACGACGCCACCAGCGCGGTCGACCCGAAGGTCGAGCAGGAGATCCTGGCCCGGCTGCGCGCCCGCCTCGACACCACCACGCTCGTGGTGGCTCAGCGGGTGGCCACCATCAAGCTGGCCGATCGGGTGTTGTTCCTCGCCGGTGGCCGCATTGCCGCATCCGGCACCCACGATGAGATGATGGCCGACCCCGACTACCGGGCGCTCGTGATGGCCTATGAACTGGCGGGCACATGACGACGCCCGGCGAATCCCCGACCACCGACGGCGCCGAAGATCTGAAGGCCATTCGGTTGATCCGGCGCGGCCTGGCGGCCAGTCCCGAGCTGGTCGACGGGTTGCGAACCACGATCGCCATGGGATTCGGCGTCGCCATCGGCCGTCTGGTGATCCCGGTCCTCATCGAGCAGACGATCGACAACGGGATCGCCGTCGACGAGGCCGGCACGGCCAGCGGCGCAACGACCGGCGTCGTCGACCTGTCCTACGTCGCCCGCTCGGCGGTGATCGCCTTCCTGGTCATCCTGGCGTCCGCGATCGTCAGCTGGCGGGCCCAACGTCGTCTCGTGCGCCAGGCCGAGCTGGCCATCACCAACCTTCGAATCCGCACCTTCGATCGCATCCACCGGTTCTCCATCGCCGATCACAACGAAACCCGCAAGGGTCTCCTCGTGTCGCGGGTCACCAGCGACGCCGAGACACTGGCCCGGTTCGCCCAGTGGGGTATGTACGTGTGGTCGATCGACCCGGTGATGATGCTCGGCATTCTGGCCGTCCTGACCTACTACTCGTGGCAGCTCGCTCTCGTCGTGCTCGTCGTCCATCTGCCTGTCGTTCCGTTGTTGCGCTGGGTGCAGCGCCGGCAGATCACGGTCTACGACGCCTACCGGAATCGGGTGTCCGACATGCTGGCCGCGTTCTCCGAGATGATCACGGGGACGCCGGTGGTCCGGGCCTACGGGGCCGAGGAGCGGTTCCGCGCCGAGCTCGACACGGCCATCGGCGCCCGCTACCGCACTCGGATGCGGGCCAACAGCTACATGGCGTCGCTGTTCGTGATCGGAGACATCTTCGGGGCACTCTCGATGGCCGCCGTGCTTGTCATCGGGCTGTGGCAGCGGCAGGCCTGGGGCCTCGATGCCGGGGATCTGGTGGCCGTCATGTTCCTCGCCAACCTGGTGCGGGAGCCGATCGGGTCGATCTCGGAGGTCTTGGACCAGACTCAGGTGGCCGCCGCCTCCTGGAACAAGATCCTGTCCGTTCTCGACCACCCGATCGGGGTCGCCGAACCGTCCGACGACGAGGCCGTCGACCTGCCGCTCGGCCCGCTCGCCGTGCGTGCCGATCACGTCGACTTCGACTACGGAGACGGCGAGCGGGCGCTGACCGATGTGTCGGTTTCGATCCCGCCGGGGGTCAACGTCGCCGTGGTCGGGGAGACCGGATCGGGCAAGACGACGTTCGCCAAGCTCCTGTGCCGTCTGGCCGACCCGACCGACGGACGGATCCTCCTGGCCGATACCGATCTCCGATCCGTGTCGGCCCGCTCGCGGATCCGGTCGGTTCGGATGGTGCCACAGGACGGCTTTCTGTTCGCGGGAACGATCGCCGAGAACGTCTCGTTCGGAGCCGATGGTGCCACGGACGCCGACATCGTCTCCGCCTTCGAACGCCTCGGCCTCGGGTGGTGGCTCGACAAGCACGGCCTCGATACCGAGGTGGGGGAGCGGGGCGAGAATCTGTCGGTCGGCGAACGCCAACTGGTCGCGCTGGCCCGGGCTCAGCTGGCCGACCCGGGTCTGTTGATCCTCGATGAGGCGACGTCGGCGGTCGATCCGGAGACCGACCAGGCCCTCACCCAGGCACTGCAACGGTTGGCCGAGGGCCGCACCATGGTGTCGATCGCCCACCGGCTGTCGACCGCCGAGGTCGCCGATCTGGTGTTGGTCTTCGACCGGAGTCGGCTGGTCGACGTCGGCCCCCACTCCGAGCTGGTCGCCCGCGGATCCGGGGTCTATCACGGCCTCCATCAGGCGTGGCTGGGCAATACCAGGACCGGGCCGATCCCGGCCGGTGAAGTCAGCAGCTGAGATCGAGAATCAGTGGAGCGTGGTCGGACGGCCGGTCGGCCGCCCGGGCCTCCCGGTCGACGTGGCAGCCTTCGATCTGCGGCCAGAGCGGCGGTGAGATCAGCGCCAGGTCGATCCGCAGGCCCCGGTCGTCGGCCAGAACCTGCCGGTAGTTCCACCACGTGAACTGCGGGGTGTCGGGATGAAGGGCACGGGCCGCGTCGACGAAGCCGAGATCGTACAGCGCCGCAATCGCCGCCCGTTCCGGCGGTGACGCATGTTTTCGTCCTCGCCACCGGCGGGGGTCGTAGACATCGGCGTCGGTCGGAGCCACGTTGAAGTCACCGGCCACGATGGCGGGCGTCGTCGGCCAGTCCCTGATGACGGCTTCGCCCCGCAGGCGTTCCAGCCATACGAGCTTGTACAGATAGTGGGGGTCGTCGAGCGCTCGGCCGTTGGGGACGTACACCGAAGCCACGGTGAGCGGCTGCTTGGCGTCGCCGACCTCGGCCGTGATCAGCCGGGCTTCGTCGAACGGCTGTTGTTGCCGCCCCCGGAAACCGCGTTCGACCGAGCGCAGGCCGATCCGCGAGGCGATCGCCACGCCGTTCCTTTGGTTGTGGCCGTGGTGGGCCACCGCGTATCCCCGCGCCGAGAAGAGGTCGTCCTGCACCTCTTCGAACTGCTCATCACGGCACTTCGTCTCCTGCAGGAGGACGACGTCGACCTGGCACCGGTCGAGCCAGCGGCCGACGAGTTCTGCCCGGGAGCGGAGTGAGTTGACGTTCCAGGTGGCGACGCGCATCGTCACACACGATACGAGGGCGGCCGTCTCGCCCCTTGGCTCGCCCGACGGTGAGCCGCCGCTCGGCCTGGTCAGCCGCTACGCTCGGGCGGGGAAACCACCGAAACGTCGGTGAGAAGGAGTTCGAGATCGTGTCCACAACGCCCGCCCGAGTCACCGTCACCGGCGCCGCCGGCCAGATCGGCTACAGCCTTCTGTTCCGCATCGCCTCCGGGCACCTGCTCGGACCCGATCGGCCGGTGATCCTGCAGATGCTCGAGATCACGCCGGCACTCGGCGCGCTCGACGGTGTGGCCATGGAGCTGGAGGACTGTGCGTTCCCGCTGCTCGCCGGCATGGTCAAGACCGACGACGCCGACGTTGCGTTCGGCGATGCCGATTACGCACTGCTCGTCGGCGCCATGCCCCGCAAGGCCGGTATGGAGCGCGCCGATCTGCTGGAAGCCAACGGCGGAATCTTCGGTCCGCAGGGCAAGGCGATCAACGACAGCGCGAACAAAGCCATCAAGGTGCTGGTTGTCGGCAACCCGGCCAACACCAACGCGCTCATCGCCATGCACGCCGCCCCCGACATCGACCCCCGCCAGTTCAACGCCATGACCCGCCTCGACCACAACCGGGCCATGAGCCAGCTCTCGGCCAAGGTCGACCGGCCGGTCACCGACATCAAGAAGATGACGATCTGGGGCAACCATTCGAGCACCCAGTACCCCGATCTCTTCCACTGCGAGGTCGGCGGAACGAACGCCGCCGAGATGGTCGGTGATCAGGCCTGGATCGAGAACGACTTCATCCCGACCGTGGCCAAGCGTGGTGCAGCCATCATCGAGGCCCGAGGTGCCTCGTCGGCCGCCTCCGCGGCCAATGCGGCGATCGATCACATGCACGACTGGGCGCTCGGAACCCCCGACGGCGACTGGGTGTCGATGTCGGTGCCGTCCGACGGATCCTACGACGTACCGGAGGGCATCATCTCCAGCTTCCCGTGCACGGTGACCGACGGTGAGTACTCGATCGTCGGGGGCCTCGACATCGACGACTTCAGCCGGGCCCGCATCGACGCCTCGGCGGCGGAGCTGGTCGAGGAACGCGACACGGTCAAGGATCTCGGCCTGATCTCCTGACCCCATCGTTCTGTGCGCCCCAGCCCTCACTTTCGAGGCGCTGGGCGCACGGTTGACGGGCCCGTTGCTTCGGTGCGCTCCAGCCACCAGTTCCGAGGCGTGGGGCGCACGGAACGACAGGGGCTACTTGAGGAATTTGCTGGTCGTGTTGTCGGCGAGGATCTTTCCGTCGGTCTGCTCCGTCGGGCAGTAGAAGACGGTGTAGCGCCGGTATTCGACGGTGCGGATCGTGTCGTCGCAGCCGAGGCAGGATTCGTCGGCCCGGTTGTGCACCTTCGACGGTCGATCGGCGCTCCTGCCGATGTCGTCGAGGGTTCGCTCATGCTCGGTGGCGGCCTCGACGACGGAGCCGATGGCAGCGTGCAGCCGGTCGATCTCCGCGTTGTCGAGCTTCGACGCGTTGGCGAACGGCGACAGCTTCGCCTCGTAGCAGATCTCGTTGGCCAGCATTCGACCGAGCCCGGCGATCACCGACTGCTCCCGGAGTAATCCGTGGATCCGGCGCGAGTGGTCGGCCAGCAGCCCGGCCAGCTCGCT
Source organism: Acidimicrobiales bacterium (assembly GCA_965216655.1). Classification (GTDB taxonomy): domain Bacteria; phylum Actinomycetota; class Acidimicrobiia; order Acidimicrobiales; family SZUA-35; genus JAHELU01. The sequence continues at coordinate 72,992 of CBDCGP010000056.1, forward strand.
GCGATCGAGCTCGGTGGCCTCGGGCCCGAGGCGGTCGAGTGGTTCCTCGGGCAGCGGATCGCCGTCGACCACCCAGATGCCCGCCTTGCGTTCGCTGCCGGCCTCCGTGAGGAGCCAGGCCTGGTCGTCGCCGTCGGAGTCTCCGTCGCCGTCGGAGCCGGCGAAGATCCAGCGGGCGAGACCGAACCTCGGTTTCCGAGAACGTTTCTCATCGGGGCGGAGACGTCCGCCCTGCATGAGGTGGACGACATGATGATGGCCGTTGTCGAACTCCATGATCAGATACTTCGCCCGCCGCTTGACCGCCACCAGGCGGTGTCCGACAGCCCCATCGGGAGGCGGGTTGAACGTCTTGAGCACGGCGAAGTTCAGCGGCTCGAATCGGCTGAGTTCCCGACCCGCCAGGGCGTCGGTCAGCCGTTCGCAGTGGGCCTGCACCTCCGGGATCTCCGGCATGACGATCAGGCTAGCCCGGCCGTCACCCCATCGTTCGACCGGTCAGTAGCGGGTGCGAGCTCGTAGATCGCCGAGGCGGTCCTCGATCTCGGCCAGCTGAGCCTGGTTGCCGAGCAGCGCGGTGGTGTCGCCGCCGAGCCGCACGTGGCCGTCGAGGAACGCCCGCTGGGCGCCGATCTCGCCCCGAGCGATCGCGGCGGCCACGTCGTAGGCCATGGTGAGGCTGACGTCGCCGCCGGCCGCCCCGTCGGGCTCAGCGGCGAGAATGTGGACCCGGGCCGGGCCCAGCACGAGTCGATAGCTGACATCGGCCCGGTCCCGGGACAAGCCGTGTACGTTCACCGCGACGGTCACCGCGCTCGGTATCGGGGTGAGCGCGGCCACGGCGTCGTCGGCCTCCCGGAACCATTCGGCACTCAGGTAGTCGACCGATTCGCCGGTGGCCGTCATGGCGCCCGTCCTGCTGCGGTGGTGAGAAGCGTCCGAAGCCTGCTGCGTACCTCGAGCTCCCGATCGACGGGCTCGATGACGAGTTCGCGGGTGAGGTCGGCCACGTCCTCCTGGGCCCGGCGTCGCACCGCGGCGGCTCGTCGTCGGGCGCCAACCGCCACGAGCCGGCGAAAGACGACGGCCAGCACCAAGCCGAGGATCAGGCCGCCGACGACCATCGCCGTGGGATAGGGGATCTGCGTGTCGGCGATGTCCGGTGTCGGGACATCAGGCAGTCGGAGATAGGCGCCGAACGCCAGCAACGCCAGCCAGACCGCTCCGGCGACGGCGGTGAGGGCCAGTGCGAGTTGCACCGCGTTGGCGGCCGTCCACCAGCGGGGCGAACGGCTGCCGCCGGTGGCTCTGACCGCTTCGCTCACCACCGAGTCGAGGCGCTGGTCGAGCATGGCCTGGTCGGGCGTGCCCGCCCGGCGGATCCGCTCGGGCCAGGGCTCAGGAAGATCGGTGCTCACCACGGCCAGTGCCTGGCGGACGGCGTTTTCGGAGCGGGCGACCTGTATCCCGGACGGTTTGGGCAGCGAGGACCGCCCACTCGAACCCTGGCCGAGGTGCAGGCGGCGAAGCGGATGCGGGCGCAGGCGTCGGGCCCAACGGGTGAACGGCCAGCCGACACGGCTGGACGCGTCACGGGCATGGCCTGCGGCCACGGCGTCGGTGACCACGGCGATGCCCGAGGCGCCGACCAATTCCGCCGCGAGCCGGTCGGTGACGCGGGCGGGCACGGCGTCGGGTCCGGCGGCCGGGCCGAGGTCGTCGAGAAGCGCCGAGGTCACGGCGGAGACGTCGGCGGCCAGCCGCTCGACCATGGCGTTGCGTTCGGCCACCGCTTCGGCCAGCAGCGAACGAAGCTCGGCCATTCCCTGGCCGGTGGCGGCCGAAACCGCCAGCACCGGTGCCTGGGTGAGTCCGTCGGCGGCCAGAAGGCGTTGCAGATCGACCACGCACGCCTTGGCATCGGCTTCCGACAGCAGGTCGACCTTGTTGAGCACCATCGCGGTGACCGCTCCGTGGTGGGCCAGGCGCCGAAGGTACTCGTGCATCGCCTTGTCGCCGTACTTCTCGGCGTCGGTCACCCAGAGCAACAGATCGGCGTGGTCGGCGATACGTTCCATCTCCAGTCGATGGCCCACCTCGACCGAGTCGTGGTCGGGAACGTCGAGCAGCACCAATCCGTCGAGAGCGGAACCGGACGAGCCGTCGTCGGTCGTAGAACCCCCCGAGCCCGTGACCTTATGCCGGTTGGCGACCTCCAACCAGTCGAGCAGCGGTTGGGGGTCGTCGGGCCCCCAGTAGCAGGCCAGCGTGCTCGACGTCGTCGGGCGCCGCACGCCGGTGGTCGCCACGTCGGAGCCCACCAGGGCGTTGGCCAACGAGGACTTCCCGCCCCCGGTGGCGCCGAGTAGGGCGACGAGCGTGTGGGCCGTTCCGTGACGCAGCCGCTCACGGGACTTGGCCACCGTCTGGCCGGCCGACTCGAGGCGGTCGGGCGGGAGCCGACCGTCGCCCAGTGCGATCGCCTCGTCCAGTGCGTCGAGTCGGTCGGCGAGATCGACATCGTGCCGACCGAGGCGTTTCAGCTTCATCGGCTGCGCTCGAACCGGTCGAGTGCGGCGCGGAGGTCGTCGACGGTGCCGCCTTCCCCGACCAGCGCCGTCAACCGGGACCGGAAGCGATCGGCGTCGGCGTCCAACAGCGTATCGATCCGGTTGAGCAGCATCCGTTGTGCCTCGGCGGCCAGCTCCCGTACCGCCTGCTCGCCGAACAAGGCGCTGAGCAGGGTCTGGGAGATCCCCGCCGTTCCGGCACCGATGGCCACCTCCGCCCCGGTGAGACCTGCGGTCTGGGCGAAGATGACGAGCATCAGGGCGATACCAACGCTGTTGACACCGACGGCCAGGACCCGGGCGGTGGTTCGCTTGCTGGCCCCCTGCTCACGCACGAGTTCGAGGATGTCGTCCTGCCAGCCCTGGACCTCGGCGCCGACGCGGTCCCGAAAGGCGTCGGACGCCTGCTCCAACGTGCGGTCGTCGTCGAGCGCCTGTCGACCGCCGGGCAGGGTTCTCCAGGTCGTCGCGGTGGTCGAGGCGGCCCGGTCGGCGTGATCGATCAGCAGTTGTTCAAGGGTCGACGTGATCTCTCCCTGGACCTCCATCGTCTGGCCGGTCCGACCGGTGAGGAATGCGCCCAGCCGGTCCCTGATGAGTGAGATTCGTGACTGAACCGCTCGCATCAGCTCGGCCGTGCCGATGAGTTCCTGCCACCGCTCCAGCACCTCACCGCGGAGCAAGGTGCCCGAGCGGATGTCGGCGGCCAGCCGGCTGCGGGTGTCGTCGTAGGCCTGCTCGGTCGCTCCGAGGAGCTCGGACACGGCGCCCATCTGCTCGTCGCCGGCACTGATCACGACGTTCGTTCTCGGCCCGATGCTGTCCATCGCGCCGTCGAGCGTCCGCCGCACCACCTCGGACCGGCGTTCCGCATCGGTGGCCAGGCCGGTCAACAAACCGGTAAGGTCGGCGACGGCGTCCTCCGGCAGGGTCGTGACCTCGCCCGGTTGTTGTTCGATGGGGAACACGGCCACGTCGGTCAAGCCGGCGTCGGCCAGCATCGACGAGAAGTGTGACACGATCTCACTGGTCGAGCCCGGTGGGATCCGGTTCACGATGCAGGCCAACGACGTGCCCCGGCTTTCGGCCTGCCGCAGGAAGTCCCAGGGAACGGCATCCGCGTAGCGAACGGCCGTGGTGGCGAACAGCCACAGATCGGCGGCCGACAGCAGCTGGGTCGCGAGCTCTCTGTTGGCTTCGGAGACCGAGTCGATGTCCGGAGCGTCGATCAGCGCCAGACCAGGTTGCAGCGAGTCGGTCGTGACCATGCGGAGGACCGTGCCGGTCGTGGTCGCCCCACCGCCGTTTCGACCGGTCACCCGCGGCAGGTCGGGGAGGACGTCGCCTCCCGCGAACCACTCGTTGTCGAAGGGGTTGCAGACGAGCACGGGAGAACGGGTCGTCGGGCGCAGGACGCCGGCCGGCGAGATCTCCTGGCCGACGATCGAGTTGGTGATCGTCGACTTGCCGGATCCGGTCGAGCCTCCGAGCACGACGAGCAGCGGTGCGTCGAGCCGTCGGAGCCTGGGAACGAGATAGTCGTCGATCTGGTGGGCCAACTCGTCGCGGACTCGCCGGGCCGACCTCACCGACCCGACGTCCAATTCCAGCGCTGTCGCCCGTAGTGTCTGGCCGAGTCCCTCGAGCTCTTCGGCTGTTTCCAGAGGGTTTGGTGACATCAGACTCACAAGGCTAATGGGATCGCACCATGGTGAACATCGTTACTGCTTCGATTTGGTGTCGTGTTGGTTGCAGGGCGGGCAAGTAGTTGAAAGTGGGATAATATGGGCGGAGCAATTTCGGCGAGGGGGGAAGTCGCAGCCAGCGATCGTCGACTATGCTGGATGATGATCGGCGCACCGGTCCGCTAGGGATGGGTCCCGATTGAAGTCTTGGAGATTTGATCGACTGAGGGAAAAAGTACGTAGTCGGTCCTGTTCGCAGGTCGGCGGCGGTTCAGTCGCCCGGACGGCCGCCGGCCTGCTCCTATCAGAACAGGTACCATGTCCAAGACGTTCGGTGGGGCTGTCGTGAGCGACGGCCCTTTTCCGTTGTCCGATCCGGCGCTACCCGAGCCCGGCGGACGTGAAACCCATCGTTTGCTGATCGTGGGCGACGACGGCGCTGTCGCCACATCGCTGGCCTTCCAGTTCGAGCAACGATCGGGGACCGCCGGGTTCCAGGCGGTCGTCTTCGGCCTCGAAACCGACGGGCCAGGCGCTTCGCTCCCGGTCGTGCTCACCACCACCGACGTCGTGCTCGGGCGGAGTTGGGAGCTTCGAACGTCGGGGCTGTGGGCCGAACAGGTCCGTGAGACGTCGTTCGAGCACTGGAGTTATGGACTCGAGGCGTTCGCCCTGGCCATCGATGAACCCGACGAACTGGTCCGGCGGGGATTCGGCCACCGTCTTCCCCTCGGGTGGGAGCTGGACTTCGTCGCCGTCGACCCCCCGACCGCGGCCGCCGACCACGGCTCCGGCTCGTTCGACCAGTGGGGAACGGTCGACGGGCTGCTCTTGTCACGCGACGGTGAGCGGGCGCTGAGCGGTCGGGCCCGACGCACGTACTGGACTGGGGACAGACCCTGCCATTCGGATCTCACCGACCTCGATCACAGCTCACAGTCACAACCGGGATCAGTGGTGCTCCCCACGATGTGGGGACCGTGGACGGTTCGGTTGTCTCCCTGACCAGATCGCAGGCACGACGAACAAAAGCTGTGAGGGCTAGGAGCGGCCGGCCATCCGGCGGTTGGCGATCTTCGACTTGACGTAGTCGCGGTTCATGTAGGCGATGAAGTCCTGGCTGATCTCCTTGGGGCAGGCCTCGGTGCATTCGCCGTGGTTGGTGCACGACCCGAAGAACTGCTCCATCGTCTCGACCATCGCCTCGCTCCGCCGGAACCGCTCCGCCTGACCCTGAGGCAGTGAGTTGAGGTGCCACAACTTGGCCGACGTGAACAACTGGGCCGCCGAGTTGGGGCACGCGGCCACGCAGGCACCGCACCCGATGCACGCCGCCGCGTCCATGGCCGAGTCGGCGACATCCTTGGGCACCGGAATCTCATTGGCATCGGGCGCCGAACCGGTGGGAGCGGTGATGTAGCCGCCGGCCTCGACGATGCGGTCGAGCGGCGAGCGGTCGACCACCAGATCTCGGATCACGGGGAACGCGGCGGCCCGCCACGGCTCGATGACGATGGTGTCACCGTCGTTGAACTTGCGCATGTGGAGCTGGCAGGTGGCGGTGCCCTTCTCCTGGCCGTGGGCCCGACCGTTGATCATCACACCACACGTACCGCAGATGCCTTCCCGGCAGTCGTGGGGAAACTCGATCGGAAGCTGACCGTCTTCGATGAGGCCCTCGTTGACGATGTCGAGCATCTCGAGGAACGACGCATCGTCGGGGATGCCCTTGGCCTGGTAGGTCTCGAAGCGGCCTTTGGCCACCGGCCCGTCCTGCCGCCAGATGCTGAGGGTGAGGTTCAGTTTCTTCGACATTTACTTGTAGCTCCTCTGAGTCAGCGCGACTTCCTCGAAGGTCAGTTCCTCCGCGTGTTTGGTCTGCGGTGTGTCTGGTCCGTTCCACTCCCAGGCCGACACGTGGGCGAAGTTCTCGTCGTCGCGCAACGCCTCACCCTCGGCGGTCTGGCTCTCGACCCGGAAGTGCCCGCCGCACGACTCCTCCCGATCCAGGGCGTCACGGGCCATCAGCTCACCGAGTTCGAAGAAATCGGCGACCCGCCCGGCCTTCTCGAGTGAGCTGTTGAGCGACTCGTTGGTGCCGAGCACCCGCACGTCCGACCAGAAATCCTCCCGCAGTGCCTGGATCTCGCTGATCGCCTTCTCCAGGCCGTTGCGGTCGCGGGCCATACCGATGTATTCCCAGATGATCTTGCCGAGCTCCCGGTGGAAGTGCTCCGGCGAGCGGGTTCCCCCGGTGCTGAGGAAGCGCTGGATCTGGCCCTGGGCGTCGGCCTCCGCCTGGATGAACGCCGGGTCGTCGATCGACACCGGGTCGGTGCCGAGCAGCGGCGCCAGGTAGTTGCCGATGGTGTAGGGGAGTACGAAGTAGCCGTCGGCGAGGCCCTGCATCAGCGCCGAAGCACCGAGCCGGTTGGCCCCGTGGTCCGAGAAATTGGCCTCTCCGGCCGAGAAGCAGCCGGGGATGGTGGTCATCAGGTTGTAGTCGACCCAGAGGCCGCCCATCGTGTAGTGGGTGGCGGGGTAGATCCGCATCGGCACCGAGTAGGGATCCTCGCCGGTGATGCGGTCGTACATCTGGAACAGGTTGCCGTACTTCTCCTCGATGGTGTTGCGGCCGTCGCGGGCGATGGCATCGGCGAAATCGAGGTACACACCGTTCTTGAGCGGCCCGACACCCAGGCCCTGATCGACGACCGTCTTGGCGTTGCGGGAGGCCACATCGCGGGGCACGAGGTTGCCGAACGACGGGTACTTCTCCTCCAGGTAGTAGTAGCGCTCGGCCTCGGGAATCTCGGCCGCTCGGCGGGTCTCGTCGGGGTTGCGTGGCACCCAGATCCGGCCGTCGTTGCGCAGCGATTCCGACATCAGCGTCAGCTTCGACTGGAACTCGTCGGAGGCGGGAATGCAGGTCGGGTGGATCTGCGTGTAGCAGGGATTGGCGAAGTAGGCCCCTTTGCGGTGGGCCCGCCAGGCCGCCGTGACGTTGCAGGCCATGGCGTTGGTGCTGAGGTAGAAGACGTTGCCGTAGCCGCCGGTGGCCAGCACCACGGCATGGCCGGAATGGGACGAGATCTCGCCGGTCACCAGGTCGCGGCAGACGATGCCGACCGCCGCCCCGTCCTTCACCACCAGATCGACCATCTCGGTCTGGGTGTGCAGGGTGACCTTGCCCTCGTGGACCTGGCGCATCATCTGCTGGTAGGCGCCGAGCAGCAGCTGCTGGCCTGTCTGGCCGCGGGCGTAGAAGGTGCGTGAGACCTGGGCGCCGCCGAAGGAGCGGTTGTCGAGCAGCCCTCCGTACTCCCGAGCGAACGGAACGCCCTGGGCGGCCATCTGGTCGATGATGTTGACCGAGACCTGGGCGAGCCGGTAGACGTTGGCCTCACGGGAGCGGTAATCGCCTCCCTTGACCGTGTCGTAGAAGAGGCGGTAGATGCTGTCGCCGTCGTTCTGGTAGTTCTTGGCTGCGTTGATGCCGCCCTGGGCCGCGATCGAGTGCGCCCGGCGGGGGGAATCGTGGAAGGTGAAGGCGTGGACGTTGTAGCCCAGTTCGCCGAAGGTGGCGGCCGCCGAGGCGCCGGCCAGGCCCGTGCCGACCACGATGATCTTGAACTTGCGCTTGTTGGCGGGGTTGACGAGCTTGATGTCGAAGCGGTGGTTGTCCCATTTGTCGGCCATCGGGCCTTCGGGGACGTGGGAATCGGGAAGCATGTGTCGTCTCCTCTCGGACCTATCCCGCGCTCACGAGGCTTGGGTCGTAGTCGATGATTCCGGTGAGAACCGCAATCGGGAAGCTGACGTTGCCGACCAGGATGATGACGGCCAGTGCGGTGGCCAGACCCCGGCGGACGCTGTTGTAGTTCGGGTTGTTGATGCCCAGGCTCTGGAACATCGAGTACACCCCGTGATAGATGTGCACCGCCAGCATGACGTTGGCCACGATGTAGATGATCGCCACCACCGGATTCGACAGCGAGTTCACGACATTGGCCTGCACCTCGCCCCGCTCCCAGTCGGTGTGGGGGAGCCAGCCCCAGGTCAGGTCGGCCAGGTGGAAGATGATGTAGGCCAGCACGATCACGCCGGTGTAGCGCATCGAGCGGGAGGCGAAATTGGCGGCGAGCCAATCACGCTTCGACTGGTAGGCCACGTTGGCCTCCGCGTTCATCCTGGTGAGGCTGTAGGCGGAGTGGATGTGCAGGACGAAGGCGGCGATCAGGCCGCCGCGCAGCGCCCACAGGAGCCAGGTGCGGGGGAAGATCGGGGTGAACAGCTCCCGGAGTCCCTCGGCGTAGATATCGATGTCGTAGAGCATCTCGCCGTCGTGCTCGATCACGCCGAGGTACAGCTTGATGTTGCCGAACATGTGGAACAACACGAAGCCGAGGAGAGCGATGCCGGTTGCGGCCATCACCCACTTCTTACCGACCGCCGTCTGGTAGAGGCTGAGCGGGAAGGGGGCCTGACGGCGAGGGGACCGGATCGGGCGATCCGCGCTCCGTGCCGGTTGCGATGGTTGGGAATCTCTGGCAGCAGCTGGCGCAGCCATGTCGGGGCGACCTCCGCGAGACGTTGATGGCAGCGAGCGAGTCGAACCCGCTGGAACCGAAGCCCCCGGCTCGGTCGTTGTCGGAGGCAGCTCAGTGGAGTCGCATCCGATCGGCAGACCGGGGGAACGCCACTGAATCGCTGCGGCTGCGGCCGCGACCAATCGCGGGTTGCAATCAGTACAGCGGCAACGATAGCGGGCGCTGATCGTCGTGGGCCATCCGCGCCGGGTTTTCGGCCGGAGTCGGGGTCAGGCCAGTTCGGCGTCTGCCGGCACGACCAGTGTCCGGTATCGGCGGTCGGCGGCTCGGGTCTCGTCACCGTCGCGGGCGTGGATCGAGAGCTCGACGTCGAGCGGACCCACGACGTCGGGCACGGTGAACACGAGGTCGGCCACTTTCACGCAGGCGTCGGCGTCGAGTCCGGATCGCCACGCTTTGGCATCGCAAGCCACCGGGTTGCCGGTTGCGTCGTTGATTCGGGCGGTGACGGTGGCCTGCTCGATGCCGTGCGGCAGGTCGCTTACCGCGTGTATCGCGGCGGCAACCGTCTGGCCGGGAACGACCATCGCCGGCAGCGGTTCGAGCAACACGATGACCGGCAGGCAGGCTCCTCGCACTCTATGCCATGCCGGCTTTGGCGTGCGATCGAGTTCGACGAGGCCGAATCCGCCCTCCGGCTCGATGTCGGCCAGCGCGAACAGGCAGAACCCGCCGGCCGGCGAGTACTTGACGCGGCGTAGTGTCTCGATGTGGAAGGTCAGCAGGTCGCCCTGATAGCGGCGGGTGGCCTCGGCCCACGATTCGCCGTCGTCGTGGTCGCTCCGGGCGACGTAGCGATCGAACGACGGCCGCTCGGCGGTGACCCATCGGGGTTCGTCCTCACCCCAGGCTCGCACCGCAACGCTTTGACTGCCGATCCCGCCGGGGAAGGCGCCGAGGCGGGGCCAGCTGGCCACCGCGTCGGCGAAGTCGGTGACGAGGCCCGCCCGCCAACCGAACCACAGGAAGGTGTCGGAGCCGGCCGGGTCGGCGAGGCTGGGGAGCGAGGCGGAGCGGGTGACGATGGGCCTCGTCGGATCGGCCGCCTTGAGCTCGCGCCCGATGATCGAGTCGAGAACCTCTCGATTCCACGACGGCGTGACGTGTCGGGCGAACCTCCGAAGGATGGCCCGTGGTCGCTCCTGACGATCTCCGGTCGGAAGTTCGACCGCGGCGCCGTTTGGCTGCAGGTGGCCGCCCCAGACCGCCACCGACGGGTGCGCGCCCAGGTGGTCGACGATTTCCCGCACGATCGTCTTCGTGGCGCGGCGGATCTTGGACGAGTACCCACCGATCAGTGGGAGATCCTGCCAGATGAGCACTCCAGTTTCGTCGGCCGCATCGTAGACCTCCTGTCGGGTGACGTGGGCGTGCACCCGCATCATGTCGAGGCCGGCGTCGGCCACCAGCGCAACGTCGTCCCGCAGCCGGTCGGCCGACACGTCGTTCAGCCACGGTCCGGCCGGACCGTAGGCGACGCCCTTCACGAACATCCGCCGGCCGTTTACCCGCCAGATGAAGTTGTTCATCCTCACGGTGCGCAGGCCGGTGCGCCACTGGCGGCGGTCGGACTCGACGCCGTCGCAGAGCACCGAGACGGCAACCTCGTACAGCGGCTGCTCACCCAGCGAACGCGGCCACCACAACTCGGGATCGTCGACGTTCACCTCCCATTCCAGGCGGTTCTCACCGGCTGCGAGCCGATGGGTCGACTCGGAGCCGGCAACCCGGTCGCCGCGGCGGGTGACATCGGCGACCACGGTGATCTCGTCATGGCCGACACTGTCGACCACCAGCCGGACGGACAACATCGCGGTTGCTTCGTTCGCCGACGTGCAGAGCAGGCGGCCGTGGCGGATGGCCACCGGCCCGGTGGCGTCGATGTGAACGGGCCGCCAGATGCCGCCCGGATTGCCGGGAGGCGCCAGCGAGCCGGTCTGGAGCGAACCGGTGAGCGACGTGTTGTCGCGTACGTCGGCCCGCCGCCCCCCACCTGGCGGGCAGAACACGTCGACCGCGAGGTCGTGGTCGTTGCGGGCCTTCAACTGCTCGGTGATCTCGAACCGGTGGGGGGCGAAGTAGCCGACGGTGTCACCGAGGTACCCGCCGTCGAGCCACACCTCGGCGCTGCTGAGCACGCCGTCGAAACACAGCCAGTGGCGGGTTCCGTCGTCGGACCGGGCGGCGGCTCCCAGGTCGTCATTGTGGAATCGACGGCGGTGCAGCACGGGACCCCGCTCGCCGGCAAGTTCCGGATACTGCGCCCAATGGCCCGGGACGTCCACCGTCGGCCAGGCGCTGTGATCGAGGTCGGGGGCCACGCCGGTCCGAAGCAGCTCCTGATCCACCGGCCGGGCGCACCATTGGCCGTTGAGGTCGTGAACCGTCCCACGACTCATGATCTTTGGGCCGCAGTCGGGACCACCGAACGAAACATACCCGAGAACGGTACCGCCCGCCGGTTGGATGCGACGCGAACCCGCACGGCCGCACCCATGGCGGCCGAGGGTGAGTCGTCGCCGGGGGTGCGGTGGTTGTAGTGTCGAGTAGGTGCCTCGACAACCCGAATCCGCCCCCGCAGCAAAAACCATCGGTGAGCTGAAGTCATCCGGCTGGGTTTCCCGCTCGGTCAAGGAGGAGCTGCGAGCCAACGCCGTGGCCCGGATCCGGGCCGGCGACGACCTGTTCACGGGCATCATCGGCTACGGCGAAACCGTGCTTCCTCAGCTGGAGCACGCTGTCCTGGCCGGCCACGACATGATCTTCCTGGGCGAGCGGGGCCAGGCCAAGACCCGTATGATCCGAGCGCTCACCGGCCTGCTCGACGAATGGATGCCGATCGTCGCCGGATCGGAGATCAACGACGACCCCTACAACCCGATCTCCCGCTACGCCATCGATCTCGTCGCCGAACACGGCGACGCAACCGAGGTGACCTGGGTCCACCGGGATCGCCGTTTCGGTGAGAAGCTGGCGACACCCGACACGTCGATCGCCGATCTGATCGGTGAAGTCGATCCGATCAAGGTGGCCGAGGGCCGCTATCTGTCCGACGAGCTGACCCTCCACTACGGGCTCGTGCCCCGCACCAACCGCGGGGTGTTCGCCATCAACGAACTGCCGGATCTGGCCGAGCGGATCCAGGTCGGCCTGCTCAACATCCTGGAGGAGCGCGACGTCCAGATCCGTGGCTACAAGGTGCGCCTGCCGCTCGACGTGATGCTGGTGGCATCGGCCAACCCGGAGGACTACACGAACCGGGGTCGGATGATCACACCACTGAAGGATCGGTTCGGCGCCCAGATCCGCACCCACTATCCGCTCGATGTCGACACCGAGATCGCCATCGCCCGCCAGGAGGCCGTCCTTCCCGGCATGGCAGGGTCCGACCAGGCGTCGGATGCCGGGATCGACGTGGCGGTGCCGGGGTTCATGGAGAACCTGGTCGCCACCTTCACCCAGCTGGCTCGACAGAGCAGCCACATCAACCAGCGGTCCGGTGTCTCGGTTCGCCTCACCGTGGCCAACCTCGAAACCCTGGTGGCGGCCGCCACTCGTCGGGCCCTGCGGCTCGGCGAAGACGAGGCCGTTCCCCGGATCAGCGATCTCGACGCCCTGATCGCGTCGACCGCCGGCAAGATCGAGGTGGAGTCGCTCGACGACGATCGCGACGCCGAGGTGATCGACCACCTGCTGCGGGGTGCGGTGCTCACCGTGTTCAAGAACGAGGTCGACCCCGAACTGATCCGATCGATCGTCGAGGAGTTCGAGGGTGAGCTGGTGGCCAACGTCGGTGACGACCTGCCGGCCGCCAACTACGTGGAGCTCGTCCAGCGAAGCCCGGCCATGGCGGCAGCCGTCGACAGCCTCACCGGTGACGCTACGACCGCCGGGTTCAAGGCGTCGGCTGTCGAGTTGCTGCTCGAGGGCCTCCATCTGTCGAAGCGGCTCAACAAGGACACCATGGCGGGGCACGGCCGTTCCTCCGGCTCGGCGACGTACCGTGGCCGTTGAGAGCGGCCCCGTTCCGAAGCAGGATTTCTGTGGCGTCGTCGTCACGGCGCCCATCGACGGGCGTTACATCCGATGAGGAGAACGATGGGAACCGCTCCAGGGATCAGTTGGGATCAGCAGGGATGATGAGGGTGGAGTCGACGGAGTGACCGCGGATTGAGTGTGTTGTGGCCCGGATACTGATCCGACCCGAGGATCTGGCGCGGCTGGCCCAGCGGTTCGACGCCGCGGCCGACGATCTGGCGCGCTCCGGCCGCCGCCTCCTCCGTGAACGCCACGAGGTCCAACTCAACCCGGCCGACGAGACGTTCCCGGCCGGCCGGTTCGCAGAGCGGTCCGGGCTGATCGAGTCGAACCTACGCAGGCTCGGTGACGAGTTCCGGCTCGACGCAGGGCTGATGGCTCAGACGGTCGACGATGCCGAGTTCGACTCCCAGTCCCGGTGGGTGGCCGGTTTTCGTGAAGGTACGTCCGGTGGGCCGGTGGGGGCTTGGGGTCTGGTGTCGGGAGCCCTGATCGCCCTGGCCGGCGGCCCAAGGAGTGACGCGCCGGCGCCTCTGGTCGCCTCCTCGACCGGGCCCGGGGGTCTGTTCGCAGCGGCCGCAACAAGTGAGGCCGCCGGGGCGGTCGTGCTCGAACGCCTCATGGGCCGCCTCGCCGGGTCGGCAGCGCCGCCCCCGGGCGGCGGCGCGCTCTGGTCGCACATCGTCGGTCAACTGTTCGAGGCGGAAGATGATTCCTGACCTCCGGCTGTCGGCCCGTCGGGATCCGATGCCATGACCGTCGGTCTGCTCGTCACCTCGCTGGTACTGGGGCTGCGGCACGGCGTCGACTGGGACCACATTGCCGCCATCGCCGATCTGAGCGGCGCGGCCGACGATCGCCGCCGTGGTTTCCGGTTGGCGCTCCTCTACGCCGTCGGCCACGCCGTCGTCGTGTTTGCTCTCGGCTGTCTGGCCATTGTCGCCGGTTCCGCCATTCCCGAGTCGCTTGACCGGTGGATGGGGCGGATCGTCGGTCTGACGCTGATCTGGCTCGGAATCTGGGTCATCGTCGAGCTGGTTCGCCATGGGCGGGATTTCCGCCTGCGGAGCCGGTGGATGCTGGTGCTCGACGGCGCGTTCGCCGGAATCAGACGGGTCGGCCGGCGGGCCGATCACCGCCTGATCGAGATCGAGCACGAACACGAGCACGATCACCCGGATCACGGTGACCACAGCTCCGACCATCACCATCGCCACGACGCTGCGGTCGAGCCGGACGGGTCGCCGCTCGCGGTTTCAGGAGCGCCGGCCGAGCCGGTTCCTGCCGGGCGGGTGCAGCGGCTGCTGGCTCGTCGGGTCCGGCATTCCCACGTTCACCGTCACACGGTGCAGCTGCCCGATCGTCTCGACGGCGGAGCGGGGGCCGGTACCGGAGCGGGTACCGCGGCCGGCATCGGCATGCTCCACGGCGTCGGGGTCGAGAGCCCCACGCAGATCGCGGTCTTCGTCGCCTCAACCTCGGTGGTTGGCTGGAGTGCAGGGCTGGCCATTCTCCTGGCCTGGTGCGTCGGTCTCATCATCGCCAACTCGGCCCTCGCCGTGCTCGCCGGTTTCGGTCTGCTGGAAGCCCGTCGAAACTTCACCCTCTACGCTGTGATCGCCGCCCTCGTGGCGGTCGGCTCGATCACGATGGGTGTGCTCTACCTGTTCTCCTTCGACGTGTTGCCGGCCATCACGCTGTAGCCGCCGCACCGCCGATCGGGTGGGGCAGGCTCCTCGCTCGTTACACAGGCATCCCGAGGCGGTCGTGAACGGGAGCCATGGCTTGCAGGTCCGGCATCACCTCGGCGGCGAACAGTCGGGCGTTCCGCTCGGCCTCCTCCGGCGGCATGCCGGCGTAGCCGAACACCCCCATGTAGGCATCCATGTAGGTGTTGTCCTGGAGATGGACGATCCGTTCCTTCACCTGGTCCGGTGTGCCCCAGATCTGCAGGTCGACGAAGAAGTCGGCCATCTTCTCTCGGCCGCCGGGGGCGGTCAACAGGTCGTACATCTGCCCGTGGAACTCGTAGCCGGGCGTGTTCTTCAGGTGGTCCTGGTCGAATTCGTAGTGTTCGATGACGGAGTCCCAGTAGCCGCCGATCCAGCGGCGGGCCATCGTCTCGGCCCGGTCGGCCGATTCGTCGACAAACGTCCACCCGGCCACATACGGTGGCGGGGCCTCCTCGCCGGTGGCGCCCCGGAACGTCGCCCGATAGGTGGCCAGCTCCTCCCGCACATGCTTCCAAGGCTTCTGGGGGATGATGAGGATCCCGACGCCCATCTTCGCCATGATCGCCGCCGACTCGGTGGAGACGGCGGCAGCGTAGGTCCTGCCCCGGAACGACTTGTGTGGCCGAGGGCGGATGTCCTTGCGGGGTTGACGCACGAACTCGCCGTCGTACTCGACCCAACCCCGCTCGAGGCCGGTGAGGATCATGTCGGCCGACTCGGCGAATCGAGCTCGCGCCTCCGGCATGGCCACACCGAACCCCTCGAACTCGACCCGGCCGGTGCCGCGACCGATCCCGAGGATGACCCGGCCGCCGGACATGGCGTCGAGCATGGCGACCTCCTCGGCGACTCGAACCGGGTCGTGCCAGGGGAGCACGCAGACCATCGATCCGAGCTGGATCGATTCGGTGCAGCCTGCCATGTAGCTGAGGAACTGGAAGACGTCCGGACACATCGTGTAGTCGGTGAAGTGATGCTCCACGCTCCAGATCGACTCGAACCCGAGCGGTTCGGCCAGGCGGGCGAGGGCCAGATCCTGGGCGTAGACCTGCTCATCGGGCAGGGATCCGTTGGGATTCTGGAAGATTACCGACATTCCGACGTGCATGGCTCAAGGGTAGTTGTGGCCGCTCGATCGCGGAAAATGCCGTGGCGGCACCGGGTGGTCAGCCCGTGTCGGCCCCACTGTCGTCGATACGGATGCCGTCGCCGATCGTCACGAGTCCGGGTTGTGGCACCACGGCGCCTATTCCGAGGAATGTGGCCCTCTCGGCGTTGATCGTCTTGAGCACCGACAGGTCTCGCTCCAAGGAGGGCTCGCCGTCGTGGGCGGCCTGTGGGCGCGTCGTCATGACACAGCGGTCGATGGGCCTGGTGACGTCGAGGATGGCTCCGCCGAGCCCGACCGTTCGGCCGACCAGATCATCCTCGCCGTCGCCGTCGAGTATCACGTTGATGCGGAAGCGTCGCCGATCCCAGTCGCGAAGTGTCGTGGCCGAGACCAGCGAGACCATGCGTCGGGTCGAGTCGTGGAACGAGCCACTCGGTCCTTCCCACCGGATCCATTCGCCGGTTTCGCTCGCGTCGGCCTGCGTTTCGAAGGTTCCGGTGCGGTCGGGGGCGGCGGCCCGGAGTTCTACCGGCCGGCCGAGCCAGGCCGAAAGTGCCTCGTCGTCGTCGGTCTCGGTGCCGTCGGGCAGGGTGATGATCACGCCGTCGGCCACGGTCGGGCCGGCGAGGCGGGCCGACGCGAGCAGCAGCTCGGGTTCACGGCGGGCCGTGAGGTTGGCTCCCGACTCCACATCGACCAACGACCAGGCCCGGTCGCCGGTGATGCCGTGCAAACCGATGTGTGCGCTCGGTAAGCGCTCGCCCAGCATCGACTTGACGGGATACCGCCACAGCTCGGTCACGGTGAGATCGGTCATGGCGGGCGAGCGTAGTCGACCCTTCGGCATTCTTCAGATCGCCCGTCTGAGCAGCGTACCGGCGGCTGCGGCCGACGTTTTCGGTGGGTTGGGGCCGCCGGAATGCAGTGGTGCGGGCTCGGTGGGCGCGGCTCAGCGGCCCTTCCACTCAGGAGGGCGCTTCTCGGCGAACGCCTTTGGTCCCTCCACGAAGTCGTCGGAGTCGATCATCGCCTTGACCGCCCGATACCGGGCGCTGTACGCCTCTCGCAGCGAGGTGTGGTCGAGGCCCTGGTAGGCGGCCTCCTTGGTGGCCCGGATCGACATCGGGGAGCAGGCGAGGATCATGTCGGCCCACTCCCGGGTTCGGGCCATGAGCTCGGCCGCCGGTACCACGTCGTTGACGAAGCCCAGTTCGCGCCCCTCGGCAGCCGACACGTGGCGCCCGGTGAGCATCATGCCCATGGCCCGCTTCATGCCGATCTGGCGGGGGAGGCGGTGGATGCCGCCGGCGAGCGCGGCAAGCCCGACCGTCGGCTCCGGCAGTGCGAATCGGGCGTTGTCGGCCGCGATGATCAGGTCGCAGGCGAGCGCGATCTCGAAGCCGCCTCCCATCGCTACACCGTTGACGGCCGCGATCACCGGCTTGTTGAGGTCCCAACGGTTGGTCAGCCCGGCGAATCCGGTGTCGGGGTGATCGGGTCGTTTGTCCGATGACGCCTGGAACTTGAGGTCGTTGCCGGCCGAGAAGGCCCGATCGCCGGCTCCGGTGATGATGGCGACCCACAGCTCCGGGTCGGACTGGAACTCGTCGACGAGGGCCGCCAGCTCGGCGTTGGCCATCGGGTGAAGGGCGTTCATCACCTCCGGGCGGTTGATGGTGATGATGAACAGATGCCCGTCGCGCGCGGACAGCGAGAATTCACCCATTGGCTGCTCCGCCATCGGTGGGGGGTCGTGGTATCAGTACGGGTGTGCGTGCCTTGTAGGCCTCGTAGTCGTCGTCGCCGCCCCATCGTCTGTCGGCCCGGCGTTCGAGCATTGGGAGGCCGCTGATCCTGGTCAACAGGAGATACACGAAGACGGGTGACAGCAGCGTCACGTATTGCCAGCCCGACAGCGCGGGAGCGGCGATCACCGCCACGCCGACCCAGAGCAGGATCTCGCCGAAGTAGTTGGGGTGGCGCGACCAGGCCCAGAGACCGCTGGAGATGAACCGGCCGTCGTTGGCCGGGTCCGACCGGAACGCGCTCTTCTGCGCATCGGCCACCGCCTCCATCCCGAAGCCGATCAACCACAGTACGAGGCCGATGACGGCCCAGATGCCGAACGGGGCGCGGTCTGCGCTGGCGATGGCGGCGTGGGCGGCCGCTGCAGTGAAGATGACCCAGAGGCCCTGGGTGGTCCAGGCAACGAGAAAGCGGGGAGCGCTCTGTTTGATCTTGTCGAACCGGCCGTCCTTGCCCGCCGAACGTACTCGTCGGAACAGGAACACCCCCAGCCGCCCGGACCACACGAGCACGAGGATGACCAGCAGCCATCCCCGTGCGTCGAGGGGGCTGGCCAGTATGGCGGCCAGCACCGTGGTGCTCAGATAGGTGAGGCTGCCGACGAGGTCGTAGTAGTGCTCGGTGCGGTTCAGAAAGGACGGAACGAAGGCGATCCAGTTGACGGCGAACGCAACGATCGCCACCCACCAGTGCACGCCGATCCCGGCGGCGGTCACCGCCCCCGACGAACCCGCCCAGGCGACGAGGGCGCCGATGACGACGGCCGCCACGATCGCCCCCAGGGCCTGGCCGCTGCTTCGCTCGGATCCGGATGTTTCGCCTGGTGCTTCGCTTGGGGAGGTCACGGCGCCAACGGTAGTCGCCCGCCGCGTGGCGTCGCCCTATCAGCCGGCGACACGGGAGGCCTCGGCGATGAGCTCCTCCAGATCGATCCCGGCCTCCTCCCGAATGACCCGCCGGAGCACACCGGGAACCGCGTCGAGGCAACGGCTGATGGACCGCAGCGTCGACCGCATCTCCTCGAGATGGGCCACGTCGTCGGCTCTGGTTCGCAGGTCGTCGGCGATGGCCCGCTCCGAGCGGGAGGCGATCATGGCGTCCGGGCGGCCCCTGACCCAGACCAGTGCCCGTCGCCCGGGGCCGCGGTCTTCGACGATCGGTTCGATCGCGGTGACGTCGTCGGAACGGACGTATCGTTCATAGCCGAGGCTGATCAGTTGGTCGGACTGGATGGTCATGGCCCGGAACCTCCCTGGATGTACATCCCACACTAGTGATGCACAGTGACAGCCAAGAAGGCGCGCCACGGGCGCGTTCAGTGGGCGAGCATGGTGCCGAGCAGCACGATCACCAGTGAGGCCAGGAAGGCGATGCCGGCCGTTGCGCCCCGGACCGACGCCTTGTCGGTTCGCTGGTGGGCGAAGGTGGCCAGCCCGGCGATGACGACGAGCACCAGTTTGATGCCCAACACCGCGTTGTAGCCGGAGCTGACGTCGGCCATCGGAATGGCCAGGATGTTCCAGATACCGGTGACCACGGCCAGCCCGAATGCCGGCCACGCCACTCGGCTGAAGGCCCGAGCAGCCTTCGGCGCCACACCGTCGAACTCACGCAACACGGGCAACAGCGCCATCATCGTGATCTGACCGCCGATCCACACCGCCATGGCCAGCAGATGCAGCCCGATGCGGATCGAATCCACATCAAGAGCCGCGCTGTTGGTCGAGGCGAGGATCGAACCGGGAGTCGAAGTGGTGAACATGTGGCCAATACCCATGGGGCCGAGGCTACCTCGCCACCGCCGTCGTACGCTGTTCGGGTGGAGCTTCCGCTGTTCGACGAGGTGGCCGACCTGGTGCACACCATGGTTCCCGACCAACTGGGGACGTTGAGAACGCGGAGTCATCGGCGAGGTCTCAAACTGTGGTTCGACACCGAGAAGCCCGGTCGCGAGCACTACGAGGCCCAACTGCTGTCACGCCGCCACGTCGATGACTCCGACGGCATGGCCGTCGAGATCGGATTTCACTCGGAACACCGCGATGAGGGTCGCAATGACGAGGTGGCGGCCACACTCGGCCGTTGCGAAGCGACGTGGCGGGCCGAACTGGGGGAGGAGGCGGAGCTCGGACCGTTCCTGGGCGCGACCAATTGGCGTCGCCTGTCGGAATGCTGGATCGAACCCGATCTCGACGATCCCGAGCTGGCGTTCGAGTTGGCCGCCCGCCTCGTCGACTACGTTTCGATCATCGAGCCGCTGCGCCGCTGACGACGGCAGCGGGCGATGGGACCGAGGTGGGGATCGGCCAGTAGTGTGGAGTCATGGTTGGCCAGCGATTCCGCTACTCCCGATGGGACGGCAGTCAGAGCGGCTTCGACTTCGACGCGCTCGACGTGCTGGCCGAGCTGTCCGATGACCTGATGTACCACGGGGATCCGTCGTCGGCTCTGCGGCGCCTCATGCATGACGGCTTCTCCGACCGTGACGGCCGTGAGATCGAGGGTCTGCGGGAGATCCTGCGCAAGCTCCGTGAGGAGCGCCAGGAGCGGCTGGAGAACTATGACCTCGGCGGCGTCTACGACGAGATCAACGAGGAGCTGAACGATCTCGTTGCCTCGGAACGGCAGTCACTCGACGATCGCTCGGCCCTGGCCGACATCGAGCTGGCCGACCCCGAGCTGGGCGACGACGGCCGCCGAGCCGCGGAGAACGCCAAGGCCGCGACCGCCCAGAAGCACATGCAGCTCGACATGTTGCCCCACGATCTGGCGGGGAAGGTCCGGGGTCTGCAGAACTACGAGTTCGAATCCCAGCAGGCCCAGCAGCGGTTCGAAGAACTGCTCGATCGGTTGCGTCAGGAACTGGTCAACCAGCAGTTCGGGCAGATGGCCGACGCCATGTCCAACATGAGCCCGGAAGACATGGCTCGGATGAAGGACCTGATGGCCGAGCTCAACCGGATGCTGGAGCAGCGGGCCAACGGAACCGAGCCCGACTTCGACGCCTTCATGGACGAATACGGCGATTTCTTCCCCAACAACCCGCAGACCCTCGACGAGCTGTTGGAGGACATGGCTCGACAGATGGCGGCCATGCAGGCCCTGCTGAACTCGATGACCCCGGAGCAGCGGCAGCAGCTGATGGAACTGTCGAATCAGCTCATGGAGGACATGGACCTCAACTTCGAGGTCTCGAGGCTGGGGCAGAATCTCCAGCAGATGTTCCCCGACGCCGGCTGGCAGCAGGGCTACGACTTCTCCGGATTCGACCCGCTCGGGCTGGCCGACGCATCGTCGATGATGCGGGACCTGAGTGATCTCGATCAGCTGGAGCAGTTCCTGCGCCAGATCACGAGCCCGCAGGCGCTGGCCGAAGCCGACATGGACCAGGTCAGGCGCCTACTGGGTGACAGCTCGGCCGCCAGCCTGGAGCGGATCGCCGAGCTCACCCGGATGTTGGAGGAACAGGGCCTGATCCACAACAAGGAGGGCCGCCTCGAGCTCACCCCCCGAGGCCTGCGGAGGCTCGGTCAGCAGGCGCTGGGCGAGTTGTTCAAACGGCTGTCGGCCGACAAGCTCGGTCAGCACAACATCGACGTGACCGGGATCGGCCACGAACGTAACTATTCGACCAAGCCCTACGAGTTCGGGGACCCGTTCAACCTCAACATCGAGCGCACGGTCGGCAACGCCATCCGGCGTTCCGGCGGTGGCACACCGGTTCGCCTCACCCCGGACGATTTCGAGATCGAGCGCACCGAACGTCAGGTCCGGTCGAGCACGGTGTTGATGCTGGACCTGTCACTGTCGATGCCGATGCGCGACAACTTCCTGCCGGCCAAGAAGGTGGCCATGGCGTTGCACGCATTGATCACGAGCCAGTATCCCCGGGACTATCTGGGCCTTGTGACCTTCGCTGCTCTGGCCCGAAAGCTGAAGGCGTCCGATCTGCCCGAGGTGTCGTGGGACTACGACTACGGAACCAACATGGCGCACGGCTTCATGCTGGCCCGTCAGATGCTGTCGCAACAGAGCGGTACGAAGCAGATCATCATGATCACCGACGGTGAGCCGACGGCCCATCTGCTACCGGACGGAAGTCCCTACTTCAGCTATCCGCCCACCATGGAGACGATCAACCACACGATGGCCGAGGTCCTGCGGTGCACGAAGGCCGACATCACGATCAACACGTTCATGCTCGATCCCGACTCGGGCCTTCGGGGATTCGTGGAACGGCTCACGGAGTTGAACAAGGGTCGGGCGTTCTACACGAATCCGGAGACGCTCGGTGACTACGTGCTCGTCGATTTCATCGAACACAAGCGTTCGATCGTGCGGGGCCGCTGAAACAACTTCACGGGCGTTGATGGCCAGAAACATGTGACGGCGGTCACGATTTCGCGCAAAAATGTGCGCCTCGGGGAAAATTGCCCGACAGGACCGCATCGGCCGGAATCGGTCATGAATCTACACCGCGCGGTCGGCCGGGTGGGGGATGGTCGTGCTTCGGTTCGGGTTGTACCAATGCTGGCGGGCGATCCGTCGTCACTCTCACTCAGCGTGGTCGTCCCGGTGGTTGATGGCACCAAACTTCCGCCTGACCAGGGACTTTCGGTTTACTTGTCGGTCAACTCTCGGCCACTCCGGGTGGTCGGCCCGTGTGGTCGCCAACGGTGTACCGTGCACCGATGTCGGCCTCCCCGATACCTCCCCCGACGCTCCAGCCGCATCGATGATCAACGAGAAACCCGCTTGAACAGCGGCCGTTTCGGGATATTTACTTGGGTTTCGGGGTTGCCAGGAGCGAGATCACAGTGTTGTAATTACAGCGGCAGAAGTTTCACGGGCTGTCTTTGGTGGATGAATTCTCAACAAAGTCGGGAGCCACAGTGAACACACAAGTCGTACCCACGATGATCGAAGAACCAGATTCACGCCCTCCGCTAGGCGAGGCGCGAGGAGGAACCATGCGCATAGGTCGCAAGCACCTCATGCTCGATACCAGCTGGCAAGAATACGCAAACTGTCTTGGTGTCGACCCGGACCTCTTCTTCCCCGAGCGTGGCGCGTCCACGAAGGAGGCGAAGGAAGTGTGCCGGGGCTGCGTCGTCCGTGAGGACTGCCTCGAATTCGCGCTCGCCAACGGCGAGAAGTTCGGGATCTGGGGCGGGATGAGCGAACGGGAGCGTCGCCGCATCCGCCGTCAACGGGCCCTGGAACGCCAGGCGGCCGCCGCGGCATACGCGGGGGAGAGTGCCTGAACGGCGGTTCCAGCACCTTCGACCGGCCACGGCCGACAAAATCGAGTGCATGGCACTGACGGTTCGATGCCGGTAGCATTACGTCATGCTCGCAATTCTTCAGCCCAATGAGATGATCATGATCGTGGTGGTCGTGCTCGTCCTCTTCGGCGGATCGCAGATCCCCAAGCTGGCTCGCAGCCTTGGGCAGGCCCAGAAGGAGTTCAAAGAGGGTCTGCAGGAAGGCGCTGAGGCCGAGGACGACGTGGAGGAGAAGGCCTAGGGGCCTTTCGCCGAACCGCCCACATCAACAGATGAATACGAAGACTCGGCTCACGACGTGGGCCGAGTCGTCTTGTTTCGGAACCCAGCTGTGCGAACCAGCTGTGTCGGGATCAGCTTCGGCGAAACTACCGGGGGACCGATTCGTGGACCCGGGCCTCGGCGAGGCGGGCTTCCTTGCGAGCCTTCAGGATGCGCCGGCGCTGCCGTTCCGAGGTGCCGCCCCAGACCCCGTGGTCGATGCGGTGGGCGAGCGCGTATTCGAGGCACGGCTCCTTTGAAGGGCACTCGGCGCAGACCTTCTTCGCCACTTCGACGCCAACGCCATCGCTGGGAAAGAACAGCTCTGGTGGTTTGTCGCTGCAGTTGCCGATCGCCATCCAATTGCTCTCCATGGAAATAGAGACGCACCAGTAGGCCATTTGGTTCCCTTTGGGCCGAAAAACCTGGGAAATTTTACTTTTTGTTCGGAGTCGAGTGCCGTCAACCGGCTTTTCGTCCGCCCGGACGCCGCCTTTCGGCGCCTCGATCGATTCCTGAACATGATTCCCATCAAGCGAAACTAGGATGAACAGCCATGACCGATGTCGAACTGCAAGAGGATCTCCCACCCGTCGCCCACGTGACGATCGTCTACACCGGCCCGATCGCCCCTCACTGGGAGTTGCGGGTTCGGTACGGCGACCAGAAGATGCTCGACGACTTCTGGGCCCGGGTGAACGCCCGCCTCCTGCTGTTGCCGAAGCACGATCCGCAGTTCCGCCGCAACAAGGAGCGGGTCAACCGCGACGCCGAGCGGGAGCGCATCACCTGCGACTGGGACCTCGGTGAGGATGACGCCGACACGTCGATCACCCCCGTGGCCGAGACCGCACCGGCCGAGGCCCAACCGGTGGTCGACGAGGCACCGGCGGCCACCGACGCCGAGCCGGCACCGGACCCGGCGCCTACCGCCGACCCCGAGCCGGAGCCTGAAACGACGGAGGCCACCGCCGCATCGGAAGGGGAAGACGCCGGCGAGACGGCGGTGGAACCGGAGGCGGAGCCTGAGCCGGAGAGCGTCGAGCAGCCGGCAGAGCTCTAGGAACCTCGTTCGTTGAACAGCGAAGCCGGGGTGGCGCACCGACTTGTTGGCGTCGATGTCGGCGGTAGCAAGATCCTCGCCCGCGCTGTCGACCCGGCGACCGGGGCGGCGCACGGTCGAGTCAAGAACCGCACACCGATCGACGGCCCGGCGGCCGTGATCGACAAGATCGTCGCCACCGTGCAGAGCCTCGAGGGCCATGCCGACGCCTCGGCGGTCGGCGTGGGGGTCCCCGGGCCGGTGACGCCCGACGGCACCGCCGGACCGTGCCCCAACATCGTCGGCTGGGATGAGCCGGTCGAACTGGCCGGCGAGCTGGCCGAGCGCCTCGACAAACCGGTCGTGGTCAGCAACGACGTCAACTGCGGTGCCGTCGCCGAGCACCGCATCGGCTCCGGCCGGGGCCATGCCGACATGTTGGCGATCTTCGTCGGAACCGGGGTCGGCGGTGGGCTCATTCTCGACAACCGGCTCGTCGTCGGCCAACGGGGCATGGTCGGCGAGATCGGCCACATGACGGTCGAACCGGGCGGGCGGCTGTGTGGCTGCGGCGGCCGCGGCCACCTCGAGACCTACGCCGGTCGGGCCGGCATCGACAACGAGATGCGTCGCCGGACGGACGACGGCGCCAACAGCTTTCTGCTGTCGCTTGTCGGCGACTCGCCCCTGAAGTCACGCCACATCGCAGCCGGGCTCGAGGCGGGCGACGAACTGTCCGCCCAACTCGTGGCCGAGGCGGCCGATGCGCTCGCACGGATCATAGGCAATGCCGCCACACTTCTCGATCTCCCTCTGGTCGTGCTCGGTGGTGGCATCGTCGATCGGCTCGGTCAGCCGTTCCTCGATCAGATACGTACCTCGGACGACTTCGGCGGAGCCGGTGCCGAGTTCACCGAACTGGTCCTGGCCCGGCGGCTCGACGACGCCGGTGCCGTCGGTGCTGCGCTACTGGTGGCCGATTCGGTCTGACGTCGCGTAGCCTGTGGGGATCGACGGCAATCTCGACAATGACGTGATACGGGCCGCAGGTTGCCTCGTCTACCGCGCCACGCCCGAAGGTCTCGAGGTGCTGGTCGTCCACCGTCCTCGCTACGACGACTGGGATCTCCCGAAGGGGAAACGGGAGCCTGATGAATCTGATCTCGAGTGCGCAGTCCGGGAGACCGAGGAGGAGTCGGGATTCCGGGGTGAGATCGAGGCCGAATTGGCCGCCGATTCCTACCGTGTTCGGGGGCGGGACAAGGTCGTCCGCTGGTTCTTGATGCGGTGCACAGGCGGTTCGTTTCAGCCCAATGACGAGGTCGACGAGATCAGGTGGCTGGATCCCGCAGAGGCCCAGGAAATCCTTTCCTACGGCCACGCCCGTTCGCTGGTCGAGGCACTACCGGGTGTTGCCGGCTCTACGAGTCCTCGAACTTGTAACCGACGCCCCTGACCGTGATGATCAGGTCCGGGTTGGACGAGTCGGTTTCGATCTTGGATCGTAGGCGCTTGATGTGTACGTCGAGCGTCTTCGTGTCGCCCACGTAGTCGAAGCCCCAGACCCGGTCGATCAATTCATCGCGACGAACGACGTAGCCGGCATTGGCCATGAGATGGCTCAGCAGCTGGAACTCCTTGAGCGGCATGGGCACCTGGGTGCCTCGAACCCACACCTCGTGACGAAGCGGATCCAGCCGCACAGGACCGGCGGTGATGCCCTCGTCGGGTTGAGAGGGAGGCGCCGTCGGAGTCGAGCGACCTCGCCGCAGTGCCGAACGCATGCGAGCCACCAGCTCGCGAATACGGTAGGGCTTGGTGATGTAGTCGTCGGCCCCCACCTCGAGGGCGACGACGGTATCGACCTCCTCCGATCGAGCCGACACCATGATGATCGGCGTGTCGGAGACCGAGCGGATGCTGCGGCAGACGTCGATCCCGCTCATGGCCGGCAGCATCACGTCTAGCAGGACGATGTCGAAAGACTTGCTGGAGAACAACTCGAGGGCGTCCTCCCCATCGGCGGCCGTCGTCACCTCAAACCCCTCGGTGGCCAGGGCCTGACGAAGCGCAAGCAGGAACGACGGTTCGTCGTCCACCACCAGAACCGAGATCCGACTCACGATTCGCCGACCCCGTCGACGTCGGCCGGTTCGTCGTCGGTCTCGATTGGCAGCTGTACGACAAATGTCGATCCCTCGCCGAGCTTCGAGTCGACGATGACGTGGCCCCCATGGTTCTCGGCGACATGACGGACAATGGAGAGCCCGAGACCCGTGCCGCCGGTCTTGCGGCTGCGGGCCGGGTCGACCCGGTAGAACCGTTCGAAGATACGCTCCAGTTCGGGACGGGCGATCCCAACGCCGGAATCGGCAACAGCGAGGTCGACAGTCGGGCCCATCGGGCTCACCGTCAACCTGATCTCCGAGTTCTTCGGGCTATACCTGATTGCGTTGTCCAGGAGGTTCACCAGAGCCCGAACCAGCTGGCGCTGCTCGCCCCGCACCGTGACGTCGCTCGGGATTCCGGCGATCGTGACGGTGAGGCCGGAGGCGTGGGCCAGCCCCGACACGATGTCCATAGCCTGCCGCGCCACGTCGTCCACGGCGACGCTGCTGTACTCTTCGCGGTCGGCGCTTGGTGGCTCCTCCAAGCGGGCCAGTTCCAGAAGGTCGTCGATAATGGCATCGATCCGGCCGACCTCGCGACCTATCTGGCCGACGATCTCGGCTCCGGTGTTGTCGTCGGATTCGGCGTCGTCACCGGTCGTAACGGTGCCGACCAGCGCCTCGGCCAACAGGGCGATAGCGGCCACAGGAGTCTTGAGTTCGTGGCTCACGTTGGCCACGAAATCGCGCCGGGTGACGTCGATCCGACGTTCCTCGGCCAGCCGGTCGATCACGGCCAGACCTCGAGCCGGCCTGGCCACCGCATCGTCGCCGGCCTCCTGCCGAGCCCGTTCGGCTGCGACCTGTTCCGGGGTCCAACCGTCGACAATGTACCGGATACGTTCGCCCATGTTCTCGGCGTGATCGCCGATGCGTTCGTAGAACCGTCCGATCAGTGCCAGCTGCAGTGTCTGGTGGGGGTGGAGAACCACCTGTTGAGACTTGGTGATGACGGTGGTGATGTAGGTCTTGTGGAGTTCATCGAGGACATCGTCGAGCTGGTCGATCGCGGCCGCCTTCGCTCCGTCGAGCTCACGGTAGGCCTCCGCCGCCTTGCGGAACAGGAACGCGGCCTGGGCCGCCATCTGCAGGATGAGTGCTCGGATGTCGTCATCGGTCTTGGTCCCTTGAAGGCGCCCGACGGCTTTGGCGATGTTCGTCGTGAGATCGCCTGATCGCTCGATATCGCTGTTCATGTGCAGGGCGGCGACGATCGCTCGCAGGTCGCTCGCCACCGGCTGCTCGCGGAGCAGGATCTCGATACAGAGCTGTTCGGCGTTTCTCGACATCAGGTCGAGTTCGTCGTCCTCGGCGATCAGGGTGTCGGCGCGCCCCACATCACGTTCCAGTAACGCGGCGGTGACCTCATCGATACGATCGGACACGATCTCAGACATCTCCAGCAGGATGCCTCGGACCTTGCTCAGGCGTTCATCGAGTTCGGATCGGACGTGGGTGTGGGCCATAGTTGGGTTGCTCCTACCGCTAGACCGTATGGCGCAAGCCAAAAATGTGCCTGCCACCAAGATTAACGGTAGGTGAACACTTCGCCCGTGTCCGACCTCGACGACGCAGTCCCGCGTCCCATCGTTGCCGCTTGTCGACCCGAGGTGTTCCCCGAACCTAGCTCCCGACGATGCCGCCGTCCTTCCGTCGCAGGACGAACGTGCAATCCCGGGGCACGGTGACACCGTCGGGAACGGCGTTCATCACGGGGAAGTTGGTGAGCGTCGGATCGCCGTTACCCGGGTGCTGGGTGTTGGCGAACAGCACCCGCCGGTCCGGGGTGACGGTGAGCCCGGTGATCTCGTCCGAGGTGACGCCGGTCAGCAGGCGGCGCAGGTCGCCCGAGGCCGGATCGGCGACCAGCATCTGGTTGTTGAGGTCATCCTTCTGTCCGCCGTCGGTCTGGATGAAGATGCGACCGTCGGGATCGGCCCAGAGGCCATCGGGATCCGAGAACGTGTCCTCGGTGCCGTGGGTGTCGCCGGCGATGATGAAGATGTCCCATTCGAAACCGGTTCCGACGTGGCGGTCGGTGTCGACCCACCGGATGATGTGCCCGTCGGGGTTCGGCGCCAGCGGGTTGGCGGCGTCGGCTTCGGTCCGACGCGAGTTGTTGGTCAACGTGCAGTACACGGTGCCGTCAGGAGCGACGGTGGTCCACTCCGGTCGATCCATAGGCGTGGCCCCGAGGATGTCGGCGGCGAGCCGGGCGTAGGTCAGCACCTCGGCCTGATCGGCGAAGCGAGCGGCCAGCGCCGGGTTGTCGATGGTCAGCTCGAGCCATTGTCCGGTACCGTCGTCGTCGAATCGGGCCACGTACAGGCGGCCCTCGTCGAGCGGGCTCTTGCCCCGGGCCAGCATCGACCTGTAGTTGGAATCGGAAACGAACTTGTAGATGTAGTCGAACCGTTGGTCGTCGCCCATGTAGGCAACGATGCGGCCACCACGGCCCACGGCGAAGGCCACGCCTTCGTGCTTGAACCTACCCATGGCCGTTCGCTTCACGGGTGTTGCCTGCGGCATCATGGGATCGATCTCGACACACCAGCCGAAACGGTTGTGCTCGCCGGCATAGTCGGCGTTCGACAGATCGAAACGGGGATCAAAGTTCTCCCAGCCGTAGCCGAATCCGCTGTCGGTGAAGCCGTAGCGCTCCTGATCCTCGGTCGGTGTCCATTCGCCGGTCGAACCGAAGTAGCCGTTGAAGTTCTCCTCGCAGGTCACGTAGGTGCCCCACGGGGTGTACCCGCTCGAGCAGTTGTTGACGGTGCCGAACGACGGTCGGGCCGGATCCCCGAGGAGGGGATGCCCGGCGGCCGGTCCCGAGAAGGTGACCGGCGTGTTGACGTGGATGCGACGGTTGAGTCGGTCCCGGATCACCTGCCATCGGCCGTTGCGTTCGGCCACCTCGACGACCGAGACACCATGGGCGGCCTGGGACAGTCGGACGTCCTCCAGCGACTCGGGGGCGTCCTTGCCGTACACGTGGGTGTTGCGTCCGAACTCGTGGTTGATGCAGATCACGCCGTGGTCACGGCCGAGCGGGTAGTACCACATGCCGTCGTGCCCGATGCCGATCTGCTTCTCCTGATCGACGGCGGACTTCGAGCCGTTCACGTGCTCCGGGTAGGGGGCGAGGATCGGCTCACCCCACGGGATGAGAACCTGGTATTCGTAGTCCGACGAGATGGCCGGAAGCGGGCCGGTTCCGGCGGCGACCGGGACGGGAGTGAAACCGACGAGCGGGTTCCGCTTGTTCCTTCCCCGGGAACGTTCTGCCCGGTACTGTCCGGTCAACGCGCCGGCTGATCCGGCGGAGAAGAAGACGGTGGCACCGGTGGCCAGACTTCCGCCGAGAACCTTCCGGCGGGAGATCCTGGCGTTCAGCACCTTCTCGAACGGTCGATTGGGAGATGGGTTCGTCGCTTGTTCGTCGACTGGCATGTAGTCCTCCTGGGTTCACGTAGCGTCACGAGTGGACGGTAAACAAGCCGGTTGTCCGCTCGGTTTCACCCAGGTGGACGGGTCGTTGCCATTGCCTGAAACCTCTGTCGGCGGACGGCGAAAACGTTCACCTGTCGTTCATCTTGGTTCTCACTGCGGGTCACCGGCGACTCGTATCGTCGGAGTTGTCCAGCTGGGAGAGGTCCGGCGGGCCGTGTCCCAGGGAGGGACGCGAAGCACAACCAACGGAGATCAACGCATGAAGCAACTGATCAAACTGATCGCTCTGGGCATTGTCTTTGCCCTGATCGCGGCGTCTTGTGGTGACGACTCGGATACCGAGGCCGGTCCCGAGACCACAGCGCCGCCCGCTGCCGAGGAGACCGAGGAGCCGGCAGAGGCCGAAGAAGATGAGGCCGAGGATGAAGCCATGGAGGACGAGGAAGATGCCATGGAGGAAGACTCCGAGATGACCGACATGGGTCTTCCGGTCGTCGACCCACTTTCGGTCGACGCTGGTGATGTCGCCATCGCCGGTTCGTCCACCGTGTTCCCGCTCTCGACCGCCGTGCTGTCACAGTGGATCGACGAGGGCGGCCCGGAGTACTCGATCGACTCAATCGGCTCCGGTGGTGGTTTCGAGCGGTTCTGCGTCGAAGGCGCTTCCGACATATCCAACGCCTCCCGTCCGATCAAGGACGAGGAATTCGCCGCCTGTACGGAGACCTGGGGCGACGAGCCCATCGAAATCCGCGTCGGTACCGACGCGCTCTCGGTGGTCATCTCCAACGGCAACTACTTCGCCTCCGAGCTGACCATCGAAGAGCTCAACACCGCCTTCGCACTGGCCGACTCCGGCGCCACCTGGTCCGATGTGAATCCCGATTTCCCGGCTCACCCCATCGTGCTCTACAGCCCCGGCGAGGATTCCGGCACCTTCGACTACTTCAACGAGGTCGTGTTCGAGGAAGCCGAGCCGTCGCCGATCTCCTCGTCGATCGCCGAGATCGTCGGTGAGGACGACAACGTGACCGTGCGTGGTGTGGCCGACGACGGCTGTACCGAAGGCGATCTCAGCACCAGCTGCGCCATCGGCTACTTCGGCTACGCCTTCTTCCAGCAGAACGCCGGCGAACTGGTCGCCGTGTCGGTCGACGGCGTCGAGCCCAACGCCGAAACGGTCGACGCCGCCGAGTACCCGCTGGCCCGTCCGCTCTACATGTACACCGCCCCCAGCATCGTGGCCGAGAAGCCGCAGGTGGCGCAGTTCATCGCCTACTACTTGAACAACGTCAACGACGTCATCGGTGAGGTCGGCTACTTCCCGGCGCCGGCCGACGCGTTGCAGGGCGCAGCCGACAACATCAGCGCCGCCGCCGGATTCTGATCCGGCGTTAGACACCGTTGAACCGTTTGGGTACCGTGGCCCGGCCTCAGATTGTGCGGCCGGGCCACAGCCCCGAAACAACACAGTGACAGGAACAGGCGACCCGGCAACGTACGAGGTGGACACCGAACAATGACGACTTCCATGCCCGACGCGCAGGCTGAGCGTGCCGCCATCGCGGCCTCGTTGACGAAGAAGTCCCGTCCGGGTGAATCGGTCATCCGGGCCCTACTCTTCGTTTGCGGGGCCATATCGGTCGCCACCACGCTCGGTATTCTCTACGAACTGGGCAAGGAAGCCCTACTCTTTTTCCGCGACGACCGGGTGTCGATCGCCGAGTTTCTGACCGGCACCACCTGGCAACCTCAAGCGGGATCGTTCGGCATCTGGGCCCTCATCCTCTCGACGCTCTACATCGCCCTCATCGCCATGCT
Source organism: Acidimicrobiales bacterium (assembly GCA_965216655.1). Taxonomy (GTDB): domain Bacteria; phylum Actinomycetota; class Acidimicrobiia; order Acidimicrobiales; family SZUA-35; genus JAHELU01. The sequence goes on from CBDCGP010000056.1 coordinate 104,572, forward strand.
GGTGGCCGTGCCCATGGGATTGGCGTCGGCCATCTACCTCTCGGAATACGCATCCGAACGGGCGCGGTCCATACTGAAACCGCTCCTGGAGGTTCTGGTCGGCATCCCCACCGTCGTCTACGGGTTCTTCGCCCTGACGTTCATGACCCCGGTGCTTCGCTCGCTGTTCGGTTCCACCGTCGGCTTCTTCAATATCGCGTCGGCCGGAATAGTGGTCGGCATCCTCATCGTCCCGCTGGTCAGTTCACTGTCCGAAGACGCCCTCCACGCGGTTCCCGACGCGCTGCGCCAGGCGGCCTACGGGATGGGAGCCACGAAACTGGAGGTCTCGCTCCGGATCGTTGTTCCCGGCGCACTGTCGGGCATAGCGGCGGCCGTCGTCGTGGCGTTGTCGAGGGCGGTCGGCGAGACGATGGTGGTCGCCCTGGCCGCCGGTGCGTCTCCCCGCAACTTCACACTGGGCGAGGACTCCGTGTTCGGCTACATCCTCAACCCGTTCATCGGCGGTGAGGCCATGACCGGTCACATCGTCCGCATTTCGAGCGGCGACCTCAGCTACAACACCATCGACTACAACTCGATCTTCTCCATCGGCCTGACGTTGTTCTTCATGACGCTGATCCTCAACATCATCAGCCGCCGCCTGGTGAGACGCTTCCGGGAGGAGTACGAGTAATGGCTGCCGTCGTGTCGGAGACCCGACTAACCGAGTTTCGCCTGACGGCGAAACGTCGTCCGCTCGAATCTTCCGTATGGGATCAGAAGGTGGTCGGGTAATGGCTGCCGTCGTGCCGGAGATCCGACAAATCGAGGTGGACGAATAATGGCTGTTGACGCGCCGGAGCGGTCCACCGAGCTGCCCGGGCCGGGCGGCCAGGATTGGTTCCCCGACGAAGCCGAATTCGACCGGCTCCTCAACCGCCGGACCCGGAAGGCGCAGATGAGCCAGCTCGCCTTCCTCTCGGCGCTCGTCGTCGCCGTGCTGGCCCTTGCGACCCTGCTCTACACCATCATCAACGACGCCTTCGGCCTGGTTGCCATCGTCAACGAGAACAACCCCGAAGAGGTCGTGGCCGAAGCGGGCTATGATCCTGCGACCGTCGATCTCGAGGATCTGACCCGGGACCAACTCGTGACGCTGCTCGAGGGCGCGGTGTCCCGCAATGTGGGGCGGCGCCTCGAACGGGAGCAGCGTTTCTACGACGACCGCTATGTGTTCGAGGATCCGGCCGTCTACGAGGAGCTGTGCGCCTCGGACGACCCGGTCGACGGATGCGGTCTCGGGGCCCGCGACAAGGCGAACGTCTTCGCCCTCGTCCAAGAGCGGGTTGTCGTCCCGGATGTGATCGCAGCCGAGGAGTTGGTGCCGTCGCTGCTGGCCCCCGACGCCTTCGAGGAGGACGTCCTCCAGGCCTTCGTCGACTCACCGGAACGATTCCCCGACTACACGGCCGACCAGGTCCGGTTCGAGTGGCGTTCGTGGGTGTCGACCGCGTTCCTCCGTACGCCGGCCAGTGCCACACCGGAGGTTGCCGGTATCCGCACGGCCGCGCTGGGAACACTGTGGATCGCTGTCATCACGATCCTGTTCGCCGTGCCGGTCGGTGTGGGCGCCGCCGTGTATCTGGTCGAGTTCGCAAAGCCCTCCCGCTTCAACGATTTCATCCAGACCAACATCAACAATCTGGCCGGCGTGCCGTCGGTCATCTACGGCATGCTCGGCCTGGCCGTGCTGGTGAGAACGTTCGAGCCGGTGACGTCCGGTGATGTGTTCACCTCGGGTCCGCCGCCGTCCGAGAACGGCCGAACCGTTCTGGCGGCCGGCATCACGCTGGGGTTGCTCGTGCTGCCGATCATCATCATTTCCGCCCAGGAGGCGTTGAAGGCCGTCCCCAATTCGCTTCGGCAGGCCGGAATGGGTCTCGGGGCCACGAAATGGCAGACGGTCCGCAGCCAGGTTTTGCCGGTCGCGCTTCCCGGCATCCTCACCGGTGTGATCCTGTCCGTGGCCCGGGCCATCGGTGAGACGGCTCCCCTGATCGTCGTCGGCGCCGCAAGTTTCATCACCGCCGACCCGTCGGGCCCGTTCTCGAAGTACACGGCCATGCCGATTCAGATCTTCCAGTGGACCAGCCTGCCCCAGGCCGAATGGCGTCACCTTGCGGCCGCCGCCATCATCGTCCTGTTGGTGATCCTGCTCGTCCTGAACGCAACGGCCGTCATCTTGAGAAACCGCTATTCGAGAAGAGTATGAGAGATGAGCGTGAACGAAACCATGACCGGCAATACAACGAGCGGGAAAGCGAATGCCATGACCTCCGATGAGCAGAAGCCGGGCCTGAAGATGCCGGCTATCGATCTCACGGAGAGTGGTAGGGTCTCTGATATGGGCTCGACGGATCTCGAGACGATCATTTCGACCGAGGACATGGACGTCTACTACGGCGATTTTCGTGCGGTGCGGAACATCACCATGAACTACGCCGACAACGAGATCACGGCGCTCATCGGGCCCTCCGGCTGCGGCAAATCGACCGTCCTCCGAGCGTTGAACCGGATGAACGACCTCATCCCCACGGCCAGGGTCACCGGTGCCGTGAACTATCATGGCCGCAACATCTATGAGTCGAACGTGGATCCGGTCGAGATCCGGCGTCGGATAGGCATGGTCTTCCAGAAGCCGAACCCGTTCCCCAAGTCGATCTTCGACAATGTGGCCTGGGGGGCCAAGATCAACGGGTTCAAGGGCTCGAAGTCGGACCTGTCGGACCTGGTCCAACGAGCGCTGACCAAGGCCGCATTGTGGGATGAGGTCAAAGACAAGCTGAACGAGAGCGGCTACTCGCTTTCGGGAGGTCAGCAGCAGCGGCTCTGTATCGCCCGGGCGGTGGCTCCCAGCCCCGATGTCCTGTTGATGGACGAGCCGTGTTCGGCCCTCGATCCGATCGCCACGTTGCGGATCGAGGAACTGATGCTCGAACTCAAGCAGGACTACACGATCATCATCGTCACCCACAACATGCAACAGGCGGCCCGAGTCTCCGACAAGACAGCCTTCCTGTCCGTCGACGTCAACGACAGAGGCCAGCGAACCGGTCGGCTGGTCGAATACGCCCCGACGGACCGGATTTTCACCTCCCCCGAAAACGACGAAACCGAGCAATACATCACCGGCCGGTTCGGATAGGTCGGCATGACTGATCAGCGAAGTCATTTCCACCACGAGATCGAGGGGCTCGAGACATCGATTCGCGAGGTCGCGGAGCGTGCTGAGCGTATGGTCGGCACGGCCGTCGATGCCCTGCTCTCGACCGACGACGACATGGCCACTGCAGTGATCCAGGAGGGAGCTCGGCTGGCCGAGGTTTACGTCGACATTCACAGTCGGTGGCTGAACTTGATGGCACTGCAGCAACCGATGGGCAGCGATCTGCGCACCCTATCGGCGCTCCTTCATCTCAACGTAACGCTGGAGCGAACAGCGGCGCAGTGTGTGAATATCGCGAAGCTGGCCGGTCTCGCCGCCGGCCTCCCGAGAAGCGACCGGATACGTCGTCAGGTCGAGGAGATGGCCGACCTCGTCCGTCCCATGATTCGGTTGGCTGTGCGGGCGTTCGAGCATCGTGACGCCGACGAGGCCCGCCTGCTGCCCGCCATGGACGAACCGGTCGATCGGATCAACCGGGCCATGTACCGGGAGGTCGTCGCCTGCGCTCCCGATGAGCGCCTCGTCGAATGGGCTACGCACATGATGATGGCGGCTCGTGCCTTGGAGCGGATCGGCGACCAGGCAGTCGACATCGGCGAACAAGTTGCGTTCCTCGACACCGGGGACTATCACGGCTTTGCGGAAGACGGCATCACCAACCGTCGTTAGTCGGGCTTCAGCAGTACCATTGAATCATCGTGACCGAAGGCCAGTCGCTGGGCGGAGCCACCGAAGCCGCATCCGGAGAGGGGGGTAACGGTACACGCGCCGCCGACGGCCGAAACACCGGGCCGACGGTCGACGCCCGGGGTCTGCTCACCAGCCTGACGAACCGATCCCGAAACGCCGGCGCCGAGGCGTTCACGGTCACGCCCTTCCAGCGGCTCGCCCGCACCCACGCCCTGTCGGTGGCCGGAGACACACTTCTCGCCATCGCCCTCGCCGACTCGTTGTTCTTCGACGTCGACCCGAACGCCGCCCGGTGGAGGGTCGGCGCCTACCTGCTGTTGACCATCGCACCGTTCGCGTTCGTGGCGCCGTTCCTCGGTCCGTGGATGGACCGAATTCAAGGCGGCCGGCGGTTCATGATCATCGGTTCGGCGTTCGTGCGGGCGATGGTGATGGCCGCCCTCGTGTTCTACGTCCAGGACTGGCCGCTGTTCCCCCTCGCGTTCACGATGCTGGTCATGGGCAAGACCTACGCCGTGGCCAAGAGCGCCGTGGTGCCCACCACGGTCGACAGTGAGGAGGCCCTGGTCCGTTCGAACTCCCGCCTCGCCGTGCTGTCGGCCATCTCCGGCGGGGTGGCCGGAGTTCCCGGTGTTCTCCTGCTCCGATTGGGGGGCGCGCCGTGGGTTCTCGGCCTCGGAGTGGTGGTGTTCCTGACGGCGGCCGTCGTCGGCTTCGGCATCCCCTCCACCAGAGTGGCGAACCAGGCCGAGCGGGCCGAGGAGCGGGAGGAGCTGAGGGGAGCCCAGATTCTGGTCTCGTCGAGCGCCATGGGCTACCTGCGGGGTGTCTCGGGGTTCGTGACGATGTTGTTGGCCTTCGCACTGCGAGGCGGGATCGACCCGGGGCCCACGGCGGCCGGAGTGGAACTCGGCCACCGCGTCCGTGAATCGCTGGGCTTCGACCGCCTCGACCTCACGTCGGGCGGCGCACCGCCATGGCACTTCGGCGTTGCCCTCATCGGCGTCGGTCTGGGCGGCTTCCTCGGTTCGGGTGGCGTGCCCCGACTGAGGGCCCGGTTGCGGGAGGAGCGGATTCTGGCCTACGCGCTCATCGTGTTGACCGGGTTGTCGCTGCTGGCCGCCCTCTCGACCGGCCTGGCCGGCGCGTTCATCATGGCGTTCGGTATCGCCCTGGCCGCTCAGGGCGCGAAGCAGGCCTTCGACGCCATCGTCCAGCGCGACGCGCCGAAGGCCAACCTGGGCCGCACGTTCAGCCGCTACGAGAGCCGGTTCCAGCTCATCTGGGTGATCGGCGCGTTGATCCCCGTGGTGCTCCCGCTCCCGGCCCGCATCGGCTACCTGATGATCGCGGCCTCGGCGGCGTTCGTCGCCACCACCTACTGGATCGGACGCACCCCCAATCCGGCGGCCATCGTCTCGGAGGGGCTACTCGACGACGGCCTCGACCAGCTCGCCCGTCGCCTGCCGGCGCCGCTGCGACGCCGGCTGGAGAACCGCACGTGGTCACGATCGCTGCGCAAGCGAATGAACGGCGGCGACGTCCCGGCCGACACCGTCTAGCTCCAGCTCGGAAATCCGGCGTCGAATCGGCCGAGCACTCCGAATCGCCCAACCACATGCGCGTTCGCGGGTGACAACGACCGCTTTTGACCGTTTTCGCCCGTGAACGACACCGGACCGGGGGTGGACGGCGGTGAGCCGGGCGGTGTTAGAGGTCCTCGAGGCCGGAGAGATCGTCGGGGATCTCCAGGTCGAGTTTCGAGGCGTCGTCGTCGAGCCCGATTCTGGCCAGCCACAGACCGGGGGCGTCGACCTCTGCCGCGGTCGGGATGTCGAGCTCATCGGACCACAGTCGTCGCAGGCCCTCATCTCCGGCTCGGGCCACGACCCCGCCGATGAACTCGTCGCCCCGGCTCAACGTGTTCTCGTCGATCTCGAGCCCGAGGAGGCGCTCCATGAACCGGTCGGCGGGGGCGACGTCGATCAGGCGCTCCTTCATTCGGTCCTCGATGATCGGGGCGGCCCGGATCAGCCCGTCCGAGATGGTGCGCACGGTGTGGCCGACGAAGCCCAGCACGGCGGCGACCATGGCGTCGACCTGGGGAACGAGGAGATCATGGGCCGGAGAGCGCATGAGCGAGAGCACCACATCGGGGTCGCTCATCGTCTCCGCCATCTGCTGCATCTCCGCCATGTCGGTCACCGCGCCGAACTTCTCGCCGATGGCCTCGGGGTCGGGACGGAAGGCGGCGGCGAAGTCGATGAACAACGCGTCGAGGCGAGCCTTGACGTGGGGTACCGAGAGCACCGAATGGGCCACCAACTCGTGGATGAGGAGCCACAGTCGAAGGTCGTTGACCGGGACGTCCCACTCGCCGGCCGCAGTGTCGATGTTGGCCGGGACCACGAGGATCTCCGACGTCGACCGGGGAACAGGCAGCTCGTACTGGCCGAGCGCCTGCTGACCGAGATGACCGAGCATCGCCCCGGCGCTGGTGGCAACCAGCATCGGGCCGAGCGTTGCGAACAGCTGACCCATGATGTGGGCGGGGAACAAGCCGGCCAGCGGGTCGTCGGGATCGAGCCCGAGGTCCTCGGTCGACTCCAGCTCCGACGAACCCGACTGGATTCCCGCCGACAACGCCTCTCCGAACCGCTCGAAGAACGGCCGGTAGGCAGTGACACTCTGGCCGGTCCAGACCGAGCGGGTCACGGCCGTCACCTTGGTGTCCGACGGCAGAGTCACGCCGACGGCCTGTTCGACGTGAAGCTCGGCCACGCGTGCCAGATCCTCGATGGCGATGCGCACCGCCGGATCGACGTTGGGCTCGGCGCCGCCGTCGGACGCGATGGAGGCGGCCATATCACCGGCCGCCTTCCAAGGATCGGTTCCGCCCAGCCCACCGAGAAGGGCGTTGAAGTCGAAAAACGGGAACTGACCGCCGGGTGGATTACTACTGCTCACAAAGGCATCGTAGAGGGGTGCGATCGATTCTGGTAACCGGCGCCGCCGGAGCGGTTGGTGGGCGGGTGACGAAAATGCTGACCGAGACGGCCGCGGTGAGCCGCGTTGTCGCCCTCGACCGGGCGCCGATCCCGGGCCACGATCCCGAGGACGGCTCGGGAGTCACGGTGGAGTGCATCGAGGCCGATCTGTCGTCGATCGATCTCGCCGAGGCCATGAACGGCGTCGACACGGTGGTGCATCTCGCCGAGGACAGGAGCCGCAAGGCCAATGCCCGGGATGCCCGAGGTCTCCTCGATCGGTTGACCACCGCGGTGGCCACCGGTTCGGTCGATCAGCTCGTCATCCTGTCATCGGCACTCGTGTACGGGGCGCACAGCGACAACCCCGTCCCCATCACCGAGAACCGCCCGCCACGACCGTCGAACCTCGCCCACGCCCGGCTGAAGGCCGAACTGGAGACGCTGGCCACTGCCTGGGCCGCCGACCACCCGGACGTCGGCCTGACGATTCTTCGACCGGCCGTGGCCCTGTCGGAGGGCGACAGCAGCTGGATCGCATCGGCGTTGCGGGCCGCCATGGCGGTCCGGCCCGAGCAGGTCGACCCCCCCGTACAGTTCGTCCACCATGACGACCTGGCCGGCGCGATCGTGCACGTCGTCGAGCATCGACTCGACGGTGTGTACAACGTGGCCTCCGACGGCTGGATCGGAGCCGATGACTTCCGATCGCTTCGAGGCGAGACCGAGGTCAGGCTGCCGGAACGGGCGGGAAGGATCCGCCACCGGGCGGCCAAGGTGTTCGCCGACCGGGCGCTGCTGGACGGCCTGCAGCCCTATGTCACCCATCCGTGCGTGGTGGCCACCGACAAGCTCAAAGCGACCGGCTGGCAGGCCCGCTACACGAACGAGGAGGCCTACATCCTGGGAACGTCGGCTCCGTTGCTCAACTCGCTCGGCCCCCAGAAGCGGCAGCAGCTGGCATTGGGGGTTGCCGGGGCGGCCGGCGCCGCCCTTCTCGGTGGTGCGGCATGGGCCGCCCGCCGTCTCACCCGCTGAGCGCTGAGGTCGTGAGACCCTGGATCACTGCGCGGCTGGGACGGAGGCCGGGCGAATGCTGAGCGCCTCCGTGTCGCCATCGCGCTCGACGACGAAGGTGGCATCGGATTCAGTGCCGATGCCACGAACCAGATGCACGAGATGATCCGGGTTCTCGACCGGCTGACCGTCGACCGAGACGATCACATCATCGGCCATCAGCACGTCGGCTGCCGGGCCGTCGGGGGTCACCTCGATCAGCCGGGTTCTTCCGGTTCCGTCGGCGGCGGCCTCGATGCCGATCCAGTTGGCGGTGGGGGAGCCGAACTCGGTCATCGAGCGGGCGATGTCGGTCACGATCGACATCGGTACGACGGCGGCCGTCGGCTCGTAGGTGGAGATCGTCATGCCGATGATCGCGCCGTCGTCGTCGATGATCGCCGAGCCGGGGGGTGTCGACGACGCGTCGAGCGTGATCGTGAACGCGCTGTAGCAGTGACGGTTCAGCGACGTCATGACCCCTTCGCCGGGTTGGCCGATCAACCCGCGCCGAGCGGATTCGCCGCGGACGGCGGCGTCGATCGGAGCGATCTGCAAGGTGACCTCGCGACCGGCCTCCGGCTGATCGGTCGAGATCGAGGGTATTGAGAGGTCGTCGGGTAATGGTTCCTCTGTGGTCAGAACGGCAACGTCGGTGTAGGGATCGGCCATGGCCAGCGTGGCCGACGTCCACCGTCCGGCAACCCGTAGCCAGAGTCTCTCGTGGTCGCTCACCGCGGCCGCGCTCGTCACGACAATGTCGTCGTGCACGATGAACGACGCCAGGCGGGCGTCGGCCTTCGGGGCGGCGAATACGCCGTAGGTCATGAGTTCGATCTGTGCGATGTCGGTGTTCGGGTTGGTGGCCGACCAGACCTCGATCTCCGGTGGCACAACGCCCGAAGGGGCGATGGCCAGGGTGGTCGACGTCGACATCGGCGCCGAGGTCGACGTCGTCGACGCGGTCCCTGCCGAGGTCTGCCCGCCGGCGTCGCGCCGCGATTCGACGTGCTGGCGAATGGCGACTTCGGCCAGGTCCCCGTCGGCGACCGTCAGGCCGCTGTCGCCGAGGAACTGGTTCCAGCCGAGTGTCGTCGCCACGAGGGCGCCCGACACCGCGCCGACCGTCAGAACCCCGAACAGCATCAGGGGACCGAGGCCCGACTCGCGCATCGTGGGTGGCGCGGCCTGCCCCGGCATCACTGCGCCGAGCTCGGACGGGTGACGCCAGTGGCGAGCTGCGGGGTCGGGTATCGGCCCCCCGTGGGAAGACTCCTCACCATTGAACGACACGGGCTACAGCGTACTACTAAGTAGTCGGTGAGTATCCGCGGCGGGCTCGCTGAACGGTCCGTTTGGGTTGTATTCCCCGGGGGTCCGAGCGGCACCGTCGGTCGGGCCGTCATCGTCGTCGATCCGGGCCGGTAGGCTGTGGCCAGTGGAGAACCTCACGACCGAGCCAGGCGGATCGGCCCCAGACACCACGCCGGTAGACGAGCCGTTGTGTCCCCCTCAGACGGGCGACACCTGGACGGGCCTTTCGTCGCGGGCGCTGCCGGTCCAACAGGCTGCAGATTGGGTGGTCGATCCCGGTTGTGGCGCAGTGGTCGTGTTCACCGGCACGGCCCGCGACCATTCGACGGGACGCGCCGGGGTTACCCGCCTCGAATACGAGGCGTACGAGTCGCAGGTGGTGCCCAGGTTGTCCGAGATCGCCGAGCGGGCCCGCCGGCAGTGGTCGGGTCTGGCCCGGATGGTGCTGCTGCATCGCATCGGCGAGGTGCCGCTCACCGAGGCGGCGGTGGTGGTGGCCGTCTCGGCTCCACATCGCGACGAGGCATTCGAGGCCGCCCGGTTCGGCATCGACACCCTGAAGGCCACCGTGCCGATCTGGAAGCGGGAGGACTGGTCGGAGGGCTCGAGCTGGGGCCTCGAAGCCCAGCACATCGTCGACGTCGACGAGATCTGACGGCATCTGACTGCATCGGACGACGCGTCTGCTGTCTGCCGCAGGCTACGGCTCGATCGACAGCAGATCCTCGGCGGCCTGACGAACCTGCCAGTCCCGGTCCTCGAGTGCCGTGTTGAGTGCCGCGTCGACCTCCGGACCGTCGAACGGAGCGAGCGCCAGTACCGCCCGCCGGCGGACGGTGGCTACATCACCACACGCCGACAGTATGGCCTCGAGCCCATCGCCCAGGGCTCCGAGTGCAGCCACCGCCGATTCCCGACACAAGGCGTCGTCGTGTTGGGTGGCCTGCCGGCTCAGCGCCTCGACCACCCGTGTGCGCGCCTCGCCGACCGGTTCGATCTCGCCGAGGGTGAATGCCGCGAGCTCGGCCAACGTCTCGTGGTCGAGGAGTGCGGTCACGGCATCGGTGATGGTCGCCCGGTCCTCGAGTTTCGGCAGCTCCTCGAGCGCGCGATGGCGAACGTCGACACTGTCGTCGTCGAGGAATTCGGCGATGCGATCGGCGTCGAGAAGACCGAGCCGCGTCGCAGCCCCGATCGCCACCACCCGGGCCCGCGCGTCGGACGCGGTCAGGGCTTCTGAAACCAGTTCGCGATCACCGGTGTGGCCGGCGACGGCGATGCGTCGATAATCGGGGGTTCCGTCCATAGGGGTTTTCTTTGCCGCTTCGATCTGGAATGCTGGTTGACGGTCGGTTTGCGACCGCCGCATGTCTCCTGCCGAGAACCGGAAGGTTGGTGGGGGCACGAACCAGGCCAGCAGAGGAGATTCCATGTCACACATGGTTATTTATCGTGGTTCCGACGGTAAGCCGGGATACCACCAAACGGACGACATCCATGATGCCGTGGGATTTGTCGAGCAGATGCGAAACGACCAGGGCGTCGAACACGCCCGCATCTTCCGCCTCGAGGAGGTCGTGTTCCAGTACAAGCCGTACTACCGCGTCGAGCTGGCGGAATCCGGCGGAGCCGGCGAGTTGGCGGTCCCCGGCGATGGAGCCGCGAACGGCACGAACGGGATGGCTTCTGCTGAATCGCCGTCATCCTCATCCGGAGGTTTTGTGCCCAGCCCGGGCAAGGACGAGGTGACGATAACGACCAACGGAGGCGGTTCCGCATTGGTGAACGGTGGCAGCGGCTCGTCCGAATCGCCCGCGGCCGTCGGAACGGGATCGACAACGTCGACCTCATCGACCTCCGATGCCGACGATGACAACGGTTCTTCGAAGCGCGGTCTGTTCGGGCGCTGACCGGCGAGGGCGGGGTTGCCGCGGCCTGCCGGCTCAGGCGATGGCCTGCTCCAACAGGTAGAGCACCAACAACAACGTGAGCGTGATCATCCCGGCCAGGAACAGACCGGCGATCACCACCATCGAACTCAAGGTGAAAACGGCGGTGATCCGCCGCCACCACGGCGTGCGGACCCGGCTCTCGCCGGTGCTGGATTGATCCTTGGTGAGCTGGGCCATTCTCGGTTGGTCCTGATCTCGGCGTTCGGAGGTTTCTTCTTGGTCAGATGCCTACATCGCGGCGTCCGACATCATGTCGTTCGGCTTCGCTCCCGGCCCTGGACCCCCTGTTTGCCAATTTGCGGCCAACTTTCACGGGTCTTTCGGTCCCTGCCTGTAGTTTTTAGGCTGGCTGGACCGACAGGAGGACGATGGAGAACGACGACGCCAGTGTACCCCGGCCCGGATTCGAATCTGAGCCGCCCCAATCGTCGTCGCCCGCCGTCCGACCCACCCATGGAGCCGATTCCGGCGCCGACACCCCGCTGATCGCCCGCTGGCAGCCGGAAACGCCGGCCCAGGCCCGACGATCCATCACCCGCTGGGTGGGAGGAATGGCCGCCGTCGTCCTGGTGGCCGCCGTCGTCGGCGGGTTGCTGCTCAACGTGCCCTACGTGGCGCTGGTTCCGGGATCGGCCCGAGACACCGAACCTCTTCTCGCCGTCGAGGGAATCGATGAGTTCCCGAGCGAGGGCGAGCTCCTCCTGCTCACCGTGAGATTCCGTACCCGACCCAACCTCTGGGAGTACCTGTGGCTGCGGATGGACGGCGACGCCGAGGTGGTTCCCGAACAGAACATTTTCGGCGATCGTACCCCTGAGGAGAATCGCGAGTTCAACCTCAACCTCATGAACGACTCGAAGCAGGTCGCTGTGGCCGTTGCTCTCGAACAGCTCGGCTACGACGCCGTCCAGACCGACGCGGTGGTGGTGCAACAGTTGGAGGCCGGCGAGGCGGCCGACGGGATATTGGAGCCGGGTGATTCGATCATCGCGATCAACGGCCGCACGACCGCCGACACCGCAACGCTGGTGGAGATCCTGGGTGGGTTCGTTCCGGGGGACGAGGTCGAGTTGGTGATCGAGCCGTTCACCGCCGAGGAGACCCGCACCGCCTCGGTCGTACTGGGCGACCATCCCGACAAACCGGGCACCGGGTTTCTCGGAATCCGCCCTGCCGACCGCCTCAAGTTCAACGACGAGTTCGACTTCGTCGTCGAGATCGACTCCGGGTCCGTCGGCGGGCCGTCGGCCGGTCTCGCGTTCACCCTCGCCGTGCTCGACCAGCTGACCGAAGGAGAGCTCACCGGCGGCCGAAAGGTTGCGGTGACGGGCACGATCAACGCCGCAGGCGACGTTGGTGCGGTCGGCGGGGTCGTTCAGAAGACGGCCGTCGTCCGGGATCTCGGCGTCGACACCTTCATCGTGCCCGACGGTCTGGGCGAAGCGGAGATGGCCGAGGTGGCCGAACGGGCCGCCGGCGAGGTCGAGATCATCCCCGTGTCGAACATCGAGGAGGCCCTGGCCGCCCTGGCGGATATCGGCGGAGATGTGGGCGCAATCGACGAATTCGCCACGGTGAACCGGCCCTGAGCCCCTGATCCGGCCCGAACAGCGCCCTTTGGGGAGGGTCCAGCACTCGAAGCTCGAAGCGTCGTAGCATCGTGGTATGTCTATGCAGAGTGACCACGAGTTCGCTCCGACGCAGATCGCCGCCGCTGAGTTCCCAACCGCCTTTCGCGGATACGACCAGGACGCCGTTCGCCACTATCTGACCAGGTTGTCCGCCGCACTCTCCGAAAACGGTGGAGATGCGTTGGCCGCCCTGGCCCGAACCACCAGCCTCGACCGTATCGAGGAGCTGGAGGAGGAGAACGACACCCTCAGAGCCGAAGTGCGCGACCTGGAGTTGGAACTGGTTCAACGTTCCGTCGAGGGTCCGGCCGAAGGCCGCTCCTCCCAGCGTGCCGGTGAGCATTCGTCCGAGGACGGCGATGGACTCGACGGCGATGCCGGCGGGTCGGCCTTCGACGAGCATCGGGCCATCGAACTGCTCGGCCAGGAAACGGCACGGGTGTTGGAATCGGCTCGGTCGGCCGCCGCCGACATCGTCAAGAAAGCCGAGCGGCACGCCAAGGAGATCGAGAAGGACGCCAGGACCGATCTGGCCGATGCCCGCCGCAAGGCGCGGCGAATCGTGGCCGAGAAGCAGGCCGAGGCCGAGGAACTCGTGGCCAAGGTGGCGTCCGAAGCCGAGGAATCCGCCGTCACGCTGCGGACCGAGGCGGAACAGCATCGGGAGATGGTGCTCGCGGAGTCGAAGAAGATCATGGCCGACGCCGAGGAGCAGGCCGCCGCCGACGAGAAGTGGGCCCAGGATCGGGCCGAGCAGATCGTCGCCGACGCCGAGGCGCTCCGTCAGCAGTTGCTGTCGGAGTTGGTGGTCGAGCGGACGAAGATTCGTACCGATCTCGAGGAGATGCTGTCGACTCGGGACCGACTCGTGATGGCGCTCGTGGTCGCCCGATCCGAGATGGACGATCTGTCGGCCCGTCTCGACGAGGCCTCCGTCAAACCGTCATCGGGTACCCCTGACATCGAGGTCGATGAGGCCGAGACGAGTGCGCAGGTCGACGAGCTTGTCGCGCAGCTCGATGAACAACTCGACCCGGACCCGGGGCCGGCGAAGTCGTCGAAATCGTCGAGGCCGGCGAAGGCGAAGCCGAAAGCGAAGCGCGACGACAACGCCGACAATGCCGACAACACCGACGAGGGTGACGATGCCGGCGACGGTCTCGAGGTCATCGACTTGACCGAGGCTGACGGGTCGCCCGGCGACGACGACGGAGGCGGATCCGGCGGCGGTTCGGCCACCAAGACGAAACGTTCCACCTCGCGGTCACGGGGTAAGAGCCGGAAGAAGTCCCGCAGCCGAAGCTCTGGTTCGCAGAGCCGCTCCGGTCAATCGGCCAAGGCCGCAGCCACCTCGACGACGGCCACTGCGGTGGCGGATGCAGAGGATACGACGCCACGGGACGACGAGACCGCTTCCGACGAGATCGCCGACGACACGACCGAAATCGAGGTCGAAGCCGACGTCACCGAGGATGAGGCGACCGAGGCGGTGGACCGGTCCGACACCGAGGAAACGGACGACGCCGTCGAGACCGATGACGGCGACGACCCGTCGATCGAGTTGAGCCTCATCGAGGGATTCAACACCATCGAGTTGTCCGAGGCCGATCTCGGATTCGCCCGGGAGGTCGCCGCCGGTGGCCGGCCCGGTGAGGAGCCGGAGGATTTCGGCGATCAGATCCTGGTGACGGTCGCTTCCCGTGAAACCGGAACTGACATGGAAGGCAACCGCGGCGACCTGCTCATCGACGAGGAGTATCGGGGCCGCCTGCCGTCGGCTGTCGCCGCCAGGGACGCCGCCCTCGGTACAGCCGACGATTTCCACCGCTCGCTGCGACGAGCACTGAACGACGATCAGAGCGAGGTGTTGGATCGGCTGCGTGTCGGAAGGGGCGCGGTCGAGGTGTCTGAACTGCCGAAGTTCACCGATCAGATCGAGCGATATCTGTCACCACTCCGTGACGGTCTGGCGCCGGTGGCGTTGGCCGGGGCCAAGGCCGGCGGCCGCCGCGAGGTCTCGTCAACCGTGCTCGACAACCTGGTAAAGCAACTGGCCAAGTACATCGTCGACAAGGTGAGGATCCCGGTTATCCGCGAGGTCGAGCACGCCGCCGACCACGACAGGGAGAAGCTGTTCGAGCCGATCCGCAGTGTCTATCGCGACTTCCGCAACGGCGGTCTACTCGACCTGGCCGACGACGCCCTGTACGAGTCCTTCGCCATCGGTCTGTACGGTGCCATACCGGCCGGATCCGAGGTGACCTGGCTGCTCGATCCCCGTCACGATCCCGATCCGGTCTGTGAGATCAACGCCGGCCGCGCCGGGCTGGTCAAGGGCGAGAAGTTCCCGAGCGGGCACACTCGGCCCCTGGCGCTTCCCAATTGCCGCTGTCTCGTCATCGCCGAGCAATAAGCTTCGCGGCGAAGCCGCCTTGACGCCTGCGGCGACTACCCTCAACAGATAATGCGCACTATTCGCGACCGTCGTGGGTCGTCCCGCCTCCGTCTCGGCATCGCCGTCATCGCCGGAACCGCGTTCGCCCTCTTCCTGTCGGCCAACGGGATCGCCAGCCTGTACACCGATTGGCTGTGGTTCGATCAGTTGGGCGTCGGCTCGGTGTGGACCACCCATCTCGGCACCCAGATCGTCATGGCGGTCATGTTCGGGCTGCTGTTCTTCGCGATCTTCTGGGGCAACCTCACCCTTGCCGACCGGATCAAGCCGGCGGTGCGTCCCAGTTCAGCCGAGGAGGAGCTCGTCGAGCGTTATCACGAGATGGTCGGCGCCCAGGCCGGCCGGGTTCGCCTGGGGCTGGCGGCCCTGTTCGCCCTGATCTTCGGGGCCAACACGTCGGCTCAGTGGCAGACATGGCTGCTGTACCGAAACTCCCAGGACTTCGGGCAGACCGACCGGTTGTTCAACCAGGATGCCGGCTTCTACGTGTTCGAGCTGCCGCTCTACACCTTCCTGATCGACTGGTTCTTCGCCGCCCTCGTTCTGACCCTGATCGTCGTGCTGATCGCCCACTACCTCAACGGCGGAATCCGGGCCTCGGTGCTCGATCAGCGGGTCAGCACCCCGGTCAAGCTCCACGTCTCGGTGATCATGGCCCTGCTGGCGATTCTGCGGGCCGTCGACTACTGGCTCGATCGCTACCACCTGGTCACGTCGAATCGTGGTGCGTTCGATGGAGCGCTCGCCACCGACGTGCTGATTCAGGAGCCCGCCTTCAAGCTGTTGGCCTTGATCTCGTTGTTCTGCGCCGCGCTGATCCTCTACAACATCCGGCGTCCCGGTTGGGGCCTGCCGATGGTGGCCGTCGGCATCTGGCTCGTCTCGCATTTCGTGATCGGCAACGCCTTCCCGCTCGCCTATCAGCGGCTGCGGGTTGCGCCCGTGCAGTCCACGAGGGAAGCCGAATTCGTCGAGCGCAACATCGAGGCCACCCGGTTCGCCTACGGCCTCGACGGTGATCGGGTCACCCGGGTCAGCCTCCCGTACCAGGTCGGCCTGACCGACGAGGATGTCAGCGCCAACCAGGATGTCCTCGACAACGTGCCGGTCGTCGACCCCGTGCTCGCCGTCGACGAGGTCGTCCGCTCCGAAGCCGACCGCCGCCTGTTCAGCTTTACGTCGCCGCTCGACGTCGACCGCTACCTGATCGACGGCGAGCTCCGCCCGGTGGTGCTGTCGGCCCGTGGCCTCAACATCAACGAGGTGGGCAGCGGCTGGGAGCAACAGCACGTGATCTTCACGCACGGGTACGGCCTGGCCATGGCCGCCGCGTACGACGACGGAATCTCCCTCGGCCCAACCGACACCCGCGCCCTCGACTTCCTGATCCGTGGCCTGGCCAACATCGAGGTCGACGAGGACCTCGGTACCGACCTCGACCAGCCCCGCATCTACTACGGCGACGACTTCGGCGGCTACGCCATCGTCGGCAACGAGCGCGAGGAGGTCGACTACCCGACCGACAGCGGATCGCAGTTCTTCCGCTACGACGGCACCGGCGGCGTGGCCATCGACTCCTTCCTCCGCCGGTTTGCGTTCTCGCTACGATTCCGGCAGCTCGACCCCCTGATCTCCAATACGATCACCGATCAGTCCAAGGTGATCTACAACCGGGACGTCGTTGATCGAGTACGGGAGATGGCGCCGTTCCTCAGGTTCGACAGCGACCCGTATCCGGTTGTCGCCGATGGCCACGTCTTCTGGATTCTCAACGGGTACACCACCACCTCCGACTACCCGTACTCGCAGTCGGTTTCGACGGAGCTGATCGGCGCCGACCTGTCGCGGGGTTACAACTACGTGCGCAACTCCGTCAAGGTCGTGGTCGACGCCTACGACGGCGACGTCGACATGTACGTGACCGACGAGACCGATCCGGTCATCCGGGCATGGCGGGGAGCGTTCCCCGATCTGTTCACCGACGAAGCCGAGGTGCCCGACGAGATCCGGAGACACTTCCGCTATCCGAGCGATTTGTTCACGGTCCAGACCGACATGTGGTCCGACTACGTCGTCGACGATCCGGTCGACTTCATTCAGGGCAACCTGGCCTGGTCCGTGGCCGCACAGCCGGCCATCGAGGCCGAGACAGAGGAGAGCGACACCGTCGCCGCCCCACCGATGGCGCCTCAGTACCTCATGGCCCGACCGCCGGGCGCGGAAAGCGCCGAGTTCGTGCTCCAACGGGCCTTCGTGCCGCAGTCCGGAGTCGACTCCAACACCACCCGCCCGGAGTTGACCGGCCTCATGATGGCCCGCTCCGACCCCGAGAACTACGGGGAACTCATCCTGGTGACGCTTCCGCCGGGCCAGATCGACGCGCCCGACCTCGTCCACGCCCAGATCCGGCAGAGCCCTGTCATGACCGCATTCGTGCTCGAGAAGCGGGGAGCGAAGGTCGAATTCGGCGAGATGAGCATTGTGCTCGTCGACGACACCATCGTGTACATCCGACCGGTCTATGTCGAGTCGAACAGCCAGACCGCCATTCCCGAGCTCCAACGCATCGTGGCGGTCAACGGTGATCGGATCTTCATGGATTCCACGATCGGTGGCGCGATTCAGGGAGTGGTGAGTGGTCAGGCGGTACCGGTGGAGGCCGGTCCGGAGCCGCCCGACAGCGACGACGACACCGAGAACCCGTCGGTCGACGGCGATTTCGATCCGTCAGTGTTGTCCGTTGTGGAACTCGTGGCCTTGGCCGACGCTTGGTTGGTGCAGGCCGACGGCCTCGAAGACACCGCTCCGGATGAGGCTGATGCGCTCCGGGAGCAGGCTCGGATGGCTCTCAGCGAGGTGCAGAGAAAACTCGGTGGCGTCGCTCCGACGGCCTCTGTCGAGACCTCAGGCACCTGAGGAGCAACGGTTTCTTCATCAAAGCGTCGCATCCGCGCCAGAGTTTGCATCATTTGTAGCAATCCTGACTACCTGGATCGACAAGTTTGCGGCTACTATACGAGGTAAGGCCCGATCGATGCTTGAGTTCTTCGCGGCGGAAGGCTTCTCAGGCAGCGGTCGGGCCGTCTTGTGCCCGGAAACAGGTCGGAATCCGGCCGTGGGTTGGAACGAAATCGGGTTCGGTCTGGTTTGAGTAGGCTGAGACGGACCGACGGTCCGCTGTAGCCGGGTATGGCCCGGCCGCATCCCCAGCGAAATGGAGTTACCTCAATGTTCCGCCGAGTAGACCCCTCGACCCTCACGGTCCCGGCTCCCGAAGACACCCTTCCGGGCCGTCTCGAAGCGATGCCCGTTCCGGACGCCCACTACGTCAACGGCAATCCCCTGATCGGGCCGTTCCCCGAGGGTACCGACACCCTGATCGTCGGCATGGGCTGCTTCTGGGGAGCGGAACGCTTCTACTGGCAGCAGCCGGGCGTGTTCACGACCGCCGTCGGTTACAGCGGAGGCACCACTCCCAACCCCCACCTATCAGGAGACGTGCACGGGCATGACCGGTCACACCGAGGCCGTGCTCATCGTGTTCTTCCCGGAGCAGGTCAGCATCGAGACGTTGTTCAAGATCTTCTGGGAGAATCACGACCCGACCCAGCACATGGGTCAGGGCAACGACATCGGCACGCAGTACCGGTCGGCGATCTACGCCAACTCACCACAACAACTCGAGGCGGCACTCAAGAGCCGTGACGTCTATCAGCGGCAGCTGACCGAAGCCGGATACGGCGACATCACCACCGAGATCGCCACGGCCGGTCCGTTCTACTACGCCGAGGAGTACCACCAGCAGTACCTGGCCAAGAATCCCGGCGGGTACTGCAACCACGGCTTTTGTCAGATCGGCTACACACCGGAACCGGCCGGGTGACGACAGCGAGCGGGCGCACGTTCCGGCAGCTCCACGAACCGGGTAATCCGTTCGTGTTGCCAACGCGTGGGACGTCGGTTCGGCGAAGGTTCTGGAAGCGCTGGGCGCCGAGGCGATCGGAACATCGTCGGCGGCCCATGCGTTCACGCTCGGACTGCCGGACATGGGCCATGTGAGCCGTGACGAGGCCCTGGCTCACGCGGCGTCGGTCGCCGACGCCGTATCAGTGCCGATCTCCGGTGACCTCGAGAACGGCTACGGGCACCGTGGGTCCGACGTGGCCGAAACCATCACACGGGCGGCCGCGGCGGGCCTCGCCGGCTGCTCGATCGAAGACACCGCTCTGCCCGACAGCGCTCCGTATGCCCGTGCCGAGGCCGTCGCCCGGATCGAGGCGGCCGTGAGTGCCACTCGAGCACTTTCCGACGATTTCGTGCTCGTCGCCCGAGCCGACGGTGTCATGAACGGTCAGTACGACGTCGCCGAGGCCATCGCCCGGATCCAGGCGTTTGAAAGCGGTGGGAGCCGATTGTGTCTATGTGCCGATGCCCCCATCGTTCGACGACCTGGCTCGAATCTGCGAATCGGTCGATGTGCCCGTCAACGCCTTGGTCGCGGGGCCGTTCACCCGATACAGCCGTGCCGACTTCGCCGGCATCGGTGTGGCTCGCCTGTCGCTCGGATCGGCGCTGGCCCGGGCCACCCACCGCACCTTGATCGAGGTGGCGCGTGACGTGCTGGGAGCCGACGCAGACTTCGAAGGACTCGGTCGTGGTGTTCCGGGTGCCGAGGTCGATGACCTGCTCGGTGCCGGACCTCCCGACGACTGACCATCGTGCTGCTGCCATGGCTTCCCCCACGTCGGGTGCGTGGCGGTAGGGCGACGGCGTGAGTTTTTTACTACGGTGGAACCGTGGACCGGGAGCTGATCTCCGTGCAGTTGCTCGGTGGTTTCACCATTCGCTGTGAAGCGGGAACCATCGATTCTCTGCCGCGCCGGTCGGCCTCCCTACTGGCGTATTTGGTCATGAACCGGCACCGACCCCAAACCCGGGACCTTCTCGCCGGTCGCTTCTGGTCGGATCTGCCCGAGGACAAGGCCCGAAAAAGGCTGAGCAACACCCTGTGGCAGATCCGTAGCGCGCTCAGCGAGATCGGTCTCGACGACCTGATCGTTTCCACCAGTACAACCATCCAGCTCGCACCGGGATGGCCCCTCGAGATAGACGTCGAGGAGTTCGAGCGTCGATTCGACGACATCGATCGGGAATGGGCCCAGCATGCGGCCCGCGCCCCTCTCGCCGACAAACTCCACCGCACTGATCGACGAGTATCCGGGCGATCTGCTGGCCGGCCATTACGACGACTGGATCGAGGCCGAGCGGGCGGCGGTCAAGGACCGCTACACGAACGCAATCTGGCAGGCCATCCGGCTGTTCAAGGGGCGTTCCGACTACGTCACCGCGCTCCGGTACGCCCGCCAGCTCGTCGGTTACGATCCGCTGGCCGAGGAGAACCACCGGGAGGTCATGCGGCTGTGCGCGTTGCTGGGCCAGCCCGCAGCAGCCGAGCGCCAGTATCGGAGCTGCTCGGAGGTCCTGGCCGAGGAACTGGGAGTCGAACCGTCCTGGGAGACAGCGGAGCTCCACGACCGGATCCAGAGCGAGGCCTCGAACGCCGCTGCTCCGATGGTCGCCCTCGGCGAACTGGACACGCCGATCATCGGTCGCTCGAGAGAACGTGCGGTGCTCCTGGGCCGCATCGACGAGCTGCTCAATGGACAGGGCGGCCTGATACTGATCGAAGGCGATCCGGGGATCGGCAAGTCCCGGCTGGTGGAGGATCTGGCCGACGCCGCTGACTGGCGGGGTGTTCGGCTCCTGTCGACCGCCAACACCGAGGTCAGCCGGATGCGGCCGTACCACGCGATCCAATCCGTGTTGTCGCCGGCAGTCACCGGGCTCCGGGGCGAGCACCTGGCCGAGGTCACCGATCAGATCTGGCTTCAGCACGCTGCAGAGGTGCTGCCCGACTTGCGCCAGTACGTCACGGTGCCGACCGCCCGATCCTTGCTCCCGGAAGAGGAGGCGACTCGGATGACGGAGGCGCTGGCCCGGGTGCTGTTGGCCCAAGGCGGGCTCGGGCCAACCCTCGTTGTGTTGGAGGACGTGCATTGGTGCGACGACGACTCGATGCGGGTCTTCACCAATCTCGGCAAACGGCTGAGCCGAAGCGGAGTTCTCGTCTGCCTCACCTACCGCCGATTCGAGGCCGAACAGAACGAGGGCATCTGGTCGGTCATCTCCCGTCTCGAAGGAATGGCTTCGTCGACCAGGGTCGTACTCGCCGCGTTGAACCGCTCCGAGATCCGTGAACTGGTGTCGGCCGAGCTCGGGCCTGGCGCATTGCCGGCCAGCGTGCAGGAGAGGCTGGTCGATGAGTCCGGCGGCAATCCGCTGTTCGTCCTCGAAGCCCTACAAGATCCTGAGGCTCTGCTGTCGAGCGACACCGAGGCACGTGATCCCCACGAACACCCCGACCGTTTCCCGGCCACGGTTGCCCGGGCCCTGCAACATCGCTTGGACTCAATGCCGGCCGATGTGCGAACGGTGCTACGGGGCATGGCCGTCCTTGCCGAACCGTGCTCATCGCAACTGGTGTCGAACATCACCGGCCTCGAGCGGCGGCGGACGCTCGGTGGCTTGAACGAGGCCGTCAACCGAGGGTTCCTGGTCGAGATCGGGGCCGGCATCTGTCGGTTCTGCCACGATCAGACGCGACGCGCCGTCTATCACGCGATGCCCGACGAGGAGATCCTCGGCTGGCACCGACAGATCTATCAGGCGCTGATCGCCGAGGAACGCCCCCAGCCGGAGCAGGTTGCCTACCACTGCCGATCTTGCCGAGATGTGGTCCGAATCGGTCCACTGGCACACGGTCGCCGCCCGATCCGCGGAGGCGGTCGACGCACTTGGCGTCGCCGCCGAACACTACAACGAGGCGGACAAGGCAGCGCAGCTTGCCGGGATCGGCGAGATCGACAGGTTCGGTGATCTCCTGAGTCACGAGCGGGCACTCGACATCCTCGGTCGGCGCGATGAGCAGGAGTTGCTGCTGAAGCGTCTACTCAACCTCGACCTTGGTCTCGAGGAACGGGTCGACCTCGCCGAGCGGCAGGCCTGGCTCATGGGTCATACCGATCGCCACGACGAGGCGGCTCATCTTGCGTCCGAGTGGGCCCAACGAGCATTGGAGGCCGGCCTTCCGAACATACCGTCTCCTGACTGTGCTCGGTGTCGTTCGCTATTGGAATGGCAGCTTGTTCGAGGCGATCGAGGCACTGCGGTTGGCCTTGAAGGCGGCGCCTGACGACCAGGCCGACGTCACCATCAAGAACCACCTGGGTCGCGCCCTTATCGACGTCTCGGAATTCGATGAGGGTGACGACCTGGTCGCGCAGGCGCTGGCAACCGCTGAGAATCTCGGTGACGTTCGAGGTCAGGTGGAGGCGATTATTCATCAGGCGATCTCCGCGCTGCGCCGAGGGCACAACGACGAGGCAATGACCCGGGCCGAGGCATCGCTGCCTCTGAGTAGGTCGATCGGTTATCGGTACGGCGAAGGCGTGTCACTCATTGAACCTGGCCACTCTGCGGGCAATCCGAGGCCAGGCTGGGGTTGCATTGGAGCTGTTCGACGAAGCGGCCGAGATGTTCGACGTGCTCGGGATCACCCGGACCAAGGCGATCGTTCGAACCAATCTGGCGGAGATCTACCGCCGGCTTTCTCGGCGAGTATCATGAGGCTTGCCAAGCTCTACAGCCATGCGGCGGCCAGCTTTCGAAGCCTCGGCGATGAGCGACGTGAACCTTCGCTGCATGAGCCGGCTCTCCGGAATCGACTGGGAGAGCGGGGCGCCGCCGACTGGCCCGCCGCCGGCTGCAACGCACCTCATCGAGCGGGCGGGGCAACTCTCCGATCCTCTCGTTGAACTGGAGGCGCGCCGGGTGGTTGCCGCTTGCCTGAGCCAGAACGGTGACTACGCCGACGCAATCCCTCGACCGGCACGTCGAACGCTCACTCGACGCGTTGCACCCTACCATCGAGGAAAACTCGTTGGCACTACGCCATACCCGAGTCTGTTGGCCACGCTACCGATTGTCTGATCGGTGCCGAGCCTGCGACGCTAATCCGGCGAACTTGACCTGACCGCTTGGGCGCAGTACTCAGCAATCGGGCCGTAAACTTCCGCGCATATACCGGAATCCGCGACCTTGGTTTCCTGCCCGCTTGGCGTGCAGGCTGCATCTATCGATCCGCGGGTCGTGACGAGGATGCAGCCGACCAGTGCGCCCTGGCCGTTCAATCTGCTCAATTCGAATCTCGATCGGTGTCGAGAGCTGAACGGGCTGCCGCTCGCGTCGGTTGCCGGCCGCAGTTCGCCGTCGATAGCCGAGGAATATGAGCGGTATCACCCTCGCGTGGTTGAGGCCAGACTCACCGTCGAATCGGCTCTTACTGGTCGTACCACTCAGATCGGATGAGTACACGAGGTCGTCGCCTGGACGGCGTCCGATCCGGACGACTGGAGGGTTGAAGACGCGGCGGAAAGGCGTCAGCGACGTGTGCTGAGGCTCTGCGAGAGGGCTCAGGAGCAGGGCGCATTGGCCTGAGTTCACGATCTGTCCGAAGTGCTCGGGGTCAGCGAACGGACGGTAAAGCGGGATTTGGCCGAGCTCAGACTCGACGGAGGAGAAGCCGACAACCCGACGATCAGTGTGACAGGTAGATCGATCTCGAAGTTTCTTGCGGCACGAACCGGCTACAAATCCCCAGGTCAGAGGCTATTCGGGCGCGTTGTCCCCATAGTTTGGCCTCAAACTTTCACCAAGACTGGATAGGACAGGACAGAGACGGCGGGGACACACTTGGGACATCAGCTTGATCAACAAGCTACCTCAGTCGTCGTCAAGCGTGTTGGAGTTATTGTAATGTCTCGTCGCCTGTTTGTCCTCCTGTCGCCAGTCGTCTTTGCTGCCGCCACCGCTCTTCCTGTCGTGAGCGCCGTGGCCTGGGAGTTCGGCTGATCCCCGTTCGAGGTCCTTCTCAGTCCTCTTCCGCCGTGGCTGAGAAGGATCTTCCTGCTGACATGGTTAGCAGGGCACCAGGGTGTGACCGTCGCAGAATCCTAGCGCTGCGACGGTTACACCCTTGGTTTCACATAGAAACTCACCGCTCATCCCTCCATTCTCCTGAGAGTGCGTGAGATCCGAGGCTTCCTCAGACCCACGGTCTTTACCCCACCGCCTTTTGATCGGGGCGATGCCACCGGGGGATGGGGAAGTACTCGGTTTTGGCCGCCGTTGATGTGGACAGGTGATTCGGCCGGATTCAGCGTGGCGACCGAGTGGCGACGCGCTAGGATGAAGATCCCAACGCGGGGTAGAGCAGCCAGGTAGCTCGTCGGGCTCATAACCCGGAGGTCGCAGGTTCAAATCCTGCCCCCGCCACTAGAGCTTTTCGGAAGATCCCGCTCTCAGAGCGGGATCCTCCGCGCCTCGTCGGCTCTGCCGACTCATGACACGTCGGGCGACGCCGTTGGTTGTCTGCGGGCGGAGTGTCCTTCCAGGAATCTCGAGTCAGCCGTCCGGCTCAACGTCACGCTTTGTTGCTGGAGTACGCCCGAAGTCAGTCAGTGACATCGACTCACGTTCGCTCCGTTCGCGATAGCTCCCTACATCCTCGATCATGCTGCCGCCCCTTCGGCTGCCTCTCGGTCGGCCGGCTGTGGTCAGGGTCAACAGAAGCATGATCTCGAGAGGGAGTGCCTCCCGAGGGGTGTTATGTCATGTGAGAAACCATGAAACTCCACCTCGGGAGGTCCTCCTCGTGGACGCCGCCCCGGCGATACGATCTAGATTGACGATCCAAACTCCTGACGCCTGGTTGGAAGAGGTCATAGCCAGGATTCCGATAGCCCACATCGCTGCTGAGACTGTTATTCGGTAGGCCACGGAAATGCTCTCTGACACTCTGGCCATCAATCTTTGACCACGTATGTCCCAGAACTGTCCCAGTGTCGAAAACCGGGCGCTGGCCTTGAGTATCTGCAGCGGGTCAGACGATCTACAGCTCGGCAGCGGTCGGCTCTCTGGCGGCGGTGGGTGACCGATGCCACGCTATAGTGAGCCACCGGCGGCGGAGACTGGTGGTTCCAGAGTGGTGATGCGAATCGGCGGGTTCGGAGATTTTGGTGGCATCTGAGAGGGACATCGTCGAGATTCGTGCGTTCGGCAAGTGGCTGATCAGCGTCAATGGTGTCGAGGCTCCTTCAGTCCAATCCCGTTTTGCTCGACAGATCCTCGTCGCTCTTTCTTTGACAAGTGGATGGATCGCGCGTGAAAAGTTGATCGATGACTTGTGGTCATCGTCTTCCGATATCGGGATGTCACGACGTCGACTCTCGAAGGAATTGTCGCGCATACAGGGCTGCATTGGCATCCGGCTGTGGTCAGGAGATCGCGAGAGTGTGCGAGTTGATCCAGGTGTTCACCTTGTCAGCGACGTCAGCGTGTTGATCGACGACCTCGGCGCCGCGCCGCCATCCGCGGATCCCGTCCGCGAAGCGGCACGTCTCCAGGAGCACGTGCGAGTCGTGGAGCGCGGTATGTTGCTGCCGGGACACTTCGACCCGTGGACCTGCGATCTGCGCAGTCGAGTCGAACAGTTGGAAATAGGAATTCGCCGATCGTTGGTCGAGCTTCTGGGGCGTTGCGGACGGCCTGACCGCGTTGAGGCACGCCCGTCGGTGGGCGGAGCTCGACTCGTTCTCGGACGAGGCGCACGCCACCGTCATCCACCTCACACGGCTCTACGTCGGATCGGCGGCGGCCCGATCAGTACCAGGCGCAAGCAGAAGAGCTGTACCGGACGGAGTTGGAGGTCGACCCTGCGGGCCGGTTCGATGCTTCACCGACGACTGCACTGGTTGCGCTCAAAGAATGTGAGGAGCCGTTGCTTCCGGCCAAGGTGCGCCGACTCAAACAGAAGTTGGAGGGTTGCGACATGAAACCTCCAGACCGGATAGCGCTCGTACTTGAGTTGGATGACACTCTGCGATGGATTGGTCACCACCACGAACGGGCAAAGTTTCTGTCGGTTCTCGAAGATCAAGACGTTGCTCTCGACGTCAGGGGCTGGCGTGAGGTAGAGGTGGCGACCGTTGCTGGGGAGCTGCAAAGAGCGCGTGCACTCACCGAAGAGATCCGGATGATAGAAGGGTCGACCGACCGTACTTCGGCTTCGATGCTCGATCTGATGGAAGCGCTCCGACTTCATGCGACGGGGAAAGGACAGGCGGGCGATCGAGATTTTGGAGTCCGTGGTCACGGGCCGACACGTCATTGACCGTCGAGACCGAGGCCCGGCAACTGATGGCGTCGATCTACGATGCCTTGGGGAAAGTGGATGTTGCCCGCGAGCACGCCGTAACTGCGCTGGAAGGGGTTCTTCGGGGGGAACTACACGAATACGAGTCCAGCGCACTCGCCTCGCTTAGCTTCGCACTTGCCCGCGGTATCCATGCGGCCGAAGCGGAACTCCACGCCGAGCGTGCTCTCGAGTTGGCCAGGGAATCAGGAAGTGATCGCGACCTCGGTGCCGTCAACCATGCGTTGGCCTACGTCCACTACATCAGTCGGCGTTTTACGACCTCGTATTCGTACGCAACGGCCGCTGCCGACATCTATCGGCGATCCGGCAATGTGCATCTGCTTGCGAGATCGGCCCACTGCGCAGGCTTGTCGGCACGGGTCTATGGGGATCTTGATGGCATGGGGTATCACGTCGATGCGCTACGTTCCTTGGGTGAGGCATCGGCACTCCCGATCATTCAGGTTCGGACGGAGATCCTTGAGGCCTGCATCAGTTTCGGACGACGTAGTTTTGAACAGTCGGCGATCCATCTCGAGAAGGCACTCGAACTGCTCTGCGGTACGGAGTTGGAGCTGTGGCGGATCTATACAACCTCGATGTTGATCCGTAGCAAGCTTCAGATGAATCAACAACACGAAGCGCTCCAACTGGCAGAAGCCAATGTAGTGAGAGCGCACAAAGTTGGGCTTCCTCCCCGACAGGTGGAATTGTTTGAAGGTGATCTTGGCTGCGCGCTCGTTGCCACCGGCGATGTACGCCGCGGCTTTGATGTGCTCAACGGAATACTCGGTCACGGCAACCCAAGCCAGATTCTGTTCGCTCATCCACATGTGTTCCGATTCGAGGCAGCCCGATCCCTCGGGGATACCGAGACGGCCACCGCAACGCAGCGGACCGCTTGGCTCATGCTCGACACGCTGCGGAAAGATCTCACTCCAGGCCAATGGGATCTGGCCAGACGCAACTCGGAGTTCGTGCGACCGTTGCTGGCCATCGTGGACGATGACCCGATGTGACACAGAGTAGGCGCAGCGATCCGAGGTTGCTCAAGGTCGACTGCCAGTCGTGCCGATAGGCCTCTTGAACCCGAGGGTCGATTGTCGGCGAGGTCTTTCATGAAATCCATTCGTAGTATCGCCATCGCGCTGCTTCTCGTTCTGGTTGCCGGGGCATGTCAGTCATCGGGCGGCGATGCCGCCGTCATTGCTTCGAGTGGCGATGTTGATGTTGACGGCACGTCGGCGGTGGAATCACCCGCCGACGCTTCAGCGGACGCAGCGCTCGACGACGATGAAGAGCCCCAAAACGACACAGAAGCCGACGAGGACAGTGAGACCGAGGACGATGATGCGCCGCCGGCCGATGAATCGGAGTCGAATGACGTCGACACGGCAGGATCGGCCCTGCTGGCGCGGGTTTCCGACGCCACCATGGACGCTTCAACGGCACGATTCGAGGCCCGATTGTCGGTCGCTGGCGGCCCCGGGTCGGACGCCACCGACTTCGAGCTGACGATGTCCGGGGCCTACGACCTCGACCTCGGGGCGTCCGACATCGTCGTCGACCTGTCCGGGATCGTCCCGCTCATCGCCGCCGAGGCCACGGCCCAGGAGGCGGAGATGTTCGGTGCCATGTTCGCCGAACCGGTCCAGCTACGCACGATCGGGGAGACCGCCTGGATTCGCTGGGGGGTCCTCGGCCAGATGTTCGGCGCCGTGCTCGACGACGGTTCGACCGCCTGGCTCGAAACGGCGGTCGAGGATGCCGCCTCGATGACCGGACAGTTCGGCGTCGACAGCCCCGAATCACCTACCGACCTCCTGCAGGTGCTGACCGATCTCGACGCGTCGGTGACCGAGGTCGGACGGGAGTCGGTCCGAGGGGTGGAGACGACTCACTACCGGATCGTCATCGATCTCGAGACGGCGGCTGAGAGCCTGCCGGACGAGGAGCGGGCGGAACTCGAGGCCGAACTTCCCGGCGGAATCACCGGCGAGCTGCCGGTCGAGGTGTGGATGGACGACAACGATCTGCTCCGTCGGCTGCTCGTCGATCTCGACGCCGACTCGATGGGGTTCGAGGCCGACGCCGACGACTTCGGGTCGGCGAGCCTCGAGTTCGAGATCTTCGACGTCGGTGAGCCAGTGGCGATCGAAGCACCGCCCGCCGACGAGGTGGTCAGTGCCGACGAGCTCGGCTTCGGTTTCGGCGGCGACCTGTAGCCGACCCACACCTGCCGAGTCTCAAGTCGCCGTCTCCACCGCCGCTATCAAGTCGTCGACGCTCGGTCGGGCGTCCGGTGACCGAGGACGGAAAGCGGCCACGAGCCGGCGCTCGCCGTCGATGAACGAAATCTCCTCCGAGCTGACGGGTGTCCTGCATGGGAACACGCAGGCGCCGGCCCCGCTTCAGCAGATCCCGGTAGCGCTTCAGCGTCTCGAACCGCCAGACCTCGGTCAGCGAACCCCTGCCGATCCCGAATCGCCGGTACAGCACGCGGTCAGGATCAGCCAGGATCGGAAACTCGACACCGAGATGGCCTCGATGGGCCGCCAGCCGTTCGACCGAAGCGAACGTGATCACGGCGATCGAGACTGCCGGAAACTTGTCTCGGTGCTCGCTCACGGCGAGCACATGTTCCTGGCAGGGCAGTCACATCAGATGACGGTGGAAGATCAGCAGCGTCGGCCGGCCGGCCTGCTGCGACAGCGTCCACGGCTCTGCCCAGGTGGTCGGTGAGCGTGAAGTCCTCAACCAGCTCGCCGACGGTTGGACCGGTCTCACTCACTGGTGGGGTCGAAGGTGGGCGGGAACGGTCAGGCCCAACTCGTCGGCCAGATCCATCCGACCGCGGTTGACCCGAACTCCGATGGCATCAAGGAGCCTGTTCATCATCTGAAAGTTCCCGGCCACAGCCGCCGCCCGGATGACTGCGGCCTCACCCGCAACGTCGAGCAGCGACCGGCGAGCGCCGGGCATCTCCTGGGGGTCACGCAGCACGGCGGCATCGGTGAAAGCCGTCAGCTCCGGACCGGCGGGCAGAAGTGAATCGGCCATCGGATCGACGACGGCCTGCAGGTCATGGTCCCTGCCGGTGTCCTCGGCGCTCGCACGGAGCATCCCTGCATGGGCCAACAGTCAGAAGAAGCACTCGTTGAGCAACGACGTGCGGGCGGCGACGAACTCCATCTGAGTCCGATGCAGCCCTCGGTCGGCATCGAGGTCGGCCATTCCCTTCACCGACAGATAGAAGGCACCGTGGAGGTCGTGCATGGCCCGATCCTCGGAGGGGATGAGCGTCAAGGCGTTCGGTGGGGATGCAGGCCCGACGGTGGGCACCCAGCCGCCGAGCACCCGGGCGCTGTCCGACTCCTCGCCGGTCGGCGGACCGTCGATCGGATCAGGCAGCTCTGGAAGGTCGACGCCGATGCCGAAACAGAAGGTGTCGACGGCTTGGAGGCGGGCCACCAGCCCGAGGATCTCGACGTATCGGGCAGGGGCGACCTCGAGTTCGGCGAGCCGTTCGATGTGGCCGGGACGGATCGTGTGCGCTGAGGTTGTGATGCGTTCGACCAACCACTGGCGGGCGTCGCCGGTCACGGCATCGTCCGGTGAGGCATGAGATGGCGCGCCTTTCGAGGCCTCGGCCATGGCTCGACGCGAGATCTCAGCCAGGTTGCGCCGCTCGGCCCCGGTGAGGGTGGAACCGGGCGAGACGGTGGAGGTCATCACCTCGTCGATGGCCGCGGCCTCCACCGCCGCCACGGCCGGGCCGCCGGCTGTGCTACTCAAAGCTCGATCCTGGGTGCTGCCGTATCGGAGTCACCGGTGTTTGCGGTGCCCGTCGGCTCGATCAGCAGAAGCTCGGAGGGCTCGAGAGCTTCCGGC
Organism: Acidimicrobiales bacterium; assembly: GCA_965216655.1. GTDB lineage: Bacteria > Actinomycetota > Acidimicrobiia > Acidimicrobiales > SZUA-35 > JAHELU01. The sequence continues at coordinate 135,070 of CBDCGP010000056.1, forward strand.
TTGTGCTCCACCCCGACCGGGACCACGAACAGTTCGCCGGGCCCCAGTTCGACGTCGCCATCGTGCATCCGGATGACGATGCGGCCCTTCAGTACCAGAAAGAAGTCGTCGGTGTCGTCGTGGTGATGCCAGACGAACTCACCGTCGACCTTGACCACCATCACATCGTGGCCGTTGAACGTTGCGACGGTACGAGGCGACCAGCAGTCGTCGAACCGGCTGAGTTTGTCGGCCAGGTTGACCGCATGGGCTGTTGACATGGATCCATTGTAGGAAAGCAGTCGCCGGTAGGGTTGGGACGACATGACCCACTCCACATCCGTCGCCCAGCTCTCCGTCGATGCTCTCCGTTCGTTGGGAGTCGACACCCTGTTCTGTCTCCCCGGGGTCCAGAACGACCCGTTCTTCGATCGCCTGGTCGACGCCACCGACATTCGCCCCATCGTGACCCGCCATGAGCAGGGCGCGGCCTACATGGCGCTCGGCGCTTCGCAGGTCACCGGCGGTCCGGCCGCGTGTGCCGTCGTCCCCGGTCCCGGATTGCTGAACGCGGGCGCCGCTCTCACCTCCGCCTACTGGGCCGGCGGCCGGATACTCGCCATCGTCGGGGCCATCGCCGACTTCCAGAAGGGGCGACACATCGGTGTACTCCACGAGCTTCCCGATTCGGGGGCGGTGATCGGCCAGCTGACGAAGCACCACGTCTACCTGAACGATCCCGACAAGGCTCCGGCCCTCCTGCAGGAGGCGTTGCAGGCCGTGGTGTCCGGGCCACCTCGCCCGGTCGCCATCGAGGTGCCGGCCGACGGCTGGAACGCCGAGGCCGCCGCCCAGATAACGCCTCCTGTTCCGGAGGTGCCCGTCGCCGACCCGGCGTTGATCGAGGCAGCCGCGGCGGCGCTGGCGCGGGCCGAGCGGCCGGTGATCGTCGTCGGTGGCGGAGCCCACGAGGCCGCGGCCGAGGTGCGAGAGCTGGCCGAGACATTGCGTGCTCCGGTTTTCACCCGACGTCAGGGCCACGGTATCGTCGACACGCGGCACCCGCTCTGGTGCCCGATAACCGTGGGCCGGGAGTTCTGGCGCGACGCCGACGTGGCCATCGGCATCGGCACCCGCATGGAGTTTCCGATCACTCACTGGGGGGTCGACGACGCCCTCCACATCATCCAGGTGAACATCGACGAGGGCGAACTCGACCGCCACGGCATCGGCACCACCGGGCTGCACGGTGACGCCCAGCCGACGGTGCGAAGCCTGCTCGACGCCCTTTCGGCCGAGAAGCCTCAGGGAGCCGATCAGTCCGTGGCCGTGGCCGGGCATCGAATCGAATTCGACCGGTCGACCGCCCATCTCGACCTTCAGCGCGAGCTGCTCGGAGCGGTCCGTCGGGCGTTGCCCGACGACGGGATCATCGTCGAGGACGTCACCCAGCTCGGTTTCGCCGCCCATCTGATGTTCGAGTTCCGTCATCCCCGAACATTCCTGACCAGCGGCCCGGCTGGCACGCTGGGCGCGGCGGTGGCCCAGTCGATCGGCGCCCAGGTGGCAGCGGGGGAGCGGCCGGTGGTGGCGCTGGTCGGCGACGGCGGCTTCCTGTTCACGGCAACCGAGCTGGCCACGGCGGTGCAGCATGACATCCCCGTCACCATCGTCCTGCACGACAACCAGGCCTACGGGAACGTGCGGACCATCCAGCGTGAGCGGTTCGGACCCGATCGGACCATCGCATCCGATCTTCGCAACCCGGATTTCGTAGCCTTCGTTCGTAGCTTCGGGGCATGGGCCGAGCCGGCGGACGGACCCGCTGATCTCGAACGGAAGCTGGTGGAGGCGATCGCCCACCCCGGCCCGTCCGTCGTCGTGATCGAAACCGGTGACGTGGCCAGCCCCTGGCCCCACCTCATCATGGGGCGTGTGCGAGGAGAACGGGCGATGGGGCCCGGCCGCTGATGGCAGAGGAACCGCCGGCCGGACTCGATGAGGAGGAGTACGCCAGATTCGAGCGGTTGCGCTGGTTGTCACAGTCGCGTCAGGCTGTCGGTTGGGCGTTGAGTCGGGCCTCCGGGTGGGGTCCGGTTCCGGAGGTCGCGGGGGGCGGTCCGCCAGATCGCCGGCTGGGTCCGTCCCTCCGGTCCGCTGCGAATCGACGGCTACCGATCGTACGGCAGCAGCACCCGAGTTCGCATCCGGGGCCGGGTGCTGGCCGGGCCGCGCCCGGGATCCGCGCAGGAGGGTGAACATTCGCTGCGGGCGGCCGGCCGTATGGCCACTCGCTTTCTGAGCGCCGAGATTGCCGACGTGACGGTGGAGGTCTGCTATGACGGGATCACCCGATCCACCGAATCCGACGACGAGGGCTATTTCGCCGTGGACTTCGACTTCGAGCGGGAACCCACCTCCGGAGCCCGCTGGTCGTTGGCGCAGGCCAGGATCCTCGACCACGAGAACGGCACGGGTCAGTGGTGGCCGATCGAGGTGCTGGTGGTGGGACGCGATGTCGACCGCATCATCATCAGCGATGTCGATGACACGATCCTGCTCAACGGAGTCGGCGCTGCCGTCCGAACGGTCCTCACCACGATCAGCGGATCCGAGTTGACGAGGGACGCAGTACCGGGCGCGGCCGATCTGTACCAGCATCTTTGCCGCCCGACCGGTGCCGGGGCACAGCGCCCGATCTTCTATGTGTCCTCCAGCCCGTGGAACCTCTACGACTTCCTGGTGGCGTTTCTCGACATCAACCAGTTCCCGCCGGGCCCGCTCCTGTTGCGTGACATGGGACTGAGCCGAAGAACGTTTTCCGACTCCGCCCATCGCGACCACAAACTCGACTCGATCAACGACATCCTCGAACGGCTGCCCGAGCCCAGGATCGTCCTCATCGGTGACAGCAGCCTGCAGGACGCACACGCCTTCGCCGAGATAATCGACGGCCACCCAGGGCGGGTTGAGGCCGCCTTCCTCCGAGATGTCGGCGATGCCGAGCGCACCGAACGGGCGATGGCCGTACTCGACGAGCGCACCGGAGAACCTCCCATCACCTTGGTCTCGGACATGGCCGAGATCGTCGTCAAGCTGCCGTGACCGGAACCGGATCGCCGTGGGCAACGTCCAAGCCACCATGAGACGGCTGATCGAACCGAATCCGATGCTCAGGGTGATGGTGTTGTGTGTTGCCCTTGCGGCCTGCGGTGGTTCAACCGACGGGCCGCAAACCGCGGTTTCCACCGCCGAGACTACGCAGACCACCCAGACCACCCAGACCACGGAGATCACCGAAACCTCCGAGACCAGCGAGGTGGCGGGTGCCACGCCTGTGTTCGAGGTCGAGCGCGGCCCTGCCGTCGGCGAACCGCAGGCCGAACCCGGCCCCGGCGAGGTGAAGCTCTGGATCTCGAATCAGAGCTTCACCGACGACCCGATCGACATCACGGTGCTGATCGACGGTCAGGTGGCCATCGACGAGCAGTTCGAGGTGAAGGGTCAACACAACTGGATTTCGTTCTTCGTGCGAGGTCTCACCCCGGGCGAACATTCGTTGACGGCCCGGAGCGGAACCGGCGTCGAGCAGCAGGAGACGTTCGACGTCAGCGAGGACGAGCCGCGGTGGATGGTCCTCGACTACTGGTTCTACCCGGAAGACGACGGTCCGGAGGGCGGCCGCTCGTTCACCTTCGATCAGTTCGACCATCCGGTCGGGTTCGCCTGAGTCAACCGCCACACCGCCAACGGCGAACGGCGCGGATCCGCTAGAAATAACAGCACATGACGTCCGACTCTCGACTGATCTGGTTGCTGCTCGCGCTGTCGTTGATCGGCGGTGCCTGCTCGTCGTCGGAGTCGTCGACCTCGACCAGCGTTGTCACGAGCGGCACCTCCTCGACGACCACCACCACGGCATCGAGCGTGCCGGAATCGACCGATGCGTCGACGAACGACGCGGTCGAGCAATGTCGGCCGACCGTTGTGGCCGACGACGAGCCCGGGCAGCAGACGGCGGTGCAGATCGAGGTCGAAGCGGTGGGCAACACCTACCCGGTCCGGCTCTATGTTCCCGGTCAGACATCGATCGCAACCGCGGAGGGTCGACTGCCTGTCGTGCTCAACTGGCACGGTCTGGGATCCGACGGCCTTCAGCAGGCTCTGCTGACCAACTACGAGGCGGTGGCGGAGGCCGAGGGGTTCATCGTCGCCCATCCCACCGGCGGCGGATCCGCGGCGGACGGCAGCAACCTGCAGGCCGGTTGGGAGTTGGCCCAGTTCGACGACCCCGGGCGCGACGATGTGGCCCTGGCCGAGACATTGATCGATCGACTGGTCGCCGAGCACTGTGCCGACCCGGCCCGGGTCTACTCGACGGGGATGTCGAACGGCGGGTTCTTCACCAGCCGTCTGGTCTGCGAGCTCTCCGACCGTATCGCCGCCGCGGTGGCCGTGGCCGGGGTCACCCACCCCGAGGGTTGCTCACCGGATCGGGCCGTCCCGCTCATGGCGTTCCACGGCACGGCCGACGGCATCGTTCCGTTCGACGGTGGGGAATCCCAGCTGGCGGGCGCCGGTGCACCCCCGGAACTGGTTGACTTCTTCGATCAGGTGATGCCGGACGAACTGGCCGAGTTCGCCGCCGACTACGGCTGCGAACCCGATCCGGAGGTGGTCGAGATCTCGAACGAGGTGACCGCATTCGACTATCAAGGCTGTCGAAACGACGTTCCCGTTCGATTCATCGAGATCGACGGTGGTGGCCACACGTGGCCGGGGGCGTTCCTCGGGGCGTTCATGACCGACGCGCTCGGACCGACGACAACCGACGTGTCGGCAACGGCCGACGGGTGGCTTTTCATGAGCCGGTTCTCACTCGACCGCTGAGCCGTCAGCTCTGTTCGGCTCGAGCCTCGTCGCGCAGGAAGCGGCGAAGGATCTTGCCCGATGCCGACTTCGGGATCTCGTCGGTGAAGACCACCTGCCGGATCCGCTTGTAGGTGGCCACGTGCTCGGCCACGAACTCCTGGAGTTCCTCGGCCGTGGCCTCGGCTCCGGGCTTGAGCACCACGTAGGCTCGTGGCAGCTCGCCGGCTTCGACGTCGGGAACTCCGATCACCGCCACGTCGGCCACCGCCGGATGGGTGACGATGAGGGCCTCCAGCTCGGCCGGCGGCACCTGGAAGCCCTTGTATTTGATGAGCTCCTTGACCCTGTCGACGATGTAGGTGTGGCCGTCTTCGTCGATCCGCGCGATGTCTCCGGTATGCAGCCAGCCGTCGTCGTCGATGGTGACCGCTGTCGCCTCCGGGTTGTTCAGATAGCCCTTCATCACCTGCGGCCCTCGCACCCACAGTTCGCCCTCACCGTCGACACCCTGGTCGTCGCCGTTCTCGTCGACGAGTCGGCACTCGGTGTTGGGGATGGTGATCCCGCTCGAGCCGGGCTTGGCGTCGTCGCCGGCCGTGGCGTGGCTGATCGGGCTCAGCTCCGTCATGCCGTAGCCCTGCACGACGGCGCAGCCGATCCGCTCGGCCGCCTCCTCGCCCAGTTCGCCGCCGAGGGGCGCGGCGCCACAGAAGATCTTGCGTAGTGACGACAGGTCGTAGTCGTCGACCGCCGGATGTTTGGCCAGGCCCAACACGATCGGGGGTACGGCGAAGAACTGGGTGACCGAGTGCTCCTGGATGAGGCTGAGCGCCTGCTCCATGTCGAAGCGCGGCATGGTGACCACACCCACGCCTTCGGCCAGCAGACCGTTCATCAGCACCTGCATGCCGTAGATGTGGAAGAAGGGGAGTACGGCCAGCGCCATCTCGTTCTCCCCGTACTGGAGCACTGGTCGGGACTGGGCGAGGTTGGCCACGAGATTGTGGTGGGTCAGCATCACGCCCTTGGGCATGCCGGTCGTGCCGGACGAGTAGGGGAGCACCACGACCTGTTCTCGCACGTCGATCGGCACCTGGTCGATGGGGTCGCCGTAAAGATCCCCGAGGGCGATCACCGAGTCGTCGGAAGAGTCACCGATCACCGCGATCCTCGTGACGTCGGTACCCTCGGAGGCCGTCTTGGCCGTTTCGACGAAGTCGGGGATCGTCACCAGGAGATCGGCCCCGGCGTCGTTGAGTTGGAACCGGACCTCCTCGGCCCCGTAGGTCGGGTTGATCGTGGTCACCGTGCCGCCGGCGACGGCCACCGCGTGGAAGACGACGGCGTACTCCGGCACGTTCGGGGCCATGAGGCCGATGGTGGCGCCCGCCCCGAATCCGTTGGCGGTCAGGCCCCCGGCGAGGCGGCCGATGTGGTCCTGCAGCTGGGCGAAGGTGTAGGTGCGGCCGGTCGGCCCGTCGATCATGGCCGGCTCGTCGGCTTTGGCCTCGGCGTGCTGGAGCACATAGCCGGTGAGCGGGACCTCGGGGATCTCCTGGTCGGGAAGCGGGCTGCGGAAGATGTGTGACGCCATACACAAATGGTGCCGTGACCCGCCGGTGTTTCCCACCCCTCGTTACCGACGCTCGTGACAGCTGGTTGCGGGATGACTACTGTCGAGAGCAACGGCAATGGCGGGTCTGAAGGGAGTTCCGCGATGTGTGGTCCACGAATGAAGGCGCTGCTCGACCGGGGGGAAACCGAGGCGCCGTCGGTCAGCCGGCGTCGGGTGCTGAAGGTCGGTGCTGCGGCCGCTGTCGGTGGGGCGGCTCTGGCCGTCGGTGCATCGCCGGCGGCGGCCGGATCAGGGCGCCGGAGGAGACCGCGCGTCTACGATCTGACGTACCGGTTGACGACGGACTTTCCCACGTTCTTCGGCGACGACGCCGGGGGATCCCGTTCCACGATCTTCGACTACGCAACCGATGGCTTCTACATCCAGAGCTGGACCTTCCAGGAGCAATGGGGCACGCACATGGACGCCCCCGGCCACTTCGGACCGTCGGCCTGGAAGGTCGACCAGATTCCGGCCGCCAACCTCGTTGCGCCGCTGGCCGTGGTCGACATCTCGGCCAAGGCCGCCGCCGACCCCAACGCGACGGTCGAGGTCGACGACCTGATCGCCTACGAGCGGGGCCACGGTCGTATTCCCAGAGGGGCGTTCGTGGCGATGAACTCCGGCTGGGAGGCCAAACGGGCCGACGGAAACGACGCGTACCGCGGTGGTGTCGGTTTCCCCGACCTGAACTTTCCCGGTTTCGGAATCGAGGCGGCCATGTGGCTCGCCGACAAGCGGGACGTCGTCGGCATCGGCGTCGACACGCTCAGCCTCGATCCGGGCAACTCCGGGGACTTCGCCGTGCACTTCGGCTTCCTCCCCACCAACCGATACGGGGTCGAGAATCTGGCCGGCCTCGACTCGGTGCCGGCGCGAGGGACGACCGTGGTGGTCGGAACCGCGCCGTGGCAGGACGGCTCCGGCGGGCCGAGCCGGGTCCTCGCGCTCGGCTGACCTCGTTCGGCAATCTGCTAGCTTTTCGGCCATGCTGTTCGTCGACGCCGAAACCGTCAACCGCACGACACCGTGGACCCCCTTGATGGATGCACTGGCCGCCGCTCTGAGGGCCGGATCCACCCAGTCGCCGCCCCGTCACGTCCACGATCTGGCGCAGTCCGACGGCTCCACCGGAGCTCTGCTGCTGATGCCGAGCTGGGTCGATCACGAGGCGGTCGGGGTCAAGGTCGTCACCTACTTTCCTGCCAATGCGACGTCCGAACACCCGACGGTCAACGCCGCCTATCTGCTGTTCGACGGCGAGACGGGCCTACCCGTCGCCACGATCGACGGCGACGCACTGACCGCACGGCGCACCGCCGCGGTGTCGGCGCTGGCCGCCCGTCAGTTGGCCCGGCCCGATTCGAAGCGCCTGTTGGTCGTCGGGACCGGCCAACTCGCCCCCAACCTGGCGATGGCCCATGCGGCCGAGCGGGACCTCGAACAAGTGGCCGTATGGGGTCGCAACCCGGTTGCGGCGGCGGCGGTTGCCGACACGTTGGCCGAAGTCGGCCTGCCTGCGGCTGCCGTCGACGACCTGGCGACGGCCTCGTCGGAGGCCGACATCATCTCGTGTGCCACCGGGGCCACGTCGCCGTTGATCAAGGGCGGGTGGCTGAGCCCGGGCACCCACCTCGACCTGGTCGGCGGCTTTCGCCCCGACATGCGGGAGTCGGACAACGAGGCGGTGCGTACGTCCACCGTCTTCGTCGACACCGTCGCCGGCGCCAGCGTGTCGGGAGATCTGGCCCAGCCGCTCGAGTCCGGCGTCATGAGCGCAGACGACATCGCCGCCGATCTCGCCGCGCTGGTGGGCGGCGAACATCCCGGGAGGCACTCCGACGAGGAGGTGACGCTGTTCAAGTCAGCTGGGTTCGCCGCGGCCGATCTGGCCGCGGCCCGACTCGTCGTCGACGCCGTCCGGGGCGACTCAGGTGGCTGATTCACCCTGGGGCGACGACAACCGGCCGATCGTTCTCGTGCACGGTGCCTGGGTGGGGGAGTGGAGCTGGCTTCCCGTTCTGCCCGGGCTGCGGGCCTCCGGTCGGGCCGTTCACGCGGTGTCACTCACCGGACAAGGGGCGCGCCGCCATCAGGGAGGCGATCACGTGCGCCTGGTCGACCATGTCGATGACGTCGTCGGTGTCATCGAGACCCTCGACCTCTCCTCGGTGACGCTCGTCGGACACTCCTACGGTGGGCGGGTCATCACCGGAGTGGCCGGCCGGGTTCCCGAGCGGCTGGCCGCAATGGTGTACCTCGACGCCCACGCCCCGATCGCGCCCGATCCCGGGCAGACGCCGGAGCGGCTGGCGGCGGCGGAGGCCAACAACGGCATGCTGCCGTTCGGCGGCTACGAACTGGACCCCGAGCATTTCGGTGGTCCGGAGGGCGCGGCCTGGTGCCGCGAGCGCCTCGTCGATCACCCGATCCGGTGCTTCACCGATCCGTGGGTCGTGGATCTCCCGGAGCATGTGACGAGAACGTACGTGTACGCCGCCGGACCGGAGCCGACCAAATTCGCCTCCTACGCAGCGGCAGCCGAGGCCGACCCGACATGGAGCCATCGGGAGTTGGTCGGGCCCCACTTCCTGATGTTCAGCCACCCCGAGGAGGTTGCGGACATCATTCTTCGTACCGGGTAAGCGGTGTTCAGCGACCCGCCCTACACTTGCGCCGGACGATCAAGACCAGGAGGATCCGGTCGGTCGTACACATGGACAAATGACCATCGCGAATCCGACCGTACCAGCACGAGACATGCCCGGACCCGCCCGCTCGGCGTTGGTCCTCACGCTGATCTACCTCTTCCTCGTCGGCGTCTCGTCGCTGGAATCCGGGATCAAGGTCATGGGCGCCGACACCCAGGAGCAGCTGTTCTCCAACGTCAATCATCCCTTGGCCGGCCTCTTCGTGGGCATCCTCGGAACCGTCCTCGTGCAATCGTCATCGGCCAGCACGTCGGTGATCGTCGGTCTTGTCGCCAGTCAGGCCCTCGGTGTCGAGCAGGCCGTGCCGATGATCATGGGGGCAAATATCGGCACCACCGTGACCAACACCATCGTGTCCCTCGGTCATCTTCGGGCCTCGGCCGAATTCAAGCGGGCGTTTGCCGCCGCCACCGTCCACGACTTCTTCAACCTGTTTGCCGTCGCTCTGCTGCTCCCTCTGGAGTTGGCCACCGGCTTGATCTCGAGCATCGCCACCAACATCTCCGGGGTGCTCGTCGGCTCCGCCGGCGCGGAGTGGGAGAGCCCGATCAAGGCCGCCGTCAAAGCGCCCGTCGGCTGGATCAGATCGATGTGGGAGGGGATCGGGTTGACGGGCAACATCCTCGGCGTGTTCATGGTCGCCTGCGGTCTGGTGATCGTGCTGCTTGCGCTGACGTTCATAACCAGGAACATGCGCCGACTCGTCGCCGATCGGGTGGAGCGGACGCTCAACGCGGTGTTGGGCAAGGGGGCAGGCTTCGTGGCGCTCATCGTCGGTTTGATGATCACGATCGCCGTCCAGTCGTCGAGCATCACGACGTCGATTCTCATCCCGCTGACCGCAGCCGGGGTTCTGACGCTCCGCAATGCCTATCCGGTCACCCTCGGAGCCAATGTTGGCACCACCATCACCGCCCTACTTGCCTCCCTGGCCACCGGCAGCACCGATTCCCTGACCGTTGCCCTGGTCCACACCACGTTCAACGTGATAGGAATCTTGTTGTTGTACGTTCTGCCGTTCGCTCGGAACCTCCCGATCCGATCGGCCGAACATCTCGCTGAGATTGCGGTGGCGCGCCGCCAATGGGCCATCGCCTACGTCGTTCTACTGTTCATCGCCGTGCCTGCCGTCGGCGTCGCCATCCTGCGATAAGGAGCAATCATGATTCTCGAATTCTTCCGCCGGGGCGACAGCGCAATGGACCAGATCGATGCCCGGGTGACCACGATGCTCGCGGATGCCCGACACTCGTTCGATTTGGCCACGGCCGCGGTGCTCAGTGGCGCCGACGCGGCGCAGATGCGTGACGAGGTCGAGAAGACCGACCAGCGGATCAACGAGGCCGAACAACAGCTCCGGTCGGAGCTCGTGGTTCACATCGCGGTGCAGGGCAGCTCCGACATCGGCACGGTCCTGGGGCTGACGCTGCTGATCAAGAAGATCGAACGCATCGGGGATCAGGCCAAGAACATCCTCGACCTCACCGACGAGGGCGTTTCGTTGGTCGAGGCGCCGGATCTCGACGGCTTCGTGACCGATCGGACCACCATCTCCGACATGTACGCCGAGACGGCGAGCCTCCTCACCGATCCGGATCCGGAGAAGGTGGCCGACTTCCGCCGCAGGGCCGACGATCTGCGCCACCACTGCGAGGGCAAGGTTCGGGAGTTCATGCACTCCGATGAACCGGGCCACTATGCCGTCCCCCGCGCGATTCTGTATCGCTACTGGAAAAGGATCGCCGCCAACCTCATGGGTATCGTGACCACGGCGGTCGAGCCGGTGCACACCATCGACTACACCGACGACGGGGCCACCGACATCACCGATGACTGACCGTTGACGTCGATGAAGCTCGAGTCGATTCGCACCCACGCCGTGGCGCCGCCATCCGGCATCGGCGGTACGTTCTGGATTCTCACCGAGGTCACCACCGACGATGGGATCACGGGGATCGGGGAGTGCTACGGCATCCCGTTCTCGCCGTTGATCGCCCAGCGGATGGTCGTCGACACATTCGATCGCTTCGTCGCCGGCGACAGCCCCCACAACGTCGAGGCCATCTTTCGCCGTGTCTACTCCGCGGGCTTCACCCAGCGACCGGACGTGACCATGATGGGCGTCTTCAGCGGTATCGAGATGGCGGTCTGGGACATCCTCGGCAAGGCGCTGGATCGGCCGGTGTATCAGCTGCTCGGCGGCGCCTTCCACGAGCGACTGCGCACCTACACCTATCTCTATCCCCGCAACGTTCACGACCCGTCCGTCCCGGTCGACGAGGCCGACGTCTACCACGACGCCGACGAGGCCGCGGCCCGGGCGGCCGAGTACGTGGCCCAGGGATGGACGGCGGTCAAACAGGATCCGACCGGGCCCTACAGTTTTCAGGGTGGACGGGAGCTTTCGCTTGGAGAACTTGAACGGTCGGAACGGGTCATCGGCTCGATCCGAGAGGCCGTCGGCGACCGAGCCGACATCCTGGTCGGCACCCATGGTCAGATGACGACGTCGTCGGCTCGTCGGCTGGCCCGTCGGCTCGAGCGCTTCGACCCGCTGTGGTTCGAGGAGCCGGTACCACCCGATCAGATGGGCGGCCTGGCCGCCGTGGCGGCGTCGACGACGATTCCGGTCGCCACCGGGGAACGGCTGACCACACGCATCGAGTTCCACCGGGCGTTGGAGGCGGGAGCGGCGATCCTCCAGCCCGACATTGGTCGATCAGGAGGAGTCTGGGAGACCAAGAAGATCGCCTCCTTGACCGAGTTGTACAACGCCCAGATCGCCCCGCACATCTACTGCGGACCGGTGGCCCACGCCGCGGCCGCCCACGTTGCCTTCTCGAGCCCGAGTTTCCTCATCCTCGAGACGATCGACACCCCGTTCCACCGTGATGTGGTGGTCGAACCGCTGCGCTGGGAGGACGGCTATCTCCTCGCGCCTACCGGTCCCGGTCTGGGTGTGGAGCTGGACGTCGAAACCATGGCCGCCCACCCCGCTTCCGACGGCGGTCGCCTCCACCTCGAGATGTGCCAGGTGCCGCTCGGCTCGGACAACCGAAAGACGATCGACGAGCTGTAGGCCGCCTAGTCGATCAGTTCGACGTGTTCCCGCAGCGCCGTGATTTCGAGCAGCTTGATCAGCAGCGGCGGACAGCTCCGTATGACCAGCCGGCCGTTGTTCGGGCGAAGATGACGGACGAGGGAGGCGATCACCGACAGGCCGGTCGAATCCATGAAGCCGAGATCAGTGGCATCGAGCTCGATCGTGGTGGCTCCCTCGGAGATGCACTGGCGGGCCACAGCATCGAATTGAGCAGCGGTGGCCATGTCCACCGCTCCCTTGAGCACGATGACGACACGGTCGTCCTGCGACGTCGTGTCGATCTGGAGGGAGGAAGTTGAAGGATCTGACATTTTCGCGTGACCGCTGGGCAATACTGTGTCTGTGGACGATATCCGAACCGAACTTGCGTCGCTGGCTCAGCTTGCGTCGCAGAGCCATCCTATAGAGTTCCTGGACAGCCTTCCTCCCTCGCTCGAATCCGTGGTGGAGTTGGTCGATGTCGGCCTCCACGATCTCCAGCGGCGCCGGCTTTTCTCGCTCCGCCACGGAGGGCCGGTCGACACCGACAAGTGGCCGGTGAGCGTTGCCCTGGAGCATCACGGCAACCACATCGGCCGCCTGCTCGCCAAGCCCGGATCGTCCGATCCGGACAAGGTCGGTTCGGTGCTCCAGGCGATGGCTCCCCTGGTGGCACTCAATATCTCATCGGCTTTCGCCTTCAACGACCGCCCATGGACCACGGTCAGAACCCAGGAGATGTCACTGGCAGCCGAGATCCAGGCCACGATCGTCCCGCCGGCATCGTGTCGTGGAAACGGATTCGCGGTCAGTGCCGCCGTCGAACCGGCCTACGAGACCGGAGGTGACATTTTCGAGTACTCGTTCGACGACGGCCGCCTCTTCCTGGCCGTCCTCGACGCCATGGGACACGGGCTCGGCGCCTCACTCCTGGCCTCTCTTGCCACTGCCGCATTGCGTCGAGCCCGGCGGGAGGGAGGAGACCTGACCAAGATTCTGGCCGACGTCGATGCCGCCATCCGGTCCCGCCACGAAGGGTCGGCGTACGTGAGCGTCGTGGTCGTGGACCTCGACCTGTCCACCGGTAAGGGTCAGTGGGTCAGTGCCGGCCATCTACCGCCCCTGATTCTCGCCGAAGACGGCCTCCGGGAGCTGACCCTCAATCCGTCACTTCCCCTCGGTATGTGGGTCACCGGAGAGGAGTCCGTCGCTGCCGTGCCGATCGGCGAGGTGACGCTCGACCCGGACGAGTCCCTCATCCTCTACACGGACGGTGTCATCGACAACCTGCTCGAATCGGCGGAGGATTCCGTCGGACAGGACCGCTTCCGGTCGGCAGTCGAGTCCCACGCCCGGCTGTTCACGCATCGGTGTGCACGCGATGTGGTCGAGGCGTTGCTCGCCATGACCGGCCCCACACTCCGGGATGACGCCACGTTGATGATCGCCCATCGGTCCGGTCCGGCCTGATCGGCGCGTTTCCGGCGTCCCGGAGCTGGATAGGCTGCCTGCCGAGCCCATCCCGAATCGCACAGGAACCTGGAACAACAATGAACGCCCGATCAGGCCACATCCCCGGCAGTCCGCTGCATTCCCTGGTGTCGCAGGAAACCGACATCGACAGTCTGCGGAGTGCCTTGGGCGACGAACCTCTCACGCTCTGGGACTGGGGAAAGGCCGGAATCATACTGGCCGTCGCCATCGTCGGGTCCCGGGTCGTCAAGTTCGTACTGAAGCGGGTTCTCGCCGGACGGTGGGACAGCGCGGTTGTCGACCTGCTGGCCCGACTCGTCGGCTATGCCGTCGTCGCCTTCGGCATGATCTATGCCCTCGAACAGCTTGGTGTGCAGATCGGACCGCTGCTCGGTGCGCTGGGAATCGTCGGTATTGCGCTGGCGTTCGCCCTCCAGGACATCCTGGAGAACTTCGTGGCCGGGCTGTTGCTTCAGATCCGGCGGCCGTTCTCCTACGGTGATCAGATCTCGAGCGGTGACATCCAAGGCACCGTGGAATCGATCGACGCCCGTTCGGTAACGGTGGTGACTCCCGATGGGGAAACGGTCTACCTGCCCAGCAGCCAGGTGATCACCGACGCGATCTACAATCACACCGAGCGAGGTCAACGTCGCTCCTCCGTCGCCATCGGCGTCGCCTACGGCTCCGATCTCGAACAGGTGAAATCCGTGTTCACCGAAGCGGTTCGTGGTCTCGACGAGGTGAACGACAGCCCCGGCCCCGAAGTGCTGTTCACCGGATTCGGAGATTCGAGCATCGACTTCGTCGTCCGGGTCTGGCATCCTCCCTCGATCGCCGACAGCTGGGCGGCTGGAGACGCCGTCGGGCTCGCCCTCGACAAGGCCGCGGCCGAGGCCGGTATCCAGATCCCCTTCCCCCAGCGGGTCATCATCCGGGCCGACGAGTCCTGAACCCTCCTACCGCTACAGGTCCGGAGCCTTGTCGCGGTGGACAGCGGCCATCTTCTCGAACGCCCGTCTCAGCAGCCGTGACACGTGCATCTGGCTGACCCCGACGCGGTCCGCGATCTCGGCCTGGGTCAAGTCTTCGAAGAACCGTAGTCTCACGATCTCCTGTTCCCGTTCGGGCAGCCGGGCGATGAGTCGTTCGAGAAGGATTCGATCCTCGGTCAAGCCGTATCCCTCGTCGTGCTCGACCGGGATACGGGGGCTGGTCGAACCGTCGTCGCGTGTCGGCGCGTCGATGGCGTCCGCCGAATAGGCGGCGGACGCGCCGAGTGCGGTGACGACGTCGTCAGTCGACACCGCCAGATAGCCGGCCACCTCTCGCGCCGTCGGTGATCGCCCCAACTCATGGGTCAGATCCTCGGCCGCGCTTCGCACTCTCAGGTGCAGCTCCTTGATCGGTCGAGGCACCCGCACCGACCACGTGGAGTCACGGAAATGACGTTTGATCTCGCCCTCGATGGTGCGCCCGGCGAACGTCGAGAAGCTCACGCCGCGGGACGGGTCGAAACGATCGACCGCCTTCACCAGGGCCATCATCGCCACCTGCCGGAGGTCGTCCTCGTGGACGCCTCGATTGGCGTACTTGCGGGCGACGTGGACACCGAAGCCGACATGGGCCTCGACGAGCTTGTTGCGGGTTCGCCGATTGCCGGAGCGCCGGTACTCCTCGAACCACTCGGCGATCGTGGAGTCGGAGGGACGATTTCCCGCCGTGGTCACGCTAGGCCCTGCGAACAACACGCAGTCGGCACATACCGGGCTGCACGTCGAACCAGTCGGCGACGGCGGCCACGATCTGGCGGCTGAGCGGATCGAGCGCCGTCGAGTGGCGGGGGGAATCGACCGACGCCTCCATGGTGAACGTATCGACGTTCTCCAGGCCGAAAACGACCGTGACCCGACCATCGGCCGGTTGCGACTCGACCAGAAGCGACACCAGTTCGTTCACCGCGATGCGCACGTTGTCGATGTCGTCGAGTGTGAAATCGACCTCGGCCACGATGCTCGCGGCCGCTGTTCGGGCCACCGAAATCAGGCGAGGTGCGGCCGGGATGACCAGCCTCACCTCAGCGGGCGCTATCGCAGCGTCGGTCGTCACGGCGACGCGACGGCGCGCGATTGACGGGCGGTCTGCTCGGCGGCTTCAACGATCCTCGCCAACATACGAGGAAAGATTAGCCAGTGGAATGGGGCCAGCGCATACCAATAGAGCCTCCCGGCCAGGCCCCGGGGCACGAACCGGGCGGCCTGCACCACCGCCGTCTCACGGGCGGCGTCGACCGGTGACGTTCCGTCGGTGTCGTTGTCGATGCCATCGACGGAGATCCTCCACTCCAGCCAGGCATGGCCGGGAAGCTTCATCTCCGCCCGCAGACGCAGAAACCGGTCGCGTTCGATCGACTCGACCCGCCAGAAGTCGACGGCGTCGCCCACAACGAGATCGATGGGATGACGCCGGCCGCGACGAAGACCGACTCCGCCGCTCACCTTGTCGGCCAGCCCTCTGAGCTCCCACATCCATCGGCCGGTCATCCAACCCTGGCCGCCACCGAGGGCAGTGATCACCCCAAACAGCGCTGCGGGATCGGCGGACGTCACCGTGCTGCGAACGTCCTCGAGAACCGATCCGCTCGCCCATTCCGGGTCCTCGGGTCTCGGGGTTGCATCGGTGGTCTCCGCGGGTGCGGAGCCCGTCCAGCGGGTGGGGATCA
The DNA here is from genome assembly GCA_965216655.1 of Acidimicrobiales bacterium. Classification (GTDB taxonomy): domain Bacteria; phylum Actinomycetota; class Acidimicrobiia; order Acidimicrobiales; family SZUA-35; genus JAHELU01. The sequence goes on from CBDCGP010000056.1 coordinate 151,524, forward strand.
TCAGATCGGAGACCATCTGGAGTGCCCGGTCGACCGACTGCCGAAAACCGAGCGGCTCCAAACCGAGCTCGTCGGCGGCCGACGTCTCGGTGACCACCACGTCGTTGATGAGGCTGTCGACGAGCTGGCCGGCGAGGACGGCGGGCAGCGGCGTCACCAGTGTCACCCAGTGGGCCGAGAGCCGGGGACTCAGGACCGGAACACCGATGATCAGCCGCGGCTTCAGCCCCGCGACCGCGGCGTAGCCCTGCATCATCTCCACGTAGGTCAGCTGGTCGGGCCCGCCGAGTTCGAGGATCTCGTGCCCCGGAGTCCGCCTGCCGATCGCACGTTGTAGGCCGATGAGCACATCGCGAATGGCAACGGGTTGACAGAGCGTGTGCTGGACCCAACGGGGCGTGACCATGACCGGTAGCACCTCGGTCAACGATCGGAGCATCTCGAACGACGCACTTCCCGACCCGATGATGATGGCGGCCCGGATCTCGGTGACGTCGACCGATCCTTGACCGAGAACCCGTCCGACCTCCTGGCGGCTGGCCAGGTGCGGTGACAGGTCATCGTCGGATCGCCCGAGACCGCCGAGGTAGACGATGCGTTCCACTCCGGCCCGCTCACAGCCCAGGCGAAAGGCCTCGGCCATTCGGCGGTCGTGCTCGGCGAAATCGTCGCGGCCGAGGGAGTGGATGAGGTAGAACGCAACCCGGCATCCTTCGGCGGCGCGGGCCACGTCGTCGGCCGAGTCGGCGGATCCTCGGGCGATGGTGACGTCATCGACGAACGGACGGTCGAGAACCGATCCCGGACGAACCAGGCAGACGATCGCGTGTTTGTCGTCGAGCAGGCGGGGTATCAGCCGACCACCGACGTAACCCGTGGCCCCGGAAACCAGAATGCGAGATGCCGCCTCCGTTGGAGATCCGATACCTCGGAATTCTGTTTCCTCGTCAGCTGTCATATGTACCCAACCTACCCACGAGGCGTGCCCCTAAACTCAGCGTACTCGTACCATTGAGGAGGCCGTGACCTCTCCGACCGACGATCAACCGTGCCGGCGCCACGACTACACCGCTGACGTCCACGCCGTCGCCGCGGCGCGTAACGAGGCCGCGGACATCGTCGCCGGGTGGTTCTCGGAGGTTGCGGACGTCGACGGCGAGCGGGTCGACTGGCTCGTCGAACGAGTTCGGATGGTCCTGAGTGAACTGTGCACCAATGCCGTCGAGGCGGCTCCGGGGCGATGGTTTCGGGTGGAGATCACCTTGGTCGACCGTGGCGAGGCTGCGGACGGAGTGGGCGGAGTCGTCTGTGCGGTCACCAGCCCCTACGAGGGGCAGGTCGACGATTCCCTCCGGCTCGGCCTGGTGCCGAGTCCAACAGCCGAACGGGGGCGCGGTCTGGCCATCGTCGACGGTCTGGCCGAACGATCTCACATCGAGCGCACGCTAAACGAGGTGATCGTCGTCGCCGAGTTGGACCTCCACGAGGCTCGGTGAGCCTCGTTGGTGGCGTGACCGGCGCTCAGGCGGCAGCGGCGATGGTTTGTCCGAGGAAGGTCATCATCCGATCCCATGCGAGGTCTGCGGCTGCCTCGTCGTAGTTGTCGCCCGCCTCGAAGAACCAGTGCTTTGCTCCCGGGTAGACGTGGAACTCGGTGTGGCGTCCTCCCAGCCGAATGAACGATTCCGTGACGACCCGATCCTCCTCGCTCACCATGTGGTCGATCTCGGCGAAGTGACCCTGGTAGGTGGCGGTCGCATCGTCGAAGTCGATCGACTGGGCTCCGTAGAACACCACGACGGCACCGACATCACGGGTCAGTCGGGCCGACAGCCACAGCCCGAGCGACGCGCCCATCGAGAAGCCGATCACCCCGATAGGGCGTGACGAGTCGGCCGACGCCACCCGCAGTGTGTGAGCGGACGACATCACCAGCCCCGACAGCTCGTCGGGACTCTGATCGGCCAGAACCGCCTCCCCCTCGGCCTCCGTGACCGGCTGCACGCCGTCGAACATGTCGGGAGCGAGGACCGTGTATCCGTTCTCGGCGAGGCGCCGGCAGAAGTCTCGTACCCACGGATTCAGACCCCACCAGGAGTGGAGCACGAGGAGGCCGGGACCCTGCCGCCCGCCCGGTGGGTCGACCAGGAACGCCTCGCCGGCCTTACGGTTGGTGAACGGTGATTCTCCGGCGCTCATATTTTCGACTCTACACGTCGGTCCGACCCTCGAAGAAGTTCGCCAATCCCCCCATCGAGATCGGAATTGCGTACCCTGGTGACCGTGAACAAAGGTCCGATCGACTGGATCGCGTCGACATGGCGATTCGTCTGGGACGTTTCTCTGCGATGGTATTACGGTCGGGTGGGCGACTTGGCGGCCAGTGTGACGTTCTGGCTACTCGTGTCGCTTCCGGCGACGGTACTGGCGTTGTTGGCGATCCTCGGCCCTATCGACCGGGCACTGGGGCTGGTCTTCCCCGCCGAGACCGGGAACGTCGAGTTCCAGAGTCGTATCCAGGCCGAGGTTTCCGAGTTCATCGCCCGGATTCTCACCGACGAGGGTGGGGAGATCCAGGAGACCGTCACCGCGCTGTTCAGTGACACCAACGCCGGCTTGTCCTTGATTTCGGGGGCGTTCGCCTTGTGGTCCATCAGCCGAGGCTTCGCGGGACTGATCCGGGCGCTGGAGGACATCTACGACGTCGATGCCGACGAACGCCGCCCGTGGTACATCACCAGGGTCGTTGCCGTTCTGCTCGGTGTCGGCAGCGTGTTGATCCCGCTGCCGCTGATCGTGCTCGACCAGCTCGTTTGGGATCGGCTTGCCTCCAACGTCCAGTTCGACTCGCTCCGATTCATCACCCTGGTGGCGGTGCTCATCCTCTGGGCGTCGATCGTCTACCACTTCGGCCCGGCCACCCGATCGCGGTGGCTCCACGATCTGCCTGGTGCCTTGGTGGCCGCCCTGATGTGGTGGCTGCTGACGATCGGCTTCGGCCAGTACGTCGACCTCACGCTCGCGGCCGAAGGTGCCGACGAGGTCCGGGCCGCGGTCGGTATCTTCCTGCTGGCGATCACGTGGATTTGGCTGGCGGCCCAGGTGTTGCTGATCGGCGGAGCGGTCAATCAGATATTCGGAGATCGGCTCGGGATCAGCCGCTCGGCCCGTGAATGGTCGATTCCGGAGATGGTGACCAAGAGCACCGGTGAGATCAAACGCATCATCACCACCGACTCCAACACCGCCGCCTGAGCTCCGCACGGCGGCCGCACCCCCTCCCTGCAACTTTGTGCACCTGACGTCCCCCCACAGGGGTCGTGGACGTCACGAGGTTTAGGCTGAGGGGGACGTGAACGTCGCAAAGTTCGGGGGGGAGCGCCGGCGCCGGCGCCAACCGACTCGGGCCCTAGGATGGGGCCATGAACCCACTGCGGTCGTTCCACTCCCTTGTGCGGCTTCAGCCGATCGAGTTGCCGACGACAGCCCGCCGGCTGGCGAGGGCGGCATCGATCGACGATCTGCGGCGTCAGGCCAAGCGGCGCCTTCCGCAGGCCGTCTTCGACTACATCGACGGGGGAGCGGAGGATGAGCGCACGCTCGAACGAAACGTGTCCGGCTACTCCCGGATCGAGTTCAGACCCCGGGTGCTTCGGGATGTGTCGAACATCGACACCTCGATCTCGCTGTTCGATCGGCCCCTGCCGACCCCGGTGATTCTGGCCCCGACCGGCTTCACCCGGATCGCCGATCCGGAGGGCGAGCTGGCCGTGGCCCGAGCGGCGGCGCGGGTGGGTATGCCCTACAGCCTGTCGACGATGGGAACCCGCTCGATCGAGGAGGTGGCGGCCGTCTGCCCGGGCCCGAAGTGGTTCCAGGTCTACGCCTGGCGCGACCGGGGTCTCGTGGCCGAGCTGGTCGACCGATCGAAGGAGGCGGGCTACGAGGCGATCATGTTGACGGTCGACACGGCGGTGCTCGGCCGCCGCGAACGTGATGTCCGCCTCGGGACGACGCTGCCGCCCAAGATCGGTTTGCGCACCATCGTCGACGGACTGCTCCACCCCGCCTGGACCTACGGCCTCCTGACCAATGAGCCGATCACCTTCGCCAACGTCGCCGGACGCGACAACATCGACGGGTCGAGCGCGATCAGTCTGGCCGAGTACACCGGAAGCCAGTTCGACCCCGCCCTGTCGTGGGAGGAGGTCGAATGGTTGCGGGGCCGGTGGGACGGCCCGATCGTCCTGAAAGGGGTGCAGACCGTTGCCGACGCGGAGCTCGCCGTTGCCCACGGCGTGGAGGGCATCGCGATCTCCAACCACGGAGGCCGCCAGCTCGACGACGCGCCGGCCATCGTCGAGCTGATCGAACCGGTGGCCGAGGCCGTGGCCGGGCGCGCCGCCGTCATCGCCGACGGCGGTGTTCGCCGAGGGGGCGACATCGTGAAGGCGCTGGCCTTGGGGGCCGACGCCGTTATGGTCGGACGGGCCTACCTCTACGGGCTCGGTGCCGGCGGGGAGGCCGGCGTCGATCATGTGCTGCGTTTCCTGATCGACGGCCTCGAGCGGTCGATGGCGTTGACCGGGTGTCGCACGATCGCCGAGATCGACCGGGACCTGGTTGCCTGGCGCACCGAGCGGTCCGCAGCGGTCGATGTCGACGGTGGTCGTTGACATGGCGGGTCCGATCACGATGGAGTTCGTCACATCCGGCGACTCCGTCGACGCCCTGCCACCGAGCCGCTCGGAGATAGCGATCGTCGGACGATCCAACGTCGGCAAGTCGTCCCTGGTCAACGCCGTGGCCAAACGGAAGAAGCTGGCCCACGTGTCGAACACCCCGGGCCGCACCAGGCTGTTGAACCTGTTCACCCTGGTCGACAACCGTGCCCAGCCGCTGACCGAGGGCGATGGCCGATTGTCGGCCACGATCATGGATCTCCCCGGCTACGGCTACGCGGCCACGTCAAAGTCGATGCGGGAGGACTGGCGGATCATGATCGAGGACTACCTGCTCGAACGGGAGGCCCTGAACATGATCGTGGTCCTGGTCGACGGTGAGGTCGGGCCCACGAAACTCGACGTCCAGATGCTCGACTGGCTGCGGGCCAACGGCCTGCCGCACACGGTCGTGGCGACGAAACACGACAAGGTCAAGTCTTCGAAGCGGGATCGACGGAAGAAGGATCTGGCGGCCGGCTGCGATCTCGAAGTCAGGGATCCGGTGTGGGTCAGCGCCCACAGCGGAGTGGGAATCGAACGCCTGCGAAGCCTGATGCGATCCTGGCTCGAGTGATCGACGGGGCCTTCGCCCTTGCACGCTCGCGGGTTGCTACGCTGGGCCAACGAGTACTCGTCGAGCCCCAGTAAGGTGACACCAGTGAAATCAAGCACCCGGGCGGCCATCGACGAGTTCCGCTGCCGCCGAGTTGCCCCATGAGCTATGACTTCGTCATCTGGGAGGGGTCACAGCCCCTTTCGAAAGCCCACGCCGGCTCCGACTATCAGCGCTTGCGGGCCGACAACCCGAGCACGGCCGACCCGACACAGCGAATGCGGGACGTCATCGGTGCCCTACTCCGGATCTACCCGGACCGCGACATGCCCGGGGGATCGAACAGCCCCTGGATCGACACACCGCTGATCAACTCGGCCCGGGGTTCGGTCATCTACCTTCGCACCGACGACAAGCTGGCGTCTCGAGTCCGTGATCTTCTGATCTCGATCAACGCCGACATGTCGCTCGTGGTGTTCGACCCGCAGCGGGGCGACCTCGTGCCTGCCGTCGGTTCCGTGGAACGCATCACCAAGTTCCAGCTGCCGCCGGTCGGTGGTCTCAACGTGCATCTCAGCGCCATGCTTGCGGAGGAAATCGAGAACAAACGGCCCGAGGTCTCGATCCTCGAACACCCCCAGTCGTGTTTCTACCTCCAGTGGCTGGTGGAGAACAACACGGTGACGCTGGAGGCCCAGAGCGAGAGCCGGATACCGATGGAGCATCGGCTGAGTGCCGATCAGCGGGAGCAGATGTTCTCCCTCGGCTTCCAGAGCGGCGATCCGAACTGGCGGCAGGTCTGGTCGAACGGCAGCGCCCATCTCGACGAGATCGTGAAGGTGATCACCCGCGTGCTCTACGAGGTGCGGCGCGCCGAACCAGGGCAGGCGATGGTCTGTCACCGGTTCCCGGTCACCTGACAGCCGGGCCCCAGCGGGCGGTCAGACGAGCTTCCGGTTGGCCGCCCAGGCGGCCAGTTCGTTCCTGCTCGACAGCTGGAGTTTCCGCAGCACGGCCGAGGCGTGGCTCTCGACGGTCTTGATCGAGATCGACAGCCGGCGGGCGATCTCCTTGTAGGCGTAGCCGCGGGCGAGCAGCCGCATCACCTCCTGCTCCCGGGCCGTCAACTCATCGAGCTCGGGGTTGGCGGGCGACTCCAGGTTGGCGGAAAAGGCGTCGAGTACGAACCCGGCAAGGCGGGGGGAGAACACGGCGTCGCCGTCGTTGACCCTCCGCACCGCGTTGACGAGATCCTGACCCTCGATGGCTTTGGTGACGTAACCGCGGGCGCCGCTGCGGATGACGTGAATGACGTCGGTGGCGGCGTCGGACACCGACAGGGCGAGGAACCGTGAGGTGACCCCGCGCTCCACGACCCCGGCAATGACGTCGGCCGCGGTGCCGTCGGGGAGGTGTACGTCACACACCACGACGTCGGGTTTGGACCGGACGATGGCGTCGATGGCATCGGCGACGGTGCCGGCCTCGGCGACCACATCCACGTCGCTGTTGTCGCTCTCCTCGAGTTCCCCCCGGACTCCGGCCCGCACCAGTGCGTGGTCATCTATCAGGGCTACTCGGATCATGGGTGCTCCCCACCGGCCGGCATCAGACTGTCGGGATCGATGTGATCCTCGGAGTCCGGTTCCGGCACCGGTTGCGGTTCGTCGGCGGTGGCCGGACGTGTGGTTGTTGCGTTCAAGGGTAGGTAAAGCTCGACCTCCGTGCCGTGCCCGGGCTCCGAGAAGATGGAGGCCCGTCCGCCGTGCCGCTCCAGGCGGGCTTTGATCGACTGTCGGATTCCGTGGCGGTCATCGGCGACCCCTTCGGGATCGAACCCGATCCCGGCGTCGCGCACGAAAACCTCGATCGAGTTCGTGCGATGCTCGGCGTAGACGTCGATGCGATCGACCTCGGCGTGCTTGGCCGCGTTGGTGATCGCCTCGCGGGTCGCCGACACGAGGTCTTCGATCGACCCGGGATTGAGATCGAGGGAATCTCCGACGGTCACGACCTCGACCCGCACTTGATGATCGTGTTCGACTGCGTCGGCGACCTCGTCGAGAGCCGGCCCTAGCCGGATCGCGCCCGGCTGCTCGGGCGACGGCTCGTACAGCCAGGTACGAAGCTCGCGCTCCTGGCGGCGGGCGAGCTGGGCCATCCGCTTCGGGTCGTCGGCGTGTTTCTGTATGAGCGTCAGCGTCTGCAGGACGGAGTCGTGAAGGTGGGCGGCGACCCGGGCCCGCTCATCGGCCCGCACCCGCTCCTGACGCTCGTCGTCGAGCTCGGTGCCGATCCGGGCTACCGACGGTGCGACGATGAAGCTGAGACCGATCATCACGGCCACCATGATCGCGAGCAGGCGGAGTGCCTCCCAGGAGTTGACGTTGAGCGCGGCGACGGCGATGATGCCGCCGGACGCCACCAGCACGCCGATTGAGATTCGGAACGCGGCGGAGACGCCACCCTCGGTTTGTCGTCGGTTCCAGGCGATGAGTACGCCGGTCAACACGAAGCCGACGGGAAAGACGATCTCGTCGATGAAACCGAAACCGAGTGTCCGGAGGCTCATGATGAGACCGGCGACGATGAGGCCGAGCGCCAGATAGCGGTGTTGGAGCGACGCCCCCTTCGGCTCCGCAACGTAGGCGTCGGCGTCGGCGCCCGACGGCCCGGCCCAGGCGAGGAAGGCCCAGGCCAATCCGTAGAAGATCAGCCCCCAGCCACCGGCCAGCACGAGGATCACGAAGGCCAGCCGAACGGCCAGCGGCCCGACACCGATCTCGGTGGCCAGCGCATGGCAGACGCCGCCGAGGATCCGCTCGTCTCGGCGAAGTGGCGGTATCTGCCAGCGGGGTCGGTCGATGGCGGTCGTCATGATGCCTTCTATGATCGCATCATCGGCTCGAAATCGCATCGGGACAAACCCTGAACACACCCTGAGCTGCCACATCGACCCCAGGGTCTGTTCAGGGTAAGTCCGGATGGTCAAGAACACCGATTCGCCCGATCATTGAACCATGAGCAACGAACCAACGACTGACGGCCCGGATCGTGACCCGTCCGCTGATACAGCCGGCGCCTCCTCCGAAGCCGACTCCTCCGCAGAAACGGTGGAGTTTTCCCCTTCCCCCGATCCTGCTGCTGATCCGACCGTCGATGTGATGTCGGATTCGCAGCCCGACGAATCCGATGCCGACCTTGACGCTGATGCCGATGCCGATGCCGATGCCGACGCCGACACTGACGCTGACGCTGACGTCGACGCCGATGCCGATACTGATCTCGGTGCCGACCCGACGATCGACGTGATGTCGGACGCGCCGCCTGTCGACGTCGATCCAGACCCGTTGGGCGCTGAAACCGGTCCAACCGGCACCGAAAACGGCCCGACCGGCGGCTACGTGCCACCCCAGCAACCGCCGTACGCCGCGGTCGCCCCGGTTCGGCGCCTTGTCCGCGACCCATACTCCCGCCTCGGCGGCGTGTGCTCCGGCATCGCCCACCACACGGGCGTCGATGTGTCGTTGGTCCGACTCGGATTCGTGCTGGCGACCCTGTTCTCCGGCATCGGTCTGATCCTCTACCTCCTGGCCTGGCTCATCGTGCCGCGGGCCGAGTACTGGCCGCCCGCACCGTACGAGGCAGGATCCGGCGGATCCCTGCTCGAAGGACGGCAGCTGGCCTACGGATTGTTGGCCATCGGCATCGTGCTCGTGATCTTCTCCGGTGCCGGCGGGTTCGCCCGCACCCTGGTTTCCGTCGGCATGGTCGGCGCCGGCATCTGGTTGCTGATCCAACCCCAGTCGAAGGGCGAGCCGTCCCCTTCGGCCGCCGCTGGTCCGACGGCACCGCCGGCCCCGGCACCGGGCGCAACGCCCGTTTCCGGCCCGGCGCCGTTCGCCGCCACGTCGACCACACCCGATACGACCACCGTCACCGTGGACCACGCCGTGGCCGGCTCGCCCACCGAGGCGGTACCCGCGGATTGGCAACCGTCACCAGGACACGTCGGACCCGATACCTCCGGCTACGAGGCCGCTTCCGGACTCCCCGGATCCGGCGCCGGAACTGCGGCCTTCGCAGCCGGTGGGGGCGGAACCGTCCCTCCGCCGGTCAAAACCGTCTACGTTCCCAGCCCCGTGCCTCCGAGGCGCCGTCGGATCTGGCCCTTCCTGCTGATCGGCGGCATCCTCCTCATTCCGCTGGTGATCATCGCCGGGGGCATCGCCTTCATCGCCGCTGCCGACGAGGACTTCACCGAATCCGAGGTGCTGGTCGAGCCCATCACGGTGGAAGACATTCCGAGCCGAATCGACGAGGGCGCCGGCACCATAACCCTCGACCTGACGAACCTGGAGGCAGCCGACTTCGGCGCCACATCCGGGTCACCGCAGGAGGTCGAGATCGACCTGAACGCCGGTGAAGTGACCGTCGATCTTCCCTCGGACTTCCCGGTCACGGTGGACGCCTCGGCCGGGGCCGGTGAGATCACCGTGCTGAACCGCTACGAGGAAGGCATTCGCCCCCGGATAACAGCCGAGGACGACGACGCCGTCCTCGAACTCGACATCCGGGTCGGTGTCGGCTCGATCGTCGTCGATGACTGACCCGAGAGGTCGCGTTCGCGGGTGAAAACGGTCAACGTTGACCGTTCTCGCCCGCGAATGCGCAAGGCGTGGCCGACGCGGCAGCGTCTAGCCTCGTGCCTCCTGGATGGCGCTCCACACGGCCAGCGATGTCAACGGCATGTCGATGTGGCTCACACCGAGATGCGACACGGCGTCGATCACGGCGTTGTGGATGGCGGGCGTCGATCCGATCGTGCCCGACTCACCGATGCCTTTGGCCCCCAGCGGATTCCGAGGGCTGGGGGTCTCGGTGTTGGACGTCTCGAACGAGACCAGTTCGGCCGCCGACGGGATGCCGTAGTCCATGAGGTTGCTGGTGACAGGGTTTCCGCCGTCGTCGTAGCCGACGATCTCCCACAGGGCCTGGGCCGCTCCCTGGGCGATGCCTCCGTGCTGCTGGCCGGTGACGAGCAGCGGGTTGAGGATACGCCCGCAGTCATCGACTGCGATATGGCGAACCATCCGCACCTCGCCGGTGTCGGTGTCCACCTCCACGACCGAGACGTGCGATCCGAACGGGTAGGTGGCGTCCTGGCCGTCGAAGTCGAGTTCGTGGGCCAGCCCCGGCTCCATGTCGGCCGGACGTTTCGATTCGTCGTCGGCCGCGGTGGCCAGTTCGGCCCAGGAGACCGACGAGGTCGGTACGCCCGCCACCTGTAGGCCGCCGTCACCGACGACGATGTCATCGGCACTGGCTTCGAGCAGGTGCCCGGCCAGTTGCTTGGCTTTGGCCAGCACCGTCTCGGACGCCACGTGGACGGCCGAGCCGGCGGTCTGGAGCGAGCGGGAGCCCATGGTCCCCGCGCCCCGGGGCACTTCGGCGGTGTCGGACTGCAGAACGGTGATCGATTCCATCGGAACGCCGAGCATGTCGGAGATGATCATCGAGAAGGCGGTGATGTGGCCCTGCCCGTGGGCCGAGGTGCCGACCCGGGCCGTGACCGTGCCGTCGGTGTTGACCTCGACCGCTCCGAACTCCACGTGCAACCCGGCGGGTGCGGTCACCTCCACGTAGGAGGAGATGCCGATACCCAGCTGCTTCGGGTCGCCGGACGCCCGCCGCTCCGCCTGCTCAGCCAATAGACCCTGGTAGTCGGACGCCTCGAGCGCGGCGTCGAGTGCCTTCTCGTACTCACCGCAGTCGTAGTTGGAACCGCCGAGGGTGGTCAGCGGGAAATCGTCGGGCTGGAGGAAGTTCTTGCGGCGGATCTCGGCCGGATCGATTCCCAGCTCGTCGGCTGCGATGTCGATGATCCGCTCGAGGAGCTGCGTCGCCTCGGGGCGCCCCGCACCGCGGTACGCAGCCGTGAAGGTGGTGTTGGTGGCGGCCGATCGGGCGCGGTAGTTGATCGACGGAATCCGGTAGACGCCCTGGATCATCCATTGGGTGAACATCGTGAGGAAGGCTCCGATCGCCGGGTACGCACCGGCGTCGGCGACGATGTCGACATCGAGTCCGACGATCTCACCGTCGGACTTGAGGCCGAGCTTCGCGTACATGACCATCGCCCGGCCATGCGCCATCGACACCATGTTCTCGGACCGCTCCTCGGTCCATTTCACGGGCCGCCCGAGTTCGGAGGCGAGGCGGGTCGTGATGTAGTGCTCGACGTAGGGCGCGGCTTTGGGGCCGAAGCCGCCGCCGACGGCCGGGGCTGCAACCCGTACCTTGTCGGCGTCGAGACCGCTCATCGCGACGATGGCGCCCTTGGCCGCGATGGGATTCTGACTGGGGATCCACACGGTCATCTGATCGCCGTCGGGAATGGCCAGACAGCCGTTCGGCTCCATCGGAACACCGGCGAGCCGCTGGCTGACCACTCGCCCCTCGGCGACGTGGTCGGCACCCTCCAAGGGATCGCCTTCCGCCTCGATCGCCGTTTCGAAGATCATGTTCGACCCGTGTTCCTCGAACAGAATGGGTGCGCCGTCCTCCAAGGCGGCCTCGATATCGACCACGACGTCGAGTGGTTCGTAGTCGACGAACACCGCTTCGGCCGCATCGGCGGCGGTGGCCCGATTCTCGGCGACGACGACGGCCACGATGTCGCCGACGAAGCGAACCTTGCCCTTGGCCAACGGGGGCCGGTTCAACACCTCCGGGAAGGCCGCGAATCCCTGGAAGGTGGGCATCTCGAGTGTGTCGGCGGTCCACACCCCGATGACCCCGTCCACCGACTCCGCGTCGGCGGTGTCGATCGAGTTGATCCGGGCGTGGGCGTAGTCGGAGCGCACGAAATGCACGTAACCGAGGCCTTCGATCGCCATGTCGTCGTAGAATTCGTCGTCGCCGGTCAGCAAGGTCGGGTCTTCTCGCCGAAGCACCGTATTGCCGAGAATCGAACCTTCTACTGCTGTCATGGATTGTGCTCCTGGTGCTGGTCTGGCGATCGCTTGGGCCGGTCGGTGACCACCGAATATAGCTTCCGGGGTGGAGGGCGTCCGACGGCACACCAAGTATTGCCGTATCGGCACTCCCCGGGTGAATTCAGTGGTCCGATTTCCCGTCGGCCGGAACGGGATGCGAGCCGAGACCGATGTTGATCGCCGGAACCGGAGGAGTTACGCGCGAACCCGGGCGATCTTGCCCGGATTCGCGCGCGCTTCCATTCGAAGGGTCGCTCGGACCGGGGTCAGGCGGCCGAAGCTTCCGTGGCCTCCGGCTCCAGAGCGAGATCGAGCACCTCGGAGATGTGCTCCACGAGCCTGATGTCGATCCGCTTGCGGACGTCTTCCGGGATGTCCTCCAGGTCGCGTCCGTTGCCGGCCGGCAACAGCACCGTCGTGATACCGGCCCGATGGGCGGCCAGAACCTTCTGCTTGACCCCACCGATCGGAAGCACTTTGCCCCCAAGGGTGATCTCGCCGGTCATGGCCACGTCGGAGCGTGCTCGGCGACCGGTCAGGAGGCTGACCAGTGCGGTGGTCATCGTGATACCGGCCGACGGACCGTCCTTGGGAACGGCACCGGCGGGGAAGTGAACGTGGATGCGGTGATCCTCGGCGATCGACGAACCTTCTGACTCGAGCTGCACGGCGACCAGGGAAGCGACGATCGACGCCGACTCCTTCATCACGTCGCCAAGCTGGCCGGTGAGGATCGGGTCGCCCTTGCCGGCGACCAGAGCGGTCTCGACGAACAGGACGTCGCCTCCGGCGCCGGTCACAGCCAGCCCGGTGGCGATACCGGGACGGTCGATTCTGTCGACCGTCTCCTCGCGGGGGATCGACTTGCCGAGCAGGCGCGCCAGGTCATCGGCGGTCACGGCCACCGGTTCGCCGGCCGGTTCGGTGATCGACTCCTCACCGGCCTTGTCGCTGATCTCGACCGCTGCCTTGCGCACGATCTTGTCGAGCTGGCGTTCGAGCTGACGGACGCCGGCCTCCCTGGTGTAGTCGGCGGCCACCGTGGTCAACACCTCGTCGTCGATCTCGAGCTCGGACGGCAACAGGCCGTTGCGCTCCACGAGGCGGGGGAGGAGGTGGTCCCGGGCGATCGTGACCTTCTCCGCCGTCGTGTAGCCGTCGAGGCTGATCACCTCGAGTCGGTCGAGCAGCGGGCCCGGGATCGTGTCGAGGGTGTTGGCCGTGGCGATGAACACCACGTCGGAGAGATCGAGTTCGAACTCGAGGTAGTGGTCGCGGAACGAGTGGTTCTGGGCGGGATCGAGCACCTCCAGCAGCGCGGCCGACGGGTCGCCGTTCCAACCGCCGCTCACCTTGTCGATCTCGTCGAGCAGCACCACGGGGTTCATGCTCCCGGCCTCGATCAAGGCGTTGACGAGGCGGCCGGCTCGGGCCCCGACGTAGGTTCGCCGGTGGCCACGGATCTCGGCCTCGTCGCGGATGCCGCCGAGAGCGAGGCGCACGAAGGACCGGCCGAGTGAGCGGGCCACGGACTCGCCGAGCGACGTCTTGCCGACTCCGGGAGGACCGACCAGAGCGAGGATGGCGCCGCCCCGCCGCCGGCCCAGAATGCGGGGGGTTGCGGGTTCGCCGTCAGGCGTCTCATCGACTTGCGAGCGGAGCGCCTCGGCCCGGGCGGCCTTCAGCTGCCGCACCGCCAGATACTCGATGAGACGCTCCTTGACCTCGTCGAGGCCGGTGTGGTCGTCGTCGAGGATGGTCCGGGCCGCGGCCAGCTCGATGTGTTCGGCCGCGCTGTTGGCCCACGGGATGTCGAAGACGGTGTCGAGCCAGGTGCGGATCCAATTGGACTCCATCGACTCGTTGCCGATGCGCTCCAGCCGGTTGATCTCACGTTCGATGGCCTCGGCGGTCGCGGTCGGCAACACATCGGCGCCGTCAGCCGTCAACTCCGCCAGTTTCGTGCGGTACTCGGCGATGGCATCGCCGTCGCCTTCGCCCAACTCGGACTGGATGGCCGCCAGCTGGCGGCGCAGGATCGCCTCCCGCTGGTTGTCCTCGAGCCCTTCGTTGACCTTTCCCTCGATGTCACGCCGCACGTCGACCTCGGCCAGCGCGGTTCTGGCCCAGTCGGTGGCCAGCGTCAACCGGTCATTGATGTCGACGGTCTCCAGCAGCTTGATCTTCTGCTCGTGGGTCAGCTCGGGCCAATACGCGATCGAATCGGCCAGCGGACCGGGCTTGTCGACCTTCGGGATGGCACCGATGGCGGCCCGGCCACCGACCCTGTCGAGGAGAGAGGTGGCGATGGCCCGGTACTCGACGGCGAGTTCCCGGGTCCGCTCGGTGGCCGGGCCCGGCTCGGAGGCACTCAGGGTGAGGTCGGGCATGACGGAGGCCTCGACCCACAGCCCGCCGGTTCTGCCGATCACGCCGGAGCCGACCACCGCGCGGTGGTGGGCTCGCAGGGTGACGACCGGCGTGCCGTCGGGCATGCGGTCGCGACCGGCGACGGTGGCGGTCACGCCGACCTTGGCGAACGTGTCGTCGGTCTTCGGTACCAGTAGAAGGGTGGCTTTTTCGTCACCGCTGACGTCGTCGAGAAGCCGGCGGGCCTCCTCGGACTGCATCGTGACGGTGACGACCATCTCCGGGAAGATGACACCGTCGGGAATGGGGAGGACGGGATAGGCGACGGTCGGCTTCGAGCCGGACTCGGCTTGGGGCTCGGAATCGGGAAGATCAGTGGTCGGCATGGTGTTGTATCCAGTGCGGCTTTCGGGTTGATCAATAGCGGGCCACGCAACTCGGAGTCGATGTAATCCTTATTACATGGCTAGAACCGTTACAACAGCGGCGGTCTCGCCTCTATTCCAGGCGGAAGCTCGAGTGCCGTCAACGACGCTCGTAGCGAGCCGGGTCGATCCAGGCACCGCTCTCGAGGGCGAACCGTCTGGCAGCCGGGGCCATGAGGTCGATTTCACCGGCTCGGGCCCGTGTCGAGGAGACTGCGGCCAGGGTGTGATCGTCCAGATCGAGTGCCTGTTCGCCGGGATGCTCGTGGCCGGAGCGGGGCACGATCGCCGTCGGAGGCAGCGCGGCCAGTGCCTCGTCGCGGGCCTCAACCGACTCGTACCAGTCCGGCTCCTGGATCTGGGTCCACTTGTCGGCACCGATTACCAGTAGGTCGTATCCGCGGGCGATGTCGACCAGGAGCTGTGCGTCGGTCACGACCACCCGAAGCCAGCCATGTGGTCGAACGACCTCCTGGAGAACGGCGATTCGATCGACGAAGCGGGGATGTTCGACCGTCTCCTTGGCCAGCGCCCGACGACTGACAACGAAGTCGACGGTGGCCAGACGATGCTGGATGCGGGCAGCCTCAGCGATGGCCAGGTGGGCGACGGTCGGGGGATTGAACGATCCGGGAAAGACGCCTCGGGCGGCCATTTCACCTAGGCTAGAGGGCCGTACCAAGTAGGCGCAGGGCGAGGGAGAGGAGTGGCGATGAGCACCATGACCGTCTACATCATCGCCGGTGTGGCATTCGTGGGATCCTGGCTGGTGAAACGATGGCTGGCCGGCACCTACGCCAAGTGGAGCCGGGTGCCTCACACCCACGGCATCACCGGGGCACAGGCTGCGGCGGCGATCCTGCAGAAGAACGGTGTCACCAATGTGCGCATCGAGCCGGTCAAGGGTCAGCTGACCGATCACTACGACCCCCAGAAGGACATCTTGCGGCTCTCGGCCTCCAATTACGGCGAGGCCTCGGTGGCGGCCGTTGCGGTGTCGGCTCACGAGGCCGGCCACGCTATGCAGGACGCCAGCAACGATCTTCGGCTGCGACTGCGTCGGTACCTGGTGCCGCTCGCCGCGTTCGGGTCGCGGATCGGTCCGATCATCGTGATGGCGGGGCTGTTCACCGGCAGCGGCACCATCCTGCGGGTTGGCGCCTTCCTCCTCGCCGGCATGGTCCTGTTTCAGCTGGCCACGCTTCCGGTGGAGTTCAACGCCAGCCGCCGGGCCCTGCGCAATCTGCGGGAGCTCGGTTTCACCGACCCGGAGCAGGAGGACGGGACCCGCATGGTGCTGCGGGCCGCGGCGTTCACCTATGTTGCGGCGGCGGCCACGACCATCGCCTATTTCGCCACCTTGTTCGCCGGTACCCGGAGGCGATCGATCTGACGTCGACCGGTCCGCCTCAAGCCACCGAGGTCGATTCCGAATCCGCCCCTGATCCGGAGGCGGTTCGGCTGTTCGGCGCGCTGCATCCCGAGGTCGACCTGGCCGCCGATTCGCAGGGTCTGTGGCGGGCCGAGGGCCTTTTCCATCCGCTCCCGGAGCATCGGGGGAAACGAGGGTGGTTGCATGGGGGTCTGGCCGCCACGGTGCTCGATCACGTGTGTGCCCGTGCCGCCTCGGCTGCTCTCGGTCAGCCGGTGGTGACGGGCCGCCTCGACATCCGCTACCGCGGCCCGGTGCTGCTCGACGGTGGCCCGTATCGGGTGGTGGCCACGGCCGAGCGCCCCGGTTCACGGACCGTCAAGGTCAACGGGGCGATCCACCCCGCCGACGCAGTCGCCAACGTCACCGCCGGTGGCGGCTTGGTGGAGGCTCGCAGCCTGTTCGTTGCCGTCGGCACCGGGTGACGATTCCCGGCGACGGAACCAGCGCGTGCCAGCTGTCGTACACTGACCGCCCATGGGACTCTTCCATCGCGCCACCATCACGCCGACCAAGGGACAGCTCGTCTCCGAGTGGGCACCGACCCGGGCGTGGGGGCCGCCGGCGGACGTGCCGATCGACGTGATCGGGTCGTATCGGTTCGACGACCCGGAAAACCGTGTCGGCATGGAGACAATGGTGGTGAGGGCCGCCGACGACGTGCTCCAGGTGCCGCTCACCTACCGGGCCGAACCGGCGCCCGCGTCCGAGGCCGTGCTCATCACCGAGATGGACCACTCTGCACTCGGCACCCGCTGGGTGTACGACGGCCTCACGGACGAACGGTTCGTGGTGATGCTCGCCGCCGTCGCCATGACCGGTCAGGGCGAGGCGCTCGGCATGGCCGTCTACGAAGACCGCTGGTACATCGCCCCGTCCGACGTCCGAATACAAGGCGGAGGTTGGTCACAGGAGCGTGTGCCGGTCGACGGCTTCGAGGTCACGTCGAATTCAGGCGGAGTCGTGGTTTTCACCAACGACCGCTTCGAGCTCCGGTTCTTCCGCCGCCCGGTACCCGGGCCACGACCGGCAATCGGCCTGACCGCCCGCTGGGCCGACCAGCCGGATCCCGTCGTTCTCGCCGAGGTGCGAGAACTCTGACAGACAATGTAGGGTCGGAGTTGCACCGAACATAAGTTCGACTACACTGTCGGACGTGAATGCCGAACTCGTCCATGACGGCGGCATCGCGTCAGCGCAGGGTAAAGGAACCACCGACCGATGCGCGCCACTTCCGCTCACCCTCTTCGGCCAGCTGCCCGACAACGGCACCGAGCCGATCGTCAATCCGAGCCCCCGGTTCAGCCGCCATCAGCTCGATCCGTGCTGTTGGGTCGACCAGGTCGAGCGGCTGATCATCGGTGCCGATGCGCTCTTCGAACGGGTCGTCGAATCCTTCGACTGGGAACAGGGCCAGCGGCTGATGTACGGCCGGTGGATGGACGAGCCACGGCTGACATCTCGCCTTGAACTCGGCGACGCTCAGGTTCCCGATGTGGTCCGTGACGCCGTCGGTGTTCTCGAGCACCACTACGAACGACGGTTCACCGGACTGTTCTGCAACTTCTATCGCAACGGAACCGACAGCGTGGCCTGGCACGCCGATCGGATCGGCAGGTCCAATGTCGATCCGCTCGTCGCGATCATCAGCCTCGGTGGACCTCGCAGCTTCATGATGCGCGACCGGTCACTCACCGGCCAGCGCAAGACGTCGACGAACTTTCCGGTCCACTCCGGTGACCTTCTGGTGATGGGAGGAGCCACCCAGCATCACTGGGAGCATGCCATCCCCAAACAGAAGAACGCCCCACCGAGGGTCAGTCTGACCACAAGAGCGGCATCGTGGCTGCGGACCGTGGAGTGAACGATGTCGGTGCAGATGGGTCCCGTCGGTCGGGGCCGACAGCCGAACAGGATCACTACGTGCGGTAGGCCGCAGCCAGTTCCTCGTAGTCACCAAGGAACGTCTTGGTCGAATGGAATCCCATGTCGATCAGTTCCCGATTCTGGCTGAAGTCGAACGAACTCAGCGCCGGTGGTGTTGGCCGTGGCAGCCGCATGATCGGGTGGAGATTCGACAGATTCTCGTCGGCGTCGGCGTGCTGGCTACGAAGCATGATCTGAGACGACTGATGCAACGCCTCCCACGGCGTGCGGGGGAGGAACCCCGGCATGTGGGCCGGGGCGGCGTCGAGCACGATGATGCTGCGGGCGCCGGCGGCCAGAGCCTGCCGCACCGGGACATTCGCCGACACGGAACCGTCGACGTAGATGACACCCTCGATCTGCACGGGAGCAAACAGGCCGGGTGCGGCGTTGGTCGCCAACAATGCCTGCAGCAGCGAGCCCTGACGCAACAGTTTGGGCCGGCCGACGAGCAGATCGGTGGCCACGACGACCAGGTCGGTGGACAGATCCTTGATGCGTTCGACCGGCACACCGGACTCGATCAGGCGGGCCAGCGGCTTCGCCGAACAGAGAGCGCTGCCCTGGCCGGTCAGCCCCTCGCGGGCCACCTCCCAGGCCGCACGGATCCGGGAGTCGGCACCGTAGAGAGTTCTGCGGTCGAGTTGTTCCCAGATCCTCGTGAGCCTGCTGTTCGAGGTTTCGGGGTCGGCCGCCAGGGCGGCGCCGTTCAGCGCGCCGATCGATGACCCGACGACGAGGTCGGGCATGATGCCCGCCTCCAGCAGGGCGCGGATCATCCCCACCTGTACCGCGCCGTAGGAACCCCCACCGGACAGCACAAAAGTCAGCGGCCGAGGCCAGTGAGCCAGCGGATTTGCCGCGCCATGGTCCGACATCTCGGAGCCCAGGGTACCTTGCGCGGTCGTCGGCCGGCGCCTGGTCATGTATGTCAAATGAGCGAAATCCGTGCGATCGCGGGCGGGTAAATCTACCGGTCCCCTCTGCGATGCCGCTATGTTCACAGCCATGACCGGCAACAAGACAGGTGGCGGAACGCCCTCCGCCGATCTCAATCGCTACTCGTCCCGCATCACGCAGCCGCCGAGCCAGGGAGCATCCCAGGCGATGCTCTACGCCACCGGTCTCAGCACCGACGATCTCCAGAAGGCCCAAGTGGGGATCGCATCGTGCTGGTTCGAGGGCAACCCGTGCAACATGCATCTCGGCGACCTGGCCGACGAGGTGAAGCGGGGTGTGACCGAAGCGGATCTCATCGGGATGCGGTTCAACACCATCGGCGTGTCCGACGGAATATCGATGGGCACCGACGGCATGTCGTACTCGCTGCAGAGTCGAGACCTCATCGCCGATTCGATCGAAACCGTGGTCGGCGCTCAGTGGTACGACGCCATCATCACCTTGCCGGGCTGCGACAAGAACATGCCCGGCGTTGTGATGGCCATGGGTCGTCTCGACCGACCGGCGATCATGGTCTACGGCGGCACGATCGCCCCCGGCTGCGTCACCATCGGAGACAAGGAGGAGAAGCTCGACGTCGTCTCCGCCTTCCAGAGCTACGGTCAGAAGCTGGCCGGCACGATCACCGAGGAGGACCGGCTCGCCATCGTGGCCAACGCCTGCCCGTCCTACGGGGCGTGCGGTGGCATGTACACGGCCAACACGATGGCCACCGCCATCGAGGCGATGGGTCTCTCGCTGCCGTTCTCCTCATCGACCCCGGCCGCCCACCAGGCCAAGATCGATGAATGCGTGCGGGCCGGCCACGCCATCCGCGGCCTGATGGAGACGAACCTGACGCCCCGAAAGATCGTGACCAGAGCCTCGCTCGAGAACGCCATGGTCATCACCATGGCGCTCGGTGGCTCCACCAATGCCGTCTTGCATCTCATCGCAATGGCCAGGGCTTTCGATCTGGAGCTGACCATCGACGACTGGCTGGACACAGCCAATCGGGTGCCTCTGCTGGCCGACCTGAAGCCGTCGGGCCAGTACGTGATGGAGGAGCTCCACGAGGTCGGCGGTGTGCCCGGGGTGATGAAGTATCTGCTGGCCGAGGGATACCTCGACGGTTCGCAGATGACCGTCACCGGCAAGACCATCGGCGAGAATCTGAGCGACGTCCCGGACCTCGACGAGGACCAGGTGATCGTGGCCAAGCTGGCGGCGTCGGTGAAATCGCGGGGCCACATCAGCATCCTGCGAGGCAACCTGGCCCCCGGCGGAGCGGTCGGCAAGATAACCGGCAAGGAGGGCCTGCGGTTCTCCGGTCCGGCCCGGGTCTTCGATTCCGAAGAAGACATGCTGGCCGGCCTGGAGGAAGGTCGCATCCAGTCGGGAGACGTGATCGTCATCCGCTACGAGGGACCCAAGGGTGGGCCCGGCATGCCAGAGATGCTGACCCCGACGAGCGCCTTGGCCGGAGCCGGCTTCCTCGACGACGTGGCGCTGATCACCGACGGGCGATTCTCGGGCGGCAGCCACGGCTTCATCATCGGCCACGTCGTACCGGAGGCGCAGGACGGCGGACCGATCGCCCTGGTACGTGACGGCGACACCGTCACGATCGACGACGAAGCCCACACGATCGAGGTCGAGATCGACGATGCCGAGCTGTCGGCCCGGGCGGAGGCCTGGACGGCGCCGCCCTTCAAGGCGACGAGCGGGACGTTGTGGAAGTACATCAAGAACGTCGCCGATGCCAGCCACGGCTGCATTACCGATGCCTGAGCGACGCCTCGCTGCGTACCAACTGTGAACCACCCGCCCCAGCCCGGGAGATGACCGGCCGATGCTTCCCCTGAAGGACGAGAATCCGATCAGCATCACGCCGTTCATCACCTTCGGAATCATCGCGGCCTGTGTCCTGATCTACTTCGGCCCACAGCAGGGGGTGGCCGACGAGCTCGAGGCGCTCGAGTTCAACCTCGAATACGCGGCGATCCCGTGCGAACTGCGTACCGGTGATCCGCTGAGTGCCGAGGAGATCGAGGCGACCTTCGAGGGCGGCAACCCCAATGCCTGCGTGGAGAACGACGGCACGGCGTCGGTGTTCCCCGACAAGATCGTGTATCTCGGAGCGTTCACCTCGATGTTCCTTCACGGCAGCCTGCTGCACCTCCTCGGCAACATGTGGTCACTGTGGATCTTCGGCAACAACATCGAGGACCGGCTCGGCCACCTTCGGTATCTGCTGTTCTACCTGGTCGGCGGCCTGGCGGCCACCGCCGCCCATTTCGTGGCCCAACCATCGAGCACGGTCCCGGTGGTCGGCGCCTCGGGCGCGATCGCGGCGATCATGGGTGCGTACCTCGTCTGGTTCCCGAATGCACCGATCCGCACCATCGTCTTTTTCGTGCTCCGGGACATCAGCGCCAAGTGGTTTCTCGGTATCTGGTTCGTCACGCAGTTCTTCACCGGGAGCGAGAGCGGCGTGGCCTGGGTGGCCCACGTCGGTGGATTCGTCTTCGGGGCCTTCATCGGCCTGGTCGTTCGCACCACCGACTACGGAAGCCGGCGGATCAACCGCTCCGACGATCCTCTCGAATGGGACAACACCGGGGGAGTGGGGCGGGGCCCGCTGCCCCACCCGCTCGACCGTCGCCGCCACCAACCGTTCTGAGCACCGGGATGGGGCCGACGCTCGCTCCCCAGGCAGCAATGGGGGGTTTCCCGGATGGGAACGAGGCGACGGATGGGTCATGGTGAGTCATGACCTCTGCAAACACCGGCTCCGAGGGCCGCGATCCTGAGATCTCGGCCCGCCTTTCGCTGATGGAAGAGCGGCTCGGCGCGCTCGAGCATGCGGTGTCGGCGCTGACGGCTGCCCGCGTCGCTTCGCCGCCGGCGGCGGCTCCGCCACCCCCTGCACCGACGGCCAGGCCGATCGAGATGCCGCCGCCATCCGCCGCCGTGTACCCGAGGCGGACCGTTTCGACGTCGGGTCCTGCAGCCCTCCGTGAACGGACCGGCAGCCCGATCACGGCCGAAACGGCCCTGCGTTGGGCCGGCGTCGTGCTGGTTGTCCTCGCCGCCCTCTTCTTCGTGAGCACCGCGATCAGCCGGGGGTGGATCGGCCCAAAGGTGCAACTCGGCCTCGCCACGCTCGGTGGCGCCGCCCTCATTGCCGTCGGAATCCAGATCGATCGTCTCCAGGGTGAGGATCGACGTCCGTGGGCGCTCGCCCTGGCCAATGCGGGTGTGGTCGTACTCGGCTTGTGCGCCGGCGCCGCGCACGCATGGCTCGACCTGGTCGAGGTGGGCCCGTCGTCGGCTCTCATCGTTGCGGTGCTCACCCTCGCGCTGGGGCTCGCTCACCGGTTCGCTCATCAGAGCCTTGTGATGGTCGGACTGGCCACGGCACTGGTCGTACCCGGCCTCATCGAGGCCTACGACGCGTTCGGCCAGCTCGGCACAGGCGCATGGTTCCTGAGTCTCGTCGTCGTGACGATCGGGGTTGCCGTCCAGTACGGCTGGTCGATTCCCCGCCTGGTCGGGCTGGTGGTGATCGGCCCGCTGATGGTCGCCCTCACGCAGGGTTTCGCCGACCGGCCGGATGTGTCGCTGCCCGTCGTTCAGGCGATGATCGCCGTCGCCGGCCTGCTGTGGTGGCTGGCCCCGTGGATTCGACCGGCAGACGAGCGGCTGCGATCGCTCGATCATCGGCTGGCGTTCGTGGTGCCCGGGCTGGTCGCTGCGGCATCGTTCGGATTGTGGGCCACGACCAACCGCGAGCGGGCCGTGGTGGCCGCCGTGGTCGCGATGGGCGCTGCCGTCGTCACCGCGGCGGTGTGGTATCGGGGGAGGAGCGGGTCTTCGGTCCCTTCGCTGTCGCAAGACCTGCTTGTCGGTCATGTGGTTGGTGTCGGTGCCCTGGTCAGCGTGGCGCTCGCGCTGTGGTTCGAGGGCCCGGCACTGCTGTCGGCGTTGACGTTTCAGGCGCTCGGGACCCTGTTGCTGGCCCTCCGGCGCAACGATCGGTTCCTGGAGGAGAACGCCGCACTGTTGGGCGCAGTGGTGGGTGTGTGGACGGCGGGCGGGTTGCTCGACGGGATCGAATCCGGCCTCCGCTCCTCCGAAGCAGTGGCGTACCTGCTGGTGATCGCAGCCGGTGGCGTCGCAGCCTGGCTGGTCCGGCATCGAAGTGCACAGGTGGCCGTCGTCGTGGCTGTCTCCGGGTGGGTCGGTCTGCTCGCCTGGTTGATGGCGGTTCTGCGACCGATCGCGCAAGGGCAGATGATCGTGTCGATCACCTGGGCGCTCCTCGGTGTCGCCCTCGTCGTCATCGGACTTGGCCTGGTGCCGATCGGTGGTCGGGGCCGAGCAGGAACGTCGGCCCGGTGGCGGGATCAGATCAAGACGGCGGGCCTGGCCACCCTGGCCGCTACCGTCGTCAAACTCGTGACGGTCGACCTGGCCGAGGTCGACACGATCTGGCGGGCCCTCCTGTTCGCCCTGATCGGCGTGGGACTTCTACGCCTCGGCTACAGCATGGGGCTGCTCGAGCGCCGCGGGGAAGCCGATCAGCGGCCCGAAACCAACGGGTTCAGCGCCGAGGACTCGCCGTCCGTGCCCTGATCCGGCCACCGGCCTCCTGCCGGACCGGATCCCTGCCGGTCGCCTGGCGAAACCCGTCTGCGGTGGAAAGCTGACGAACCGCTCGTTCGACCCATCGGGGAGTGTAGGTGTAGCTTCGGGTCCGGTTGTCGTAGTGGCAGTACGACTCGTCGAGGGATCGAGCCTTCTGACCCTGGGGTGGGCGAATGCCGAGATGTCGGGCCACCGCGGCGTGGGTTGTGGCGGAAAACCTGAACGGAATTCGTGCGGCGATGGCTGTGACGGCCTCCGTTGCCGACAGACCGGCAACGGTTGCGGGTGTCGCCGGCTCGGGGGCGGTCCACGATCGGTATTCCTCGGCCAGGCTCCGTCGGGACCCGAGAGCGACGAGCAATCCCAGTCCGGCGGCCACCAGTGCGCCAACAAGGATCCAAGGAGCCACTGATCGACCTGTTGTCGATGGCTCCGGCGCGGAGGCGTCACTGTCGCCAGGACGTGGCTCGAAGGCCAGGAGCGACGCTGAGCCGACCGGTGGGAAGTTGATCTCCGCTTCGGTCACGCGCTCGACCAGGCCCGACTCGAGTCGGATTCGGGCCAGCCACGGCCCGTCCGCCAGCCGTGGGTCGAGGACGGTCTCGACGACGCCGATTTCACCTACTGCGACGGTGGTACCTCGGGGTATCTCGAACGATCCGGCTCGGGTGCCGTCGACGGCGTGGGTCAGGCTCACATCCCCGGAAAGATCGAGAGCTCGCCCGCCCGTGTTGTCGACGGTGGTCAAGACGAACGGTTCACCGAGATCCGACCGGCCGGCGATGACCGAGCCGATCTCGAACGCCCCGATCGGTGCGGCACCAGCGCCGACCGACAGGTACACACGAATGCCCACCCGGGAGCCGACGCCGATACTGCCGCTGTTCGTGGCCGGTCGTTCGGCGAAGACGGCGGCGTAGCGCTCACCCTCCTCGGCGTCGCTCGGTACGTCGATTGTCATCGTGACGATCTCGCGGTCGTTCGCCCCCAACTCGACCTCAGGCCGATCGACCGAGATCCACGACGCCAGGTCATTGGTTTGACGGCCGTCGGCCGGCAGGAAGCGGTTGGCCTCGATGGTCGCGGCCACCGGGTACACGGAGGCCGTGAACGGCTCGGCGTCGCCGTTCGACACCTGGAATCGTCGCTCGATCGTCGTTCCCGGGGCCACATGGTCGACGACGTAGATCTGAGCGCGGGGATCGTCGGCGTTGGCCGTGGGAACATCGAGGAGTCTGATACCGATCCCCGGAGCAGTCACATCACCGCTCTGACCGACGGCGGCTGCGGCGGGAGCGATCGATCCCGAAACCCAAACCAGCACTGCGGCGAGCAGGACCGGCGGTGCCGCCGCCCGGAGCCTCGAACGGCGACATCGGGACACAGGGCTCATGACGATCAGATCGGCGGCGCGACGGTGACCTTGAGCGCCGGGCTGCGTCTGTTACGGCGGGCGAATCAGGTAATCGACATCGTGATGGTGCCGGTGTAGTCGCCCGGTGTCTTGTTGGCGATCGGAATGGTGATCGTGCCCTCGATGTCGTACTGGACGTCGCCGAGTCCGACACCGAGACCGACGGCCATGACGGCTGACGGAGAGAGCGGACCTCCGGTCCCGAGGATCGCAGCCGGATCACCGTTCGAGTCGACCGCGCTGGTCGTGGCCCAGACCATCGAGGTCGCGGCGATCGTGTCGCTACCGCTCGACAGGTCGGTCGACACCGCGGTGGCGGTGAACGCACCGGGCAGGGTGCGGGTATCGGTGATCGTGATGCCGGACGCCGGGATCACCACATTCGACGCGGTCGTACTGACCGGCGCACTGGCGGCCATCGTGGCCGGGGCCGAGATGCTGAGCGTACCGTCGTTGGTCAGGGTCAACGTGAGGTCGGTGTCGGCCGCCTCGGCCGGTGCGGCCACAGCCATCAGCAGTGCTACGACGGCAGAACCGACGACCACCGCCGGCCGCCTCGGCCTGCACCGTTCCCTCCGAGACGTTCGTGTCGTCATAGGTAGAGGATCGACGGCGGAGCCAGCTGCTGAATAGGTCTGACGGCCCGTTCCACATGACCTGGTGCCGATCCCACGATCGCGACCCTGGAGTGGGTCGGCACTACGCTGCGGATGATGGACCAACGGCGAGCAACCGACCGATGAGCTCCCGCCTTGTGCTCGCCACCATCGTTCTGGTGGCGATGTTGATCGGCGGCAACTTCACGTCACTCAAGTTCGCCCTCGACCACACCACGCCGTTTCTCCTGGCCGGCATGCGGACCGTGATCGGCGGGTCCGCGCTGCTGGCGTTCGCCCTGTTCCGAGGGGAACGGCTTCCCACGCGACTCGACGACCTCGGTCGGATCCTCGTGGTGTCGTTGAGCATCACGACCCTGTCGAGCGGATTGCTCGTTTACGGTGTGAACCGTGTGCCCGCGGGCGTGGCGTCGCTCGTGTCGAGCACAATGCCCCTGTTCACCGCCCTGTTGTCGTTGTTGCTGCTCGGCACCGCGATCTCGATGATGGGGCGGTTCGGCCTGCTCGTCGGTTTCGCGGGCACGGTGGTACTCGCCCTGCCATCGCTCGAGGGGGAGGCGGCCGCCATCGGGATCGGCTCGCTGGTGCTGTCCGCAATCGCCTGGGCGTTCGGAACCGTCTTCATGAAGTGGAAGGACTTCAGCCGGGTGAGCCCCATCATGTTGGTCGGCGTCCAACTGATCATGTCGGCCGTCGTGCTGATCCCATTCGCCCTGTTGATCGAGGGCACGGGCGAAACCGACTGGTCCGTCGGCCTTCTGGTTCCGCTTCTCTATTCGGCCGTTCCGGCCAATGCGGTCACGTTCTCGCTCCTGGCCACCGTCGTCCGCCGCGCCACACCGACCCAGGCCGCCGCCTCCGCCTACCTGATCCCGGTGTTCGGCGTGCTGTTCGGATGGTTGATCCGTTCCGAGAGGCTCGGGTTGGCCGAGCTCGTGGGCGGCGCGCTCGTGGTCACCGGCGTGTATCTCCTCGTGAACGCCGCGGCCCGTCAGGCCGAGGCCGCGGCGCCGAAACGGGTCGGCATACTGGAGACGTGAGCGAATCGGCGTCCCAATCAGCTGCACCCGCCTTCCACCTGGCCCAGTTCAACGTGGCCCGGGCCAAGGGCCCGACCGACGGTCCGGTCATGGTCGAGTTCATGGCCAACCTCGACCGCATCAACGGCATCGCCGACACGTCACCTGGATTCGTGTGGCGTTTGCAGGACCCCGATGGCAACGCCACCTCGATCCGTGCGTTCGACGACCCCGATGCGCTGCTCAACCTCTCGGTGTGGGAGGACTACGAGTCGTTCCACCAGTACGTGTACAAGACCGATCATGTCGACTTCCTGAGACGGCGGGCCGAGTGGTTCGAGCCCATCGAGGGCCTGCCGGTCACGGTGCTGTGGTGGGTTCCGGCGGGAACGGTGCCATCGATCGACGAGGCCATCACTCGCCTCCGTCAGCTGGGTGACGAGGGCCCGACACCGGACGCGTTCAATTTCCGGACCCGCTTTCCCGCTCCCGTGGCGGCCGCCGGATAGCCGAATCAGGCACCTGAGAAACTACAGCAGGACGGAGGCGGCCCACACAGACCACGCGGCGATCATGATGATGCCGATGATCAGGTCGATCACCACGCTGATGCCGAAGCCTTTTGCGGTACCGCGCACGGCGACGAGGGCCTCGTTCCAATCCCCCTTCAGCATGTATTCGACGGCGAGGAGGCCGGCCAACGCGCCGATGACGAGCCCGAACACGGGGATGACGAAGAAGCCGACGACGCCACCGGCCACAGCCCCGAGTTGCGCCCAACCCGACGCACCGGACTGGGCGGCAGCGCGGCGGGGTATGACCACGCTCTTGATCAGGCCGGCGACCGCCAAGATGGTGAGGAGCCCGACGACGGACCATCCCACGGTGCCGAAACCGACCATGAAGCCGTAGAACACGGCGGCCGCCCAGATGAGAAAGAGGCCGGGCAACACCGGAAGGACGACGCCCATCAGGCCGAGCACCATGACGACCGCCGTCACGATCGTCCACAGCAGCGCATCGTCGGAGCCGAAGGCGGTGGGGAGCGAATCCATGATCGCGGCTCAGTCCGATCCTGAACCGGGCGAGGTGAGTTCCGCCAACTTGAGCATGGTCGACCAGTTGCGGGCTGTGGTGGTGACTCCGAGTTTTCGTTCCAGGACCGCTCCGGTGAGCTTGGAACGTGCGACACCTTCCGGATATCGCAGGTACAGTTCCCGGCCGACGACACGCACCTCGTCGGGCTCATAGGTTTCGTGGTCGAACGCCTCGACCGCTTCGGCGTCGGGCGCCTGGTCACACAGCGAGACGTGGACGTATTTCGGTTCGGTCGAGGCCGCCTCCGGAAACGGGTTGGTCGCGAGGATGGCCGGCCAGTGGGCGGCGGCGCGGGCGACGATGGGAATCGAGAGGTCGAAGCGGTCGCCGACCACCATCGCCACCTCGTCGACGACCTGCTGTTCACCGCGGTCGCCGGCGTCGAGAATCACGTTGCCCGAGGCGATGTAGGTGCTGACATCGGTGAACCCGTGAGCGGCGAGGGCCTCCCGCAGATCGGCCATCGGCACCTTGTTGTGGCCCCCGACGTTGATACCCCGCAACAGCACGATGAATCGATTGTCAGCGGTCTTGGCAGTGTTGGTGTCACCCATGGCGCCTTCGATCCTAACCGGTGTCGGGCGTTGGTATCAGGCGTCGACCCAGACCGAGCGAACCTCCGAATCGGTTCGGACCTACTATTCCACTATGGAAGTCCCGCTGGTACTCACAGCTGTGTTGGTTGTGTTCGCGATTTTGCTGTTCCACTACATCCAGGTCCTCATCGACGGTATGCGGACCCTACACCGTGACCTCGAGGAGATAGCTGATCTCCTGCGCGGGGAGTCCGACAAAGATGGGCGAATGACCTAAAACGGCACGTCGAGGGCTTCGCAGAGAAACCCCATGAACGGCGCGGCTCGTTTGCAGTGATCGGTGAAGGTGCGATCGAAGTCGTCGGCGGTGACGGCCTTCTGCGTGAGCCGGGTTGTGGCGATGAAGTCCTTGCGCTTCAGATCCTCGAGGAGGGGATGGTCGGCGTCGAATCCCTTCGGCGGCCGCTTGAGTGACTCACCGGTGAGTTCGAACACATCGGCGAACCGCTTGCCCGTCGTCGCCGATCTCCACTGCTTCGGTTCGGCGTCGATCCGATCCCGGATGGCGTACGCGGCTGCCGTCTCGGGCCGCCACAAACCGACGCCCATGAAGCATCCGCCGGGCTCCAGGTGCAGGTAGAAGCCGGGCGCATGCACGTCCTTGGCCTGCTCGTGGCGGAACTGCATGCCGGTGTTCGTCTTGTAGGGCGTCTTGTCCTTCGAGAAACGGGTGTCGCGCTGAATCCGGAACAGTGATCCCCCGACCTTGCGGGTGTCGGCCACGAAGTGGGGTGAGATACTGGTCAACGGGTCGGAGAACGCGGCGATGAAGTCGAGGGCCGGCTCCCTGACCTCGGTCTCGTAGCGCTCCTTATTGGCCTTGAACCAGTCCCGCGAGTTGTTCTCGGCGAGGTCCTTCAGGAACCGGAAGGTCTTGGCGGTGAAGTACGGGTTGCCCATCGGTGCAGTGTAGGCAGATCCACGTCGGCCGTCCGGCGGCCGACTTCGGCGCCCCAGGGACTCCCCACGTCCCTTTGGGGGATTGCCCGGATATCACCGGGCCGTTGCCTGTCGTACATATGGAGTATGGACACGTCTTCGATTCATCAGATCATGAATCTCTGGTTCGCCTTCACCGAACGGGCACCCCTGGTTCTGGCCGTCGGCGTGGCGCTCACCGTCGGCGCGGAGATCGTCTCCCGCCTCCTCGCCGGTCGGGAGGTGCCGGTCGGCGAGATGAAGCTGTCGGCTGTGGCCGGGTTCTCCTTCATGGCGGTGAAGGTGGTGGCCGGCTACGGGCTGGCCCTGCCGGTGCACGTGTTCGCCTATCAATTCCGGTTCTTCGAACTCGATCTGTGGAACCCGTTGACCTGGCTCGGGATCTTTCTCATTCGCGACTTCGTCTCGTACTGGTCCCATCGCCTGGAGCACGGCAACCGGTGGCTGTGGGCGTCACACTCGATCCACCACTCGTTCGAGACGATGTCGCCCAGCTGCTCGACCCGCATCCCCTGGATGGAGAACGTCTACAAGATCCCCTTCGGACTCTGGATGCCGTTGATCGGTTTCGACTTTCGGATGGTGGTCGGCATCGACACCCTGGCCGCGCTGATCTCGATCGTGCAGCACACCGACCGGTTCCCGGCGAAGCCACACGGATGGCTGCAGCGGATCTTCATCGTGCCGAGTCACCACCGGGTTCACCACGGCACCAACGACCTGTATCTCGACAAGAACTTCGGAGCCGTCCTGTGCGTCTGGGACAAGCTGTTCGGTACGTTCCAACCCGAGGTCGAACCGGCCCGCTACGGGATCCTGGGTCGCCCGCTCCACCGCCGCCGCGACATGGTGCTCGGCGGCTACCCCGACCTCCTTCGCCCGGCCATCCTCAGCCGTTCTGGGGTACTCAGGTGACACTGGATGTCACCTGAGCTGAGAATTTCGGTGAGCTGCGTGTTCTGGGGTACTCAGGTGACTGTGAGTGTCACCTGAGCTGAGAATTTCGGGTTGGTCAGCCGCTCTGGGCGGCCCGCCACTCGGGCAGGCTCGGGGCCTCGGCCGCCAGCGATGTCGAGTCGCCGTGTCCGGTGTGCACCACCGTCTCGAGCGGCAGGCTGAACAGCCGGTGCTCGATCGAGTCGAGGATCACGTCGTAGCTCGAGAACGACCGGCCGGTGGCGCCGGGGCCACCGTTGAACAACGTGTCACCGCTGAACAGAACACCCTCGGCCGGAACGTACAGGCAACAGCCGCCCGGTGAGTGGCCCGGCGTGTGGATGATCCGGAGGTCGGTGTTGCCGACGGTCAGCACGTTGCCGTCGGCCAGCTCGGTGTCGAATCGGTGCTCGGGATAGACGACGTCCCACAGCATGGCGTCGTCGGGATGCAGGTAGATCGGACATCCGGCGGTCGTCGCCACCTCGACCGCGGCGTTGATGTGGTCGTTGTGGCCGTGGGTGGAGATGATCGCCTTGAGGGTCCGATCTCCGACGCCGGCGAGGATCTGCTCGGCGTTGTGGGCGGCATCGATGACGATGACCTCCCGGTCGTCACCCACCATCCACACGTTGTTGTCGACGTCGAAATCCTGGCCATCGAGGGAGAAGACGCCTGAGGTGATTACTCGATCGAGTCGCATCGGCGCTACATCACCACGACGGAACGGAGGACCTCGCCCCGCTCCATCTTGTGGAAGGCCTCCTCGACATCGTCGATCCCGATGGTCTCGGACACGAACCCGTCGAGGTTGAGACGGCCCTGGAGGTAGAGGTCGATGAGCATGGGGAAGTCGCGGCTGGGGAGGCAGTCGCCGTACCAGCTCGACTTGAGGGCGCCACCCCGACCGAAAATCTCGATGAAGGGCAGCTCCACCTTCATCTCGGGATTCGGTACACCGACCAGCACCACCGTGCCGGCCAGGTCGCGGGCGTAGAACGCCTGCTCATAGGTTTGTGGCAGCCCGATGGCTTCGATTGCCACGTCGACACCGTTGCCGTCGGTGAGTTCGCGGATCTTCTCGACCGGATCCTCGTTGGCCGAGTTGATGGTGTGGGTGGCGCCGAACTGCTTGGCCAACTCCAACTTGGCGTCGTCTATGTCGACGGCGATGATCGTGGAGGCTCCGGCGATGCGGGAGCCCTCGATGGCGGCGTCCCCGACGCCGCCGCAGCCGAACACGGCGACCGAGTCACCGCGGGACACACCACCGGTGTTGATGGCGGCACCGATACCGGCCATCACGCCACAGCCGAGCAGGCCCGCGGCCTCGGGGCTCGCCTCCGGGTTCACCTTGGTGCACTGGCCGGCGGCCACGAGCGTCTTGTCGCAGAACGCTCCGATACCCAGAGCGGGCGAGAGTTCGGTGCCGTCGGCCAGCGTCATCTTCTGCTCGGCGTTGTGGGTGTTGAAACAGATTTGGGGCTTGCCTTTGAGGCAGGATCGGCAGGAGCCACACACGGCCCGCCAGTTGAGGATGACGTAGTCGCCGGGGGCGACATCGGTGACATCGGGTCCAACCGACTCCACCACACCCGCCGCCTCGTGGCCCAGCAGGAACGGGAACTCGTCGTTGATGCCACCCTCCCGGTAGTGGAGGTCGGTGTGGCAGACCCCGCAGGCCTTGATCTCCACGACGGCCTCACCCGGACCCGGATCGGGGATGACAATCGTTTCCACCGAAACCGGCTCACCCTTGGCTTTGGCGATGACCCCGCGTACTTCCTGTGGCATGGTTGCTCCTACCTTGCGTCGAATGCATGTCCTCGATTACGCGCAACCGAGACTAGCCGATCACACTCGCCGAGGCATGCCCCGCCTCGGCCCACGATTCGATGCGACAATGGCCGCCATGCCGCTGACCTTCCCGGCCCATCCGGCGTTCGTCCTGCCGTTCAAGGGGCGGTGGCCCTATCGTTTCGACGGTGTCACCCTCGTCGTCTCGGCGGGCGTGCCCGATCTGGGTTACGCGTTGGTCGGCCTTCCCGTCTCGAGCCATTCGTGGGTCGGCGTGTTGCTGTTTGCGATTCCGGTGTCCGTTGGATCGTCTCGGCGCTGGTCGGTGCAGGCAGTCATGTCGCCATCGACTCGTTCACCCATCGAGAGAACTGGGGTTCCCGGAGTCTCGGCCTCGACCGGTTGTTGTTCACCGCCCCGAACGGCGATTTCACCATTGCCCGCGTCGTGCAGTACCTCGGACACTCGGTCGGCTCGATGGTCGGCGTGTATCTTCTCTGGACCCTTGCTCGGTCCCGCACTCCGCCGTCAATCGTCGAACGACCGACTCCGGTCGCATGGACAGCGGCGGGCGCCGTCGCGCTCGGGGGAGCGGTCGCCGCCGTGCTGTGGATGCAAACAACCACCGCCGGTGACATCTTCGTTGCCGGTTTCGGCCTTGCCATCACCCTGCTCGCGACCTCGGTGGTCGTCGAGTCGATTGCTCGACTACGCTACCGTTGACGGGATGGACACCGATGTGGACGGCCGGACCGGAACGACGGATGGCGATACGTTCACAACAACCCGTCGGCTGACGAGAATCTTCATTGGACTCGGTCTGCTGGTGATGGTGGCCGTCATCGGCCTTCCGCTGTGGGCGTCATTGACCTACCGGTCAGCGGTGCACGACCTGCACGATGAGCTTGCGGCGATAGAGATCGAGTCGGGCAACGTCGTCGACGTCCGTATCGAGAAGTGCTGGAACGATCTCGGACCGGCGTCGGTTCGTGTGCTCGTGCCGAACGGCGACACAAGTCTGAGCGATGTGGTTTCCGACTATGTGGATGAGCTGGCGGCGCTCGGGTTCGTTGACCAGGGCGGCGTCACCGGCGTCGTCGCCGCCCGCCCCCGATCCGACGCCCTCGATGAGGACATGATCACCGTGTCGATCGACGATGACTCCGGGCGGATCACGCTCACAGCCGATCCGTTCGATGCCGATATGGTGACGTGCCTTCCGTTCTGATTGGACCACGATGTCTGTGACCGCCACGAACCGCCGCCGGCGCGTCGGGCTGACGACGACGCTGTTCGTCGTGCTCGCCATCCTGGCCTCGGCGTGCGTGGCCGACGACGCCGAGCAGGCAGGCACCACCGACGCCGACCACAGCCACGACGAGGCGGCCTCCGAGATCGAGTTGTCGGACGTCCCGCTCTCCGACACCGAGATCACCGTGGCCGTGGCCAACTCGCCCGGAACCCTGCTGACCGGCGCCCCCCAGCGCCTCATGACCGCACTGGTCGACCCGTCCGGTGTCGGCTACCTCGGGAGCGACAAGGATGCGATCGACGTCGTCGTCCGACCGATCCAAGCCCCCGGCGCCGAGGGCGAGCTGCGCCTCGAGACCCGTTGGTTGTCGGCGCACGAAGCCAATCTCGGCCTGTACCTGTCCGAGCCGGTCTTCGATGCCGCCGGAACGTGGGAGGTGCGAATCGAATCGCTCGGCAACGACATCGGCGGCACGTTGATCGAGGTCGCCGCCGAACCGGCCATGCCACTGGTCGGATCGGCCGCACCGTTGAGTGAGACGCCGACCTCGGCCGGTCGCGACGACCTCACCTCGATCTCAACCGACCCCGACCCCAACCCGATGTATTACGACCTCACGATCGCCGATGCGGTGACCAGCGGAACGCCGTCGGTGATCGCCTTCGCCACCCCGGCCTTCTGCCAGACAGCGCTGTGCGGCCCGACGATGGCACAGGTCAAGGAGGCCGTCGCCGGACGGGCCGACCTCAACGTCGTGCACGTCGAACCTTACGAGCTCGCCGAGGCGCGATCCGGCACCCTCGTCCCGGTCGACTCGATGGTCGAGTGGAACCTCCCCACCGAACCCTGGGTCTTCGTGGTCGACTCAGACGGCACGATCTCGGCCGCCTTCGAGGGCATCTTCGCCGTCGACGAGTTGACGGCCGCCCTCGACGGGGTCTAAGCCGAGCTCCGAGGTGACGAGGCGATGGTTTCGTCGATGGAGCGGGCCAGGAGATCGCAGGCGAGGTCGATCTCGTCGTCGGTGATGATGAACGGCGGGGAGATGATGACATGGTCACCTCGAACCCCGTCGGCAGTGCCGGCGGTCGGGTAGCAGAGCAGACCGTTGGTCAGGGCCACATCCTTCAACCGGGCCGCCACCTGGGCTTCGGGGCTGAACGGCTCCCCGGTGGCACGGTCGGCCACGAACTCGAGCCCCCAGAACATGCCTCGTCCTCGGATGTCGCCGACGTGGCGATGATCGCCGAACCGCTCGCGTAGCAGTTGTTCCAGCGTGACTCCCATGGCCGCAGCCCGTTCAACCAACCGGTGGCTCGTCAACTCATCGAACACCGCCAGCCCGGCGGCCGCGGCCAGCGGATTCCCCTGGTAGGTGTAGCCGTGTTGGAAGAACCCCGATCCGTCGAGGATGGTGTCGTGGATCTCCGACGTGCAGAGCATGGCCCCCAACGGCTGGTATCCGGCGCCGAGACCCTTGGCCAGGCACATCACGTCGGGGACGATCCCGTCGTGGTCGCAGGCGAAGAGTGTTCCGGCCCGGCCCATGCCGCACATGACCTCGTCGAGGATCAGCAGCACGCCGTGACG
Organism: Acidimicrobiales bacterium; assembly: GCA_965216655.1. GTDB lineage: Bacteria > Actinomycetota > Acidimicrobiia > Acidimicrobiales > SZUA-35 > JAHELU01. The sequence continues at coordinate 186,799 of CBDCGP010000056.1, forward strand.
GTCGCAGATCTCACGGACACGTCGGAAATAGCCCTCGACCGCCGGTACGGCTCCCAAGGTGGCACCGACGATCGGCTCGGCCAGGAACGCCATCACGTTCTCCGCGCCGAGTCGTTGGATCTCGACCTCCAACTCGTCGGCCGCCCTTCGGCCATAGTCGGCCGGCGACTCCGCCTCGCGTCGGTGGCGGTACTCGTAGCACGGTGCGATGTGCGACGTCTCGACCAGCAGCGGTTGGTACGGCGCCCGGCGAGCGACGTTGCCGCCGGCCGACAGTGCCCCCAGCGTGTTGCCGTGGTAACTCTGACGGCGGGCGATCAGATGCCGGCGCTGTGGTTCACCCCGCTCGACGAAGTACTGGCGGGCCACTTTGATGGCAGACTCGACGGCTTCGGATCCACCTGACACGTAGTAGACCCTGTCGAGGTCCCCGGGGGCGGCAGCGGCGAGACGCCGGGCGAGTTCCTCGGCCACTTCGGTGGTGAAGAAACCGGAGTACGGGAAGGCGACGGCGTCGAGCTGGGCGGAGACGGCGTCGGCCACCGCTCGGTTGGAATGTCCGAGGCAGGACACGGCGGGTCCGGCGGATGCGTCGAGATACCGCCTCCCCTCCGAATCGATCACGAAGCAGCCATCACCCCGAACGGCGATGGGGGCGTTCTCGTGGCCCCGACGGCCCATGACATGGCTCTTGGCGATCACCAAGGAAATAGTAGGACGCCTCGGCACCCGGAACGAGGGCGCGCCCGGTCAATTCGCCGGCGTCACCGACGTCGGGTCGCTACCGTTGGCTCGATGGAGATCGAGATCCGTCGGACGGCCCCGGACGAACTTCGAGCGGCCTGCGATGCCATGTGTCGGGCGCTCCTGACCTCACCGCCCGATGACGAGCGGTGGGAAAAGAACCTGGCCTCCTGGCAGGATCCGGTGTCCTACTCGGCATGGGACGGGAAGACCTGTGTCGGTCACGCCGCCCACTTCCACACCGACACCACCGTTCCCGGTGGTGCCACCCTGTCGACCGGGGCCGTGACCCGTGTTGGCGTACTCGCGACCCACGCCCGTCGGGGCGCCGGTTCCGGCCTGATGCGGGCGCTGATCGACGACGCCGTCGAGCGCAGGTGGCCGCTCATGAGCCTGCGGGCCAAGCGAGACCATGATCTACCGCCGGTTCGGTTTCGGGGTTGCCGGTGATTTCGCCGCCGTGGAGATCGACTCCCGTCGGGCCCGACCGGTGCTCGGCGCTGTCGGTGGAGCGATACGGTTGCTCGGCGCCGAGGAGGTCGACGACGTGGCGGCCGCGACCTATCGGCGCTGTCTCGGGCGTCGCCCGGGGCTGATCACCCGTCCAGACTCCTGGGCGGAGCGTCACTACCGGGCCGTGGGCGAGCACAAGGAGAACGCCCTGGTCGCCGTTCATGTCGACGGCCACGGTGAGCCCGACGGCTACGTCTACTACACGACCAGTTGGGCCGAAACCCTCGATCAGGGGGGCACGGGTAAGATCCACGATGTCTTCGCCGTGTCCGACGACGTCGAGCTGGCGTTGTGGCGCTACCTGCTGACGATCGACCTGGTGGAGACGTGGACGTCGTCGGCGCGACCGATCGACGACCTCATCATCGAGGCGATCGCCGACCGGCGTGCCTACCGGGTCACGTCCGTGCTCGACGAGCAATGGCTTCGACTGGTCGACGTCGACCGTGCTCTCCGGGCCCGAAGCTACTCGCCGCTTCGTGGTGACGGTGTCGTTGTCGGGGTCGTCGACCCCTTGATCGACGGCAACAACGGCCGTTGGCGCATCGACGGCGACGGCGCCCACCGAACCGACGAACCCGCCGATCTCGTCGCCGACATCGACGCCGTCTCGGCCCAGTATCTCGGCGGCATGTCGTGGTCGACCGAGGCCGCCGTCGGTCGTGTCCGCGGCGGGCCGGGCGTCGACGAGGCACACTTCCAGCGCGCGCTCGCCACCGCCGACCAGCTGTTCACCGTTCGACCTCTGCCCTTCTGCGGCACGTTCTTCTGAGGGCCTCTCGAGCCCGTTCCGGCGGCTGTGGCCTGCGGTTTCGGTGGGTTGGGGCCGCCAGAGTGTCGGCCTGGCTACCGTGAGCCCGTTCCGGCGGCTACGGCCTGCGGTTCGGTGGGTTGGGGCCGCTGGTTCGGGTTCAGTGAGGGCGGGTGAGTCGAGCGGCTCGCACGCATTCTTGGCCAATTCCGTTGTCGTCGGTGTGTGGGGCTGATTGAATGGGGGCGATGACCTTCAACCGTTGTGCCCGTCGGGCCGCGAAGAACATCAGCGTTGTAGTAGTACTTATGTAGCGCACGCCGCTGCCGTTTCATGCTGCGTGCGCCAAGCCTCCCAAACCCGGGGGGCTTTTCCGTTTTTCGCCCGACAGAACCAACGACCAACCCCATGAAGAGAAGACCATGTCTGTCCAATCGACCAGCCAACCGATACGACTGAACGGGGGCCAGGCCCTCATCAAGAGCCTGGAGATGGAAGGGGTGGAGGTCGTATTCGGCTACCCGGGCGGGGCCATCCTCCCGGTCTACGACCCGATCATCGATTCCAAGATCCGCCACGTGCTGGTCCGACACGAACAGGGGGCCGGCCACGCCGCCGAGGGGTACGCCCACGCCACCGGCAAACCGGGCGTGTGCATGGTCACCAGCGGCCCGGCCGCCACCAACGTCGTCACCCCGCTGGCCGACGCATACCTCGACTCCGTGCCAATGGTGTGCATCACGGGGCAGGTGGCGCTGCCTTCGATCGGCACCGATGCCTTCCAGGAGTGCGACACCACCGGCATCACCCGGTCGATCACCAAGCACAACATGCTGGTCACCAGGGCCGAGGACATCCCCCGGGCGGTCAGGGAGGCGTTCCACATCGCCACCACCGGCCGACCGGGACCGGTGTTGATCGACATTCCCAAAGACATTGTCGACGCCCAACAACCCCAACGCCTACTTCGACTTCGTCTACCCGCCCGAGATCGACCTGCCGGGGTACGCCCCGCACACCGAGCCGGCCGTGGCCGACGTCGAAGCCGCCGTCGACATGATGAAGGCGGCCGAGCGCCCGGTCCTCTACGTGGGGGGCGGCGTGCTGAAGGCCCGCGGCGCCGAGGCGCTGCGGCGGCTGGCCGAGATGGGGAACATCCCCGTCGTGACGACGCTTATGGCCAGGGGCGCCTTCCCCGACAGCCACGAACTCAACCTCGGCATGCCCGGCATGCACGGCAACTACACCGCCGTCACCGCCATCCAGAAGTCCGACCTGCTGATCGCCATGGGCGCCCGCTTCGACGACCGCGTGACCGGCAAGGTGGCCGCCTTCGCCCCCGACGCCAAGGTGATCCACGTCGACATCGACCCGGCCGAGCACGGCAAGGTTCGGCGGCCCGACGTTTCGGTGGTCGGCGACTGCCGTCTCGCCATGGAGGCGATGCTCGCCGCCCTGGGTTCCGAGGGTGGAGCCGATGCCTTCGCCGACCATACGCCCTGGCGCCAGCAGCTCTCGGGGTGGCAGGAGAAGTATCCGCTGACCTACGAACCGTCGGCTCCCGGTGAGTTCGTCAAACCGCAGCAGGTGCTCGAGAGCCTACGCGACGCCTGCCCGACCGACACCATCGTCACCTCCGGCGTCGGCCAGCACCAGATGTGGGCCAGCCAATACTGGCGTTTCGAGCAGCCCTATACCTGGATCAACTCCGGCGGGCTCGGCACCATGGGCTTCTCGATACCGGCCGCCATCGGTGCGAAGGCCGCGTACCCCGACCGTATGGTGTGGGCGGTCGACGGTGACGGCTGCTTCCAGATGACCGGCCAGGAACTGATCACGGCCGCCGTCGAACGGGTTCCGATCAAGGTGGCGCTGCTCAACAACGCCTACCTCGGCATGGTCCGCCAGTGGCAGGAACTCTTCTACGACGAGCGTTACTCCGAGGTGTACCTCAGCCACGACATGCCCGACTACGTGAAGTGGGCCGAATCGATGGGCTGCGTGGCCTTCCGGGTGGGAGGAACCGACGGAGATCGACGTGGCCATCGCCAAGGCCAACGAGATCAACGACCGTCCGGTCCTCGTCGAGTTCCCGCTGCCTCAGCGAGGAGAAGGTGTACCCGATGGTCCCGGCGGGCGGCTCGAACGACGACATCATCGTCGACCCGTCTCAGCGGGGGAGGCGACAGTGTGACCGTCGACCCGTCTCAGCGGGGAGGCGACAATGTCACCGTCGACCCGTCTCAGCGTGATGATGCCGAAGGAGCAAACTGATGACAGTCACCCGTCCACGATCGCAAACCACAGGACCGCACCATCGTGGTGCTCGTCGAGAACAAGGCCGGCGTGCTCGCCCGGGTGGCCGACCTGTTCGCCCGTCGAGGCTACAACATCATCTCCCTCGCCGTGGCCCCCACCAACGACGATCGCTTCAGCCGCATCACCATCGTGGTCGACGTCGAGTCGGCGCCCCTCGACCAGATCGTGAAGCAGCTGTTCAAGCTGATCAACGTGGTGGAGATCGCCGAGCTGGCGCCCGACCTCGCGGTCGAGCGCGAGCTCCTGCTGGCCACGGTGCGAGCGCCGCAGGACAGCCGCAGCCAGATCATCGAGCTGGTCGACGTGTTCGAGGGCAAGATCCTTGCCGTGTCGCCGGATCACCTCACCGTTAGCCTCGACGGCAGGCCGTCGAAGCTCGACGACTTCGAGTCGCTCCTGGAGGGATACTCGATCGTCGAACTCCAGCGTTCGGGCCGAATCGCGTTGCCGAAGATCGGTCGGGACGTGCCCCGCCTTCCGGGCGTTGCCCGATGCCGTCTGACTTCGAGCCGAGCCCATTCGACCCGTTCGACCAACCATCGACATCACGATCAATCGCAACCAGACAATCGCAAACCCAACCTTCAGAATCAGAGGAATCCAATGGCCAACATCTACTACGAAGCCGACGTCGACCGCTCCCAGATCAGCAGTCGCAAGGTGGCGATCCTGGGCTATGGATCCCAGGGCCACGCCCACGCCCTGAACCTCAAGGAGTCCGGAATCGACGTGCGGGTTGGGCTGCGTGACGGCTCATCGTCGGCGGCCAAGGCCTCCGAGGCCGGGCCTGGCCGTGTCGTCGATCGCGGAGGCCGCCGCCGAGGCCGACGTCATCATGATGCTGATGCCCGACACCGAGATGGGCGCCATCTACACCGAGCACATCGAGCCCAATCTCAACGACGGTGACGCCCTGTTCTTCGCCCACGGGTTCAATATCCGGTTCGACTTGATCAAGCCGCCGGCCGGGGTCGACGTGTGCATGGTCGCCCCCAAGGGGCCCGGGCATCTCGTGCGCCGTACCTACGTCGAGGGCGGCGGCGTGCCCTGCCTGATCGCCATGGAACAGGACGCCACCGGCAACGCCAAGGCGCTTGCCCTGGCGTACGCCGACGCCATCGGTGGCGCCCGGGCCGGCGTGATCGAGACGACCTTCACCGAGGAGACCGAAACGGATCTGTTCGGCGAGCAGGCCGTGCTCTGCGGTGGCACCTCCGCCCTCGTCCAGGCCGGTTTCGAGACCCTGATCGAGGCCGGGTATCAGCCGGAGATCGCCTACTTCGAGTGTCTTCACGAGCTGAAGCTCATCGTCGACCTCATGTACGAGGAGGGAATCGCCGGGATGCGGTACTCGGTGTCCGACACCGCCGAGTACGGCGACCTGACTCGTGGCCCTCGCATCGTCAACGACGCCGTCAAGGCCGAGATGCGCCAGATCCTCTCCGAGGTCCAGTCGGGCACGTTCGCCGAGGAGTGGGTGGCCGAGTCCCGCGCCGGTCGTCCGAATTTCCACGCGCTCGAGCAGGCCGGCCACGATCATCCGATCGAGAAGGTCGGTCAGGAGCTGCGGTCGATGATGCCGTGGATCTCCCAGGCAAGACGTCGGTCCGCGAGACCTCCGGCGGCCAGGGCTGACCGAGGACCCGGGTCACATTTGAGCGGGCACCAGCGGTCGTCGCCTGGTCGACGAGAGAGCGATGCCGACCGCCGGCTGCGGGTGGCGGTCTGCGGCGACCCGTCGTCATCGCTTCCTCGAAATCTCCGCGCCCTCGTCGAGGCCGTCGAGTCGAGCGCTTCGAACCATCGTGGATCGAGATCTCGCCCGACATCGACGGCGAACCGACCGAGGAAGTGGCCGGCGACCACCACCTGGTGCTCGGAGATCGGACCCGGTCCCGGTGGGCTGACGTCTCGGTCGCCCACGATGACGCGCTCCGTGCCCTCGTAGATGGTCGCCTGGTTCCGTGGGTGATGAAATGGCGGGCCAATCGTCGGGCACCCAGACTCCAGGTGGCGCACCTGTACGAATCGGATCCATCCTGGGGACCATCTGCTGAGCGGCTGATGGCGAGGTTGAAGCGAGCGACGACCGGCCTGCCTGTTGTACGGATGGATCACATCGGTTCGACGGCGGTCCCTGGAATCAAGGCCAAGAATCTGATCGACATCCAGATCATGGTTCCCGCCATCGGAGATGCCGAGGTCGTAGCCGAGGCGGCGACGACCGCCGGCTTCGTGTCGATCGACGGTGAACTGTTCGGGAAAGACCGCCGTGGTGGAACGCCATCCAGAGAGGGTGTGTGTCGACGCCGATCCGAAGCGTCCAGTGAACATCAACATCCGTCCGATTGACGCTCCGGTCGCGCGCGACGCCCTCCTGTTCCGTGATTGGGTTGCGGGCGGAGGACAAGGCGCGTCTGCGCTACGAGGCCTTCAAGGTGGCGCGTGAGGGAAACCACATCGACGACTACGGTGATGCCAAGGAGCCGTTCATCTCCGCGTGTCTCGCGGAGGCCGAGAGCTGGGCGGCTGCGGCCGGGTGGCGCGGTTCTGAGATCCCCGGACCCTCATGGGGCGGTGACAGCCTGATGTGAAGCAAAACCGGACGATAATGTCCGGTTTTGCTTCACATTGCATCGACGTTCGGTCGAACGGGGTCGGTCAGAACGCGTTGATCAGGCCCGCGACATTGTCGGCCAGCGCGTCGGTGGCGTAGCCGCCCTCCATGACGACCACGGTCGGCAGCCCGACGGAGGCGAGCCGGGTTCCGTGGTCGGATACACCGCCGTCGGCAGCTTGAACCGGCTGATCGGATCGTCCTCATAGGTGTCCACGCCGGCCGACACGACCAGGGCGTCCGGCTCCCGATCGCTCAACCAGGCGAGACCCTGGTCGAGCGTCGCCATCCATTCGCTCGGCCCGGTTCCCCACGGCAACGGCAGGTTGAGGTTGTGCCCGGCGCCGGCCCCCTCACCGGACTCGTCGGCAAAGCCGCTGAAGTAGGGGAACTCGACGCTCGGATCGGCGTGGATCGAGCAGAACGCAACGTCGGATCGCTCGTAGAAGATCGACTGGGTCCCGTTGCCGTGGTGATAGTCGATGTCGAGCACCGCCACCCGTTCCATGCCCCGATTCAGGAGTGCCTGGGCGGCCAGGGCCGCATTGTTCAGATAGCAGTAGCCGCCGAACTGACGTGACCCGGCGTGGTGGCCGGGTGGCCGGCACAAGGCAAACGCGACGTTGGAGTCGCTGTCCTCCGCCACCAGTCGAGCGGCCGTCTGCGCGGCCGCCGCACTCACGGCGGTGGAGTTCCACGTGTCGGGACCGATCGAGCAGTCGGCCGCGAACGAGTAGTAGCCGAGCTGCCCGTGGAGCGAGTCGGGGCGAACGTCGCGCATGCCGGTGGCGGGCCAGGTGAACGCCATGGCGTGGGTGGCATCCTTGCCATCGGCGGCCCACCGGTCCCAGCAGTTGGCCAGGAAGTCGAGATATCCGGGATCGTGGATCTGGTGGAGGAGATCATGGTCGAGCGGGTCCGGCTCGACGATCGGATTGGTCTCGGCCAGACGCTCGGCCACGCGAACGGCCCGGATCGGGCTCTCCCACGATGCGATCAGCTGCCCACCGTCGAGTTCGAGCGAGTGATGCAGGGTTTGCGCCGGGGAGTAGACGATATCCACCGTCAGTCCGACCGAGCCGGTTCGATACCCATCACGTCGTCGAGGAACCAGTCGACGAACCGATGACAGGCGGCGGCGCTGGCCGGCTGGTTGGCGGTGGTTTCAGCCAGCAGGCTCGGTCCGTCGACCTCGTGTTCGGCCAGATACTCGTCGTCGCAGCCGGCGAGCCATGTCTTCACCATCTCCACGGTGATTTCCGGGTGGAACTGGGTGCCGACCGAACGACCAGCGCGGAACAACTGGGGGGCCACGTCGTTCTCGGCCAGCAGCTCGGCTCCCGGCGGAAGGCTGAAGCGGTCGTGGTGCCATTCCATCCACGGCCCGTCGCCGACCGGGTTCGTCGTCCCGGGAGCCGACCGGATGGGAACCAGCCGATCTCGGTGGTCGGGGAGGGCTCGACCGATCCGCCGAGGGCATCGGCCAGTAGCTGCCCACCAATGCAGATGCCCAGTATCGGCTGATTCCGCTGATGGGCCTCACGAAGCAGGTCGAGTTCCTCGTGAATCCAGGAGGAGATCTCGTGTTTGCGGTAAGCGAGCGCACAGAGCCCATGGGCACGATGAGATCGAACCCGTCAAAATGGGGGAAGGCGGCGGCCTCGTTGGGCCGATCATGATCTTCGGTGACGACATGGAAGGTCAGGTCGAATCCCCGCTCGGCCAACCGGTGCCCGATCTCCCCGGCCGGCCCATCGGGCTCGTGCATGAGCACCAGTGCCTTCATCGATCGTCCTTCCGTTCCCGTGTTCAGCTGTCAACCGGTTGCTGACCCGATAGTAGAGCACGGGCCGACACCATCGGTAAGCACCGGCGGAGCTCGCGGCCGGCGGAGCGCCTGTCGTAGGATCGACGATGTGAGCCCGGAACCGTGGATCGATCGTGAGGCCGGGCCGCTGGCCTGGCGCCAGACGATGTTCCGGGGCCGGACTCCCGAGAGTTCCCACCACGTGCCGGTCGTGTTTCTGCACGGGCTGGGTGGCAGCCGAGAGGCCTGGAATCCCCAACTTCGGGCGATGGCCGATGTCGGATGGCCTGCCCTGGCGTGGGACATGCCGGGATACGGTGCGGCCGCTCGCCTCGAGTCGCTGAGTTTTCCGGCGGTCGCCGGGCGCCTCGTCGAACTGTTGGACCACGAGGGGATCGAGGTGGTCGACCTGGTCGGTCTGTCGCTCGGGGGCATGCACGCCCTGCACACGGTGCTGGCACACCCGACGCGGGTTCGTCGGCTGGTGCTGGCCGACACCAGCCCGCCTTCGGGCTCGACGGCACCAGGCGGGAGGAGTGGGTGGCAAGCCGACTCGATCCGCTCGACCGCGGTCGACACTGGCCGAGCTGGCACCCGATGTGCTCGACGCCATCGCCCACCGCACGCTTTCCGGGTCGACGAGAGCCGAACTCATCGCTGCGTTCGCCCGAATCGGCGAGCCGGGATTTCGAGCCGCCGTCCACTGTCTACCCGATCACGATGTGCGGGAGCGCCTTTCGGAGATCGAGCATCGGACTCTCGTCATGGTCGGCGAACGGGACGCCGAAACGCCCATGTCGTATGCTCGACTCCTGGCCGACGGCCTGGTCGACGCCGAACTCGTCGTGCTGGCCGACGTCGGACACCTGTCGCCATCGGAGGATCCCGATCTGTTCAACCAACACCTCATCCGATTTCTCGGTGCAACCGACGCCAATGCCTGACACGGCCGCCCACGACAGCGGCATTCGTACGGCAGCGCGGTCCGAGTTCGTCGAACGGATGGCCGCACTCGGACTGACGATCGCCGCCCGCTCCGCCGGCTACGACCGCAACGCCAGCTTCCCGACGAGAACTGGGACGACTTCGCCGCGCGGTCTGCTCGGACTCTGTATTCCCGTCGCCGAGGGCGGACTGGGGGCGGACTTCGTCGGCTACGCCCTCGTGGCCGAGGAGCTGGGCCGGCACTGCACCGCCACGGCGTTGACGTACAACATGCACGTCGCCACCACACTGCTCACCGGCCAGATCGCCGACGACATGGACCTGTCGCCCGAGGATCGATCCCACCTGGAGAAGAACCGGGCGATCCTGCGCCGGGGGATCGTCGAACGTCATCTCATTCACAGCCAGCCGTTCTCCGAGGGCGTCGCCGCCGGTGCAACGGCCGGCTACGCGACCCGGGCCGTGCCCGTCGACGGCGGTTACCGGGTCAGCGGCCGCAAGATCTTCGCCTCGCTGAGCGGGGCCGCTGATGTTCACAACGTCGTCTGCATGGTCGACGGTGATCCCCGGATTCGGTTGCTGGGCGTTCCGGCCGACGCCGAC
>CBDCGP010000057.1:0-31733 GCA_965216655.1 Acidimicrobiales bacterium
GCGGCGGGCGACGGAGCTACCGCGCCGCTAGCGAGGTCGCGTAGCTCGTCGTCGGAGAGGGTGGGCTCGAGTCGCCAGCCTTGCTCGTTGCCGGTCGACTCGAACCCTTCTGGTGGGGCCTCGGGGGCAGATTCGAGGAGGACTTCGACGGTGTCGTTGTCGAGTCGGACGGCCAAGATGTCGGGCACTGGTCCTGGTTGACGATGGAGTCCAGCGGCGAGGGCTCGGAGGCCGAGGTCGAGTCGTGTGGCGCCCTCCGTGTCGGCGGCGTGGCGGAGTCGGAGTTCGCTTCGTTGGAGCTCCTCGTCGAGTGGTGCCAGTGTTTCGCGGCGGCGTCGACGTAGCCGGGCTCGGCGGAGTCGGTCGATCAGTACGGCGATTGACGCCGCCAGCAGCGGACCTCCGACGAGAGGTGCGACGACCCGGTCTGAGTCGGCGACGTCGTGGTCGGTGCCGGCGGGGTCTTCATCGTGCTCGCCAGTGCTCGGCTGGACTCGGTCCGATGGTTGTGGCTCGCTGGGTTGTGTTGTCGATGGCTCGGTCACCCGTGCCGGAGATGTGGGCGGAGGGGCCGGCGATGTCGTCGTGAGCGTGGACTCTGAGGCGGGCGGCGGCGCGGCGCCTGGCTCGTCGATTGGTGGTTCGTCGGTTTCCGGACCTACGTGCGCAGGGCTTGCGTCAGGTGGGGGAGTGGCGTCGATCCCGACAGCCTCGTCGGGGAACATGAGGTTCCAGCCGATGAGGATCAGGTTGGGGTCGGTGAGGCGCTTGCCGTCTGGCTGTGTTCGCCCTTGGTTGAGTTCGAACAGCTCATGCCAGCGGAACGGGTCGCCGAGGTGTCGTTCGGCTAGGCCCCACAGGGTGTCGCGTCGCTGCACCTCGTAGCGGAGGAGAGCAGCTGGATCGTGGACATCGACGGGCACGTCGGCGCCATCGTCGATTCGCGTCACGGCGACAGCAGGGGCGACAACGGGTTCCGTCGCGGTCACTGCCGGTATCGGGGAGACCGCGGCGAGGCTCGCCGTCGCCATGTTGGTCTGTGTTGTCACCAGTGCCGCGGTGGCGATCAGCTTCCGGATGGCCGATTGGGCACCGCCAATAGTGGGGAGGCGAGGGGCGGCGACTCCCCGGGCCCAGGCCGATGCTTCGACGGCTATCGACGCGGCGACCAGGGTCCATCCGAGCCAGCCGATCACGGCGATCACCGCGATGAACCCGTCGTCGGTGAGGGGGGTGCTGAGAATGTCGAGGGTGGGCATCTGGTCGGGAAGGGGCCACCCGGCGAGCCGCCACAGGGCGAGCGGGACACCGAAAGCCAACCCAGCGAGGGTGAGGAGCGAACCGAGTGCAGCAGCGACAACGCGGACACGCGCGGGATGGAGGGTCATGGGCGTCCTTCGGTGATGCCTCGTCGGGCCTGCGCTGATCCGGTGCCGGTCACTTCGATGTCGCCAAGACCGCCGATGCCGAGGATGAGGAGTGGCGTGGTGAGTCGGACCGTCACATTGACAGTGGTCGGGTCGGCCGATGCTTGGCCGGCGTAGCCGTTGGCAGCGAGGAAGCTCTCTGCCCTCGCGATGGCTCGATTGGGATCGATGATGGCGTTGCCAGTTCGGCGGGCGGTGTCCTCGTCGATCTCTTGGGCGCCGGCTCGGGCCGCGGACTCGGCGACGTTGGCGGCCTCGCGGCGGGCGTTGAGGATTCGGCCGCCGTCGAGCACGAGCCCGGCTACGAAGATGAGCGAAAGGGTCATGATGGCGACGAACACGGTTACCGAGCCGCGCTCGTTGGCCGCGCTCATCCGCCGACTCCTCGATACCGGTCGACAGGGGCCGCGAATGACCCGGTCAGGGTCCGTGATCCGGGGAGCCCGAGCTCGGTCACCGATTCGAGATCGACCACGCAACGGACCGTGGCTCGAACCAGCCCGTCGGCCCGGAAGCCGTTGGTGTCGATCTCGACGGTGAGTCCGACACACTCGACGCCCCGATCGGCCAGGGTCGCCAACGCGGCCTCGGTTCCCAGGCGCTCAGCGACCGGTGTCGAGCGGGCAGCGGCTGAGGCTCGGGCCGCGTCGCGGGCCGCAGACTCGACTTCTCCCTCGGCCGTGGCCAGTCGACCGACCGTGACCACGAACAGCAACAGCAGGAGCAGGACCGGAGCGATGGCGACCATCTCCACCGACGCCGAACCCCGATCGGACAGCACCCATCTCGCGAAAGCTTTCGGTTTCATCGGTTGTCGGCCTCGAATCGTTCGATCGGCGACTCGGCAGAAGCCCGGATGGGCAACGACAAGCCGGGCATCAGTGACCTGAGGGTCCCGGTCACCTCCACCCGAGCCGAACCATCAGCACGCCACGCCGAAACGGTTGTTGCCTCGACGAGCGAGCCGGCACTGTCGGCCATGAGCTCAGCTGCTTGAGCTCGCCCGGCCTCGGCCGAACCCGATTCGACCCGGGCCGCTCGGACCCCTTCCTGGGCCGCCGCCTCGGCCACGTGGTTGGCGTGATACCAAAGACCGAATTGGATGATGGTGAGGATGAACAGCATCAGCACCGGGACGGTCAACACCATCTCGGTGGTCGCTTCGCCCCGCTCGTCCCTCGGCCGCGTGGTCATCACTCGATGGCGAGGCCGTTCGCCTTGGCGAGCACCTTGCCGACGATGATCGCGCCGGCGGCAATGGCCAGGCCGGCGAAGATGCCGACGATGAGCACCTTCTCGGTGACTTCGCCTCGCTCGTCGCCCCAGTCGATCTCCGCGACTCTGGCCTGCAGCCAGTTCTTGATGATGATGAGGTGTAGCAAGATGGATCACTCCTTCGGAGAGCAGCGGTTCAGAGACCGGTGAGGACTTGGACGACGGCGGGATAGCCGAGGAAGGCCACGAAGCCGACCATCAGCAACACGATCGGGAGCGACATGCGCTCGCTGGCCGACTGGGCGTCGGCCTCGGCCTCGGCCAGTCCGCGGGTGCGGATCGAGCGGGCCTTAGCGGCAAGCGACGACCGGACCCGTGCCCCTTCACCTCCGGCCAGGGAGGTACTGGCGGCCAGTTCGCCCAGCTCAGAAACGCCCAGCTCTTCGCCGAGGCGGGCCAGGCCATCCCACGGCGGCTCGCCCATCAGTCGGGCCTCGGCCAGGGCGTGTCGAAGCTCTGCGAAGGCCCACCCCTTCCCGGCGTGGGCGCTGTGATTGAGGGCACTGTCGACACCAGCCCCGCCGGCGAGGCGGACCGCGACCAGATCGAGGTGACAACTCAACGCGTGCCGGAACGCCCGCCGCTTCCCAGCAGCCTCGTTCTTCACGACCAGCAGCGGCAGCAGCGCTCCACCGACACCGAGCGCGATCGAACCGATGGCCGGGAAGACCCAATCGACCTGGATGCCGCCGAGTGCCATCAACCCGGCCACCATGGGTGCCCAGGCAACACCCACCAGTGTCGAGAGCGCAGCTTTGGTCACGAGCGCCGCTGGTTCGGTGCCAGTCACCCGCATATCAGCGCCGACCTGTCGCTGCACCAGACCCCCGACGGCGGTCCGGGCGAGCGGCTCGCCAACCAGGCGCGCCCACAACAACCCCCCGTCATCGTTCATCGCCCGGCGAGATCCGCTCGGTCGGCGAGGCTCGTGTATCCGGCCCAGCGCATGACCCAATGGCTGGCGAGACGGAGCCATACCAGAAGCCGTCACCAGCACACCAGCGGCGAAGGTCAACCCAACGAGAACGGCGGCCGTCATCACTGGTCGCTGGCCTCGATCTGAGAGCGGGGGAGGAGAAACCGTTCCGGGGAGCTGAACCGGCTCATCTGGCCGAGCCACCACAGTGCGGCACCCCAGCAGCCGCAGATGAAGACCAGCATCACCTGACCGGCCACCGACGAGTAGGGCTCGACATAGACCGGGTTCAACACGATCAGGCCAACAGCGGTCAGCAGCGTCACCCCGGTGATGACCCGCACCGCGGTCCGCATGCGAGCGCGGGCGGCCTCGACTCGGAGCTGCATCGACGCTTCATCCCGAGCGGCCGATGCCAGCGTGCCCAGCAGATCACTGAGCTCTCGGGTCGAGTTGGTGGCTGCTGCGCTCAGGGCGGCCACTACCAGATCGGCGATCGGGTGGGCCAAGGACTCGGCCAGGTCGGCCAGGGCCACGTCGAGCGGGTCGCGTTCGATTCGCCGGGCCAGGTCGAGCACCTCGGGCCGGATCGGGGGTGGGCTGAGCGAGGCGGTGGCGGCTATGGCGGCCTCGATGCCGTGGGCGGCGCTGATCGTGTCTCGCAGCATCTCGGTCCATGAAGCGATCGCTTCGGTTCGAGCCATGGCTACCTGCCGGCCGGCCCTGCCGCCGAGGAGTTGAGGCGCCCACCACCCAAGGGCTCCAAGAGCTACCGCAGCGACCGCCCAACGAGTCACCAACAGCCCGCCCAGACCTGCCGTCAACGCGATAGCAGCTCGACGCAAATCGATTCTCAGAATTGCAGGGCGACGGCGGCGATTGATGGTGTCGTCGCGTTGGGGTCGAATTCCGTCGACCACCAGCAGTACACCAACAGCCAGCGCCAGTCCGACGAGGACCGCCAGCCAGGTCACCGACGATCCCACCCGGCGGAGGCTGCGTAGTGCTCCTGGTCGTAGCCGAAGTGCGCCAGCTCGGCGGCCAGGTCGTGGGGGAGGGGTACGCCCGGCACCGCTCGACCATCGGGTCCCGGCTTGAAGATCTCGTTCGTGCTGACCTGGCGGCCCTCAGCCGCGATCACCTGACGGACCGAGGAGACATAGCGACCCTGCCGGCTCTTGGCGATGAACACGACGAGATCGATGGCCGAGGCCGCCAGCTGGTTGGTGGCCTCGATGCTGAGCCGCTCGGGGGCCTGCATCGCGTAGAGGGCGAGCTTGTTGAACACCGTCGCCGATGAGTCGGCATGGAGCGTGCACATCGACCCGTCGTTGCCCTGGCTCATGGCGTTGAGCATGGGGATGACCTCGTCGCCCCGGACCTCGCCCACGATGACCCGGTCCGGGTTCATCCGCAGGCTCATCCGAACCAGCTCCGCAGCCGACACCGCTCCCACGCCTTCGACGTTGGCCTCCCGCGCTTCGAGCGCCACTGCGTCGGGATGGACGTCGGGGAACCGGTCGAGACCCAGCTCGAGCTCGGTCTCGATGGTCACGATCCGCTCATCGGACGGGATGGCCGAAGCCAGCGCCCGCAACATCGTGGTCTTGCCCGCGCCAGTGGCCCCGCCGATGATGATCTGCTTTCGAGCTCGAACCGCAGCGCTCAAGAACACCGCCAGTTGATCGTCTATAGCTCCCAGGCGAATGAGATCGTCCATCGAGGCCTGCATGAACCGGTGCCGCCGGATAGCGACCGCTGGCCGGTCACAGACCCACGCCACGGCGAACAGGCGGCTCCCATCGGGTAGCTGCAAGTTGAGCTGGGGATGCGACGGGTTGAACTCCCGCTCGGCCAACCCGTAGCGGCGGCCCACCTCTCGCAGGGTCTCGATCAGCTCGTCATCGGAGCCCGCGATCGGCGGACCCTCCACCTTGGACCCGTCGGCATACTCCACGAACACGCGGTCATGACCATTGGCCAGAATGTTCTGGATCCGGTCATCGTCCAGCAGCGGTTGCAGCCGCCCAAGCTGAAACAACCGAGCCAGCACTGCCCGCGACAGCTCATCCTCAGCCGCCGGGTCGAGGGGCTGACGGCCATCGGTCATCGCTTCGGTTGCCAACTGATCGAGACGCTGGTTGAGGAGATGGCGGGCCAGTTGCTCCTCGTCGTGTCGCTGCAGCTTGCGCCCGGAGTCCGCTTCGACGTCCCGCGACCGCTGAGCCAGCTCGGCAGCGATCGACTCTCGAAGCCGGCGCACATGGCCCTCGTCGACATCCTGCTCGACCACGGTCATGCCGGGACCTCCACAGGCGGTGGCGCCTCGGCGGCTTCCGCCGACTCCGTGCAGATGGACAGCTGGTCGGCCAAGGCACTGACCGACCTGACCAACGACGTCCGCCGCAGCCACCGCCCAATCGGCGCAGCGGTTCGGATGAGCTCGGCAGTACGACGATCATCGGCGATCACCTGCACCGCCTCAACGCCCAGCACGCCGGCCACCTCGGCCGCCGGGTACGGGGTGTCACCGATCGAGACCAGCCGCACCGAACGACTGGCGGCCGTAATGGACCCAAGACGCGTACGGACGTGTTCCACACCGGCGGCGTCTGGGCGGAAGGTGACGAGCACCTCGTCGGCCGCCGCGGCGAGCGGGGCCAGATGATGCTCGTTGGACCAGCGGCCACAGTCGATGATGACGACGCCGTCCAGGTCACTGGCGGCCTCGGAGATCGGGGCGGACAGCGATCGAGCGATCGAGGCCGCCCGGTCCGGCGACGTGGGAGCGACGATGACTCCGACCCCGTTGGCCAGCGCTTGGCTGTGGGCGTGGAGCAGTGCCGGGTCGAGTCCTCGGCGGCCGGCGGCAGCGAGGGTGAGCAGACCGGGATCGAGCGGGATCTGGGTGCCGAGGGCGAGCGTGCCCCCGGCCGGGTCAAGCTCCATCAACAGGGTGTCCCGATCGGCCTTGAAGGCAGTCACCGCGGCCAGTGCGGCGGCGGTGGTCGTCGCCCCGGGCGAGCCCTTGCCGGCCGTGACGAGGATGGTGGTCATCGGCTCTCCACCACCACGAGGCTGATCCGCCCCTCGGCACCGGCCGTCGAGACCCGACCGGCCTGCGCATCAGGGACCAGCAGCGACACCACAAGCGCCCCTGGCCCGGTGATCGGTTCGGCCATCTCCACGACCTCGGCCGTGCCCAGGTCCTCGATCGTCGACCCGGCCGTGAGGTCGGACGAGGGCACCGAAGAGATGAGGCGAACGACGTCACCCTCCCGGAGGCCGACCGGATACTGGCCAGGGTCGAGCAACGCACCCAGCAAGGCCATGCCATCCGGCACCCGCGCTGTAGCCGAGAGATGCGACGGATTGAGCAGCGTGCCTTCCAGAAGCGTGACCGAGGCTGCCTGCCCAACAATCATGTGGGCGTCATCGGCTGCGACGGTAGGAACACCGGTATCCAGTGGCAGGTCGACCGTGATCAGGTCGTCGGCAGACAGCACAGCACCAGCGGGAACGTCACGGGCCAGGGCCAAGGCGGCTGCCCGCTCGGCTCCACGATTGATCAACGTCACCGCACCGAGTACCGACAACGCGATGACGACCACGCCGAGCCCGATCCGCGACCGATTCCGTCGCAACGCAGTTGCTGAGGCGGACCTCGACCGGTTGGCCGGCGATGGGGTCAAGGCGCTGGTGTTCTGGGCCTTGGCTGGTGGTCGGAGAGTGGTCGTCACGGTGTACCTCGGGACTCGACGTTCACGGCCTGGATCTCGGCTACGGCCACCGCGAAGGCGGTCGTCCGGTCGATCGTGCCGATGGGATTCAGGGCCCCGCCGTTGATCGACCAGGTCAATCGCCACTGAACCGTGAGCGACGCCTGATACGCAGCGCCCGGTTGGCCGATCGACGACCGGCCATAGACATGGCCACAGTCGGTGGCCTGGCCGATTGCTGGGCGGTTCGCGTCGTAAGGGGTGCCGGCGCCGCAGTCGACGACGGTTCCGTCGCCCATGGACCACCGCGCCCGTTCCGGCGTGGCGAACACGGTGACCGTCAAGCCGGGCACCGAAGCGGAGGCCGACAGCGTCTGCCACTGCTCGGGATCGACCCAGAGCCAGGTTTCCAGATTGACCAGCTGCTCACCTGTCGGACTCAGCCCAGCAACCGGGAGCGGGAGATCGAGGCGGCTCCGGGCCTCAGCCAGCAGATCCCGAGGGTCCACGGCGCTGATGTAGAAGGCGCCGACGAAGTTCTGGCCGCACCACTTCTCGTACCACTGACCGGTTCCGTCCACCTCGATCGGTGAGCCGTCAGCCTGGTGCATGACGGCGCCGTCGGGAACCTCGAAGGCGACGTAGGTGCAGTTCGGATCCGATGAACCTCCTCCGCCACCGCCGGGTGCAGAGGAGTTGCTGCCGGCCGAGACGACAGCGCCGCTGTTGTCGGTCACGATTGAGCCGCTCGTGTCGGCTGCTGCCTCGCCTGACTGCAGCCAGACACAAGCCGCGGCGAACATCACGGCTACAACGAGGCGTCGCATCCGTCACCCTCATCTCGAACGGACTCGACCTTCCATGTGCCGCCATCGTTGACGAGCACGAACACCACCTGGTGGCGGGCCGGGTTGTCGGTGTCGACCCGCTCGCCGTCGTCGATCCGGTACAGGCCGGTTGTGTCGTCATAGCAGTCACGCACTTCGGCCTCGGTCGCGGACGAAGACACGAGCGTGAGCGAGCTGTCGATGTCGCCACGGACGACATAGCCAGCCAGTGCAGTGCTCTGGAAGAAGTCGAACAACGCCTCGAGCTCTTCGCCGCTCGTCCGCGCTGCCAGCCGCTCCCGAGTGGCAATGGGATCAAACGGCTCCGTGCTGGCACCGACATCCAGGTACAGCTTCCAGAAGTCGTGGACGGCAGCTTCGAGATCAGCGTTCGCTGATGAGGAGTCGCCGTCGTTGCTGGCGGTGGGTGCGGCTGTCGGCGCAGGGTCGGAGCTGGTCGGTGAAGCACTCGTGACCGCTGGCGTTGGGGGCGTCGTGACGGCGATGGTCTGCTGGGTCGTGTCGTCGCTGTCGTCGGTCGCAGAACAGCCCGCTGAGAACGATGCGAGAAGGACTGCCAAAGCCAACGAGCGGAAGATCGGCCGCACGTAGTGGGTAGGCGGAACGGCAGGGGTCAACGCGACAAAACCTGTTGCCAGCGGCTGGTGCAGCCGGGACATGATGCGGTGCGGCCTTGGCCGACGTCGACTCATCACGCCCAGGCTCCCGCAACGACACCCAGCTACTTCAAGGTGACCATGGTTACCTGCAGGTGACCATCACCGCTGCCACCGACCGCCGCCGTCGATCCCGGCCGCGTCGTTCAAGCGCCTCGATCCAGCCGAATAGTGATCTCACCCGACTGGCGTTCCAGCGACATCTCGTCCAGGTGCGCGTTGCACCAGCTCTGCATCGCCTGCAATACCGGGATCAGCGACTCACCGAGAGCCGTCAGGCCGTAGGTCGTGGCCGGCCGAGCGCACTCGTCGAGGCTGATCACCTTCTCCACCAGGCCGTCGACCATCAGGCCATCCAGGCTTTCGTGCAGAACCTTGCGGGAGATCCCGCTCAGTTTCCTGCCCAGAGCACCATGACGGTACGGACCCTGAGCCAGTGTGACGATCAGCGTTGGTGTCCACTTCCTACCAAGGACGGTTGCGAGCCTTGTCAATGTCAGCGCATTCAGGCACTCGAGCACTGCGCTTTGTTGTTGCACCTCGTGCAGAGGCGCTCCACCGCATACTCCCCGGCCTGAAACGGCCGTTGCTTCGCTCCTGGACACCGCCATCCCATCGCCCGTCGGTATCGAACCTCACCCAGAGTGGGATTCAGGACGGCCTTCCGCAATAGGCCCTTCGGCACGTCGAGCAGCGGGCGGTGCAGAGCGCGTCGGCTGCACGCCCGCTGCACGGTGCAAGACGCCACGGGTTGTGCTCGGGCGATTTCTCCTTCCTGTGCAATCACCGGTGCAGCTCTGCGTGCACGAGCCCTGAAGAAGGTCTCAGGCAAAAGCCTTTCGCAAGGAGTGCCTGATGATGATGAAGTTGTTCGACGAGCTCAACCGGGAATGGTCACGAACGGTGATGGCCCGACGAACCCAACGCCGACTCAGCGCATGGGCAACAGCCGAGCCATCCCTGGGTGAGCTCGATGAGCCAGGACAGATCCTCGAAGTCGCTCACGGTGCCGACCGAGAGCGGGCCGACGCGGTACTTCGAGCCCTCCTCAGAGTCGGCTGCGATGACTGCCGCGCGTGGCGCTGCGTCCTGCAGGTGGTCATGCCCGGCCTCGTGTCCGCAGCCCGCCGCTACGTCCCCGGGCCCGCCTCAGACGACGAGGTGGCCGCGATCGTTGTCTCCTCCGCGTGGGGCCGGATCGCCGAGTACCCGCTCGACCGTCGGCCCCGAAGCGTCGCCGCCAACATCGTGCTCGACGCCCGCCAAGCCTCCTCCAACGCTCTGTTCAAGCACGCCGGACTCGAGATCCCATCAGCCGAGATTCTCGATCTCCAACCGAGCCCACCCCACAGGCCGGACCCGACCATCGTGCTCACCGACCTGCTCGGCCACGCTGTCCGGTCCAAAGTGGTCAGCATCGACGACGCCCGACTCGTCGCCCTCACCCGAATCCACGACGTCCCCGTCGACGAACTAGCCCGCGAACGAGGCATCCTGCCCCACAGTCTCAGGCGCCGACGCCTGCGGGTAGAGGCAGCGATCGCCGCCACGGTCGCCTGATTCCGTGACCAAGGTCAGCCCGTGCGTCTACCCTCGACGGGGTGCGACTCCAACGTCGCCGTCGCCCCGCCGGCGAAGAGCGGGTGCCAAGCGAGCCACTCGTCCCCGAAATCGTCGAACACCGACTCGGGCCAGTTCGCTTACGCCTCGGACCAGACCGAGGACTCCTCGACTACCCCGACGGACTCCAAGTCGAATCCATGGCCAACATCTGGCCGACCAACGACGGCTGGGCCGAAGCCCACTGGCCCCGACACCAGGCCTTCGGCTGGTTCACCGCCCCCATCGACCTCCGTCCCGGCCACATCCTTGAATTCCGAGGCCCCGCAGGCCCGATCATCGGCGCCGTCCAGCACGCCGACGAGACCTGGGTAGTCGTCCTGATCTGCCCCGACCGCCATCGCGCCGTCGATGCCGCGCTGCAACACGAGTTCGTGGAGCGATCGCACTGATGAGCTGAGGCCGACCTCCCTCGACCTTATAGGAGCGTCAACGCCCTCGCCGAGGCCGCCGCCGGGCTCTACAAGACAGAATGCGTCCGAGGACCCGACGCCTCGGCTGTGCGGGATGACGTTGACCGACTCGAAGTCAAGACCCTCGCCTGAGTCAGTGGTCCAACGAACGGCCCCACGGCCAACTGCCTCCAAGATGGGGAATCTCGGTGAGCAACCCTGGGGAGTATCAGTGAGCGGCGGCAACCTCGCCACCAAGTTCGTGACCCCGTCTCCGTCACGACCTCCAAGACCAGGACTGCCTGCCCGAGGTAAACCAGCTTGGCCGCACCATCATCCGCTGGCGCGACCAGATCCGCACCTGGCATCGTGCGGGTGACTTCAGACTCCCCGGAGCGGGCTGCGAACTACAACGGTGAAACTTCGGCCCTGAAGCCATACCCTCGACGGTGATGACGACTGTCGGTGAGCCGGACGCAGCGTCCGAGTTGGCTGAGGCGAACCTCGATACAACTGCTGGTCGGTTGGCGTCCGTGCGGCTGTTGTTGAGTTCGGACCGGAACGTGGCGGAGCATGACCTGCTGCTGGCAACGGTCTTTGAGTACCTTGAGTCGGGACCGAAGAGCACACAGGAGCTGGTGCGGCGACTCGAGGTCATCTGGCCTGGAGTCCCGATTAGTAGGCACGCACTCGACAGCGCTCTCGAAGCAGCGCAGTCTGCCGGATACGTGGCTGTCGAGCAGACCATCAAGTCTCGTAGCACATGGCTCCTTGCGGATCGAGGTCGAACTGATCTAGCGGCTTCGAGAAGCTGGGCCAGTGATGTCCTTACACGCGCCGGGCACGAAGTTCACCGGCAGGCCCAGATCGACCTGGGAGAGGATGATCTGGACGCAGCGATGCGCTGGAGAGATCTTCTCGTTGAAGCGATTGACTGCGGGTTGCGATGCGCGTTCGTGTCGAATCCTGAGGCCGTGGATGTGGTGTCTGAACAGTTCATCTTCCCCTCGGTCATCGATCTCGCTGTCGTCGATAAATACGTCGAGGAGCGTTGTTCGGCAGACGATGTCTGCGACTTCCTTCGAGCACTCGTTCGTCTCGCTGTCGACCCGTCCCAGCTCTTCGGGACGGAGGTTGTTCATGCTCTCACCACGGGCTACGTCATACGAGCGTTCGCCGCTGGATTCGACAACGCGGACGCGCGCCGCAGGGTAGGGCCGATGGCGGGCGAGATTCTCCTGCTCGACACGCCCGTATTGCTTCAGCTCGGCGGACCGGGCCCCACTGCGGAACCGGCTTGGAAGATCCTGACTCAAGCCCGAAAGCACGGGGTTCGAGTCGTAGTTGCAGAGCAGACACAAGCGGAGCTCAACAGGGTCATCGCTGCTCGGGTGAAAGAGGCGCAGCTTGCCGAGGCTGACCTGGCGGAGAGAGTGATCGAGCCCGAGCACCTTCGCGCCAGTGTTAGGGACGGTGTTCTTGAGCTATGGTTGTCATGCGAACCGACCGGGTCCGATCAGTGGCTGTCGTGGTCGGAGTTCGTGGCACGAATGGCGCAGGTTCCCCGGACTGTTGAGGCCATTGGTGGTGAGGTCGGCTTGGATATCGAAGGCCTCGATCTTGTCGACCGGCGGCCGTTCGAGTCAGCGATTCGATCCTCGCTTGATCAGCGAGGAGCTGGGCGGGGCGACGCAGCCCTCGAGCACGACGCTGACTTGTTGCGGCTTCTCCACGCTGCGCGTTCCGTCAACCCACCTTCCGCGAAAAAGGTCTGGCCGGGAGCGATCGTACTGTCCTCGGACTCACACCTCGTTGGTAGCTATCGGGCTGCTGTCGGAGTGGAGTCGGAGACGATTCAGCCGTCTATGACGATCGGTCAGTGGGGTGCGCTTCTGGCCAAGTGCTGCCCGCCGGAAGATGTCGAAGAACTTGCAGCTGCTGTAGGCGCAGATGTGAACTTCCGGTCGACCTTGACGAGAGGCGTGGCTGTCCCGATCGAGACGGCAATCGAGATTGCGCGCAGCCTGAAGGGTGTGGACGTGAGCGCAGTGGCACTCGAGTCGATTCAACTCTCTCTCGATGACCTCATCGCATCCCAGCCCGACCTCGCTGCCTCGGCCGACGGGGCGGCTTCGCTGGCCGGTCTCGTACTGGCGAAGCGGCATTCAGCATTGGAACGCGTTGCCTCTGAGCAAAGGGAGGCGACGAGAATGGCGTCTGAGAGAGCTGAGAAGCACCGCTTAGTGAAGGAGGCAGAGCTGCGCACGACCGCTGACGTTGCCACCCGGGAGAGTCAGCGCTTGCTGGAGCGGAGTGAGCGGGCGGAAGAGAATGAGCGACTCGCTTCAACGCAATTGCATGTGGAGCGGGCCGAGAACAGGAAGCGGCTTCAGCGATTCTCGGTCGCCACGGTAGCTTGCTTCGCCCTAATCCTCGCTCTCGTGGTAGCTGGGATCCAGGGGTGGATCGGGACCCGTGGGATCGTTGTCGTCGGAATCTGCGCTGCTCTCACCGTCGCCGGTGCAATCGAGTGGGTAACGAACCTCAAGACGCCATGGTGGCGGATTGCGCTTGGGCTCGCTGTTGCGGCCGGGTGGTTGGCACTAGAACTAACTCTAGGTTCGTCGGGCTAGCACGGCTGGAGAATTGCCGCCATCGCGTCGACCGACGCTTATCGCGGATCTGACCTGCGCCCGATACGCGAGGTCCTTGTCGAACTCGGAATACTACGGCAGGCGGACTGGTCCAGGTTCGTCGCCCGAACTGGACTCGCCGGCACTGTTGCAGCGAGCCCGACCGAGGTCATCGACGCCGTGGCTGACTTCGCCGACCTGATCCTCACTGGCGAGGTTGTCGACGGTGATTGGGGAGCCAGCGGTGTGTCGCTGGGACATCCCGGAGCGCGGGACGTCGGTGGAGCCGCAGGACTGATCTGATGCCCTCGACCAAGACCTTCGATCACCTCAGTGCCGCCGCCCGCTGCGACCCCGTCCGGGCGGCGCGCAGGAGCCCCGAGCCCGAGCCAGCGGCTCCGGCGGCGTGGGGTCAGGGTCGCACTCGCCCATCCGACACGCAGAGTCCCCAGGTCACCGGCCTAGGGACTCCTCGCTTTGCGGAAGTTGCAGACGATCTGCTGACTGGTAGCCTGGCCACAGGGGGTGTTACACAACTGTAATTACGAACTGTCGTTCGAGAAGGGGGCCGGCATGGTCCGAAGGCGGGTTGCGAAGATCACGATCAAGCGGACAGTGCGTGTCCGTCGGGAGGTTCAGCTTCAGCGACGGGTTGTCACCCGCCAGGAGCTGACATCGCCAACCCGGCCGGTTCACCGCACGATCTCGACCACCCGGGCGGCCCTCCCTCCAGGCGGGTATGCCTCCGCGTTGCGGGATGACGGGTTTGCACCGATTGAGGATCCAGATCGGGAGTTCGACCTCTTCTTGAGCCACGCAGCGGAGGACAAGGACATTGCAACCGAACTCTACGAGCTGCTGACAGCGCGGAGCCTGTCCGTCTGGTTCGACGATGCCGTGCTCAAGGTTGGAGACAGCCTCCGCGAGTCGATCGACAACGGGCTCCGCCGATGCCGCTTCGGCACCGTCCTGTTCTCCCAGTCGTTTTTTTCGAAGCGATGGACTAACTACGAGTTGAACGGGCTAGTTGCGCGCGAGATGCAAGGACGGAAGGTTGTGCTGCCGGTCTGGCACCCCGACCTCGACGCCGAAGCCGTGGTTGAGTACAGCCCTTCGCTCGCAGACAAGAAGGCGCTCCGAGGCTCAGCCCTGAGTCTCCCGGAGATCGCTGACGAGCTGGTCTCGCTCGTTCTGGGCGACTAGGAGATTCCGTGGCATCAATGCACATTACGACAACCCACTTTTCATCAGAACCACCGGCCAGATGGGTGAAGGTTCTCGGTGAGGATGAGCCAGCTGAGGTACTCGACATGCCAAACTTCGGTCGTCTTCCGGGCGTGGTGATCGTGTTCCGTACCACAGGCGAGGTTCGACAGTATCTGCGCAGCAAGGTCGAGTGGGTCGAGCCTCCCGTCTGAACTCGACGTTCACAGGTGGAGCACTAGCGGTTCTGAGCTCTCGGTCAACAGGCCGGCAACGGTGGCGGCCGCATCCTCCTGCACCGCTTGCGTCACATGGCTGTAGGTGTCCAGCGTGATGCCGACGTTGGCATGGCCGAGTTGCTCGGAGACGACCTTGGGTGAACTCCAGCCTCAAGTGCGAGTGTCGCCCACGTGTGCCTTAGCCTCGATCCACCGTTTTGGTGGGTGTGTTGAGGGGCGCGTATCCGCGGGAAGGCCTCCCTGACCTGGGACGATGTCGGTGTTCAACGTCGATATCGCTAGCCCAAGGGGGAGGCACTTCCCAGCCGGGCCCGCCCGCCACGCGTTCGAGGACTCCGAGATCCAAGATGTTGCCCTCGGCGAAGCTTTGCTCGAGGCGAGCTCCTCGCAGGACACGGGTCTCGGGGACCTCGCTGTGCTGGTGCCCACTCGGGCCCTAGTCGAGCACTTCGTGACGACGATTGGGGATCTCGGTCTCGCCACACAGAACTTGGAGGAGTACGAAGGGGCGCCAACGCCAGCTGTGAAGGTCGGGACCTACAAGCGGGCCAAGGGCCTGGAGTTCAAGCAGGTCTTCCTTCCCAGCCTGGACCTCGTAGACATCGAGGACGTAGAGGACGTAGAGGACGGTCGAGCCGACACCCGAGAGCTTGTCAGGCGGGCACTGTTTGTCGCCCTCACGCGCGCCCGCGACCGGATTTGGCTATCCGGGGTCGCGTCGGAGCCGGATCGGGCGTGGTGGGTTGCTGAAACGTCCCCCCGAAAGTGGTGAGCGGTGATGACCTCCGTGCCGTGGAACTGATCGCGAAGCGTGACCATCTCCGCTCGGACCGATCGGAGCACCATCTACCATCCATCCACGGTGTTCAGATCACACGGGTGACGTCCGTGTGCCGGCCGACTTTGCGAAGGTGGAAGCTCTGGGGGAAGCGTGTGGTGTCTGAGAAGTCGGCGTGGTGGGAGACGACAATGACTCGTTCGAGGTGGTTCGCGAGGTTATGGAGCTCTGCGATCATCTCGTCTCGGCCGGTTTCGTCGAGGCTGCCGAAGCCTTCGTCGATGATGAGTGATCGGAAGGCGTCGGGGCCACCCACGTACTGACCGAGTCCTGCGGCGAGAGCGACGGCGACTCGGAACTTCTGGGAGCCCGATATGAAGGCCGCTTCGAGTGGCTCGTCGGCGCTGGTGGCGTCGGTGACGTGGATCTCAAGCTTCCTCGATTCGGTGGTGTCGTCGACTTGTAGATAGATGGTCAGCGTGCCTTGGCTGAGGCGGCTGAGGGTCTCGTTCGCGAGCTCGGCGACTCCATCGATCGCCTGTTTGAGGAGAGCCCCCTGGAGGCCGGAGCGACCGAGGAGGCGTTCGAGTCGGTGAGCGAGCGCACCGCGACGGGCAACCTCGGTGTGCTGGTCGACGAGTTTCTTGCGGCGATCCATCTCCTCCTCGAGGCTGCGAAGCGCGTCCCGCGCATCATCGCGGGTCGAGGCGGCGCGATCTACTTCGGTCTCTGCTCTCTGGAGCGCAGCCTCGGCGTCCTCTATGGCTAGCCGGTGCTCGGGTGGGATGGCATCCTGCTCTCGAGCGATGGTGGTGGCGCGGGCGTGCGCAGTGTGGTGTTCGGTCTCCGCGTTGGTTAGGGCATCGAGGCGGCCGGGTGCGTCGTCGAGGGCCTGGGCTTCTGTTTCGAGGTCGGCGATCAGCGAGTCACGACGCTGCGCGAACGCAGCTCTCAGCTCCTCGTCGAGATCGGCGATACGTGCTGTGGCCGCCTCGTGGCTGATCCTGGCTGCCTCTTCGTGTTGCCCGATGTCGCCCTCTAGGCGCGTCACCCGCACTTCGGCTTCGTGGAGTTGCTGTCGAGCTGCGTCGTGCCTCTCGCGGCAAGTCTTGGCGTCCTGGCGTCCGGCACGTAGCTGGGCGGGTAGCCGTTGGGCACGGTAGTGGAGTTCGGCAGCGGCTGCTTTGGCGGAGTCATCGTCGCCGTCGGCGGCGGCCCATGGCTCAGGGAGCGGGTCGGCGAGAATCGCGTTGAGCGCGTCGATGGCCACAGCGAGGACCTCGGCCGCTTCTGTCGCTGCTTTCTCCCGGATCCGGCCAGCGTCGATCTGGCGGGTGAGATCCTGCTCGAGCTCGCGAGCAGCCATGATCTCAGGCTTGAGGGCGTCGCGCCGCTTCGTCGCCTCGGCGGCTTTGACTGTCGCCGAGGACGCTGCGATGCCGAGTTCTTTGAGCTGTTCGTCAAGGTGGGCGGCGTCGATCGGCTGACCGCAGCGGCTGCAGTTGGCGTCGCCCTTGGCGTCTTCGCGCTCGGCGATCAGACCGGCCAGCTGCTCTGCCTCTGCTCGAAGGCTTGCGGCGTCGTCTCGAAGCGATTCTTGCTTGGCTTCGAGATTGGCGAGAGTCGCCATCCCGGCATCGTGGCGTTCGATGAGCCCGTTGATCTCGGCCGCGATCGCGGCGGGAGCGCCGGAAGCACCGAGGGTCTCTCGGCAGCGGGCGACGTTGGCGCGGGCGGTTTGCCGCTGCTCGAGGTGAGGCTGCCAGGTTCGGAACTCCTCGTCGGTTGTCTCCAACGATTCGACGTTGGCGTCCGCTTCCTCGTGAGCGAGAGCGGCCTCCTGGAGTTCGTCGCCAAGTTCGGCGAGGCTGATAGTGCCGAGTTCCTCCTCGGTCTGCGCTGCCGCTTCCTGGGAGGCGGCTGCCTTGTCGAGCAGACAGACGGAGTCCTTGAGTGTGGGGATGATGGTGTTCAGCTCAGTCACCCGAGCAGCGTCGGCGCGGATCGACTCAGATTGGGCCAATAGCTGGTCGAGGGCTTCGAGGCGGGTCTCGAGTTGGCTGGCCTCGTCGCAGAGGTCGATGAACTTGCGGGCACCGTCAAGGGCTGCCGCGGCCTGAGATGAAAGTGTGCGAGCGGTGTCGAGGCCTTCGTTGGCTTCGTCGACGGCCTTGTGCGCGCCCGCGAGCTCTTCGTCGCTTCTCTCCGGGATTGCTTCGAGCTGTGCCGCGATTGACTTGGTCGTCGCCTGTGCGTCGCGCCGTCGAGCGGCTGCCGCTAGTTCGAGACGTCGGTAGACGTCGAGGTCGATGAGGCCGGCGAGGATATCGAAACGCTCAGCGGGCCTGACGGTAAGTAGCCGGTCGGCGCCACCTTGTTCGAGAAGAACTGTGGATTTGAACACTGCCGCGGTCAGCTTGAGCGTGTCGGTGACCCACGAGTCAACCCCTCGGGGCGTGTCTGCATCTGGAACCGGCATCCAGTCTCCGTGGGAGCTATGCCATGCTGCGACTTCGGCGGTCTTGGCTTCGGACGTGGTGCCATTGCGCCGTTTCTGCAGGTTGAGTGTGCGTCTGATCCGCCAGTTGTAACCAGCATGGGAGAATTCGAAGGCGACTTCCATATTCGTCGTTCCCTTGCGAACGAGGCGGCGGTCGTGTTGACGGCCGCCTCGGTGTTCGCCGAACAGCGCGTAAGTGACGGCGTCGAACACGGCGGTCTTCCCGGCGCCGTTGTCGCCGTTGATGCTCCACAGTCTTGCTCCGTCGAAGTCGAAGGTCACGGGGTTGCCATCGCTGGATGTGGCATAGGTGAGGAAGTTGGACAACGAGACGCGGCGGGGGATCATCCCTCACCTCCTTTGTCGCTCGCCATCGTGACGACGTCGGCAAGCAGCTCTTCGGCGAGGGCAGTGATGGCGTGGCTGTCCTCGTCATCGACGAGGTTTCGTTCGAGCCAGCCCCGCAGCGTGTTGCCGACGTCGGTGGGGTCGAACCCGATGGCGCTTGCGCCAACCACCTCGGGTGGGGGGCGCCGACGAGCGACGTCCCCGTAGAGGCGGGGGAACAGGGCGCGCGCCCGGCTGATGAGAGCGCCGAGTGCGCCAGGTTCGGCATCGACGGTTAGCGAAACCATGGTGCGCTCAGGATCGTCCATCGCTTCGTGAGCGAGTACCAGATCGTCGACGGTGGCCGCTTCGATGGCAGCGAATGGACAGGCGTCAAGAGCGATGGTCTCGGTGCTGGTGAGCCGGTCGCCGGTCACGGTGATGACGATGGCACCCTTGATGTCGTTGGCTTCGCCGCGGTCCATACGGTCGATCGAGCCGCAGTAGCGGATGGCTTCGGTGCCAAGGGCCTGGGCGGCGTGGATGTGGCCCAGCGCGATATATGTGAATCCGGGGAGATCGTGGCCATCGATGGGTATGTCGTCGTCGGCCGTCATGCAGTACAGGCGGGCTTCGGTGCCCCGGATCAGCATGTGGCCCGTGAGCAGCGTTGGTACGCCGGGATTGTCGCGCTCGGCCCGTTCAGCGAGCGATCCGATCTGGTGTCGCACGGCCGTGGCGAGTTCGGCGTGCTTGTCGTCGCGGCTTGCCCAGGTCCCGGCATTGAGCTGGTAGCGGACGGGTGTCGGGTAGGGGACGCAGGCGACCTCGATCGCTTCACTGCCGTCACGGGAGACGACGGAGACGAGGTCAGGGCGTTCCGTGAAAGTGACCCTTCCGGCGCCACCTTCGGGGGCGAGTAGCTCCGATGCAGATCGCAGCAGCGGGAACACCTGCTCGCGGTCGTGGTTACCCGCGATCGCCACGACGGAGAGGCCGTCGGCGATGCGCGGGCCAAGGATGCGGCCGAGCCGGCCGAACAAGTTGGGGAGGCGATCGCTGCGCGCTTCGTCGAACACATCGCCAGCGATGAGTAGACAGTCGATCTGGCGGTCATCGATGACGTCCGCCAGCTCGTCAATGCGTCCGAAGAGATCGTCGGTGCGATCAATGCCGCCGGTGCGGGCACCGAGGTGCCAGTCAGAGGTGTGGAGGATCTTCATGATGATTGCTCCTCGTCGAGCAAAGCCGTGATGGTTGTGAGCGCTTCGCTGCGCCATGTGGCGTTGCGGGTGCCGACAGGCCTGGCTGCGTCGCAGCATTGAACGGTTCGGATCACGGTGGTCGCCGGCCGACGGTGGGGTTCACGCGATGACACGGTGCTCCTCAAGTCGATCGAGCAACGTGAGGTTCGCCTCCCAACCATCGATGGCAGGCGGTTCCTCACCCAGCCACACGGGCTCGACACCAGGGTGGGCTTCGAGCTGGTCGCGGATGCCGTCTCGGCTGACTACGAGGCACGCGTGCCGGTGCCGGGACAGCAGAACACACAGGCGGCCGGCTTCGAGGTGGAACGCTGTCGCGTCCCGTCGACCAGAGAGGGGGTGCCAGACCACGAGCAACTCGAACTGGCGGCCCTGTAGCCGATTCGCGGTGTCGACGATCACCGAGCCCGGTGGCAGACCCCGTGTCGCCAGAGCTCGGTCGACGGCGGCTGTCACGTGGCCGCGCTGGTCGCGGTGAGCGACTCCGACCGCGAGCGACTCGGTGCCTATGGGGGTCATTGTTCCACTCTCGTCGGTTGCTGTGAGCCCTGCTCCGAGGATCGTGTCCACGAGGTCGGTGATGACCTCAACGGCCTCGGGGTCGGTGCGGGGAAGGTGCGCACCGGCCAGTTCTACGAACGCCCATCCCGAACCAGCGGCCTGGGCGAGGGCCCGGTTGGCCGCTCTATCGCTACTCAGCGGAGGACTATGCAACCGGCGGTCGCCCTCTCTGGTGCCCGCGCGGAACGGGCGTCTGTAGAACGCGTCGGAGACGAGCGATGCAGCAGACGGCGGCAGGCGCCACGAGACTGGCAGAGCCAACCAAGGAGCAGCAGGGTGGGTGAGGCGCAACGTGTCCGCGGCGGTTTCGAGAGGGCTGAGCGGTCGTCCGCGCACGAGTCGTTCGTCGCCGGTGGTGAACGGGCTGAGCTGCCCGGGGTCACCCACCGCCAGCAGGCGGTTGAAGCGGTCGGCGACACGGAGTAGGTCGTCGGAGCGCATCTGGAAGACCTCGTCGATCACCGCGGCCTCCCAGACGCCCTGTCTGGAGTAGGCCCATTTGCGTGCGGGTGCCACGACGATGTCGCAATGTTGAAGTGCCCCGACGTTCTCGGAGAACGCGATGTCGGCTGCGACAAGCGCAGCCGGCGGCGTGTAGGTGGAAGCGTGCAACCGCCCGACCGTATGTGGCGTGTCGCAGAGCTCAGATGCGAGGTCGGCGACAATGTCGTCGGCTTGGCTGTTGGTCTGGGTGACGATGGGGAGTTGCGGTCGGCCGTCGGCCACCCACCGACGGGCTGTTGTACGGACCAGGGACGACTTCCCGGCACCCGGCGGGCTCAACACGCCGATGACTCGATCGCTGCTAGCGGAGAACTGGTCCCAGACCTGTTCCACGACCGCGGCGTGGGCCTCGTCGGGCGTGGTGGACACGCTGCTGCCCGTCATGTGTCTCCCTCCTCGGGCGGGGCCGGCAGCAAATGTGTCCACGGGACGTCGCCCGGGAGCGTGTCGGGGTAATACCTCGGCCGTGAGAACGTCGCGAGACATACTTCGTCGCCGACTTCGGGCAGCGGCGAGTTCATTCCGCGTGTGACGGTGAGCACGATCGTCCCGTCGTCAGTGAGGTCGGTGAGGGTGAGCTCCACGCTGGCATTGGAGGCCCAGTACAACGTCGTGCCAACGGGCTGGAGACTCTCCTCGTAGGGGCGGAGTGTGAGCAGCGGCCGCCTTACGCGGCGCCGTCCCGACGGGCCGAGCTGGCGGTTCGTGTCGTCCCGATCGACGACCGTGCCCTCGATGGCAGTGCCTGCGGCAACAGCCCTCGCCATGACGAGCGGGTCATCGAAGGCCATGTCGGCGGCAAGTTCAGCGGCTGCCGCCTCGGAGTAGGCGAGTAGGCGGGCGGCCTGGATGGCGGTGCGGAAGCGACGGAACCACGCGCGCCCAGCGTCTACTCGGACCAGGTGTCGCGTCCACGCCTGGCGGTCGAGCTGCCACCTGTGCGAGACGCTGGCTGCTTCGGGGATCGCTCGGCACAGCTCGATTGTTCGCCATGTTGCGGCCCATGCCGGCTCTAGCGCATCGGCGGCTGCGTCCGACACAGCATCGGCAGCCGAGCTGGTGTCGACACCGGCTCGGACAGCCTGGTTGTATGCCGCGACCGCTGGCGCCATCTCGTTGATGTCCCAGGTTGGGTCGGGGACCGGGCCTGCGCTTGGGAGGTCTTCGGAGAGGCGAGCGGCGTGCACGGCGCCAAGGCCGCGAATTGAGGTGCCGACGGGGAACCAGTTGGTGTCGAGCCAGTCCGGGTCGATCCAACTGAGCAGTGTGGCGAGGTTGGCGTTCTCGGCGTTGGTCTGGCCCGTCACCCAGTGGAGGTTGAGCAGGTCGGTGGCCGCGACGATGTTTGCCGAGCCACCAGTCACTCGTCGGCTGGCGAGGTGCGTGAGGTGAGCGCCGAACCGGGGCAAGGTCGCGTCCACCGGGTGATCGCCGTCCGTGCGCAGCCAGACGGTGGAGCGAGCGAGGGTCGACAGCCAGTCTGCGGTGCCCGAGTTGGGCACGATCAGCTGTGGTGCATCGATCGCCAGGAGCTTCGGTCGCCCGTCCGAGTCGAGTCGCTTGCGGCCCCGGTCGTCGAGTATCTCTCGACGGCTCCAGAATGGCCCAAGGTACCTCTCCACGTCCGCGGCCAGCCGTGCGAGCTGTCGGAACCGGAGGCTGCGGTCACGTGGCTCGCCGACCACCACGAGCTGAGGCGCGTCGGCGTGCTGGCCGTACATGATCGCGACCGGGGCGCCTTCGTCGCCGGCGAGGTGGTAGGCGCACAACACGAGCGGACGTGTGGACACGTGCACGTGCCGATAGCTGGTCACTGGCCGAGCTGTTCCAGTCTCGGCTGCCAGGAGGCGTTGGTAGGTTCGGTAGGGGTCCATGGATCGATCTCAAGTACCGGTGAGTGTCGGCGAGGGCCTGCTGCTGTCGCGGCGGTCAGCCACCGCGGCCGCTCGGCGTAGCTGACGGGCAACCGCATCCTCGGCAGGCGTCGTGGGACGCCTCGTACTGCGGGCCAGGCCGAGCACCTCGGCCACGGTGCCCGCGTCGCCGCACAACTCGGTGCCGGCAGAACCGATGACCGCTACCTCGCCCGTGACTCGGGCCTCGTTCCGGCAGTATCGGAACAGCGGGCAGGAGATGCAGTTGTCACCGAACCGCCGCGGCATGGCTGAAACAGTGTCAGCTGCCGTTCGACGGGCAAGGTCTCGCTCGTTGTCGCCCGCGTGTTTGCTCGGCAGCGGTGGCAGAGAGAGGCCGACCGGGAGCGAAGCGACCAGCTCGGCAGTCGCTGGGACGGCTGCGAGTCGTCGACGCAGCCGCTGCACCGTGGGAGCAATGTCGCGAACGAACCCCACCGGAGCGAGCCCGAAATCGCGGGTCAGGATGAGCAGCACCCGGGTGCTCACCCGAGAACGGTCGAAGCCAAGATCGGCAATGGTGTCCTGGAGTGATGCGATGTAGACCGCCGCCTGGGTCAATGCTGCTGCGCTCTTGGACGGGTCCGGAAGACCGTCGATGGCGGCGAACGACTTCACCTCCACCGTGGTGAGCTGGCCGCCGACGACAAAGCTCAAGGCGTCCGCTTCGAGGTAGGCGGTCACTCCTCCGACCTCGAGGGTCGTCATAGGATGTCGTAGCAGCTGTCGGCCTGACGGATCGCCACCGACCATTGCGGCGAGGTGGCGTCGGGTCTCGGCTACGCGGAGGTTGTTGTCGGAGCGACCGAAGGCTTCGGTGAGCTGTTCGGTGGATAGGTCGACTTGTCCGACGGCGGCGAGGTCGTGACCCAGGTGCTGTCGGACTAGAGCGATGAGCTCGGCCATCCCGTTGTCGAATACCCGCTGCTCGAATGCGTTGCCGCGGATGATAGCGAAGGGCGACTGGCCACTCGTCGGGCAGCCGAGCAGCTCGGCGAGACGGTCGATCGGGACGGCGGCCGCGTCGAGGATCTGGCGGCGAGCACAACCGGGCTGGTCGAGCGTGCCGGCTATGCGCCGGGCGTCGAGCGCTTTGGCAGCCATACCGCCGCGAATGCGCGCGAGCGCACCACTGGTGTCGGTGGCTGTCACCCGATCTCTCCGTGAGTGTTGTCGCCAGCGATGACCTGCATGCGAACACCGAAGAGTTGATGGCCGAGGTCGAGTTGGCGAGATGCGCGTTCGGCCGCTGCAGCACGGTCTTCTCGGTCGGTCGGCTCTAAGGCTTCTAGCTCGAGTCGGCACGCCCGGCGAACTTGGTCCACATCGAGTTCTCCGTCGACGTCGTCGATGCTAAGTGCAGTCGGCACGGTTCGAGCGAGTCTCACCACGAGACGCTCGAGGGCTTGGACCCACACGGCCTGGCCTTCTCGGCCAGCAGCCAGTTCTCCTGCGAGGCTGGCGAGGCTCATCAGGAGGTCCACTCGAGGGCTCGTCGGCCCCAAGATGCGCGTGTGGAGGGGCCACGACGACAGAGCGAGAGCACCTCGGGCAGGAGCGAAACGATCGCCGGTCAAGGCGGCAGTGATGTAGGCAGCGCGGGAACCCGGCTTGGCTTGCCAGCTCGCTTGCTCATCTCGACGCAGTGACGACAACCGCCGGGTCGGGATCGCCTCGCCCCAGCGGGCCTTTGAGACGTCGGCGATAAGACTGGCGCTCGCCGGTCGGCCGAGCAGGGTAAGGGTGCGGATCACCTGGTCTCGTAGCGACATGGTCGCGTGGTACGCAGGAGCATCCTCAAGGGAACGGTGGACGAGACGGTTCCGGCGACGCTCGAGCACGCTCAGTTCGGCGATTAGACGCTCCGCCGCGGCGTCGTCGCCAGCGATGAGCGCGTCAGTCAGTTGACCCTGCAGCGTGTTCACCCTGTCAAGCACAGACCGGAGTCGTTCATCCACGATCGAGCACCGTACCACGTTGTGTAGTGTCCACCATGCTGGCCTCAAATATTCCACGATTTTCCACGCTTCGCCGCTAGTGTGGGCGGACCCGAAAGCTCGGACGAGGGGAGAACGATGAACCTGACCACCGACGAGGCGCTCGACGAAGCTGATGACGCGCTCAAGCTCGACCCCATCCAGCGGGTCGAGGCCATCGAGGCCAACAACGAGATCACCGCCATCCTTCACGACTTCCTGTACGCCGTTGGTACACAAGCTGGTCAGGAGTGAGCGTTGGAGAGTAGTCGCGCTCAGGGGTTGCGCCTGAATGGGTTCCAGGTCGGCTTCGACGTGGCCGAAGTCGAGGTGTATGAGCAGCGGCGATCGGACGACATCGACCTCCGCGCGGAGCGGGAAGCGAGTCCTGACTGGAAGCTGTACGCCGAAAGGAGCTTGATTCTTGCGCTCCGGCGCATTCCGGAGGCACCGAAGCCGCCGGGTGAACTGACAAGGCGCCCGGTCGAGCGGTCGCTCTCCCTGTTGAAGTGGCTGCTCGCTGAGACCTTGCCGTCGGCCTTGCCGAGGTATGAGCCGATCAAGCAGCACCCATTCTCCTTTGTCGGGAAGCAGCGCGAACTGGTTGTTGAGGCCGCAGAGAAGCTCGGACTCGCGGGAAGCGCACTGAGCGGTTTTACGATCCGCCCTCGCTACACCCTCGACCCGCGCCTCATCTCGCTTCGGGGCGAGGAAGCCTTCATTGGGCTGTTCGTCGAGTTGGGAACCCGCTGGAGCATCGAGCGGCCGCTCGCCGAGCTGGTGGATGCGGGCGTGGACCTGCGGGGCTTGTACGTCGTACGCCGGGAAACGGAAGCCGGTCAGCGACGGTTGGTGGGCCGAATCGACCGGTTCGACGGCTCGACAGTCGAGTTGGCCGACACCTTCGACGGCCCGACCCGATTACCTGCTGACGACCTGCGACTTGAGGGCTCAACCCAGAGCTTCGCTCGTTGCCTGCAGAGGTTGCTTGGCCATCGCTACGAACGCTTCGAGGCGTCCCGCGCCCAGGGTGTAGGGAATCTGCTCCGACCCGAAGCGTTCGATGCCGAGGTTGATCGCGTGGGTGCCCACCTCGCGAAGAGCCCTCTCAAGCTCGCCGATGGCCTACGGGCAACGATAGGCCAACGGCTCGAGGTACCGAAGAGCGGACGCCCTCCAAACGTGACTCCGCTTCGCCGCGTCCACTACTGCTTCGACGCTGCCCGTACCAAGCAGAAGACCTCGGCGTGGCCTGGATTGACCGAGTACGGCCCGTTCAGTGGTGACACCTTCCCGAGGAAGTCCCCACAGTTGCTGGTCGTGTTCCCCGACGTATTGAAAGGGCGGGCCGAGACGTTCGTGAAGATGCTCCGTGATGGCGTGCCTGGCGCTCCAGCGACGGCCTACCGGTCGGGATTCGCGACGACGTTCGCTCTGATCGATCCGCATTTCGAACTGCTGGCGGTGCCGTGGTCGGGCCCAGACAGCCCTGCCGATCGGTACCGGAGCGCCATCGAGCAGCGATTGAGCAAACCGCATGCCGACTTCGACGCCGCGCTCGTCGTGCTCCGCGACGAGGACGCTCAGCTGCCTGACGCGAGTAGCCCTTATCTGCACAGCAAGGCATTGTTGCTCATAGCCGGCGTGCCGACCCAACAGGTGTTGCAGGCGACGATCGCCGACCAACGAGGCTTGGCCTGGTCGCTACGCAACATCGCCACGGCGCTGTACGCGAAGATGGGCGGAACGCCCTGGACAGTGAACCACGACCTCACGATCAACGATGAGGTAGTGATCGGCGTTGGTCTCAGCGAGGTGGGCGAGAGTCGCTTCGCAGAGCGGCAACGGTATGTGGGCGTGACGACCGTCTTCCGAGGAGACGGCAACTACCTTCTCGGGAATATGTCACGCGAGTGCAGCTTCGAGGAGTACCCCGACGTACTACGTCGCTCCACCACGGAGGTGCTCAACGAGATCAAACGTCGCAACGGCTGGCAGCCAGGCGACACGGTTCGAGTTGTGTGCCACGCCAGTCGCCCGTTGCGGGACGTCGACGCGGCGAGGATCGTCGCAGAGTGCGTGGCGGCAGTCGGGGAGGACCAGATCGTCGAGTTCGCCTTCTTGACCGTCTCACAAGTTCATCCCTTCAACGTCGTCGATCCTCGTTCTCGGGGGGTGAAAGGCAAGGGCCGACTTCAGCCCGAGCGCGGCACCGTTATCAACCTGTCTCGACATCTCAGGCTGCTGTGCGTCACGGGTCCGTCGCAGGTATTCACCGAGCACGCCCCTCTGGCCGCTCCACTGCAGATCACGCTGCACCGAGCATCGACGTTCAAGGATCTGGACTACCTCACCGACCAGGTGCTCAAGTTCACGGCGCTGTCGTGGCGCTCAGTTTTGCCAGGCAAGAAGCCAGTCACGATCCGCTACTCGGAACTGATGGCGGAGCTCATGGGTCGACTCCGCTCGGTGCGTGACTGGTCACCAGCGACTCTAAACACGAAGCTGCGATCGAGCCGGTGGTTCCTGTGAGCGACCCCGTCCCGCGGAGCTTCGCCGCCCAGATTTCCGAGCTTGCCGACGCGATCCGGTCCGACTGGCGATGGCCGTCGCCCGACGCCGCCTTCACAGTATGGCTCGCCCACAAGGTCAGGGCGTCGCTCCCAGTCGACATCGAAGCGATCGACATTGACGCCTTGCGATGGGAGCAGGCGCCGGTCCTAGCCGCCACCGGCTTCTTGGCCTCGGCGGGTGCCACCGACCATGAGGTGGGGCAGGTCTGGTGCGCTGGGATCGAAAGGGTGATGGGACGTGACCCGCTTCCCGACGACCGGAACTCGTTCGTCTACCGGCCTGTCGAGCTTCTGGGCGTCGTCGCTGGCGCTGTGGCGTTGCAGCACGACGAAGCGATCGAGTGGCTTCGTACGACGATGCTACGAGCCGAGAGCCCGTCCGATCCATGGGCTCACGCTCTGACGGCGTGGGCGTGCCACCTCGTGGGCTCGGAGGTCGAAGCGGTACGTGATGCTCGCGACACCTCGGCGACAGCCCTTCTACTGCTCAGCGGGGCCGACGGCATCGATCCCAACAGGTTCCTCGAGCAGGCGATCGTCGACGGGAGGATGCCATCCAACCTGCCGCGTATCGCGGCAAGGTGGGCGGCGCTGCAGTCGGTCGTC
This sequence comes from Acidimicrobiales bacterium, assembly GCA_965216655.1. Classification (GTDB taxonomy): domain Bacteria; phylum Actinomycetota; class Acidimicrobiia; order Acidimicrobiales; family SZUA-35; genus JAHELU01. The sequence continues at coordinate 27,932 of CBDCGP010000057.1, forward strand.
GGCCCTGCCGCGCACGGGTTCCTATCGAGCGCGGGTGATCCGGTGCGTCTCATCGAAGGGGTCTGTCGACGGTTCCCAGCCTTCGCCCGCCAGATCGGCCAACGGCATGACGGACGGCCAACCATCGAGTTCAACGACGAGTACGACGTGCAGGACGCCTTGCACGCGGTTCTCAGGCTGCACTTCGATGACGTTCGCCCCGAGGAGCCCACTCCGTCTCGAGCTGCGAAAGGCTCCCGCATCGATCTTCTGTTGAAGAGCGAGGGGATCGTCATCGAGACGAAGATGATGCGGGCCTCGCTGAGCCAGAAGAAGCTGCTCGATGAGATCGCCGCCGACAAGGAGCGCTACCGAGCCCACCCTGACTGCGGCACCATCGTCTTCTTCGTCTACGACCCGCACGGCCGGCTTGACAACCCGGTGGCCCTTGAACGCGACGTCAGCGAGACGATCGGCGGGACCGCCTGCTTGGTCATCGTCGCACCGCGGGAGCACGGTGCCGAGACCCCAGGCTGATGCGCACCTCGACTGGCCGGTGGTTGCGGATCGTAGGACGGTCAGGTGTGGTTCGCCCTGGGATCCGCGGAGGCTCTCGACCTTTGAAAGAGGATGAGAGTGATGATTGTGGAGACGAACCAGAAGCCGACTGCTCGCCGGTATTCGCCTGAGTTGAAGGAGCGGGCGGTGCGGATGGTGTTGACGCTTCGCCAAGAGACCGGTTCCAGGAATGGGTGCGGGTGGCGAATGCTCGGTCGTGGCTGGTCAGGCGGTATTTCGGTACTCGTTGATGAGGCCGTGACAGCGAGACGGTTTCACGACTTGTAGCGGCCGGTCGCGTGGAGGCCCGCCGATGGCGTCAGCGGGAGGGCGTTGCTTGAGGGAGCGGTGGGGTCGGTGGGTGTTGTAGTGGTCGATGTAGTCAGCGGCGAGGCGTTCGAGCTGTGGGCGGTTCCAGATGAGGGTGTGGTCGAGGAGCTCTCGGCGGAGCGTGCCGATCCAGCGTTCGGCGAACGCGTTCGCAACCGGTGTTCGGATCGGAGTGCGGAGGATCTTCATTTGCTCGGTTCGGAAGATCTCGTCGAAGGCGTCGATGAACTGGCTCCCGCGATCTCACGCACCAGCGCCTTCGCGTCCGCGAATTGGTTGTTGCGGCGCAGGAGGAGGTTCCGGGCTGCTTGGCTGGTCCAGGCGCCAGTCGGGTGTTCGGTGATCCCGCCGAGGTAGACGGTGCGTGTTGGGATGTCGATGAAGAACAGCAAGTAGAAGCGACGCAGCGTGACGGTGTCGATGGTGGCGAAGTCGCAGGCGACGGCTGCCTGGGAGCGCAGGAACTCCGACCAGGTCACCGCTGCGCTCTCAGGAGCGGTGACCCACCCCGGCGGCCTTGAGTATCCGCCAGATGGTTGACGCGGCGATGGCGTGGCCGAGACCTGTCAGTTCGCCGTGGATGCGGCGGTAGCCCCAGGTCGGGTTCTCGTCGGCGAGGCGGAGAACAAGTTGGCCGAGCTCCGGCACCGTCGGCGGACGGCCCGGCGGGCGGCTGGGTTGGGTCCAGTGTCGTGCGACGCGGCGTCGGTGCCATCGCAGCAGAGTTTCGGGGGTGACGAGCCAGCTTTCGCGTAGCCGCCAGGGGAGTGCGGCCGCGACCGCGCCGAGCAGCGTCCGGTCGTCGTCGGTGAGTTCTGGTCGGTCAATCTGTCGGCGCAGGACGGTGAGTTGGTGGCGCAGGACGACGAGTTCGAGGTCTTTCGAGCGGCCTGAACGCACCGCAAGGCGGGCCATCGCGGCGAGGAATCGGTACAGGATGCGATACACGAGGCTTCAACATCGGCCGGCATCGTCGCAGGTCAACGCCCACGACCGAGTATTCGGCACCCACAAGTTTCTGGCTCCCCTGTCGGTTGTGTGGGTGTGAAGGACAGGGATGTAGTTTGAGAAGCCGCTTCCTGCCTAGCGTTCGGGTTGTCTAGATCCGTACGAGGAAGGAAGCGGCTTCGATGAAGAAACTATGGCGTCATGTGCTGGGTTTGGCGGCACTTGGTCGGGTAGTGGTGGTCGAGACGGTTGAGTTCGACCCACAGACCGAGGAAATCGTGGCCACGGTCCGGCAGCGTCGTAATGCGCCACGTCGCTGTGGGGTGTGCGGGCGCCGCTCGCCGGGTTATGACCGGGGCCGGGCTGGGGCAGGACCGCGGCGGTGGCGGGGCTTGGATCTGGGCACGATCCCGCTGTACCTGGAGGCGGAGATGGTCCGGGTCCGATGCCGCGATCATGGTGTCGTGGCCACCCGGGTGCCCTGGGCCCGTCACGGGGCCTGGCACACCCGCGACTTCGAGGACACCGTCGGGTGGCTGGCCACGGCGACGTCGAAGACCACGATCACCGAGCTGTTGCGGATCGGGTGGCGGGCCGTTGGCGGGATCGTCACCCGGATCCAGGCCGAGATCGACACCAGCGTGGACCGTCTCGAAGGACTGCGGCGGATCGGGATCGACGAGATCTCCTACAAGCGTCACCACAAGTACTTGACGATCGTGGTCGATCACGACACCGGCCGGCTCATATGGGCCGGGGTGAGCAAGGCCCGGCCACGCTGGATGCGTTCTTCGTGCTGCTCGGCCCGCGACGATGCGCTCAAATCTCCCACGTTTCCGCCGATGCCGCCGATTGGATCGCCAACTCGGTGGCCGAGCACTGCCCCAACGCCGTGCGTTGCGCTGATCCGTTCCATGTCGTGGCCTGGGCCACCGAAGCCCTCGACGAGCTCCGCCGTCAGGTCTGGAACGACGCCAACGGGCGCCGCAAGGCCGGGCGAGCCACCGGTGATGCCCGCAAGCTCAAAGGGACCCGCTACGCCCTGTGGAAGAACCCCGAGAACCTGACCGCTAATCAGCAAGCCAAGCTGGCCTGGGTGGCCAAGACCAACCCCCGCCTGCATCGCGGCTACCTCCTCAAAGAAGGACTGCGGTTCGTGTTCCAGATCAAGGGCCAGACCGGCAAAGAAGCACTGGACCGATGGCTCTGTTGGGCCCAACGCTGCCGCATCCCGGTCTTTGTCGACCTCGGCCGCAAGATCCGCAAACACCGGCCCGCCATCGACGCCACCCTCGACCACGGCCTCTCCCAAGGCCTGATCGAATCCACCAACACCAAAATCCGCGTCCTCACCCGCATGGCCTACGGCTTCAAAACACCCGAAGCACTCATCGCCCTCGCCCTCCTCGCCCTCGGCGGCTACCGCCCCGACCTCCCCGACCGGCCCACAACATGACCCACACAACCGACAGAAGAGCCAAGTTTCTGAGCCCCGCAGGCGTCGGTCCTGGTCAACACCGACGTGCGAGTTTCCGGGCCCCGCATGGAGATGCGAGTGGTTGCCGCGGGCCCGACGTCCCTGTATTGTAGTGATGTAACTACAGGAGGGGTCATGGTGACGCAGATGAGTAGCAGGGAGTTCAATCAGGACACCAGCGGTGCAAAGAAGGCGGCCGAGCAGGGCCCGGTGTATATCACGGATCGGGGCCGGCCTGCTCATGTGCTGTTGACCTTTGAGGCCTACGAGCGGCTGGTTGGGCCGCATCGGGCTCTGGATTTTTTGGCCGAACCCGACGGGGTCGCTGAGATCGAGTTCGTCGCCCCCAGGAGCGAGGATCTGGCGCGTCCCGCTGTGTTCCAGTGATGTTCGTGCTCGACACGAACGTCGTGTCGGAGCTCCGCAAGGTCCGTAGCGGCAGAGCGAATCCCGGGGTTGCCGCATGGGCCGTGCAGGTCCCGTCGGTCCAGATGTTCATCTCGGTCATCA
>CBDCGP010000058.1:0-73756 GCA_965216655.1 Acidimicrobiales bacterium
GACCCCCCATGTGGAGGCGGCCTGGGCTTCGCCTGCCAGCAGTGCCGTGCCGAAGTCGATGCCGGTGGCGGCGAAGGTGACATCGTCCTCGGAGATGCCGTTGGCGGCGAGCAGCAGCGAGGCGTACCACTTGGAGGTGGACGCCTGGGAGGTGACGGCGATCGTCTTGCCCCGCAGGTCCTCGGGTGATTCGATGCCCTCGGACGTGTTGACCAGCATCGTCAGCCAGTTCTGGGTGTAGGGGCAGTAGAAGCCTTCCAGGTCGTCGCCGGCGTTGACGGCGAAGAAGCCGGAGAAGGGGTCGGCCATGGCGATGTCGGCGTTGCCGCCGACGAGCTGGAAGACGGCGTCGCCGGCCCCGGCGCCGGCCAGCTGTTCGACCTGAACCCCGGCGTCGGCGAAGTAGCCGTTCTCCTCACCGACGTAGAGGTCGATGAAGTCGATGAACTTCGCGCCCCAGGTGACCAGGCGGATGGTCTCGACGTCGGCCGGGGCGGCCGCCTCGCCTTCGTCTTCAGCGTCGGCTTCACCTGCATCCTCATCGGCCGGTTCCTCGGCGTCTTCGGCCGGTTCGGAGTCTTCGGCCTCGGCCGCTGTTTCCTCGGTGGCATCCGTATCGTCGGCGGATTCGTCGTCGCCATCGCCGCCGCATGCGGCCATGATCACCCCGGCCGCCATCAGAACTGCAATCCATCGCCGCCAGACGGCAGTTTTTGCGTGCACCATTTTGATCTCCCCTTCTCGGATCTCTACATTCTATAGGAAATCAATGATTGAATGTCAACTGCCGCGAACCGTGGCATGCTTGTAGGATGCAGCCGCACCCGGCTCCGGAATGACCGAAGGCGACACCAACCGATGACCTCAACAATATGACAGTGTTCGAACGGCCGAAAACGGCCCAGGAGGCGGTGCTGCAGGAGATCCGGCAACGGATGCTCGACGGGCGGCTGAAGCCGGGCGAGGCGATCCGACCCGACGCCGTGGGTGCCGAACTCGGTGTGTCGGCCGTGCCCGTGCGGGAGGCGTTGCGCATCCTCGAGGGTGAGGGTCACGTGCAGGCTCGCCCCCACAAGGGCTACGTCATCACCGAGCTCGACATCGACGACCTCAACGAGATCTACCGCATCCGGAGCCTGCTCGAGGAGGAGGCCGTTCGCCAGGCCATCCCGAAGCTCGACGCGGAGACCGTGGCCCGGCTGCGAGGCATCGTGGCGGAGATGGGTGAGGTCGGCGACAACGTCACCGCCCTCACCGCCATCAACCGCCGCTTCCACTTCACGCTGTTCGAGGCGGCCGAGATGCCCCACCTGCTCCGCATCCTCCGCACCCTCTGGGACTCGTCCGACCGGTATCGCACCCGCTACCTCATGGCGCCCGAGAACCGTGAGCTCGTGCACGAGCAGCATCGCCGGATCATGGACGCCGTCGCCGAAGGCGACACTGAACGCGTCCTGACCGAGAAGGCCCTCCATCGGGAGCACGCCATTGCCGCGTTGGGCTCCGACGCGGCCCGGTCATCCGACGGATCGGATTCCGACGCCGCTTGATCGGTCAGCGACCAGCGGCTGCAGTATCAACGACCGGCGGCGGCTATGTCGGCGATATCGAGATCGCGGTTGCCGATTCGGGGGAACGGCCTCGACCGGCTGGCCCCGCCGATGGCGACGACCACCTCGTCGGCTCGGGGCGCGTCGGGGATCGACGCTGTGGCCGTGTGGTAATGGGTGCGACGCAGCATCTCGCTCTTGTGCACCAGCGGAACCACGATCGGTGAGCCCGGGCCGCCCCGGGTGTTGGCGAACACCAGGGTGCTGGCACCGTCGACCGCATCGCGGATCGGGTTGCCGAACATGAGGGTGTGGACCATGGCGTTGGCGTGCTCGAGCTCGCCGTCGACCCCGATCACCGAGCATTTACCGTAGGCCTCGATGGCGGCGGCCGACCCGAACGTCTCGACGAGGCGGTTCGACAGCAGGGTGCCGAGGTCGTTGGCGAAGTCGACGATCTCGGGCCGGAGATCCTCCACGAAGCCCCGACCGGCCCACGGATTGGTGACGACGGCGGCCACGACCACGAGCTCGAGCGGTGGGTCGACGGCACGGCCCATCTCGGTGTGGATCGCGTCGACGGTGACGTGCATCTTGCGCAGCGCGAGCTTCATGATGTCTTGCCCAGCAGGTCGATCTTGCGTTGCTCGATCTTGACCCGCAGCGGTGGGAACACCTCATCGGGGTCGATGGTGACGGCCAGCAAGGTCGGTCCGTCGGCCGACAGCGTGGCTTCGAGCGCATTGTCGAGCTGTGATTGATCGCTGATGGTGTGGCCCTCGACGCCCATGGAGGCGGCCAGCGCGGCGAAATCGATGGCCCCGAGTCCCACGAAGTGATCCTCGCCGTAGAACTCCTCGGCCTGGTGTTTGAGGATGCCGAGCGCACCGTCGACGAACACCACGGCCACGACAGGCAGGCCGAGATCGGCGGCCACCACGAGCTCTCCCATGGTGTGGACGAAGCCCCCGTCGCCGGAGATCGATACCACCCTCGCTCCCCCGCCGGCCACCGATGCGCCGATGGCGGCAGGGAGGCTGAAGCCCATGGCGTCGAACTCGCATGACTGGAGGAGGCCGTCGGGTCTGGTGACGTCGAGCTGTTCGCACACCCAGAGTCGGTGGTTGCCGATGTCGGCGGAGCACACGACCTCGCCGCCGGTGTGGCGGTTGAGGGCTTGGAGGAAGGTGGCGGCGCTGAGGCCCCGGCTCGGGTCGTTCTGCGGCTCGGTCCGCTGGGGGCGTTGGTCGAACCAGGGATCCCGTTTTGGTTCGCCGAGGTGGTCGGCGAGGGCGGCCAATGTGCGCCCGGCATCGGCGGTGATGCCGTGGGCCGAGGAGTAGTTGCGGTTAATCTGCGACGGGTCGACGTCGATCTGGATGAGCGTGGCCTCGGGGGCGAACAGCGACGGCCGCCAGCCGTAGGTGGTCTGTTCGCCGAGGGCGCAGCCGGCGATGACGACGACGTCGGCTCCGGCCATGGCGTCTCGGGCGGCCTCGGTGCCGTAGAACCCGAGCATGCCGACGCTGCTCGGATGGTTGGTGTCGATCGACCCGACGCCGGAGCGGCTGGTGGCGACCGGGGCGCCGAGCGGTTCGGCCAATGCCGCCAGTTCCCCGGTACCACCACCTCGGATCACGCCGTGGCCGGCGAGGATGGCGGGACGTTCGGCGGCGGCGAGAGCTTCGGTGGCAGCGGTGAGTGCCGCAGGCGCGGGTGGAGCGGTTGTGGTCTCCATGACCGGCACGGGATCCCAACCGTCGATGCGGTCGGCCTGCAGATTCTGCGGCAGCGCGATGTGGACGGGCCCGGGCCGGCCGGAGGCCGCCAGCTGCAGGCCGGTGGCCAGGAGGTTGGGGATCTCGTCGAGCGACACGGCCTGGGTCGACGACTTGCAGAACGGGGCCAGCAGCCCGACGTTGTCGCAATACTGGAGGATGTTGCGGTGAACGTAACGGCGGTCGACCTGGGCGGTGATGACCAGCAGGGGGATCGAGTCGGCGTGGGCGTTGGCCACCGCGGTGACGACGTTGGTGGCTCCCGGACCAGGGGCGCCGGTGAGCACGACACCGGGCCGACCGCTCGACAGGGCGTAGCCCGATGCCATATAACCCGCCCCCTGCTCGTGACGGGCGGGCACCACCTGCGGCGACCCGAGCTGCGCCATCTCGTGGTAGGTCGGCAGGAAGTGCCCGCCGGCCACGGTGAAAACCGTGTCGACCCCGCTCTCGTTCAGCATTCGCGCGATGGCAGTGCGCCCGATCACGGGCTCGGCTCCGGCAGTCATTGCACCTCCGTCTCTCTGTATTCGACAGACTATATTCGATAGGATCCTCCTGCAAGCGCGCTCCGCATCCCCACCACCCTTGGTCGAGGTTTTGCTGCTCACCGACCCGTTAACGGGTCGGAGACGCGCAAAAGCTTGACGGGGTGGCGAGAAGCGGCCGGGTTACCATGCCGAGGTGAGCTTCTTCGACCCGCTTGTTCTTCCGGAGCCGGAAGAGCCTGAACCCGTAGCCGAGGAGAAGTGGGTCCCGCCCGAGTGGTTCGGGCCACCGGAAGGCGTCATCGGTGGTGTGGTTCCGTATCGAGAGGTGCTGCACCACGATGATCGGCTGGCGATCTGGGTCGATCGCGTGCTGATCTATCCAGCCGGAATCATGGTTCATCTCGAGTTGCACGTGCCCGGTCGGCAGCTCGATGGCAAGGAAATCTCGGGCTACTTCCCGTGGGCGTTGACGGAACCAGAGGATGCGCCCTGGGCCCACCGGGAACATCCGACGGATCCCGATGCCTACTTTCGTTTCGGGGTTCGCTATGAAGACGGCCGATCAGCTGCGACCACCACATGGGATGAGCAGCGATCCGGCTATGAGCGTCTGCGGACGGATCCTCCGGGGAGCGACGACTTGATCCTCATCAGCCGAGGCGGATCCGGTGGCGACGGGAGTGCTTCGGTCGGCCTTTGGATCTGGCCCGGACCGCCCGACGGTCCGATCGAACTGCTGGCGAAATGGCCGGCAGCTCGCGTACCGGAGCTACGAACCACCGTCCCTGCCGAGGCGATCGAGGTCGGCCGGCAGAATATCGTCCCCCTGTGGCCGGACGCCACAGCACCCACGTAACCAAAGCAGTATCGCTCGGTCAGAACTTCCACCAGAAGATGCTGATGGCGATCGCCGAGGTGACTCGTAGCCGGTCGGGTGCGTAGCGTCGGGAGAAGTCGCCCGGCGGGAGGTTGGGGCCGATCCCGTACGGCCGGCCGTGTTGTTGAATTGCCGCGGCAAGACGGAGAACTTGTGTCTTCGTCAGCGGTGGCAGCATGACGCACCGCCCGTCCATCCTGACAAGCTGGACCCTGCGACGCCCGAGAGGGCTTTCTCGATCAACGACACCGTGGACGAGCGTCACGTCCGGCCAGGGGATAAGCCGGTCACGAAACATCGTCACGCCTCTCATGCCGACCGAGTCGACGGTGACCGCCCTGGCGACCGCCATCGTGGTGGAAGCCACAGCCAGCGCCACCACCGCACCGACGAGCAGGAGTTGCACGACCAGGCGCGAACTGGCCGTCTCGTCCAGCCACCCGCGCATGGGGACGAGCCACGCAGCCATCCACGCTGCGCAGAGGGCGGCGTAGGCGGCGGGAAGCCATGGTCTCACCCGGAATTGGTCCGCAACGGGGGACGGCGCCTGGGTGCTCGACTCTGGATTGCGCCGATAGTGGAGGACCTCCGCTCGCGGATCGGATTCCAACTGAAGCCCGGCGGCCTCGGCGATGACGGCGGCTGCCACCGCCACCTGAGAGTCGGGGTTCTGGGGGTCGTGCTTGTCGAAAGTGCTCTGTTGTCGGAACCAGGTGGTGGCCCGTGATCGGAAGCCGGGGAGCTCGACCTCGTGATCCGGCGTGACCACCACCATTTGGCGTTTCCCGTCGTCGGCGACGAGATGCTCGATATCGGCTACCGGCACCGTGCAATATCGGTCGCTCGGCGGGATCGGCGGTCCGTCGCTCAGACGACGGCGAAGCGCCTCCACCTCACGACGCTTCAAGCGACGCGATGCGACGAGATCTTGACCGACGAGTGCCAACACCTGATGGTCGGAGTGGTTCAGCTCCCAAATAGACTTCGATTCCGTTCCGGTCGGCACACGTGGCTATCGGCGGTCCGATGTTCGTCTTGACAGGACGGTAGACAACACCTCAGCTTTGCAGTCTCAGACTCTCGGATTCGCACATGTCGAGGTTTTGCGGCTCTCCGACCCGTTAACGGGTCGGAGACGCGCAGAAGCTTGACGGGGTGGCGGGATCGGCGGCGGTCGGTGGATCAGCCGTTGGCGTTGGCGCCGGGGATCCAGGAAGTGCCGGCCAGCGGGACCTTGGCCATGGCCGCGGCCTCGACGGTGAGCGCGGCCAGGTCCTCGGGTTCGAGGTTGTGGACGTGGGACTTGCCGTTGGCCCGGGCCAGGGTCTGGACCTCAAGGGTCAGCACCTGGAGGTAGTTGGCCAAACGACGGCCCGCCACCACCGGGTCGAGCCGAGCCGACAGCTCCGGATCCTGGGTGGTGATGCCCGCCGGGTCGGTGCCGGCCTGGTAGTCCTCCCAGTAGCCGGCCGACGTGCCGAGCTCCTGGTAGCCGTCCTCGTGGGCCGGGGCGTTGTCGCCGATGGCTATCAGCGCGGCCGTGCCGATCGAGGCGGCATCGGCGCCCAGCGCAAGCGCCTTGGCCACGTCGGCGCCGGTTCGTATCCCGCCGGCTGCGATCAGCTTGACTTTGCGGTGGACGCCCAGTTCCTTGAGCGCTCGAACCGACTCGGGAATGGCGGCCAGCGTCGGTATACCGACGTGCTCGATGAAGACCTCCTGGGTGGCCGCGGTGCCACCCTGCATCCCGTCGACCACGACGGCGTCGGCTCCGGCTTTGATGGCCAGCGCCGTGTCGTAGTACGGGCGGGCGGCGCCTACCTTCACATAGATCGGCACCTGGTGGTCGACGACCTCCCGCAGCTCGATGATCTTGATCTCGAGGTCGTCGGGGCCGGTCCAGTCGGGGTGACGGCAGGCCGACCGCTGGTCGATGCCTTCCGGGAGGGTCCGCATCTGCGCCACCCGCTCGGTGATTTTCTGGCCCAACAGCATGCCGCCGCCGCCCGGCTTCGCCCCCTGACCGACCACCACCTCGATGGCGTCGGCCTTGCGGAGGTCGTCGGGATTCATGCCGTAGCGTGACGGCAGGTACTGGTAGACGAGCGTCTTGGAGTGGCCACGCTCCTCGGCGGTCATGCCTCCGTCGCCGGTGGTGGTGGAGGTGCCCGCCGCGTTCGCACCCCGCCCCAGCGCCTCCTTGGCCTGAGCCGACAGCGACCCGAAACTCATGCCCGCGATCGTGATCGGAATGTCGAGACGAACCGGCCGCTCGGCCCGGTCCTCGCCGATCACCACGTCGGTTCCGCAGGCCTCCCGATAGCCCTCGAGTGGGTAACGCGACATCGACGCTCCGAGGAAGACGAGGTCGTCGAACGTGGGGAGTTGACGTTTGGCCCCGAAACCCCGAATGCGGTAGATGCCGGTGTTGGCCGCCCGCTGGATTTCGGCGATGACCCGGCGGTCGAAGGTGTAGGACTCCCGCTGGTACCACTCGTTGCTGGTGGTCTGGGTGGTCATGATCCGTGCCCTCCCCGGCTCAGTTCGGCGTCAATGTCGTCGACGTGGAAGTTGTAGAGGGTGCGGGCCGATCCGTAGCGGGTGAATTCGTCTGGATCCGCGGCCAGACCCGACCGCTCGAGGAGTTCGGCCAACACGGCCCGGTCGTCGGGGCCGAGATCCTTGGCCTCGCAGTCGGCGCCGAGTGAGGCCACCGATCCCCGCACGAACAGGTTGGCCTCGTACAACGAATCGCCGAGGTGATGGCCTGCGTCGCCGAGGATGACGAGGTTGCCGGCCTGGGCCATGAATGCGGCCATGTCGCCGACGTTGCCGCCGATCACGATGTCGACCCCTTTCATCGAGATGCCGCACCGGCCGCCGGCGTTGCCCTCGACGACAACCAGCCCGCCGCACCCGGTGGCCCCGACCGACATGGTGGCGTTGCCCGTGACCCGCACGAAGCCCGACATGATGTTCTCGGCCACCCCGGTGCCGGCGTTGCCATTGATGGTGACCGCGCCCGCCTGGTGCATGCCCGCGCCGTAGTAACCCACCGAGCCCCGCACCTCGACGGTCACGTCGGTGGTGAGCCCGGCGGCCACGGCATGGGCGCCCCGCGGGTTGACGATCCGGTAGTCCCCGCCGGCCGGGGCGTCGTGCAGGATCTGGTTCACCTCCCGCAACGTCAACTCGGCCAGGTCGAGGGTGCGCGTGGCTGAGTCACTCGACGCCGCCTTCATGAGTTGAGGCTCCAGGTGTAGACGCGGGCCGGTTCGGGTTCGAACACCTCGGCGTCGTCGACGTCGGGCAGGGTGGCGATCGCCCGATACTCCGACGACATGGCGACCCAGTCGTCGGTTTCGGCCACGACCGCCGGTTTGCAGGCGATCGGGTCGCGCAGCACGGCGAACCCCTCGGCGGTGCCGATGGCGAAGGTGTAGAAGCCGTCGAGATCATCGAGCGATCGAGTGAGCGCTTCGTCGAGCGTGTCGCCCTGGTCGAGCCGCCACGCCAGGTAGCCGGCGGCCACCTCGGAGTCGTTCTCGGTCTGAAACACCGAGCCCTCCCGTCGCAGCTGTTCCCGAAGCTGGTTGTGATTCGACAGCGAGCCGTTGTGCACGAGGCAGGTGTCGGCGCCGGTGAGGAACGGGTGGGAACCGTTGGTGGTGATGGCCGACTCGGTGGCCATCCGGGTATGAGCCAGGGCGTGGGTGCCGGTGCGCGAGGCGAGGTCGTAGCGGGTGGCCACCAGGTCTGGGTCGCCGACCGACTTGAACAGCTGGATGGTCTGACCGTGGGCCAGCACGTCGATGTCGGGACGGTGCTCGATGAACCAGCGGCGGGCCCGGGCCGAGTCGCCGTCGGTTTCGACGACGGCGTGATCGTCGACCGGGCGGATCTCGACGTCGGCGCCGATTGCCTCTTTCAGGTCGCGGGCCACCTCGTTCCAGTCTGGACGGGAGTCCTCAGCCAGGACGGTGAGGCGGGTTCGGCCCGCGACCCCGTCGTCATACACCGCGAACCCGGCGCTGTCGGGGCCCCGGCTGCGCATCTCATGGAGCATGTCCGCCGTGAGCCGCCCGAGATCGGGGCGATAGGTCTCGGTTTTGAGGAACAGTCCGACGATCCCGCACATAGCGTGTTGACCACCTTACTTTTCGTCGAGATTTTTGACAGTAGTGAAGATTCTTCACTAATAGTAGTGGAGTGGCTGAGGGTCGGCCAATTGAGAGTTCAAGGGGGAATTCATGACCACCGCGGAAGAGATCAAGGACCGGGCGGAGGCGGACGGCATCGACTTCATCTACGCCATGTTCGTGGAGATGCACGGCAAGCCGTGCGCCAAGCTGGTGCCGGTGTCGGCCATCGACGCCCTCATGTCCGACGGCGCCGGGTTCGCCGGGTTCGCCGCCGGGCCGATGGGTCAGGACCCGTCGGACCCCGACATCCTCGCCATCCCGGACCCCGCCTCCTACACGGTGTTGCCGTGGCAGCCCGACGTGGCCGCCATGCAGTGCAACCCCACTGTCGAGGGCGAGCTCTGGCCGTACGCGCCGCGGGTGATCCTGGAGCGGGCGCTCGATCGTCTGGCCGAGCGCAACATGGTGCTGAAGGTGGGTACCGAGGCCGAGTACTCGCTGATCGCCCGGGGCGACGACGGGTCGATCACCGTGGCCGACGAGCGCGACGTCGATCCCCTCCCCTGCTACGACGCCCGCGGGCTGACCCGGATGCTGCCCCACCTGACCGAGGTATCACGCAACCTCGACGCCATGGGCTGGGGCAACTACGCCAACGACCACGAGGACGCCAACGGCCAGTACGAGCAGAACTGGCAGTACGCCGATGCGTTGACGACGGCCGATCGGTTGATCGTGTTCCGGCTGATGATCCACACGCTGGCCCAGCGGCAGGGGCTGTACGCCACGTTCATGCCGAAGCCGTTCTCCGACAAGACCGGCAACGGGCTGCACACCCACCTAAGTCTGTGGACCGCCGACACCGACGAGCCGTTGTTCGTCGGCGGCTCGGCCGGCGGCGACGACTCGAAGGGCCTCGGGCTCAGCACGCTGGCCTACCAGTTCGTGGCCGGGCTGATCGCCCACGCCCCGGCGCTGGTGGCGGTGACCTGTCCGACCGTCAACTCCTACAAGCGGATGGGCGTGGGCGCCCCGACCTCAGGGGCCACCTGGGCGCCGGCGTACGCCGCCTACGGGGGCAACAACCGCACCCAGATGATCCGGATTCCCGAGCCCGATCGGATCGAGCTGCGGCTGGTCGACGGCTCGGCCAACCCCTACCTGGCACTTGCCGCCGTGCTCGCCTGCGGGCTCGACGGGATCGACAACGAGATGGATCCCGGGGATCCGAACCGCGACAACCTGTTCACCATGTCGGCCGACGAGGTGGCGGAGCGGGGCATCGTGTCGCTGCCGCCGACGCTGCTGCACGCCGCCGACAACCTGGCTGGCAGCGAGGTCCTGGCCGCCGGCCTCGGCGATACACCCGACGGCAGCCCCTACCGCGACTACTTTGTCGACGTGAAGCGCACCGAGTTCATGGCCCACCACCACGAGGTCACCGCCGGCGAGGTCGACCAGTACCTGTCGCTGTTCTGACGATGACCGCCGACGACGACCTCGACGGCGGTGACGGCGCTGACAACGCGGCCGGGTCGGGCGGCCTCACCGCCGACGAGGTTCACGGCGTCGTCGGGCGCCGGGTTCGTGAGTTGCGCACCGGCCTCGGTATGACGATGGAGCGGTTCGCCGAGGTGGCCGGCCTGTCGATCGGGATGCTGTCGAAGATCGAGCACGGGCAGACGTCGCCCAGTCTCGGCACGCTGACCCGTCTGGCCAACGCAGGCGGCGTGCCGTTCACCGCGCTGTTCCGGGGGCTCGACGAGGAGCACGACGCGGTGATCGTGCCTGCCGGCGGTGGGCTCGAGATCGCCCACGAGGGCGACGGCCGGGGGCGGACCTACCAGGATCTCGGCGCGCTGCGGGGACCGGGTCGGACCATCGAACCGGTGCTGGTCACGATCACCGAACCCGACGAGGTGTTCCCGTTGTTCCAACACGGCGGGGTGGAGTTCATCCACGTGTTGTCCGGCGTGGTGGAGTACGGCTACGGGTCGAAGCGCTACACGTTGCGCACGGGCGACACGATGCAGTTCCGGGGCGACGTGGCCCACGGCCCGACGGCGCTGATCGAACTCCCGGTGAAGTTCCTGTCGCTAAAGGTACATGTGCTCGCTGCGGAGCAGCTCACCTCGAGTTCGGCTGCGCCGAACATCGCGGATGCCGAGTGACGACGGAGGTCCAACAACCGTTCTGTGTCTGTCAGCTCCAGGTTCTTGGAGCTGACAGACACAGAAACAAAATTGGGGGGATTGTTACTCGAACAATCCGAGCATGGTGCGCAGGAGATGTTCGAGGTCGCGGCGTTCGTCGGCCGGCATGTCGGCCAGGAGGGCGGCGTCGCGGCGGGTGATCTCGGCGACGATGTCGTCGATCAGTGTGATGCCCTTGGCGGTCAGCTTGACGTTGACGACGCGGCGGTCGTCGGGGTCGATGGTGCGCTTGATCAGGCCGAGGCCCTCGAGGCGGCTCAAGCGCTGTGACACACCACCGGAGCTGAGGCGGGACACCTCCCGCAGCTCACCGACCGTCAGCTCGTAGGGCTCCCCCGACCGCCGCAGCTCGGCCAGCACATCGGCGATGATCGGGTCGGCGTCGAACAGCTCCAGAACGGCGTTGCGTTGCTCCATGAGGTGGCGGCCGATGCGCCAGATCCGAGACACGATGCCGATGGAGGACACGTCGAACTCGGGGTGGATCTCGGACCACGCCCGCTGGATCCGATCGACGGCATCCGTCTCGACCACCTCCGAACTGTTCACCCGTGTCACGACACTCCTCTTGCTCGTTCGCTATCCCAGCACCAGGCACCGAACCTCGATGCTCTCCCGGCCGACGCCGTCTTCAGGTGTTCGGTTCGTCCGGTTCGCCGGCGGGGAGAAGGCCGTGTGCAGGCTGAAGGTGCACGGCCCCGACTCCGATCGGTCGGCCCGGCGGCCTGCGCTGCGAGCCATCGCCCCATGGGAATCCCACTGCTTGATCAGGATAGCCTCGTCCTGAGTCACCTCCGGAAACCACCACCACCGGTGGGCGTCGGAGACCTTGGCGAAGTAGTTCTCCCCGATGCGGTGGGGATACCGGATCTCGAACACGGCCAGGTCCTCCGGTGCGATCGAGGCTCCGTCGCAGAGGGCGAGCGGGGCGTCGACCACCGGCCGGGGAGACCGGTTCCGCCAGACGTTCACGATCCGCCACCGCTGGCGCCCGGCGACGGCGTCGGCAAGATCGTGCTCCTCCGCCAGATCCCGCAGGCGCTGCGGCGCGCCGTCGAGGGTGTAGTCGCCGTGCACGATCCGGGCCGGACCCTGCACGGTCTGTCCGTCCTGGATGCGACGCCCCTGACGATCCCGGGCCGACGATCGCACGTTGTAGTCGAAGGTGATGACCCGCTCGGCGCCGGTGACGGCGGCCACCAGGTCGCGGCAGGCGGGCAGATGGCGGCTCCTGATGTCGTGGTCGTCGAGGTAGTCGACATCCGGCACCGAACTCTCGACCAGTTCGACGGCGGCCGAGTCGAGGTCGGAGCCGTTCGGATGATCCCGACCGTCGTTGATGTCGACCGTCGTCGGGTCGACGTGCACGCCGAAGAATCCGTGGTCGGTGCCGTCCGCATCGCGTTGGGTGTAGAGCTGCCCGGTTCGATGCAGCGACGACGGCGTGTCGGCGCTCAGGTAGGGCAGTTCGGCTCGAACGGTCATCACGCTGTCGTCTCCCGTTTCCACAGCTCCTCGACGAACGACACGTAGCGGTCGGCGACATCGATCCCGCAGAGTGCGTGGATCTCCCGCATCCCCGTCGGACTGGTCACGTTGATCTCGGTCACGTAGCCTCCGATCACGTCGAGCCCCACGAACCACAGCCCGTCACGGACGAGGGTCGGGCCGAGCTCGGCGAGGATCCGCTCGACGTCGTCGTCGATCAGGTCGGGTCTGGTCTCACCGCCGGTCGCCATGTTGCAGCGGAAGTCGCCGCTTCGGGCCAGGCGCACCACAGAGCCGACGGGTTGACCGTCGATCACGATGACCCGGCGATCACCACCGTCGTCGACCTCGGGGATGAAGGCCTGCACCATCACATGGATCCGCCCGCGCTCGGTCAGGCCGTCGAGGATGGATCCGAGGTTCGGGTCGTCGCCTCGCAGCAGCAGGATCCCCCGACCGGCCATCCCGTTTGTCGGTTTGCCCACGCCCACGCCGACCCGGGTCACGAACTCCCGGATCCGGGCCCGATCGGCCGACACGATGGTCTCCGGCATCAGGTTGCGGTGGTGGAGGCCGTACAACTTCTCGTTGGCGTTGCGCAGGCCGGACGGTCGGTTGACCACCACCGTTCGAGCGGGGTCGACGTGATCGAGCAGGTAGGTGGCCCGGAGGTAGGCGTCGTCGACCGGCGGGTCGGTGCGCATCGAGACGATCCCGAAGTCCGACAGCGGCCGCCGGGTGGGATCATCCAGTTCGAGCCAGTGATCGACCGCGCTCCAGTGGCCGGCGTCGTCGAGCTTGGCCGGCTCCACCCGTAGCTGCCGCACCGTGGCGTCGGCACCGTTGCGCCCGATGCCGAGTTCATCGGCTGTGCAGCCCCAGACCTCGTGGCCATGACGTTGCGCGGCCTCGATCATGGCCACGGTCGAGTCGTGCCCGGGATCGAGGCGTTCGAAGGGATCGGCGACGAACAGCAGCTTCATCAGGTGAGACTCCGATCGAACCATCCGGCGCCGATGTCGCCGGCCGCCACCCTCGTCATCAAATCCGATTCGACGATTCCGTAGCGTGGACCGATGGTAGGCGCCGGATCATTGTCGTTGATTGACCAGGTCAGCACCGGACCGGCGGGGTGAGGGGCGGGCGGCGACGGTACCGATCGCTCGATGACCACGGGCGGGCGGAACCAGCCCATGCGATGGATCCGGTCGTCGGGCACGTCGAGTGTCCCCGCGACTATCCGGGCGTCCGGTTCGGCGATCCATGCGGCGGTGGTGTCGCCGGTCGCCCGGCGGGTGGCGTCGTTGACGAGCGGCGCGGGTGTCAACGACGGCAACGCGACACGCAGTCGCTCCTCGAACTCGGCCGCGACCGAGCGGTGACAGTGGACGTGTTGGAGTCCCAGCGGACCGCCGGCGGTGTTGGCCCGTAGGCCGAACATCACCGTTTCGAGCAGCACGTCCAGTTGCTCGACGGTTGCCGCGGGCGCCACGATCAGGTGCTGTTCGGGCCCCGCCGTTCCTCGCGCCGTGCGGCCCCGGCGTCGGCACGACGCGGTCACCGAGGTCACCGTCGAGGCTGAACCCCGGATCACGATCGTATCGATTCCCGGGTGGGCGACCATGGCCGAGCCGACGTCGGTCCCCTGTCCCTGCACCAGGTTCACCGCTCCGGCGGGTAGGTCCGATTCGACCAGCACCGCCACCATCGACGCCACGGTGAGGGGTGCCCGAATCGACGGCTTGATCACGACCGGATGCCCCGAGAACAGACTCGGCAGCACCGAGGCGGCCATCTCGATCACGGGGCTGCCCCACCCGAGAATATGGCCGACAACGGTGCCAGGGCTCGGGTGGTAAGGGACCTCGTCGGTCGTCAACCGTTCGGCCAGTGAGAGCGCGCCGGCGACCAGGGTCGACGAGTCGGCCGCAACCAGTCCGAGCTCGGCCGACTGCTGTTCGGCCAGCTCGAAGCTGGCCGCCGCCAGCCGGTCGACGACGCGGGCAAGCGCGGACCGGCGGGTGGTGGCGTCTTGCCACGACGATCGAGCCGCCGTGGCGGCCGCAACCGCGTCGTCGACGTCGAAGCGGGAGGAGAACGGCACGACGGCCAGCACCTCACTGGTGACCGGGCTGAAGATCTCAAGCTCGAAGGGGGCACGGGGGAAGATCCAGGAGCCACCGATGTGGTTACGCTCGAACTGGTCGCCGTCGAAGAGGGCTTCGATGTCGGGGGTCGTCTCGACGTGGTCCATGGTCGATCCGCCCACCCTCACTGAAACCGATCGAAGAAGACTCGTTCGGCAGCCGCCTTGCCCGTTCGCACCAACTGAGCGAGCACGGCGTCGACCATCCCGGCCGGCCCGCACAGGTACACATCGACGTCGGTGAGATCGTCCCAGTCGGCGTCGACGAGGTCGCCGACGAGCCCCGTTCGACAGTCGGAATCCGGGTCGGTCTCGACAGCATGGTGCACGGTGACACCGGTGGCGGTGAACCCCGCCAGCTCATCGAGGCAGAACCGGTCGGCGGGAACCCGGCTGCCGACGTAGAAATGGACGGCGCGCTCCGGCGAATCGACGAGGGCCTGTTCCACGATGGCCAGCATCGGGCCCAGCCCCGATCCCCCGGCGATGGCCACGATCGGGCGATCGGCCGGGCTCTGGAGGTGGGCGAACCCGTAGGGCCCCTCGACGACCACGCCGTCTCCCTCGGAGAGCCGGTCGAAGATCCAGGCGGTGGCCGCACCACCCGGTTTGGCCCGAACGATGACCTCCAGTTCGGGGTCGTCGCCCGGGCCCGAAGAACGATACGCAGCCGACATCGAGTAGGCGCGACGTACCCCGTCGGTGAACTCGACGATCACGTACTGCCCGGCCCGATACGGCATCTCGTCGGTGATCCGCAGCACGAGCCGCCGGGTGTTGTGATTGAGGTCGACGATCGAGCTGACGACGGCCTTGGTCCGTACCAGACGGGTCGGTTCGGATCGAGGGATAATCGGAGCCTTGATGACGCAGTCGGCGGTGACCACCGATTGACAGGCCAGGATCTTGTTACCCGCCCGATGGTCGCGCTCCTTCAGCCCGGTGGCTTCCGGCCACATCGACTCGACGCTGCCCTCCACCAGACGTACCTTGCACATGCCGCAGCCCCCGCTGGCGCACTCATATGGCAGCTCGACCCCCGCGGCCAACCCGGCCGCCAGCATCGTGGGGTAGCCGGCGGTCGAAAACGACAGGTCGGCTCCCGCCACGGTCACGGTGGGCGCGTCGGCGGAGTGCAGACTGCTAGGCATCGACAAGCGATGCGTCCAGTTCTCCGAGGAAGTCGCGGTGGGCGCTCCGGGTCGCGTCCGCCAGTTCCTCGGCCGTCCGGCCCACACCGGTTGCCACCAGACGGGCGCCGGCTGCGATGATGTCGTCGGTCCGATCGGACCATTCGTCGACCACCCCGTCGATCACCTCCCCGTTGGCGTCGTCAGACGCCACGATATGGCGGATCAGCTCGGCCGTCCACCGCCGGGAGCGACCGCCGTCGATCGCCAGGTTGGCGAACAGCAGGCTGTCGAGATCGCCGCCCAGGTTCCCGACCTCGTCGGCGTAGGCGTCGAGGAACAACAAGTCGAGCACCGGTTTCAGCATCACCTGGGTCACGACGAGGGCCTGATCCCACCGGTATACGAGGAGAGCCTCCTCGATCGCCCGTCGGACAGGTTGCCAGTCGTCGGCCGTCTCCCAGGAGGTTCGCTCATCGGATCCGAAACCGGCGTCCGGGTGGGCGAGTCCGAGCATTTTGGTCCGCAGCGCGATCCGCTGGATCCGGCGGACGAGATCGGCGGCCTGGAACGAGGCGCAGTTGGCCACGTACGCGCTGGGGGCCAGCTGTTGGACGTAGGCCGACAGCATCTGCAAGCCGTGCGCCGGATAACGGCTCGGGGTCATCACCCGGGCTTGGTACTCGACGAGTTCCGGGGACGCGTCGGCGTCGGAGTCGGCGTTGCCGTCGAACCGGTCGAGGAGCGCGTCGACGTGGGTCTCGGCCTCGTCCTGCATGGCGCAGTAGGTCTCGTAGGTCAGCTGATCGGGATCGCGGAATCCCTCCCAGTCGACGTTCGCGAGCGCCATGCCGTCGCGATAGGTGCGCAGCCAGTCGTTGCCGTTGACGTCGGGCCCGAGCTCGAGCGGGGTGTCGCCCATGGTGTGGTTCATGCCGTGGGTGACGATCTCGTAGGTCGTCGGTTTGCGGCCGAGGTCGCCGAGTTCGCTCCAGGTCTTGGCCCGCCGGCGGCGGCCTCGCCGGGCCGGACGGCTGGTCTGACTATCGTCGTTTGCGGTGTCTGTGTTCAACGCGTCTTCACTCATCGCTGCCCTCAGCTTTCGTAGTACCAGCGGATGTGGCTGGTGCGGGTCTCGAGCCGGCCTTTGAACGACGGCATCTGAATCTCGATCTCGGCCAGGCGGATGTCTCGTCCGTAGTGTTTGCGCAGCGACTCCTGGGTCAGCCGGCACTCCTGGACGGTGTGGATGCGGACGTAGTCGTCGCGGTCGAGCACGAACACGTCGGAGGACGGGTTGTCCTCCTCGATGGCGTCGATCACGGCCTCGGCCAGAGGGCCGGAGCGGATGATCGGGCCGACCAGGGTTCGCTCATCGACGGACTCATCGGTCCAATCGTCGATCTCCAATACGGGCATGGGCTACCCCTTCTCGTTCGGTTGCTCGTTCAGTTGTTCGTCTAATTGACTGCCTTCTGCGGCCGACCCGATGAGGTCGGCGCTGCGGCCGATGGGCTCGGCACTCACGTAGATCACGCCGTCGCGAACCTCGCAGGCGTGGCGGACAAGACATTCGTTGGCCGGGTTGATCCCGAGGCCGGTCTCGGCGTCGAACTGCCATTCGTGGGCCCGGCAGGTCAGCACCGTGCCGTCGAGATCGCCGTCGACCAGTGAGAAGCTCTGGTGGGGGCAGATGCCGTCGTAGGCGTGGAACTCACCGTCGATCCTGACGATCAGTACCTCCCGGTCGCCGAGGTCGAAGGCGTCCATCTCGCCGTCCCAGAACTCGTCGGCGTCGGCCACGTCGACCAGGTCGACGCCCGGCGTCTGCTCGGCGATCGAGGAGCTGTCAGTCATCTCGAAATTTCACGTCGACCCAGGCCAGCGGGGCGAGTCCCAGCTCGCCCAGTTTGGTGCTTGGATCGATCACCTTGCCGTCGACCAGGACGTCCATGGGTCGATCATCCTCGGGGAGGCGCCGACCGAGGGTGTGCACGGCCACCTGCTGGGCGATCGAGTTCATGTCGTCGTCGGTGTCGACCGGGCAGAGGTGAGGAACGAAGTCGCCGACGAACCGGCCGTAGATGGGAAAGAGAGCCATGAGAGTCCTTTCTGTCGTGCCGACCGGTTAGACCGCTACCGGATCATCCGCGTAGTCGGCCGCCCACGCGTAGTCGTAGGCGTCGTCGCCCATCACCTCGGGCGTGATGTCCATCCAGGCCAGGCCGCCCTCGAGGCTCATGGGCTGAATCATGCCGGCGATGAAGCGGTCGACCACGCTCATGTGGCCGGCGTAGCGGTCGGGTTCGAGGTCGAAGCACCATTTCGAGATGGCGGAGTCGAACTGGTAGATCCGGCCGTTGTACTCCGTCTTGTGTTCGGCCAGGGTGTGGCGGTTGCCCGATGAGCCGAGCGGGAGCTGGGTCAGGTTGCACAGCGCGGGCAGCGTGAGCGGTCCGGTCCGTTCCGGATGACCGGTGTTGACGCTGTGGATGATCTCGTCCCACAGCACCCCCCAGTCGTCCTCCCACGTCGGGTACTTCTCCACCAGCCACTCCCGCTCGGCTTTCGACACCCCGGCGTTCGGCTTCCAGAACAGCGTCGGCCGCCAATACCAGGTGCCGATGTGCATGGCGTGATGGCCCTGCTCCAGCGAGGCCAGGAACTCCTCCCAGTACCACGGCTTCGCCAAGCCGTAGTCCTCGAGGATCCGTTCGTGGTGATTGACGATCCACTCGAGCATGAACTCCTTGAACGACATCTTCCGGCGGTCGAGCGGTGTGTAGTAGTCCATCGCCGTGCCGGTCAGCGTCTGGAACAGACGGGTGGCCCGCCAGAACGCGACGTCGAGTGCCTGTTGGGCCCGCTCCGGATCGTGCTCCATCATCACCTGGAGCGTCGGGAAACCCTGCTGGGCGTGGCGGGCCTCGTCGGTCTGGATCGACGAGAGAAGGTTGGAGAAGTTGATGTCGCCGGCCTCCATGGCGTCAGCCGCCAGGGCGACGAACTGGATGTTGGTGAAGCCATGCTCGACGGTGAGGCTGGTGGCCAGCGAGGCCTCAATGCAATCGGCGCTGAGCATCACGTCGTCGAAGAAGTTCTTAACGGCGAGCACCCCCCACTCGTTGGTCTTGAACGCATGCTGGGCCCAGTCGAACCGCTGGTCGTGTTCGAGCAGGCTGTGGGAGAACAGCAGGTCGAGCTGGCTGTGGCGAATCTCGTCGAGCATGCCGAACACCGAGATGTTGCGCCACTTCGGCGTCGGGGCGAACCGGCAGAACCGGCTCTGCATCGTGACCGCCATCTGCTCGACCATGTTCGTCGTGCCCATGTGGAGCTGGGAGGTGGCGACGTGGGCCGGGTCGAGGTTCTCGAAGATGTTCGACCGGCCGAGCGCCTCGCTCACCGCCCGCACCCCGGTGTCCTTTTCCCGCTGCACGGCGACGTAGTCGCGGTAGGAGACCCGGAACGGCTCCTCCCAGGCCTGCCACGCCTCGGCGGGAGTGTCGCCGGTCCCGGTCCATCTGTCGGGGAAGGCGTCGTCGTGGTCGACATAGCTGAGATCCCAGTCGAGATCCCGGGAGATGTCGTACCAATCGTCTCGGTCCAAGATCATGGTGAGTCCTCCTGGATTCGGTGCCCGCTATCGAGTTGTTGTCGGTGTGTTGTCGGTCGTCTTTCCGGGTTGGATCAAAAATCGTGTGGTTGAATCACGCATCCGGCGGATCGGTGCCGAAGAGTTGGCGCCACTGCTCGTCGGTGTAGGCGAACGCTCGGGCCGTCTCGTCACGTTGGTCCTCGACCTGCACCTTGGCCGCCGGTCGGGCCTTGATCCGCTCCGACCAGGCCTTCACGTTCGGGTAGTCGTCGAGGTCGACGCCGTGGCCCCTCGCCACCCGGGTCCACGGGAAGCACATGATGTCGGCGATCGAGTACTCGTCGACCAGGTACTCCCGACCCTCCAAGTGGGCGTCGAGCACCTCGTAGGTGATTGCGGCCTGACGGGTATAGCGGTCGCGCGCGTAGCTGTCGTCGACCCCCCGGTCCCGGGCATATTGGAGGAAGTGCGCTGCCTGACCGGCCATCGGGCCCTGGTTCGCCACCTGCCAGTGGACCCACGCCCGGGCCTGCCATGCCTTCGCCGGATCGGTGGGCAGCAGGCGTCCGGTCTTGTCGGCCAGGTACTCGAGGATGGCGCCCGACTCGAACAACGGCAGCGGCTCGCCGCCCGGTCCGTCGTGATCGACGATCGCCGGGATCTTCCCGTTGGGGTTGATGGCCCGGAACTCCGGTGTGTGCTGGTCGCCTCGGGAGATGTCGGTCCAGCGGATCGTGTAGTCGAGCTCCATCTCCTCGAGCGCGATCAACACCTTCCGTCCGTTCGGTGAAACGTAGTAGAAGAAGTCGATCATGACGGCCGGTCCCAGGTCCTCAGATTTTGTATTTCTCCCGCATCCGGTCGGCGTATTCCACCAGGTTGGTTTTGGAGGCGACGTAGCCCGTGCCCGCCCACTCCTGCGGCTGGTCCATGCAGTGGCGAACCTCGGAGTAGAACCCGGCGTCGTACGACGTCGGCTGGTCACCCAGGAGGAAGTCCTTGTCGGCCAGGAAGTCCGACATGGCGTCGACGTCGTCTTTGAAGAACTCGAACACCTCCTCGTCGGTGCGACGGCCCATGCCCTGACCGTTGAATCCATCGACGATCCGCTGCCGGAATGCGGTGGCGAAGTCCTGGACGGCCGGGTCGAGGGAGTTCCACACCTCGTCGTAGGACTTGTCGCCCTGGCCGAAGATGTAGGGGATATAGGTCTCGAAGCCCGAGTCCTCCCGCCAACGGGGTTGGATCACCCCCGACCAGTAGAGGTTCTCGTCGGTGAGGCGGGTGAACGCGAGGCCGATGGCATGCTCCTGGGCGCTCAGGTGATCGTCGATCGTGTGGCCCCGGGTCTCCTTCAGATACTCGATGATGCGCTGCGAATCGTGGACCTTGGTGCCGTCCTCGTCGACGATGTAGGGCAGCTTGCCGGCCGGGGCGTCATTGTCGAGGGCCGCCAGATCCTGATTGACGAACTCGTAGTCGGTGTCGGTCATCGTCATGTAATTGGCGACCTTGGTGACGTATGGGCTGATGCACGGGAGACCCCACGCCCCGATGTATCCGTACAGCTTGAGTGCCATGTTCTTGAATCCCCTTCTTTTGGTTGTTCGGTACTGCCTTTGACTTCTGGTTGGTCCGCCGCTCCCCTACCAGGGGAGGTACTCCCCGTTCGAGTGCTGAAATCGGCCGGACGTCTCCAGCGTCAGTGCATCCATGTTCGCTATGATCCCCTCGGCCGCCTGCTCCGGTTGGATGTAGGCGTAATCGCCCGGAATGTCCTTGGTCAGATCGGTGGCCACCATGCCCGGATGGTTCATGAGCACGGCGATGCCCCGCTTCGACAGATCGTGGTGCAGGTTGACGCCGACCATGTTGGCCGCCGCCTTCGACAGGCGGTAGGCGTACATGCCGCCGCTGCCGTTGTCTCCGAGCGATCCGACCCGGCTGGTGGTGATGCTGACCTTGGCCCCGTCGGCCAGGAACGGGAGCAACGCCTCGGTCACCCGGAGCGGCCCGATGGTGTTGATCTCGAACTGGCGGCGCACGTCGTCGTAGTCGATCGAGCCGAGTTCGTCGAGACCGAGGACTCCGGCGTTGTTGATCAGCCAGTCGATCTTGATCTCACGTTCGTCGATGGCCTTGGCCAGTCGCTCGACGGCGGCCCCGTCGGTGACGTCGATCTCGCCGACCACGTCGATGCCGTCGGGCAGGTCGGATCCGTCGAACTGGCAGGCGGCGATGGCGTGGTCACCTCGCTCGTGGAGCTGCTCGATGAGGCACCGGCCGATGCCCCGGTCGGCCCCGGTCACCACAGCCACTCGGGGCTCCGGCCCGGCGGCGGTCATGAGGCCGCCTCCAGCTCGCTGTCCACATCGTCATCCAAGTCCTCGACACCGACGATGCCGGCCTCACGGAGCGCGGCCTGGCGGTCGCCGTCGTAGCCGAGTTCGGACAGGATCTCGCTGTTGTGCTGGCCGAGCAAGGGCGCTCCCCGGGGGCTCGACGGCGGGGTCGCACCGAACCGGGCCGGTACACGGGTCTGGCGGAGCGGCCCGGCGATGGGGTGGTCGTTGACGACGACGGTCTCGTTGTGTACCACCTGAGGATCGTCGAGCACCTGGGCCCTGGTGAGGGCGGGAGCGCACGGCACGTCCCACTTCTCGAGGATCTCCAGCCACTCGGCGACGGTGCGGGTGGCGATGGTGTCCTGGATGATCTGAAGGCGTTCGTTGACGTTCTGGTCGCGGGCGGTCGGGGTCGCGAACCGGGGATCGGTGATCAGTTCCTCCTGATCGGTGGCCTTGCAGAAGGCCTCCCACTCGTTGTTGCTCATCGTCGACACCGTCATGTAGCCGTCGGATGCCTCGTAGATGAGGTCGATGAAGCTGGCGGCCCGGGCCGGTTCGATCTCCTTGTCGGCAAAGGTGTAGGCCCCCATGTCGGACGCCCACAGGAACGACAGGATCGAGTCGATCATCGACAGTTCGATGTGCTGGCCGACGCCCTGGCGATCGCGGGCAATGATGGCGGCCAGGATCGTCTGCGAGGCGGTGATGGCGCTGAGTTTGTCGGGGAGGATGGTGCGCAGCAGTTTGGGGCGGGCGTCGTCGCTCCCGGCCTGGAGGGTGGTGAGGCCGGAGAGCGCCTGGATGATCGGGTCGTAGACCCGCCGTTTGGCGTAGGGCCCGGACTGGCCGAAGCCGCTGATCGACAGATAGATGATGTCGTCCTTGACCGCCTTGGCCGCCTCGTAGCCGACACCCAACCGGTCGACCACGCCGGGGCGGAAGTTCTGGACCACCACGTCGGCGGAGCGGTACAGGTCGAACAAAACCTCTTTGCCTTGTTGCTCTTTCAGGTTGAGGGTGATCGACCGCTTCGACCGGTTGATGTTGAGGAACATCGAGCTCATGCCACCCGAGCGGTTCTGCAGGGCTCGGGTGTGGTCGCCGACTCCGGGCACCTCGACCTTGATCACGTCGGCCCCGAGGTCGCCGAGCACATCGGTGGCGTAGGGGCCGGACAGCATGCTCGAGAGGTCGATGATGCGGATTCCGTCGAGCGGACCTGGCATGTCGTGTGTCCTTCCCTCCCGAGGTTGTGCAGCCCGGGAAGCCTTTGAGATTAACGTAGTGACAAAGTATCTTAGTGTCAAAGACAATTTCCCAGGAAGGGTCGGCGAGATTCATGGGTCATCCCACGACGTTGACGGTCGACGATTGCCGCATGGCTGTCGCCGACTGCTTCCGACCCGGAACCGGTTTCCGGGTCGGCTTGGAGCTGGAGCTGTTCACCGCTCTTCCCGACGGGGGGCGACCGCCGATAGAGCTGCTCGAGTCGGTTGTGTCGTCGCTGGACCCACCGTGCGGTGGCCGCCTTTCTCTCGAGCCGGGTGGCGCGGTGGAGTTGTCGACAAGGCCGGGGACCAGCGTCGGCGAAGTGTGTCGTGCGGCCCGGGACGGCCTTGCGGTCGTCGTCACCGAGCTGGGCGAGCGCGGGATCCTGACCGCGATCGGCGCCATCGACACCGATCGTCCACCGAGGCGACTCGTCACCCACCCCCGGTACAGATATATGGAGGCCCAATTCGACGCCTACTCACCGGCCGGGCGGTGGATGATGAACAACACGGCGTCGTTGCAGGTCAACATCAGCAACTGCTCGCTCGATCCGCTGGCGCAGTGGTCGGCTCTGTGGCGGGCGGCGCCGGTGCTCACGGCCATGTTCGCCGACTCCCCCGGCGTCGACACCGACGGTCAACGGTGGGCCTCGCTACGCCAGGGGTGCTGGCTGGCCCTCGACCCCGCTCGCACCGGACCCGTGGCCCCGTCCGAGGGTGTCGACGGTTACGCCGACTTCGCGCTCGGCGCCCCGGTCCTCGTGGTTGCCGACGACGGGCGGGGCGACGTCGGTGAGAGCTGGCGTCCGGCGCCTACCCGACTGTCGTTCGTCGATTGGATTCGGGATCCGTCCACCATCGGGTGGCCGCCGACTGCCGACGACTTCGCCTACCACCTCAGCACACTGTTTCCCGACATCCGCCCTCGGGGCTGGATGGAGGTGCGCTGCATCGACATGGGCGACCTCGACCACCTCGAGGCGGTGGTCGCGATGGTGGAGGCCGTCGGCTCGCCGCCGCTGGCCGCGTACATCGATGAGCACATCCCGGTGCTGTCACCGATTCGGGCCGCTCGTGCGGGACTTGATGATCCGGATATCTGGGCGGCGACGAAGAACCTGGTTCGGCTCGCTCTGGCGGTGGCGCCAGTGCTCCCGGGTGGGTCGGGCGATCACCTACGGCGGTTCGTGGAGCGGTACACCGCCCAGCAGCGGTCGCCCGGTTGGGGTCGCGGGTTGGCGCCTCAATCGTTCACCCCTGACTTCAAACGCCGTTCTGAGTCTGTCAGCTCCAGGTCTTTGAAGCTGACAGACCCAGAAGCGTTGCCGACGGCCGTCGATCAGCGGAGCCAGACCCGCCCGTAGGGCAGGAGGCGGAGTTGGTCGTCGTGGAGCGCGACCGGGCGGTCCGACAGCAGATCGTGGAGGTCGGAAACGCCGTGCTCCCGCAGCCAGCTCCCGTCGATCACGAGATGGTCGGGGCTCATGTTGAACAGGCAGACCACGGTGGCGGTCGGGGCCGGGCGGGCGAAGGCGAAGACGCGGGCGTCGGGTGGGCGGAGGATGACCGTGGCGTAGCCGCCGTGGAACTCGGGGACCGTCGTCCGTTGCCGCAGGATGTGGGTGACCCCGGCCAAGACTCGGGCCGCCGCGCCCTCCTCTCCGTCGCCACCATCCCCGTTCGGAGCCCCGCTCGTGGCGGACTCGACGAGATCCCAGTTCATGAACGGCCGCTGGATCCAGCGGCTGTCGCCGGTGTTGGCCGGGTCGGTGAGTTGATCGTAGTCGTTCAATGTGGCGATCTCGTCGCCCATGTAGATGAGGGGGATGCCGCCGTAGGAGGCGATGATGGCGTGGCCGAGGAGGATCCGGTCGATCGCCCGGTTGACGGCGTAGCGGCGTCGATCGGCGCCCTGGATTTCGAGCGCCGACTCGAGGCCGGCCAGCGATGCCGTTGTCCCGTTGCTGCGGGCGTCACCGGTTCGGGGGTTGACCTGGAAGAGGGTGCCCCGGGCGCCGGAGCCGGCGAAGGCGCCGGTGTAGTAGTCGGCCAGGAATCGGCGGTGGGCCAGGCCGGAGAGGCCGACGGCCGCAGCATCGGTATCGGTGATGGCCCAGCCGATGTCGTCGTGGCAGCGGAGGTAGGTGGCGTAGGTTGCGTTGGGGATCGACGACGGGAAGTGGGTGCCGAGCACGTGGGTCATGAGCTGGGCGTTGCGGGCGGCAAGGGCCGACCAGAACTGAACCATGAGCGAGTTGTGGTAGGCCAGGTTGCCTTCCTTGGCCGTGTGCTCGCCGGTGCCGAGGTAGGGGATCATCTCCTCGGGTGACACGATCGCCTCCTCGAGGTGGATCACGCCGGCCGCCGCGATCCGGGTGGCGGCCCGGAAGGCGTGGAGGATCATGTGCACCTCGGGCTCGGACTGGCAGCGGGTGCCCATCCGTTTCCACATGAAGGCGACGGCGTCGAGCCGGAGGATGGACGTACCTTTGTTGGCCAGGTGCAGGGCGATGTCGACGATTTCGAGGAAGACCCAGGGGTTGGCCCAGTTGAGGTCCCACTGGTGTTCGTTGAAGGTGGTCCACACCCATTTGGTCTCGTCTTCCGTGGGGCCGAAGTCGTCGTAGCGTGTGAAGTTTCCCGGGGCCTGGTCGGGGAAGATTTCGAGGAGGGTCTCCTCGTACTGGTTGGGGAGCGTGTCGTCGTCGAAGATGTGGTAGTAGTCGACGTACTGCTGCCGGCCCTGGCGGGCGTTGACCGCCCATTCGTGTTCCTTGGCGGTGTGGTTGAGGACGAGGTCGATGCAGAGGCTGATGCCTCGCTCTCTGAATGCGGTGGCGACTTTTTCGAGGTCGTCCATCGTGCCGTAGCGGGGGTCAACGTCTCGGTAGTCCTGCACCGAGTAGCCACCATCGTTGTCGCCTTCCCGTGGTTTGAGGCAGGGCATGAGGTGGACGTAGGTGACGCCGAGATCTTCGAGGTGGGCGAGTTTCTTGGGGTCGAGGATGCCGACGAGGTCGCCGTTGAAGCGGTCGATGTAGAAGACGTAGCCGATCTGGTCGGGTCGTTGGAACCAGTCGGGTTCGAGGTCTCGTTGGAGGTCGAGCCATTTGAGGTCGTCGGGGCGACGGCGCCAGTTCTCCCTGAGCGTTCTGGTGAGGGCATCGACGAACTCGGCGTAGTCGGGGCGGTGCCCGTAGAGCCGTTCGAGCATCCCGAACAGGTCGTTGCGGCTGCGTTCGAACCGGAGCTCGAAGATGCGGTCGTGGTGGGTCGCGCTTGAGGGCTTGCTCACGTCGTCGATCAGATCCCTACCGGGCTTGTCCCCATTCGGGCCACGGTACCGTTCGGTGCGTGGCGGGCTCAAACCACGCGTCCCTACGTCCCCTGTCGAGGTTTGGTGAATTTCGCGTCACAGTGACGCGTTATCCCCCAAACCTTCGCCGGGCGCCATGGTCAACCAGCGGGGTTGTTAACCGAGAGGATCTTCACCTCGGCGACCTCCATCGGGAACAGCGTCTCACGGATGATCGGCGCAAGGGTGCCGGAGAACCCGGGGTCGGTGGTTGACCAGTAGTTGATGTCCCAGCTGATGGCGATGGATGCGGGGAAGGATCGGGCGTTGCTCGCGGTCGACGAGGCGTTGATATACGTGTAGCTGCATTCACCTGGGACGTCCGGGTTGTATCCAGCCAGTGGGCCATCTCCGCCGCATGCCGCCCCGGCGATCGTTCCGTTTCTATCCCCTGACGCGAACACGAGCTGCGCCGGCTCGGCCCGGATCGTGACCGACACGGTCTCCACCGGCGTCGTCGCCGTCGCCGTCGCCTCGAACCGTTGCCATTCGCTGGGATCGGCTCGGTAGTCGATCGGCACTTGGGCATAGGCCCAGTCATAGTCGGGATCGGGCCAGATCATCAACGGCGTCGGCTCCGGCAACTGACGCTCCACCCGATCGGACGCTTCGAGAAGCACCTCGGCGGGGTCATAGTCCCGGATCCAGACCGCTCGAGTGAACTCGCCGTTGCAAAGCTCTGAATAATACCGATACTGCACCCCGCCAATCAGCGTTCGCTCTCCGGAGGGATGCTCAGCCAACGTCGACGCAGCCGGGATGTAGTCACAGCCGGAGACTCCCCCACCACCGCCGGAATATCCTCCGTTGATGACGGCGTCGCCGCTGATGGTTTCTCGCGTCGTCCGTGCATTTGGGACGGCACCACTCGCAGCTGTCGCAGCAGCAACGCCACAACAATAAGAGAGCTGACCTATCGCCAACCCCACCGCCCTCAACCTATACCGCACAAGGACCCTTCCTCTATTCGCTCCTCACCAATCTCCTCGCGTGGAAACTCGACGACGTCACCGGTTCCATCAACAAAGTCGGACACCCGCCATACCCCCTCTTCCCCGCGCACCATGTTCGCGTCGCCCCACTCGACAAGCATCTATGTCGTTGTCGTCCGTCAGCGTGCGGGCTCCTGTCGAATCGGACCCGAATATTCCAGGTCAGCGGCGAACAGTGCAGTAACGTTACAGCCGCGGTACCTCGAGCCTTCATCGACGACGACGTCAAAAACTTCGGTACTCGAGCGTGGTCCGGGTTTTCGGCGGGACCATAGACAACGCCCTCTTCCTTGTACCTGCAGTGCGCCGATTACCTGAGCGGCCAAGTGTCGGTTCTGCATAGACCTCCGAGAAGGCCTCGTTCGGATCGCAGTCAGGCAACGTGCGGTAGCACTCGACGAACACCTCGTACGCCCGCAGAGTATGCGGCCTCGACTTCGGCCTCCACGTCCGAGAGCGGCTGCCTCGGTCGTTGAGGTTGTCGTTGTTGTGGTGGTGGTCGACGACGTCGGTCGTGGTCGGTTCGGTTGCGTCGTTGAGGTTGTTGTCGACGACGACGTGGTCGGGGCTGCCTCTTCGCCTGAGCACGCCGTCAGCGCAACGACAACCGTCATCAGCAACGCCAAGAACCGACCCATCACACTCCCCTTGTCGCCCACATCGGCGCGTCGGAACACGCCGAGCGGCGAACCCGACTCGACACTTGAAACCACTCGATCAACGAACAGACCCATCAGCGGATAGCCGCCATGAACCCAAAACCGCCTCTCAGCTCAGCCTGCATGTTCGTGATCAGCCCCGACCAATCAACGACTGCCGACGACTATAGCCGACCGCCTCCCATCCGCATAGCGCGCAATTCAGGAACTTTCGTCACGGACGCCGACGCCGAGCGTTGATGAACGTGAGCGGCCGGGTTGTCGGCCAGGGAGCCACTGCGGCTCCACCCCGCTTGCCGGTCCCGGCCGCTCACCGTTTGCTCGCGCCCGCAGCACAACGCCTGCGCCGCCACTTCAGGGAGACCGACCGCCATGCCTCCGTCCACCCAGATCGTCATCCGACCGGACGACCTCCACCGCGCGGCCGCCGACATGGGCGACGGCGCCGACCAGGTCCGGACGCGACTACGGGTTGTCGGCAGGGCCAGCGCGTCGGTGACGCTCAACAGACACGATCCCGGATTTTCGCCGGCGGGATGCGCGTCGAACCGGGCGATCATCGACCGGGCACTACAAACGGCCGCCACCGAGATGGACGCCGACTCCGATCTCATGGCCCGCACGGCGGATGAAGCGCTGGCTGGTGATGTCGTCGGGTCGGCCACCCGGATCGATGAGCTGTCGGCCGAGATTCGCGCCTGGGACGGGAGCGAGAATGATCCCCGGCTCGATGAGCTCGTCCGTCAACGCAATCAGTTGGTCGCAGGCATCTCCAGCGACGATGGTCCGGTATCCGAGGGGGCGCTGCGTCGCCACGTCGAAGCCGGTGGGTCGATGGCCAAACTCTTCCTCGCAGCCTCCGGTGGCGACGGGGCCGTGCACGCCGCCACCGAACAGCTGCTGACCGCTGGCCAGTGGAACCGAGCCGATCGCTTCGACACGGCCGCTGCCGTGGCGCAGCTGATCCTAGCCGACATCGAGGGTGATCAACTTGACCAGTTCGAGGCCCGGGCCGCCGCCGGGCTCGATGTCGGCGTGGCGGCGACCACCACCCGGCTGGGGCTGGGGCCGCTGTCGGCGGCAGACCTGCTCGGGTTGGCCGATCGAACGACTGCGGCCTTCGAGCCGGGAACTCGAGGGTGGGGCGGTCTGACGGCCGAGGATCTGGCGTGGCTGCCGTTGCCGATGCGAGCCGCGCTGGAGCAGCGACGGGACGATCAGAGGGGCGGCAACAGGATCCGGTCGAGCGTGTGGATCCCGGCGTTCCGAGGTGGGGCCGATCGCGCGACGACTCAGGTCGAGGTGTTGGCCGAGTTCGGGCGCGCCGGGGTCGACGAGATCACCGGCGGCAAGATGTTTGCCGAACAGCTCATCGACTTGGCACTCGGCGATCGAACATCAGCCGATCTTCGGGTACACAGCCGAATCGCGGCAGCGGTCGCCGACCCCGACACCGGCCTGAGCCTACCCTTCTACGCCACCCTCACAGCAACCGGAACCGCGGCGCTGCCCGACCTCGTGATGTCGTCGACGTACCCGAGCAGCCGCGTCGCCGCGTCGACAGACCAAGCCAAGCTCGACACCGTCGGCCAGTACGGACGAGGGCTGGCGGCAGCCGAACGCAGCAGCATGCTCGGCTTCGACGCCGACGACCTGTTCGCGCACGCCGGCGCTCACAGTCCCGCCTACTACTTCGCCGGCGACGCTCACTTCGACCAGGACTTTGTGATCGACGCGGCCACCGCCGTGCTGTCCGAATTGTCGCCCGATATGAACGGCCTGGCCGACCCTCGGGCGCTGCTCCTCGATGAGGTCAACGGCCACGGTCTCGACGCCCGCTTGGAGCTTCTCGATTCGCTCGAACACAAACTCGGCGACGACTACCTCGCCAACGTGCTGTGGCCACCGGTCCGGATCGAGCCGCTGTCGACCGAGCGCAGACATCCCGTCGGCGAGCTCATCGCTCCGATCATCAACACCGCCGACGCCCGACCCGATCTGGCCGCGGCCATCATCGAGACAGCCGCCGCTCATACCGACGTGCCCTACCTCGAGACGGCGAATGTCGTCCAGCATGCGATCATGAGTGACGTCCTCCTCATCGCCCCCGAGCACGGGCCGGTGTTCGGCCGACCCGTCGACATCATGGGACACTGCGTCAGCGAGCAGGACATCGTGGATGTGATGGAGCGGGTATTCCTCGCCGGGTCGGGCGGCGACCTTCTCCTCTACATGGGCAGCGCGGTGCCGATGGTGACCACCGCCGCGTACGAGTCGGGCGGATTGCACGCCATCACCGACGAGTTCCTCGAACTGCAGGGCGAACTGGTCGGCAAGATGAGGGCGGCGTTCGCCAATGCCCGCCTGACCATCGCCATCGACGCCGACTTCTTGATCGACAACGTGAAGCTGTACGGATCCTCGGTGGCGACGGCGTTTGCGGGGGTCTGGATGTCGGGGGCGGCGGTGTCTTTGGTCGCCGGGACGGCGTTCAACATCGGTATCGGCCACCTGGCCAACATCCTCGATGCCAACAACGTCGAGAACATGCTCAACATTATCCGGCTGGAGGAGGACGGCCAGTCGAGCGAGTACCGGTCACAGGTTGTGCACACACTCGATGATCTGGAGACGCTTCCGGCGGTGACCGGGGCAATGCTCGACGGCTTCACCAGCAACGTGCGGGTGATGATCGACGGCAAGGACGCCGGCAGCCTGAGCGAATGGCAGGACTCGATCGCCTCGATCGAGAGTCGCTCTTTTGACCACACGAGTCGTTTTGTTCGCGAGCAGCCCTGATCGTGGCTCGATATCGGCAAAGGATCTGGCGGTTCAGCCCCAAAATGTGGTTTTCCACGATGACAGCGGGGCAGGCGGCAAGTACGGTCACCGGTGGTGAGCGGCCGAGAGCCCGGCCGGGAACCAGGCGGTTTAACCACGGCCCGGCACCGGCCGCTCACCATCCACAAACCTACACATATGCCGGGCAGTATGTGTATACTCAAGCCATGAGGCGGATACAGATATATATGGACGAGGAACTCGACGACCTCCTCGAGTCCGATGCCGCCCGCCTCGGTGTGTCCAAGGCGTCGCTCATTCGTGATGCCGTCGCTCAGCGCTACGCCGATCGATCCGTCAATGATCCGGTCGCAGCGCTCATCGGCGCGTACGACGGCGAGGCCGGAGACTCGGTCGACGACGTCGTCTATCGATAGCACTGCCAGGATGCGGTTCGTCGACACCAGCTTCCTCGTCGCCCTCTTCCGGGTTCGGGAACGGCACCATGACACGGCGAGACGTCTGTGGGAGGAGGACTCGGGGCCGCTGTTGACCACGGTCGGCGTGCTGGGCGAGACGTGGACGTTCATGCGACGGCGGGAGCATCATGAGGCGGCGGTTGAGGTGGTTCGAGCGCTGCGAGGTTCGCCTCGGATCTCGATCATCGAAACCGGCGACGACATCCACGACAAGGCGTGGGCCTGGTTGGAGCGTCACGACGAGCATGAGTATTCGTTCGTCGATGCGGTCAGCTTCGAGGTGATGAGGCGCCGTCGAATCAAGGAGGCGCTTGCGTTCGACGGCGACTTCGCCCGAGCCGGTTACGTCGAGGTCCGACCGGTCAACAGTTGACGGCGAACGCCAACGCCTCGCACACCTCCCCCACGATTCGTTCATCGAGGGTGGTAATGCGCTCGGTCAAGTGGGCGGTTCGGAGGGCTCGAAGGTTGTCGAGCGTGAGAACGCATTCCGCGGGCATGCCGTCGGCTTGGCCGAGTCGAACCTCGGTGGGGATGGATCGGATGTTGCGTGTCGCGGGGACGGCCAGTACCTGGTTGAGGACGGCGATGCCTTCATCCCGGGTCAAGATGAGGTAGGGACGGCGCTTCTCTCCCGGCGCTTCGTGCCACCACATCTCGCCTCGAGCTACCACTCGACGCCGGCCTCGTCAGCCTCGAGATCCAACCGTTGGGCAGTCTCGCGGCCGGCACGGTCGTTGGCGGCTTCCAGATCGCCCCATTCATCCGGCGTCTGTGGCGGAAGGCGACGGTAGCCGTGGACATAGGCTTCGACGGCCCGGGATCGGCGCTGTCCGTCTAGGAACTCGGCAATCGCCTCCCGTATCAGCGCGGATCGGGACACGCTGCGTCGGTCGGCTTCCTCGTCTAGCGCTGCCACCAGATCATCAGTGAGTTGCACCATGGTCTGCGTGCGAGCCATAGCCATATGATAGCCCTATTGCTCACACCGTGGGGTCGGGCTCACTTGGTGTACAGGCTCATCTGCTCGTACGTCGTCTGAGCCAAGGTGTCGATCTGTTCGAACCAGTGACCGAGCGTGTGGGGCGGTTGGCCATCGACCGGGAGCACCTCGATCTCGTCGGCGTGGTTGTAGATGTCGACGAAGTACTGGAGGCCGGCCTCGTACGACTCAACCGGGTCCGGCGCCGGGCCGACAACCGGTTCGACTTGGTCGTCGCCGAGCTGGCCGGTCTCGACGAAGATCTGGAGAGCCTCGAACCGAGTGTGGATGTACAGGCTGCGCCGCCACGCTTCCTTGCGTTCGTCGCTCCAGTCGGCCCGGAACGGATTGTCGTCGAGCTTCCACCGGAAGTCGTCGATGCTGGCCACGAGGTTGGCGGGCTTGGCGGCGACCTCGGCCGTCGTATCGACGATCGTGGCGTGGGTTGGAGGCGTGGGAGCCGTGCGCTCCACGTTGGCCACGAGGGTCGACGACTCCGTGACCTCGACGGCTTCGGAGGTGATTCGCCGATCGGAGCGGTCGTCGGCTGGACCGACAGCCTCGGTGGTCGAACCGGAACCGCAGCCGGCCAACAGCAACACGGCCACCGCAGCCGTGGCGAGCATGGCGACGAGTCCGAGCCGGTAGCGGACCACGAGACGAGCGGCGAGACTCGGCCGACGGATCGGATGGTTGGACGAGGACACGGGTGGTGCGGTGGGCATGGAGGTTCTCCTGGTAAATCGACGGTTCACCAGGACCAACGCCTGAGATGCGGTCGCGTGACGGTTCGCCATAGTGTTGTCACCGGACCGGGGCGCGGCTGCATGGCCGATGGCCGAACAACGGAAGGACCTCACTCTCGATGAAACACCAGCCCGCCACGCCGATGGCGGCGACGGACACGCGGGATCGGATCGTGTCCACCGCCGCAGACGCCGCCAACCCCGTCGTCTTCCTCGACTTCGACGGTGTGCTGTCGGAGATGGTCGACGATCCAGAGGCGGCGGTCCCAATCCCGGGGACGCTCGACGCCTTGGCCGCCCTGATCGAGGTGGGCGTTCAGGTGGTGATCGTGTCGAGTCGTGACCTCGAGTTCCTGCGGAGGCGGTTCGGGTCGATGAACGGTGTGACGCTCAGCGGATCGGCGGGCTTGGAGACGATGGCGGATGGCGACTACGTTCCCGACCCCGATGCCGTTGACCTCGCCGGCCGGATCGACGCCGCCGAGGAGGAGGCACGCGAACTCGCTCCCGATGGCCTGCGGGTCGAACGTAAGACGTTCTCGCTGAGCCTGCACTTCCGCCGAGCGCCACATCTCGAGGACGAGGCGATCCGCCTCGGGACGCTGCTCGCCGAACGGCACCATCTGATGGACGGGCTCGGGCGCCAGGTGGTCGAGCTACGGCTCCCGCTCGACCGCTCCAAGGGCACCGCCATTCGTGACCGCCTTGACCACCTCGGCGCCGAGCGGATCGTCGACTGGGCGATGTTCGCCGGCGACGACGAACCGGACCTGGCCGGCTTCGCCGAGCTTCACGGGCAAAGCGAGGCCGACCCGTCATTCAACGGATTCGCCATCGGGGTCGTAGGAACGGGCTCGGAGCAACCGGAGGGGTTCACGGACGCAGTCGACCTCTTGGTCGATGGTCCAATAGATCTCCAGAATCTGCTCGGCGACATCAAGACAGCGCGACCACCCTCGTCGACCGACCGTGGGACGTGACGGATAACGTGGTGACAGCAACTCGATCGAGAGGTGGACTGCAGCTCGGCGGGTAGCAGAGGGGAGGGCAACCCTTGGCACAGAAATCGCCGGAAACGGCTGGGTGGTTCTTCACCCCGCAGCGTCCGCAGTACAAGAGCCGCGAGGCGTTCCAGGGACAGTTCTTCGCGACGCCGTCGATCGAGACGGTGGCCGACTCGGTGGTGCGGGAAGCCGTGCAGAACACGTTGGACGCCCACGATCGCATGTCGGAACGGCCCCGCATCGTGTTCCGTCTGCACTCGTCGCCCGGACTCCCGGCCGCCGAGGTCGCCCCGTTCCTCGACGGTCTGTGGCCGCACCTCGACGCGTGTCGGGAAGGGGCCGCCGATCTGGCGGAGGAGTCGTGCTGCCGAACGCTGGTCATCGAGGACTTCAACACCAGGGGCCTGGTCGGCGACCCGGCCCGCTGGCGGGAGCCCGAGGATCGGAAGACCAACGACTTCTACTACTTCTTCCGGGCCGAGGGGAAGTCGTCGAAATCGGGGGCGACCCGGGGCAGCTGGGGCATCGGCAAGTTCACCTTCGTACAGGCGAGCGAGGTCAACACGTTCTTCGGGTTCACCCACCGGATCGGTCCGGCCAACCAACCCGGCGGCGTCGGACCACTGGTGATGGGCGAGGCGATCATGACGTCGCATCTGCTCGACGGCGAGGCCTACACGCCGGACGGGTGGTGGGCGGTCAACGCCTTGATCGACGACTTCGAGACGCCGATGCCGGCGACATCGTCCGGGCAGTCCGAGCAGTCCGAGCAGTCCGATCAGCCTGAGCAATCTCAGCAGGTGGCCCGGTTCGAGGAGGTGTTCAAGCTCGACCGTGAGGGCCGGCCCGGCCTATCGGTGGTCGTGCCGTATGTGCGGCGGGAGATGGACGGCGAGGCGCTGCGTCGAGCCATCGTCAAGAACTATGCGGTGGCGGTGTCGCAGGGTTTGATCGAGATCGAGCTGGTGGTCGAGGGCACGAGGCTGTACTTCAACACCGCCACGATCGACGCCGCCGTCCAGGCGCTCGACGACGGTGAGCTGATGAGCGAGGTGCGGGCTCACCTGGATCTGGTGCGGCTGGCCGGTGGCGGTCCGGCCGCCTTGACCGCGTCGTTGTCGCCGACTGTCGTCGAGGTGACGGAGCTGTCGGCCGAGAACCGGTGGAAGGCCGAGGACCTTCCGATCGAGATCCGACAGGAGTTGATGACGGCGCAGGCGTCGGGTCGTCCGTTCGTGGTGCGGGTCCCGGTGGCGGTCGAGCCCAAGGACGGCGAGCGTTCGGTCGGGGTGGCGGTGGTGGCGTTCACCCCGTCGAGTTCGCCGGCGGCCGCCTACTATCGGGGCGGGCTGCGGATCTCGGAGGTCAGCGGGCGGGCCATCCACGGCTACCAGGCGATCGTGTTGACCGGCACCGATGCGCTGGCTGCGTTCCTCGGTGACGCCGAGGGGCCGTCGCACGTGAACTGGAGCGCCCGAACCGAGCGGTTCTCCGGCAAGTACGCGCACGGTCTGAACCTCCTGGCAGCCATCAAGAATCTCCCCTCCGAGCTGCTGCGGGCCGGCCGCACCACCGAGAACAACATCGACCGTGACCTGGCCATCAATTTCTTCCGGCGGCCTCGGGAGGAGCCGCCGGTGCGTCCGGTCAAGGGTGATGACGAGGAGGGCGGTGAGGGTTCGGCTGACGTTGAGGTTGACGCCGAATCGAGCAAGGTCCGGTTCGTGATCGCCCGGATCCAGGGTGGGTTTCGGGCCACGGTGCCGCCCGAGGTCGGGATTGGCACGGAGTTCACGGTGCGCTGCGCATACGGGGTGCGGGCGGGGAATCCTTTGAAGCGCTGGTCAGTGGCCGACTTCGATCTGGCCGAGTTGCCGGTCGTGGCCAAGGGATGCGACGTGGCCCGGTGCGAGGGCAACACGCTGAGCGGCATGATCACCGACGTCGACGAGTTCCGGGTCGAGGTGGTCGGGTTCGACGGCATCAGGGATCTGTTCATCGACGCCGTGCTGGTGGACGAGCCGGCCGATGCGGAGGCGCTGGGGTGAGGCGGCTCAACTACACGGGCCGGGTGCGGATCGCCCATCATCACGTGGAGGCTCGGGGCACGGTGGTCGACGAGCGGCCGGTGGCCCGGGTTGACCTCGACCTCGCCACCCTCAACTTCGAGCCGACCGCTGCGGTGTTCGTGGAGTTCTACCGGCGGACGACGTTCGTGCGTCGTCCCGCCGGGTCGGTCGCCGACCATCAGCCGGTCGTCTACCAGTTCGACGAGTTCGGCGATCCAGCCGGGGTGCTGGTGAGGGTGAAGGTGGTGGCCACCGGTGGCGGTGGTGGCGCGGGACGGCTGCTGGGTGTCGCCGACCGGGTTCGGATCGAATGGGACGAATCGGCCGGCGGTGGGACGGTCGGTTCGCTGTTGCCGTTCCGGTCGGAGAACCTTGGGTCCCTGGTCTGGGATCTGGATCTCTACGACCAACCGGTGGTTCTCATCAACGAGGATCTGGCCGACTGGAACGACTTCGCCCGCTCGGAGCAGTTCGTCGCCATCGCCTACCCGGAGATCCTGCGCCGGGTGGCGGTGTGGGCGGCCCGTTCGATCGACGACGAGGGCCCGGCCGGCGAGTGGCGCGAGTTTCTGACCGACCTGACGGGGGCGCCGATCCCCTTCGACCCGGACGCCGACGAGGAGATCGTGGCGGCATGGGCGCGTGAGTGCGTCGACCGGTTCGCCGACCAACATCGCATGCTCGAATGGTACGGGCGGTTGGGGGTTCGGCGTCAACCGGCTCGGGGCGGGGTGGCTGACATGCCGCAGCTTCTCCGCCGTTTCAGCGGTGACGCAATGCGTGAGCTGCGTCGAGAATTCGATCGCTTCTCGACGATCGGCTACGGCGATCTTGGATGCACTGCTGTCAGACGAAACGGCCGCTGCCGTCGTCAACCCTCAGATCGAGATCGAGATCCACCACCACCGGTCCCGC
This sequence comes from Acidimicrobiales bacterium, assembly GCA_965216655.1. Taxonomy (GTDB): domain Bacteria; phylum Actinomycetota; class Acidimicrobiia; order Acidimicrobiales; family SZUA-35; genus JAHELU01. The sequence goes on from CBDCGP010000058.1 coordinate 37,015, forward strand.
TTCGAGCTGGCCGACTATCTCTGGCACGCCTTGTACCCGCTGCACAACGGGATCGGGTCGCTGATTCTGGGAGACGCGGGTTTGTGGACGTGGCTGGCGGTCGCCCACATGGAAGTGATCGCTCCACTTAGTGGTGGCAGCCGCCGAATCGGCGAGGTGGCGAGGTGGATTGTGGGCGGTGGCGACGATCGGACCGGATTCAGTCGTCATCTCATGGTCGGCCCGTTCTCGGCCTACGCCGCCCACGCCGACGGGCCGGAGCGGGCGATGTGCGTGCTCGGCGGCCGAATGGCGCAGTTCTCGGGCCTGGCCCGCGAGCTGTCGGGTCGACGCGATCTCCTGGTGTCACCGGCGGTGATGGCAGTGGCCACCGAGCTCTACGTGAACCCGCTGACCGGCCTACCTCGCCGAGGCTCGGCCCAACGCTCGGCGACGGGCAACTTCTACCGCTTCGTCCAAGTCATGGCCCAACTCGACCTCGTCTACGATCTCCACTCGATCTCAGCCGATGGCTTGCGGTCGCTGCTACCACCGGAGTTCGACCACTGGAAGGCACAGGGCGGCCGGGCGGCATAGTGGTTCGTGGCCGCGTTACCAGATGTTGAGCAGCGTCTTGACGATGTCGTGCACGTCGAGCGCCACCTGCTGGTCGACGACGCCGAGTCGATGGATGAGTCGACGCCGGTTGACCGACCGGATGAGTTCGCATTGGGCGTAGCTGGTGTCGGTGAGCCCGTTGGTCTCGCTTGGCTCGACCTCGACGTGGATCGATAGCTCTCGATTCGTGGAGGTGAGTGGCACGACGATGGTGAACGGAAAGCCCGGCCCGAAGTCGGACGGCGGTCCGAGGATCAGTGCCGGGCGATGGTAGGCCGGATCGCCGGGATAGGGATCGCCGAAGTCAACGAGCCACAGTTCGTCAGGTGAGCCCATCGGCAACGGCGCTGTCGGCTTCGGCGACGTAGGCGGCCCACGCCTCCGGATCGTCGCGCAGCCGATCGATCTCGCCGGCCACTGTTCGAGCCAGCCGCTGCCGTCTCAGCGCCTCTGCCGCCGCCCCAACCGTGTCGGTCAAGGAATCGCCGGTCGAGCGACTGAGCTCCAGCAACCGAGCGTGGGTCTCGACGTCGACTCGAATGGTCGTGGTCTTGCTCATGGTTTGATGGTAGACGTCTGTAGACATTCTGTCTACAACCTCCTGAAGATGTCAACGCTGTTCCGCATGGCTCGGATTGGGCAGATTCCTCTACAACGCTCCCGGACGTATTTCGTGACGATCGTGAGCACACGGGTTGCTACGGTGGTTGGCGAGAGGCCAGTCATGGGACATCGCAAATTCACCGATATCGCCGGCGACATCGGCCCGAATCGACGGGCTCGCATCGATGCCATCAAGGCCGAGACCCCAGTCGATGACAACGCCCGCCTACTTGCGCTCGAGCAGTTTGTTGCTGCCTACGAAGCGACACATGGTGAGATCACCGACGATGAGATGGCGACGGCGGCTCAGAATACGCGTGCCCGAGCAGTTGTTAGTCGCGTTCATCGAGGTTCGCATTCAACCTGACCGACCTGCGCCCCGGCACGGTCTCCGCTGTCTAGATCGAACTGGCTAAGCCGGGAAGTTCGGATCGAAGGCGGCGCGCACGGCGGTGTCCGGGCTGATGTGTGTCTTGTGGAGGGGGCTGCACGGCGTCTCGCTCATCCGCACCGACAGGTCGATCAGATCAGGGGCGGCGCCGCCGTGATACCAGCGGTGGTGGTCGGCGAGGAAGACGAACTCGTTCATGACGCCTACGACGCTGCGGTTGGCGGTCTTGGCCCATGTGGCTACATCCATCGCCGCTGCTTCTTGTGCGACGGTGTCCGCCGGTAGGCCGAGCTCGGTGAGCACGGCCGCGACCTGGCCCGGGATCCGTTCGGCCAGGGTCGCCGAGGGCGCAAGGTCGATGTAGACGGGAAGGAGCGTTGTCTCGTTGACCAGGATCGCAACCTCGGGGCGCCACGGCAGCTTGTTGGCATACCAGTTGCCGAGTCTGGTGGTCGGCCCGGTGTGCTCGTCGGCGGGGGTCTGCTTGACCCGTGACAGTAACTTGCGGGTGGCGTGGATGGTGTAGGACATCGGGTCGGGTGCGGGTTACGGGTAGACGTTGCCGACTTCGACGAGATGCCACCGGCCGTCGAGCTTGACCGCCTCGACGTTGACCGTCCATCCCGGTTGCGCGGCCTTGCTCGTCTTGGTCGACACGGTGAGCGGCGCGTCGAGCCCCTCGAACCACAGGGCGCCGGGTTCGACCTTGGTGATGGTGAGGTAGTCGTCGACCCAGTGGTCGTCGGGGATGTCGGCGGCGTCGAAGGTGGGGAGGCGCTCGGCGTCGTCGTAGAGGAGGTCGGCGAGCTTGTCCAGGGCCGGAAGCTGCTTGGCCGCGGTACCGCCCTGGTCGGCCATCACGGCGGCCTGGGTTGGGTTGATGTGGCCGTTCTTGGCGAGCCAGGTGGCGAGCTTCCCGGTGACGGTGCCGGCCGACTTCAGCAGCTCCTTGCTCGCCATGACCTTGCGGATCATGAAGTAGTCGAGGAACTCGCCGACGTTCTCGGCGATCTTGTCGGGCCCGAACAGGCTCGTGAACGCGCCCTGCTCGTCGACCTCGAACCGCCCCTCCCACCGGGCGAACTCCTCGTCGGTCAGGGAGTTGGGTGCGTACCCGTTCATCGACATCGCCAGCAGCTCGATCACCTGCTCATACTGCTGATAGGTCCGCTCCGACAACCGAGCCCGCTGCTCATCCAGGAACCCGGCGAACACCTCATCGATCGTGGCCATGGAGGTGAGCGTAGTTGCAGACCTATCGCAGCTTGCGCAGCGTCATGCCGGCATCGATAGATAGCCTGCGTCACCAAACAAGACCCCGCGGCTGAGGAACCTGTTGAAGTACCGACAGCTCGGTTCCCCAAGGTGGAGGCAAGCGACGCAGGCTCCGCCTGCCGCCCTGCAACCGGGATCCATCGGGCATCGTTGCTCGCCTCGGGTGATGGTGCCGAGGAGGCGGTCGAGCTCGGTCTCGAAGAGGGCCTGGAGTCCCCCTAGCACGAAGTCACCACGCGATGATGCATAGACAAAGAAGCCGAGATGGAGTGGGACGAGAAGCTCTGAGAGCGAGTTTCGGTCCAAACCGGCGAATACCGAGGCCTGCCTGATGAATCGGTGCGCGTAGGCGTGTACGAGCGTCAGCAGATCGGTGCCGAGGGTCGTCGAGTCCGGCTCCTCACCGGGCATGGGCACGTCGGCTGCAGCCAAGATGGCCTGCCTCGCCTCTTTCGGATTCTGGGCCGGGTCGATCCGGCGTCCTCTGCGTCGGAGCCACTCGACCACTCGCATCGGGTCCAGGCGGACGAACAGAGCCTCGGTCTCCAGCAGGTCAGCGTGCACCAGGTACTGGTTCGACCGTCGGTCTCGCCATAATCGCAACGTGGACTGGCCTGGGGTGCTGGCACCTCTCGTGTAGCCGAAGTTGCCGACGAGCACGGGGAACCGGTCGAGTAGGTCGACCTCCTGGAGGCCAGCTCGATGAAGGGCCAAGGTGTAGTCGATCCGATACCGGAGACCGAGCGCAGACCGCTCGTCCGTCGATGCGATCAACGACTCCACGTTCATTCGACCGTCGAGCATCGCTCCGGCGACAGCAGTCGCCTGGTCCAGCGCATCCGCCCGATTGGTCCCGAGATCGGCTGCCGGGTCCGCTGTTTCCACCTGCCCATCCTGTTCCGCGACCTCGGCCATCTTCTCGGCGGTCTCCCTCGGCAAACCCTTGGCGACCAGATCCTCGACCAAGGACGCCCGATCGATGATCAGATCCTTCATGTCGATCGAGGGCAACCCATCTAGTACCCATGCGAGAGCACGATTCGGGCCCCCGCTGGCATGAAGCCGGGCGAGCTGATCATCCGAGAGCGGATTGACCATGGCGAAACTACGCGGCGTAAACACTGAAGCGGCACGGTGCACGGTCCAGCTGAGCCGCCCATCGTTGCACCCCCCGCAGGTCGTGAAGCCGAACCCCTTTCGCAGCTCGATGTTGCACACTGGGCACACGAACCTGATCTGGGATGCGTCGGCCGAGCCCGGGAAGATCACTCGGACATCGTCGTGAGCTCGGCAACGGGGTATCCAGGGCTCCTCAAGATGGCCGCAGTCGTGGTAGCCAACGAAGTGAAGCTGCCCGAATGCTCCCGGACCGCTGGCGCCGCATCGGCATGGTCCAGTGGCGCCACGCTTTCTGATACGGCTACAGGAACGGCACTGCCAGACGTCTGGAAAGCGCTCGACGGTCACGCCGTGGTCCTTGGCGACGGACACGACGCGGATCGGCTGCTCCTGTCGCAGTGCCCTCGCGAAGTGTGAATCCTTTCCCGTCGCCTCCCAGGGGCGGACGAGACGCAGCAGTTCTCGCCGTAGTGCGGCCTGGTTCACCTGAACGAACTCGGGCCCCATCCACTCGGCGACCTTCCATACGCCGCCGTTCAGGTCCGCGGTCTGCTGAGGGAGATAGCCGTGGAGTATCTGCGTTGTGCTCCGACTCGCCTTCATCGCCGTCCTTCCAACTTCTCTCGGATCGGTGCTGTCTCTTCCACATCGCGAAGAGAAAGCATTGGCCGGCGACCGCCTGGGCTCAGCTCACTCGGGAAGATCGCTCCCTCCGGAGGCACCTCCAAGTTGAAGAGGAACTGCTCGATCCAATCCCTGATCTTGGCCCGGATGTTCGAGTCGAGTTCGTCTGTCACGCCGAGAAGCTCAGCAACCGCAGAAGCTTCCTCGTCGACATCGAAGGGGAACGCCTGGTCGTACTCCTTCAGCGCCTTGATCATCGTGAGGCCTCGGCGCCATCGATGCTCGTGGAGGTGAAGCAGGCGAGCCATCATGATCCCAGGCATGGTGTTGTCCAGCACCCTCACCGATCGTTTGGTCACCGGTACGGGTTCGACGAAGCGATCACCCTGCGAGACGAATTGCGGCCAGGAACGGTAGGTGCTGGCATCCCGCTCGCGCGCCATCTTGTGGAGAACGAACACGAATCCAGGCCAGGTCCTCCCGATCCGGGCGGTCGTCTGGATGTACTCGGCGGTCGTGAGGGGAAGGCCGAGCACCACCATGGTGTTGAGCCGATCGACGTCCACACCATGGGACATCATCGACGAAGCGGTGATCACGTGGATCCGTTCGTCGTAGTCGGCCTGGGGATGCTGAAGCTGATCGAGTGTCTCCCTGACCTCTTCGAAGGGCGTCTGGCCGGTGAGCGATCGCCTGATGAGCGGACCGTCGACCGGCACCTGGGTTTCCAGCGACCTGCTGGCCGCCTCCAGATCTCGGATGGTGTTGCCATAGACGACGGCGGTGCCGAACAGGTCGAGGAGCCGATCAGCATGATCGAGATCGACTCCTGCCTCGGCGCAGACCACAGCAGGATCGTCCCGGAGACGCCGGAGCTGTTGCTGAAGGATCGTCACGATCCGGTCGTTGGCGAACTCCAGAGTTGCGCCGCGCGGCGCAAGTGCGATGTGGCGACGCGACAGCTCCTCCGACGGAGCGGTCCAGAAGCCCACGTCAGTCGACGGTCCTTGGACCGGGAAGACGCGAGCCTGACGCCGGTACAGTACATCGACCTGATGCTCGTAGCCCGACAGCGTGGCGGAGGAGCCCAGGATCTTGGCAGAAGTCCCAGTCCGCTCAAGCTGGAGATGATCCAGGAGCGCCTCATAGTGGGCGTCGACAGCCCCGAGAGCGTCGCGCAGCAGATGGAGTTCGTCCTGAAGGCGAAAGGTCGGCGCATAGCGATGTTCGGGCATGGGAAGCGGATCGACACTGCGATCACAGCCCGGCACGAGGCAACCCTGCGGCTTCTTCTTCCGGCGGGCGTAGGTGTGACCGTGACCCGGCTCACTGCAGATGCCAGCCGGCGGTCCGAACAGACCGGCCATTGCGGCCTGAATCGACAGCGACGCGATCTTGTCCAGCGTCCCGATGACGGCCGTCGGGAGAAACCGGTAGATCTCATCGTCGACGACATAGAACGGCAGCGGGCGATCGCCCCACGGGCAGTCGGTATTGGAGCAGCGATGATCGAGCCGCCAGAGCTCAGGATCGAAGTCCATCTCGATCTCGTCACCGAAGCAGAAGGGGCACTGAAGCAGGACCCGGTATCGACCTGGCATGTTCGGATCCTCGGTATCCGGCATCCAGTCTTCGGCCGGATCAGGGTCGAGACGGTTGGGAGTGGCTCCGGCCCCGATGAGAAACCCCAGCGAGATGGGCTCACCGGGGATCTCGGCCGACTGCCTCACCAACTCGGCACCAGCCATGGCGTCGGCAAATCGCTGAGTTTGCTGCAGCGACAACAACCGCAGGGGAAAGCGACTCCAGGCCGTGACACCGGTCGTCTTGCCCGTGGCCCTGTCGTAGAGAGCGGCCATGACGACCAACCCGAGATAGGTCTCCGTCTTGCCACCTCCTGTTGCGAACCACACGACATCTGCGGTCATGGCTTCAGCTGTCGGGTCTGCAACTGCAGGACAGCAAGCGATCACGAAGGCGAGCTGGAACGGTCGCCAACCTGGATAGCGGCCCCGCGAGGAGTGGACCATCGCCTGATTCATCAGGCAAAACGCCCGGAGCAGATTCTCATTCGCCTGCAGAGCGGCAACACCAGCCGCGAGCCTCTCGGCCTCCTGTTCGTAGTCGCGACGGCCGCTGAGTGCAGCCTCCCGGACTTCGTCGGTCCAGCCTTGGATACGCGCCCGCTCGCCCAATGCCTCGTCCGACCAATGGACATCACCCCACGCCCTGTGAGCTCGTGCGAGCTCGTGGAGTGCGGGTAATGGGTCGTCGGCCAGGCTCGCAAACGACAGCTCGGGACATGCCGATTCGGCGTTCCAGAAGGTCGGCCGGTACTGGCGGGTCTCGATCGCGTCGACCGTTCGAAGCCTGCCATCATCGAGCGCCTCGATCCCGGCGTTGATCCCGTAGCACATGACCCTGCGGTCGTAGCGGTAGGAGTCGGGAAGCGATTCGAGAAGGTATGGAGTGATCGCCGGCGGCGTGACCGACAGTTCGACCTCGAACAAGTTCGACGAGACCCCTCGGATGCGCGCAGGCGAGGTATTCACGACCGTGAGCTCGACCGAGGGACCATCCAAGGTCTCGACGACCTCGGCTCGGACGACGGCTGAGAGGTCAGGGCATCCCGACGTTCGCTCCAGCTCCGTGGCGAGTCGTCCACCGAAATGGTCGGTGACGCCATCCCGGATCTCGAGCAGACCGCCGACCTCACAGTACGGCGACTTCCTCCACATCGAGCCGTCGGAGGTCCACGTGGCGCACCTGACCACGACGTCGAAGGTCCAGGGCGCAGGACCTACCGGTTGCACCCGAATGCCGACGGCCGAAGGATCGAGTCGCTCACCGCGCTCACCGATCCCCCGAGTCAACTGCCCCTCTTCCGGCGCGAGCGTGCCCAGCCAGAAGCGGCTGCTGGGGTCCAGCTCAGCCTCGACGACGTCCCTCCCACGTGCCTCCTGGATGACCTTGTCAGACAACCACGCGCCGAATGTCTCCGCCGCCTGGCGTTCACTCATCACGATTCTGTTCCTCCTGGAGTAGGCGAGCGATCGAGACCTCGGCATCAGCGAACGCTGGGCCATCGGGCTGCGCTGGAAGCAAGTCCCCGGCGTTCATAGCGATGATCAGTTCGAGGACGTGGTCGGCGAGCTCCGCTCGATGGTCTCCGATCAGGCCTGTCCGATGTTCCTCGAAACCGGCAAGGAGACGGTCCGCAGTCATGACACCGATGGCGCGATTCGAATAGATCTGCTCGAGTGGACGCAGCGAGTCACTACCAATCGGCCGATGTTCGCGCGTCTCCGCCGCGTCGACGACAGCTCCCTGTTGCACGAATTCCCCATCTGGTTCGCTTTCTGGTTGACGTGCGAGTTTGGCCGGGACCGACGGTAGGCTATCGGGGGACCCGAGAATCCGTCGCAGCTCTGCGAGCGTCTTGGACTCGATCTGACGGATGCGTTCGCGGGTGACGCCGAACTCTTGGCCGATCTCCTCGAGCGTATGCTTCCGACGGTCTCCAAGGCCGAAGCGTAGGCGGATGACCTCTGCCGACCGGTCATCGAGCTCGGCGATCGCCCGCTGGAGCCATGCGGCCTCGCTCTTCCCTGCGGCAATCTCCTCAGGAGACGGGAACTGACTGACCAGCGTCTGCTCCAGCGAGAAGCCCCTTTCAGCGCTGAGTGGGGCGTCGAGACTCGACCCAACACGTGCCCAATCCTCCATCGCCTGGATTTTTCCCGCATCGATTCCGGTCGCTTCAGCCAGTTCGGCGAGGCTCGGATCTCGACCGATCGTCGCTCTCGAGCGACGCTTCGCTGCCTCGACTCGACGACGCTCGTCACGAGCGTGCACCGGCCAGCGGATCGTCTGATCCAGATTGTCGACCGCCCGCTGGAGCGATTGCTTGACCCACCAGGTCGCGTACGTGGAGAACTTGTAGCCCTTCGTGGGGTCGAACTTCTCCACAGCTCGGTAGAGGCCGAACATGCCTTCCTGGATGAGATCGAGGAGATCGAGTTTCTGGCTGAGACGGTGAGCGAAGCGGGCCTGCCAGATCACGAGACGGATGTTGCCCAGTAGGAACTGCTCGAAGGCCTTCTGGCCTTCCTCGATGATGGCCTGCTGCCCTGGGCTGGGCTCACTCTCGCCGAGCTGCATCCGAAGCTCTGCCATCGCCGCGATCCGTCGCGACAGCTTCCGTTCTGCCTCTGCGGTCAGGAGCCGGTACCGCTCAAGGTCGTTCAGGAACAGGCCCATGAGATCGAGCACCTGTTTGTCACCGAGGTCGTCCGGTGCCCATCCATCGAGTGTTGGCGCGTCGTCGACGAGGAGGCCCTCTCCGATGAGATGGGATCGGACCTCGGCGGTCTGCGCCGCATCGAGGTCCCTTCGTTGGCAGATGGAGAGCACTTTGTCGTAGTCGAGCGACTGCGTCCTACTGTGTTCGGCGCGCAGCCGCTTGACGGCCTCGACTACCGGATCTTTGGCCACGGCCCCCACCTCCGGCCCGGATGACGTTTCGCCGGATCGTACCCACGAATCAGTATTAGTTTGCATTTCGAGCCGGCAGGCGGGAGGCGGAAATCGACGTTCTCTAGCATCAGGAGATCAATCGGCCCATTCCGAGTTCGCCGGCGTCCATTCAGGAATAACCGCTGTCGACTCTCTCGATCCTACAACTGAACTATTGTGATGAATGGATACGCTCACGGGGTTCCAGACGCCGGCGGAGACGGCCGAGTGTCTTTGACTCGATCTGACTGATCCGACTCTCGGTCAATTCGATTTCGTCAGCGATTTCGTTCTGAGTCCAAGGTCGGCCGTCCTCGATGCCATACCTCAAGCGGATAATCCTGGCCGTGCGAGTATCGAGTGTCGAGATGGCCTGATGTAGCCGCGCCGCCTCATCTGCGTCGATCACTAGCTCCTCCGGCGTCTTTGCGGAGCAGGTGACGGTGTGACCCAACGATACCTCTACGGTTGAGGAGGTCGGGCCGTCCAAGCTCGAAGTGACATGCGCCCAATCGCTCATCGCAACAATTCGCGCCGGCGAAACGCCTGTGGCATCGGACAGCTCGGAGAGATGCGGATCAGTGCCGGTGTCAGCAATGAGCTTATCCCTAGCCTTCTGCACCAGTACGTGGCTTCTCACTGCGCTTCGCGGCCACCGGATTGTTCGATTGCGTTCCACGAAGGCCTCTTCGATCGAACTCATGATCAACCACGACCCATACGTCGCAAACCTGAATCCCGCAGTTGCATCGAATCTTTCGACGGCTCGAAGCAGTCCGAAAACGCCTTCCTGGAAGAGGTCCGATTCTTCCAGAGTGCGACCACGCCGGCGAGCACGGCGGGCTTGCCGTGCGACCAGGCGGACATTCGCCAATACGAGCTCCTCGTATGCTTCGCCCCCCTCGTCGAGAAGCGACTGCTCGGCGGGCGTAGCTTCGGCGTCCCGAAGCCGGTCTCGCAGCTCGGTCATTGCCCGTACGCGACGGGACAGCGATCGCTCCTCGTCGCTGGTCAACATCGAGCAGCGCGTGAGGTCCTTCGGGAACAGCGGTGCCCGACGGTCGAGCGGCCGCCGACGAGGTCGAATGGACTTTCCCAGTAGCCTCGCGTTCAAGTCAGCTTCGCGCAGCAGACCCTCCGCTCTGAGCCGGGTCCGGACCTCGGCAATCTGGGTGCCGCTGAGTTCTCGCCTCTGACAGATAGACAACACTCTGTCGTTGTCGAGAGTCTGTGTTCGAGCCAGCTCAGCCCGCAGGCGCTCGACGGCTTCTGCTACAGCATCCCGATTCATCAGCTGATTCTCCGATGTCGACTCGTTGCCTTGGTCGACCCGCCGGCGATCGGGGTCGACGGCCAAGGCAGTGCAACCTCTCGGATGATCGGCATGCCAACACTGAAACTGATGCACTTTCGATAGAGGGGCCAGCTGGACTGCCCAATCTGACTCGCCACCCAACCGGTCCGCGGCAAGGCCTCTAGCTATGGCGTGTTGGACCAAATCACCAACTACGTGGCTAAGATTCGCTACGAGTCGCGGCACGGTTCAGTAGCCGGTGCTGTATACCTGGTCGTCGGCTCGGTAGGGCCGAGACCATGGCCACGGACAAGGTGCCGCGCCTACGCCGGCATAACTCCGGCATCGGCGCTGACTCACCAACGGTTCGCAATTCCGTCGCCTGGTGCTACCGACTTGCCGTTGTCCAGCCCGTCGACCACATCAGATCCGGTCATGAGGCACTCAATTTCGATGATTACGGCGTCAGGTCGATGGACACCACTGCGTCGGGCGCCTGCTCGACGGCACAATCCATCAGCACATGCCCGATCGCTTCGACAGAAGATCGCCGCTGAGCGTCATGACGCCGGTGACCGTGTCCGCCGAAGTAATCACCGAACCCTACCGGCACTGTCGATCGACCTTTGTTGCCTCGAACCGACGCTGGTCACGAGTGTCTTACGCGAGTTCCCAATGGCCCAGGTGCGCATCGAGTGCATCTCTGAAGCCTTCATATCGGCCGAGGTTCGTTTCCCGGAGCCTCGACAGAAAGCCTCCTGTCGCACGAGCAGAAAGCGGGTCAGTGTCAGGCACGGATAGGAGGTCCCGCAAATGAAGATACGGCTCCACCCGCGGATACTCCGAAGCAAACACCTCGGACGCCGTATCGGTCGAGCCCATTGCCGCCTTTGGCCATGACCCCGACCGATGCCACGGACGGTAATCGACCACCGGATCCGCCGGATCAGAGATACGCTCGCCAAGCCACTCCGCCACACCGACCGTTACAGCGTTGCCCACGAGCTTCCACCTAGATCCAGGCTGGCTGGCGAGCACCTCGGTAGCGGTGTGTCCCCGCTTGAATCCCTGGAGTGCCTCGGCGTCTTCGATCGTCGGCTTGACGAATTGGCGACCAGCGGACTCGTGACGTAACCAGACGGCGGGCGGCGACGGGATACCGAGACCTGATCCACCTTTCAATGTCGGAATCGCATCCTGCGCCCAACCCAGTCCTCGTCGTCCCTCGGTCCAGTAGAAACCAAAGGCGTCATCTCGGTATCGGTCGGCCGGCGGCTCCCCTTGGTCGTCGGCGAACAACACCATAGATGGGTCCAACTCAGTCGATGCATAGAGGAACACCCGGCGGCGCCTCTGTGGCACGCCGGTGAATCGACTGTCGACCGTGCGATACGCCCACCGATAGCCGAGAGCTTCGCATCGAGCGATCAATACCTGCATCGCCCGACCTTTCCCCAGCACGAGCATGTTCGCCACGTTCTCGAGAAGCAGATCTGGCAGCGGGCGTCTGTCCTGGCGGATCTCTTCCAGAAGATCGAAGACGTGGAGGATCAGTCGAGAGTTGGCTCCGTGGATGCCGTCGGTGCGCCCGACTTGGGACAGATCTGTGCATGGAAATCCTGCCGTGATCAGATCGACCTCATCAGGAATGTCCGCCGGTGTGAGCGTCGCCACGTCGGGATGAACAGGAACACGACGGAAGCGGTCGCTCGATCGGAGCACCTCGACGGCAGGCTTCCAGCTCTCGCAGAGCATCGAGGTCGTGTGGCCTGATCGGCTCAAGCCGAGTTCGAAGCCTCCGATACCAGCAAAAATGCCTGCTATTCGTCGTCCCCCGGCGGCCTGCATGCCCGCTACTGTAGAACGGGTTGCTATGCGCCGAGGGGGACGGGGCGAAGAATGCGGCGATACAGCGACGAATCCTCGATGACAACGGAGCTCACGACCACCCTAGGAACATCGCGGCGACTGAGCAAGCAGCAGCGTCGGGATACGACGCCGGAGCTGGCCATCCGGCGCTCCCTTCATGCCCGTGGTTTTCGATATTTCGTCGACCGACGGCCCGTGCCCGAACTCCGCACAAGGGCTGATCTCGTGTTCGTGTCAGATCGAGTCGCGGTCTTCGTCGACGGTTGCTTCTGGCACGGATGCCCTGATCACGCAACCAGTCCCCGCAACAACGCCGACTGGTGGCGGGCCAAGCTCGACGCGAACAAGCAACGAGATCGTCGCAGCACCGAGGCGCTCGAGGCTGCCGGATGGGCGATCGTTCGTATCTGGGAGCACGAAGATCCGGCGGAGGCCGCGGACCGCATAGCTGACACGATCTACAGTCGCCGCAGGGATCGGCGCGAGGAGGGACCAGCGACATGAACCGAACGACGCCCGAACAGGGCCAACTCGTTCACGTCCGCAACCGTGATTGGTCCGTTCTCGACGTTCGACCGTCGACACTCCCGGCCCCTGAGGGTGCGCCGGCGGACTGGAAGCCACAGAACGTAGTCCATCTGACGTCGATCGAGGACGATGGTTTCGGCGAGGAACTGGAGGTGGTCTGGGAGATCGAACCCGGCGCCCGCATCGAGGATTCGTCGGCCAGCCTGCCCGATCCCAGGAACGGCTTCGACGATCCGACGACCTTCGAGGCCTATCTCCACGCGGTGCAATGGGGCGCAATCAGCCAGTTCGACCTCGACGCCCAGACCGGTGATGCCGGCCGACTTCAAGCCCCATTCCGCAGCGGCATCCACGTCCAGGACTACCAGCTCGATCCTCTGGTTCGGGCACTACAGATGCCCCGAGTCAATCTGCTGATCGCCGACGACGTCGGACTCGGCAAGACGATCGAATCCGGACTCGTGGCGCAAGAACTCGTACTCCGTCACCGAGCCCGTCGAATCCTGATCTTGTGCCCGGCCGGTCTCCAGGTCCAGTGGCGTGAACAGATGCGAGACAAGTTCGGACTCGACTTCAGGATCCTCGACTCGGCGCTCATGCGAGACCTTCGACGGCAACGAGGGATTCACGTCAACCCATGGGGGCACCACCCCCGCCTCATCGTTTCGATGGACTACGTCAAGCGAACGCGGCCGATGCACCTGTTCCGCCAGGCGACTCGACGCTCCGACGGCCGCATTCTGCCCCGTTGGGGTGACCTGCTGATTCTCGACGAAGCGCACAACGTCGCTCCGTCCGGAACCGCAAACTACGTGAAGGCCAGTGATCGTACGAAAGCGATCCGGGAGATCGTGCAGCACTTCGAACACAAGCTGTTCCTCACCGCTACTCCCCACAACGGCTACCAGGACAGCTTCACGGCCTTGCTCGAGATGCTCGACGACCAACGTTTCGCTCGTGGCGTGATGCCGGAGCCCGACCAGCTCCACCAGATCATGATCCGCCGCTTGAAGTCGGAGTTGAAGAAGAACTGGGATGGGTCGAGCCGCTTCCCGGAGCGGAACATCCAACCAATCGAGGTCGAGTACTCCGACGCCGAGATCGAGCTGCACGCTCTTCTGCAGCGCTACAGCGACGCCCATTCGAAGAGCGACGAGACCACTGAGGGCGTCGCCAGTGGATTCGTTCTGAAGACGCTGAAGAAGCGTCTGTTCTCGAGCCCCCAGGCCTTCGCCAGCACACTCCAGAAACATCACGACCGCGTCATGGGTTTGCTGGATGATGACGACGGCGACCGCGCAGCCGAGCGGCCAGCGCCACTGAAACGGTTCCTCCAGCAGGCCGAAGACGAGGTGGCAGCCGACGACGAAGAAGCCGAGCAGACACTCGCTGACACCGTCGAAGTCGCCACCAAGCAGATGACCCTCGACGACGAGAAGGTCGATCTTCTGCAGACGCTCCGCAAGAAAGCCGATGCAGCCGCTAACCGACCCGGCGCAAAGGTCACGGCACTCATCGATTGGCTCGATGCCAATATCCGGCCCGACGGCGAGTGGTCCGACGACCGGGTCATCATCTTCACCGAGTACCGAGCCACGCAGAACTATCTCCATCAGCATCTTGCCAACCACGGCTTCACCGAGGACGGCCGGCTCCGACTGATGTTTGGCGGGATGGACCTCGACGACCGGGAGAGGATCAAGAAGGCGTTTCAGGCTCATCCGTCCGAGGAGGGCGCCGAGGTACGGATCCTGTTGGGCGACCGACACCGCCAGCGAAGGCATCGACCTGCAGAACCACTGTTCGAATCTCATCCACATCGAGATTCCCTGGAACCCGAACGTGATGGAACAGCGAAACGGTCGCATCGACCGCTACGGGCAACAGCGGAGCCACGTCGACATCTTCCACTTCGTCCCTGCCGGCTACGATCACGATGCACCAGATCCGGATGCCGATCCTGGTGATCTGGCCGGCGACCTCGAGTTCTTGTATCGGGCCGTGAGGAAGGTCGATCAGATCCGCGAGGATCTCGGGAAGGTCGGACCGATCATCGCCGATCAGGTCGAAGAGGCACTGGTGGGAGGCAATCGGGCCCGTCTCGACACTCGTCACGCCGAAGAGGGAGAGCGTCTCGACCGGGAGTTCCTCAAACGAGAACGCGAGTGGGACACCTATATCGCCGACTTGCGGTCTCGGCTGCAGGCGACCCAGCGGGAACTCGATCTGAGCCCCGAAGCAGTTGCGGATGTCGTGCACGTCGGGTTGGCGCTGGCCAAACAACCGGCTCTGGAAATAGTCGAGGTCGAGGGTCTCGAATCTGGTACGGCCTGGCGGGTACCTCACCTACGAGGTTTCTGGCAGCGGCTGTTAGAAGGTCTGGAGGAGCCGCACTCCGGGCGTATCAGGCCGATCGTGTTCGACCAACGTGTGGTCGACAAACGATCAGATGTCGTGCTCGCGCATCTCAACCATCCGCTCGTACAGCGCTGCCTTCGTCTCCTCCGAGCCAACGCATGGTCTTCTGCATCCACCGATCTGCGACGGGTGGCCGTGCAGGTGGTCGATGATGCGACCTTGGAGGCGCCGGCGGTCATCGGATTCGGCGGCTCGTGGTGCTCGGTGGTGATGCCCAGCGCATTCACGAGGAGATCGTCTCGGCCGCGGAACGATCACCGAGGGTCGCTTCCGTCGTTTCGACACGCGGGGCGAACTCGACCGTGTCGTGCAGTCCATGATCGACGGCCGCGTCGACGATTCGGTCACCGACACCCTGGCCGGCCTCTGGGACAAGCTCGCACCTGGAGTGGATGCAGCACTGGAAGCTCGTGAGCGCGAGCGTACAGAAACACTCGAGAACCGTCTGGCCACAAGGAGAGAGCGAGAGATCGCCGACGTGAATTCGGTGATGAACGAGCTGCAGCGCCGAATCGAAGAAGAGCTGGCGGAGCCCGAGGGTCAGCTCGAACTCTTCACGGTCGACGAACGCCTGCGCCACGACCACGATGTCGAGGCGCTCCAGGCTCGTCTCATCGCGATCCCTGACGAGATCGAGCGCGAGACCGAACGAATCCGCCGAAGGTACGCCGAAGCTGATCCTCGCCTGTTCCCATTCGCTCTGGTGTTTGTCGTTCCGCGCTCGATTGCCGGAGGGTGGGGCTGACGGTGTCGGTCGCAGCACACCATGTCGAGTGGTTGTCGGTGATGGACGTGTCTGGCCCGTTTCTGTCGGTTCCCGTATTGAAGGAAGTGTTACCGAACGGCTGGACGAGCACGATCCCCACATCGCAGCCGAGTTGCGGGCAGCCCTCGAGCAATGGGACGATGGCCTCCCCGAGTTCGGATGGGCCGACACCTCGGAGTCCATCTGGCATTCGTCCGGTTCGTGTTGGTCGAAGTACTGGGATTTCAGCCAGATGTGTTGCAGTGGGACGATACGACCCTGGCCGCTCACACCTATGAGGTTCCAGGCGTGGGAACAGTTTCCCCTGACGCAGTCGTGATCGATGGTGATGAGCCACTGATGCTTGTCGCGATTCATGCTCGAGATCAACTGGTGGATGCACCCTGAAGGTTGGGAACAGTCTCGCCGCACGAACGGATGGCGTCACTGCTGAGAGCGTCGGGAGTGCGGGTTGGGGTGGTAACCAACGGCGACGGCTGGACTCTTGTGTCTCAGCAATACGGAAACGGTCCGGGTTTTGCCACTTGGTGGGCATCGTTGTGGGCTGAGGAGAATCACTCTCCAATCGTTCCGCACCTTGCTAGGTCAAGACCGATTTCTGACAATGGGCGAGGACGAAACTGTTACTGCGCTACTCGATCGATCGGCGGAGGATCAGCGTGAGGTCACTACCAAGCTCGGTAGCCAAACACTGGAAGCAGTAGAGATCCTCATCCGCACGATCGACGGAATTGACCAGGAAGGCGGTGGCGAGCTGCTTCGGGAGGTCGAGAACCAGCACGGTATTGCTGAGCTCTACGACGCTGCCGTCACGGTGATGATGCGGCTGATCTTCTTGTTCTACGCCGAGGAGAACGAGCTACTGCCGATGTCCGAGCCATTGTATGTCGAACGATACGCGGCATCATCACTTCGCGAACGTCTGCAGGCGGTCGCCGATCTACACGGGGAAGAGCTGTTGGAGTGCACCTACGACGGCTGGGCAAGGTTATTGTCGACGTGGCGTGCTGTGTACGGCGGGGTCGAACACTGCGACATGCGGCTGACCGCCTACGGCGGCAGCCTGTTCGACCCAGACCGCTACCCGTTCCTCGAAGGCCGCCAACCCGGCTCGTCGTGGGCTGACAGCAACGCAGATCCGTTGAAGATCGACAATCGAACGGTCCTCCACCTACTGAACGCCTTGCAGACCCTCGACGAAAGCGGCCAGCGTCGGAAACTTTCGTTCCGAGGCACTCGATGTGGAACAGATCGGCCACGTCTACGAAGGCATGCTCGACCACACTGCGAGTCGAGCGAACGGTTGGGTTCTCGGACTATCCGGAACTGGCGGCCGAGAGCCTGAGATCGAACTCGACGATCTCGAACGGCTCGACGACGACGCCTTGCTATCGCTCTTGAAAGACAAGACAGGGCGAGGAACGGCGACGACCGAAAAGTGGATGACTGGGGACCAGCCGGACAAGGCCGTCGCCAGGTTCGGAGCAACGTGGCCTTCGGCATTTGACGGCACGACAACGGAGTTGCGTGTAAAGCGGTTCGCAAAGCTCATTCGACCCGACTCCACCGGTGGGCCAACTGTGTTCCAACCAGGCAGCGTCTATGTCGCAGACTCCTCTCATCGCGGAGCAACTGGAACCCATTACACCCCACGTTCTCTCACCGAAGAGATCATCAAACACACACTCGACCCACTCGTTTACGACGGACCGTCCGAAGGCAAACCCGAATCCGACTGGACACTGCGAACGCCTGAAGAAATCCTCGACCTGAAGATCTGCGACCCTGCCTGTGGATCCGGCGCCTTCTTGGTCCAAGCCTGCCGGTACCTCGCCGATCATCTCACCGAAGCTCAACGAACCCACGGACAACGCACCGGACCGATCACCGACTACGAGATAACCCAAGCCAGACGACTCATCGCCGAAAACTGTCTACACGGCGTCGACATCAACCCCATGGCCACCGAAATGGCCAAACTCAGCCTCTGGCTCATCACACTCGCCCACGATCAGCCCTTCTCATTCTTGGATGATCGGATAGTGTGCGGAGACAGCCTCACGGGGCTGACGAGCCTCGATCAACTAGCCGGTCTCTCGCTGTCCGGAACAAACCCTGCAGTCGCGTCGCTCTGGGTCTCGAGGGCGGAGTCCCGAGGTCGAGGAAGCCGTGCGCCTGTTTGCTGAACTCCGGGCAATCCGAAGTGACTCTCCTGCCGATGCTCAGATGAAGAGCAGCCGGCACGATGCGTTGGCCGAGAGAGTGGTGCCTCTGATGCGGGCAGCCGACACGCTGTGTCGATTGACGGCCGCTGGGCTGTCTAGCGGCCGCCTCGATCAGGACGCTCTGGCCGCATCTGTGGTGGGAGCGTTCGACGACGCAACATCTCCAGCAGAAGGGTCTCGGGTTCATTGGCCACTGGCATTTGCGGACATCTTCGCCCGAGAGAACCCGGGCTTCGACGCCGTGATCGGGAATCCGCCATTTTCTCTCCCAGGCGTCGGCGGCGACAGCGACCAGCCCCACTGAGATCGAATTCCGCAAGCTGAATCTCGGCGGAGGAATCACCGCAACCAGCGATACGGCATCTCATTTCCAAGCACTGGCCCTCACCCTGCTACGCACAGGTGGCCTGTCCGGACTGGTTCAGCCTGATTCCCTGCTTTCGGCCAAAGGCAGTGAAGCACTCCGACGAGTGGTGACCGACGAGCACGTTCTCGCTCATCTCTGGGTTGCAGGCGAGAAGGTTTTCGAGGCTTCGGTGATGGTTTGCGCTCCTATCGTGCAGAAGCTGTCGGTCCATGGTCAGCCACTACGCCGTTGGATGGGTCGGAATTGGAGGCCAGTCCCACCTTTGAACCATTCGCAGGTTCGGCGGTCAACTGGGAACTGGGCTCCATTGATAGCCGAAGCCTTTGGGATTCCTTTAATCAAATCGACGTCCGCCAAGGCGATTGGCGACTACTGCAGCACGACAGCCGATCATATTGATCAGTACTACGGTTTGGCCGGGCATGTTGTAGAGGCCGAACTCGGCAAAGTCCACGAGGCACGGCTGATAACGGTTGGTCTGATCGACCTTGCCAACAACAGGTGGGGTCGGGCTTCGACCAAGTACAACAAGTCCAGTTTCGATGTCCCCATAGTCGATCTGCACTCACTCGGAGCCGATGACCCAGCGCTGGCGCAGTGGGCGGAACGGCGTCTCATTCCGAAGGTGCTCGTTGCTACGCAAACGAGAGTGATCGAGGCAATCGTCGACGAAAGAAGGAACTCTCTTGCCGTCAGTGCCGGTTCTCACGGTTGTACCACGGGATGTTCCGCTCGCTCACGCGGCCGCAGCAGTGGCAAGTCCGATTTCAGCGGCTCTTGCGGCACGGGAGTCACTTGGATCGGCACTCTCGAGCGATGCGATCAAGATCTCAGCGAAGCAGCTTGCTGCCCTACCCGCACCCGATGAAGGGGAGGCTTGGGATCGAGGTGCTCAGCACTTTGCTCTGGCGACCAATGCATCGTCCCCGGCTGAGTGGCGGGCGGAGCTCGTAGCGATGGGCTCGGCGATGTGTGATGCGTACCGGATCGCTGAGCGCACCGAGCTGTTGAACTGGTGGACGCACAGAATTCCGGGTTGGCGATGATTCAGGGGAAGGCTGGTTGATGGCATCAATCGCTGCACATCATGCGGAGTGGTTGTCGTTGATGGACGTGTCGGGCCCGTTTCTGTCGGTTCCGGTGTTGAAGGAAGCGTTGCCGAACGGACTGGACGAGCACGATCCACACATCGCAGCCGAGGTTCGAGCGGCGCTCCAGCAATGGGACGATGGTCTGCCTGAGTTCGGATGGGCCGACACGACAGACATCCATCTGGCATTCGTCCGATTCGTAATGAGCGAGGTACTGGGATTCCGAGCCGGATTTGCTGCGGTGGGACGATGCGACCCTGGCCGCTCACACCCATGAGATCCCCGGGCTCGGGGCAACGGCACCAGATGCGATCGTGGTCGACGGCGACGAGCCGCTGATGCTGATTGGTATTCATGACCGATACCAGCCGGTGGATGCTCCATTGGAAGGCTTGGGAGCGACATCGCCGCAGGACCGAATGGTGGCGTTGCTGAAGGCGTCGGATGTTCGGGTCGGGCTGGTGACCGACGGTGAGCGTTGGACGTTGGTGTCGCAACGCGACGACGACAATCCTGGCTATGCGACCTGGTGGTCCTCGTTGTGGTCGGAAGAGAAGATCACTCTCCAAGCATTCCGCACCTTGCTCGGTCAGGATCGGTTCTTCACCCTCGGGCAAGACGAGACAATTGTTGCCTTGTTGGACCGGTCGGCTGAGGATCAGCGTGAGATCACCACCAAACTCGGCAATCAGACCCTCGACGCCGTGGAGATCCTGATCCGTACGATCGATCGGATCGACCAAGAGCGCGGTCGCGAGCTGCTACAGCAGGTGGAAGCCGAGCACGGGATCGCCGAGTTGTACGACGCAGCGGTCACCGTGATGATGCGGCTGATCTTCTTGTTCTACGCCGAGGAGAACGAGCTGCTGCCGATCGCCGAGCCGCTTTACGTCGAACGATACGCGGCATCATCGCTTCGCGAACGTCTGCAGGCGGCTGCTGATCTCCACGGCGAGGAGGTATTGGAGACCACTTACGATGGCTGGGCCAGGTTGTTGTCGACGTGGCGTGCGGTGTACGGGGGGGGTCGAGCACGGCGACATGCGATTGGCCGCCTACGGAGGCACCCTGTTCGACCCAGACCGCTACCCGTTCCTCGAGGGCCGCCAACCGGGCTCGTCGTGGGTCGAGGACGAGGCCGATCCGTTGGAGATCGACAACCGTACGGTCCTCCACCTTCTTAACGCCTTGCAGACCCTCGATGAAGGTGGCCAGCGTCGGAAGCTGTCGTTTCGAGCACTCGATGTCGAACAGATCGGCCACGTCTACGAAGGCATGCTCGACCACACGGCAACCCGAGCCGAAGGGTGGGTGATTGGTCTTTCCGGCACGGGGGGCAGAGAGCCCGAGATCGAGCTCGATCATCTCGAAGCACTGGATCATGACGCTCTGCTAGACCTTCTGAAGGACAAGACCGGGCGAGGCATCAAAACAACCGAGAGATGGATGGCCGGCGACCAACCCGCCAATGCTATTGCGAAATTCGGGACCGCCTGGTCACCTGCCTTCGACGGTCCCCACACGGAGGAACGGGTCAGACGGTTCGCCAAACTCATTCGACCCGACTCCACCGGAGCACCCACGGTTTTCCAACCAGGCAGCGTCTATGTCGCAGACTCCTCTCATCGCGGAGCAACCGGAACCCACTACACCCCACGCACCCTCACCGAAGAGATCGTCAAACACACACTCGACCCACTCATCTACGACGGACCGTCCGAAGGCAAACCCGAATCGGCCTGGACACTGCGAACACCGGAGGAGATCCTCGACCTGAAGATCTGCGACCCAGCCTGCGGATCCGGCGCCTTCTTGGTCCAAGCCTGCCGCTACCTCGCCGACCACCTCACCGAAGCTCAACGAACCCACGGACAACGCAGCGGACCGATCACCGACGACGAAATCACCCAAGCACGGCGACTCACCGCCGAGAACTGCCTCCACGGCGTCGACATCAACCCCATGGCTTGCGAAATGGCCAAACTCAGCCTCTGGCTCATCACACTCGCCCGCGATCAGCCATTCTCGTTTCTCGACCACGCCATCCGAACGGGCGACAGCCTGCTCGGTGTTGGGTCGGCTCAGGATCTCGTCACCTCGCTCAACTCAGGCGCTGGAACGTTGTTCGATCTCAGACCGTTCATCGACGATGAACTCGAGGCGATGGCCGAAGTAACGGAGCGTATTCGGGCCGAGTCCACATCGAGCATGGAGACCCGCCGAACAAAAGAGCGCTTGTTCGCCTCTCAGGAGGAACGCTCGGCGGTTCTCGCTGCGCTCGCCGACGTCGCCACGCTCAAGTCACTTGTCCGCGCCGTGGAGGGATCTGTCGCTCCTGGGTTAGTCGATGATCCGATTCACCGAGCCTTCACCGCTAACATCGATGTCGCAGACGACATCAAACGCTTGGCTGCCAGCTTGGAGGAGAGACTGAGAGCGCGGGGCGAGAAGGACGTCATCGTGCGTCCTCGACTCCATTGGTTCATAGCTTTCCCGCATGTCGCTGGCGGTCGTTTCGATGCCATCGCCGGAAATCCTCCTTTCGTTGCAGGGACAGATCTGTTGCCAACGCTGGGGCGAGCCTTCAGAGAACACCTAGTCAGGGACCATGGCTATGGTGTGCGTGGACGTCGAGGACAGATAGACCTGTGCGTCTACTTCGTTCTCAGGGCTGTCGCCCAGACCCGCGCCGGCGGCCGTATCGGCCTGGTAGCGGTGAATACAATAAGCGAAGGCGATTCGCGACAAGTCGGGCTCGAACAGATCGTGAAGGATCACTCGATATATCGAGCGATCAGGAGCGAGCGATGGCCAGGGGTCGCCAGCCTCGAGATCGCGAAACTTTGGATAGGACCCAAGGACGTACCTGAAACTGTCCTCGATGGCCTGCACGTCTCTCGAATCGGGCCTGACCTTCGGGCCGTCGGCCAAGTCACTGGCAGAGCGCAGCGGTTGGCGTTTCGACAAGGCCGACAGTCAAAGGGGTCGCAACCGTTGGGAACTGGATTCATCCTCGATCCCATCGAAGCCGACCAGATCCTCCAGAGCGCTCCAAACGAGAGCGAGGTGATCAGACCGTTCCTCAACGCACAGGATCTCAACTCCCGACCCGGCAGCACGCCGAGTCGTTACATCATTAACTTCGGCGAACTATCCGAGGAGGAGTCTCGCCGTTACGAGAATGCGTTTCGTATCGTGGAGGAGCGAGTCAAGCCTGAACGGCTTGCCGCTGGCAACGACGGTTGGCGTGCTCGAGTATTCGACCGATGGTGGCAGTTCGAGGCACCAAGGACCGAGATCTACCACTGGGCCAAGGAACTTGGCGGACTCACTGCTATTGCCGGTGTTAGTAATACTGTCATGCCCCAGCGCGTGGCGCAGAACGTAGTTCTGTCGCAGGCGCTCTTCGTATTCCGAACCACAAAACTGCGTGACCTCGCGCTACTCTCAAGCGCTCCGCACTATTGGTGGACCGAGAAGCAGTGTTCGTCCATGCGAACAGACATTCGATACACGCCGACTGAGATCTTCGAGACACTTCCTTCAATAGATCTCTCGGATTCGGCAGGCGAGCAGATGCAGGTCATCCTCGACACTCGAGCTGAGATCGGAGAGCGTGTCGGGCTCGGTCTGACGGCGATCTACAAACGCGTCGCAGACCCTTCGGATGGCGATCCTTTGATTCAGATCCTTAGGGACGCACATGCTGCGATCGACGAAACTTGCATTCGATCACTAGGCATCACCACGGACCTACGCCACGATCACTACGAACATGAGTACGGGAGGCGGTTCACCCCCCATCCTGAGGTGCGGTTGCAGGTGCTGGACCGCCTGCTCGAGCTGAACTTCGAGACATTCGAGGCCGAACTAGAGCAGGGTCTTCATGACGGAGCAAGGGCGCGCTGGGTTGAAAGCGACGGAGTCAGAGAGCTCGTGGTGGAAGGCTCGTGACCGAATGGGTGCTCTCGTGGAAGCCGGGCTTCTACTCGAATCTGATGGATCTCCAGAGCCGCCAACGCGACCAGGTACTGGAGAAGATTCGGATTCTGGAGTCGGATCCTCACCCGGATGGACACATGAAGAAGAAGCTGCGCCATCTCGGCGGCAAGCTTCATCGACTGCGATCCGGCGACTTCAGGGTCTTCTATACCTACGACGACACCCACGTGAGTATTCTCCGGTTGAGCAGGCGTGACGATGATACATACGACAGTGTGACCGACGGCGAGTACTTGGGTGCCGGGACGATGGAGGAACCCAATGAGATCGGCGGCCCGAATTCGACTTGGGTCAAATATCTCCATCCATCTGAAGCACCGATCACGCCTCTACCCGAGCCCATCACCGACCAGCTCTTGGTAGCTATCGGCGTTCCCGCATCACTTAGACCCCGGCTGTCGAGAATCGAGACCCAGGATGAGCTGCTCAGCTGCCCTGGCATTCCTGACGAACTTCTATTGGCAATCGATCGCCACATGTTCGAGATACCGATCGAGTTCGTCGACGACCAGCCCACGGTGACAGCCTCTGGCGGCATCGATGATCTCCTGCGGTACGCCGAGGGCGAGCTCGTCGGATTCCTGCTCAGGCTCAATCCCGAGCAGGAGAAGTTTGTGACCTGGGCGGCCGACGCCAACGGCCCGACTCTGGTCAAGGGAGGACCGGGGACCGGCAAGTCGACCGTGGCGATCTACCGCACCCGCGAGATGATCCGAATCCTGCGTGAATCCGGGATAGTCGAACCCCGTATTCTCTTCACCACTTACACCAGGGCGCTCATCACGTCGTCTCGACAGCAACTGGAATCGCTGCTCGGCCACGACGCCGAAAATGTCGATGTCCGAACCGCCGACAGCCTCGTGGGTTCGGTTCTCGGAACCTGTGGGGTGAACAAGCCGAGGCCCAGCGCTTCACAGCGCGAGACGATTCGCAGCGAAGCACTCGAGTCGGTCGTCTACCCCGGCAATGCTCTCCAACAGGGAGCACAGCGTCGGACGATCGGACGCCTCGGACGTCGCTACCTGTTCGAGGAGATCGAGACGGTCATCCAGGCTCGAGGCCTCACGCGCGTCGATGACTACCTGGAAGCACCGCGACCCGGTCGACGGGTACCGCTCAACGCCGAGCAGCGCCGAGCTGTGTGGGCGGTCGCCGACGCGTACGCCTGTGCGCTCGAACGGAATGGCATGCAAACCTGGCAACAGTCTCGAGCCGTGGCGGCCGCCCTCGCTGCCTCCGAGGAGCAAGGATTACCCACCTACGATGCCGTCATCGTCGACGAAGCCCAGGACCTCGATGCCAGTGCGCTCCGCCTGCTCGTCGAGGTGTGCGCAGAATCGAACCGGTTGTTCATCACCGCTGACGCCAACCAGTCGATCCACGCCGCCGGCTTCAGTTGGTCGGCCGTCCACAAGGACCTGAAGTTCGTCGGCCGAACCGGGATCCTTCGGGCCAACCACCGCTCCACCAAGGAGATCACCGAAGCCGCACGCGACTACCTCGCCTGCGGCGTACCCGAGGAACTCGCACCCGACGAACAGACCTACGTCCATCGCGGCGCACAACCTGCGGTGCGATCGACAGCCGACGAGGAATCCGAGGCCGACCTCCTCGCCCGCTACCTCAAGGGAGCGACCAAGGATCAGCGTCTGACGATCGGTTCCGGCGCCGTCCTCGTACCCGATCAGTATGTTGGCAATCGACTCGTCGAAGCGCTCGAGACTCGGGAGATCCCGGCCGAGTACAAGAACTCGCAGAACTTCGAACTCAGCGACAACTATGTGACCGTCTTACCGCTCACCAGTGCGAAAGGGCTCGAGTTTCCGGTCGTCGCCGTCGCCGGATTCGGTCGAGCGAACTGGCCACATACCGAAGGGCTCGACGACGAAGCCGAGACCGAGGCCATCATCAAGGCCCGACGGACGCTGTTCGTGGCCATGACCCGCGCCATGCGAGCTCTGCTCGTCGTCACACCAACCGACAATGATTCGATGTTGTTCGACGGATTCGACCCTGACCTCTGGAACACAGGAGACCAAACGTGACTGCCGGCTTTTCCAGCAACCCGGAAAACTCTTGAAGAAACTGCTCGACGGCATCGAGGACGGCGCAATCGCGCTCCCAGAGTTCCAGCGTGATTGGCGGTGGGACGAGGATCGAATCGTCAGCCTCCTCGCCTCCATCGCTCAGGGATTCCCGATCGGCACCGTGATGACCCTCGAAACCGGAGGCGAAATCCGATTCAAGATGCGCCCGATAGCCGGCGCTCCAGCTTTCGGGGCAGGCCACGAGCCCTCCCTTCTCGTGCTCGACGGGCAACAGCGTCTCACCTCCCTCTACCAGGTGCTCCGGTCGGGTCACATCGTCTCGACGGCCGACAAACGTAAGAAGCCCATTCGACGGTGGTTCTATATCGACCTGGAACGTGCTGTCGAACCGGATGTCGACTTCGAGGAGATCATCGTCACGGTCGACGACACCAAGAAGCGAACCGCTTTCGATCGAACGATCGAGATCGACGTCTCGACTCCGGAGGCGGAATGGACCTCGCGCCTGTTCCCTCTCGCTCTGTTCTACGACGTCGCCGCTCTCAATGCCTGGCAGGCCGGATTCATGGAACACGGCGACGCTTCCGAGATGTCTGAAAGGGTGATGCTCTGGAACCAGTTCCAGACCAACATCCTGCAGGTCTTCCAGCTCTACCAACTGCCGGTGATCGAGCTGGGCAAAGGGACCAGTCGAGAAGCGGTCTGTCTCGTCTTCGAGAAAGTGAACACGGGAGGTGTTCCGCTCGACGTGTTCGAACTGGTCACCGCGTCGTTCGCCGCGGACGAGTTCGACCTGCGAGCCGACTGGAAGAAGCGCAAGGAGTCGTTCGCTGAGAACCCCTATCTCGCCGGTATTCTCGGCGCCGTCGAGAACACCGACTTCCTCCAAGCCATCAGCCTGGTCACGACGTACAACGCTCGACTCGAGCGCCACCGAGCCGGTGTCGAGGGAGAGCGACTGCCTGCCGTGAGCTGCAAACGGAAGGACATCCTCCGGCTCGACAACGACCACTATGCAGCACACGCTGATGCCGTCGCCGCCGGCTTCGTCGAAGCAGCACAGCTCCTCCATCAGCAGCACCTGTTCACCGCCCGTGATCTTCCCTATCGAACTCAATTGGTTCCCATGGCCGCCGTGTTCGCCCTCCTGGGCAAGGAGGCCAAGACCGATGCCGCTCGACAGAAGATCGCTCGGTGGTATTGGTGCGGTGTGTTCGGCGAACTCTACGGAGGCGCCATCGAAACACGATTCGCGCGCGACGTGCAGGAGCTCGTCGAGTGGGTCCGAGGATCCGGTATCGAGCCGAAGACCATCGGGGACTCGAATTTCGCCGCCAGCCGCTTGCTGACCCTCCGAACTCGGAACAGCGCCGCCTACAAGGGTCTGCACGCTCTGTTGATGCATGACGGCTGCCTGGATCTCCTCGAAGGCAAGACGATCGACATCCAGACCTACACCGACTCGTCGATCGACATCCATCACCTCTTCCCCAAGAAGTGGTGTCGAGCGGAAGGCATCGGGTCTGACCGCTTCGACTCGATCATCAACAAGACCGCACTCTCGGCCAGAACCAACCGAATCATCGGCGGTAACGCTCCCAGCCAATACCTGGCGGCCCTGGAGGATCGTGCCGATATCGCCGAGGGTCGGATGAACGATCTGATCGCTACGCATGCCATCGATCCGAAGCTGATCCGAGCAGACGACTTCGAGACGTTCTTCACGGCCAGGGCACGAGAGCTGGTCGATCGAATCGAACGAGCGACAGGCAGGACCGTGACCCGGGACATCGATGAGCTGGAGGAAGCGGTGGATCTGGTCGACTACGAGGCCGAGGCTGCGGCGTGACCGAGGTACTGCGACTTCCTCCGACGGTCGATGCGTCGACGATCGACGTCGAGGATCTCGTGCGACGGGTCGAATCGCTGGATGTCGTCTTGGACTGGGTCGACGTCACCGACGTCGATCAAGAGGCGCTGGCGCGATTGTTGGGTCCGTTCCTCGACCGGATCGATCGGTTCGAGGATGCGCTCGGTATCATGACCATGCGACCGGAGATCGAACCTGACGTGAATGCCGTGGTCGGAGTCACTCCCCCGGACACCGAAGTGCCGGTGACCAGTGTTGCGGCTCGCCCGTCCGGCCGACCTGGCCTGCCTGACATGGATCTCAGGTCGGAAGCCGGCGTTCGGGATGCGTTCGCCGAACTCATCGGACTCGACTTGCTGGGACCAGCGGGAGGAGCCGAAGAAGAACTGCTCCACGATCCGCCTCGCATCCGCTATGTGGTGGGAACCCTGGCTCCACGGCGTCCATTCAGCATGCCGGTTCAGATGACGTTGGACGACAGTCTCGAGGGCGCTGGTGCCAACTCCGCCGACGAAGGAGCGACCGATTCGTCAGTCGCTGCGTCGACCACGCTCTTCTCCTCGTCGATCGGCATGACATTCGTGGTCGCGGCCGGTGTGAACCGTTTACGGGTCGCTGCCCGTTGGGGACGCTACCTCCGGGTCCAGAGTCGGCTCCACGTCACCGAAGCCGGTGCTCCGAGGATGGTCTGGCGCCGTGTTCCGTCGGGGGGTGAGTTCGACCTCGACCTCGATCAGCCACCGACAGAGCCGATCACACCAGACGGCGACCAATCAGACGTCTGGGTGAGGGCCGTCGTGCGACGGCCAGATGGCGACGGCACTCGAATCGTCACCTTGTTCCTCGTCAACGATCAGCAAGAGGAACGGCCGGGACCGGATCGGTTCTGGGTGTTCCAACCGGAGATCGACGTCCGCTCGCCCGATCAGGAGGCAGCCGTCTTCGTTCGGCGGGATCACCTGTACGATCTCGACCCATCAGCCGCCGACAACGAAGCGGAGGAGCGGGCCATCCTCGAGATGGTTCACCGCAAGCAGGCCGAGTTCGCAATCGGCCATGGTGTCGCGGTACATGCGACTCCCGCAGGAAACCCGTGGGTGGACGACGGGTGGGAACGAGCAACCGCAATCCGCACGGCGGTACTTCCCAGCGCCGACGTGCCGGTCACCGAGACCCCTTCGAACGACGAGCTGCAAAAACGTTTCCCGGGTTT
Source organism: Acidimicrobiales bacterium (assembly GCA_965216655.1). Classification (GTDB taxonomy): domain Bacteria; phylum Actinomycetota; class Acidimicrobiia; order Acidimicrobiales; family SZUA-35; genus JAHELU01. The sequence goes on from CBDCGP010000058.1 coordinate 65,830, forward strand.
CGAGGGCTTCGAACTCGACATGGCCACCCTGGCGACGATGCCGGCCGATCAACTCGTCGACGTGCTGCGCCGAGTGCCGGATACGTATTCCCGATGGATCGACGAACAGGCCGAGCGCGCAACGTCGGATCCGAGTCTGGACGGTCACCGGGAGGCTGCGCGGCGGGCCCTCGAGAACACAGAGCTCGCCTGTCAACGACTGGCTGCAGGTGTCGATCTGCTGGCTGAGAACGACCTGGCCCTCGAGGCGTTTCGATTCGCCAACGAGGCGATGCGGGTACAGCGACTACGCAGCGTTTACGCCCAGCGTCGGCGGCGAGGCGAGCGGGATCTCTCGTTCGACGACGTCGCCGGTTCGACCAGCGCTGAGTGGCGAGCGTTCCAGTTGGCGTTCCTGCTACTGAACGTCGAGACGATCGCCGATCTCGAGAGCGACAGTCGAAACGAACCGGTCGGGGCTTGGGCCGATCTCTTATGGTTCCCCACCGGCGGCGGAAAGACCGAGGCATACCTCGGCGTGGCAGCGTTCACTGTTGCCCTCCGTCGGCTCCAAGGTGAGCTCAGTGGCTACGGTGGCTTCGCCGGGGTCAGTGTGATCATGCGCTACACCCTTCGCCTTCTGACGCTCCAGCAGTTCCAACGGGCCGCAACGCTCGTCTGCGCCATGGAACAGATCCGTCTGCGTGACCAGGCCAAATGGGGCGACGAACCGTTCCGGATCGGGCTGTGGGTCGGAGGAGCCTCCACTCCCAACTCGATCTCCGAGGCGAGCAGGTGGGTCAACGCCAACAAAGGCAAGCACGACTTCCACGCCGGCGAGGGCGCATCGAGTCCGCTCCAGCTCACCAACTGCCCCTGGTGCGGACAACCTCTCGGTGCTGACAACGTTCGGGTCGAAACCTACAGCAGTGGAACAGGCCGAACCTACGTGCACTGTCGAAACCGAACCTGTGACTTCACCCGGCGGCAGAACCCCGAGGGCATCCCCGTTCTGACCGTCGACGAAGAGATCTACCGCCTCCTTCCCACCTTTCTCCTGGCAACAGTCGACAAGTTCGCTCAGATGCCATGGCGGGGAGAGACCCAGGCGCTGTTCGGTCGGGTGACAACCCGTTGTGAACGGCATGGCTGGCTCGGAACCGAATCGGAGTGCCAGGGGAACCACAACCGACGAGGGTCACTTCCGGCTTCGTCGCCCGTGGACGGACCGTCGAATGGTTTACGACCACCTGATCTGATCATCCAAGACGAGCTCCACCTCATATCAGGACCCTTGGGCACGATGGTCGGACTCTACGAGACCGCCGTCGATCAGCTCAGCAACTGGGAACACAACGGCTCGGCGATCAGGCCGAAGGTGATTGCGTCGACAGCCACGACCCGCAGGGCGCTCGAACAGATCCACAACCTCTACTCACGTCGCGTTGCGGTGTTTCCTCCACCCGGCCTGAACGCCAGCGACAACTTCTTCGCCGTGCAACGTCCTCCGTCTGTCGAGCCTGGTCGACGCTATCTGGGCGTCTGCGCGCCGGGGCGCTCACGTCCCGCTGTGCTCATCCGTGTCTACGTTGCCGTCCTGACTGCATCCAAGTGGCTCTTCGACAATCTCGACGACGAACACGCTCACCTCGCCGATCCGTACATGACACTCATCGGCTACTTCAACAGCCTTCGAGAACTCGGCGGCATGCGTCGATTGGTGGACGACGATGTCATGACCCGGGCCTTTCGAATCGAACGCGACGACCGTCCAGGTTTGGCCCAGCGAAACATGAACGAATCTGGCATCGAGGAGTTGACGTCACGCCTTCGATCTTCGAAGATCCCGGTCGTGCTCGACCGGCTCGAAGTCCCCTTCCGTCGAACGCCCGACGAACCGGCGAGCGGAGACAAGCGGCCCACCCGGCCACTCGATGCCGTGCTCGCCACCAACATGGTGTCGGTCGGCGTGGACGTCGACCGGTTGGGTGTCATGGTCGTGTCCGGACAGCCGAAGGCGACCGCCGAGTACATCCAGGCCACCAGCCGTGTCGGCCGTCGGCATCCCGGCCTGGTGGTCACCGTGCTCAACTGGGCGCGGCCCCGAGATCTGAGCCATTACGAACAGTTCGAGCAGTACCACGCTGTCTTCTACCGCTACGTGGAAGCGCTCTCCGTGACTCCGTTCGCCCCTCGAGCGCTGAATCGTGGCCTCACCGGCGTGCTGGCATCGATGGTTCGTCTCGACTCCGCTGAGTTCAATCCGAACGCCGCAGCGGAGAAGGTCAAGGGAGCTCACCAGTTCGAACGCATTATGGATGAGATCTCCGCTCGGGCACAGAACGTGACCTACCCGGACGAGGAGCATCACGACGTCGGCGTTCGAGTTCGCAAGGCATTGACCGAACGTCTCGACCGTTGGGCGGGTGAAGCCGCTGAGCCCGACCGAAAGCTCGGCTACCGCCGACCGAGACAGCGAGACGATGCGACGGTCGAGCTGCTGAAGAATCCCGGCAACGAGCCATGGGAGATGTTCACGACCCCGACGTCGATGCGTGAGGTGGAGCCCGGTGTCGGACTGATCATGCGACGGCCGGATCGTGAGAGCCTGCCCGGTTGGGAGTTCGGCGCACCAGAGGACGACGAATGAGTACGACGCACACAACACGGGTCGGATCGATGCGGCCCAGCCAGCTGATGTGGTCCTACGGCATCGGCGCCATGATCGACCTGCCTCGTCTGTCGGTCATGGTCGAAGGTCTGGAGCAATGGAATCTGGACGAAGCCCGTCTCATCTCCGAGGAGCGCCTGCTGGCAGCTGTCCGACGAGTCCTGGGTCCGCAGGTGGCCGAACTCCGAGAGCCACCGCTTCCCGAGGGTGAGACGTTCGACCTCGATGCAACCGATCCTGCTCTTCGAATAGGTGTTCCAGTGGGGGTGTTCCCTCGGTGGCTCCGGTGCCCACGTTGTGGGCTGTTGACGCGTGCCGAGACCGAAGTATTCAGTTTCAAGCCCGAACCGTGGCGGCCAGACGAATCACGTTTCGTGCACGACAGGTGCTCAAAGCGAAAGAACGGCCCGCCGCCTTCTTGCGTTCCCGCTCGCTTCCTCGTCGCCTGCGCTGCCGGCCATCTCGACGATTTCCCATGGCACGAGTTCGTCCATCGGGGACCCAGCACCTGCGACGGAACACTGAGGTTCTACGAAGTGGGATCGTCGCTCGAGACCGCCAATCTGTTCGTCGCCTGCGACAACGGACAAGGTTTTCCGTCAACGGATGCCGACGACGTCCATCACGGGACCGATTCGGGGTGTGGGATGCGACCGCGGTCTCTCGTGGAGGCATTCGGCAAGTCGCGTGAGACCTCGCTGCCGAAATGCAGAGGGCGGCACCCTCATCTCCGTCACGCCACCGGTCGCTGCGATCAGCAGCTCGAAGCCATCCTGCTCGGATCATCGAGTTCGTGGTTCCCGAAGGCGGTGTCGGCGATCTCGATACCGACTGCAGCCACAGAACTCGGCCAGATCGTCGAAGACAATTGGGCCATGTTCTCGAAGATCGATTCGATCGACGAAGTCGCAGTGATGAGAAAGTTCGAGCAGCTACGCGCCGCAGCCAAGTTCGGAGACGAGGAGATCTGGGCCGCGATCAGCTCGCAGCGCGACACCGACCCAGGCGACATCGAAGACGACGACATCCGTCTGCCGGAGTGGAACGTATTGTCTGATCCGGCGGCGGCTCCTGCCGGCGACGACTTCATGGTGACGATGGGAGACGTGCCGCTCGACCTCGAAGCCTGGTTCCAGCCGACGATTCTCGTGGAGAAAATTCGCGAGGTCAACGCCCTCGTCGGGTTCACACGGCTCGAAGCACCGGAGGAGATCGCCCGTGGCGGACGAGATCTCTCGTTCGCCCCCCTTTCTATCGATCCGCCACGGTGGGTGCCGGCGAACGAGGTTCGAGGCGAGGGGATCCTGGTCCGGTTGCAGCCTGAGGCCGTTGCGAGGTGGGAGAGCCGCCTCGATGTTGGTGAACACCTGAGATCACTCATCGACGCAAACACTGCCTGGAGACGGGCCCGACGATTCCCGGACGTGGACGTCGGCTATCCCGGACACCGGTACGTGCTTCTCCACTCGTTCGCACATCTCCTCATGCGAGAGCTGGCGTTGGAATGCGGATACTCGTCGGCATCGATTCGGGAGCGAATCTACGCCAGCCCATCGGACGAGGGCGACATGTGCGGGGTGCTCATCTACACCGCTGCGCCTGACTCGGAGGGAACACTCGGTGGTCTGGTCCGCCTGGGCGAAGCTCGGATGCTCGGGCATCTGATTCGTCAGGCGGTTCGACACGCTCAGCTCTGTGCCGCAGATCCGCTCTGCAGCGAACACGATCCCGTCCCCGATCGGGTCTTGCATGCTGCCGCCTGCCATGCATGTACGTTCGCTCCCGAGACGGCCTGTGAGTGCGGCAACCGTTTCCTGGACAGGGCCGTGGCCGTGCCGACCGTCAGCTCTCCGGCAGTTTCGTTTTTCGAGGGCCTCGGAAATGCCGAACAGCGGTGAGCGCCAGCTGATCGAGTTGGCGGCGGCAGTGGCGTGTGAACTGTCGGAGGGACAAGCCCGGGCGTTGGCGGTCGAAGTGGAGCGGCTCTCGACTCCACGGGTTCTCCGCCGGGTCGCGGGCATGACGGCTCCGACGAGCGTTGTAGACCTGACTGAACAGTGGGTGTCGGGTGAGGCGCTGAGCCCTCAGACACTTGCGACAGCCATCAGGTGTGCATCGCGAGCGGTCAAGGCGACCAGTTCCTACGAAAAGGTCGAACTCCTCTACACCGGGCCCGAGTCGGACATCCGTCGGAACGTTCACGGTCTTCTGGATGTCATCCGGTCGGCCAAGGAGCGGTTGTGGATCGTGAGCTACGTGGTCGTCGGGGTCGACGAGGTTCTTCGCTCACTCGAGGAGCGGGCATCGAGCGGAGTCGAGGTGAACATACTTCTGGATCACGTCCCGGACGGGTTCACTCGAACGAGGGCTGATCTCGTCCGTCATGCAAATTCCTGCCGATTGTTCGTCTGGCCAGACGAACACCGTCTAGTCCCGACAAGATGCGGAAAGCGAGCCTTCATGCGAAATGTGCCGTCGCCGACGGGCGAATTGCATTCATCAGTAGTGCCAACTTGACCGGCTACGCGATGGAACACAACATCGAGATCGGTTGCGTCGTGAGTGGAGGAACGACACCCCGAAACTTGATGACAAAGTTCGACTCGCTGCTGGAGAACGGCATGCTCGTCGCCGAAGACTGAATCGAGAACGTAGTGCTTTCATGGTCCGACGACGAGATCCTGCGGCAGAACGCCTTCGCCTACCTCCGACTCAAGCGAGATTTGGGTGGCGGGGTCATTCGGTACGAAGACGTCTTCGACTTCGAGTTTCGCGGCACTCGGATTGCGCTCATGGACCCGCAGCGCGGCATACGGAAGCCTCGACAGCTCGAAGCAGCACTTTCCTTCCGTACGGTGTTCAGCGCCAAACCGGACGAGCGCCCCTACGACGACGAGCCCGGCGCCGACGGGTTCCTGCGATACAAGTGGCGAGGGACAGATCCGAACCACCCGGAGAATCGGGCGCTGAGGGTTGCTCAGCGACAGCAGCTCGAACTGATTTGGTTCAACGGGGTGGCTCAAGGGCTCTATCTACCGGTATTCCCGGTCTGGCTCGTCGCCGAAGAGCCAGAGGAGCATCAGTTCGTCGTCGCGCTCGACAGAGTGGAACTCGAAGAGTGGACGCCAACCGCTGACAACCCGCTCCTCCGTCGCTACGCCGAGACCGTCACCCAGCAGCGCATCCATCAACCGATGTTCCGGGCCAGGGTGCTGTCCGCCTACGCGAACAAGTGCACGGTGTGCCGATTCAAACATCGGGCGCTGCTCGACGCCGCCCACATCAAGCCCGACTCAGAGGGCGGCGAACCGGTCGTCACGAACGGCCTGTCACTTTGCCGAATTCACCACGGCGCCTACGACGAGAACCTCATCGGCATCAGCCCTGACTATCGCATCGAAGTGCGACCCGATGTTCTCGAGGAAACCGACGGCCCGACCCTCCAGTATTCGATCAAGGAAATGCATCAACAGCGCATCGAACTACCCCGCCAGCGGGCCGCACGACCCAGCCGGGAGCTCCTGGCCGAGCGCTTCGAACGATTCCAGACGCCTTGAAATCAAGCTCAATCGTGTGCTTCGCCATGGCAATCCGACTTCGCTGGATCACCCGCGCCCGGAACCGCACGGTGATGCTGTTCATCCGCCAGACCAAGACGACCGCCGGACGCACCTCGCCCTACCTGTGCGCCGGCACCGCCCAGTACGTTGAGCACCAATCCGAGCGGCCGATGCAGATCACGTGGCGGCTCGACCACGCCCTACCCGGCGACGTCTTCACCACCTATCGGGCCGCCGTGGCCTGACAGCTGGGAACCGATTCCGGTTCAGTGGCTCATCGGATTGTTGCGGGGGTGAGGGTGTCGAGGAGGGTCCAGTTGGGTTTGCCGGCGTAGAGGAGGGCACGGATCCGGTAGTTGCGGAATTGGCGGAACCCGAATCCGATTCGTTTGATGCGTTTCACGAGGTTGTTGATGGCCTCGGTCGGCCCGTTCGACAGTGCGGATCGATGCCAGTTCGTGATCTGGGTTGACCACCGGGTGATGGTCCGGCCGAGCTGGTTGATCTCCGGTGGCACCGACTGATCCTGGAGATCGGTGGCCAACCGGTCGACGAAGGCGACGGCGAGTTCGTGATCGTCGATGTCGTAGATCGATCGGATGACTTCTTTCGAGTGCCAGGCCATGCGGACCTCACCGTGCGGGTCGCCAGCACCGAGCAGCCCCAGTAGCTTCGTTCGGCCCTTGTCGTCGAGTCGCTCGTCGGCCTTGGTCAACAGCCGCCGGCATCGATACAGCGGATCGTCTTTGCGGCCTCGGTGGCCCAATGTTTCGTTCTGGACTCGGCGGCGGACCTCATCAACACGCTGGTTGGCCAGCTTCACCAGGTGGAACGGGTCGGCGACTTGATGGGCGTCGGGCAGCATCGTGTCGAACGTCGCCCGGTACGGGCCCGAGAGGTCCAACACCCCGAACTCGATCCCGTTGAGCCACTCGCTGCTTCGTTGGGCGAGCCAGGCCGCTGGTCCGGCTGCACTGCGACCGGCTACGACATCGAGAAGTTGGCCACGGCCGACGTCAACGATCGATGTGCACCAGGCCTGGATCCGCCAGCGGCCGGTCCGGTTGAACAGCGTCTCGTCCAACCCCAAGCCACGAACCTTGCTGATCCGGTCGGTGTCAGCCGCGAGGAGAGCCTCGCCCCACTCGACGACGGTGTCGTTGACGGTGTGCCAGTCACAGCCAAGATCGGTGGCGACCTCTTCGACCGTGCGGCCATGACCGCCGACCTGGCGGCACATCCACCGGGCGGCCCGGGTTGTCACGAACCGGCCGGCCAACGCCAGCTCATCGTTGGTCTCGGTCCATGAGCCGACCCCACAGTCGCCATCGGGGCATCGCCACCGTCGCTTGCGCCACCCGAGCCGGGACTGGCGGCCGAATACGGGCAGATCGACATGGGTGACCTCGTCACGATCTTTCAGTTCCGCTGGCCGATCACACCCCTCACATCGTGGCATCAGTCCGCGTGTCTCGACCTTCACCACCAACGGCTCGCCGGGGCGGTCGATCACCCCCAGCACATCAACATCGGGCAAGCCGACCAGCAGCTCGCACATTCGCATAGGATTGGACTCCACAGGGGCTCCAGACTCGATTGGCGTTAGACACCATCGATTCTGTTGAGCCCCTGCCCCGCGAACGCGGACCCTCACCGATCGGCCACTACCCCGCAAGAATCCGAAGCGCCGGTTCAGTACGCCTCGAAGCGAGCGTTC
>CBDCGP010000059.1:0-32758 GCA_965216655.1 Acidimicrobiales bacterium
ACCGGCTGTCGAAAGCGGGGGGAGCGGGTGTGGCGGGCGGAGCTTGGCCCGTTCGTTGTCTTGGTGATCGACGAGTTGGCCGAGCTGGCCGCTGTCGATCTCGTCATCGATCACGACGCCGAACTGCCGTCAGGAGTCGCCGAGCCCGTGCCCTTGGTCGACGCCAAGGTGTTGCGGCAGGCGAAGATCGATACTGAGGCTCGGGTGGGGTTGTTGTCGTCGATCGCTCGGCTCGGTCGGGCGCTCGGTGTGTTTGTGGTGTGTGCGACGCAGTATCCGTTGGCGCAGGTGGTGCCGGCGGAGTTGCGGGCTCAGCTTGATGTTCGGATTGCTGGGCGGTTGTTGGGGTCGGAGCAGTTGAAGGTGGCGTTGGGTGACGGCGCCGCTTCGTTGGCTTCGGTCGAGGCGATCCCGCCGCAGATGCCGGGTGTTGCGTGGGTCTACGGGCTGGCCGGCTTCGACGTGCCCGCCCTGGCTCGGGCTGCTCTCGTGACCGATTCGGCCATCGCCGCTCGGGTAGATGCCACCGCCCATCTCACGCCGAGGTGGGCCGACTTGTAACCGCCGACCATCGATCGAATTCGCTCGGGTGAGCGGCCCAGGACGCTAATCACAGACCGCTCACCCTCACTAACCCCAAGGGGGCTGATCATGCAATCTACATTGTCTGTGCCGGATGGCGACAGCGTCGTCATCGACGTCTCGACCCGGCTGACGCCACTTTCACACACTGGTGGCGCTCTGGTCGCCGGTTCCCCACCGGGCGTCATCGAAGCCGGCCGTCAGGACGGCGAAGATGGGGTGCCTTTCACGCACACACCGCTCACCGCCGGCTCCGCCCTGATGTGGTCCACGGATCCTGGTCGTCGAGCACCTCTACCCTTCGCTGCGTCAATCCCGCCGTGGTTGGGTTCGATCCGGTTCGGCTGGTCGATCGTCATCGGCGTCGCGGCGGAGCTGGTGATGGCGACGGTGGCGTTGGCTGCCGGTCAGCCGTTGGCGGGATCGGTGGCGTGCGCTGTGGTGGCGGTGATGGCGTTGACGTTGACGGCGGCCGAGGTGCTCACGGCGAAGGATCGTCGCCATGGTTGACACTCGACATCACCCAAACAGCACCAGCGTTTCGCTCGGCTTGGACGGAGGCCCGGAGGCGGGAGCGTCAGCGGGAGCCGCAGGGCCACAGGCCACCACCCATCCTCCTTCGCCCCATCCTTTCCCTGCCCACCTGACACCTACCGACTCCGCCCTCCGACACACCGCCACGAAACCTGGTTCGCCTTTGGGCTTGTCTCTGTGCCATACCGGGCCGCAACTCCCGTCGCCGACGCCCGCCTGGCCGGAGTTGTCCGACTACGCCGGCGGCTTCCGAGGCCGAGACGCCGTGGAGATCGCCGCCGCATTCCTGCCCTCGGTTCCGGTCACCCGAGGAGCGCCGATCGACCGAGCCCTCCAGGTGGCGCCGGGCATGATCCGCATCCGTGTGACCGACCCCCGCCTCCAAAGACCCGGAAGGAGCCGACGCCATGGCCGACCACCTCGACGATGCCGACGCCCAGCTCTCCCTCCTCGACCTGCTCAACACCGGCTCTGACGCCGAGGCCGACGACGAACCCGAGCCCGACGTCGCCGGGATCGTCCGCACGTTCTCGCCTGCGTCGAAGCGCCGCCTCGGCCGTGCTATCGCTTCGGTCGACTGGGCCGACGTGATCAAGCCCGGCGACCGCCTGGCCCTCGTCACGCTCACCTACCCGGCCGCCTGGCAGTCATGCTGCCCGACTCCCGACGCCGCCTACGCACACGTCCGAGCGCTGGCCAAGCGCTTCGCCCGAGCAACAGGACGGCCGCTGTCGTGCGTGTGGAAGCGAGAGTTCCAACGCCGTGGCGCCCCACACTTCCACCTGCTCGCCCCACTCCCGTCGACGATCCTCGAGGAGCCCGTGCATCGATGGCTGTCCCGGAGCTGGTACGAGATCGTCCGCTCCGGCGACGACCGCCACCTGGTGGCCGGCACCGGCATCGACTGGTCCGAGGGCCTGCGCATGGTCGACGCCAACCGGGCCGCCGCCTATTTCACCGGCTACTCCGCCGGAAAGGCCGACGCCAAGGCATACCAGGACGAAGCCCCCGAGGGCTGGTGCAACGACAACGGTTCGATCGGCCGCTGGTGGGGGACCATGGCGCTCGAGGCGGTGCGGGCCGAGGTGCGAATCACACCCGGCAACGTCGTGGAAGCCAAGCGGCTCCTGCGTGGCGTGCTCGGCGCTCAGAACCGCACCAGGACGGTCCGCACTCGACGCATCGACCGATCGACCGGCGAAGTCTCGTATCGCCGTTCACGGCGCCGATACCGGCTGTCGTCGCTGCGGGGCGGTGCGACCGCCGGCTGCACGTTCCTGACCAACGACGGCCCGGCCCTGGCGATCGCCTTGGCCCGGGCGCTGCAACTCGACCAGACCGAACCATGGCCGAAAGGTCAAAGGAGGCCCTTGCCATGACCGCTCCCATCTCCGCCGAACTGCTCGACGTGGCCGGCGCCGCCGACCGTCTCTCGGTCACCCCACGCTTCATCCGCCGCCTCGTTCACGAGCGCCGCCTGGCCTACATCAAGGTCGGCAAGTACATCCGCTTCGACCCCGCCGACCTCGAGGCCTGGCTCGCCGACCGCCGGGTCGAGGCGTTGAAGTAGGGGAGCGGTATGCCGAAGGCGGCGGGCGTTTACAAGGCCAAGAACGGAACCTGGTACTTCAAGGTTTCCGCTGGTCTCGATCCGGTGACTGGCAAGTATCGCCAGATCACTCGACGGGGTTTCCGTTCGGCCGGTGACGCTCGCCGAGCCCGTGAGCAGTTGCTCACGGAGCTTCGTGACCCGCTGGCCCCGGCCCCACCGACCGAGCTCACCGTCGCCGAGCTCATCGACGAATACCTCGACGAGGCCCAGGCCCTTGGCCGTCTCGCCGCCAAGACCCTCTACGACTATCGGAGCTACACCGACAGCTACGTCGCGCCCCACCTCGGCGAGGTTAAGGTTGTCGACCTCACGCCGGAGACGATCGTGGCATGGCAGGTCAAGTTGTCGAAGGGCGGCGCTCGCAAGACGGGCGCACCGCTGGCGGCCGGCTCTGTGCGACTCGCTCGTGCTCCGTTGAATGGCGCACTGAAGCGGGCCGTGGAGCGTGGCCTGATCGCGGTGAATCCGGTTGCCGCCGTGTCGCCACCCCGGCGACAACGGAAGATCCCGGCCCACTGGACACCGGAGCAGGCCCGCCACTTCCTCGCCATGTGCGACGGCGACCGCCTACTCCCGCTCTGGTCATTCCTCCTCGGTTCCGGCCTACGCATCGGTGAGCTGGTCTGGCTCCCGTGGGCGAACGTCGATCTGCCCGCCAAGCTCGTCCGTATCAACCGCTTCGCCACGACCCTTGGCTACGAGGTCGTGGAGTCAACCGGAAAGAGCCGTGACGCCGTTCGGACGATCGAACTCGATGACCATCTGGTCGCCGTGCTTGATTCTCAGCGCCGCCTCCAGGCCAACGAGGGTAACGGCGACTCGGAAGACGTTTTCACCAAGCTCGACGGCGAGCCGTACCATCCGCAGTACCTGTCGAAGCTCCTCGGCAAGATGTCGACAGAGATTGACCTTCCCCGCCTTACTGCTCACGGCCTCCGCCACACGAGCGCCACGCTGATGTTGTCCAGCGGCGTTCCACCGAAAGTAGCCGCCGAACGCCTCGGCCACGCCGATCCTACGCTGGTTCATCAATCTGTACAGTCACGTCACGCCGACGATGCAACGTGATGCGGCTTCGAAGTTGGGGCAGACGCTCTTCGGCTAGACCGCCTTTGCCTGTGGATAACATGTAAATAGTCTGTGCATATCCGTCGATGTGTTGTGAAGTGTCATCTACAATGAAAACCGCTGCAGTTTTGGTGTCGCTACGGTCAGCAGTCGGAGGTGTTAAACGTGTCACTTGGAAGCGCGTTTGAAGTCGCGGGACGTTCTGCGCGAGCGGCGCCCCCACCTCGGTGCCGTGCAGGTTCACAAGTTGCTCTACTACGTCCAAGGCTGGCACCTAGCGTGGTTTGGCAAGCCTTGTTTCTCGGAAGAGATCGAGGCTTGGGAAAACGGCCCAGTCGTAGCAGAGGTTTGGCGGGTTGAGAAGCACGGTGGCGAACGCCCACAGGTAGCTGGGTTGTCGGCAACCTGCATGGAGGCCATCAACCGAGTGGTTTCCATCTACGGTCAGCAGAGTGGGAAGGCGCTGATCGACGCTACACACAAGGAGATGCCGTGGCGGGAGTCGTACTCTCGCTGTCCCAGCAGCTGCATAACCTTGGAATCGATGCGCACGTACTTTGGTGAGATGCGGAACCCAGATCAGGACTGGTTTTGGGACGAAGAGTGGCAATCGGGTGAGGAGGAGGCCACCGCGGACATTGTCGAGGGCAACATCACTCGGTACGACAACGCTGAAGACTTCCTCAACTCCTTGTAGAACACCGAGCGCGTCGTTGGGGTCCGATACGATTGTCGGGTGCCCACCTTCGACTCAGCTGGGCGGTTCGACCGCGACCACAGCAAGCTGACTGCGGATCAACGAGCGCAGTTTCGTCGCGCGGTCGAGCTGTTCGTCAAATGCCTGTCTGAGAGACGGCCGTTCCCCAAAGGCCTGCGGGTTAGGGGCGTTCAAGGGACGCAAAACGTGTTCGAGCTGACCTGGGCTCGTGACGGTCGCGCAACATTCGAATACGGCGAACCGGTGAGGCTAGGCGAGACCCACATCATCTGGCGACGTGTGGGAACTCACGACATCTTCGGGGCGCCATAGGCGAACGCCTCGGTCACGCCGAGCCAAACCTGTTCGATAACCTCTACAGCCGCGCACTCCGACCATGCAATGTGAGGCTGCATCGGACGTTGGAGCTATGCCGTTGCTGACGGTTCGTTGTAAGCAATGGTGATCATTGCTCTCAATCCATAGATCTATTGATGGTATGGTGCCCATCCACCATTTTGAGAGGGGACGTCGATGTCGTCGCTTTTTGATATTTCGCCGGGCCCGGCAGTCGGTTTGATTGTTGTCGGTCTGGTTGTTATTGCCGTCGCGATGGGAGCCAAGTTCACTGGGACGTTCACGTTTGCTCCGAACCTGAGCACCGCAACGAAGACCGGCCTGGCGTTAGCGGGTGGTGGCCTTGCTCTTCTCGGGATCGTCAGCCTCGTAGCAGGATCTGACGTAGGTGGCGGCGAAACGGTTGCTTCGCCGACCAAAGACGACTCCGGTGACGATAATGATCAGGAGTCGACGACGACATCGGAGCCAACGACTACTACAGCTGAGTCGACCACCACAACAAACGAGTCGACCACCACGACAGACGAGTCGACCACCACGACATCCACCACCCAGCCCACGGACGAGCGGTCTTGTCTGTTTGATCCGATCAATACGGGTGACATCGCAGGATCGGCCTTCATCACCAGTCTGGAAGATGGCCAGGCCGGAGGGGAGGATCTCAACGGGCCGATCCTCGGAACTGAGATCGATGTGCCTGATGACATCGACATCTGGATCGTTAACTCGCCCAAGCGCTCGGAGGTCATCTATCCACAGAGCCACAATGAAGAGGCGGATCCTGCCTCCAGGACTGATGGGCGATTCGCTAGCGCTTCGTACATGACGACTAGTTCGCCGCACGAGGTTGCAGTCCTGCTGGCTGAGCCGGCAGCGAGTCAGGAGCTACGCAAGACCCTTCTTGAGTGGATGTCGACGGACAACTACCCCGGGATGCGGCGAGATGAACTACCAGCTGGCCTTGTGGAGGTCGATTGCATCACGTTGGTATTTGAGGCTCCGTGATCCTGGCGGCTCGGTATTCGTCTCAGATTATTCTCACCACGGAAGGCGGACGATCGATAACGTATGGCTGACGAAACACAAAACCCCGCTGCGGGAGCGGGGTTTCGGGTCGTTTGACCTCTGCGCGCTTGTAGGGACTCGAACCCCAAACCTTCTGATCCGTAGTCAGATGCTCTATCCAATTGAGCTACAAGCGCAGTTGTTGTGTAGAGCCTGAGACAGCGGCCCGTCTCATGCCCAGACACCGAGTCTAGAGGCATCCGCCGAGCGCGGCCACCTCTTTCCGCGGTCGGCCGACCACGACCTCGCCATCGGTATGAGGTAGATTCACGCATGGGCATCGGAGTGCGACTCTTGCCATTGCTCCGCCGGGCGAACACGAGGTGCTGGTATTCCTCGTGCAGGTCGCTCTGCTGCTCGGGCTCGCTCGCCTCGGTGGCGCCGTGGCCCGTCGGGGGGGTCAGCCTGCCGTGGTCGGTGAACTGGCGGCGGGGATCGTGGCCGGGCCGTCGTTGTTCGGTCGGTTGGCGCCCGGTGCGTTCGAGTGGGTCTTCGCCGTCGACGGCGATGACACGATGATCTTCGCCCTCGCCTGGCTCGGTCTCCTCCTCCTCTTGGCGAGCACCGGCATCGAGTCCGACCTCGACGTCGTCCGGCAACTCGGCCGACCCGCTGCCCTGGTCACGGCGGGCAGCCTGGCCGTACCGCTCGTCGGCGGATTTCTGCTCGGATTGGCGGTGCCGGGAGCCCTCGTCGGGCCGACGGCGACCGGCACGCTGTTCGCGCTCTTCCTGGCGGTGGCCCTCAGCATCTCGTCGTTGCCGGTTGTCGCTCGGGTGCTCGCCGAGCTCGGCATGGTCGCCGCAACGTCGGTCAGCTCATACTGGCCGTCGCCGTGGCCAACGACGTGATCGGCTGGCTGCTGCTCGGCGTCGTCGTCGGCATCGCCGGGTCGGGCGGAGCGGCGACGCCGGGTGCGTTGATCGTCACGCTCGTCGCCGTGGCTGCCTTCATGGCCGTGGCGCTGACCGCCGGTCGCGTCGTCGTCGACTGGGGACTGCGCGAAACGGCCGGTCGGGGAATCGAGGCCCAGGTCGGGCTGATGGTCGGCGTCGTCGCCGTGGCTGGAGCAGCAACGCAGGCCATCGGGGTCGAGGCCGTACTGGGGGCGTTCATAGCCGGGCTCATCATCGGCCGTTCTCGCTGGCGAGACGATCGGGCCATCTCCGTGATCGAGACCGTGACCAACGCCGCGCTGGCCCCTCTGTTCTTCGCCACTGCCGGACTCCGGATCGACCTTGCCGTGTTCACCGACCCGACCGTCGCGCTCTGGAGTGTCGTCATCATCGCCGTCGCCACGGCAACCAAGCTCGTCGGCGCCGACATCGGCGCACGGCTGGCCGGCCTCCCGAGGCCCGAGGCCCGAGGCCCGAGCGCTCGGCGTCGGTCTGAACGCCCGCGGCGCCTTGGAGATCGTGATCGCCTCGATCGGGCTGAGCCTTGGCATCCTCACCGACGCCTCGTACGCCCGCCATCGTCATCATGGCTCTGACCACCTCCATCATTGCCCCGCCACTGCTGCGGCGAACTCTGCGCGACTGGCCCGGCACAGAAGCCGAACAACGACGGGCTCACCACCGAGGAGGCCGCACTCCGCCAAGTCGTCCTGTCCGACCGCCCGCCGCTCCTGCTCACCCGCGGTCGACCGGGTTCGATCTCGGCGGCCCAGTTCATACACAGCTGCTGGCCGCAGCATCAACCGGTCGTCGTCGCCACGTCCCTCGACCGAAGTCAGCTCACACCGGTACTCGACATGCTGGCCGAACGCAGCCTCCGAGTGCTCGAACAACGGAGCGAGGGCCGGCTGGTGGACGAGACCCGGCGTGGCTACAGCGCCATCGTGCTCGGCGTGAACGAACCCCCAGCCAATCGGTGCTGAGCACCCTCCACCGTCAGGTGTTGGCCGGTGCTGGCACACCGGTGGTGATCGTCCGCCGGGAGCGCATCTCGGACGGTCCACTGCCTCCACCGTTCGCCCACGCACTCGTGCCGATCACCGCGAATCACACGAGTCGCGCCGCACTGGAGCTGGCGTGTGGGCTGGCGGCGACGCTGGGGACTCGACTCACCCTGGCCCATGTCGTGGCCGAACCGAACCTCGATCCGTTCCGCACGTCCGACGGGTTGGCCACCGCCGATCCGATCCTTCGAGTTGCGGCCGACACCGCCCACCTTCTCGGCGGCCGAGACGTCACCACCATCGCCCGTTCCGCCGACAACGTCGCCACCGAACTCAATGCGCTCGCTCTCGAACTCGAGGATCGACATCATCGTGATCGGCACCACCATCCATGAGGAACGGCTGGGACCGACCGCATCGTTCCTGTTGGAGCACTCACCGACGTCCGTAGCGGTGGTGGCCATGCCGCCCGGCTGGACCCGCCCGCCAACCGCGCGCCGGCACTGACCGGCGACCCGGCTGTTTCGGACCACCGTCCCGGTGGGTAACCACCACGGGGTCGGCACACCGTGTGTCGGCGGATCACCAGAAGGGGCCCACCAACATGTCGAGCGTTAGGACGAGTAACCGAGATCACGTCGATATCGGAGACCAGCTTCGACGACGCGATCGCCGTCGGGATGAAGCGGGCAACCGAGACGCTCCGCAACGTCAAGTCCGGCTGGGTCAAAGAGCAGGAGGTCCAGATGGACGGTGACCGCATCAGCGGCTACAAGGTCAACCTGCTCGTCACCTTCATCCTGGAGTAGATCCTGGAATAGGCCGCCACCGACAGACGGTCGTCAGCCCTCCAACAGCGCCCGGAGACCGTCGAGGCAGCCGTTCCATCCCATCTCGAACATCATCCGGGCCTCGTCGCTCGGGATCCGGGTCTGGTTGATGGTGACCAGCGTGCCGTCGTCGACCGGAGCGAACTCCACGACCACCACACTCGACGCGGCCTCGGGATCGGCGGGTTCCACGTCCCACGTGTACTGCAGCCGATGGGGCCGCTCGATGATCTCGAACACGCCCGAGATCCACGTCACCGTGCCGTCGGGCATGGCGTTGGCGATGCGGTAGGTACCACCGGTGACAAGGTCGACGTGAGCCTCGGGACACGTGACGCCACCGCCACCCCACCACCGCGGGATCAGGTCGGGTGAGGTCCATGCGTCGAAGACCCGGTCGGGGGTGGCGCGAATCGTGCGGCTGACGGCCAGCTCCAACGGCGGGTTCACTGCGCTCGATCCTCATCGCCGTCGAGGAACGCCGCCAGCCCCTCCAGCCGGTCCTCCCAGAACGCGGTCTGTGTTCGCAGCCACTCGTCGGCGGCGGCCAGGCGCTCCGTGCGCAACCGGCAGTAGTGGGATCGCCCTCGCCGTCGCTTGTCGACGATGCCGGCCCGCTGCAGCACCGTGACGTGTTTGGACAGCCCGGGCATCGTCAGATCGAACGGCTCGGCCAGTTCCGACAGCGTCGCCTCGCCCTGGGTGAGGCGGACGATGATCTGCCGCCTCGTCGAATCACTCAACGCACCGAAGATCCGATCCAGATCGCCGGGCGCCAGCTCTGTTGCCAGCCGTGTTGCACTCATGCCCAGATGGTATACCATTCAGTTTACTAAACCAAACGGCTTAGTATTCGACTGAAGCAAGGACGGATCGGAATCATGCAATCCAGCAGCAACCCTGGAAATCCCGACGACCTCGAGTACGACGGACAGTGTGCCTTCGCTGTCAGCACCGGCAAGCTCGGTGTTGAGGCGTCGCCGCAGCACACGCTGGTCGCCAACGGGAGAACCTACGCCTTCAAGAACGGAGCGGCCCGGTTCCTGTGGCGCATCCTCCCCGACCGGTCCGGCAAGGCCGACCAGGCGTGGCGGGCCACAGGCAGTCACGCCTGACGGCCGAGCCGACGGTCCGGATCCGCAACCACCCCCACAGGTACTTCGTCATGCGCCTGTGATCATGACGCTCCACGCTGATACCTTGTGAACGGTATGCGAAGGCGGGAATGACAAAGGTGGAGCAAATGGGTAGACAAAGACTTCGACTTGGAGCGATGGCCTTCGTGGCCGCGTCGCTGCTGGTGGCGATCGTTGCGCCGGTATCGGCGGCAGGTGGCGACAACGGCAGAGGTAAAGGTAAGGCCGATCCGCCGGGGCAGCTCGTCGACGTGCAGCTGCTGGCCTTCAACGACTACCACGGCCACGTCAAGGCCGACGACGCCGGTGACGTCAACGGCGAACCGGCCGGTGGCGGCGAATACCTGGCGGCCAAGCTCGACGAGTTGCGACAGGGTGAGAAATACAGCCTGACCGTCGCCGCCGGCGATCTCATCGGCGGCTCGCCGTCCTTCAGCGGCTTGTTCCACGATGAGCCGTCGGTCGAGTCGCTCAACGCCATGCACCTCGATGTCTCGGGCGTCGGCAACCACGAGTTCGACGAGGGCGTCACCGAGCTCCTGCGTATGCAGGACGGCGGTTGCCATCCCGAAGACGGTTGCTACTTCCCCGACGACCCCTACGCCGGAGCCGACTTCCAGTGGCTGTCGGCCAACGTCGTCGACGAGGGTGGTGACACCCCGCTGCCGCCCTACTCGATCGAACGATTCAAGAACATCAAGGTCGGCTTCATCGGCATGACCCTGGAGGCCACCGACACCCTCGTCGCGGCCGCCGGCATCGAAGGCTTCGACTTCCTCGACGAGGTCGAGACCGCCAACGCACTGGTCCCCGAGCTGCAGGCCCAGGGCGTCGAGGCCATCGTCGTGCTGCTCCACGAGGGTGGCATTCCCGATCCGATCGAGGTCAACGGCTGTTCCGGAATCTCGGGCCCCATCGTCGCCATCAACGACGGGCTCGATCCGGCCATCGACGCCGTGATCACCGGTCACACCCACCTTCCCTACAACTGCATGCTGCCTGACCCGAGCGGTGCCGACCGCATGGTCACCAGCTCGTTCTCGTTCGGCCGGATCGTCACCGAGATGAACCTGGTGCTCGACAAGCGGACCAAGGACGTGCGCCGAGATCTGTCGTCGGCCGTCAACCACCCCGTCATCCGAGCCGACCTGGCCCCGGATCCGGACGTGACCGCGGTCATCGACAAGTGGCAGCCGCTGTTCGACGAGGCCGGCAACCTGCCGATCGGCACCATCACCGCCGACATCAACCGCGGCGGCGACCCCACCGGTAGCGACCGCGGTGTCGAGTCACCCGCCGGCAACCTCGTGGCCGACGCCCAGAACTGGTCGGCCTCAGCCGCCGGCTCCCAGGTGGCGTTCATGAACCCCGGCGGTGTTCGCTCGGATCTCACCTTCGCGGCCTCCGGCTCGGAGGGCGACGGCGTGGTCACGTTCGGCGAGGCGTTCACCTTCCAGCCGTTCGGCAACAACGTGCTGACGTTCCCGATGACCGGGGCCCAGATCATCTCGGTCCTCGAGGAACAGTGCCAGCCCGACTTCGCCAGCCGCCCGTTCCTGCACCTCGGTGTGTCGGAAGGCTTCACCTACGATCTGGCCACCACGATCGTGGATGGGTTGTGCACCGGGATCTCGGTCACGAATGTGCAGCTCGACGGCGTACCGCTCGACCCGAGCGGCACCTACATGGTCACCGCCAACAGCTTCCTCGCCGACGGCGGTGACAACTTCACCACCTTCGCCGAGATCGATCCAGCAATGCGGATCGACGGTGGCGTCGACCTCGATGCGCTGATCAACTACCTCGACACGTTCGGCCCGGTGGATCCGCCGCCGACCGATCGGGTCAACGAGCTGCCCTGACGCCAACCGGCGGCATCCAGCCCACAATCCAGCTGAGCGAACGGAGCCCGGTCCCACTCTCGTCGAGTGCGGCCGGGCTCCGGCGCGTCCGCGTTCACTCCCGATCGGTGAGGAACACGTAGACGGCCGCCTCGCCGATGACGTCGTCGTCACCGTCGGCTGCCGTCACCGAGACCGCCTGCCGCTCGTAGCCGGGGCCCTCGAAGTCGTCGACCTTGTGGAGGTGAGACGGCCACTCGCTGGAAACGAGCACCGCCACCGCGACCCGGTGGCCGTCAGGATCGGGAGCGAACCCGAGGTGGCCCTCGTAGCGACCCCACGTGATCTCGAACACGTAGCCCCGAACCGTACCGTCGATCCACACACCCGGGATGTCCCGGACCACCCAGTGGTTCGACTCGCCCGGCCGCAACGAACCATAGAAGGCAATGGCGTTGTCGAACCGCATGTCGAGATCGAACATCGCCGTCCAGTCAAACCCGAACGACCGGTGAACACTACCCTTCGGAGCATGAACCGCAGTCTGGCCGAGGGCGTGCTCTACACCGATCAGTACCAGCTGACGATGGCGCAGCTCTACCACCAACGAGGCTTGGCCGAGAAGCCCGCCCGGTTCGAGCATTTCTTCCGCCGCTATCCCGACTACGGCCGCCATCAGGCCGGGTACTGCGTCAACGCCGGCGCCGCCTGGCTAGCCGACTGGATCCGCTCGGTCCGGTTCGACGACCCGTCGCTCGACCAGTTGCGCACCCACCGCAATCGTCACGGCGAGCAGCTGTTCGGCGACGACTTCCTCGGCTGGCTGTCGGATGTGGGCGACTTCTCGTCGCTGCGGATCGAGGCCATTCCCGAGGGCCGGGTCGTGCATCCGAACGTGCCGCTGACCGTGGTCGAGGGGCCACTGGCGTTGGCCCAGCTGCTCGAGACCTCGCTGCTCAACCACCTCAACTTCCAGACCTTGATCGCCACCAAGGCCTCCCGGGTCGTCGAGGCGGCCAACGGCGGATCGGTGCTCGAGTTCGGCATGCGGCGAGCCCCGGAGCGGGGCGCGTTGGCCGCCAGTCGGGCGTCGCTCATCGGCGGCGCGGTCGGCTCATCCAACGTGGGACTGTCGCACGCGCTCGGATTCACCCCCGTCGGCACCCACGCCCACGCCCTGGTTCAGGTGTTCATGGCGTTGGAGTCGACCAACGGCGGCGACGGTGAGCTCGCCGCCTTCCGGGCCTACGCCGACCTCTACCCCGACGACTGCCTCCTCCTCGTCGACACCCTCGACACCATCGGCTCCGGTCTCCCCAACGCCATCACCGTGTTCGACGAACTGCGCTCGGGCGGCCACGAGCCAATCGGCATCCGCCTCGACTCGGGCGACCTGGCCCACCTCGCGGTGCGAGCCTCCGCGATGCTCGACGACGCCGGGTTCACCGAACCGGTCATCGTGCTGTCGTCGAGCCTCGACGAGATCACGATCTGGCAGATCCTCAACCAGATCACGATCGAGGCTCCCGAATACGGTCAGGACCCCGACCGGGTCATCCGCCGCCTCGTCTACGGGGCCGGCACCCGGATGGCCACCAGCGAAGGAGCGCCCAGCCTCGACGGCGTCTACAAACTGGTGGCCATCAACGATGACGGTGACTGGAAGCCGGCCATCAAACTCAGCGACACGCCGGCCAAGGTGGTCAACCCCGGGCGCAAGACGGTGTGGCGGATCCACAGCGCCCGCGGCCCGGCGACCGCCGACCTCCTGGCCCAGGCCGGTGAGATCCTCGGCGACCCCCTCGTGCTCCACCACCCGAGCACGCCGGGCGTGACCCGCACGCTCACCGCCAACCAGATCGCCGGGCGCGAGGAGCTACTCGAACCGTTCGATCCGTGGGCCGTGGTCGACGACCATGAGGCGGTCGAGGCGGCCCGGAAGCGCCGTCTCGACGACATCGGCCGCCTCGACGTCGGCGTGCGTCGCATCGTCAACCCCCACGTCTACCACGTGTCGCTGAGCGAGGGCTCGTGGCAGCTCAAACACGAGGTCATGGCCAGCGTCACGCGCCCCTGACCCGCCCCTGACCCCGGTCAGTAGATCGGGTGCCAGGTGTTGGCGTCGATGAGCGACTCGACCGACTCGGTATCCGACACGGCACACACGCCGTCGGCGACGGCCTGGCAGGCCACGGCGATCGCCACCATCCGTGCCGCCTCGGCCGCCCGACCCACCGGCGGCAACAACCGATCCTCGGTTCCCGCCACGGCCAGGTCGGCCACGGCCCCTGAGGCGGCGGTGATCATCGCATCGGTGATGCGGGTGGCCCCGACGGCCAGTGCCCCGAGCCCGACACCGGGGAAGATGTAGACGTTGTTGACCTGGGCGATCTCATGGGTGGTCCCGCCCCTGACCACCGGGTCGAACGGGCTGCCCGTGCCGATCAGGGCCCGACCGTCGGTCCAGTCGACGACGTCGGCCGGAATGGCCTCCGCCCTCGGCGTCGGATTCGACAGCGGCATGATGATCGGCCGCTCCACACCGGCGGCCATCGCCTCGACCACCTCGGCGGTGAACAGGCCGGGCTGGCCCGACACGCCGATCAGCACCTGGGGGCGCACGGCCCGCACCACGTCGAGCAGCGACCCGGAACCGGGCACCTCGTCGTCCGACCGCAGATACCGGCGCTGGAAGTCGTGCAGCTCATCGACGTTGGGGACCCCGCCGTGCAGCAGTCCGTGACGGTCGACCAGCCAGCATCGCCCCACTGCGTCGGCCTCCGACAGGCCGCTCGACTCGAGGAACCGCACCAGCTCGTCGGCCACACCGGTGCCGGCGGATCCGGCCCCCACGATCACCACCTGCAGATCATGCGCCGCCACACCGGTGCGACCCATGCCGGCCCGAACGGCGGCGGCGGTCACCGCGGCGGTGCCTTGGATGTCGTCGTTGAACGACGCCAACCGGTCGCGGTGACGGTCGAGTAGCCGGCGGGCGTTCGTCTGGGCGAAGTCCTCCCACTGCACGACCACGTTCGGCAGCCGCTCGGCCAGCGCGTCGACGAACGCGTCGACCAACTCGTCGTAGTCGGCACGGCGGACGCGCCGGTTCCGCCAACCGAGGTAGAGCGGATCCGACAGCAGCGTCTCGTTGTCGGTTCCGGCGTCGAGCAGCACCGGCAGAGAGCGGCTCGGGTTGATCCCCCCGACGCCGCTGTACAGGGCGAGCTTTCCGATCGGGATGCCCATCCCGCCGGCCCCGAGGTCACCGAGCCCGAGGATCCGCTCGCCGTCGCTGACCACGATGAGGTCGATGCGGTCCGAGGAGCCGGGGCCGCCGAGGGGACTGTTGATGGCGTTGTCGAGCAGATCCCCGATGCGATGGCGGTCGGGCCACGACAAGTACAGGCCGTGTTCCTGACGGTAGATGCGCGACCACTCCTGGCAGGCGAAACCCACGGTCGGGGTGTAGACGATCGGCAGCATCTCCTCGACGTGGCGCTGGATGAACGAGTAGAACAGCACCGAGTTGCGAGCCTGCAGGAGACGCAGGAAGATGTGGCGGCCGAGGTCGGTGCCTTTGGTGTCGAACTCGATGCGAACCCGATCGAGCTGTTGATCCAGCGTTTCGACGACCGGGGGCAGCAGCCCGTTCAGCCGGTAGCGGTCCCGCTCGGCCGTGGTGAAGGCGGTTCCCTTGTTGAGGAAGCGGTTACGCAGGCGGTCCCAACCGGTCGGTTCGTTCACCCCAGCCAGGCTAATCGCCGGTCAGGGCGAAGTCGCTGTACTCGTCGTCGCTCGACTCCAGGTGCTCGAACTCGATCACGCCGATCTCGGTGAATTTCGTGCGCAGCCAACCTTCACCGGCGTCGAGCAATCCCAGTTTGCGGCAGTTCGGCACGATCTTGGAGAACAGCAGACGCTGGAACTCCTTCTCCTCGGGTGGGGCGTTGAGGATGCAGTGGAGGATCGGCCGGGAATCGTCGATGCCCATGCGGTGCCACACCTCCTGGCGGAGGAACCGGTCCCGCATTCGCAGCGCGGCCTCGAATGCGAACTCCTGCCGCTCCTGGATCTCGGCCAGCGTGAGGTTCTGGTAGTGCTCCTGGAGGCTGAGCACCCCGAAGGCCACATGGCGGGCCTCGTCGCTCATCACGTAGCGCAGCAGCTTCTTGAGCAGCGGTTCGTCGGTGATCTGATGGAGGAACCCGAAGGCGGCCAGAGCAAGCCCCTCGATCATGATCTGCATGCCGAGGTAGGTCATGTCCCAGCGGCTGTCGTTGATGACGTCGTCGAGGAGGTCCCGCAGGTGGATGTTGATGGGGTAGTGGTCGCCGAGCTTGGTGTCGACATACTTCGAGAACACCTCGACGTGGCGAGCCTCGTCCATCACCTGGGTGGCCGCGTAGTACTTGGCGTCGATCCAGGGAACAGTCTCCACGATCTTGGCGGTGGCCACCAGCGCGCCCTGCTCGCCGTGCAGGAACTGGCTCATCTGCCACACCAGCGACTCCCGGTACAGCTGATTCCACTCGTCCTCGCCGAAATTCGACAGCGGACTGCCGGGTTCCTCGGCCAGCTTGTACAGCGACTGGTTCTGAACGTACGTCACAACCCGCATGTGCTCGATCATGCGGTCCAGATCAACGTCGGTGCTCCAGTCGAGATCACGTTCGCCGTCCCACATCGAGTGTTTGGCCTTCTCGTACAGCTTGTTCAGGCGGGGACGGGCGCCCTTCTCGTAGTCCCAGGTGAACAGTGTGTCGGCGTGATTCTCGACCTGGCGGATGACCTCGTCGCGGTCGGTGTTGGTCATCTGGAAGATGGCGTCGACGTCGTTGACATCGCTGCGGCCGACGATGTCGGCGTTGTCACGGGTCGATGGTGCGTCGTTGGTTGCGGTCATGGCTGACACCTCTGTCTTTGGTCTTGTCGCTTCGACACCCGAACGCCGCGCTCGTCCACCTTCCAGTGTAAGGTAACTGGGTCGTGGGTGCTAGGCGGGCCTCGGCGGGCGCCCGACGGCGGTCAAAGGGGCGGCGGTCAGTCCAGGGGATAGAACGAGATGTAGCTCGGCCGGGCTCCCTGGCGGAACGCGATCGGGTCGCCGTGAGCCTCCAGTTCGAGCCGTTCGGGATCGACTCCGGCCGCGGCCAGGGCCGCCACCACCGCGTCGCCCTGAAGATGGCTGAGCTGATGGTTGGCCGACGACGTCGCCTCGCTGAAGGAGTGGGCCGAGATCTCAACCCGCTGTTCCGGATCGAGCAACAGCGCATTCGCCACCTCGGTCAGGGCCGCCGCCCCGTCGGGTGTCAGCCGATCCGAGCCCGGCTCGAACTGGATCCGGGTCTCGTCGACGTCCCGCAGCGCGAGGGTGAGCGCGGCCGGAAGGCCGACTTCGAATTCGACCTCGGTGGTGCCATCGATCTGGGTCGGGGCGTCGCCGAGGCCGACGACGTCGATTCGTTCCCGCTCGATCCCACCGGCGACCAGTCTCTCGGTCACCTCATCGGTGACGGTGTGCGACAGATCGTGGCTCGTTCCGGGATCATCACGGTAGGCATAGCCGATCAGATGGAGCGAGGCCGACGGATTGGTGGAGAGGGCGTCGATCATCTGCCCGATCGCCGCGTCGCCGCCGTTGAGGCGGCCGTCACCATCGAAGGTGATGCTGAGGAAATCGATGGCGTCAAGCATCCGGTCGACCTCCGAATCGTTGGAGGCGAACCGCACCAACTGATCGATGCCCTCGGGTTTGTCGTATGACCCGCCCAGCCCCACGCCCGTCAGCCGGCCCGGTTCGACACCGTTTGCCACCATGGCCGACAGCACCGCCTCGGCCTGGAGCACGCTGAGACCGTGGTTGTCGCCCGGTGTCGCCTCGGTGAACGTGTGGAGTTCGACCTCCACGGGAATGAAGGGATGAGCCGCCAGGATCGTTGCGATATCGCCGGCGGCGGCCTGCCCGTCGGCCGTCAGCTGATCGGTCCCGTGTTCGAACGTCAGCCGTCCGAGGTCGACGGTGGCCAACGCCGCTTCGAGGCCTTCGACCGTCACCCCGATCGAGGCGGCGGACGATTCGATGCCCGCACTGGCCTCCGCGCCCTCCGCACCACCCTCCGCACCGCTCGACTCGTCCGCGCCGGCGGCCCCGACCGCACTACCACTGAGCGGGTCCGGCGCCGAACTGGCGTCGGTCGTCGGGTCGTCGGATCCGGTCACTCGACCGGCTGCGAATCCCGCGCCGAACAGCACCACACAGACGGCGAAAGCCGCGATGACCTGCCAAAGAGTCACATGGATCTTGACCGGTGTCGCCGCTCTGTCCATGCCGCAACGATAGCGCGGCCGATTAGAGGAGGTTCCCGTAGCGATGCAGCGTTCTCGACACGGCCTGCTCCCTGAGATAGTGGAGCAGCTCGATCCGGCCGTTGGCCGAAACCAACTCGTCGGCCACGTGAACGCCCGCGGCGTCGGCAGCGGGTCGGAGCTCGTCGCCGCTGTCCCCGATCACCCGAACCCGCGTCACGCCCCGGTCCGCCAAGGTGTCGAGACGGGCGGCGAACTCGTCGACCGACTCGGTACTGCTGTCGGAGACCTCGGTGGCCACTCCACACCGGCGGGCGGCAGCGAGGACCCGCTCCAGCCTCACGCCGCTGGGGTCGGCCGACCGCTCCACCCGAACCGCAACCCGCTCCAGCGGCCGGTAGCGGAAAACGTTCGACTCGCAGAACAGGCCGGTGGGGTCGTGCTCGACGGAGAACTCGGTGGCCCACCAGTGCTCGTCGCTCTCGAGAGCCGCGGCCAGCCAGGCTTCCGACCCGACCCCGGCCTCCGACCCCGCCTCGGCGCTGATCGGCACCCAACGGCCGAGCTGGGAGACGTAGTTCGGCCCACCGGCCTTCGCCCCCGGGCCGATCGACGACCGCTTACAACCGCCGAACGGCTGCCGCTGCACGATGGCGCCGGTGATCGTGCGGTTGACGTAGGCGTTGCCGGCCTCGACCCGCTCGATCCAGGTTTCGATCTCCCGGGGATCGAGGGAGTGGATACCGCCGGTCAGCCCGTACTCGGTGCCGTTCTGGATGGCCAGTGCCTCGTCGAGATCGGCGGCGGCCATCAGGCCGAGAACCGGCCCGAAGCATTCGGTCTGGTGGAACCATGAGCCGGGCCGCACCCCGAGGCGCACGCCGGGGGTCCACGTGCCGGCGGCCGGGCCGCCTTCCAGCCGTCGGGGCTCGATCAACCATTCCTCGCCCTCGTCCAGGGCGGTCAGACCCCGCAGCAGCTTGCCCGCCGGGGGCTCGATTGTCGGGGTCATGTCGGTCGACAGGTCGGCGGCCGGGCCGACCGTCAGTGAACTCACGGCGTCGACCAGTTGGCGTCGGAACCGTGGCGAATCGTAGACGTCGCCCACCAGGATCCCGAGGCTGGCGGCCGAACATTTTTGCCCCGAATGGCCGAACGCCGAATACGCGAGGTCGGCCACGGCGAGGTCGAGGTCGGCGTGGGGGGTGACGACGATGGCGTTCTTGCCCGAGGTCTCGGCCAGGATCCGCAGGCTCGGCTTCCAGGACCGGAACAGTTCGGCGGTCTCGTAGGCCCCGGTGAGAATCACCGTTTCGGAGGCCTCGATGAGATGGCGGCCCAACCCGTCGTCGGGGACCCGGATGAAGTGCAGCGCGTCGTCGGGCACGCCCGCGGCCCAGCAGCATTCGGTGACGATCTCGGCGCATCGCGGTGTCTGCGGCGCCGGCTTGAACGCAACCGAGTTGCCGGCGGCCAGGGCGGCCAGGACCCCACCGGCGGGGATGGCCACCGGGAAGTTCCACGGCGGCACCACCGTGATCACGCCGTGCGGCTGGAAACGCAACCCGTCGTGCTGGTCGAGTTCGATGCTGCGATCGCCGTAGTAGCGGGCGAAGTCGATGGCCTCCGACACCTCGGGATCGGCCTGGGCCAGCGTCTTGTTGGCCTCGTGGATCATGGCGTTGATCAGGTCGCCGCGGCGCCGGCTCAGCTCGTCGGCGACGGCGTGGAGGATGGCCCGCCGTTCGGCCGCCGGCCGGCAGGACCACTTGGCCACACCGTCGGAGAGCTCGGCCATGATCTCGTCGACGTGGGCCCGGGCGGCGGGAGAGTCCTCCATCAGCGGCGTCTTCACCGGCTCGTACCGCTCGGCCCGTGCCACGTCGACCGCCCAGCGGCGGTTGGCGGCCACCGCCGGATCGCTGTCGGGTTCGTTGGTGAAGGTGTCGGCGACGATTCCCGCCGGGGTCTCGGTGAGGCGGTTCTGGGTGCGGTTGGGTCCGATGGCGGCGTCGTGACGATCGGCCACAGCCGTGCGGAACTTGGCGGCCTCCGCCTCGAAGTCGGTGCCGCCGGGCCGCAGGGTGAACAGATGGCGGATGAAGTTGTGGTCCGACGCGTTCTCCTCCAGCCGCCGGAAGAGGTAGCTGATGGCCACGTCGAACTCCGAGGCGGCCACCGTTGGCGTGTAGAGCAGCAGATCGCCGGCCGTCTCCCGGGCCGCCTTCGCCTCGGGCGCCGCCATACCCTGCAGCATCTCCAGCTCGAGCCGGTCGGCCACACCTCGTTCGGTGGCCAGCAGGTAGCCCCAGGCGGTGTCGAACAGATTGTGGCTGGCCAGCCCGATCTTCACCGACCGGGTTCGCTCCGGCGTGAGCACCCAGTCGAGGCAGCGCTTGTAGTTGGCATCGACCTCCGCTTTCGTCAGGTACGGCGCCTGGGGCCAGTCGTGCATTGCCGCCTCGACCTTCTCCATGGCCAGGTTGGCCCCTTTGACGAGACGGATCTTGATCGAGCCCGGCCGTCCGCCGGCCCACTCAACGAGTTGCTGGACGGCGGGAAAGGAGTCGGGGAGGTAGGCCTGGAGCACGATGCCGGCATCGATGTCGGCCAGCTCCGGCTCGTCGAGCAGCGAGCAGAACGCCTCGATCGTCAGGTCGAGGTCGTGGTACTCCTCCATGTCGAGGTTGATGAAGGTGCCTCTGTCCCGGGCTTTCTCGAACAGTGGCCGGAGTTGATCGATCACCCGGGCGACGCTGTCGTCCCACGCCCAGTAGTTGAGTTGGGACACGATAGACGACGTCTTGACCGACACGTAGTCGACGTCGGGACTGTCGAGCAGCTGGTCGGCCTTCTCGAACCGGCGGCGGGCTTCGGCGTCACCGAGCACCGCCTCGCCCAGCTGGTTGACGTTGAGCCGGAAACCCTCGTTGCGTCGGCGACGCAGATGGGCCGCCATCTTGGCCGGCTCGGCGTCGACGACCAGGTGGCCGACGATCTGGCGCATCCGACCGACGGCCAGCGGCATCACGATCTGTGGGACGACGGGTGCGAGCCGGGCGCCGGCCTTGAGCAGAACCTTGTCGATTGGCGAGAGGAATCCCGGTAGCGGTTCGCCCCGTCGGTCGTTGACCAGCGACGTCAGCTCCTCGGCCGCGACCCGGTGGTCCTCGGGGCGGATCACCCGATCCACGAACCGCATGGCGAACCGCACGCCGCTGTCGTCGGAGACCACACCGTCGAGCTGTGCCGCCTGGGTCCGCTCCCGTCTGGTCTCGAGTTCCTCGGCTCGCTCCAACCAGCGACCGACCAGCGCGATGGCCGGTTCCACCAGGTCGGACGCGTCGGGTGGGGTGGCTGATGGCTGCTGTTGTTCGGAATGGCCCATGTTCTCGCTGACACCGATGGCGGACAGGTGGTCTTCATGTTCGCCCACGGCTGCCGTTACGTGTGTGCCAACCACGGCGATCAGGCAGCAGGATGTGGGCAAGAACGCTCTACTGTCCTATT
Organism: Acidimicrobiales bacterium; assembly: GCA_965216655.1. GTDB lineage: Bacteria > Actinomycetota > Acidimicrobiia > Acidimicrobiales > SZUA-35 > JAHELU01. The sequence continues at coordinate 21,445 of CBDCGP010000059.1, forward strand.
GTATTGGAGCATAATTGCCCTAATCTGTCGGCGGGCAGTGAAAGCGAACCCAACTGTGGATGACCTCGATCGGAAAATTGTTCAGCTTCTCCAGGACGACGCCACGCTGTCGGTTCGAGAGATCGGCGAGGAGGTGGGGCTGAGCGCCACTCCGTGCTGGCGCCGGATCCGAAATCTGGAGGATCGGGGTGTGTTGACCAAGCGAGTCACGCTCGTCGATCCGGCCAAGATCAACCTCGGTGTCTCCGCCCTGGTCTTCATCCGCACCAACGAGCACAACAAGCTGTGGCTGCAGCAATTCGTCGACGGAGTGTCCGACATTCCCGAGATCATCGAGGCCTACCGGACCAGCGGTGAGGTTGACTACGTACTCAAGGTCCTCGTGCCCGATCTCGCCGCGTTCGACGACTTCTACAAGCGGCTCATCGACAAGGTGGAGCTCTACGACGTGCGCTCCACGTTCATTCTCGAGGCGGTCAAGCACTCCACGTCGCTGCCCCTCGATTACGTCTGACGGCTTCCCCCGTTTCACCGTTCTGTGCCTGTGAGCTCCGAAAACCTGGAGCTGCTCGGCACAGAGTGTCCGCTTGACACCTAGTTAAACAGAGTATAGGTTTTCTAGGTATAGGTTCCCTAGGTATAGGTTTTCTAGGTATAGAGTGCTACCCATGAAGGATCAAGCGTTGAAAGGCCATCTCGACTTGCTGTTGTTGGCGGTTCTGGCCGACGGCCCGGCACACGGCTACGCCGTGCTCTCGGGGTTGAGGGATCGCAGCGACGGTGTCTTCGATCTCCCCGAGGGCACCATCTACCCGGCCCTCCATCGCCTGGAGAAGGCCGGATTGCTCACCTCGTCGTGGTCCACGGAGAGCGGGCGTCGCCGCCGCACCTACACCATCAGTGGCAAGGGCCGCCGGGCCATCCGAGACAAGCGTCAAGGGTGGGAGGAGTTCAGCGGCGCCGTTGCCCGGGTTCTGGAGGGGACGCCATGGCCGGCCACGAACTGATCGACGACTACCTCGCCGACGTCGCCCGAAGACTGCGGTGGCGGCCCGATGCCGATGCGGTCGTCGACGAGCTGCGCGATCACCTGTACTCGGCGGTCGAGCGCCGGACCGCGGCCGGCGTCCCGTCGATCGCCGCCCAGAAGGAGACACTCACGAACTTCGGACAACCAGGAGACATCACCATGGACTTCGCCACCACGGGCACCAAAGGCTTGGCCGTTCCCACCTCGTTCTCGGTCGCTGCCGGGCGGATGGGCCCGCTCATCGCCGCCGGCTGGCTTCTGGTCGCGGCATTCATGACGGCGAGCGACTTCGCCGACCGTGCGTCGGGAACGTGGGAAGGTACGCCACAGCAGTTGTGGATCGCCGGTGCCATCGCCTTGTTGATCTCGGCGGTCCTGAGTACGGTTGTCGTGATCGCTCTGGTGGAGCGTCACGGAGGCCTCGGTGTTGTCGGCCACCTCGGCATCGGACTGGCCGCCCTCGGCGCCGCGGCCGCGTTTGTGGGGTGGTTCTTCGCCGGCTGGGGGAGTCTGATCGGGCTGGGTTCGATGATCATGGCCATAGCCCTGTGGCGCCGGTCGCTTGCTCCCCGTTGGCCGACGATGGCGTTCGGCGCCTCCTGGCTCGTGGCCGGAGCGGTCGGCGGTGCCCTTCGTATTCTGGAGGTCGGCGAGCCCGACGCGTTCGGCGACTATCGGGTGGCCCTGCTCGTCGGCCTGACCATCGGGTGTGCCGGCTACGCAATGGCGATGTTCGGGCTCGGTCGGTGGCTGGGCGGCGAGGCGGCCATCAGCCAGGACATGATCCACGAGGCGGCCGTCGCCGAGCGTTCCGACGTCTCCGCCTGACCCACTCCCCGCCATGCTGTACTAAGGAGCTGAGGTGACACCCCGTGTCACCTCAGCTCCTAATTTCGGGGTTTGCTCGGGTTCGTGTTAATGAATCGGGGTCGGACAGGCCCTGTACCATTGCATGCGAGTCCTGGCCATGGATCCGATCGAAGAGGCGTACCGCGCCCACCACCAGCGCCTGTGGAGGTCACTGCTGGCCTACACCGGTGATGCCGACGTGGCCACCGAGGCCGCGGCCGAGACCTTCAGCCAGGCCATCGGCCGAGGTGACGAACTCAACGACCCGGCAGCATGGATCTGGCGCTCCGCGTTTCGGGTGGCGGCCGGCCTGCTCGCCGATCGGTCCAGCCGGTGGCGGAACCTCCGCCCCGTCGATGCCGCTCACGATGCCGCTGTTCACGACCACTCGGCCGACCCCGAACTCGTCGAGTTCCTCGACCAGCTGCGCACCCTCTCGGATCAGCAGCGGGCGGTCGTCGTGCTGCGTTACGCCGGTGGATTCACCCCGTCGGAGATCGCCGAGATCCTCGACACCAGCGCCAACTCGGTCCGCGTGCAACTCCACCGAGCCCACGCCCATCTGCGGGAAAGGATCGAACGCCAATGACCGACCACAGCGAATTCGACGACCATACCGACGACGTCCACGACGGTGACTTCGACCCGGTCGTCGCCGAGCGGTTTCGTGTGCTCGAGCGCGTGACGCCACCGGGCGCCACACTCAAGCGGATGGCGGTGGCCCCGACCGGTCGACGTGCCTTCGGCCCAGACTGGAGTGGACCACGGACCCGCTTTTTGACCGCGGTCGCCGCCTGTGTCGGTCTGCTCGCCGTCGGCGCCATTGCCATCGTCGCCGCCAACGCCGGTGACGAGACCGGTGACGTCGATGTCGCCGGCGAGGCAGCCGAGGTCGACGTCGCCGTGACCGCCGGCGGAACGGCCGGGGGCGTTGCGGCGGACTCCTCCGCTCCGCTCGTGGTGGAGGGCGACCCGGCTACCTCGACAACGGTTCACTCGACGGCGACCACGGTTGCCGACGATGCGAACTCCGGTGACACCGATGAAGCTGACGTGGCCGTTGGCGAAGCACAGGAGCCTCCCGAAACCACCGATCTCGTGACCACGACCACCGAGAAGGAGACGACACCGCCGACCGAGGAACCCCCACCCGACGACGGCGGCGAGTCCGGATCCGACAAGATTTCGATACGGGGTGTGGTCACCGAGGTGTTCACCGACTGCTCGAGTCGCCTCGTCCTCAACGAGGCCGGCGAGGTGGTGCAGGGCGGGCCGGTCACCTGCGATGGCGGTTCCTACATCACCGTCGACGGCACGAGGATCTTCACTTCCTCCGGGTTCACCAGCGCTGATCTGGCCTACGACAAACATCCGGTCAACCTCAAGCCCGGTCAGGAAGTGGCGGTCACGGCAGCACCGATCGGCGGTGCAGGCGGACCGCTCGGCCTGGCGTGCGACACCTGCCGCGTCCGAGTGATCGGCTGACAAACGTTGGCTGAACAATCATTAGACAGTGATCGTTAAAGATTGAGTTAGCGCCCATGACGTCGAACGGGGACCGGTAGTAGGTTCACCTTGGTTGACAGGACGGGGGAACCGGCGGGTGAACCGAACGAGTTCATTGATGGGAATGGTGTGGTCAGGGATCGGCGTCCTTCTGGGCGCGGCGGTCCTTGTGGCCTGCTCCGGTTTCCAGCAGGATCCTGTCGCCGACTCCGCCGGGGTCACCGTCGTGGCCGACCAGCAGGCCGGCGCCGTCGAGACCGGGGAGAACGCCGGAGCCGCCAAGACCGCCGACGTTGCGGGCGACGACGCGCTTCGGGTTCTGGTGCCGCAGTTCGGCGATGCGTCGGCGATGAGCTCGGACTCGTCGAGTTCCACCACCACCACCTTTGGGGTGGTGGAGACGCAGACCACCCCGTCGGTCTCCTATCCGCCGACGACCACCTCCACGACGATGTCGACCGAGACGACCATGCCGTCGTCCGATACCACGGGCTCCGACACCACGGGCACCGATGGGTCCGACTCGTCGACCACCTCGTCGGAGACGACCCAGCCGCCGCCACCCGATGTCGTCTTTCCCGCCATCTCGGTGACCAACCACGGATCCGGGCAGGTCGTTTCGTTGGCCGACCAGGTGGCCGGCAGCCGTCCGGTGCTGGTGTGGTTCTGGTTACCCGGTTGAGCCATCTGTCGGGCCGAGGGGCCCGACGTTGAGCAGTTCGCTCAACAGTACGCAGGCCAGCTCGATCTCGTCGGGCTCGGCATCACCGGTAGTCGCGCCCAGACCGACGAGTTCCTGTCCGCCACGGGCGTCACGAGCCCGACGATTCTGCTCGACCACACCTTCGGTGTGATCCGCCACTACGACGTGTCCACCACCCCCACCTGGATTCTCTTCGACGGCAGCGGCAACCAGCTGGCCCGGGGCAGCCGGATCAACCAGTCGTTGCACGATGCGGTGGCCGCAGCCATCGGTTGACGCTCAGAACGAGCCTTCCTCCACGCGGTCGATTCTCTGCAGCACGATCAGATCCTCGTGGAGTTCCATCCAGATGTCGTGGAACGACTCACACATGACCCCGGTGAACTGCTTGACGTCGCCACCCTCGACGTTGCGGGCCGCGCCATCGAGGCGCCCGATGTAGCGGCCGAGTCGGGGTAGTGCTCCCGCCATGGCCTCGAGCACCGGCCGAGCCTGGCGGTTGAGTTGGACCAGGTCATCGACGCAATCGCCGTCGTAGGCGGAGTCGCTGTGGTCGTTCGGTTCGCCGTCACGGAGCTGCCAGCGGGTGCACAGCTCCTTGAACGCCGAGTTGAGTTCCAAAAAAGGTTGATAGTGGGGGGCGAGGGCTGCGGCGAGCGAGTCGGTGGCGTAGCCGGACAGGAGCTCGGCCTGCCGTTCCCGCCCCGCCGGAGTGAGGCTGTACATGTCACGGGCTTCGATGTGGTTGACGTGTCCGGCTTCGACGAGGTCGGCCAGGATGTCGGACGGATGCCGACCGAGACTTGCCGTGAAACCATCCGGCGTCAGGAAGCCGCGAACCCTCAGCACATGCAGGACGAGTGCCTCGTCGATCTCGACGGGGGATCGCCCGCCGATGGTGCTGCCGGCCACGGCCTCATCGTAGGCGCCGGGCCGGTCCGAGTCGGGCGTCGGGCCGACGGTGTCGAGATCGATTGAGCCGAGATCGAAATCCACGTCGTCGATGTCGACCCGCCCCGAGTCGAGTAGCGCCCGGGCCACCGCCAAGCGGGTCATCGGCACCCGGAACGGTGAGCACGAAACCGAGTCGACCCCGAGTCCGACCAGATGCTCGGTCGACGGGGGATGTCCGGCGTGTTCGCCGCACACGCCGAGCTTGATGTCGGGCCGTGCCGTGCGGGCGGCGTCACAGGCGCCTCGAATCAGCTCGCCAACACCATGGTGATCGAGGGCTTGGAACGGGCTCTCGGTGAGGATGCCCCGCTCGAGGTAGACGGGGAGAAGTGTGGCCTCGACATCGTCTCGACTGAAGCCGTAGGTGAGCTGCGTCAGGTCGTTGGTGCCGAACGAGAAGAAGTCGGCGTGGTCGGCCAGCGCGCCGGCGGTCAGCGCGGCCCGAGGCGTCTCGATCATGGCGCCGACGGAGATCGTCGAGGCCGAGAGCTCCGGATGGCCGATCTCGTCGAGTATCGAGACGATCCGGCCACGGGCTCGACGCAGCTCCTCGGCGTCCACCACCAGGGGGATCATGATCTCCACGTGCGGTCGGCGGCCGCGCTCGAACAAGGTGGCCGCCGCCCGACACAACGCCCGGACCTGCATCTCGTAGAGCCCGGTGCGCAGGATCCCGAGCCGCACACCCCTGGTGCCGATCATCGGGTTGGTCTCGTGCAGCCGGCGGGCCGCGGTCAGCTCGGTGCGCTCGAACTCGCTCAGCTCGCCCCTCGCCTCCTTCACGGCCAGTTCGGTGAGATCGGGCAGGAACTCGTGTAGCGGCGGATCGAGGAGGCGGACGGTGACCGGCAGCTCGTCCATGGCGTCGAGCAGGTGCTCGAAGTCGTGCGTCTGGGCCTCCTCCAGTTCGGCCAGCGCCTCGGCCTCGACGGTCTCGTCGCCGGACAGGATGAAGCGTCGAATCACCGGCAGCCGCTCGGGCGACAGGAACATGTGCTCGGTGCGGCACAGCCCGATGCCCCGTGCGCCCAGTTCCCGCGCCTGGTGAGCCTCGGTTGCGGTGTCGGCGTTGGCCCGGATGTCGACGTGACCGGCGGCCACTGCGTCGGCCCAGCGCAGGAGGATCTCCAGCTCGGGCGGGGCCTCGGCGTCGGCGGTGGTGAGCGTGCCAGCGTAGATCCGGCCCGTTGACCCGTCGATGGTGATCTGGTCGCCGGCTCGCAGCCGGGCGGAACCGATTGCCACGACCGCCGGGTCGTCATCGACGCCGATCACCACATCGCCCGCCCCGACAACCGCTGGGATCCCCCAGCCCCGGGCGACCACCGCCGCGTGGCTGGCCAGCCCGCCTCGAACGGTGAGGATGCCACGTGCAACCTGCATCCCGAGCACGTCGTGGGGTGAGGTTTCGGACCGGATCAGGATCACGTCCTCGCCGCGTTCGGCCGCCGCCAGCGCATCGTCTGCGTCGAGCACGATCGCTCCACTGGCCGCTCCCGGTGAGGCGGCCAGCCCCTCACCCACGGGATGGGCATCGCCGGCGTCGAGCCCGGCATGGAAGAAGTCGGCCAGGGCCGCCGGATCGATGCTGGCGAGTGCCGCACCGATCGCGGGGTTGGTCCCGGCCGCCGCCGCGGTCCGGACGGCGGAGGCGAGCATGACGTGGAGCTCGGTCGACATGTCGGTTCCGTCCGCTAGTGAACCGGCGCGATGTCGACCCCGAACAACTCACCGAATCGGGCCGCGTACTCGGCGTCGTCCTCGATGGCCCCGAGGGCCACCCAGTCCTCGTCCGACACCTTCGGTTTGTTGGCTGCAAGCTCCGGGCCGCCCCAGCCGCATGTCCACCGGAGCTTCGGCTCATCGGTGGTCACGGCCTCGTGGATCACGTCGGCCACCTCGGAGGGGTGGCCGGGGTCGGCGAGGCCGGCCTGGTAGAAGGCGAACAACCGGCGGTAGGCCCGGTCATAGGCGCCGGTGACGTTGGCGGCATCGGTGTTCTTGGCCAGGATCGCCGTGCGAATCAGCCCCGGTTCGATGAGCACGACCCGGATACCGAATCCGGCCACCTCCTGGGCCAGGCCCTCCGTCATCCCCTCGACCGCCCACTTCGACGCCACGTAGGGGGCCTGGCCGACGGCGGCGATGACGCCGGCGACCGATCCGACGTTGACGATGCAGCCGTTGCCCCGCTCCCGCATCTGCGGCAGCACGGCCTGGACGCAGCGGACGATGCCGTGGAGGTTCACATCCATGACCTCGGCGTAGCGTTCCACCGCCGTCTCCTCGACCACGCCGTTGCCACCGATCCCGGCGTTGTTGATCATCACATCGATCCGACCGGCGTCGGCCGTCACCTCGGCCACCGCCCGGTTGACCGACTCGGTGTCGGTGACATCGCACACCACCGGATGAACCCGGTCTGACACCCCGGCCTCATCGGCCATCTCGGCCAACTTCGCCCCCTTGTCGAGCGAACGCATCGAGCCGTAGACCGTCCACCCCTTCGCCGCCAGATCGACGGCCGCCGACCGCCCGATGCCCGAGTTGGCTCCTGTTATCAGTGCGATGGTGGGGCGTGGCTTGGTGGTTTGGGAATCGACGGACGAGGTAGAGGCCATGGTCGCATCGTAGATCAGCCGGACCCGGAGGACCGACGCAGCACCGCCGAGTGTTTCGACTCGACAATTCGGCGATGAGAGACGGGGCCCACGGTCGCCATGCGTCGCCGACGTGCGCCGTTTACCAGCCCGCCCACAATGCTCCGGACGCTACGACTTGGTCGGTCACGTCGTCAGCTTCACCAAATCCCTCGAGAAGGTGGACCTCACCGTTGTCCGCGACCAGCAGGATCCGCCCCGACGGGTCGACTCCGGTCACCATGGCGCCGTAGTCGAGCACCGTTTCGGCCACCGTGGTTCCGTCGGTCGGACGGATCCATCGCACCTGAGTGGTTCCACAAGCGACGTCGAGGCAGCCGGCCACGATCAGGCGGTCGAATCCGTCAGAGGCCATCGAACGACGGCGTAGTTCGATGTCGGCAATCTCGGCCACATCAGACACTGACGATGAACCACGATCATAGATGGCGGTCTTGAGCACTCCCCCCTCGGGCCGGGCTTCGTCGACATCGAGCCAAGCCAGACCTTCCATTCCGCTCCGGTTGATCCAGGCGACATCAACCATTCCGTCGAGTTCCACGCCGAGTTCGATACCGTCTACCACGAAATCGTAGGCGGTAATGGCGTAGACGGTTACTGAACCATCCGGTGTTGGCACCGCTCGGGTGCCGACGGCAACCGGCTGTTCGCCACTGTCCGGGTTTGACGGGCTGAGTCGGTAGACGTTGCCCCCCACGGGCTCACAGCACACCGCCAACAATACGTCACCGGCTTGCCCTTCGGTGCCCAGCCCGTCGGGGACTACGCTACGAACCCTCCCTTCGACCAGCGAGTCCGGGCTGCGATTGTTGGCAGCCAGCGCAGGGAAGATCCCAATCGTTTCACGGGTTTCACCCGACTCGACGCTGACCCTTTCGACGGCTCCGCTCACGTCCCGCAGAACAACGAAGCTAAGCAGTGGCTCGCCTGGGGTTCCGTCCGGCTCCGCAGGGTCGTCGTTGCTTCCGGCCACCTCGGCGTCTGCGGTTTCGCCCTCGGATTCGGCGACGGCGCCGGTCGAGTCGTCGGCATCCTCAGAGGTCGGGGTCGAAGCGGGGTCCTGCGACGTCGTGTCTTCGGTCGTCGCGGGCGCCTCGTCTTCATCGGCTGCGACCACGACATCGTCGCCGCCGTTGCCCGGTCGCCACCCTGATGTCAGGACTGTTCCGACACCGAGGAGGACCAGTATGACCGCGACGAGGGCAAGGAACGTGCCCCGTCGGGATGCCTCACGGAGAGGCGGCTGGTCGGATCGACCAAGCTCGGATCTTCGGATCACGTCGTCGAAGGCCAAAGGCTGTACCCCGGCCGTCCGACGACCGAAGTAGCCGACGATGGGCTGCCGCCAATCCGAACCGTTTGATCCTAGGTCGGTCATGACATCACTCCTGTCTGGGCGATCTTGCGGTTGATGCGCGCCAGCTGCCGTTTGACGGAACCCTCACTCACCGAAAGGAACCGGGCTATACCGTCCGACGTCATGTCTTCCACATAGCGGAGGAAGAGGATCGCCCGCTGCTGCTCGCTGAGCGAGTCCAGGTATGGCTCGAGCCACCGAGTGGATTCATGCGGAGCCGCGGTCGGGGTTTCGAGTTCCGAGCGATCGCTCGCCGGCACTTCACGGCCGCTTCGTCGAAAGTGGGAGACCGCTCGGTTGTAGACGGCTCGGTAGAGATATGGTCTCGGCCGATCGATCGTCGGCTGGCGACGGAGGATCTCGACGAACACGTCGGCAACCACGTCCGGTCCGGTTGCGGGGTCGACCATCGAGCTCGCAAATCGAACGAGTTCCGGCGCGTGTCGCTCATAGAGCTCAGCTGCTGCTTCGTGTGAGGTCATTGGTTCTCTGCCATGGTCGCCGTTGAACTGCTTATGAGACGTTCAGATCCGGCGCTGCGGGTGACACGGACGCCGGATCGTAACGTGGATGTACCCTCCTGCCAGCCGATCAGCACGTTCCCAACGACGAAGCCCCCGCCACGGCCAACGAAGGAGGACAGTGGCGGGGGCTTCCGGGAGCGAGGGGGACGCTCCCTACCTGGGCCGATGCCCGGGTGCCCGTAGTCAGGCGATCATGGTGGCGACGTCAGCGACCACCTCCCGGTCGGCCGGGGACCCGCTGCCGCCCCGTGCTGAACGCGAACACCGACCGGCCTGCGGTGTCCTCCACGCCGCTGAACCCCTCGCCCACGTTGAAGATGTCCTCAACGAAATCGGGGTCGGTGTCATCGGTGGTACCGAACACGCCATCGTCGCCGACACCGGCGATGGCCGGGAAGTCGCCGCCCGCATCCATCAGCGCCTCGATCTCGTTGAACGTCTCCTGGTGCCAGTTGCCGATGTAGTGGCCGATCTCGTGAGCGGCGATGTGGCCGATCACGAAGCCGACGAACTCGGCCTTGGTCACGCCGTCGGCCACCCCGTAGGAGTTGATGCTGGCGTCGGTGGACCCGGCCGGTTCGCTCATGATGTCGAGCAGGACGACGCCCGTCTCCTCGGTCTCGGTGTTGCCCGGGTCGATCGACTGGGCAATACCGATCGTGGGGATCAGGAGCTCGTCGATGGTGCCGCCGATCACGATCCGGCTCACGTTGGGATCGCCCCATCGGTCGCCGTGGTCCCGGCTGTTGAGGATCTCGACGTCGAACTGGGTGCCCCGATTGGTGGCGTCACGGTTGCCGTTGCGGCCGTCCAGCACCCGCAGGTCGTGGTCGACGGTCTCGATCACCGCGTCGATCGTGGCGTCGATCACGGCGTCCTCGTCGGAGGGGCTGAGCCCCCACCGGTCGAGGAAGCTCGACAGTGGCGACAGGTTCGCATCCTGCCCGGTGCCCCACGTGTCGCCGCTGACCATCGCCCCGTCGAAGTCGAGGAAGATGATCTGCTGAGCCCGGCTGCGCTCCGGGGCCAGACCGGACCGCACCACCCGGAGTTCACCCTGGTACTCAGCGATGCCGTCGGTCACGAACACGGCGTGGACGCCGTCGACGGTGGCCACATGATCGAAGCCGGACCGACGATCGTGACGGAGAGGCGAGTCGAGCGGATAGATGAAGCTCGGGTTGAACGGTGAGCCGTGCCGCAGGACGCCACTGGGATCGATGATCCCGACGCTGCGGGCATTGTCGAAGCCACCGGCGATGGCGTCGCCCTTGCGCAGCTTGACCAGGTAGAAGTCGGTGTCGACCGGCTCCTCGTCGTCGGCAGCTGCGGCTTCCTCCGCCTCGGCGTTGGCCCTCGGCCTTGCGGGCGTCGATGGCACGACGCAGCTCGGCCAGTGGACCGCGGGCCCCGAGGCGGCTGGACCTGGTTACGTCCGGACCGCTGCGATCGGCCGACCAGTCGGTGAGATTGCCCGGCGCGATGACCTCCTGGTTGGCATCCACGATGAACATGCCCGCATAGTCGCTGAGGATGTCGGTGTTCCTTCCCGTGGTCGGGTCGAACGGATCGGTCGGCAGCCCGCCGCCGACGGCGACGTGGTAGATGCCCTCGGCCGGCGTGATGATCGAGAAGAAGTCCGACTCGGGCCCGCATTGGGTCGGGTCGTCCTGTCCGCTGTCGAGCAGGTTGCCGTCGGCGTCGTAGATGCCGATGGTCAGCGCTCCGGCG